>NZ_JBWXTD010000003.1:133319-143524 GCF_056682175.1 Falsiroseomonas sp. RANM36
TGCCGCGCAGCTTCGCCCGCGCGGCATCGCCGAGTTCCGCGCGCAGGTCGCCGAGGAAGGCCGGCGGGGCGACGAGCAGCAGGCGATGATAGCTGCCCGCCCCGGCCTCCAGCCGCGCGGCCAGGTGGCCCGCGAAGGCCTGCTTGGCGGCGCGGTGCGGATCCGTCTTCGGCTCGATCGCATGGCGCGCCGTGCCGACGCTTTCATGCGCGCGCCCCGGCCGCTCCGTGCCGCGCTCATGCGAGGGGCGGTTGTGGATCTCCTCGGCGGCCTCGGTGCGCTCCTGCCAGCGCCCAAAGGGCGCCTGGCGCTCGAAGACGCGGGCATGCTGCGCATCCGCAACCAGGGCCCACTCGATTTCCGCCGGCATGGCATCCTCCTTCTCATCCGCATTCGGCAACGCAGGCTCGCCCGCGTTTCCCAAGGGCAGGGCAGCACCGCCGGGCACTGCATGCCATGACACGCATCAAGGGATCAGGACGAAGGCACCGCGAACCTCCCCCGCGCGCAGCCGGTCCAGCGCCGCGTTCGCCTGGCCGAGGGGCAGGGCCTCCGTCTCGGTCCGCACCGGCACCTGCGGCGCAAGCGCCAGGAAGGCCTCGCCATCGGCGCGGGTGAGGTTGGCGACGGAGCGCAGGACCCTCTCCTGCCACAGCAGCGCATAGGGGAAGGCGGGGATGTCGCTCATGTGGATCCCGGCGCAGACCACCGTGCCGCCCGGCGCGACCGCGCGCAGCGCGGCCGGCACCAGCGCGCCGACCGGGGCGAAGATGATGGCGGCATCGAGCGGCGCCTGCGGCACCTGGTCCGAGCCGCCGGCCCAGGACGCGCCGAGCGAGCGGGCGAAACCCTGCGCCGCCGTATCGCCCGGGCGGGTGAAGGCCAGCACCTCCCGCCCCTCATGACGGGCAAGCTGGGCGACGATATGGGCCGCCGCCGCGAAGCCGTAGAGGCCGAGGCGCCGGGCATCGCCGGCCAGGCGCAGCGCGCGAAAGCCGATCAGCCCGGCGCAGAGCAGCGGCGCGGCCGCCTGATCCGTGTAGGCGTCGGGGATCCGGAAGCAGAAGCGCGCATCCGCGACGGTGAGCTCGGCATAGCCGCCATCGCGCTGGTAGCCGGTGAAGCGCGCCTCGGGGCAGAGATTCTCGCGCCCCGCGCGGCAGAAGCGGCAGGTGCCGCAGGCGAAGCCGAGCCAGGGCACGCCGACCCGGTCGCCGATCGCGAATCGCGCCACGCCCGGCCCGAGCGCCTCGACCCGACCGATGATCTCATGGCCGGGGATCAGGTCCGGCCGGATGCCGGGCAGTTCGCCATCCACCACATGCAGGTCGGTGCGGCAGACGGCGCAGGCGGCGACGCGCAACAGCACCTCGCCGGGGCCGGGCTTCGGGTCCGGCACCGCGGCGCATTCCAGGCGCCCGGGCGCCCGCCGGAGCAGCATCGCGCGCATGCCCGCAGCATGGCACGCCGCCGCCGGCGCGTGTCAGGCCAGCATGCTCACATGCGCGGCAACCACGCGCCAGCCGAGGCCCGGCAGGCGCACCCAGCTCTGGCTCTGCCGCCCGACCTTGCCGTTGCGGTGGAACAGCGTGTTGGCGGTGGCGAAGTCGCGGCCGTAGGTGGTGATGACGGTGCGATCCAGTTCGCGCGCCAGGCCGACGGAAGGCCGCGCGGCCCGGAAGGCCTGGATCTCGGCGGAGCCGTAGAGGTTCTCGCCGGCGCCGTAGCGGATAGTGTGCGGGCTGTCCCAGAACAGCTCGTCCAGCACGGCGACGTCGTTCGTCACCAGCGCCTGCTCGTAGCGGGCGAAGGCGGCCGAGACCTCGGCATGGGTCTCGGGGTGGTTGATCTCCATTCAGCGCTCCGGCGGGCTGGGTGAGGCGACGACGCCGGCCTGTTCCAGCGCGGCGGCGACGCGGAAGAGGTGATCCTCGCGCCAGGGCGCGGCGATGAGCTGCACGCCGATGGGCAGGCCGTTCGCGGTGCCGGCGGCGGCGGGATCGGCCAGCGGCACGACCATCGCCGGCAGGCCGATGGCGGAGATCGGCTGGCTGAAGGCGCCGAGCGCAGGGCGCAGCGGGATGGCGGCGCCGTCGATCTCGATCATGTCCTGGCCGATCGGCGTGGCGGCGAAGGGCGTGGCGGGGGTGATCAGCACGTCCGCCTCCTCGAACAGCGCCAGCGCCTGGTCGCGGAAGGCGGCGCGGAGGCGCTGCGCCTGCGTCAGCCAATGCGCGGGCAGCAGCGCGCCGGCGAGGAAGCGGTCGCGCGTCATCGGGTCGAAATCGTCGGGGCGCGTGCGAAGGTCCGGCAGGTGCAGGTTCGCGCCTTCCGCCATGGTGATGATCACCGCGGCGGCGCGCACCTGCGCGGCAAACGGCAGCTCGACCCGCGCGGTCGCGTCCAGCGCGCGCGCCACGATCTCCGCGGCGCGAAAACATTCCGGGAGGCCGTTGGCGGCGAAGTGCCCGCCGAGGGTCGCGATGCGCAGGCCCTTCGTGCCGGCGGAGAGGCGGGGCGCCACCGGCTCCTTCACGCGGCGCTGCTGCACGGAATCATGGGAGTCGCTGCCCTGCAGCGCGTCGTAGGCCAGCGCGAGGTCGGCGACGTCGCGCGCGAAGGGGCCGACATGGTCGAAGCTCGCGGCGAAGAGATACGCGCCCTGGCGCGAGAGGCGGCCATAGGTCGGCTTCAGCCCGAAGATGCCGCAGAGCGAGGCGGGGACGCGGATCGAGCCGTTGGTGTCGCTGCCGAGCGAAAGCGGCACCAGCCCCGCTGCGACGGCGGCTGCCGAGCCGCCGGAGGAGCCGCCGGCGATGCGCGTCGTGTCGTGCGGATTGCGCGCCGGGCCGTAATGCGTGTTCTCGGTGGTGAAGCCGAAGGCATATTCGTCCATGTTCAGCGCGCCGACGCAGATCGCGCCCGCGGCGCGGAGCTGACGCAGGAGGAAGGCGTCGCGCGAGGCCGGCGGCGCGCTTTGCTCGATGGTCGAACCGGCGAGCGTGACAACGCCTTCGACGTCAAAAAGATTCTTCGCGGCGAAGGGCACGCCGGCGAGCGGGCCGGGGCTGCGATCCGCGGCGATGGCGGCGTCCACTGCCTTCGCCTCCGCGCGCGCGCGTTCGGCGGTGACGGCGGTGAAGGCGTTGATTGCGGGGCTGCGCGCAGCGATGGCGGCGAGCGTCTGTTCGACCGCCTCGCTCGCGCTGAGGCGGCCTGAACGGATCGCGGCGGCGGTGGCGGCGGCGTTCATCGCGGCGCGGCGACGAAGACCGGGGCGGGCTCGTCGGTCGGGCCGAGCGCGACGCCGTCTACGACCGCCGCGGCGCGCGCGGCGACGCGCAGGTTCTGGACGATGCCGGGCACATGGCGGTCGTGCAGCGTCAGGCCGATCAGCGCGGCGGCCTGGCGTGCATAGGTCTCGAGATCGGGCTCGGGCGGGGTGGTCATGGGGCCGGTCCGTTCGCTTGTGCGCCGCAGCATCCTGCCGAAGCGCCGGCCCGGCGAAAAGGGCTACTCCGGCGCCCCCGCGAAGCCGAGCTGCTTGCGCGTCTCGGTGTCCGAGCGCAGCGTCTGGCGTCGCGTCGCGGCGTTCATCGCCTCGGCGCGCCATTGCGCTACGCGCCTGAGCAGCGCGACGCCGCCGCCCGGCACCGCGCGCGCGACATGCCCGAGCCGCCCACCGCCGAATTTCGCGAAGAGCTCGTCCTGCAGGCAGACGATCGCCTCGAAGCTGCCGGGATTGCCCTGCCGCGCGCCGCGGCCGATCAGCTGGCGGTCGATGCGCGGGCTGTCGTGATACTCGGCGACGATCACATGCAGCCCGCCGAGTTCCTCCACGCCTTCGCCCAGATGAATGTCGGTGCCGCGGCCCGCCATGTTGGTGGCGACGGTGATGCGGCCGCGCTCGCCGGCGCGCGCGACGATCTCCGCCTCCTCCTTGTCGAAGCGGGCGTTCAGCACGGTGTGCGCCAGGCCGCGCGCAGCGAGGCGTTCCGACAGCGCCTCCGAGGCCTCGACGCTCTTCGTGCCGATCAGCACGGGGCGGCCCGTTGCGCTGACCTTGCGCGCGGCCTCCGCCACGGCGTCCCATTTCGACGCCATGTCGCCCAACAACTTCGCGCCGAGATCCTGGCGGCGACTTGGCTTGTTGGTGGGGATGCGCGCGATGGGCAGGCCGTAGACGGCGCGCAGCTCGCCCGCCAGCTCCCAGCCCGTGCCCGTCATGCCGGAGAGGCGCAGGTAGCGGCGGAAGAAGCGCTGATAGGTGATGCGGGCCAGCGTCTCCCGCCTGCCGGTCAGCTCCACGCCTTCCTTCTGCTCGATCAGCTGGTGCAGGCCGCGTTCCCAGGTGCGGCCATCGGCGATGCGGCCGGTGTATTCGTCCACGATCTGCACCTTGCCCTCGGCCACGACATATTGCTGGCCGCGGAGGAAGAGATGCAGCGCGGACAGCGCCTGCTCGGCCAGCTCCTCCCGCGCGCGGCGGATGCCCCAGAGGCCGCCGCGCAGGCGCGTATCCTCCTCCACGCGCGCCTTGCCGGCTTCCGTCAGGCGGATCAGGCGGCGGGCAGGCAGCAACTCGTAATGCTGGCCCTCGGTGAGGCGGGAGGCGACTTCGAGCGCGAGCGCATAGGTCGCGGCCTCGTCGTCGCCCTCGACCTCGGCGGAGATGATCAGCGGCGTCCGCGCCTCGTCCACCAGCACGCTGTCGGCCTCGTCCACGATGGCGAAGCCGAGGCCGCGCAGCAGCAGCGGCTGGGCGAAGCGGTCACGCAGCATCGCCTGCACGGCGCGCCCCGCGCGGTCGCGGCGATGGCCGAGCGCGATGCGGTCGCGCAGGTAGTCGAAGGCGATCTCCTTGTTGGCGCCGTAGGTGATGTCGGCCTCATAGGCCTTGCGGCGTTCGTCCGGCTTCTGGCCGTGGCGGCAGATGCCGACCGTCAGCCCGAACATCTCGTAGAGCGGGCGCACGATCTCCGCATCGCGCTCGGCCAGGTAGTCGTTGACGGTGACGACATGCACCGGCAGGCCGGCGAGCGCGGCGGCGATGGCTGGCGGGCCGGCGGTGATGGTCTTGCCCTCGCCCGTCGCCATCTCCGCGAGCCAGCCTTCCACCAGCGCGCGGCCGCCCATCAGTTGCACGCGGTAGTGGCGCTTGCCCAGCACGCGGCGGCTGCCTTCGCGGGCCAGCGCGAAGCAGCGCACCAGCAGGTCGTCGCGCAGGCCGTGGCGGAGAAAAAGCGGGCGCAGCGCCTGCGCGGCGTCCTTCAGGCGATCGTCGCTCAGCGGCGTTACCTCCGCTTCCGCCGCGTCCACGCGGTCGCAGAATTTCTCGAGCATGCGGCGACGATGGCCGAGGCTGCGCGCCGTCACCTCGCCCCAGGCCATCAGCGCGCGGTCGGCGAGGTTGGGATCGCGTTCGGCGCGTTCGGGATACGGCCCGGACTGGCGTTCCTCGGTGCGCCAGGGCTTGAGCCGTTCGTGGCTCACAGCTGCAGTCGCGCAAGGACCAGTTGGCGGCCGCGGCGCCACCACTGGGCGCCGAGCGGCTCCCAGCCATGGTCGAAGCGCACGAAGACGCGGCTGCCATAGGCCTCGCGCACCAGCCCCTCCGGTAGGGCGAGGTCGAACTGGAACAGGCGCTGCAGCGTGCGCGGCGACTCGCCGCCGGAGGCGGGATCGGAGGCGAAGCGGCCGCCGCCCTCGACCGCGAGCGCGCGGCTCGGCAGGCGGTCGGAGGCGGCCGGGACCTCCCGCACCAGATGCGCGGAGAGTGGTTCCCAGACTCGGCCGGGCAGCTTGATCTCGACCTCGTCCAGCCTTTCGCGCACCAGCTCGATGTCGGCCTGCGGCACGACGACGCGCACCAGGGAGGCGCTTTCCGGCGTGATGAAGCCGATGACGTCGCCGCGCTTCACGTAGCGGCCCGGCAGGTCGCCGGCGCGCGGCACGCGGAAGGTGCCCTCCGCGCCGCTGACCACCTCCAGCGCCGCGAGCTTCTCCTCGGTGCGCGCCAGCTCCTGCGTCTTGAGCGCGATCTCCTGCTGGGTGACGCCGGCCTGCACGCGGTTGGTGAACTGCTCGGAATCCAGGCGCGCGCGCAGCGCCTCGATCTGGGTGCGCAGCACGGCGAGCTCCGCGACGAGGTCCGGATGCTCGGCCTCCACCAGCCGCATGCCCTTGCCCACCTGGCTGCCGGGCGAGACGGCGACCGCGCGGATGAAGCCGTCGCCGCCGGCGCGCACGATCGCCTCCTCCGGCAGCCAGACCACGCCTTCGGAGGTGGTGCGAAGCGGCGCCGGCACGACGGCGAGCAGGAAGGCGGCGGCGGCCAGGCCGCCGAAGGTGATCGCCATCGCACGGCCGCGCTTCAGCTGCAGCTTCGGGCTGGTGCCGACATGCCAGAAGGCCTTCGCCATCGGCCACACGAGGCCCATGACGATGCCGGCGATGGCGACGAGCGCGCCGATGACGAAGAAACGCTCCGCCACGAAGAAGGCGATGCCGAACAGCACGCCGATGCGCCAGGCGTAGGCGGCGGGCGCGTATAGCACGAACCAGAAGCGCTCCCACGGGGTCGCGCTGGGTTCTTCCACATCCGCCCCGAACAGCCTGCGTTCCGCGATCCAGCCCCACCACTTGTTGGCGCGGCCGCCGAGATTCGGGATCTCCAGCAGGTCGCAGGCGATGAAATAGCCATCCAGGCGCATCAGCGGGTTGAGGTTGAAGATCACGGTGGAGACGCCGGCGACCAGCATCACGTTGAAGCACAGCGCGCGCAGCAGCCCGGGCTCCAGCAGCGTCCAGGCGACCATGGCGAGGCCGGCGACGAAGGCCTCCACGATCACGCCCGCCGCGCCGACGCCCGCGCGCCGCCACTTGCTGCGGAAGGCGGCCGAGGCGGTGCCGTCCACATAGGGCACGGGGGCGAGCGCCATGAGCATTACGCCCATCTCGTGCACCTCGCCGCCGCCGGCGCGCGTGGCATAGGCGTGGCCCATCTCGTGCAGCAGCTTCAGCAGCGGGAAGACGATCGCCACCATCAGCAGCCCGTCCGGCGTGAGCACGCGGTCCGCGAGGTTCGCCGTCAGTTCCGGCCAGTGCATGCCGGCGAGCACCGCGCCGGCGCCGACGATCAGCAGCCAGAGCAGCGCGCCGAACTTCGACATCAGCGGCTGCACGAAGGGCAGCGTCGCGAGCAGGAAGCGATCGGGGTCCCAGAGCGGGAACTTCACCGCCAGCGGATTGCCGGCGCGGCCGAGCAGCTTGCGCCGCTTCTGCTTGCCGCGGCGCTGCAGCATCTCCTTCGGGTCGGCGGCGACGTCGGTCTGCAGCAGGTCCGCCGAATGCAGTTGCGAGAGCAGGTTCACCACGGAGGTCTGCGTCGGCGCCTCGTCGCCGAGCTGGTCCACCAGCACCTTCCACAGCTCGTCCACCGTGCGCTGGCCGTCCATCATGCCGGCGAGCTGATAGGCGGAGGGGCTGAAGCGGTGGTAGCGGCCCGAGGCATGGTCCTGCACCACGTACCAGGTGTGGCCGCGATACCGGTGGCGGTGGATCTTCACATGCGGGCGCAGCCGCGGCTTGAGGCGCGCGACGCGGTGCCATTCGGGGCTGAGGAAGGCGTCAGCGGCCATGGCGCGCGCTCTGCCCCCACCCCGACCCTCCCCCGCATGCGGGGGAGGGAGATGTCATGCTCACGGCAGCCATGTCCACAGGCTCATGCGCACCCAGTCAACCAGGCTGCGCGTCCAGATCCAGACCAGCGAGCGGTCCTCGACGGAGAGCTTCGCGACGCCCTCCATCCCCGGGCGCAGCCGGGCCGCGGGATCCGTGACGGCGGCCTCGACGCGGAACACGTTGCGTCCGTCCTGCACATTCGCGACCGGCGTCACCTTGCTGACCGCCACGGGGAAGGACCGGCCCGACAGGCCGGTGAGCACCAGCTCGCCCCCCTGCCCTTCCGCCACGTAGCGCATGTCGCGCTCATCCACCTGCAGGACCACGCGGAAGCCATCGAGCGGCGCGATCTCGAACAGCACCTTCCCGGTCTCGACCGGCGCGCCGAGCTGCTGAGAGAGATCGCCGGAGACGACGATGCCGCTGAAGGGCGCGCGGATCTGGGCGCGCGCCAGCTTGCCCTCCACCAGCGCGAGCTGCGCTTCGGTCTGGCGCACCTGCGCGGCCAGCATGCGCGCCTGGGCGCGGTCCTGCTTGCCCAGCGCCTCCTGGTAGCGCAGCAGCTGCTGCTCGCGCTCCGCCCGCCAGCGCGCGGCTTCCAGCTTCAGCTCGCGGTCGTCGAGCGTGGCGAGCACCTGGCCTTCCTCCACTACGTCGCCGGCACGAGCCGGGGCGGTGGCGACGAATCCTTCGAAGGGCGCGACGGCGGCGCGCTGCACCGATCCCTCGATCGCCGCCTTCGCCGCGACGCGGAACTCGCCGGTCGCCACCGCAAGCCAGGCGCCGAGCGCCAGCGCGGCGGCGAGCGCAAGCTTCAGCGCCGGGCGGCGCGGGCCGAAGACGGCGCGCAGCGCATCGCCGGCCATGGTCGCGATGCGGCCCGTGACGAGCTTCTCGCCCTCGGCCTTGGCCGCGATCAGCGGGCCGAGCGCATGGCCGACCGCTTCCAGCATGCGCAGCGTCGTTGCGTCGAAGGCGTCGCCCTCGCGCTCGAATGTCAGCACGCCGATGGTGCGCGGGCCGGCGGTGAGGGGGATGGACGCCACGGCCGTCGCGCCGGAGAGGCGGGCGAGCTCGGTCGCCGCCACGGCGACGCGCCGCGCGGTCTCGGGCAGGGAGGGCAGCAGCACGGCCGCGTCTTGGTCCAGCACCTCCTCCATCGCCGCCTCGATCGCGGCGACGGTCTGCGCCTTCTCCTCGAACCAGGCGGTGTGGGAGACGGCGACGAGCCGCGCGCCGCGATGCCGCGCGAGGCCGAGGCAGACGCGGCGGCAGTTCAGCCGCGTGGCGAGATCGGTGGCGACGGCGACGGCCGCCGCATGCAGCCGCGCATGCTCGCCGGCGACGGCGGCGACATCGAGGGCGACGGCGGTGCGGCGCAGCTGCTCCGCATCCATGCCGGCCTGGCGGCGTCGGAACAGCGTCTCCAGCCAGCCCGCGCCCCAATGCAGCTGGCGCAGCGCCGCCTGCAGCGCGGCGCCGCTGGCGCGCAGCTCCAGCACCACCGCGCCATGCACGGCGCCGTCGAGTTCCAGCGGATAGGCGACTTCGGAGGCGCCATCGCGGCCGGCCAGCACGACGCCGCGCTTCTCGGCCAGCGCCTGCTGCGCGGTCTTGGCGAGATGCGTGACGTCGCGCGCGCGGTCCGGCCAGATCGCGGCCGGCGTGAAGCGCCCGCGGCCTTCCTGCAGCAGCAGCAGCCCGGCCTGCACATCAGGCACGTTGCGGCACTGGATGGCGAGCCAGGCGTTGCAGAATTCGCTGGCCTGCTTCGCGCCGGCGAAGGAGGCCCAGAGCGCGGCCTCCCCATCCGTCTGCGCGACGAGGCGGAGCTTCGGCTCCGTCCCGCCAGTGCGCCCGATCTCTTCGGCGAAGGACATCGCGCGACCCCTCCGCTCAGGCCACCTGGCCGATCACGACTTCGATGTCGCGATTCGGATCCTCGGGCTGGGCACCTTCGGCGACGAAGCCGACCTGCCAGGAGGAGACGCCCCCGGCCGCCTGGACCGGCGCCTCGAAGCCGGAGAATTCCGCGGCGAGATCCACCACGAACTCCTCCTCATCGGGGGTCTCCAACGCGCTGCGCTTCGCCGCCGGCGCCTGGCTCAGCAGCAGCGTCGAGGCTGCGGGTGCCGGCGCGGCGCCCGTCACTGTCACCGTCACCACCGCGCTGCGGCGCGCGCCCTGCTCGTCGGTGATCGTGTAGGTGAAGCGGTCGGTGCGCACCGCGCCCGGCGCCAGCGCGGCCAGCGTGGCGGAGGCGGTAGGGTCGTAGGTGAGCGTGCCGTCCGGGTTGATGCCGACGGCCGCGCCGAAACGGCTCGTCGTCTGCGCCTCCAGCAGCGTGAGCACCGCGCCGGTGTCCACGTCGCTGTCATTCGCGAGCACGTCGATCACGATCGGCGCCGTGGAGGTCGCGGCGGCGGCATCGGCGGCCGCGCCCCGCGCGTTGTTACGGCCGACCACCAGGATGTGCACCGTCGCGGGCGAGCTTTAGCCATGCTCGTGCACGACGGGGTAGC
>NZ_JBWXTD010000003.1:143624-183630 GCF_056682175.1 Falsiroseomonas sp. RANM36
CCCGCGCCGGTGCCCACGCCGCCGCCATCCGCCCCCCCGCCGCCCACGACCGGCGCCGGGGCGGCCGCGGCGGCGGCACCGGCGGCCGCGACCGGCGCGTTGTTCCGGCCGACCACCAGGATCTGCACGGTCGCGGTCGAGCTTTCGCCATGCTCGTCCACGACGGTGTAGCTGAAGCTGTCGGTGGCCGTCGCGCCGACCGGCAGCGCCTGGAAGGCGGCGACGCCGGTCGGATCGTAGGCGACCTTCCCGTTCACCACCGAGAGCGCCGCGCCGCCGGCGCTGGTCGCCGCAAGCCCGGTGATGGACAGCACCGCCGAGGCGTCGCGGTCGCGATCATTGGCCAGGACGTCGACCTGGGTGACCTGGTCGGCGCGCGCCGCGGCGGCATCCGCGATGGCGACCGGCGCGTCGTTCACGCCGTTCACCGTCACCGCGATCTGGCCCTGGCGCAGCTTGCCGGCATTGTCGCGCAGGGTGACGGTGACGAGGTCCGCCGCGCTGTCGCCCGCATCGAGCGCCTGGATGCCGGCGGCAAGCCGCGGATCGTAGTTCACCTTGCCGTTGACGATGCTCACCGCCGCGCCGAGCCCGGTGACCGGGCTGACCGACACCAGCGGCCAGGAGCCGACGGCCATGCGCAGCACGGTGTCCTCGTCCGTGCTGCCCGGGGCGAGGGGGATCACCTGGCTGGTGTCGGCGCGCCCGGCGACCGCCACGAAGACGGTTCCGGTCGCGGTTGCGCCATGCTCGTCGCGCACGGTGTAGCTGAAGCTGTCGAGCGCCGTGTCGCCGAACAGGAGCCTCTGCAAGGCCGCCGACCCTGTCGGGTCGTAGACCGCCTTGCCGTCCACGATCGCCACCGCCGCGCCGAGGCGGCTGGTGGCCGCCACGCTGTCGAGCGCCAGCTCCGCGCCGTTGTCGCGGTCGGCGCCGCCGGTCACGGCGTCGATCTCCGCGGCGGTCAGCGCATCCGTCTCCGCGTTCACCCGGCGTGCCACCGGCGCATCGTTCACGCCCGTCAGGGTGACGACAAGCCGGCCGCGCATCGGCTCGCCGAGCGCGGTGAAGCCGCTGAAGTTCACGCCATCCTGCAGCGTCTCGCCCTCCGCCAGCCGCTGCGCCCTCGGCGTGTTGCGCGGATCGTAGAGGATCTGGCCGCCGACCAGCTGCACCGGCACGGTCTGCGCGCTGATGCCTCCGACCGAGGTGATGGTCGCGTTCGGCACGGTGACGAGGATCTCCCCATCCTCCGTCGTCGTCGTACGGTAGTGGATGAAGGGATCCTGGCGGCCTGTCACCTTCACCGTGACCGTCGCCTCCGCCTCGCCGCCGGCGCCGTCGGAGACGCGATAGGTGAAGCTGTCGAGCAGCTCCTCGCCAAAGCCGATCTGCTGAAGCTCGGCCGAGACCCGCGGATCGTAGCTGACACGCCCATCGGGCAGCGCGACCAGCGCGGCGCCGCGCGCACTGAAGGCCGGCAGCACGGACAGCGAGAGGGTCTGCCCGGCATCGGGATCCGTGTCGTTCAGCAGGACCGGCAGGATCATCGCCCGGTCCTCATGCGTCGTGTAGCTGTTCGGCCGCGCCTTCGGCACGTCGTTCGTGCCCTCCACGGTCACCGTCACCACGGCCGTCGAGGTCGCACCCGTGGCGTCGGTGACGGTGTATTCGAAGCTGTCCGTCGCCGTCTGGCCCGGCAGCAGCGCCTGCAGCGCGGCGGAGGCCTTCGGGTTGTAGTGGACCCGGCCGTTCACCTGCACCGTGAGCAGCGCACCCAGGGCCGAATTTCCCTGCGGCAGGGAGACGGCAAGCGGCTCGACGCCGCCATCATTCGCCGTGACATCGATGGAGCGCGCAGTGTCCTCGTCGGTCGTGGCGGCATCGGGAAGCGCCGCCAGCTCGTTTCCGGTCGGGGCCAGGCGGGTGCCGATCAGCAGGCTGATCGCCTGCCCGCTGCTCGACGTGCCGGAGACGGGCTGCGGCGTGGTCACCACCCAGTCCGGCACGCCGACCATGCGGAGCGCGTAGCCGCCAGGCCCGAGCAGGCCGAGATCGAAGGCGCCGTTGGCGTCGGTCAGCGCCTCGACCTCGTTCTCGTCCAGCGTCGCGTTGCCGTTGGCGTCCAGGAACACCGTGCGTCCCGCGACGCCATCCTCGCCGGCATCGCGCAGGCCGTCGCCGTCCGCGTCGAGGAAGACGAAGCCGGTCATCGTCGCCAGCTTGAAGTTGCCGAAGCTGACATCGCTGCGGCTTTCGCCGGCGGCGACCGTCACGCTGTGCACGCCGGGCGCCGCGGCCTGCTGCGGGCGCGTGGTGCCGCCGCCGGTGCCGCCGCCCGTGCCGCCGCCCGTGCCGCCCTCATCGGGCAGCGAGGTGAAGGTCAGGATCTCCTCGAACAGGCGCGTGAACTGGATGCGCGGGAAGGAGAGGCCGGTGTTCTTGACGTTGTCGTTCTCGTCGTCGCCGTCGAGGATCATGTCCCCGGTGCGCTTCAGCAGCTCCGCGAATTCCGCCGTGGAGAGCTTGCGCCCGAGCACCTGCTGCGCGAGCTGCTGCGAGAGCGCCGCCGCGCCGGAGACGAAGCCCGCCGCCTGGCTGGTGCCCTGCATGGTCTGCACGCCGCCGGTGGCGTTGGCGCCGTTGAAGCGCGCGCCGGGCGCCATGATGTCCAGCAGCTCGTCGTCGCGCTGGCTGAAGGCGGCGATGCGGTCGGCGCCGGTGGTGTAGTCCGTCGCGCCGGTCGCGACCGTCCATGGACCGCCGAAATCCGCCGACCAGACGGCGCCGACGGACAGCACGGCCGGATCGGCCGCGGGATAGGCCACGCCCATCGCGTTGTACTGGTTGTAGAAGTTGCCCGCCGCGGCGACCGTGATGATGTCCATGGCCGCCAGCGTCGCGAACTCGTCGCCCAGGCCGTAGCGCGGGATGGTGGTGTTCCAGTTGCCGTTGTCGCCGAGCGACATGTTGATCACGCCGATGTTCCAGGCCTCGGCGTTGGCGATCACCCACTGCAGCGCCTTCTCGACATTCGCGAAGGTGCCGCGGCCGCCGTCGCTGAACACCTTCAGCACGATCAGCTCGGTGCCCGGCGCGACGCCGCCGTAGCGGCTGTCGCCGCTGCCGATCAGGCTTGCGACGTGGCTGCCATGGCCCTTCGCGACATCGGAGGCGTCCGCGTCGTTGTCCGCGAAGTCCCACTGGAAGACGATCCGGTCGGCGATGCCGTTGCCGTCCGTGTCCGGCCCGAAGAAGGGATGGTCCACGTCGATGCCGGTGTCGATCAGCACGGTGCGCACGCCGCTGCCGGTCAGGCCGGTGAAGCGCGCATCCTGGAGCGCCGAGGTCAGGCCGGTGAGGTCGCGCGATTCGCGGGTGGACAGCGCGCCGAGATCCACGATGTCGGACCCGTCCGGCAGCGCCCAGGTGCCGCCGCAGGAACAGCCTTCCATCGTCAGCTCGACATCGGAGCCGGCGAGGCTGACCGCGATGCCGGAGCCGGCGGCGGAGCCCGTCGGCGTCGTCTGCACCCAGCCGGGCCGCTGCACTTCCGCGATGATGTAGGTGCCGGGCAGCAGTCCGGTGAAGCTGTAGGTGCCGTCCGCGCCGGTGAGGACGCTGGCCTCCGTCTCCTGCAGGACGCCGTCGCCATTGGCGTCGATGAAGATCGTCCAGCCCTCGACGCCGCCCTCGCCGTTGTCGCGCAGGCCGTTGCCGTTGACGTCCTCGAACTTCGTGCCGCTGATCGAGACGGTGCGGACATTGCCGATGGCGACCGCGGCGTTCTCGTAGCCGCTGATCACGCGCATGGAGGCCGGCGGCGTGGTGCGCGCCCAGCCCGCCTGTGCGACCTCGCCGATGCGCACCGTGCCGTAGGCCAGACCGGTGAAGACGTAGCTGCCATCGGCCGCGGTGACGGTGCTGACCTCGCCCTCGTCCAGGACATTGTCGCCGTCGCGGTCCACGAAGAGCGTGACGCCGGCAAGGCCTTCCTCGCCCACGTCGCGGATGCCGTCGCCGTCGAGGTCGTTGAACTTCACGCCGCCGATCGTGCCGAGCTCGAAGCGCGCGAAGTTGGCGTTCGTGAGCGTCTGCTCGGCGAGCAGCGTCACCTCGATGCGGTTCGAGACGGGGCCCGTCGAGACCCAGCCGGTCCGCAGCTCCGCGACGATCGCGTAGCTGCCGGCCGTGAGGCCGGTGAAGGCGTAGGTGCCGTTCGCGGCGGTGGTGGTGCTGGCCTCGCCATCGTCCAGGATGCTGTCGCCGTCGAGATCGAGGAACACCGTCCAGCCTTCGAGGCCGACATCGGTGGTGCCGAAGAGGCTGCTGCCGAAGACCGCGTTCGCGTCGAAATCCTCGAAGACGCGGCCGGTGATGCCGGTGGGCAGGCTCACGGCCCGAGTCCAGCTCGCGGTCGCGCTGCCCGTGCCGGCATTGCCGGCGTTGTCGCGCATGCCGGCGCCGGCGACGGTCAGCGCGTACTCGCCCGGCTCGCCGGTCACCGCCTCGAGGCCGGAGATGCGGTAGGTCGTGCCGGAGAGCAGCGCGACGGTCACGCCGGACAGGTCCAGCGCCGCGCCGTCGCGCGTCAGCACGATGTCCTGCGCATCGAAGCTGGCGGCGTCCACCGCTTCGGAGAGCGTCACGTCCAGCGTGGCGACGCCCGTGGTGCGCGGGTTGGGCGTGACCTGCTGGATGGCGGTGACCACCGGCGCGGACACGTCGATGAAGACGCTCAGCACCGCATCGGTCGTGTTGCCCGCGTCGTCCACCGTGCGCACGCGGATGTCGTGCTTGCCCGGGCTGTTCAGCGCGATGGCGCCCTCGAAGATCTGGCCGGTCACCACGGCGACGCCAAGATCGGTCTTCGTCGTCAGGTCGTAGAAGCGGACCGTCAGCCCTTCCTCGGCCAGGTCGCCGAGGATCGAGAAGGCCTGGGTGTTGGTCAGCTCGTCGTCATCGGCCACGCCGCGATCCGGCGTGATGCGCAGGTTGGTCGCGGCCGGCGGCGCGCCGATGTCCATCCGCCAGCTGGAGGAGGCCGAGCCGGTGCCGGCATTGCCGGCAAGGTCGGTCAGGCCCGCGCCGTTGACGGTCAGCACATAGTCGCCCGCGAGGCCGGAGACCCAGTTGAAGCCCGCGACGCGCCAGACGGTCTCGCTGAGCTGCGTCAGCTCGATGTCGTCGGCGACGATCAGGTTGGCGCCGCCGTTGCGCGTCAGCGTCAGGTCCGCCGCGGTGAAGCTCGCCGGATCGATCGCCTCGGAGAAGGTGACGTCGAGCGAGAGGATCACCGTGTTGCGCGGGTTGGTCGCCACGTCCTCGAGGTCGAGCACCATCGGCGCGGTGGTGTCCGTGGTCCAGCTCTCGGTGAGCTGGCCGGAGCCCGCATTGCCGCTGCCCGCCTCGCCCACGCCGCCCGCGAAAACGGTCAGCGCGTAGGTTCCGGCCGCGCCGGTCAGCGTGCCGAGGCCGTTGATGCGGAAGCGCGTGCCGCTGAGCTGCGTCACGACCACGCGGCCGTCCAGCGCCACCGCCTCGCCGTCGCGGGTCAGCGCGATGTCGCCGACGCCGAAAGTGGCCGGGTCGATCGCGCGGGAGAACTCCACCTCCAGCGCGCCCACCGCGATATTGCGCGGATCGGGCTCCACCGTCTCGATGCTGGCCACGACGACGGAGGTGGCCGACATCGCCCAGGAGACGCTGCGCGCATTCGTGCCCGCATTGCCCGCGCCATCCGCCATGCTGCGGCTGTCCACCGTCAGCGCGTAGTTGCCGTCCGGCGTGGTCAGCGCGGCGAGGTTGCCGATGCGGTACACGCTGGTCGAGACCTGCGTGATCGTCGCGCCCGTCAGGTCCAGCGCCACGCCGTTGCGGGTGAGTAGCAGGTCCGCGACGGTGAAGGTCGCGAGGTCCAGCGGCTCGGTGAAGGTGACGTCGAGCTGGCCGACCGCGCTGGTGACCACCGCTGCCGGCGCCTCCAGCGAGAGGATCGCGGGCGGCACGCGGTCGTCCACCGCATAGACCAGCGTGTAGCTGCCGGTGGAGTTGCGATCCAGCAGGTGCAGCAGGTTCTCGTAGGTCGCGCCGGGCTCGCCCGGCTTGAAGGTGCGGTCGGTGCGCCAGACCATGTCGCCGATCGGCAGCGCCGTGCCGTCGGAGCGCAGCACCTGGGTCAGGCGATAGCCCGCGCCCGGGTCGGCCACTTTCAGGTAGGTCCAGCCGGCTTCGACATCCGCGGTCACGGTGCGCGTCAGCCCGCCGCCGCCCAGCACCACGTTCTGCGCGACATGCACCGGCGCCTTGCCGCCGGTGGAGAAGTACAGCGTGTCGGGCAGGTGGTCGTCGTCCGGCAGGTCGTTGACCAGGTAGTCCGGGATGTCGTCGCTGACCGGGTGGTTCACCTCCACCTGGCGGATCAGCTCGTGGATGTTGACGCTCTCGATCAGAGAGGTGCGCAGGCCGCCGAAATTGTCGAGATGCTCGAAGCTGGCCTTGTAATCGATGAACTTGCCCTGCAGGGACGAGATCATGTTCCACTGCGCGGTCTTGGTCTCGCCCGCGGCGATGCGGCCGAGATCCACCGTCAGCGAAGGCAGCGCCGCCTGGTTGCCAACCTGGCTGCTGATGATCTCGAAGTCGATCAGCAGGCCCTTCTCGTTCTCGATGATCTCCGGCTGCGCGGAGGTGATCGTCATCCGGTTGGCGTCGCCCTTGCCCAGGTTCGTCACCTGCAGGCCGAGCGCGAAGGGCTCGGACGGCTCGATCGGATCGGTGAAGGGATCGTCGCCGAACACGTCGCGCTGCCAGAAATAGTCGAGCTGCAGCCGCGCTTCCGGATAGACCGTGATCTTGGAGGAGAGCAGCGGCACGTCCACGACGTTGCCGCCATCCTTGTAGACCAGCCGCCCGCCGATCGAGTAGCGCGTCGGCGCATCCGCCGCGGCGTCCACCGTGGGCAGGAAGGTGTATTTCAGCGCGCCGGTGGCACCGGCCGCGAGCGACCAGAATTCCGGCCCGCCGGTCATGTTCTCCCCATCGGGGCCGATGACGAAGAACTTGTCGTTGGCGACGTTCCCGTCCTCGTCGCGGATGTCGAGGATGAGCTGGATGTCCTCCAGCGTGCCGGCCGTGCCGTTGTCGAGCTCGAGCGTGCCGAGGAAGGCGGTGCGCGTGATCACCGCCTCCTGCTCCAGCTTCAGGCGCACCTGCGCGCAGACCCCGGCCGCAGTCGGCGAGAGGTTGCCATCCGCATCCAGCACCGTCGCATCGGAGCTGCCGGGGCCGCAGCTCACGCCGCCGCCGTCCCAGATCACCGGCACCGACCAGGGCGAGCCCGGCCCGCCGCCATAGATCCCCCAGCCGCCGCCGCCGCCGCCGGGCCCGCCGTTGCCGCTGCCGCCGTCGCCGATGTCCCAGTCCAGGCTGCAGAGACAGGCGAGGATATCGTCCAGCGCGCCGGCCAGGCCCGCACCGGCGCCGGCCCAGCCGCCGGTGAGCGCGCCGAGGCCGACGCCGCAGATGGTGGAGACGATCGCCTGCGTGCAGTCGTCGGCGCCCGCGCATTGCAGGATCATCCCGATCGCGTCGCAGATCAGGTTGGCGGGGTTGGCCTTCTTCGGATCCTTGATCCAGTCCTTGAGGAAGTCCTTGGCCGAGCCGCCGGCACCGGCGATGTCCTCGAGGCAGAACACCGCATCCAGCTTGTGCGGCACGGACACCCATTGGCCGTTCTGGCACTCATAGGTGTAGACCGCGTCGATGCCGAGGCACTTGGCGATCGCATTGCCCCAGCCCTGCGCGGTGATCGGCATGTCGAGGTCGGAGGCCGACACGATGCCGTCGCCGGTCGGGATCACCATGCTGCTGCTGTTCGCGGCCAACTGCGCCGCCAGCGGCGAGCCTTCGCGAAGGCGGATGGTGATCGGGATCGTCACCGAGCTCTTCGCCGGCAGCACGTCGATCACGTCCACCAGCGGCGTGATGATCAGGTCCGGGTCGTTCGGGACACGGATCTGCACCTGCTCCGCCTGGATCAGCCCGTGGTTGGTGAGCGTGATCTCCATCTGCGTCGTCTCGCCCGGGACGATCAGCGGCATCAGCCGCGGCGTGTCCGTGGTGACGACGGGCATCGGCACTTCCGTCTCGAACACCGATTCGAGGACGATCTTGTAGCGGTCCTCGACCTCGATGGGCACGACGGTCCACTTGTAGGTCACCACCTGACGATGCAGGAAGGCTGTGGTCTCGTTCAGGATGCCCGGCTTGATCTCGAAGGCGGTCTGGACGCTGTCGTGCTTGTCCGCGCTGACGGAGAGCATGTACTTGCCCTCCGCGATGCCGGTGAAGTCCACATAGCCGTCCGCGTCCGACGTGGCGGAGGCAACCACGCGGTAGGTGTAGGGGTCGATCAGCTTCACCGCGGCGCCGGCAAGGCCGGGATTGCCCTCGGCGAAGTAGGTGTATTCGTCCTCCACCTTGATGCGCGCATCGCCCAGCGCCTCGGAGATGGCGCGGAACTCATAGGCGGTGGAGAGCGTCGTCCGCGCGCCGTTCAGCACCACCGTGCCCTTGTAGAGGCCGAGCGGAAGGTCCTCGCCCGGGTTGAGGCGCAGCGTGATGGTCGTCTTCTCGCCGACTCCGAGCGAGGCGATGCTGGTCGGCGTCGCCGCCGTCAGCCACGGCTCGTTCGGCAGCACGAGCGTCAGCGGCCCGGTCTCCGTGCCGCCGTTGTTGGTCACCTCGAAGCTCACAAGCCTCTGCTCGCCGCGCAGCATTCCCTCGTTCAGGAAGCCGGGCTGCGAGACCAGACGCGGCGTCAGCGGCGTGACTGTGACATTCAGCGGCACGCGCAGCGTCACGCCCTCCGCCGTGGTCAGCACGAAGACAAGCCGGCCGGCGGTCTGCAGGTCCTGGTTGGCGGTCAGCTGCACGCTGCCGCTCACCGTGCCGTCCGCCGCGATGACGTCCGCGAGGTCGATGTCGAGGTCGAGCCAGGCCGGCGCGCCCTCCACCGCGATGGCGAGGTCGGTCAGCGGCACGTCGCCGAGATTCGCGATGGTGAAATCGAAGCTGCGCGGCGTGCTCGGAAGCAGGTCGATCGAACCGGGGAAGCTCGTCGCCTTCATCGCCATCAGCACGAAGCTGTCCTGCGGCGTGCGCTGCGTCACGCCGGGATGGTCGGCGGCGATGGTGTAGCGGCCGGCCTCTCCGGGCAGCGGCACGAAGTCCACGGTGAAGTTGCCGTTGATGTCCGTGACGGTGGTCAGGGTCCGGGTGTTGCCGTTCGCGGAGGTCACCTGGATCGTCACCGGCTTGAACATCAGCGCCGGGTCGGTGTCGGACTCGGTTACGTCGGTGGGCGCCGGCGCGTCGGGATCGAAGATGTTGCCGCGCAGCGGGATCCGCGTGCCGGCCGGCGCCGCCTCGATGTCGGCGGTGACCGTCGCGCGATAGGCTGGGTTCACCTGCAGCGCGCCGACCGCCTGGTTGTTGCCGTTCGAGAGCTCCTCGAGCGCACCGTTCGGATCGGAGACCACGATCATGTAGACCGTGCCGGTCAGCGTCCCGGCGAGGAAGTTCACCGTGCGCTGATAGGCCTGGTTCACGTCCAGCGGTTCGCCGGCATGCGTCGCCACCAGCACGTCGTCGGCGCCGAGCGTCACGTCGGTCGAGATGTAGACGCGATCCACCCAGGAACCGGTGGCGGCGCCGAGGCCGCGGTTCGCCACGGTGAAGGTGCCGGTCACCGCCTGGCCGGTCTTCACCGATGTCGGCAGAGCGATGCTGGTCACCTGCAGGTCGGGCAGGTCGCGGTCCGTCACCTGCAGGCCCGCCGACCCGGAGTTCAGCCCGCTGGCCGAAGCCAGCAGCGTCACCGGGCGCGTCCCGTCGCTGATCCCGTCGAGCACGCCGGTGACGGTGAAGGTGGCGGAATCCTGGCCGTCCAGGATCGTCACCGTCGCGGGCACCGTCGCCTCGGTGGTGTCGTCGCTGGTCAGCGTGACGACGAGGTCGCCGGTGGTGCCGGTGTTGCGGCGCACCGTGCCGGTGGTGGAGCCGGACTCGCCGATCACGTTGTGCGCGAGGGTCACCGACAGCGAAGGGCCGTCGTCGTCCAGGATCTGCACGCCGATCTGCTGCGCGGTGCCCGGGATCGCCACTTTCAGCACGCTGTCCGCGATCTGCACGCGCAGCGGCACCAGCCGGTTGCCGTCGGCCAGCGCATTGTCCTCGATCGCGATCGGCACATGGACCTCGTGCTCATTCGCGGCGATGGTGACGCGGTTCGGGAACCGCATCTGGGTGGGCGCGCCGAGCAGGATCAGCTCCAGCGGCTGGTTCGCGGCGATGTCGCGCCGGATCGTCAGGATCGTCGCGCCCGGACCGTCGCCTTCGGACACCGCCGTCTTGCTCAGCGACAGCTCGATGTTCGGGATGTCGTTGTCCAGCACCGTCACCAGCGCGGAGCCGGTGGCGTGGCCCGCCGCCTGGGCGGTGATGCGCACGTCGCGCGTGCCCTCGATGATCGTGTCGTCGATCAGCGTGACGGGGATCTGGATGGAGGACTGGCCGACGGCGAAGGTGAAGCCTGCCGGCGCCGTCGCCTTCCAGCTCTTGTCGATCCCGAGCGTGACGTCGAGCGCGACGTTGGTCGGCGTGTTGCGCGTGATGGTGGCGAGGATCTGGCCCTCGCCCTCGCCGGCGGCTGGCGGAATGCTCACGCTCAGCGCCGCCACATCATTGTCGGTGACCCCGATGCTGCCCTGGCCGTCGGCATAGCCCGCGGCCGTCGCCGTCAGCGTGGCGGTGCGGCTGCCGTCCACCAGCGCGTTGTCCGTCACGCCGATCGCGAAGGAAGCGGAGGCGGCGCCGGCGGCGATCGTCACGGTCGGCGGCAGGATCAGCTCCGGCCGGCTGCTCGCCAGCGTCACCACCAGCGCCTGGCTGGTGTCGCCGCTGCGCGAGACCGTGCCCGTGCTGGCGGCGGCGCCCGCGGCTTCCGAAATCGGGTTGATGCCGACGCCGACGGTCAGGCTGGGGTCGAGCTGCACCGGCGCATCGTCCAGCGCCGCGTTGTTCTCCTCGTTCAGCTCGAACACCGCATTCGCCGCATCGGTGCGCACGGCGAACCAGCGCGCCCCCTCGCCGAAGGCGGGCATGGTGACGGAGACGGTCCGCACCACCGAGGCGCCGGCGGCGATGGACTGGTTCTGCAGGTAGTCGCTGCGCAGCAGCGTGTCGCCGCCCAGCACCTGGTCGGTCGAGAGGAAGATCTGCTCGGTCCAGGCGCCGGTGGCGGCGGCGGTGCCGGTGTTGGTGACGGTGTAGGAAAGCTGCACCGTCTTGCCCGCGCCGGCATTGGCCGGCGCAGAGATGTCGCTGATGACGAGGTCGGCATAGGCGCCGAGCGTCGCGGCGCGCGTGACGCTCGCGACGTTGTTGCCCTCGCCGGAGACGCCGCCGCTGCGCTCGAAGAGCTGGTTGAAGGCATCGGTGGTGACCCGCACCAGGATGTCGCCGACGCTGCGCACGCCGTCCGGCAGCCGGACATTCGCCTGCCGCGCGAGCGATTCGCCGGAGGGCAGCGGCGCATTCGCGTCGCCGCCGAAGCCCGGATAGCTCAGATACTGGTCGTGCAGCGTCTCGCCGGTGGTCTGGTTGATCACCTGGAGCCGCTCGGCATAGGGCCCCGCGGCGGCGTCACCGATATTGGCGCTGTCCCAGGTGATGGTCAGCAGCTCGCCCGAGCGCGGCGCGGCCGGCACCACGGCGAGGTTCCGGACCTGCAGGTCGGCATAGTCGGCCATGCTGCTGGCGCGCGTGATCGTCGCCGCGTTGTTCGTCTCGGCCGGGCTGCCGCCCGCGCCCTCATAGGCGCTGTTGTAGGTGTCGGTCGTGACCGTCACCTGCAGGTCGCCCACGCCGCGGTCGCCATTCGGAATGGTGAACTGGTATTGCCGCGCCACGCCGGCGCCGGAGGCGATCGCGCCCTGCGCCGCGGCGTCGCGGAACAGCGGCACATCCACCAGCGTCTCGCCGGTGGTCTGGTTCACCACGCGGACGCGGTCGTAGAAGGAGGTCGCCGCATCGCCCGGCCCGGTGTTGCGGGTGGTCCAGCTGACGGTCGCCAGCGCCCCGGTTTCCAGCGCCGGCGCGCCCGTCATCTGCAGGTCCTGCACCACGAGGTCGGGCAGCGCCGCCTGCGTCACCGCGATCGCCGCGGAGGCGGCGCGGTTGTTGCCCTCGGACAGGCCCTCATTCACCTGGTTCCAGTGGTCGCCCGAGACGACCACGTACCAGGTGCCGGAGAGGTCGATCGGCAGCGTGATGTCGAGGCTGCGGTTCACCTCCGCCCCCGGCGCCATGCCCGGCGTGCCGCTGCGCTCACCGACGAAGCGCGAGGCGTTGGTGATGTCGGGCGTCGGCGAGAGGAAGACGCGCTCCGTCCAGCCGCCCGGGATCGCCGCCGTGCCGTCGTTGCGCATCGTCCAGGAGACGGTGATGGTCTGCGCAGATGTCGCGCTCGGCGGCGCGGTGACGGAAGGAATGGTGATGTCGGGATGCGTCACCGCCACGGCATCGGCCGAGGTGGTCGCGTTGTTCGCCTCGGCGCCCGCCTCGAACAGTTGGTTCGCGTAGTCGCTCTCGATCCGGATGCGGTAATCGCCATCGGCCACCACAGGCCAGTTGATGGTGGCCGAGGCGGTGTAGCTGGCGCCGGCGGCGAGCCCGCCGTTGCGCGTGACATGGCCGAGCACGGTGCTGCCGGGCTGGCCGTCCTGCACCAGCAGGATGCGGTCGGTCCAGCTGCCGAAGGCGTCGCCGAAGCCCTGGTTCGTCACCGTCCAGCTGACGCTGCGCTGCTGGCCGGGCAGTGCGGTCGGCGGCACGGCAACGTCGGTGACCGTCAGGTCCGGGCTCTGCAGCGTGATCGGCTCGGCGGAGACGCCGATGTTGTTCCCCGTCAGCCCCTTCTCGTAGATCTCGCCGAGCGCGTCCGTGCGCACGATGACGTAGCGCTGGCCGGCAAGGTTGCCGGGCAGCGTCGTGGTGAGCGAACCGTGGCTCTCGGCGCCCGCCGCCAGCGGGGCGGCGTTGCGCACATAGGTGCCGAGCAGCGTGTCCGCGCCGTCCAGCGTGCCGTCGGTGGAGAGATAGACGCGGTCGCGCCAGATGCCGGAGCTGGTCGGCCCGTCGCCCTGGTTCGCGACGGTCCATTCGACGGTGATCTGGCCGCCGCTGGAGACGGTGGCCGGCGCCGTCACCTCCGTCACGGTCAGGTCGGCGAAGGGCGAGGTGATCGCGATGGGCCGCGCCGCGGTGACGTTGTCCGCCCGCGTGTCGGGCTCCAGCACCGCCAGCCCGCTGTCGGTGCGCACGAAGAGGAAGTAGTTGCCCTCGAGCCGCGGCGGCAGCGAGACGTCGAGCACCACGTCGTATTCCGCGCCGGCGGCGAGCGCCCCGCTGCGCTGATGCGTGCCGATCACCACGTCGTCGGCGTCGCCGAACACCGCGTCGTCGCTGAGGATGACGAGGTCGGTCCAGGCCGCGACATCCGTCGCGCCGGTGCCCTGGTTCGTCACGGTCCAGGCGACCTGGATCGTGCCCTCGCCGCGGCCGGTGTCGGGCGCCACGAGGTCGAAGGGCAGCAGGTCCGGATAGGCGCGCAGCGCGGCGCTGCGGGAGATGGAGGCGCTGTTGTTGCCCTCGGCATTCCCGGCCGGCAGCGCCTCGGTGATCTGGGTGCTGCCGTTCGTCGCCTGGTCGGCGGTGACGGTGATGCTGAGATTGCCGGCGCCCGCCGCGCCATGCGGCAGGGTGAAGGAGACGCTGCGCGGCACGCTGGCGCCGGCCGCGAGCGGGCCGAGGGCGCCCTGGTCATAGGCGACCGTGGTGTCGAGCAGCACCTGGTTCGTCGTGGTGTTCACCACCCGCACGCGGTCCACCCAGCCCTGCGGGGTGGCGGCGTTGCCGGCGTTCTCGTCGGTCCACTGGATCGTCAGCGTGTCGCCCGACTGCGGCGAGGCGTTGACGAGGACGAGGCCGGAGACACGAAGATCCGGTGCCGAAACGATGGAGGTCGTGCTGGCGTTGTTGGCCTCGCCATTGCCGCCGGCATTCGCCTCGAAGACGAGGTCGGTGATGTCGGTCGCGACGATGAACTCGATCACGCCGGTGGAGGAGATGCCGCCGGGCCAGGTGACGCTGGTGCTGCGGGCGCGCGTCTCGCCGGCGCCGAAGGGCGCGCCGGGGCTCGCTGCCAGCGTCAGCGTCGTCAGCAGCATCTGCTGGCCGGTCGTGGCGTTGCGCAGGATGAGCCGCTCGGTCACGTCGGTCTGAACCGCGGCCGTGCCGTCGTTGCGCGTGGTCCAGCTGACGGTCACGGACTCGCCCGGTGCCCAGCCGGAGGGCGGGGCCGCGGCGACGGACTGCACCACGAGGTCCGGATAGGGCGCGAGGGCGGAGGTCAGCGCCACCTGCGTGGCGTTGTTGCTCTCGCCCGTGCCGTTCGCGTTCTCCTCATCCAGCGCGTTGGTGAGGTCGGTGGTGACCTGCACCGTGAGCTCGCCCGCGCCGCGGTTGCCCGGCGGCAGCGTCAGCGTCGCCTGGCGGTCCACGAAGCCGCCAGCGGCAAGCGCGCCGCCGGGCGGGGCGAAGGGCAGCACCACGCTCGCGAGGATCTCGCCGGTGTCCACGCGGCGCACGATCACGCGGTCCGACCAGGTCGCGTCGGCGGGCAGCGCGCCGATATTCGCGTCGCGCCAGCTGACGGTGATCTGGCCGCCCGATTCCACCGTGGCCCCGACCGGCGCGACCGCGACGTTCTGCACGACGAGGTCGGGCGAGGGCACGGCCTCGAGCGAGGAGATGCGCACCGGCGCCTGGATCGGGTTGGCGTAGATGCCGAAGCGGTAGGTCGGGCTGCCGCCCAGATCGGCCGGGTGGCCGTCGATCATCAGCAGGTAGGTGCCCGTCTCGGTGAGGGTGAGCGTGTCCTCGTCTTCCGAGAAGCCCTGCGCGAAGCGCACTTCGCCATAGGGGCCGATCAGGCGCCAATAGGTGTTGCCGGAGCCCCATTGCTGGGCGTCGAAGTAGAAGCGGTCGCCCGCCGTCGCCTCGAACTTGTAGAGGTCGGCCTCGCTGCCGGGCGTCAGCGCGCCGCTGACCGGCGAGCCGAGGACCAGATCCTGCGCGGCGGCGACATCCATCAGTCGGAGGCTGAAGGCGCCGGTGCGATCCACGGTGCTGCGCACCGCGAGCGTGTAGTCGCCGGGCGGCAGGGTCAGCAGCGGATTGCCGGCGCCGAACTGACCGCTGTTGCCGTTGGTCCAGCTGCGCTCGGTGACGAGGCCGTTCGGGCCGGTCAGGGCCCAGCGGAGCTGGTCGGCCCACCACGCGGTCTCGACGGCGTTGCCGATCGTGTCGATGAAGATGCGCTTCGTCTCGGCGAGGGTGAAGGTGAAGCTGGCCGTCTGGCCGGCATGCGCGATCTCGCCCTCGACCAGCGCGCCGAGGGTCGCGGCCGCGCTGCTGTCCGCGATCGGCTGCAGGTTGAAGGCGTAGGCCGCGCTGCCGGTGTTGTACGGGTAGCCCTCGATCAGCAGCGTGTATTCGCCCGTCGCGGGCAGCGTGACGATGCCACGGTCGGAGAAGCCGTCGCGGAACAGCTGCCGGCCAGTGGGATCCACCAGCCGCCAATAGGCGGAGGGCTGCTGCTGCACGTCGAAATACAGCCGCTGCCCCGCCGTGCCGGTGAAGCGATACGCATCCGTCTGGTTGTAGGGATCGAGCGTCGCGGAGACCGGTGTGCCGGGCGTGAGCGCGATGGCGACCGCCGGGTCGCTCAGGTCGAGCAGGCGGAAGGCATAGGCGCCGTTTGCGTCGCCGTCGCCGTAGATCACCAGCGTCCAGTCGCCCGGCCGCGCACGGAACGCCGCGCCGTCCTGGTTCACGTCGCTGTTCGAGAAATACTGCCAGCCGATCCGCTCGCCATTCGGGCCGTCCAGGTAGTACCGGATGTCCGAGCGGTTGGTGAAGGTGTCGAGGTAGAGCAGACGCTCGCTGTCGAGGGTGAAGGTGTAGCGGTCCGCCTGGCCGGGACCGGCGATGGTCGCATCCACCCGCGTGTTGAGCGCGAGCGCGACGGTGTCGTCCACCACCGGGCGCAGGTTGAAGCTGTAGTTGTTGGCGCCCGTGTTATAGTAGCGGCCCTCCACGGCCAGCACATAGGTGCCGTCCAGCGGCACGCCGAACGGGCCCGTATCGGAGGGCGTATAGTTGCGCCAGGTGACGAGCTGGCCGTTCGGGCCGAACAGTCGCCAATAGACGTCGGAGCCGCCGCTGAGCGCGTCGAAGAAGAAGCGGTCGCCGGCCGAGGCGGTGAACTTGTAGAGGTCGTTCTCGTTGCCCGGATTGATCGAGGTGCCCGTCACCGCCGTGCCGGGCGTGAGCGCCGTCGCATTGTCGAGGTCCAGCAGGCGGAAGCGATAGGTGCTGCTGGCGTTCGGCAGGTTGGAGACGGTGACCACATAGGTGCCCGCCTTCAGCGTCATCGGCAGCAGGTCGAAGCCGTCGTACGAGTCGGTGTTGTCGGCGCGCCGCGACGCCACGACGCCGTCCGGGCCGGTCAGCGTCCAGACCGGCTGCCAGTCGGTGCCCTGCCAGTCCATCAGCACGGTGGCGTCCTCGGCCAGCGTGATCTGGTGGCGGAAGACGCCGCCGACCGGCAGCGTCGAGAGGCCCGCCGCAGCCAGCACTTCCGCGCTGCCCGTCGGCTGGTCCAGCGCGAAGGTGAGCGGCACCTCGGTGGAGGCGGTGGTCGCGACCGCCACGTTGTCGATGTCGTGGTGGGCGGACCATCCGCCGTTGCGCGCGCCGAAGGCGAGGCGGCTGGTCTCCAGGAACAGCCCGCCGACGAAGACGTTGTTGATCGGCGTGATCGCGGCGCCGCCGCCTGGCGGCGTCAGGGTTACCGTCACGCGGCTGCCGCCGACGGCGCGTGTCACGGCGACATTCACGCCGAAGAACTGGCCGCCGGCGAGGTCGAGCGTCGCCGCGTCCACGGCGTAATCGGCGATCTTGCCGCCGTTGAAATGCAGCGACAGGTGGTTGTTGCTGACCTCGCCATTGTTGACGATGTCGAAGCCGATGCCGAGCGCGCCGGCGATGTTCGGTTCCTCGCCGAAATTGGGCGCCGAACCGGCAGGGCCGTAGAGGCGCGTCGGCAGCAGCGCGAAGCCAAGCCCGTCGCCCGACTGGTTGCGCCCGGCAGCCGAGGGGATCATGCGCGCGTCGAAGCTGACCGTGACGCTGTCATGCGGCCCGTCGGCGGTGGAGGTGAAGCCGACGCTGTTGCGGTTGACGCTGGCGGTGGCCGCGGTCAGCCGCAGCGCCTGGCCGCCATTCCCGTCCGGGACCAGGCTGGCGGGCGGGCCCTGGTAATTCGCCAGCACATAGGGAATTCCGCTCGCCTCGCCGTCCGTCGAGACGATCTCGCCGCCGAAATCCTGCGTCGTCTCGCCGTTCCAGGCCGGCGCCGCGTCGGTGCGCAGCGCGAAGCCGAAATCGATGTCGCCGCTCTCGTAGCGCCGGCCCTCGATCAGCACGGTGTAGGTGCCGACCTGCGGCAGCACGAAGAGGTCGCTGTCGGCGAATTCCGCGCGCCCGAACACCACGCGGCCGAAGGGGTCCAGCACGCGCACCTTCGGACTGCCGGCCGAGAGGCTTTCGCGGTCGAAGCGGACCCGCTGTCCGGCGGTGCCGTCGAAGCTGTACATCGCCGTCTGCGCACCCGGCGAGAGCGTGCCGGTGACGGAGGCGTCGAGCGCCATCGGCGTCGCGGCCGACATCTCCAGCAGGCGGAAGCCATAGGTCGGCAGGTTGTCGTTGCTGGCGTCCACCGTCAGCGTGTAGGTCCCCGGCAGCAGGCGGATCGCGGGGGATTCGTTCAGGTTCTCGGAATCGGAGTTCTGCCAGCCGCGCCCGGACACCGGCGTGTAGCCTGGCGTGGCAAGCGTCCAGGACAGGTTGGGCGTGTCGCCCAGCGCGTCGAAGATCACGAAGGTCTCGGCCGCCACGGTGAAGCTGTAGCGATTCACCTGGCCGCGATGGGTGATCGCGCCGTTCACCGAATCGCCGAGCGTCAGCGGGAAGGCCTGGTCGGTGATCGGATCGACGATCAGGCTGAAGGTCTGCCGCACGCCCTCGCCCGGATAGCCTTCGACCGCCAGCACATAGGTGCCGGTCACGCCGAGGCCCACAGCGCCCTGGCTGCGCAGGTTGTCGAGATAGGTGGGACCGAGCAGCAACCGCCCCGTCGGGTCGTACAACCGGACATAGGTGGAGTTGGTGAAGCCGAGGTGATCGAGCCAGACGCGCTCGCCCGCCGTCGCGTCGAAGGCGAAGAGCTGCGTCGCGCTGCCGGGCACCAGCGCGCCCGAGAAGCTCGTGCCGACCGTGACGGGTGTCGCCGCGGCAAGGTCGAGCAGGCGGAAATTGTACCAACCCGTGGTGTCCCCGGCGCCGTCCACGGTGATGGTGTAGTCACCCGCCGGCAGGTCGAGCAGGCGGCTGCCGCCGATGGCGGCGCTGTCGGTATTGTCGAAGCGCCAGCCGGAGAACTCCGTCCCGCGCGGCCCGGTCAGCGTCAGGGTGAAGTTGCTGTTGTAGGGCGAGAGGATGTCGAGCAGCAGGCGGCTCGGCGCGGCAAGGGTGAAGCTGTAGCTGTCGCGCTGGCCGGCATGGTCGATGCGGCCGGTGATGCCCTCGGCGTTGAAGCGGTCCAGCGCCCCGTCATTGCCGTTGCCGGTGCTGTCGGCGGCGGTCTCGCCGTCCTCCTCGTCGAGGCCGAGGCGCATCACAAGCCCGGCCTGTGGCGCGGCGATGGCATCCTTCGCCGCGAGGATCTGCTCCGTCGTGCGCGCGACGTTCCACAGCCGCACCTCGTCCACGGCGCCACGCATGAAATCGTAGCTGCTCGAGGTCTCGGTGGTCCGTCCGATCAGGAGAGGCTCGGTGGAGGTCACCGCCGGGCCGGCGCGGACGGTGCCGGTCGCGCGATCCTCGCCGTTCACCACGATCCGGAGCTGACCGCCGCTGCGGTCGATCACCGCGGCCACATGCGTCCAGACGCCGCGCTGCATCACGCCGTTGGCGGTCTGCGTGCCCTGCTCGCCGCTGGCGTCGCGGGTGCCGAGATAGAGCGCGCCGTTGTTGTTCACCCAGAGCGAATAGCTGCGATGGGCGCTGTCGCCATTGCCTTTGTAGAAGATGGCCGACCAGGTGTCGCTGAACTCGTCCAGCCTGACCCAGCCCTCGATGGTGAGGTTGCCGGTCTGGTTCGTGCCGGCGCCGTCCACGGCGATGGCGTCGGCGCCGGTGAGCTGCGCACCGCCGTCGAAGCGGCCCTCGGTCCAGAGCGGGCCGGGCTGCGGGTTGGTGCCGAACACTGCCGGCGTGGTCTGGTTCTCCACCTTCCGCAGCTGGAAGGAATAGCTGAAGGGCTGTGGGTAGGCGATGCGGCCCTCGACGAGCACGGTGTAGGCGCCGGTCATCGAGAGCGTCAGCGTCTCGACGTCGTTCAGGCTGGTCAGGCCCAGCACCTGGCGGCCGAGCGGGTCGAAGACGCGCCAGCTCGCCTGCCAATCCGCCCGGCTGGAGCTCAGCAGGTCGAGATAGACGCGGTCGCCCGCAGTCGCCTCGAAGCGGTACATGTCGGTGCGCTCGCCGACCGCCGGCTGGGCCGTCACCGCGGCGTCATAGTCCACGGTCGGCGCGGCCTTGAGGTCGAGCAGGCGGAAGGCGAAGGGCGTCGTGACGTCGCCGCTGCCGTCCACGGTGATGGTGTAGTCGCCCGCGATGGCGGCGAAGACCGGGTTGCCGCCGCCGAACTCATGGCTGTCGCCGTTGCGCAGGTTGCGCGAGAAGCCAAGCCCGCCGGGGCCGGTGACGGTGAGCGTCGCGTCGCTGTTGTTGGTCAGCGTGTCGAAATAGAGCAGCGCGTCCTGCGCGAGCGTGAAACTGTAGCGGGCGACCGCACCGGGCGAGGGGATGCGCCCGGTGATCAGCCCGGCGACATCCTGGCGCGCATCCACCACGGTGGCGTCCGTACCCGCCGGCCCGAGATCGGCCAGAAGCTGCGGATCATCCGCCTCGTTCATCGGCAGATAGAGCGCAAGGCCGGCCTCGTCGCCCTGCAGGGCGTCGTTCATGTCGGCCAGGATGTCCGCGTTGCTGCGCGCCACCGACCAGAGGCGCAGATCATCGAGCGTGCCGTGCAGCAGGCCGTAGTTGGTGGTGTCGCTACTGCCGCCGATGAACAGCGGCTGCGTGTGGGTGACCGCCTGGTTCGCGCGCACCGCGCCGCTGGCCACTTCCTGCCCGTCCAGCAGAAGGCGCATCTGGCCGCTGGTGCGGTCGATCACGCCGGCCACATGCACCCAGGTGTTCCGGACCGCCGATCCCGCCGCGGAGTTCAGGTGCTGCTGTCCGTTGGCGTCGGCGGTCGTGAAGTGGATGTAGCCCTGGTCGTTCAGCCAGAACGAATAGGTGCGCGTATTGCTGTCGGCCGGGTTGGCCGCCTTGATCACCAGCGGCGTCCAGGTGGTGGTCGTGTGGTCGTAGCGCAGCCAGAACTCGATGGTGACGTCGTTGCGCAGGTCGGTGCTCGTGCCTTGCGCGACGCGCGCTGTCTCTGCGCCGGTGAAGGTCAGCGCGCCGCCGATCCGGCCTTCTGTCGCAACCGGGCCGCTGCTGCCGGCCCCGTCAATCGCGATCGCCTGCTGCGAATCCACCACCTTGTTCAGCGCGAAGGCGAAGCGCGCGCTGGCGTCGGTGATGTGGACCTCGCCGTCCATCACCAGCGTGTAGCGGCCCGTCACATCCAGCGTCAGGGGGCCGAAGTCGCTGAAGTCCTGCTGGCGGATCTGGCGGCCGACGGGATCGATCAGGCGGATGTCGGTCCACCAGATGGCGTTGCGCAGCGCGTTGAAGAAGATGCGGTCGCCGGCCTCCGCCTCGAAGCTGTAGAGGCTGGCGCTGCGGGCCGGCGTGTTGGTCACGTTCACCGTCTCGCCGAACTCGATCGGCGTCGCGGACGCCATGTCGGAGAGGCGGAAGGCGAAGGCGCCCGTGCCGTCGCCGTCGCGATAGACCGTCAGCGTGTACTGGCCCGGCCCCGCGGTGAAAGGCAGGTCCGCCGAGCTGAAGGCGCGCCCGCTGACCGGCGTCGCGCCCGGCCGCGCCAGCGTCCAGCGCAGGTTGCCGTCATTGGTGAGCGAATCGAAGTAGAGCTGCTTCGCCTCGGTCAGCTCGAAGCTGTAGCGCGCGACCTGGCCAGGGACCTCGATGCTGTCGGAAACGGCATTGCCGAGCGTCAGCGCCGCCGCCTTGTCCGTCACCTCCTCCAGGCGGAACTTGAAGACGGTGCCGGTGCCGGTCTGCCAGACCTCGCCTTCCATCACCAGCGTGTAGGTGCCGTCGAAGGGCAGGCTGCGCGGGCCGTTGTCCTGGAAGTCGGTGTAGTAGATCTCGCGGCCCCAGGGATCGAACAGGCGCCAGTTCGTCCACCAGGTGTTGTTCTGCGTGGCGTTGAAGAAGATGCGGTCGCCGGCGACGCCCTCGAAGCGGAAGATCGCGGCTCCGTTGTTGGGCGTCGCGGTGTGCGTCACCTCCGCGCCATAGGCGATCTCGGTCGCCGCCGCGAAATCGAGCAGCTGGAAGGCGTAGGCGCCGGTGTTGGTGCCCGTCGCCCGGACCGTGAGGCGGTATTCGCCGCCGAGCGGCAGGTCGATCACCCGGTCGCCGTTCGATGTCGGGTGGTCGGAGAACTCGACGCCGCGCGGCCCCTCCAGCGCGATGCGCAGGTTGCCGTTGTTGGTGAGGCTGTCGAGGTAGAGCCGCGCCGGGCCGGCGAGGGTGAAGACGTAGGAATCCACCTCGCCCGCGACGGCGATGTTGCCGTCCACCCGCGTCCCGAGCGTCAGCGGGTCGCCGGTGAAGGCGTCGACGGGCGTGTTGCCCTGGTCCACCAGGGTGAAGCCGAAATTCACCGCGCGCGTGTTGCTGATCAGCCCCTCGACGATCAGCGTGTAGCTGCCGGTCAGCAGCAGGCTGCGCGCGACGTCCGTGAAGCTCTGGTCCACGAGTTCCCGGCCGGTCGGGTCGAACAGCCGCCAGTACAGGCCGGAGGAGGAGGTCGTGGCGTCGAGCAGGACCTGGTCGCCGCGCTCCGCGTCGAAGCGGAAGACCCGCGTCTCGCGCCCGAGGCTCGTCAGCGTGCCGTCATTGCCGTTCGGACCGGAATCGACCACCGCGGCGCCGCCGGCTTCGTCGAGCTTCCAATAGGCGGCGAGACCGGCTTCGTTGCCGGCAAGCGGCGCGCCCATGGCGGCCTGGATCTGCTCCGCCGTGCGCGCGACGTTCCAGACGCGCAGGTCGTCGATCGCGCCGCGCCAGGGATAGTCGCCGCCGCTGCCCGTGCCGATGCGGAACTCGGCGCTGCTGTGGTTGATGGGCTGGGTGTAGGCCAGCGTCGCGGCTTCCACGCCGTCGATGAACAGCCGGAGGTTGGCGCCGTCATAGGTGCCGGCCACATGCGTCCAGTCATTCGCCGGCAGCAGGGCGCGGACGCGGACGTTGTTGTAGTTGTTGACGAAGAAGTTGATGTAGCCGTCGTTCGTGTAGTGCAGCCCGTAGCCGTCGTTCCAGTTGCTTGTGCTGGTCTTCATGGCGACCGAGGCCCATTGCGGCGCATCGGCGTCGCGCCGCACCCAGGCTTCCAGCGTGAGCTGCGCCGGCTTCAGAGATGCGTCGTCGGGCACGCCGGCATAGGTGGTCGTGCCGATGCTCTGCAGCGCCCGGTTCGTCGCGCCTTCCGGATAGGTCAGCGGCGCGGCGTTCGTGCTGCGCATCAGCGCCGCGGCATAGCCCTGGTCGTTCAGCGTGCCCGACACCGCCGCGCCCGCGGCGATCTCCGTGGCATCCGCGAGGTCGAGCAGGCGGAAGCCGTAGCGCCCGGTGTTCGCGCCGTTGCCCTGCACCGTCAGCGTATAGTCGCCCGCCACGAGGTCGAGCAGCGGAGAGCCGCCGATCGCGCTTGCGTCGGACTGGTTGAACTGCCGGCCGCTCACCTCGACGCCGCGCGGGCCGACCAGCGTCCAGGTCTTGCCGGAATCATTGGCCAGCGAATCGAAGTAGAGCCGCGCGGCGGCGGCCAGGGTGAAGCTGTAGGAATCCTGGCGCCCCGGCTGCTCGATCTCGCCCATGACCAGCTCGCCCAGCACGAGCGGCGCGCTGTCGGTAGAACCCAGGTGCAGGGTGAAGCCGTAGTTGATCTCGGCGCCGGTATTGTTCACCGGCCCTTCCAGCAGCAGCGTGTAGAGGCCGCCGGTCGCCAGCGTCAGGGTGTCCACATCGGTGAAGTTGGTGTTGGCGAACAGCGCCTCGCCACCGGGCCCGATCAGCCGCCACATCGGCGTGCCCGCGCCGGACAGCGCGGTGCGCTGGAAGAACACCTGGTCGCCGGCCTGGGCGGTGAACTGGAAGCTGTCGGTGAAATCCGCCTCGGCCAGCGTGCCCGTGACGTTCTCGCCATAGGTCACCTGGCGGCTCTGCTGCATGTCCAGCAGGCGGAAGGCATAGTCGCCGGTCGCCGCGGCGTTGCCGTCCACGCTGAGCAGGTAGTCGCCGGGCAGCAAGGTCATGATCGGCGAGCCGCCGATGTTGCTGGTGAAGTTGTTGGCATCGGACAGATCGAAGCGGCGGCCGGAGACCGCCCCGCCGCCGGGCCCGCTCAGCGACCACAGGATGTCGCTGCGGTTCGTCAGGCTGTCGAAGACGACCCGCTTGGTCTCTGTCAGGGTGAAGCTGAAGCGATCCGTCTCGCCCGGCACGTCGAGCGTGCCTGAGATGACCGGCGCGCTGATAGGGTCGCCGGCCTGGGTGTGGATCGCGATGTCGTAGTCGCTCGCGTCGTTCGATCCGCCGAGATCCACCGTCGGCGCCGGCGTGCCGAGCGAGGAGGTGAGCGCGGTGGTGCCGAGCAGGTCCAGGTCCGCCGAAAGCAGCACCCGCGGCTCGAGCGATTCGAGCAGCAGGCGACGATCGGCGCGCGGCTTCGCCTTCGCGCTTCCGCGTGCCGGCTTGCGGCCATCCTGGCCGCTGCGCCACCGGCGCCTGCTTCGGACGTCCTGCCCGGGTTGCTCCAGAGGCTCGTTGAAGACGTCCCGCGCCATCGGATCACCCCGCACTCACCACGCGCCGGCGACAGGAACGGGCGCGAGACGGGCTGCCCCCTCCCGCGCGCATGCATGGCGCCGACTTCAATCAGGAAGGAAAAACCACGGTAAACGAGACGTCAATTGATCTGCACGCGTTCACCGGATGTTTTTCTTTCACGCGCAGGCTTTCGCACATGCAGCATGACAGTCTTCGGCAGTCGCCGACGACATGGCCAAGAAGTTACCGCGAATTCACCCCGGGTTGCGAAAGCGAATACGGCAGCGCAATCCCGCCGGCAGCGTGAGGTCGGGGTTCGGCAGGCGAAGCCGCACGCCGAATGTGCCGCTGGCCGCGTCCATCACGCGGTCCACCACCGACACCTCGGCCGCGTGGACGCCGCCCACCGGCGCCTCCGGCAGCACCGTCGCGATGTCGCCGAGCTTGACCTGCCCGAAATAGGAAACCGGCAGGAACACCTCGACATGGATCGGATCGATCTGCGCGAGCGTCAGCAGCTGCGCCTGCTCGTGCAGGTATTCGCCGGCGGCGAGGTGACGCTCCACCACGATGCCGTCCACCGGGCTCAGGATGCGCCGCTGCGCCACCTGCTCCTCGGCACGCAGCAGCTCGGCGCGGGCGGCCTGCAGGTTCATCTGCGCGTCGCGCAGCGTCAGCGCCGCCACGCGGGCCTCGGTGGCGGCCTCGTCGTATTCGCGCTCGCTGACCGCGCTGCTGGCGCGCAGGCGCTGCAGCCGCCCGGCGCGGCGCTCCGCGTATTCGGCGCGCTGCTCGGCGCTGGCCACCGGCGCGTCGTTCTCCGCGCGGACGCGGGCGAGGGCGAGGTTCGCCTCCTCCACCTCGGCCGCCAGCAGCGCCACCACCTGGCCCTGGCGCACCACGTCGCCGCGACTGACCTGCACGCTGCGGATCAGCCCGGTGACGGAGGCGCCGAGCTTCACGCGCTGGGCCGCGTCCATCAGGCAGTCGAACTCGCCTTCGGCCAGCCGCGGCGCCGGCTGCGCCGCGGCGGCACCGGCCAGGGCGAGCGCGACGGGCAGCGCCGCGAGGCGAAGCAGATGCGGTGCGGTGCGGTTGCGGTCCATGGTCATCCACACAAGCGGCACGTGCAGCGCCGGCCGCGTCGAGCATCGTCCATCGGTGGGGAAATGCAACGCCCCGCCGGCGCTTGCCGCTGCGCGGCGCCACCGATATCGTCCGCACAACCCCGCGTTGACGCCCGAAACCCCGGCAGCGATCGCGCGGCACAAGGAGCATCGAGATGGCGCAGCCGCCGACCCAGCCGGAGATGAAGCTCGACACCTCGCAGCTGAAGAGCAGCTACTGCAACGTGTGCAGCGCCACCAGCACGCGCGAGGAAGTGGTGCTGACCTTCGGCGTCAACCAGAACTGGGACCTGCAGCAGCAGCAGGGGGGCGGCCCGATGGATGTGCAGCTGCTGCACCGCATCATCATGAGCCCGGTGGCCGCCAAGCGCTTCCACGACCTGCTGACGCGCCTGATGTCGGAGCACGAGTCGCGCCACGGGTCGCTCTGAGGCACCGCGGCGCCGCCCGGCTCAGGCCTCCGGCGCCGCGTCGAACTCGCCCTGGAGTTCGGCCGTGCTGAGGATCAGCACCTTGCGGCCATCCAGGATCTGCGGCGCCTGATCGCGCAGCGTCGCCCAGCGCGCCTCCACGGCATCCAGGGCGGCATCGAGGTCGTCGAAGCGCTCGAGTTCCGGCGCCGCCGTCCCGGCGGGGCGCCAACGCAGATAGAACGGCCCGGACTGGCTCATGCGCGGTGCGTCTCCTGTGGCAGCCGCGCCGGCCCGGCGCGACGGGGCGGGAACATCCCGGTCCTACCGCGTCGGATCAAGAGGGGTCGGCGCGGTCAGTCCGGCCGGCCGCCGCCGGCGCCTGTGACGGCGCGGGCCTCGTAGCGCGCGCCCCAGCCCTCGCTGCGCACCCAGGCCAGAAGGTTGTCGCGCCCCGGCGGCGCCCGATCCAGCGCGCATTGGCTGCGCCAGGCCAGCGCCAGCATGCAGGACAGCACCGGCACGCCGCCATGGAAGGGCGTGCGGCGGATCGGCAGCAGGGTCGGCATGCCCGTTCCCAGCATCGCGATCGCGTCCAGCCCCGTGGGATCCAGCGCGAGCAGCGCCTGGTGCGCGCCCTCCCCGCTCATTGCGTAGATCGGGTGGAAGACGCCGTCCTGCAGGACCGAGCCGGAGACGCGCGCGACCTCGAAGCCGAGCGCGGTGAAATAGGCGATGCCCGCATCCGTCAGGTCCTGCGGATAGGGGCTGACCAGGCCGATGCGCTTCGCGCCCAACGCGCGGAAGGCGTCGCGCACCGCATGGCCGGCCGTGACGAAGGGCACGCCGCGCGCGGCGGTGATGCGCGCGACCGCAGCCTCCTCCTCCGCCACGCCGGCGAAGTAGGAGGCGCCGGTGCAGGCGAAGGCGATGGCGCCGACGGGGGCGTTGGCGAACTGGTCGGACCAGGTCTCGAGCGCGGCGAGATAGTCCAGCAGCCGCGCGATGATGGTGGGCTTCGTGCTGGTCATGCGTGCGTTCAGCATCGCCGTGCCGGGCGGCAGCAGCGCCGCGAATTCGGGCTCCACCGTCGTGTTCGCCTGCGGCGTCAGCACGCCGAGCAGGCCGCGTGGAGCGTATTCCACCGCCATGGCTCAATCCCTTCCCGTCACTCGCGCGACGATGGCCTCCGGCTCCGCCGGATCGGCCGCGCCGCGCCATCCCACATGTCCGTCGGGTCGCACCAGGATGAGGCGAGGGCCTTCGAGCACAGCGGCATCGCAGCGCTGCGTGCTCACGGGCACGCCTCCGTCGCGCAGCGCGGCCAGAAGCCGCGACGCCTCGGCGTCCATGCCGGCGCCAATGAGCGAAAAGCCGGGGCCGAGCAGGTCCAGCGTGCTGCGCCCATCCGGCAGCCAGGCATGCGGGAAGCGGCTGCCGGGCCAGGTGGAGGGCACCACCTGGTTCGGATCGTCGGGCGGCTCGTGGGTGCCATCCGGGACGATCGCCGGACTGTCCGCGTAGCGGTAGCCGAGATGCACGCCCGCCGAGTTGAACTGCCGCGACATCCAGGCGATGCGCTGCTTCAGCCGCGCGCGCGCCGCCGCGCCGCGTTCGCTGTCCTCGCCGATGAAAGCGGGCGTTTCCGCCATCACCATGTCGATGCGGTCGGAGTTGGTCGCGGAGATGATGGAATTGCGGATCGCCACCGGCTTGCGCTCGGCCTCGTAGCTGTCCAGCAGCTTCTCGCCCGCCCAGCCTTCGCGAACGGCCGAAAGCTTCCAGGCGAGGTCGCAGGCGTCGCCGATGCCGGTGTTCATGCCGACGCCGCCGGTGGGGACGAACAGATGCGCCGCGTCGCCGGCGAGGAAGACGCGGCCGCGCCGCCACTCCGCCGCGACGGATTGGTGATGATGCCAATGCGTGGTGCCGACCAGTTCGAAATCGAAGGGCGCGCCCATGGCGGCATGCAGCACGGCGGCGGGATCGTCGGCGCCCTCGCGCGACGGGTCGGCCCAGTAGAACTGGTAGTTCCAGAGATCCTTCCCGTCGATCGCGGTGAACACGCCGTAGCAGCCCGGCGTGAAGCAGAAATAGAGATTCGCCAGGCCCTTCCCATGCGCGCGCAGGAAGTCGGCGCTGCGGAACAGGAAGGAGAGGTTGCTGCGCATCCGCCCGCGGCCGACCATCGGGATGCCCAGCGTCTTGCGCACCAGCGAGGCGCCGCCGTCGCAGCCCACAAGGTAGTCCGCCTCCACCTGCTCGGTCGCGCCGGCCTCGTCCTCCAGCGTCGCCAGCACATGGTCGCCGCGATCCTCGAAGGCCGCGAGGCGCCAGCCATGCCGCATGGTCAGCGGCGACAGCCCTGCCGCGTGCTTAAGCAGCACCGGCTCCAGCGCCTGCTGCCCGATCTGCGTCTTGCCATAGGGCGACCAGGCGAGTTCGCGCCATCGCGCGGCAGCCGCCGGATCGCGCGCGCGGATCGCCGCGACGGGCGGGGAGGCGAAGCGGTGGATCTCATGGCCCGCCAGACGGTCGCAGAAGACGATGTAGTAGGCGTCGTTCTGCGGCATGCAGGCTTCGTAGACCTGCTCGTCCAGGCCCCAGCGCCGGAACAGCTCCATGGAGCGCGCGCCGAGCAGCGTTGCCTTCGGGTGCTGCGTCGGCCCGTGCCGCGGCTCCACCAGAAGCGAGGGCACGCCGCGATGCGCGAGGTCGATGCCGAGGGTCAGCCCCACCGGCCCGCCGCCGGCGATCAGCACCGGCACGCGTCGCGGCATCGGGCACCTCCTTGCTCGGCGCCACGGTAGCCAGCGGATCGCATGCCGACAATCGGCGGGGCAGCGCATGTTCCGTCTCGACGCCCCCGCCCCGCAATGCAAGGCTCGCTTGCGGCACAGCGTGGGATGCGCGGAGATGGCACGACGGCTGCGGATCGGCCTCGATGTCGGCGGAACCTTCACCGACCTTGCCCTGGTGGACGATGCGACGGGCCGCATCACCTTCCACAAGGTTCCCTCGACGCCGCACGATCCCTCCGAGGCGATCGAGACCGGCATCATCGGCCTGCTGGCCCGCGCGCAGGGCGCGGCGGCGGAGGTGGTGTTCCTCGGCCATGGCACCACGGTCGCGACCAACATGGTGATCGAGCGCCGCGGCGCCCGCACCGGCTTGCTGACGACGAAGGGCTTTCGGGACGTGCTGGAGATCGGCCGCCAGACGCGCCCGCATCTCTACGACTACACCGTGAAGCGCCCGGAACCGCTGGTGCCGCGCCGACGCCGCATCGAGATCGCCGAGCGCCTGGCGGCCGAGGGCACGGTACTGCAGGCGCTGGACGAGGCGGAGGTCGAACAGGCCGCACGCGCGCTGCTGGTGCAGGGCGTGGAAGCCATCGCTGTCGGCTTCCTGCATGCCTGGCGCGACCCGCGGCACGAGTCGGCGGCGAAGCGCGTGCTGCAACGCATCGCGCCCGAGGCGTATCTTTCGATATCCGCCGAGGTCCTGCCGGAATTCCGCGAATTCGACCGGTTCTCCACCACGGTGATGAACGCCTATGTCGGTCCGCGCATGGCGCGCTACCTGGACAAGCTTCAGGCGCGGCTGAAGGGCGCGGGCATCGTGCCCGGCCCCTACACGGTGCATTCCAATGGCGGGCTGATGTCCGTGGCGACGGCCGGTGCGGCGCCAGTGCGCACCTGCCTCTCCGGCCCCGCCGCCGGCGTGATCGGCGCCGCCGTGGTCGCGGGCGCGGCGGGTTTTCCGAACGTCGTCACCTTCGATGTCGGCGGCACCTCCACCGATGTGTCGGTGATCGCGGATGGCGCGCCGACCTCCACCTCGTCACGCGACGTCGCGGGCCATCCGGTGAAGGTGCCGGCCATCGGCATCGACGTGATCGGTGCGGGCGGCGGCAGCGTCGCCTTCATCGACGGCGGCGGCGGGCTGAAGGTGGGGCCGCGCAGCGTCGGCGCCGATCCCGGGCCGGTCGCCTATGGCAAGGGCGGCACGGAGCCGACGCTGACGGATGCGAACATCGTGCTCGGCCGCCTCGACCCCATCGCCCTGCTGCGCGGCGCGATGCCCGTGGACGCCGCGGCCGCGCGGCGCGCAGTGAGCGAAAAGATCGCGACGCCGCTGCGCCTTTCGGTGGAGGAAGCGGCACTCGGCATCATCCGCGTCGCCGTCGCGAACATGGGCCGCGCGATCCGCGGCGTGACGACGGAACGCGGCTATGCGCCGGAACGCTTCGCGCTGTTCGCCTATGGCGGCGCCGGCCCGCTGCATGCGACCGAAGTCGCCAGCGAATGCGGCATCCCTGTCGTGGTCGTGCCGCGCGAGCCTGGCACCATGTGCGCGCGGGGCATCCTCCTGGCGGACATCGCGCTGGACTTCGTCCGCACCGCCATCGCGCCGCTGGACGAGGCAAGCTGGTCCAACGCCGCCGCGCTGTTCGCGGAGATGGAGCGCGACGCGCAATCCTGGCTGGAGGGCGAAGGCGTGCCGCAGTCGCGGCGCGACGCCAGCCGCGCGGTGGACCTGCGCTATGACGGCCAAAACTTCGAGGTGCGTGTGAAGCTGCCCGAAGGCGGAATGGACCTGCCCGCGCTGATGGACGCCTTCGCGGTGGAGCATGAGCGCACCTATGGCTACGCCATCCCGGGCCGCACCGTGGAACTGGTGAATTGCCGCCTTACCGCGCTCGGCCGCGTGCCGCGCGGCGCGCCGGAGCCGCCGCCGCAGGAGGGCTCGCCGGAGGCGGCGCGCATCGGCGCACGCCGCGTCTATTTCGACCGCGAGATCGGCTGGCGCGGCACGCCGGTCTATGACCGCGACAGGCTGCCCGCCGGCGCACGCCTGGTCGGGCCTGCCGTCATCGAGGAGATGAGCGCCACCACGGTCGCCTTTCCCGGCCAGGTGGTGGAGCTCGATGCCGAGGGCAACATCGTGCTGCGCCAGACCGCCCGCAGCGCCGCATCGCAGGAGGCGCTGGCCCATGCCTGACACCAACCCGGCACCGGCCGCCGACCCGGTGGCGATGGAGGTCTTCGCCAACCGCCTGCTCTCCATCACGGAGGAGATGGGCCACATCCTCATCCGCGCCTCCTTCTCCACCAACATCAAGGAGCGCAAGGACTGCTCGGTCGGCATGTTCGACGCGAAGGGCCGCTGCATCGCGCAGGCCGCGCATATGCCGCTGCATCTGGGTTCGCTGCTCGGCGCCGTGCGCAGCGTGCTGGAACACACGCAGGTCGAGGCGATGAAGGACGGCGACGCCTTCGTCTGCAACGACGTGTTCCTGGCGCGCGGCACGCACCAGCCGGACATCACCATCGTCACGCCCATTTTTTTCGATCAGCGCGTCGCCTTCTTCGCGGTGAACACGGGGCACCATTCGGATGTCGGCGGCCCCTATCCCGGCTCCATGTCGCAGACCGCGCGCTCGATCTTCGAGGAAGGGCTGCGCATCCCCGTGATGCGCATCGCGCGGGCCGGCGAGGTGGACGAGGATTTGCTGCGCATGATCGCGCACAATTCGCGGGAGCCGGTGGAGCGCACGCTGGATCTCCGCGCGCAGATCGCGGTGAACCGCCGCGGCGCTGACCTGATGCGGCGCCTGGTGGCGGCCGACGAAATCGCGGCGGTGGAACGCGCGATCGACGACCTCATCGCCTACACGGCGCGGCGCCTCCGCGCGCGCATCGCCGCCATGCCGGATGGCGAATGGCATGGCGAGCGCTGGATGGATTCCGATGGCGTGCCGGGTGGCGAGAAGATCCGCCTTGCCGTGCGCGTGGCGGTGAAGGGCAGCGACCTGCTGCTGGATTTCGAGGGCTCCGCCCCGCAGGCGCGCGGCGCGATGAATGTCGCGGGCGTGGCCCTGGAAGCCACCTGCTACTACGCCGTGAAGGCGCTGCTCGATCCCGACCTGCCGGCGAACAGCGGGTTGTTCGACACGGTGCGCCTGACCGCGCCGGAGGGCAGCATCCTCAGCCCGCGCTTCCCCGCCGCGACCGCGGTGCGCGCCATCACCTGCAACCGCGCCGCCGGCGCCATCTTCGACGCGATGAACCGCGCCGTCGCGCCGGAGCGCCGCATGGCGATGAGCCATGATTCCGTGCCGCTGCTGCTGGTCGCCGGCGAGCGGCGCAATGGCGGCCCGTATGTCTATCTCGAGACGCTGGCCGGCGGAATCGGGGCGACCTGCGGCGCGGATGGCGCCGATGCGGCGCAGGTGCACACGGTGAACTCGTCCAACCTGCCGGCGGAGGCGCTGGAGATCGAGTATCCGCTGCTGGTGGACGCGTATGCGCTGGTGCCGGATTCCGGCGGCGCCGGGCGGTGGCGCGGCGGGCTTGGCCTCGCGCGCCAGATTTCGTCGCGCGTGGACGGCTCGCTGCTGACGGCGCGCGGCGAGGGCTATGTCACGGACGCGCCGGGCTGCGAGGGCGGGCTGCCCGGCGGGCTCGCGACGCTGCGCCATCGCCCCGGCACGCCGCAGGAAGCGCCGCTGCCCACGGCCACCACCGCGATGCGCCTGACGGCGGGCGAGGCGGTGCGCATCCAGACGCCCGGCGGCGGCGGCTTCGGCGCGCCTTCGCAGCGCGATCCGCAGGCGCTGGCGGCGGACATCCTGGACGGCAAGGTCTCCCGCGCCGCCGCCGAGCGCGACTACGGCATGGCCGCGGTGGCCGCGGCGCTCGGCGCGTGGCGGGATACCTGAGACAGGGCGGTCAGTAGCCGCGGACGCGATCCACCAGCTGCGCCAATGCCTCGCCCCTGAGCCATCTCTCCAGGTTCTCGGCGAAGGCCGCCATGCAGCGGGTGCCATAGGCGGTCGGGTCATAGACGCCGCAATGCGCGGTGATGATCAGGTTCGGCGTGTCCCAGAGCGGGCTGTCGGCGGCAAGCGGCTCCTGCGTCAGCGCATCCAGCACCGCACCGCCGAGGCTGCCCTCGTGCAGCTTCGCGGCCAGCGCCGCCTCGTCGAGCTGCTCGCCGCGCCCGATATTCACGACGCCCGCATGGCACGGCAACGCGTCGAGCTCCGCGCGGCCGACCACGCCGTGCGTCTCCGGCGTCAGCGGCAGCGCGATGATGAGGAAGTCGGCTTGCGGCAAGTGCGGCCGGAAGTCGGCGCCCCTGGTCATCAGGTCCACGTCCGGATGCGCGCGGCCGGAGCGGTTGTTGCCGATCACGCGCATGCCCTGCGCCTTCAGCGCGCCGGCCGCCGCGCCGCCGAGCGCGCCCATGCCGAGGATCAGCGCCGTCTTTCCCGCCAGCGTGCCGCCGGCGCGCGGCGCCCAGCGACGCGCGCGCTGCGCGGTGACCAGGTACGGGATGGCGTTGTTCAACATCAGCACGGCGGCAAGCGCGAATTCCGCCGCCTTCGGCACATGCGTGCCGCTGGCGTTGGTCAGCGCGATGTACGGCGGGATCTCCTGCTTCAGCAGCCCTTCCACCCCGGCGCTGGTGTAGCTGATCCAGCGCAGATGCGGCGCGCGCCGGGCCAGGTCGTGCAGCGGCGCGGCGCCGGTCAGCAACAGCACCTCGGCTTCCGCCAGCGCGGCCTCCAGCGTCTCCGCCGTGTCGCCATGGGTCAGGACGATGCGCGGCGCGCGCGGCGCCCGCGCCGCGCGCAGCCGCGCCTCCGTGAACTGGTCCGCCAGCCCCGCCTGCGGGGCGACATGCGCGTGGACGCGCAACATGCGATCGGCGGTCATTCGATCCGGACGTTGTTGGCACGGATGATCCGGCCGTAGCTCTCGGTCTGCTCGCGCAGGCGGTTGCGGAAGGAGGCGGCGCCGTCGGCCTGCACCTCGCCGCCGATCTGGGCGATCCGCGCCTTCACCGCCGGCTCGTTCAGGACCGCGGCGATCTCCTGCTCGAGGCGCGCGACCAGCGCCGGCGGCGTCTGGCCCTGCACCAGGATGCCCTGCCAGGTGCCGGAATCCGGCTCCGGCCAGCCCAGCTCGCGGAAGGTGGGCAGGTTCGGCAGGTTGTCGAAGCGGCGCGGTCCGGTCACCGCGATCCCGCGCATCTGGCCCTGCACGACGTAGTTCATGGACTGCGTCGCGCCGGCCATGGTCAGGTTGGATTCGTTCGACACCAGCGACAGCAGCGCCGGCGCGCCACCGCGATAGGGCACATGCTCCATCGCGCCGCCCCAATGCGCGGCAAGCGCAAGCGCGACCAGGTGGGTCAGCGTGCCGGTGCCGGAATTGGCGGCATTGAGCTTCCCCGGATTGGCCTTCGCATAGGCGGCAAGCTCGGCGGCGTTCTGCACCGGCAGCGTGTTGTTCACCGCCAGGATGTAGGGCGCGTACACCACCATCTGCACCGGTGCCAGGTCGCGCTCCACGTCGAAGGGCAGGCGCGGGAACAGGTGCGGGTTCGTCGCCAGCACGGAGATGTCCAGCAGCACCATCATGGAGCCGTCGGGCCGGCTCTTGGCCACGGCGTCGGCGCCGATGTTGCCGCCGGCCCCGGGGCGGTTCTCCACCACCACGTTCTGTCCGATGCGCGCCTGCAGCGAGGGCGCGATCAGTCGCGCCAGGATGTCGCTGGTGCCGCCCGGCCCGAAGGGCACGATGATGCGCAGGGTCTGGGTGAAGCCCTGCGCCCTCACCGCCGGGGCGCGCAGCAGCATGGACGCGCCGGCCGCGGCCAGCAGAAGCTTGCGGCGTTGCATGATCGGTGTTCCTCCCCCGCGGCTGCACGAAGCCGGACCGTGACTCTCGGGCAGGCACGGCGCGTGTCAATGGCCTTGCCGCTTCTCGCTTGCCGTGCTGCCGCCACGCTCTACTCTGCCGCGCCGCAACAAGCACAGGGAGAACGACGATGCGCAGGATGCGATCCATGCTGGGGGCGCTGGCTCTCGGCGGCTTGCTGTCCGCCATGGCGGCGATGGCGCAGGAGACCACCTTCGGCGTGCGGTCGGGCCCGCTCTCGATCGACCCGCATTTCTCCTCGGCGGGGCAGCACGCCTCCGCCTTGCGCAACATCTTCGACGCGCTGGTGCGGCGCTCGCCGGAGATGGAGCTGCAGCCCAACCTGGCCGAAAGCTGGCGCCGGGTGGACGACATGACCTGGGAGTTCAAGCTGCGGCGCGGCGTGCTCTGGCATGACGGCACGCCCTTCACGGCCGCCGACGTCAAGTTCTCGGTCGAGCGCATCCCCACCGTGGTCGCCGGCACGGGCGGCCTCGGCGCCTATGTGCGCTCGATCAAGGAGACGGTGGTGGTGGACGACCACACCGTGCGCTTCCTGACGCACGGCCCCTCGGCCACGCTGCTCGCGGAGCTCGACCGCGTCTTCATCGTGCAGGCGCGCGCCGCCCAGGGCGCGGACAACGCCGCCTTCCGCAGCGGCGGCGCGGCCATCGGAACGGGGCCGTACCGGTATGTCTCGTGGGAGCCGCGCGGCGACCTGGTGCTGGAACGCTTCGACCGCTACTGGGGCGATGCCCCGCATTTCCGGCGCGTGACGATGCGCGAGATCTCGAACGACAGCGCGCGCGTGGCGGCGCTGCTGGCCGGCGGCGTGGACCTGATCAACTACGTTCCGCCCGCCAGCGTGACAACGCTGCGCCGCACCGCCAACCTCGAGGTCCTGCAGGTTCCCTCGATCTACGTCTTCCTGCTGCAGCCGGACGGGCGGGACGCCTCGCCGCTCGTCACCGACAATGACGGGCAGCCCTTCGCGCGCAGCCCGCTGCGCAACCCGCGGGTACGCCAGGCGCTGTCGCTCTCCATCAACCGCAACGGCATGGCCCGCAGCATCATGGAAGGCCTGGCGGAGCCGGCGAACACGCCGCTGCCCGCCAGCTTCTTCGGGGTGCCGCGCGACACGCCCCCGCTGCGCTACGACCCCGCGGAGGCACGGCGCCTGCTGGCGGAAGCGGGCTATCCGCGCGGCTTCCGCATCCAGCTGCACTGCACCAATGACCGCTTCGCCGGCGATGCACGGGTCTGCGCCGCGCTCGGCCAGTCGCTTGCGCAGATCGGCATCACCGCCGAAGTGAACGCGCAGCCCACCTCCGTCTACTTCACCAACTTCACGCGCGGCGACTACAGCCTGACGATGAACGGCTGGGGCACGCTGACCGGCGACGCGACCTACATGCTCGCCTCGCTGCTGCACACCCGCGGCGTCGATCCGCGCTTCGGCACCTTCAACCGCATGCGCTACTCCAATCCGGAGGTGGACCGGCTGACGCGCGCGAGCCTGGAGGTGCTGGACGAGGCCGAGCGCGCGCGCATCGTCTCGCAGGGGATCCGCACGGCGATGGAGGACAACGCGATCATCCCGGTGGTCACCCTGTCCGCGGTCTGGGCGGTCAACGCCACGCGGCTTTCCTTCACCGCGCGGATGGACGAGGAGACGCTGGCGCGGGATGCGCGGGCGCCGGCGCGCTGAGCGCCGCGGCAGCCCTGCTCAGTATTCGCAGACGACGTTGAGGAGCGCCTGGCGGCGCTCCCGCGTCACCACGGCGATGGCGCGCCGGAGCGCGGCGGGCAGTTCCGCCGGGTCTGTCACCCGCTCGCCATGGCCGCCGCTCGCCTCGGCCAGCTTCTCGAAGGCGGGCGCCGGGCGCAGGTCGGCGAACAGGTCGGCGCCGGTGCGCGCGGCGGCGCCGTCGCGATACATCGCCAGCGTGGAGTTCCGCACCGCCGCATACATCCCGTTGTTGAACACGATCACCAGCACCGGCAGGCCATGCGCCTCGGCCACCCAGTGGCAGGCGGTCGGGTTGTTGAACACATAGGCGCCGTCGCCGAGCGTCGCGACCACCAGCCGGTCCGGCGCCGCGAGCTTCGCGCCCAGCGCCGCGCCGAACCCCCAGCCGAGCCCGCCCGCGGTGCTCTGGCCGTAGAAGGTGCCGTGGCGATTGCGCGGGCAATGGGCCTGCCGCAGCGGATATTCGTTGACGACGATCGCATCCTCGTCCAGCGCCTCGCCCAGGCAGTGGCTGATCCACTCCGGCGTGATCGCCCCCGCGGGCGGCGCGGCCATGCTCGCCTTCCACGTCGCGCGCTGCCTGGCGGAGAGCGCGCCGTATTCCGCGGCGCGGCGCCGCACCGCCTCCGCCCCCTGCGCCAGCAGCGGCGCGAGCGCGGCCGAGATCCCGCCAAGCGCGGCGGCCGGCGTGGCGGTGATCGCCAGATCCATCGGGAAGCTGCGCATCGGATAGCGCGCGAAGAGCGGATCCTCGCCGACATGGACCACGCGGCAGCCCTCGGGCGGCCCCTGGAGATGCGGGATCCATGGCACGTCGGTGTCCAGCACGATCACGCAGTCGGCCTTGGCCAGCAGCGGTCCGGGCTCGTAGCCCATATGCATGGGATGGTCCGCGGCGATGTTCACGAAGCGCGGCATGAAGCTGATCACCGGCACGGCGAAGCGCGTGGCGAAGGCCGACAGCGCGTCGAAACCGGCGCGGGTGCGCCCCGCGGCCGAGCTGATGAGCAGCGGCCGCTCCGCCGCCGCGATCATCCGCGCGGCCGCTTCCAGCGCGCCCGGGTCGGGCAGCGGCGCGGCGGGCGGCGCCACGGGCTCGCGCACCACCGCGCCATCGGCCGGCGCGGCAAGCGTGTCGCGCGGCAGCGTGGCGTAGACGGGCCCGCGCGGCGAGGCCATGGCGATGGCGAGCGCGCGCGTCACCAGATCCCCCGCCTGCTCCGGCTGGCGCAGCTCGCCGTCCCACTTCACCGCCTCGCGCACCATGGCCGCCTGGTCGAACATCTCCTGCGCCCAGTGGATGTGGCGCGTGCGCGCGCCGGGCCGGCCCTTCTCGGCATAGGGCGTGCGGCCGGCGAGCACGAAGACCGGCGTGTGGTCGCGGTTCGCGTTCAGCAGCCCGTTGAGCGTGTTCGCCGTGCCGACATTCACATGCACCATCACCGCCTGCGGCCTGCCGGTGATCATCGTCACGCCATGGGCCATGGCCACGGCGGCGTTCTCGTGCGGCACCGTCATCGGCCGCGGCAGGCGGTGGTTGCTGCCCTCCAGCGCCGCATAGGCCTCGACGATCGGGGGGAAGTCGGTGCCGCCATTGGCGAAGAAATACTCGACGCCGCTGGCGCCGAGCTGTCGCAGGAAGACCTCCGCGGCCGAGGCCATCAGTTCACCGTCGCGCCGGACAGCGCGATGGCCTCGCGCATCACCGGCGTCATGGCGCGCATCGCCTCCGCCATTCCCTGCGGCGTGCTGCAGACCGGATCGGTGCCGAGGCGCAGCAGCGCGGTGCGCACGCCGTCATCGGCGCAGGCGCGCACCATGATGGCGCCGATGCGCTCGCGGATCTCGGCCGGCACGCCGGCGGGCGCGGCCAGCCCGTTCCAGGTGCCGATCTGGAAGCCGGGATAGCCCTGCTCCGCCACGGTCGGCACGTCGGGCAGCAGCGCGCTGCGCTGCGCGCCCGTCACCGCGATGGTGCGCAGCGTGCCGGCCTCGCGCGCCGGCATCATCTCCACGGCGTTGCCGAGATAGACATGGATGCGCCCACCCATCACGTCCTGCATCGCAAGCGGCCCGCTGCGGTAGGGCACGTGCTCCATCCGCAGGCCCATCCGCTGCAGCAGATAGGCCATGCCGAGATGGCTGAGCCCGCCCGTGCCGCCCGATGCGTAGTCGAGCTGGCCAGGCCGCGCCGCGACGTAGTCGCGGAACTCCGCCAGCGTCTTCGGGCCAAGGCTGGTCGAGACGCCGAGCACCAGCGAATTGCCGGCGATGATGGAGATCGGCGCGAAGTCCCGCTGCGGATCGAAGGGCAGGCGCTGCATCAGCGGCAGCACCACGACATGCGATGCGCTGGCATGCAGCAGCGTGTAGCCGTCCGCCGGGCTGCGCAGCACGGCTTCCATGCCGATGGCGCCGCCACCGCCGGGGCGGTTCTCCACCACCACCGGCTGGCCGACATGGCGGGAGAGCCATTCCGCGCCGATGCGGCCGATGCCGTCGCTGACGCCGCCCGGTCCGAAGGGAATGACCAACCGGATCGGCCGCTCCGGCCAGTTCTGGGCCAGCGCGGGCTGTCCCAGCGCCGCGACGATTGCGAGGCAGGCTGCGCGCAGCAGCCCCGTCAGGAAGGGTCCAGGCACGCCGCGCATCTCCCTGTCTCTTCGCTCGGGGAAGCTTGCGTCGCGGGGCAGCGCGACGCAAGCGCGCCGCCTCAGCGCCGCCGCAGTTCCAGGTTGCCGCGCGGATCCACCTCCGCGCCCCAGCCATCCAGCAGCACCAGCGTGCTGTCCTGCTGCTCGATGATCGCGGGTCCGGCGATCCGCGCCGCGCGGCCGAGGCGGTCGCGCGCATGCACCGGCCAGTCCCGCCAGCCCTGCGCGGTGAAGACGCGCCGCGTGCCGAGCGCCGCCGCCGCGGGCCGCGCCGGCGCATCGGGCAGGGCGAGCGGCGGCAGATGCCCCGTCGCGCGCACGCGGAAGGCGGTCATCTCGATCGCGCTCTCGGCGTCGCGGAAGCCGTACACCGCCTCATGCGCGCGGTGGAAAGCCTCGGCCACGGCGGCGGCCACCGCGGCCGGCGCGCCGTCGAAGGTGGCGGGCGGGAAATCCACCGTCAGCTCGAAGCTCTGCCCCGCGTAGCGCATCTCGGCGCTCGGCTCGAGCGTGACATGCGTCATGGCGTGGCCCTCCTGCGCCAGCCAGGCCTCCGCGGCGCGGGAGAGCTCGGCCAGCGCCGCGACCAGCGCCGCCGTCGCCTGCGCCTCCGCCGGCCAGGTCCGCAGCCGCAGCGAGCGGACGAAGTCGCGCTTCAGGTCGGCCAGCACCGCGCCGAGCGCGCAGAAGGTGCTGGCGGCGAAGGGCACCAGCACCGCGGTCAGACCGGCTTCCTCCGCCAGCAGGTTGGCATGCGTCGGCCCGGCGCCGCCGAAGGGCATCAGCGCGAAGCTCGCCGCATCCTCGCCCCGCTGCGCCAGGCCCTTGGCGAGCTCGGTCGCCATCACCGCCGTCGCCACGCGCAGCGCCGCATGCGCCGCGCGCGCCGGCGCATCCGGGCCGGAGAAGCCGAGCCGCGCCGCGATCGGCGCCAGCGCGGCTTCCGCCGCGGCGCGATCGAGCCGCATCCGGCCGCCGAGGAAGCCGGCCGGGTCCACGAAGCCGCAGGCCAGGTAGCAGTCGGTCACGGTGGGCTCGGTGCCGCCGCGGCCGTAGCAGACCGGGCCGGGCGCGGCGCCGGCGCGGCGCGGCCCCCCCGACCCCCCCCCCCCCCGGGCCCACCCCCCCCAGG
>NZ_JBWXTD010000003.1:183730-194784 GCF_056682175.1 Falsiroseomonas sp. RANM36
CCCCCCCGGCGGCGGCGCGGCCCCACCTTCAGCACGCCCTGCGGGTCCATCCAGACGATGGAGCCGCCGCCCGCGCCGATGGCCGAGACATTGACCACCGGCAGCACCAGCGGGAAGTCGCCGACCGTGGTGCGCGTGGTGTATTCCGGCGCGCCCGATCGCGTCAGCGCGATGTCGCAGCTGGTGCCGCCCATGTCGAGCGTGATCAGCCGCTGATGCGGCGTGCGCTCCGCCGCGCGCGCCGCGGCGACGACGCCGGAGGCCGGGCCCGACAGCACCGTCTCGATCGGCCGCGCGCGGGCGCTGCGCAGCGCCACCGTGCCGCCGTTGGAGGTGGTGATGGTGATCGGCGCGCGCAGCCCGCGGACCGAGAGCCGCTCCTCCAGCCGCGCGAAATAGCCCTGCATCAGCGGCGCGATGAAGCCGTTCAGCACGGCCACCAGCGCGCGCTCGTATTCGCGCATCTCGGGCCAGATGGCGGCGGAGGCCGAGACGGGCACGCCCGGCAGGCGCCTGCCCAGCTCCGCCGCCACCTCGGCCTCCAGCGCCGGATGCAGGTAGCTGTGCAGCAGCATCACCGCGACGGTCGCGACCTTCGCCTGGCCGAGCGCGCCCGCGATGCGGTCGTAATCCGCGGCGTCCGGGCGCATCAGCACCGTGCCGTCCACCCTGATCCGCGCCGGGATCTCGAAGGAGAGGTCGCGCGGGACCAGCGGCTCCTCCTTCGTCAGGTGGAAGTCCACGGAATTCGGCATGCGGCAGCGCGCGATCTCCAGCACGTCGCGGTTGCCCGGCGAGACCACCAGCCCGATCGGCCCGCCGCGCCGCTGGATGATGGCGTTCAGCCCGAGCGTGGTGCCGTGCACCAGCAGGCCGACATCGCCCATCCCTATCCCGGCCTTCTGCACCAGCGCCAGCAGGCCGGATTCGACGGCGGCCGAGGGATCGTGCGGCGTGCTCGGCTCCTTGTGGAACACGAGGCCGCCCGGCGCGCCGGCCAGGACGAAATCGGTGAAGGTGCCGCCGACATCGATGCCGACGCGGATCGCCCCGGTCACGCCAGCAGGTCCGCGAAGGCGGCCTCGAAGCGCGCCCGCGCCGCGGCGGGGTCGGCCAGCACCTCGGTCAGCGGGCGGTGGCCGGCGCGCGGCATGTCGGGCACCGCGGCTTCCAGGATGCGCCGCCGCAACCTGCCGCGCTGGCGCTTCGGCTTGCCGAACAGCGCCGCGTTCAGACGTGTCTGCGCCGCGTCGGGAAAGACCGCCTCATAGGCCTCGCGTTCCTCGCCGAAGTCGAAGCCCTCGTTCGCGCGCGGCGGGCGCGCGGCGCGCAGCGCGACGGTCGCCGCCGCGTCCAGCACGCCGTCGCGGATCGCCACGCCATAGTCGCGCGCCGCGGCCTCCGCGCCGACCAGCCCGAGCCGCACATCGCGCAGCACCGCGGCCGGATCGCGCGCGAAGGGATCGCCATAGCCGCCCGCGCCGGGCGTCAGGATGGTGACCGTGTCGCCGGCCTCCACCTCCAGCAGGTCGATCTTGCCGATCACCTGCTCGGTCGGGCGGCCGCGGTTGAGGATGACGCGGAACGGCGCCCCGGGCCGGCCGCCCATCGCGCCCCAGGGCGGGAAGCGGCAGCGCTCCATCCCGCGCGCCAGCACGGTGCAGCCGTCGCGCAGCACCTCGAAGGTGAATTCCAGGCCGCAGCCGCCGCGCCAGCGCCCCGGGCCGCCGCTGTCGGCGCGCAGCGCATAGTTGCGCACCAGGACCGAAGCCGCGGCCTCGATGCTCTCGAGCGGGTTGTTCGCCAGGTTGGAGGTGCCGCTGTCGCGCCCGTCCACGCCGTCATGCCCGGCGCGCGCGCCCATGCCGCCGATCATCGGCTCCAGCACGATGACGTTGCGGTCGCCCTGGGTGGTCTCCTCCTCCGCCAGCACCACGGGCGTGGAGACGCCGCCCGAGGCCGCGGCCATCAGCGTCGGGTCGCCCTTCAGCAGCGCGCCGGTCACCATGTCGAAGATGCGCCGCCCGCTCGGCTGGCGCACGCCGACGGCGGCCGGCGGCTCGGCATTCACCAGGCTGCCGGGGCGCGCCTTGGCGGTGATGCAGCGATAGACGCCGGCATTCATCGGGATGGTCGGGTCATGGGTGGAGACGCAGCCGATGATGCGCGCGGTGAACCAGGCATGGCGGCGCCCCATGGTGGGGATGTTGTAGGCGGTGGCCACCTGCGGGTCGGTGCCCTCGAAATCCAGCTCGATCGCCTCGCCGCGCTTGCGCAGCGTCAGGCGGATGCGCACCGGGAAGGTGCTGACCATGTCGTCGTCGAGGTAGTCCCAGAATTCGTAGTCGCCGTCCGGGATGCGCGCCAGCACGGCGCGGGCCTTGCGGTCGGCGTAGTCCTGCAGCGCCTCCTGCGCGGCCAGGACGGTCTCGACGCCGTGGCTCGCGATCATCTCCGCCACGCGCAGGCCGCCGACATGCAGCGCCGCCAGCTGCGCCCGGATGTCGCCCATGTTCTGGTCGGGCGTGCGGACATTGGCGCGATAGAGCGCCACCACCTCCGGGTTCAGCTCGCCGCGCCGCACCAGCTTCATCGGCGGGATCATCAGCCCTTCCTGGAACAGGTCGGTGTTGGACGGCGATATCGAGCTGGGCACGCGGCCGCCGATATCGGCCGAATGCACGAAGCACCAGCCATGGGCGACGATGCGCCCGTCGTGGAAATAGGGCCGGATCAGGTGCAGGTCCGGCAGGTGGGTGGACAGCCCCTCCGACGCATAGGGGTGGTTGGTCAGGATGACGTCGCCGGGCTCGAGGTCGGGCACGGCGCGGATGGTCGGGCCGCAATCCAGGTCCAGGAAGTGGCTGACGCCGATGGTCCGCGGATAGCCGAAGAAGCGCCCGTCCAGCCCGACCAGGCCGGTGCCGAAATCCGACGCCTCCTTCACATAGAGCGTGCGGCCGCTGCGCTGCAGGGTGTAGCCCATGCCTTCGGCCGCCGCGGTCACCTTGCGGCCCAGCACTTCGAGCGTGACGGGGTCGAGCATGGCCCAACTCTGCCGCGCGCCGAGGCGGGCTGTCGATACTTGTGGCGGCGCGCCGGCATGGCAGGATGCGCCCGGCACCGGAGGCAGGGCGATGGACGAGGACCGCGCGCGGATCGAGGACGAGCCGCTGATGCTCACCCCTGGCCCGGCGACGCTTTCGATGCGCGTCAAGCGGGCCATGCTGCACGACTATGCCTCCGGCGAGCAGAAGATGCTGGAGACCATCGCCTTCTGCCGGCAGTACCTGCTCGATCTCGGCAACGGCCATGGCAGCCACACCGCCGTGCCCCTCGTCGGCAGCGGCACTTCGGGCACCGAGGCCGTAATCGGCACCTTCGTGCCGGAGAACGGCAAGCTGCTGATCCACACCAACGGCGTCTATGGCGACCGGCTGGTGGAGGTGGCGCGGAAGATCCGCACGCCGCATGCCAGCTTCCGCACCGCCCCCTACACCCCGCCCACCCCGCAGCAATTCGAGGACGCGCTGGCGGCCGACCCCGCCATCACGCATGTGATGGTGGTGCATTGCGAGACCTCGACCGGCATCCTCAACCCGATCGAGGCCATCGCGGAGGTCTGCAAGCGGCGCGGCAAGGGGCTGCTGATCGACGCGGTGGCCAGCTACGGCGCCTTCATGCTGGATGCGAAGGCGCTCGCCTTCGACGCGGTGGTCTGTTCCGCCAACAAGGGGCTGCAGGCGCCGCCCGGCCTCGCCTGGGTCGTGGCGAAGAAGGCGGCGCTGGAGGAGGCGAAGGGCAACGCCCACAGCCTGACGCTGGACCTCTGGGACCAGAACCAGCACCTGGAGCGGACCGGCATGTTCCGCTTCACGCCGGCCACGCATCTGCTGCTCGGCATGGCGGAGGCGCTGCGCGAGCACCAGGAGGAGGGCGGGCTGGAGGCGCGGCAGGCGCGCTACCGCCGCAGCTGGCGGCGCCTGGTGGATGGCATGCGGCAGATGGGCTTTCGCACCTTGCTGGAGGATTCCGTCGCCTCGCCCATCGTCGCGACCTTCCACGACCCGCCGGACCCGAACTACTCGTTCAAGAAGCTCTATGACGGCATGAAGCGGCGCGGCTTCGTGATCTTCCCGGGGCGGCTGGCGGCGGCGAACACCTTCCGCATCGCCTGCATCGGCATCGTCACGGAGCACGACATCGGCCGCGCGCTGGATGCGCTGGCGGACACGCTGCGGGAGATGGGGGTGCGGCAGATGGGGCGCCCGGATTAGCGGCGAATGCTGCTGGCGCTTTGACAAGTGACGGATTATGTAAACTGTCATGAGCGCCAGCACCGAAGCCCCCACCCGCCGCGGTGCCCCCGCCGAGGAAACCAGGCGGCGGATCGAGGACACCGCCGAACGGCTGTTCAAGACGATGGGCTACCAGAAGACCGCGGTGGCCGACATCGCGCGCGAGCTCGGCATGTCGCCGGCCAATGTCTATCGCTTCTTCCCCTCGAAATCCGCGATCAACGAGGCGATCGCCGCGCGGATGCTGAGCGGCCTCGAGGCGGAGATCTGGGACATCGCCCGCGGGCCCGGCCCGGCCGGGGAGCGCCTGCCGGCGCTGGTCCGCACGCTGCATCGCCGGCATCTCGGCCTGTTCTTCTCCGAACGCCGCCTGCACGACATGGTCACCGCCGCCATGGCCGAGCACTGGGGCGTGGTGGAGCGCTTCATCCATTCCTGCACGACGGCGATCCGCCATGTGCTGATGGACGGGATCGCCGCCGGGGAATTCGCCCCCTGCGACGCGGAGGCGACGGCCAAGGCGATCAAGCAGGCCGGCATCGCCTTCATCCATCCGGTGCTGATCGCCGAATGCATGGGCCTGGGCACGCCGGAGGAGGAGATGGCGGCCGATCTCGACCGGCTGCTGGCCCTGGTTGTCCGGGGACTGAGGAAAGCGGACTGACGATTATTGACTTTCATCAGTTGATGGTCATTATGGGCAGGCCAACCGCACGAGGCCTCCCATGCGACGTGCCACCGCCGCCCTCCTGATCCTGCCCCTGCTGGCTGCCTGCCGCGCCGAGCCCCCCGCCGCCCAGGCCAGCGCCCCGCCCGCCCCCCGCCCCGTCCAGGTCGCCGAGGTCCTGCTCGCCCCGGCCGAAAGCCGCGCCGCCTATACCGGCACGGTCCAGGCCCGGCGGCAGGTGGAGGTCGGCTTCCGCACCGGCGGCCGCATCACCGCGCGCCTCGTCGAAGTCGGCCAGGCTGTCGCGGCAGGCCAGGAACTCGCCCGGCTCGACCCCGCCGACCTCGCCCTGGCGCTCCGCGCCGCCGAGGCCGACCTCGCCGCGGCCGAGGCGCAGTCCCGCCAGGCGTCCAACGACGCCGCCCGCTCCCGCGCGCTGCTGCGCGCCGGCCATGTCGCCGCCGCCTTCGACGACCAGCGCCAGGCCGCGGCAAGCGCCGCGGCGGAGCGCGTGGCCTCCGCCCAGGCAGCGCTGGAACTGGCGCAGAACCGCCTCTCCTACGCCACGCTGCGCGCGCCCTCGGCCGGCGTCGTCACGGCGCTGCTGGCCGAGGCCGGGCAGGTGGTGCCGGAAGGCGAGGCGGTGCTGCGCCTCGCCGATCCGTCGGAGCGCGAGCTGGTGGTGCGCGTGCCCGAATCCGTCCTGCCGGAGCTGCGCGACGCGACCGCCGAGGCCCGCTTCTGGGCCCGGCCCGACGCGCCGCTGGCCGCCACCTTGCGCGAAGTGGCGCCGCAGGCCGATGGCGCGCTGCGCACCTATGCGGCGCGCTTCTCGCTGCCCGATGCGCCCGACTGGGTCGCGCTCGGCATGACCGGCACGGTGCGGCTGGCGCGCGAGACCGGCATGGTCGCGACGCTCCCGCTCGGCGCGCTGCACGACCGCGGGCAGGGACCGATGGTCTGGCGCGTCGCGGGCGAGCGGATCGAGGCGGTGCCGGTGCGCGTCACCTCGCTCGGCGAGGCGCTGGTGCAGGTCGCGGGCCCGCTGAAGCCGGGCGAGCGCGTGGTGTCGCTCGGCCCGCAGCTGCTCGATCCCGAAAGCCGCGTGCGCGTGGTGCAGACCCGCCTCGCCGCGACGCTGCGCTGAGCCGGAGGGCGCGACGGTGGAAAAATTCAACCTCTCCGCCTGGGGCGTGCGCAACGGCGCGCTGACGCTCTTCGCGATGCTGCTGCTCGCCGCCCTCGGCCTCGGCGCCTGGCAGAAGCTCGGCCGCGCCGAGGATCCCTCCTTCACGCTGAAGGTGATGGTGGTCAGCGCCGCCTGGCCGGGCGCCACGGCGGAGGAGATGCAGGCCCAGGTCGCCGACCGCATCGAGAGCCGGCTGCAGGACCTGCCCTGGCTCGATCGCGTCGAGACCTATGTCCGTCCCGGCATCGCCACCACCACCGTCGTGCTGCGCGACACCACCCCGCCGAACCAGGTGCAGACGTTGTGGTACCAAGTGCGCAAGAAGGTCGGCGACATCGTGCCGAACCTTCCGGCCGGCGTGCGCGGCCCCTTCTTCAACGACGAGTATTCCGACGTCTATTCCGCCGTGCTCGCGCTCACCGGCGCCGACAACGCCGAGCTGGTACGCCAGGCCGAGACGATAAGGCTGCGACTGCTGCGCCTGCCGGGCGTGGAGAAGGTCGCGATCTCCGGCGAGATCGAGCAGCGCATATACGTCGAGGCCTCGCAGGCGCGGCTCGCCACCCTCGGCATCCCGCCGACCGCCATCCTCGATGCGCTGGCGCGGCAGAACCCGGTGGTGCCGGCCGGCGTGGTGGAGACCGGCTCGACCCGCGTGCAGATCCGCGTCGGCGGCGGGCTCGATGGCGTGGCGGCGATCCGCAACGTGCCCGTCGCCGCGCCCGATGGCCGCACCGTGCGGCTCGGCGACATCGCCGAGATCCATCGCGGCCTCTCCGACCCGCCTTCCGCCGCGATCTACCAGGAAGACCAGCCGGCGGTGCTGCTCTCGGTCGCCAAGCAGCGCGGCTTCAACGTGCTTGAGCTCGGCGGCGAGCTGCGGCGCGAGCTCGACGCCATCCGCGCCGACCTGCCGATCGGGCTGCGCATCCAGGCGATCTCCGACCAGCCGCACATCGTCGCGGAGAGCATCACGGAGTTCCTCACGAAATTCGCCGCGGCGCTGATCGTCGTGCTGGTGGTCTCGCTGCTCTCGCTCGGGCTGCGCGCCGGCGTGATCGTCGCGCTCTCCGTGCCGCTGACGCTCTCGGCGGTGTTCCTGTTCATGCTCTGGTGGGGGATGGAGCTCGAGCGCGTCTCGCTCGGTGCGCTGATCCTGGCGCTGGGGCTGCTGGTGGACGATGCGATCATCGCGATCGAGGCGATGGCGGTGAAGCTGGAGGAAGGCTGGGACCGGCTGCGCGCGGCGGCCTTCGCCTGGGGCAGCACGGCGGGGCCGATGCTGTCCGGCACGCTGGTGACGGTGGCCGGCTTCATCCCGGTCGGCTTCGCCAACTCCACCTCGGGCGAGTATGCCGGCGGCATCTTCTGGGTGGTGGGCGCGGCGCTGATCGCCTCCTGGCTCGTCGCCGTGTGGTTCACGCCCTGGCTCGGGGTGAAGCTGCTGCCCGTGCCGAAGCAGGTGGTGCATCACGAGAACCTCTATGACGGGCGCGGCTACCGCGCGCTGCGGCGCGTCGTCGCCTGGTGCACCGACCATCGCGCCATCGTGCTCGGCGCGACGCTGCTGGTGCTGGCCGCCGGTTTCGTCGGCATGGGCCTGACGAAGAAGCAGTTCTTCCCGACCTCCGCCCGGCTGGAACTGCTGGTGGACGTCAATCTGCGCGCCGGCGCCGGCTTCGCCGCGACGCGGGAGGTGGCCGAGCGCGTCGCGCGGCAGATCGCGGACGATCCCGACGCCGAGACCTACACCGCCTATGTCGGCGCCGGCGCGCCGCGCTTCTTCCTGGCGCTGAACCCCGACCTGCCCAACGAGGCCTTCGGCAAGCTGGTGATCCAGTCGCGCGACGTGCCGGCGCGGGAACGCCTGCGGGAGAAGCTGATCGCCTACGCCGAATCGGGCGCGGTGGCGGAAGCGCGGATGCGCGTCTCGCGGCTCGATTTCGGCCCGCCGGTCGGCTTCCCGGTGCAGTTCCGCGTGGTCGGCGGCGATCCCGCGCAGCTCCGCGCCGTCGCCGACCAGGTGATGGAGGCGCTGCGCGCCACGCCCGGCACGCGCGACGTGCAGCTCGCCTGGGGCGAGCGCGCGCCGGCGATGCGCCTTGCGCTCGACCAGGAGCGCATCGCCCAGCTCGGCCTGTCGCCCGAGGCCGTCGCGCAATCCGTGCAGGGCCTGCTCTCCGGCGTCACCGCCACGAGGCTGCGCGAAGGCGAGCGGCTGGTGGACGTGGTGCTGCGCGCGCCGGCGGCGGAGCGCGGCGCGCTGGCCAGCCTCGGCGACCTCAACCTCGTCACCGCGGCCGGCCCGGTGCCGCTGGCGCAGATCGCGCGGCTGGAGCCCACGATGGAGGAGCCGATCCTCTGGCGCCGCAACCGCGAGCCCTTCCTGACGGTGCGGGCCGAGATCGCGCCCGGCCTGCAGGCGCCCGACGTCACCGCGGCCGCGCTGCCGCGGCTTGCGGAGATCAGGGCCGCGCTGCCCGTCGGCATGCGGATCGAGACGGGCGGCGCGGCGGAGGAATCGGCCAAGGCCAATGCCAGCCTCTTCGCGCTGTTCCCGGCGATGGTCGCGGCGATGCTGCTGATCCTGATGGTGCAGCTGCGGCATTTCGGGCGGCTGGCGCTGGTTGTCGCGACCGGCCCGCTCGGCATCCCCGGCGCGGCCGCGGCGCTGCTCGTGATGGGCATGCCCTTCGGCTTCGTCGCCCTGCTCGGCGTCATCGCGCTGGCCGGCATGATCATGCGCAACACGCTGATCCTGGTGGACCAGGTGCGCCAGGATACGGAGGCCGGGATGGAGCTGCGCGAGGCGATCATCGAGAGCACCGTGCGCCGCGCGCGGCCGGTGATCCTCACGGCGCTGGCCGCCATCTTCGCCTTCATCCCGCTGACGCTCTCGGTCTTCTGGGGACCGATGGCGGTCGCGATGATCGGCGGGCTCGCGGTGGCCACCATCGCGACGCTGCTGGTCGTGCCGGCGCTGCACGCGCTGGCGCTGGGGCGCCGCCCCGCGCGGGTTCAGCCGACGCCGAGCGCCATCCCGTCGCGCTGGGGATCGGCGCCGCCTTCCATCGCGCCGTCCCAGGACGCGATGCCATGGGGTGCCGCGAAGGGGTAGGAGAAGGCGCTGCGCTTCACCCTGTGGCCCATCCTCTCCAGCTCCGCCGTCACGGCGCGCGGGATGCGGTTGGAGACATCGAGCGCGGGCGTGGTGCAGGCGAAGCGCGGCGCCTGCACCGCCTCCTGCATGCCCATGCCGAACTCCAGCAGGTTGAGCAGCGCCTGCACCAGCGCCACGCCGATCCAGGCCCCGCCCGGCGCGCCGAGCGTCGCGACCGGACGCTCGCCCTCGAACACGATCAGCGGCGCCATGGAGGAGAAGCGCTTCGATCCGGGTGCGATCGAGCCCGGCCGGCCGGGCCGCGGGTCGTACCAGTTCATCGCGCCGTTCAGCATGATCCCCGTCCCCGGCGGGATGACGCCGGAAGGAATGCCGAGGGTATGCGTCAGCGTCGCCACCATCCCCTGCCCGTCCACCGCCGAGACGGTGGTGGTGTCGCGCGGCTCGCCGGCCAGGCGCAGCGCGCGCGGCGCCTCGCCGGGCAAGCTCAATGGCCGCGCGGCTTCGCCGGGCAAGCGCAATGCCCGCGCGGCTTCGCCGGGCAAGCGCAATGGCCGCGCGGCTTCGCCGGGCAAGCGCAATGGCCGCGCGGCTTCGCCGCGACGGATGCGCGCGGCGCAGTCCTCGGCATAGGCGTCGGAGAGCAGGATCTCGACCGGGACCGGATGGCGCGTCGGATCGCCGACATGCGCCTCGCGGTCCGCCAGCGCGATGCGCAGCGCCGCCGAGACGGTCGCGATGTAGGCCGGGCTGTTGTGCCCCATCGCGGCGAGATCGAAGGCGGAGAGGATGCGCAGCGCCTCCGCCACCACGATCCCGCCCGAGGGCGGCGGCGGCAGGGCCAGGGTGAAGCCGCGGAAGGGGACGCGCAGCGGCGCGCCCTCGGCCACGCGGAAGCCGGCGAGGTCGGCGCGCGTCAGCAGCCCGCCATGGGCCTGCATGTCGGCGGCGATGACATCGGCCAGCGGCCCCTCATGCAGCACCGACGCCCCGCCCTCGGCCACCGCGCGCAGCGTCGCCGCCATGGCCGGGTTCGCCACGCGATCACCTGGGCGCTTCGGCGTGCCGTCGGCGCGCAGATAGAGCGCCCGCCCCTCGGCGGTGAAGGCCAGCTTGTCGGCCATGGAGAGCCGGCCATAGGCCGCCTCGTCGGCGGTGAACATCGCATGCACATGCGGCCTGATCGTCCAGCCATCCTCCGCATGGGCGATCGCGGCCTCGAACAGGCCCCGCCAGGGCAGCCGTCCCCAGCGGCGATGCGCCGTCTCCAGCAGGCGGAGGATGCCCGGCGTGGTGACAGCGCCATGGCCGATCTCGTTCACCGCGCCGCGCAGGCGGAAGCCGTAGCCGTCGCTGCATTCGCCGAGGAAGCGGTCCTCCCACATCGCCGGCGTCGCCGCGGCCGGGCAGGTCGAGAGCGCGTCGAGCACCACCGTCGCGCCGCTGGCGGGATCGTGCAGCGTCAGCACGCCGAGCCCGGCCAGCCCGCACATCAGCGGGTCCACCACGCCCTGCGCCAGCGCGCAGGCGAGCACGGCATCCATCGCCGAGCCGCCGGCTTCCAGCGCCGCGGCGCCGGCTTCCGCCGCCTCGGGCTGCGGGGCGACGATCATGGCGCGGGGCTTGGGCAGGCGGCGGGGCGGGCGTGGCATGGGCCGATCCTACGCCGATCCCGCGCGCCCGGCCCGCCGGCGGCGCGGCGGGGGGGGGGCGGCGCGCGCGGAAGGGGCGATCCCTTCCGCCCCCCCCAGGGGGACGGGGGCATCCATGCGGGGCGAC
>NZ_JBWXTD010000003.1:194884-195777 GCF_056682175.1 Falsiroseomonas sp. RANM36
GGGGGGGGGGGGGGGGGGGGGGGGGGGGGGGGGGGGGGGGCCCCGCCCCCCCCCCCCCCCCCCCCCCCGCCCCCCCCCCCCCCCCCCCCGCGGCGTGGTCTGGACGGCGCGCGCGAAAGGGGCGATCCGTTCCGCACCCCCGAGGGGAACGGAGACATCCATGCTGCGCATCCATGGCATCGCGAAAAGCCGCGCCTTCCGCTGCATCTGGGCGGCGGAGGAAGCCGGCCTCGCCTACGAGACCGTGCCGGTCGGCTTCGGCGCCGAGCACAAGCCCGAGGTGCTGAAGGTCAACCCGAACGGCAAGATCCCGGCGCTGCAGGACGGCGACCTCACGCTGTTCGAGAGCCTGGCGATCAACCTGCACATCGCCGCCAAGGCCGGCGCGGCGCTGATGCCGACGGGCGACGATGCCTCCCGCGTGCTGCAATGGACGCTCTGGGCGGCGACCGAGGCCGAGCCCACGCACCAGCAATGGGCCTACAACACCTATGTCCGGCCGGCCGAGCAGCGCGACGCGGCGGCGGCGGCGGCGGGCGCGGCGGCGCGGGGCCAGCGCCTGGCCGTTCTGGAGAAGCACCTGGCGGAAGGCGGGCCCTGGCTGCTGGGCCGCGCCTTCACCATCGCCGATGTGAACCTGGCCGCCGTGCTCTACGGCTCCTGGGCGAACGGCTTCGACTACGCGCCCTTCCCGAAGGTGAAGGCCTGGCTCGACGCCTGCCTCACCCGCCCGGCGGCGCTCAAGGCGCGGAAGATGCGCGAGGGCTGAGCGGCCCGATGACGGAGGGGCGCCAGCCCCGCAGGTCTGGATCGGTCCGCCACGCATGAGGCGCCAGCCGGAAGCGGGCCCCGGGGAGCCCGGGGCGTAGAGCGCGAGGGGGCCCCAGCCCAAG
>NZ_JBWXTD010000003.1:195877-199906 GCF_056682175.1 Falsiroseomonas sp. RANM36
GCCGCCGCCCGGCCCCCGACCGGCCCGCGCGGGGCCAGGCGGTCGACCGGGCGGGCGTGGTCCTCCGTCTCTTGCGGGCCGCGCACGAAGCCGCCCTGCAAGCCGGGTGCGCGGGCGCTTCGCGACCTCAGCGCCAGATCACTTCCGCGAGGCTGCAGGTTTCGAGGCCGCGCCGTTCGCCGGCGCGCCCGTCCATATAGACCACCCGGATGTCCACGGCGCAGCCGCGGCCCGCGGGCAGGCTCACCTGCAGCCGCTGGTTCGGCTGCAGCACGTTCTGGCCCAGCCGGTCGCCGCCCCAGTTGCTGTCGGACGACAGCGAGACATAGACCTCCCGGATGGTCACGCCGGTGCCGTTGCGCAGGTAGAAGGACGGGTTGGCCGCCGCCGGCCGTCCCGGCGCCACGGTCGCCCCGGCGCCGCCGCCGCCCACGCTCGCCCCCGCCCCCGCGCCGGCGCTCCCGAAGGCGATCTGCGACAGGCTGCAGGCGTTCACCTGCATGCGGCGATCCTCGCCACCGCCCTGGTAGGTCACGCGCACATCCAGCACGCAGTCGCCGAAACTCGGCGTCACCCAGACCCGGTTGCCCGAGGGCAGGACCGAGGTGCCCAGGATGTCCGGCCCCCAATCCTCGACCCGCGAGGAGGAGACATAGGCCCGCTCGATGACGCGGCCCGTGTTGTTCACCAGCCAGAACCGGTTCTGCGCCTCCGCCGTGGCCGGAACGAATCCCCCAGCCATCCCCGCGAGGATCGCGAGGATCGCAAGAATGTGGCGACGCATGCCGATGTCTCCTCCGGCGTTGAACTTACCGGAAGATTCTATCAGCGGATGTGTGGAGGGCGAGTGAAAGCAATGTCATGTCGCGCATCGGCATTGTCGGTCGCCGTCCGCATCGGCACTCTCCCGGAGGATCACGGGAGCGTGAGATGTCCGATGGTGCGGGGGAGGCGGGCGAACTGCGCCGGCTCTCGGCGGCGCTGGTGGAGTTGCGCGCCGAACTCACGGTGACGCAGGCGGCGCTCGCCGCGGCGATGGCGGAAATCGCCCGGCTCGGGCCGGCGCCGAAGCCGGACCTGGCCGATGCGGTTTCGCGCCTGCTCGGCTTCGCCGATGCGGCAGCGGCCGGCCTGCGCGGGAAGACGCTGGTGCGCCCGCAGGCGCCGACCGACGCCGCGCTGCGCATGGCCGATTGGGCCGAAGGCCTGCTGGCCGGCTCCACGAAGCGGTGACGCTCGGTTGCGCGGCGCCCGGCGTGGCGCCTGCGCATCGGCTTGCCGCAACCTGTTGCGGCGGCGCCACGCGGTTGTGGCGCGGTGCAGCATCGCCCTGCTAGGCTCGCTGCCATGTTCAGCCCGTTCCCGCCCCGCCGGGCCCTGCTTCTGGCCGCGGCGCTGCTGTCCGCCTGCGGTGCCGGCGGATCGCCCGCAGCACCCGCCGCCACCGCCGGCAGCGCCGCCGCCGCCAGCGAGGCGGGCCCGTTCGGTGCCTATCTCGCCGGCCGCTTCGCGCAATCGGAGGCGGATACCCGCGCCGCCGCCGACCGCATGCTGGAGGCCCTGCAGCGGGACCCGGACCAGCCCGAGGTCGTCACCCGCGCCTTCGTCGCCGCGCTGCTGGATGGCCGGCCCGAAGCGGTGCGGCTGGCCCGCCGCCTGCCGGACAACCAGGCCGCCGCCCTGCTGCTGATCGGCACCGAGGCCCAGGCGGGGCGCTGGGACCGTGCCGAGCAGCGCATCCGCGCGCTGCCCCGCCAGGGGCCGGCGGGGCTGCTCGGGCCGCTGCTGCTGGCCTGGACGCTGCAGGGCAAGGGCCAGACCGACCAGGCGATCGCCCTGCTCCGCCCGCTGGCCGAGACCGGCCGGCTGCGCGGCATCCATGCCCTGCACCTCGCGATGATCGCCGACGTCGCCGGCCGCGGGCGGGACGCCGAACGCTATGCCCGCATGGCGCTGGCCGAGACGCCCGACGCGTCGCTGCGCATGCTGCAGGTCGCGGGCGGGATCCTGACGCGCAACGGCGGCGAGGCGGACGCGGGGCGCATGATGGAGGCGCTCGGCCGCGGCAATGGCGACTTCGCCATCGCCGCCCGCACGCCGGATGGCCGGCGCGCCCTGCTCGCCGCCGGGGGCGTCGCCTCCCCGACCGAGGGCATGGCCGAGGCCCATATCGCCCTGGCCGCGGCGCTGCGCGGCCAGCGCGGCGGCGAGGTCGGGCTGATGCTCGCGCGCCTCGCGATCCGGCTGCGGCCCGATTTCGCGCCCACAACCCTGCTGCTGGCGGAGTACTTCGCCGACGAGAACCACCCCGAGGCCGCGCTCGCGCAGCTCGAGACCATCCCGGCCGCGGACCCTCTCGGCCAGGTCGCGGCGCTGCGGCGGGCCGAGATGCTCGACCGGCTGAACCGCATCGCGGAGGCCGAGACGGCGCTGCGCCAGGTGGCGCTGGCCGATCCCGGCGCCGCGCAGCCGATGCTCCGCCTGGGCGAGATGCTGCGCAAGCGCAACCGCTTCGCCGACGCGGTCGCCGCCTACGACTCGGCGATCGAGCGGATCGGCACGCCGGATCCCGATGACTGGGTGGTGTTCTACGCCCGCGGCATCTCCAACGAGCGCGCCGGGCGCTGGACGCGCGCCGAGGCCGACTTCCAGAAGGCGCTCGAGCTGGCGCCGGAGCAGCCCTATGTCCTCAACTACCTCGCCTATACCTGGGTGGAGCACGGGCTCAACCTGGCGGAGGCGCGGCGGATGCTGGAACGCGCGGTCGAGCTCCGCCCGAACGACGGCAACATCGTGGACAGCCTGGGCTGGGCCCTGTTCAAGCTCGGCGACATCCCGGGCGCGGTGCGCTGGCTGGAACGCGCGGTCGAACTCGAGCCGCGCAACAGCGTGATCAACGACCATCTCGGCGATGCCTATTGGGCGGCGGGACGCCGCAGCGAGGCCCGCTTCCAATGGCTGCGCGCGCTGCGCACCGAACCCGAGGCGGCCGACATCCCGCGGATCGAGGCGAAGCTGCGCGACGGGCTGCCGACGCCGCCGGCCGCGACGGCCAGCCGCACGGACGAAGCGCCGGCGACGCGATGAGCAGGGGGCGCCGCCCCCTGCGACCCCCGGCAAGGGCCTGAGGCCCTTGCAACCGCGTTCGGAAGCGGCGCCCGCGAAGGTGAACCTGTATCTGCGCGTCACGGGACGGCGCGCGGATGGCTATCACACGCTCGACAGCCTCGCGGTGTTCGCCGCGGCGGGCGACGTGATCGAGGCGATGCCGGCCGATGCGCTGAGCCTTGCCGTCACCGGCCCTGAAGGCCGCGCGCTGGCCGATGAGGCGGACAACCTCGTGCTGCGCGCAGCGCGCGCGCTGGAGGCCCATGCCGGCATCCGCGCGGGAGCGGCGCTGACACTGCAAAAAAACCTGCCGGTGGCGTCCGGCATCGGCGGCGGCTCGGCTGACGCCGCGGCGACGCTGCGGGCGCTGAACGCGCTCTGGGGCACGGGGCTCGATGCCGGCGCGTTGCGCGGCATCGCGACGCGGCTCGGCGCCGATGTGCCGGTCTGCGTCGAAAGCCGCGCCACCCGCATGCGGGGCATCGGCGAGGTGCTGTCGGCGGTGCCGCCACTGCCGCGCCTCGGCCTGCTGCTGGTCAACCCGCGCGTCGCGCTGCCGACGCCCGCGGTCTTCAAGGCGCGGCGCGGCGATTTTTCGCCCCCGGCCGGGATTTCGGACGGCTTCGCCGACGCCGCGGCGCTGGCCGCCTGGCTGCGCCCGCTCGGCAACGACCTGCAGGACGCCGCGATCAGCCTGTGTCCTGCGGTCGCCGAGGTCATCGCCGCCATCGCCGCGCAGCCCGGCTGCCTGCTCGCGCGCATGAGCGGCAGCGGCGCCACCTGCTTCGGCATCTTCCCGGACGAGATCGCGGCCAAGGCCGCGGCAAGCGCCCTGCCCGCCGCCTGGTGGCGCCGGGGCGGGGGGGGGGGGCCGCCCCCCCCCCCCCCCCCGGGCGGAGGCCGCCCCGCGGCCCCGCAGCA
>NZ_JBWXTD010000003.1:200006-202475 GCF_056682175.1 Falsiroseomonas sp. RANM36
CGCCACCTGCTTCGGCATCTTCCCGGACGCGAGCGCGGCCACGGCCGCGGCAAGCGCCCTGCCCGCCGCCTGGTGGCGCCGGGGCGGCGGTCTTGCGCCGCCTACCGCTCCAGCCAGGTCCTGAGCCGGCCCGGGGCCGCCATCATGTCGGCCTCGGGGCCGCAATACGAAAAACGCAGGAAGCGCGCGCCGCGGTCGCGCTCGAAACCCACGCCGGGTGTCGCGGCGATCCCCGCGCCCTCCAGCATGCGGGCGCAGAAATCCAGGCTGTCATTGGTCAGGTGGCCGATGTCGCACCAGAGATAGAAGGCGCCATCCGCCTGCGCGATGCGGTCGAAGCCCGCCGCCGGCAGCCCGGCCAGCAGCGCGGCGCGCGACCGCGCATAGCGCGCCTTGTTCGCCTCCAGCTCCTGCGTGCAGCCGAAGGCCGCCTCGGCCGCCACCTGCGCCACATGCGGCGCGCTGATGAAGAAATTCTGGGCGAGGCATTCGACGGGACGGACCAGATCCTCAGGCAGCACGAGCCAGCCGATGCGCCAGCCCGTCATCGAGAAGTATTTGGAGAAGCTGTTCACCACGATGGCGCTGTCGCTGCAGGACGCGGCCGTGCTCTCCGCGACGCTGCCATAGGACAGGCCGTGATAGATCTCGTCGGATACGAGGCGCACGCCGTTGCGCGCGCACCATTCGGCGATGCCGCGCAGCTCCTCCGGCGAGAGCATGGTGCCGGCAGGGTTGCAGGGGCTGGCGACGATCAGCCCGGCCGGCAGCGGATCGAGCTTTTCGAGCATCGCCAGCGTCGGCTGGAAGCGCGTGGCGGCGTCGCAGGGCAGCAGCTGCGGCACCATGCCGAGCGCGGTCAGGATGTTGGCGTAGGGCGGATAGAAGGGTGCCGCCATCGCCACGCGGTCGCCGGGATCGAAGGCGGCGAGGAAGGCGAGCGGAAAGGCGCCCGAGGCACCGACCGTGACGGCGATGCGCGAGGCCGGCACTGTCACACCGTATTTCGCCGCGTAGTGGTCGGCGATGCGCGCGCGGAGCGAGGCGAGGCCGAAGGCCTCCGTGTAGCCCATCGGCGCGCCGGCCTGCAGCGCGCGGATCGCGGCCTCGGCGGCGCCGCGCGGCGCGCCGGTGCCGGGCTGCCCGACCTCCATGCGGATCACACCCAGGGCATCGGGGTAGGCCCCCGGCGGCAGCGCCGCGGCGCGCGCATTGGCCGCCGCGATCACATCCATCACCAGGACGGGCGGCGCTTCCGCCCCGCGCCCGACCTTCAGCGCCATCCGCTCAGCGATCCAGCCCGCCAAGCGCGAGGCCGGACCCGCGCGGATCGGTCGCCGCGGTGCAGTCCTGCGCCGCGCCGGGCAGGTAGCGTCCGCAGCCGATCGCGGCGGCGCGCCCGGGCTCGGCGATGCCCGAGACCGCTGCCGTGGCGGGCTGCCCGCGCACCAGGCCGGCGAGCGCCTGGGCGGCGGCGAGCGCGGCCATCCCCTGGCCACTGCCGGCGGCGGCGGCGCGGAAGGCGCGCACATTCGGGTTGTGGGCCAGTCCTGCGGCCAGCAGCGGCGGTCGGACCTGGCCGAGATCCGGCGCGGCGGCCAGCAGGATGCCGGTGCCCGGCGCCACGCGGCCGGTGCCGAACAGGTTGTTCATGGTGAAGGCACAGGCCACCGCCATCCCGTCGCGGTCGAGCACCAGCAGCGTCGCCGTGGCCGGCATCAGGGAAGGGCCGGCGGGCGGCGGCGGGCTGCCGGCGAGCAGCGCCTGGAAGGCGGCCTCCGTCTCCGCCCCGCCCGTCACCTCGGCCGGCAGGAAGGAGGCGATGTCGGAGCCGATCCGTTGCTGCCGCGCCTGGACGATGCGCGGGATGGAGGCGCGCAGGTCGTTCACCGTCAGGCCGCCGCCGGCGGGGACCGAGGCTTCCTCCAGCCGCCGCGCCAGGCCGCCCTGGTGCAGGTCGCCGACGCCCGCGGTGCGCAGCGTCGCGAGCGTGACGCCGAGATCGGCCTGCACCAGCCGCTCGCCCACCTGCGGCGGGCGGCCATCCGCGCCGCCGAAGGCCGCGGCCGACCAGGGATCGGCGAAGAGCGGACCGGCGCCGGCGGCGAGGTCCGCGGCCAGGGCGCGGCTCGTCTCGAAGCCGAAGCGCGCGGCCTGCTCGGCGGGCGCGATCAATTCCTCGAAGGGGCGCTGCCCGCCGCGGGTGTGCAGCGCGAACAGCCCACGCGCCAGCATCGGCACCGCCGCCGGCCGATCCGCCCCCGCCGGCATGCCGGAGCGCGCGCCGGGCGGGAACAGCACCGCCTCGGCCTCGTTGCGGCGCGGGTTGTAGCGCAGGCCGGCGCCGCCGCCGCCGAGGCCGGCGCGGGAGGGCAGCGTGACCGCCATGGTCATTCCCGCCGCCCCCCCCGCCGCGGCCGCGGGGGCGCCCGGGGGTGGCCCGGGGCGGGGCCCCGGGGGCCCCCCCCC
>NZ_JBWXTD010000003.1:202575-205224 GCF_056682175.1 Falsiroseomonas sp. RANM36
GCCGGCGGGGCAAGCCCCGGGGGGGCCCCCGGGGCCCGCCCGGGGCGCGGCGGCGCGGGCGTCGCCGCGCACGCCGCGGACGAAGCCCTCCTGGCCCGGCTGCAGCGGCGGCGGGCCGCCCAGCATGGCGCCGACGGAATCCAGCGTGCTGCAGCCCGGCAGGGCCATCAGGGCCAGCAGCCCCGCCATCCTGGACAGGCGCGGCAGCGACGTCATGCGCTGCCGCCGGGCCCGAAGCTGGCCATCCCCCACCGCGCTGCTCTCCATCCCGCTCGCCCTGCTCCGGTGCGGGGCCTTAGACGGCTTCACCAGCCCCGGCAACCGCATGATCCGACAGGGCGCCCGGGCGGGGAAGCCGGCCTGCTGGCGGACGCCGCACACATGCGGGATGATGCGGCCATCGCCGGGCCGCGGCGCCGGGCGTCACGGGCGGCTGACGAGGAACCGATGCGACAGACCTTCTCCCGATGGCGGCGCCTGATGCCGATGCTGCTCGCCCTGACCCTCCTCGCCGTGCCGGTCGCGGCGCAGGCGCAGGGCAGCCTGTTCACCCCCGCGCAGCGCGCGGAGATCGCGGAGATCCTGCGCGAGGCGCTGCGCCGGGATCCCTCGATCCTGCGCGAGGCGCTGATGGGGCTCGAGGAGGCCGAGCAGCGCGAGCGCACGGAAGCCCGGCGCGCCGCGATCACGCAGAACGCCGAAGCGCTGTTCCGCGACGCCGCCGACCCGGTGCGCGGCAATCCCCGCGGCGACGTCACCATCGTGGAGTTCTTCGATGCGCGCTGCGGCTATTGCAAGCAGCTGCATCCCGCGCTGGAGGCGCTGCTGCGGCGCGACCCGAATGTGCGCGTCGTGATGAAGGACCTGCCGATCCTCGGCCCGAACAGCGTCCTGTCGGCCCGCGCCCTGCTCGCGGCGCAGCGCCAGGGCCGCTATCCGCAATTGCAGGACGCGCTGCTGTCGCTGCGCACGGAGCCGACCGAGCCGGTGCTGCGCCAGCAGGCCGAGCGCGTGGGCCTGGACTGGACCCGGCTGCGCCGCGACATGGACGACCCGGCGATCGGCCGCCGGATCGAGGCGAATATCCGCCTCGCCCAGTCGGTGGGCATCCAGGGCACGCCGGCGCTGGTGGTGGCGGCATCCGCCGATGCGCGCGGCGCGGCGGCGACGCTGGTGCCCGGCGCCGTGGACCTCGCCGCGCTGGAGCGCCTGGTCGGCGAAGCCCGCGCGACGCGATAGGGGGCGCGGGGTGGGCGGTTGGAGACCCTGACGCCGGCGTATAGAATACCCGCAGTCGGGAGCACGGATCATGGGGGCGAAGGTCGACGCCGCCACTAGGCGGAGCGGGGCTGGGGGATGCCGCGCGGAGAGGCGGCCCGGCAACGCGGTGCGCGGCCGGGCCGACGTTGCGCATGGACCCTTTGGACACCACCGCCCTGCCGACCCTGGATGTGCAGGTCCCGGTTCCGGACCTGGCGCATTTTCGTGCCGGCAACACCGGGATCGAGGGCGTGTGGACCTTCACGGCGGGCGCACCCGGCCCCCACCTGATGATGACCGCGCTCGTGCATGGCAACGAGGTGGCCGGCGCGCTGCTGCTGGCGCGCTGGCTGCGCGAAGGCATCCGCCCGCGGCGCGGTGCGCTGACGCTCTGTTTCGCCAACCTCGCCGCCTTCGACCGCTTCGATCCGGCGGACCCGACCGCCAGCCGGTTCCTGGACGAGGATCTCAACCGCGTCTGGGCGTCCGAGCTGCTGGCCGGCGGGCGGCGCTCGGCGGAGCTCGACCGCGCGCGGGCGCTGCTGCCGGCGCTGCGGCGCGCCGACGTGCTGCTCGACATGCATTCCATGCTCTGGCCGCCCGACCCGCTCATCATCGCGGGCACGGGCGGGCCGGCGCGCGCCCTGGCACGGCCGCGCGGCACGCCGCCGCTCGTCGTCGCCGACGAGGGCCACGCGGCCGGGCTGCGCATGATCGACCACGCGCATTTCGCCGCCGGCGCGCGCGCCCTGCTGCTCGAGGCCGGGCCGCATTGGCGGCCGGAGACGCTCGACCAGATGGAGCGCACGGCGGCGGCGCTGCTGCGCCGGCTCGGCATGGCCGAGGACGGCGCGCCCCTGGCGCCGGAGGAGGCGCGGCCGCCTGCCCGGCGGGCGCGGGTGACGCGCACCGTCCCGGCGCAGCGCGCCGACTTCGCCTTCCTGCGCGACTTCCGCGGCGGCGACGTGATCCCGCGGCGCAACACGCTGATCGCCCTGGATGGCGAGGCCGAGCTGCGCACCCCGCATGACGATTGCCTGCTGGTGATGCCGAGCCCGCGCGTGATGCGCGGCCATACCGCGGTGCGGCTGGCGCGCTTCGAGGCGTAGCGTCGGCGCGAAGGACCAAGTGCCGCCGCCGCAGGCGGCGCGCGCGGCTGGATGCAGCCCCATCGGCGCAACAGGTCTGAGGCGCGCAGCCCGGCGCGCGGAGCGGCGTCGGCGTCCGAGGCGCCCTTACACCGGCGGCTCGCCGGGCACCGGCTTGCCGCCGATCGCGCGGAGCAGCACGGTGATGTCGTGCGCGGCGGGCGCCCCCGCCCCCCCGGGGGCCCCCCGCGCCCCCCCCCCCCCCCCCCCCCCCCCCCCGCCGGGCGGAGGGAAACGGCCC
>NZ_JBWXTD010000003.1:205324-209512 GCF_056682175.1 Falsiroseomonas sp. RANM36
GCGCGGGGCCCCGGCTGGCCGCGTTGCGGGGGGCCCTGCCGGGTGAGTTCGCGGGGGGCGGCCCCCACGGCCGCCGGGTCGGACCCCTTCGCCACCAGCGCGACGCCGCCGCCGCCCATGCGGTAGTACGGATAGCTGCCGATATCGAGCGCCGGCCAGCGGTGCTGGATGGCGGCCAGCCCCTCCGCGATGCGGCCTTCCATGACGCCGTCGGCATGCACGGTGCGCGATTCGATCGGCGGTCCGCCCTGCAGCGTCGGCGCCAGGCTCTCGAACATCGCCTGCATGATGCGCGGCACGCCGGCCAGCACATGGACGTTGCCGATCGTGAAGCCGGGCGCGATGGAGATCGCGTTGTCGATCAGCGTCGCGCCGCGCGGCATCGTCGCCATCCGCTGCCGCGCCGCGTTGAACTCGCCCGGCGGATAGTGCCGCTCCATCCGCGCCCAGGCGTCCGGATGCGGCTCCCACGGCACGCCGAAGGCCGCGGCGACGCATTCGCTGGTGATGTCGTCATGCGTCGGACCGATTCCGCCGGTGGTGAAGACGTGGTCGAATTTCTCCCGCGTCTGGTTCAGCGTGGCGATGATGGTCTCGCGCACATCGGGGATCACCCGCACCTCGCGCAGCGGGATGCCGATCTCCCCGAGGCGGGTCGCCAGGAACTGCACATTCGCGTCGCGCGTGCGGCCCGAGAGGACCTCGTTGCCGATGACGAGCAGGCAGGCGGTGGGGTTTCCGTGCGACATCGGGCCTCCGACGGTCGCCGCGAGGCTACAGGAAATCCCGGAGCAGCGCGACCAGCGGCTTGTCCGCGGGCGGCATCGGATAGTCGGCGAGCTTCTGCGGCCGCGCCCAGGCCAGAGCCTGGCCTTCCTGCGCCGTCACCCGCCCCTCCCACCGGCGGCACAGATAGAGCGGCATCAGCAGGTGGAAGTTCTCGTAGCCGTGGGAGGCGAAGGCGAAGGGCGCGAGGCAGCTTTCCGCCACGTCGATCGCCAGCTCCTCCTTCAGCTCGCGGATCAGCGCGGCCTCAGGCGTCTCGCCTTGATGCACCTTGCCGCCGGGGAACTCCCAGAGCCCGGCCAGCGCCTTGCCCTCGGGCCGGCGGGCCAGCAGCACGCGCCCATCGGGATCGATCAGCGCCACCGCCGAGACCAGCAGGATCGGCTTGCCCGCCGCCGGCGCCTCGGCCGGCGCCTGCGGTGCCGGCGGCGGCGCCCCGGCCGGCAGGTCGGCGCGCGTCATCTCGAAGGTCAGCACCGGCATCGCGCCACCGCGCGAGAGGAAGTCCTGCGCCGCCTCGCCCACCTGGCGGAAGCCGATGCGCTTGAGCAGCGCCTGGCTGCGCGGGTTCTCCACCAGCGCCGAGGCGACCAGCCTGTCGATGTCGAGATTGGCCAGCGCCCAGCGCGCCAGCCGTCCCGCCGCCTCCGCCCCGTAGCCCTGGCCCCAGGACTTGCGGCCCACCCAGTAGCCGAGCTCGGCCTGCTTGCGTTCGGGGCGCAGCGTCAGGCCGACGCAGCCGACCAGCGCCTCGCGGTCCTGCTCCCTTCCGATGATCGCGAGGTGCCAGGCGCGGCCTTCCGCGATCAGCGCGTGGGTGGACGCGATCCACTCATCGGCGAGCTCGCGCGGATAGGGAAAGGGCACGCGCGCGAGCATCTTGGCCACTTCCCAGTCATTGACCAGGCGATGCAGCGCCGGCGCGTCCTCCTCGCGCAGCGGGCGCAGCAGGAGGCGCCCGGTGGCGAGCGGCGCGAAGGGCGGCGGCGCGGAGTGCTCTTCGCTCAGGACCGGTACGCCCCGTTGATGTCGATGTAGCCATGCGTCAGGTCGCAGGTCCACACCGTCGCGCTGCCGCGGCCGAGGCCGAGATCCACGTCGATCCGCACCTCCCGGCCCTTCATGTGCGCGACCACCGGCGCCTCGTCATAGCCCGGCACGATCTCTCCCTCCCGCGCCATCCAGGTGCCGCCGACCCCGACGCTGAGCCTGTCGCGATCGGCCTTCTCGCCCGACTTGCCGACGGCCATGACGATGCGGCCCCAGTTGGCGTCCTCGCCGGCGATCGCGGTCTTCACCAGCGGGGAGTTGGCGATGGACATGGCGACGCGGTGCGCCGACTTCGCGGAGACCGCGCCGGCGACATGGATCTCGATCAGCTTCTGCGCGCCCTCCCCGTCGCGGGCGACGAGGAGGGCGAGGTCCATCAGCACCTCGTGCACCGCGCGGGCGAAATCCTTCAGCATGGCGCCGCCTTCGGCCGGCACGCGCGGATGCTTCGTGGCGCCCGTTGCGAAGAGCAGCACGGTGTCGCTGGTGGAGGTGTCGGAATCCACGGTCACGCAGTTGAAGCTGCGGTCCACGCCCTTCTTCAGGATCGCCTGCAGCGCGTCGGCCGGCACCTTCGCGTCGGTGGCCAGGAAGCACAGCATCGTCGCCATGTCCGGCGCGATCATGCCGCTGCCCTTGGCGATGCCGTTCACCGTGACGGTCGCGTCGCCGATCCTCGCGGTGCGCGTCGCGCCCTTGGGGAAGGTGTCGGTGGTCATGATCGCGCGCGCGGCGTGCTCCCACGGCTCCGGCGTGAGCGCGGCATGCACGCCGGGCAGCGCGGCGGTCAGCTTCTCGGTCGGCAGCTTCTCGCCGATCACGCCGGTGGAGGCGAGGAACACCTCGTTCGGCTTGCAGCCGGCGAGCTTCGCCATCGCCGCGGCCGTCGCCTTGCAGGTCTCGCGCCCGGCCTTGCCGGTGAAGACGTTGGAGTTGCCGGCCGTCACGACCAGCGCGCGCGCCTTGCCGCCCTTCAGCGCGGCGCGGCACCAGTCCACGGGCGCGCCGGGGCACTGGTTCCTGGTGAAGACCCCCGCGACGGTCGTGCCGGCGGGGAAGGCCATCATGGTGACGTCCTCGCGCGCCTTGTAGCGGATGCCGGCGACGCCGGTGCCGAGCAGCACGCCGGGCACGGGCGGCAACCCGGGAAGCGGCAGCGCCAGGGGGGAGACGGGCAGGTCCTTACCGGAGGCCATGTGGGCGGTTTCCTGGCTGGGCGTTTCGGGACGCGTCTGTCCCTGACGCGATCCTCCCCCGCAAGCCGGGGAGGGCGCGGGATCACCGACGCTGTGCGGGGGCGGGCGCCTGGGCCGGGGGCGGCGCGGCGCCATCCAGCAGGGACGGTGCGCGCGGCGCGCCCGCGGCATCGGTGCGCTCCACCTGGGCGGCGGCGCGGATGCGCTCGACGGCGGCGTTCACCCCCTCCTCGAAGGCCTGCTGGCGCAGGTGCTCGCGGCTTTCGTCGAAGGACGGGGCCGGGGCGGCGCGGCGCTCCTCCACCTTGATGACATGCCAGCCGAACTGGGTGCGGACCGGGTTCTGGCTGATCTGGCCGGGCTGCAGGGCGAAGGCGGCCGCCTCGAATTCCGGGATCATGTCGCCGCGCTTGAAGAAGCCGAGATCGCCGCCCTCCCGCGCGCCGGGCCCGGTCGAGCGGCGGCGGGCCACCTCGGCGAAGTCGGCGCCGGCGCGTCCGGCCTCGGCGAGGGCGGTGCGGGCTTCCTGCTCGGTCGCCACCAGGATGTGCCGGGCGCGGATCTCCTCCTCCGGCGGGCGGGCGGCGGTCTCGCGGGCGTAGCGGGCGCGCAGCGCCTCCTCGGTCAACAGGGGCTGCACGGCGCGCAGCAGCAGCGCCTGCTGCAACGTCTCCTCCTCGGCGCGGCGGATGCGGGCCTGCACCTCCGGCTCGCGGTCCAGGCCCATCTGCCGCGCGGCGGCCACCAGGGCCTTCTGGGTGATCATCTGGTCGAGCAGCAGGGGCTGCAGGGTCTGCGGCGGCATGGCGCGCAGCTCGGGCGGCAGCCGCTGGATCTCCGCCTCCAGGTCGGACTGCCGGATTTCCAGGCCGTTCACGCGCGCCAGCACGGGGTCCGTCGGCGGGGCCTGGGCGAGGGCAAGGCCGGCCGGCAGCAGCAGGGCGGCGAGAAGGAGGGCCGAACGGCGCATCGGGAAACGACTCCGCGGGAGGGCGCGGAAGATGGCGGATGCGCCGGGGCGCCACAAGGCGGGGCGGGGGCCGGTTGCGTTGACGAGCCCCCCCGGGCCGCCGATCTCTCGGCCGCTGCGCCCCCGCCCCGCCGCCCCCGCGCCCCCCCCCGGGGGCCCCCGCCCGCCCCGCCCCCCCCCCCCCGC
>NZ_JBWXTD010000003.1:209522-216965 GCF_056682175.1 Falsiroseomonas sp. RANM36
GCCGGCAAGCGCCGGCGACCGGCCGGTTGCGCCCTTCCCTGCACGGCCCTCGCACCGCCCTCCCCCGGTCCGGCGGGAAGGACGGAGAGCTCGGCCGGAGACGACACGCCGACATGTTCCAACGCCTCGTCCGCGCCATCATCGGGACCACGAACGAACGCGCCCTGAAGCGCTACCAGGCGCGCGTGCCCGCGATCAATGCGCTCGAGCCGCAGATGGCCGCCCTCTCCGACGAGGCGCTGCGCGGCAAGACGGCCGAGTTCCGCGCCCAGCTCGCCGCCGGCCGCACGCTCGACGACATCCTGCCCGAGGCCTTCGCGGTGGTGCGGGAGGCCGGCCGGCGCGTGATGGGCATGCGCCATTTCGACGTGCAGATGATCGGCGGCATGGTGCTGCACGAAGGCAAGATCGCCGAGATGAAGACCGGCGAGGGCAAGACCCTGGTCGCCACGCTGCCGGTCTACCTCAACGCGCTGCCGGCCAAGGGCGTGCATGTCGTCACCGTGAACGACTACCTCGCCCGGCGCGACGCGGAATGGATGGGGCGGCTCTACGGCTTCCTCGGCCTGACCACGGGCGTGATCGTGCACGGCCTGACGGACGAGGAACGCCGCGCGGCCTATGCCTGCGACGTGACGTACGGCACGAACAACGAGTTCGGCTTCGACTACCTGCGCGACAACATGAAGTACCGGCTGGAGGACATGGTCCAGCGCGACTTCGCCTATGCGATCGTGGACGAGGTGGACAGCATCCTGGTGGACGAGGCGCGCACGCCGCTGATCATCTCGGGCCCCACCGACGACACCTCCGAGCTCTACAACCGCGTCAACGCGGTGATGAAGGAGCTGGTGAAGGACAAGTCGCTGTTCGAGAAGGACGAGAAGTTCAAGACCGTCCACCTGGTCGAGTCCGGCACCGAGAAGCTCGAGGAGATGCTGACGGAGGCCGGGCTGCTGACGGAGGGCGGGCTCTACGACATCCACAACGTCTCCCTGGTGCATCACGCGAACCAGTCGCTGCGGGCGCATGCGCTGTTCACGCGCGACGTGGACTACATCGTCAAGAAGGTCACCGAATACGGCCAGACGCAGGACAAGGTGATCATCATCGACGAGTTCACCGGCCGCATGATGGAAGGCCGGCGCTATTCGGACGGCCTGCACCAGGCGCTGGAGGCGAAGGAAGGCGTGCCGGTCCAGCCGGAGAACCAGACGCTCGCCTCCATCACCTTCCAGAACTACTTCCGCCTCTATCCCAAGCTCGCGGGCATGACCGGCACGGCGGCGACGGAAGCCGACGAGTTCATGGAGATCTACAAGCTCGACGTGGTCGAGATACCGACCAACGTGCCCGTCGCGCGCGTGGATTCCGACGACGAGGTCTATCGCTCGGCGCAGGACAAGTACGATGCGGTGATCGCGCTGGTCGAGGAAAGCCGCGCCAAGGGCCAGCCCATCCTCGTCGGCACCACCAGCATCGAGAAGTCCGAGCTGATCGCCGGGCTGCTCAAGAAGAAGAAGATCCCGCACCAGGTGCTGAACGCGCGCCAGCACGAGCAGGAGGCCGGCATCATCGCCCAGGCCGGCCGCCCCGGCGCCGTGACGATCGCCACCAACATGGCCGGCCGCGGCACCGACATCCAGCTCGGCGGCAATGCCGAGATGCTGGCCCGCGTCGAGGCCGGCGTGGGCGAGGGCCCCGAATTCGAGGCCGCGCTGGCGAAGCACAAGGCCGAGGTCGAGGCGGTGCGGCCGAAGGTGAAGGAAGCGGGCGGCCTTCTTGTCATCGGCACCGAGCGGCATGAGAGCCGGCGCATCGACAACCAGCTGCGTGGCCGTTCGGGGCGCCAGGGCGACCCGGGCGCATCGCGCTTCTTCCTGTCGCTCGAAGACGACCTGATGCGCATCTTCGGCAGCGACCGGATGGGGGGAATGCTCGAAAAACTCGGCCTGAAGCCGGGCGAGGCGATCATCCATCCCTGGATCAACAAGGCACTGGAGAAGGCGCAGAAGAAGGTCGAGGCGCGCAACTTCGACACGCGCAAGAACCTGCTGAAATACGACGACGTCATGAACAACCAGCGCAAGGAGGTCTATGCCCAGCGCAAGGCGTTCATGACCTCCGACGACGTCTCGGAGACGGTGCACGAGATGCGCCGCGAGACGATCGGCACCATGGTGGACAAGGCGATCCCCGAGAACGCCTATCCCGAGCAGTGGGACCTCGTCGGGCTGCAGGACAAGGTGGAGCGCATCCTCGGCCTGAACCTTCCCGTGGCGGACTGGGCGCGCGAGGAAGGCATCGACGAGACCGAGGTGCGCGAGCGGTTGGAGAAGGCGGCCGACGAGGCCTATGCCGCGCGCGTCGCCAATATCGGGCCCGAGCTGATGCGCCAGGTGGAGAAGAGCCTGCTGCTGCAGATCTTCGACGCGGTGTGGAAGGAACATCTGCTCGCGCTCGATCACCTGCGCCAGGGCATCGGGCTGCGCGCCTATGGCCAGCGCGATCCGCTGAACGAGTACAAGAGCGAGGCCTTCAACCTGTTCAACGCGATGCTGGTGGACCTGCGGGAGCGGGTGACCAGCGTGCTGATGCGCATCGAGATCCGCACCGACGCCCCGCCGCCGATGCCGGAGCCCGTGCGCGTGATGGACATGCGCCACCCGGCGCCCGAGGGCGGCATGAGCGGCGAACTGGAATACGCCGATGCCGGCGAGGCGCCGGCCTATGGCACGGCGGTGCAGGCGGCGCGCGCGCCGGTGACGGCCGCCGCGGTGGACCCGAACGACCCCACCACCTGGGCCAACACGCCGCGCAACGCGCCCTGCCCCTGTGGCAGTGGGAAGAAATACAAGCACTGCCACGGGCGGGGGTGAGCCTCCCGCCCGCGCGGGCAGCTATCCCAGCGCCTTCTCGCCGCGCACCATCGGCCAGAACTCCTCGGTGGAGTTCACCCGCGGAAACGGCGCGTCCGGCACGGGCACGCCGAGGAATCGGCAGAGCGGCTCCCACCCCTCCGCCACGTCGAACACCAGCAGCCGCTCCGTGGGGATCTCCGCCTTCACCTCCGCGATGCGGCGGCGGTAGGCGGCGAGCGCGCCCTCCTTGTCGGTGATGCGGCCGCCGAAGGTCTGGCGCTCGATCATCTCGACGCCGGCCGCCTCCAGCATGGTCGCCACATGCGGCGGCAGCGGGAAGCTGGCGCGCTCATGCACCAGCTTGCCGATGGTGGCGGAGAAGCTCTTCCACCAGCTCTCCTCCGGCCGCACGGACAGCACGACCTTCGCCTTCGGATAGAAGGCGGCGAGCTCGCGCCAGACATGCGCGCCGGGCCAGTCCACCTGGCTGCGATAGCCGGCGAAGACGTCGTCCCAATCCACAGGCTGCCGCGCGGCGATCTTCACCCAATGCGCCGCCTGGGGCGGGTTGGCGAAGATCTCCTCCATATGGTGGCAGGGGCCGAAGCCCAGGATCTCCAGCGCCCGCTTCAGCGAAGCGGTGCCGGTACGGCCGAAGCCCGGCCCGATGACCTCGAGCGCCATGCGCGCAACCTCCTTCGGATGTCTTGTCGCGCCCGGCAGCTCGCTGGAGGGTATGTTGCGCACCAGCGGCGCCGGGACGCAACGGCGCAACCGCCGAGGAGGGCAGGATGCAGAGGGCCGAGCATTGGAACGCGGCCTATGGGAAAGGCGAGGCGACCCGGTCCTGGTTCCAGGCGGAGCCCGCCACCTCGCTGCGGCTGATCGCGGCGGCCGGCGCCGATCCCGCGGCGCCGCTGCTCGATGCCGGCGGCGGGAGTTCGCGGCTGGTGGATTCGCTGCTCGCGCAAGGCTTTTCCGACCTGACGGTGGCAGATGTCTCGCTGGAGGCGCTTGCGCTGTCCCGCGTGCGGCTCGGCGCAGCCGCGGCGCAGGTGGCCTGGATCGAGGCGGACCTGGCGCGCTGGACGCCGCCGCGCCGCTACGCGCTCTGGCATGACCGCGCCGCCTTCCACTTCCTGACCGGCGAAGCCGAGCAGGATGGCTACATCGCCGCCCTGCGCGCCGGCACGCGTCCGGGTGCGGCCGTGATCATCGCCGGCTTCGCGCCGGAGGGGCCGGAACGCTGCTCCGGCCTTCCCGTGCATCGCTGGACGCCCGCGGACCTCGCCGCGCGCATCGGCGCGCCCTTCGCGCTGGAGCATGCGGAGGAGGAAGACCACCGCACGCCGGGCGGCGCGACGCAGCGCTTCGCCTGGACGGTGCTGCGGCGTGACGCCTGAGCCTCACACCCGCCGCAGCGGCACGCGGGTGGTCAGCCAGGCGGCGCCCGCCACCAGCAGCGCGGCCGTCAGAAACGCGGCGCGGAAGGCGTTCACCATCTCGGCCCGGAACTCCGCGCGCGCCGCCTCGCCCAGCGCGGCCAGCACCTCAGGCCCGCGATTGACCAGCGCGACGAACAGCTCCGCCGCCGCGCCGCCCTGCGACACCAGCGTGCCGAACAGCACCGCCCCCATCAGGGCCGTGCCCGTCGCGGCGCCGAGCGCGCGGGTGAACTGGACGGAGGCCGTGGCCGAGCCCAGTCGCTCCCGCGGGACCGCGAGCTGCACCGTCACCTGCACCATCGGGAAGGACGTGCCGAAGCCGAAGGAAGCGAGGCCGAGCACCGCCGACATGGCCCAGAGCGGCATCGCACCCAGGCCATAGGCCACGCCGAGCAGCAGGACGGCGGAACAGCTCAGCCCGATGCCGGACCAGCGCATGGTCCGCCCGGTGCGCGCGAAGAGCCGCCCGACCAGCATCGCGCCGAAGGCGGCGGTCGCCGCCAGCGGCAGCAGCGCCAGCCCGGCGCCGGAGGGCGACAGCCCGCGCACCGCGACGAAATAGAGCGGCAGGAAGGCGATGGAGCCGACGAAGGCGCCGGCCACCATGGCCGAGAGCAGGTTTGCCCGCCACACCGAAGGCTCGCCCAGCACCGCGAGCGGCAGCAGCGGATCGGGGGCGCGCCGCTCCCACCGCCAAAGCAGGAACAGGGCGCCGCCCGCCAGCGCCGCCAGCAGCGCGGCGACGCCGAGCGCCGCGGCGTCCAGCCGCCGCGCCCGGTCCAGCGCCAGCAGCGCCGGCCCGACGAACAGCGTGAACAGCACCAGCCCCGCCCAGTCGAAGGCGAAGCCGCGCGAGACCCCCGGCTGCGCGTTCCCCAGCCGCCGCACCGCCATCACGGCGGCAAGCAGGGACAGCGGCGGCTGCAGCAGGAAGACGGCGCGCCAGCCGAAGGCCTCGGTCAGCACGCCGCCGGCCAGCGGCCCCAGCGCGCTGGCAAGCGCGAAGACGCTGGCGATGTAGCCCTGGAAGCGTCCCCGCTCGCGCGGCGGCACCACCTCCGCGATCAGCGCCACCGAGAGCGAGATCAGCCCGCCGCCGCCAAAGCCCTGGATCAGCCGGGCCAGCGTCAGCATGGCGAGGCTCGGCGCCACGGCGCAGAGCATCGCGCCCAGGGCATAGACGCCGAGCGCGACCAGCAGCATCCGTCGCCGGCCGAAGGCGTCGCCGAGCCGGCCATAGACCGGCGCCGCGACCGTGGTGGCGACCAGATAGGCCACCACCACCCAGGAGATGCGCTCCACCTCTCCCAACCCGCGCGCGATGGCCGGCAGCGCGGCGGCGACGATGGTCTGGTCCAGCGCCGCGCCGAACATGGCGAGGCCCACGGCCGGGAAGACACGCAGGAACAGCCGCCGCAACTCGGCGGCATCGCTGGGGGCGGGGGCGCTGGGGGGCATGCGGCGGGAAGCCTATCGCGGCGCGGCGCCACGCAGAATGCCGCAAGCCCCGCGTCCCGCGCTCACCAGCCCTTGCGCAGCATCAGCCAGGTGGCGGCGACCAGCGGCACGGTGGCCAGCAGGCCCAGCCCGATCCACCATCGCCCGAGCCGCCAGAACGCGTCCGGGATCGGCCCGCCCTGGGCGAAGCTGCGCGCCATCCGCGCCTGGCGGATCTGGATCGGCACCAGCAGGCCGAGCCAGATCAGGCCGGCGATCGCGAACATCGCCTGCGACCACACCAGCCAGTCGTCGCCGAGCAGGTCGAGCCCGGCGACCCAGGCCGCGCCATAGCCGCCCAGCATCAGCAGCAGGATGCCCCAGAAGGTGAAGAACCAGTCGGTGACCGTCACCAGGCGCTGGCCGAAGGCGATCACCGGCGGATCGCGCGAGGCATCGGCATAGAGCTTCCAGACCGAGGTGACGGTGACGTTGCCGACCAGCAGCACGACGCCCAGCACATGCAGAAGCCGCAGGACGTCGTAGGCCAACGCCTCAAACCACCCCGGCGCGGCCCATCTCCAGGAACTTCTCGCGCCGGCGGGCACGGAGCGTGGCGCCGTCCAGCGCCAGCAGCGGCTCCAGCACGGACCAGATCTTCTCGCCCACCGCACCCATCATCGCCGCCGGGTCGCGATGCGCGCCGCCGAGCGGCTCCGGCACCACCGCGTCCACCAGCGCCAGCTTGCGCAGATCCTCGGCGGTCATGCGCAGCGCCTCGGCCGCGGTCGGCGCCTGGGCGGCGTCGCGCCAGAGGATGGAGGCGCAGCCCTCGGGGCTGATCACGGAATAGACCGCGTGTTCCAGCATCAGCACGCGGTCGGCCGCGGCGAGCGCGATGGCGCCGCCGGAGCCGCCCTCGCCGATGATGGTGGCGACGAAGGGCACCGGTGCCTCGAGCCCCGCCTCGATGGAGCGGGCGATGGCTTCCGCCTGGCCGCGCGCCTCTGCCTCGATGCCCGGGAAAGCGCCGGCCGTGTCCACGAAGGAAAGAATCGGCAGGCCGAAGCGGCCGGCGAGTTCCATGACGCGCCGCGCCTTGCGGTAGCCCTCGGGCCGCGCCATGCCGAAATTGTGCTTCACGCGGCCTTCGGTGTCGCGGCCCTTCTCGGTGCCGAGCACCGCGACCGCGTGGCCGCGGAACCGCCCGAGCCCGGCCAGCACCGCGGCATCGTCGGCGAAGGCGCGGTCGCCGGCCAGCGGCACGAAGCCCTCGATCAGCGCCTGGACGTAATCCATCGCCTTCGGCCGCTCGGGGTGGCGCGCCACCAGCGTCTTCTGCCAGGGCGAAAGCTTGGCGTAGGTCTGGCGCAGCAGCGCCTCGGCCTTGTCGCGAAGCTTGCCGACCTCCTCGGCGACGTCGATGCCGCCCGCGTCGGTGGTCCGGCGCAGCTCCTCGATCTTGCCCTCGAGCTCGGCGATCGGCTTCTCGAATTCCAGGAAGTGGCGCATGGGCGCGCGGTGTTAGCCTGGAACGGGGGGCGGCGGAAGCGTGCGCCGGCCAGTCCCCCTACGCCCCCGGCCGCAGCAGGAAGGCGCGGAGCGCCGGATCGGTCGCGAGGCCCGCCGCGCGCAGGCGCGCGGGGCGCGCCCCCCCCCCCCGCCCCGCGCGCGCGCCCCGCGCGCGCCCCCCCCCCCCC
>NZ_JBWXTD010000003.1:217065-223142 GCF_056682175.1 Falsiroseomonas sp. RANM36
GCCGCCCCCCCCGGGGGGGGGGGGGGGGGGCCCGCCCCGGCGGGGGGGCCGCGGCCGCGGGCCGCGAGCGAAGCCAGCGCCGCCCAATAGGGCTGGTATTCCGCCAGCCGCGCATCGGCCGCGGCGGCCCGCAGCGCAGCCAGGCCGGCTGCCGCCCCCTCGGTCTCCGCCACCGCCACGGCGCGGTTGACCGCCACCACGGGCGAGCCGGTGGCGGCCAGAAGGGCATCGTAGAGCAGCCGGATCGCTGGCCAGTCCGTCCGCCCGGTGACGCGCCGTGCGGCATGGACGGATTGGACCGCGGCCTCCCACTGGAAGCGGCCGGGACGGCCCCGCGCGGCGGCGGCGCGGAGCAGCCGTTCGGCCTCGGCCTGCATCGGCGCGTTCCAGCGCCCGGAATCCTGCGCCGAGAGCGGCACATAGCGGCCTTCCGCGTCGCGCGCCGCCTGGCGCCGCGCCTCGAGATGCAGGAGCAGCGCTGCGAGGCCGGCGGCCTCCGGCTCCTCCGGCGCCAGCGCGGCGCAGAGGCGGGCGAGCCAGACGGCCTCCCCGGCGAGCGCACCGCCATCGGCCGGATCGGCGGCGCCGGCGGCATAGGCGGCGTAGATCGCCTCCAGCGCCGCCGGCAGCCGGGCCGCGACCTCCGCCCGGCCCGGCAGGGCGAAGCGCCCGCCGGCCGCGGCAAGCCGGCGCTTCGCACGCACCAGGCGCTGGCCCATCGCCGCGGGCGAGACCAGGAAGGCCGAGGCGATGCGCGCCGCGTCGAGCCCGAGCACGCATTGCAGCATCAGCGGCGCCCGCGCGGCCGGCTCCACCTCCTCCGCCGCGCAGGCGAGCAGCAGGGCGAGGCGGTGGTCGGGCAGGCGCTCGGGGTCATCCGGGTCAGCGGCTTCCCCGGTGCTGCGGAGCAGTTCGGGCAGGGCGGCGCCGGCGGTGGCGGCGCGGCGATGGCCGTCCAGCAGCCGGCGCCGCGCGGCGGTGAGCAGCCAGGCCTCGGGCTTGTCCGGCACGCCCGAGGACGGCCAGGCGGCGAGGGCGGCGGCGAAGGCATCGGCCAGCGCATCCTCCGCCGCGGCGAGCCCGGCGCCGCGCGCGAGCAGGAAGGCCAGCAGCCTGCCATAGCCCTCCCGCGCCGCGCGCTCCGCCGCCTGCGCCGCCCCTCGCGCCGCCGCCGTCATGCCGGTCAGCCCGGCGGCGGGCCCATGACCATGATGGGGCGCACCTCCATCACGCCATGCGTCGCGCCGGGGCAGCGGGCGGCCCAGCGCAGCGCCGCCTGGATGTCCTCCACCTCGATCAGGTAGTAGCCGGCGAGCTGCTCCTTCGTCTCCGCATAGGGGCCGTCCAGCACCTGCGGCGCACCGGCGGCCACGCGGACCGTGTGGGCCGTCATGGAGGGCTGCAGCGGATCGCCGGCGACGAGGGCGCCAGCCTCCTTCAGCGCGGCGGTGTAGGCCATGTAGGCGCCGTAGATCGCGCCCTTCTCCTCCTGCGGGCGCGCGGCCCAGGCCTTCTCGTCGCTGTAGATCAGCAGCATCGCCTGCATCACCGTCTCTCCTGTTCCCGGCGGGCGCCGATGCGCCGCCGGGATGATGACGCGGCGGACAGAGGCATTTCGACAGGCGCGCGCTATTTTTCTCCGGCGTCGTCGCGCCTCGCGCCATCCAGCAGGCGACGGCGCTTTTCCCCGGCGGCCTGGTCGGCCTGCTTCTGCGCCTTGCTGCGCCCGTGCTTGGCGCGGTTCGCCGCGGCCTCCGCCTCGGCCTCGGCCCTGGCGCGGGCCTTCCGGGCGCGGTTGAGGTTGACGATCTCGGCCATGCCGCGAGACTAGCCCCGGACCCGCCCAGGAAGGAACGCGCCATGTGGATCGAACTCACCGCCGCCGACGGCCACAAGCTCGCCGCGTGGAAGGACGGGCCGGCCGATGCGAAGAAGGCGCTGGTGGTCGTGCAGGAGATCTTCGGGGTGAACCACCACATGCGCAACGTGTGCGACCGCTTCGTGAAGGCGGGCTACGCGGTGGTGGCGCCGGCGCTGTTCGACCGCACGGAGCGCGGCGTCGAGCTCGGCTACAAGCCGGAGGACGTGGCGCGCGGGCGCGAGCTGCGCAGCAAGGTGCCGGAGGCCGGCACCATCGCCGACATCGAGGCCGCGGCGGCGGCGCTGCCGGCGGGCGCGAAGAAGGGCATCGTCGGCTATTGCTGGGGCGGCACCGTCGCCTGGTGGGGTGCGACGCGCACGAAAAGCTTCGCGGCGGCGAATGGGTGGTACGGCGGCGGCGTCGCGGGAACGCGGACGGAGACGCCGAACTGCCCGGTGGAACTGCATTTCGGCACGCTCGACGCCTCCATCCCGATGAGCGACGTGGAGGCGATCAAGGCGGCGCAGCCGGGCGTCGCGGTGTTCGTGTACGAAGGCGGCCAGCACGGCTTCGGCTGCGACGAGCGCGGCAGCTACAACCGCGAGCTCGCCGAGATCGCCTGGGGCCGCACGCTGGACTTTTTCGCGAAGCACCTGGGGTAGGCGGCGCGGGCCGCGCGCTCTCAGAAAACGCGCGCGGCCACCGCGTCCAGCTTGGCGATCAGCGCAGGGTCGCGCTTCTCGGGCGCGGTGATGATCGCGTTGTCGAGCGCGCGGTCGCAGCCCGCCGGGCACGGCCCACGCCTGGCACCGAGCGCCGGCACTACATCGGCCACCAGCGCCCGCGCCTTGTCGGCGTTCGAGAAAAGCACCTTCACCACCTGCTCGACGGTGACGTGGTCGTGGTCCGGGTGCCAGCAGTCGAAGTCGGTCACCATCGCGACCGTCGCGTAGCAGAGCTCCGCTTCCCGGGCCAACTTGGCCTCCGGCATGTTGGTCATGCCGATCACGCTGCAGCCCCATTGGCGATAGAGCTCGCTTTCCGCCTTCGTCGAGAATTGCGGGCCTTCCATCACCAGGTAGGTGCCGCCGCGCGTCACCGGCAGGCCAAGCTTGCGCGCCGAAGCCTCCAGCGCATCGCCGAGCCTTGGGCAGACCGGATGCGCCATGGAGACATGGGCGACGCAGCCGCTTTCGAAGAAGCTCTTCTTGCGGGCGAAGGTGCGGTCGATGAACTGGTCCACGATGACGAAGTGGCCGGGCGGCAGATGCTCCTTCAGCGAGCCGACGGCGGAGAGCGAGACGATCTCCGTGCAGCCGGCGCGCTTCATCGCGTCGATATTGGCGCGGTAGTTGAGCTCGGAGGGCGGGGTCGGATGGCCGCGGCCGTGGCGCGGCAGGAAGCGCACGGGCACGCCGCCGAGGCGCCCGAACAGGATCTCGTCCGAGGGCGCGCCCCAGGGCGTGTGCACCCGCCGCCATTCGCGGTCCTCGAGGCCCGGGATGTCGTAGAGGCCGGAGCCGCCGATCAGGCCGATGACGGGGGTGATCTCGGTGGACATGGGATGGCTCCGTCGGCGGGGGGCTGCGCGCCGCGCTTGTAGCGGTGCGACGCGGCGCGCTCCACCCCGATGCTCAGGCTGCCATCGCCTCCTCCGCCGCCAGCAGCCGGTCGAGCTCCGTGGTCACGGCGGCGCCGGCGACGAAGAGCAGGCCCGTCACGCCATCCTCGTGGCGCGCCACGCGGGCGGGCAGGAAGGCGCCGCCGGCGATGGCGATGCGGATCTCGGTGCCGGCAGGCAGGCCGAGCTCGCCGCGCACCCCGGCGCCGCCGCGGGAGAGGTTGTCGAGCCGCGCGGTGGAGGACCCGCCCGCCCATTCCAGGCGGCAGGGCAGGTCCAGCCGGTAGCGGTCGTATTGCCGTCGGTCGCCCGCGCGTTCGAGCGAGGCGAGGAAGCCGTCCACCTCGCCGCGCAGCGCCTCCGCCCGGCCGCCCACTTCCTCCGAGGCGGCGAGCACGCCCTGCGCGGCGCCGCCTCCGGCCTCCGCCGCTTCGGTCAGGGCGCGCATGCGGTGCAGCACCTCGTCATTGCCGCGCGCCGCCGCTTCCACCCGGCCGGCGATGGCGCCGATCGCGCCGGCCTGCGCCTCGATGGCGTCGGCGATGGTGGCGGCGGCGCCGCGCACCTCGCCCACCGCCTCGGCGATGCGCGCGATGCTGCCGGCGGCCTCCCCGGTCGAGGCCTGCACGGCGGCGATGCGGCTCGCCACCTCCTCCGTCGCCCTGGCCGTCTGCGCGGCCAGCGCCTTCACCTCGCCCGCGACCACGGCGAAGCCCTTGCCGGCCTCCCCGGCGCGCGCGGCCTCGATGGTGGCGTTGAGCGCGAGCAGGTTGGTCTGCGCGGCGATGCTGCGGATCGTCTCCATCACCGCGCCGATCTCGGCCGCGGCGGAGGAGAGGCTGTTCACCAGGCGCTCGCTGTCGGCGGCCTGCGCGACGGCCGCGGCGACCTGCGTGCCGGCCTGTTGGACCGCGCCGGTCACGGCGACCGCGTTCTCGCGCAGGCTGCCCGCGGCCTCCCCGGCTTCGCGCAGGCCGGTGGCGCCGGCCTCGCTCGCCGCGCGCACCGCGGCTGCCTCGTTGCGCGTGGAGGCGGCGAGGTTGGCCATCGTGCCGGCATTGTCGCGCATGCGCGCGGCCGATGCGCCGAGCCCGCCGAGCACGCCGCCGATCACGGCGGAGAAGTCCGCGGCGAAGCGCTCCGTCGCCTGCTGGCGGCGCAGCTTGGCGTCGCGGTCGGCATTGGCGCGCGCCTCCTCCGCACGGGCCTGGGCAATGCGCGTGCGCAGCGTCTCCACCGCGCCGGCGACGCGCGCGATCTCCTCCGGCGGGTGGCCGAGATCGGCCTGCGCCTGGAGGTCGCCCTCCGCGATGCGCTCCACCAGCGCGGCGAGGCCCGCGGCGGGCGTCGTGACGCGGCGGCGGACGAACCAGACGAGGGCGGAGGCGGCGGCGATGGCCAGCAGCGTCAGTGCAAGCACGAGCGCCGTCTGGCGCGCGACCTGGCCGCTGATGTCCGCCCAATAGGTCTTGTTCGCATCGCCCGCCGCGACGGAGAGCGCGGTGGCGAGGTCGAGAACGCGGCTCGATTCCGCGAAATAGGCGTCGAAGGCGATGGGATAGGGGCGCCCCGCCGCCGCGGCCTCCACGATGGAGCGGCGCAGCGCGGCATAGCCACCACGGTATTCGGCCAGAAGCTCCCGCAGCGCCTGCTGCAGGCGCGGGGAGAGGGCGGGGTGGGCGGCGATCGCCTCCAGCGCGTCGAGGCGGCGCGCCGTGGTGCTGTCGAAGGCGGCCATCTGCTGCGCCACCGCGGCGGAGATCGGCTCCCCACGCGCCAGGGCGACGGCGATCAGCGTGCGGTCGCGCCCGCCATATTCGCGCACGGCCCAGGCCAGGTGCTGCAGCTGGTCGCGGACCAGCACGCCGCCCGGCACCGGCTCATTCGTGCTGCGGGCGGTCAGGCGACGGTTCTCGATGGCGTAGATCAGCGCCGGCACGCCGGTGGACCAGCCGAGCAGCACCGCCGGGTCGCGCTGCGCCAGTGGGCGCGCGAGATTGGCATCCGCCGGCCGGCGCAACGCATCCAGCCCGGCAAGACGCCCCTCCGTATCGTCCGCGAGCGCCCGGGCCTCGGGCGTGCCGACCGAACGCAGGCCTTCGAGCGCCTCGGCGAAGCCGGCCGCGGCGACGCTGCGCTGCCGCTCGATCATGGCGCGATGCTGCGCCGAGAGCGGGTCCGGCAGTTGCAGCGTGACCTGCACCAGCGAGCGTTCCAGCGAGAGCTCGACCAGCGCCTTGCCCAGCGTGGCCACGGCCGCGGTGAGGGTGCGCTGGCGCTCCGCCGCCTGCCAGTTGCGCCACCGCTCCGGCAGCAGGATGGCGGCGAGGGCGAGCGTGCTCGCCGCAAGAAGCGCCGCGAGCGCGGTCGCAAGGCGTCCGATCGAGACCTGTCGAGGCATGGGCGGCTCCGGCAGCGGGAGGCGCCTGTCTGCCGCGGGAAGGTGAACCGATGGTTGTTCCGGGGCCAGAAAAACCCGGCGCGCGCCGCCCGCCCGCCTTCAGTGGTCCACGACGAGGCGCAGCTCCGTCAGGCCGTCGCGGTGGCGCACGGTGGCGCGGCTCGACCGGCGGCGGATCATGTGGCCGGCGAGCC
>NZ_JBWXTD010000003.1:223242-227229 GCF_056682175.1 Falsiroseomonas sp. RANM36
GCGGTGGCGCGCGGCCGGGCCGCGGCGGCGCGGCACGGGCTGGCGCAGCCGGAGGTGCGCAGCCGCGCGGGCGAGGTCGGCTTCATCCTGGTCGGCGCCGACATCCAGGGCGCCGAGGCGCATATGCGGCGCGAGACGGAGAAGTGGGGCACGCTGATCCGCGCCCGCGGCCTGCGCTTCGAAAGCTGACGTGGCTTTCGATGTGCGTTCTCGGTGACCCGAGAACGCCTTCAGACGCCAGCGCCGCTCCGCGGCTCGGCTTCGCGGCATAAGCCGCGGGCCGCCGTCGCGGCCTCGGCCGGCGGGCGCCGGCCCCCGGGGGGGGGGGGGGTCAGGCGCCCCCCCCCCCCCCCCGCCCCCCCCCCCCCCCCCCCCCCCCCCGCCGCCGGCGCCGGCATCCTCCAGCAGCTCCTCGGGCGAGGGCGGCGCCGCGGCGAGCTCGATCGGCGTGCCGTGATAGGCGACCAGCACGTCGAGCCGGAACTCGTCGAAGGCCAGCGTCACGGTGATGTCGTCACTTGCCAGCCGCGCATCGATGATCGCGTCCAGGCACCAGGAGACGAGCTCGGCGGTGCGCGCGACCACATCCGGCCGCGCGCCCCAGGAGGCGCCGGCGCGCGTGGCGAAATCGGCCACCGCCTTCTCGTCGATGGCATCGCCCGGCACGGTGAGCGAGACCTTGCGGCGCACCCCGATGCGCAGCAGCGCGTTCAGCCCGATCGCGACCAGCGTGCCGAGCGCCGTGGCAGACATCAGCGCGCGCAGCCCGGGCGGCACCCAGCTCGCGACCTGCGGCATCGTCTCGAGCGCGAGGGCGGTCGTGACGGCGAGCCCGACCGAAAGGCTCCGCCGCGCGTCGAGCATGCGCGACGTGGTCAGTTGCATGCCACTCACGACCATCAGTGCGCCGGCATGCACCAGCACGCCCGCGATAACCGGCGCGGGAATCTGGGCGAGCAGGGCGGAGGCGCGCGGGAAGCAGGCGAGCAGGGCGCAGGCCGCCGCCGTGCCCAGGGCCACCGTACGGCTTGCGACGCCTGTCGCCTGCTGGACCATGACGTTGGTCACACTCAGCGTGGTGCCGTGCGCGCCGACGAGACCGGCAAACATCCCCGCCAGGCTATCGCCGGTGAGGCCCCCGGCGATGCTGCGCGACTCCGGCCGCACCCAGTCGGCGTCGTTGATCTTCTGAAGCGTGGTCACCAAGCCGACATTCTTGAGCGCAAGGGCGATCGCCGCGACCGCAAAGGCCGGGAAGAGGGCCAGGTCAAACGCCAAGCCCTGGTGACCGAGCGCCGGCAGGCCGATCAGCGGCAGCGCAGTGAGGTCGAAATCCGCTCGCGCCTGCAGTAGCCCGAGCGCCCAGGCTGCGAGGCTGCCCGCCGCCATCCCGATGGCGACGCAGATGTAGCGCAGCATGCCGCGGCCCCAGATGCTCAGGCCGCCTGCCACCGCCATCGTGACGGCGGTGGCGAAGAAGGCGGCGGCGTCCGGCGGGCCGCCATCCGGCGTCTGAAGCAGGCTTCGCACGCCTGTCAGAGTGATGGCGATCCCGATGATGAGCGCGACGGCGCCGGCGATCTCGGGCGGCAGCAACGCGCGAACCCGGTGCAAGACGCGGGCGAGCAGCACGCCGACAACGCCGGCCGCGACGGTCATGCCGGCGACGAGCGGCAACCCGCCCGCGTGCGCCGCAAGCAGCGAGGGCGCGAGCAGGGTGGGCGAGCCGGAACCCGGCGCAAGGTAGCCGCTGCCCATCCCGAAGCGCGCGCCGAAGGCCTGGATCAGGGCGGTCGCGCCGCAGGCAAGATAGGTCAAGCTCAGCATGGCGGCGGCCTCAGCCGAGGTTGCGCCGGCCTCGCGCGCGACGACAATCGCCGGGAACCCGAACACGAGGACGATGGCGGTCTGCTGGAGTGCCGACGGGATCAGGATGGCTGGCGGCGGCCGGTCATCGACGCCGTAGACCATGTTGCTCGGCTTGCGCATCGGAGGCGTCCGCTGCCCATTCGGTATGCCGAATATAATCTGGACATTCCAGAAGACGTTTTGCAAGCGTTCCTGCGGGCCGGCTGCGATGCGGCCTGCCGCGAACCGGCCGCCCTCTCTGGCCAAGCAGCCTTCCGCCGGCGCCGGCTCAGTGATCCACCACCAGCCGCAGTTCCGTGATGCCGGCGCGATGGCGGACCGTCGCGCGGTCCGCGCGGCGCCGGATCATGTGACCCGCCAGCAGCGCCGCGCCTTCATCCTCCAGCAGCGCCTCGGGCGGCGGCGGATGGTCGCGCAGCGCGATCGGCTGCCCGTGATAGCGGATCAGCACGTCGAGGCGGAACTCGTCGAAGCGCAGCGTCACCGTCACCTCGTCCTGCGCCAGACCGGACTGGATGATCGCGTCGAGGCACCAGGACACCAGTTCGGAGGTGCGCGCCACCACCTCCGGCCGCGCGCCCCAGGCAGCGCCCGCGCGCGTCGCGAAATCCGCCACGGCCGCTTCCGGGATCGCCGCGGCCGGCACCGACATGCTGACCTCCTGCCGCACGCCGATGCGCAGCAGCGCATTCAGCATCAGAGCCGTGAGCGCGCCGAGCGCGGTCGCCGAGAGCAGCGGCCGAAGCCCGGGCGCCGACCAGGCGCCGAGCTGCGGCACCGCCTCGGCCGCCGCCGCGGCGAGCACCGCGACGCCGATGGTGAAGCTGCGTCGCGCATCCAGCATGCGGGAGGTGGCGAGCGCCATGCCGTTGATCAGCATCAGCGCGCCGGCATGGATCAGCACGCCAGCGATGACCGGGGCCGGGACCTGCGACAGCATCGCCGCCGCGCGGGGGAAGCAGGCGAGCAGGACGCACAGCCCTGCGGTGCCGAAGGCCACGACGCGGCTGGTGATGCCGGAGGCCTGCTGGATCGCGACATTCGTCGCGCTGAGCGTCGTGCCATGCGCGCCGAGGATACCCGCGAGCACGAGCGCGACGCCGCCCCCCGTGACCCCGCCCGCGATGCTGCGTGGATCAGGCCTCACCCAGCCGGCATCGTTGATCTTCTGCAGCGTGGTGACCATGCCGATGTCCTTCATCACATGGGCCAGCGCGGCGACCGCGAAGACCGGCACCAGCGCCGGATCGAAGGCCCAGCCGACATGCGCCGCATGCGGCAGGCCCACCCAGGGGACGGAGGCGACATCGAAGCCGGGATCGACGTGCAGCAGGCCGAGCGGCCAGGCCAGCAGCCATCCCGCCGCCATCCCGATCGCGACGCAGGCGAAGCGCAGCATCCCCCGGGCCCAGACGCTCAGACCGCCGGACACCGCGAGCGTGAGCGCGGCGACGGCGAAGGCGGAGAGGGCGGGCGGCGTGCCGTCGGGCGTCACCAGCAGGCTGCGCACGCCGGAAAGGCCGACGACGAGCCCGACGACCAGCGCGACGGTGCCGGCGATCTCCGGCGGCAGCAGGGATCGGATGCGGTAGAGCACCCGGGCGAACAGCGCGCAGACCATGCCGGCGAAGATCGTCATGCCGGCCACCAGGGGCATGCCGCCGATCTGCGCGGCCAGCAGCGAGGGCGCCAGCATGATCGGCGAGCCCGACCCGGGCGCGAGATATCCGCTGCCCACGCCGAAGCGCGCGCCGAAGGCCTGGATCAGCGCCATCGCGCCGCAGACCAGGAAGGTCAGGCCGAGGATGTCCGCGGCCTGCGCCGGAGTCGCGCCGACCTGCCGTGCCAGCAGGATCGCGGTGAAGCTGAACACCAGCACGACGGCGCTCTGTTGCAGCGCAGCCATCGCCAGCACGGAAGCGGGCGGGCGCTCGTCAAGCCAGTAGGCGATGTTGACCGGCCTGCGCATCCTGCCCTGCCTGGACCCGGACAGGCCCGGGCCGGATGCTCCTTCGCGCCGGGCGCGCCGGCGCGCCCGCCGGCGGGGCCCGCCCGCCCCCGCCAACGACGAAGCCCCGCCGGCCCGCCGGCCCGCCAACCCCCCGCCCCCCCCACGCC
>NZ_JBWXTD010000003.1:227239-229092 GCF_056682175.1 Falsiroseomonas sp. RANM36
CCCCCCGGCGCGCACGCGGGCGGGCCACGCCGGCCACCTCAATGGTCGAAGACCAGCCGAAGCTCCGTCACGCCATCCCGGCTCCGCACGCTCGCCCGCGTCGCGCGCTTGAGGATCATGTGGCCGGCAAGCTTCGCCGCGCCGGCTTCGGTCAGCATCTCATCGGCCGTCGGCGCGACCTGCGACAGCTCGAGCGGCGGACCCTGATAGGCGATGGTCACGTCGATGCGCAGCTCGTCGAAGCCGATGCGGACCGCGACCTCGCCCTCCGCCAGGCCGAAGCCGGCGATCGAATCGACGCACCAGACGATCTGCTCCTCCACCCGCGCCAGCACGTCGCGCCGCGCGCCCCAGGCGGCGCCCGCGCGCGCCACGAAATCGGCCAGCTCCCGGTGCGGCACGTCGCGCGCGGGCAGCACGATCTCCATCTCCCGCCGGATGCCGATGCGCAGGATGGCGTTGAGGCCGATGGCGACGACCGTCCCGAGCGCGGTGGCCGACATGTAGGGGCGGAGTTCGGGCGGCACCCAGTCGGCCACCTGCGGGATCGCCTCCACCGCCAGCGTCGTCACCAGCGCGAAGCCGACCACGAAGGATTTGCGCGAGTCGAGCATGCGCGATGTCGCAAGCTGCATGCCGTTGACCAGCATCAGCCCGCCCGCATGCAGCAGCACCGCCGCGATCACCGGCCCCGGCACCTGCGCGAGCAGCGCCGCGAGCCGCGGGAAGCAGGCGAGCACCAGGCAGAAGACGGCGGTGGCATAGCCGATCGCCCGGCTCGTCACGCCGCTGGCCGCCTGGATGGTGACATTCGTCGCGCTGACATTGGGCGCGGCGGTGCAGAGCAGGCCGGCGAGCGCGGTCACGGCGCCGTCCCCCGCGACGCCGCCCGCGATGCTGCGCGGCTCCGGCCGGACCCAGTCGGCGTCGTTCAGCTTCTGCAGCGTGGTGACGAGGCCGACGGTCTTCAGCGAATTCGCCAGGGCGGCGACGAGGAAGACGGGCAGCAGCGCGAGGTCGAAGCTCCAGCCGAGATGGCCGGTGTCGGGCAGGCCGAGCAGCGGCAGGTCCGCCAGCACGGCGGTGTCCAGCCGGAACAGGCCGAGCCAGGAGGCGACGGCCGTTCCCGCGACCAGGGCCACCAGCACGCAGGCCCCGCGCAGCGCGCCGCCGCCCCAGACGCTGAGCGCGACGGCGATGGCAAGGGTGACGCCCGCCACGCCGAGCGCCTCGGCCGAGGGCGGCTGCTGGTCCGGCGTGATGAGCAGGGCGCGCACGCCGGCGAGCGTCACGGCGATGCCGATGATCAGCACCACGGCGCCCGCGATCTCCGGCGGGAAGAAGGCGCGCGCGCGGTGCAGGGTGCGGGCGAAGAGCATCATCGCCGCGCCGCCCGCGATGGTCATGCCGGCCGCGAGCGCGAGTCCGCCGGTCTGCACGGCCAGCAGCGATGGGGCGAGGAAGGCGGCCGAGCCGGTGGCGGGCGCGAGGTAGCCCGCGCCGATGCCGAAGCGGCCGGCCGACTGGATCAGCGCGCTGGCGCCGCAGGCGAGGAAGGCGAGGCTCAGCATCGCGGCGGATTGCAGCGGCGACGCGCCGACCGCCTGCGCGAGCACGATGGCGGGGTAGATGAAGACGACGATGATCGCCGTCTGCTGCAGCGCCGCCGAGAGCAGCACCGCGGGGGCCGGAAGCTCGTCCAGCCCGTAGGTGAGGTCAGGCGGCTTGCGCATGGCCGGGACGGCGTCGCCGGGGTCGTGGCGTGGCGGGGCTCGAAACAAGCGAGGGCCCCCCCGGGGGGGGGCCCCCCCCCCGGGGGGCCCCCCCCCCCCCCCCCCGGGGCGGCCAGCCGC
>NZ_JBWXTD010000003.1:229102-231400 GCF_056682175.1 Falsiroseomonas sp. RANM36
GGGGGGGGGGGGGGGGGGGGGGGGGGGGGGGGGGGGGGGGGGGGGGGGGGGGGGGGGGGGGGGGGGGGGCCCCAACCCGGCGGGGCGCGCGGGGGGGGGGCCCCCGTCCTGGTCATCGCGCGCCCTGCGCTCTCAGTGCTTCACGTCGGCCCAGACCTTGCGCTTCACGGCATAGGTCAGGCCGCCCAGGACAATCAGGAACAGGATGATGCGCACGCCCATCTGGCGCCGCTGCTCGAGCTCCGGCTCGGCGGCCCAGGCGAGGAAGGTGGACACGTCGATCGCCATCTGATCGACGGTCGCCTCGGTCCGGTCGGCGAACTCGACCTGGCCGGGGTTCAGCACGTTCGGCATCGCGATCTGATGGCCCGGGAAGTAGGCGTTGTAGTTCATCCCGTCCATCAGGTTGAAGCCGGCCGGCGGATCGGTGTAGCCGACCAGCAGGGCGTGGATGTAGTCGGCGCCGCCGGCGCGCGCCTTCACGATCACCGAGAGATCGGGCGGATAGGCGCCATTGTTCGCCGCGCGCGCCGCCTGCTCGTTCGGGAAGGGCCGGCGGAAGCGGTCGGACAGGCGGGCCGGGCGCTCGAACATCTCGCCCTGGTCGTTCGGCCCGTCCATCACCTGGAACTGTGCCGCGATGTTGCGGACCTGCTCCTCGGTCAGCCCGATCTCGAGGAGGTTGCGGTAGGAGAGCTGCCGCATGGCGTGGCAGGCGGAGCAGACCTCCTTGTAGACCTGGAAGCCGCGCTGGAGGCTGCCGCGGTCGAAGGTGCCGAACAGGCCCTCGAAGGAGAAGCGCGTGTCCGGGATGTGGATCGCCTCGCCGGCCGCGCGGGCCGGTGCGGCGCCGAGCGTCGCGGCGGCGCCCAGCAGCAGGGCGCCGACGAGGTTACGGAAGCGCGACATCAGGCCTTCTCCATCGGCTTCGCGGCGGCGCCGGCGGGGATCGGTCCACCGCCGCGCAGCACGGGCAGCGAGATGCTCTCGGGCAGCTTGAGCGGCCGCTCCAGCCGGCCGAGCAGCGGCAGGATCACGAGGAAATACAGGAAGTAGTAGGCCGTAGCCCAGCGGGCGATGGTCACATAGGTGCCCTCGGCCGGCTTCGCGCCGACCCAGGTGAGGATGCAGAAGTTGATGCCCCACAGCACCAGGAACCACTTCGCCACCGGGCGGAAGCGCATCGAGCGCACCGGAGAGGTGTCGAGCCAGGGCAGGATGAAGAGGATCGCGATGGAGCCGAACATCAGCGCCACGCCGCCCAGCTTGTCCGGCACCGCGCGCAGGATCGCGTAGAAGGGCAGGAAGTACCATTCCGGCACGATGTGCGCGGGCGTCACCAGCGGGTTGGCCGGGATGTAGTTGTCCGGGTGGCCGAGGTAGTTCGGCATGAAGAACACCAGGAAGGCGAAGAAGATGAAGTAGACGACCAGGCCGACGCTGTCCTTGATCGTATAGTAGGGATGGAAGGGCAGCGTGTCCTGCGGGCCCTTCGGGTCGATGCCGAGCGGGTTGTTCGAGCCCGTGATGTGCAGCGCGGCGACATGCAGGAACACCACGCCGACGATCACGAAGGGCAGCAGGTAGTGCAGGCTGAAGAAGCGGTTGAGCGTCGGGTTGTCCACGCTGAACCCGCCCCACAGCCACACCACGATGTCCTGCCCGAACACCGGGATCGCGCTGAACAGGTTGGTGATCACGGTGGCGCCCCAGAAGGACATCTGGCCCCAGGGCAGCACGTAGCCCATGAAGGCGGTCGCCATCATCAGCAGGAAGATCACCACGCCGAGGATCCACAGGATCTCGCGCGGCGCCTTGTAGGACCCGTACCAGAGCCCCCGCCAGATGTGGATGTAGACCACGATGAAGAACATGCTGGCGCCGTTCATGTGAACATAGCGGAGCAGCCAGCCGAAGTTCACGTCGCGCATGATCCGCTCGACGCTGTCGAAGGCGTAGGCGGTGTGCGCGGTGTAGTGCATCGAGAGGAAGATGCCGGTCGCGATCATGATCAGCAGGGTGACCATGGCGAGCGCGCCGAAGTTCCAGAAGTAGTTGAAGTTCCGGGGCGTCGGAAACGTCCCGTACTCCTTCTGCATCATGGTGAAGACCGGCAGGCGGCTGTCTATCCAGCGCACCACCGGGTTCTTGAAATCGCTCTGGTGAAGGCCGATGGCCATCGCAGCTTGGCTCCTCGGGGTTCTTGGGGCGGGCGGGTGGGCGCGGGCCCACCCCCCCCCCCCCCCCCCCCCCCCCCCAGGGGGGCGGGGGGGGGGGGGGGTAGCGGTACAACGGCCC
>NZ_JBWXTD010000003.1:231409-235693 GCF_056682175.1 Falsiroseomonas sp. RANM36
CGGACCATCCCGCGCGCCGACCCGGCCTCAGCCGATGCGGATCTGACTGTCGGAGGTGAAGCTGTACTCGGGAACCGCAAGGTTCGCCGGCGCAGGACCGAGGCGGATGCGTCCCGAGGTGTCGTAGTGGCTGCCATGGCAGGGGCAGAACCAGCCGCCATAGTCGCCCCTCGGGTCGGTCGGCTTCTGGCCGAGCGGCACGCAGCCGAGATGCGTGCAGATGCCGACCACCACCAGCCAGGGATCGCGGATCACCCGCCGCTGGTCGGCCTGCGGGTCGCGCAGCTGGGAGAGCGGAACCTCGCGTGCCGCCTTGATCTCTTCCTCGGTGCGGCTGCGCACGAAGACCGGCTTGCCGCGCCACACGACGGTCACGGCCTGGCCGACCGCGATCGGGGAGAGGTCCACCTCGGTACTCGCCAGCGCCAGCACGTCCCGCGCCGGGTTCATCGAGCTGATGAAGGGCCAGGCGATCGCGCCCACGCCGACTGCGGCGAAGGCGCCCGTGGTGAGCTTCAGGAAGTCGCGGCGGGTGTCTCCCGCCTCCCCGTCGGACGCCGCGTGGGGCGCCATCGCATCGGCCATCTTTCTTCCCCTTCCGCGAGGCGCCGCCTGGGGGGCGACGTGCGGCACGTGAAATTCGTCCCCGCCGGCCCGGGCGGCGGCGCCCGCCCTGGCGAAGGCAAGCGGACACACTCGGCCCGGCCCGAGACCCGGCAACGTTGCGGCGCATATAAAGGCCCGTCTTCGGGCCTGTCCATCCGGCCCGGGCCGTGAAAACGACGCAAGGCGCGCGGGGGTCGCCAGCCCGGCACGGGGCTGCCAATCTTGCGCGGCGCGGCGCAACGGTCGTGCCGCCTGAGGAAGCAGCCCCGCATGGTCGAAAGCCCGGCACCGATCGAGCATCCCCTTCTCCCGCGTGCCCGCGCCTGGTTCGAGCAGCTGCGGGACCGCCTCTGCGCCGCCTTCGAGGCCTGCGAGGATTCGCTCTCGTCCGGCCCGCACGCGGCGCTGCCCCCGGGGCGCTTCGTCCGCACGGCCTGGGACCGGCCGGAGGGGGGCGGCGGTGTCATGTCCGTCATGAAGGGCCGCGTCTTCGAGAAGGTGGGCGTCAACGTCTCCACCGTCTTCGGCGAGTTCAGCCCCGAGTTCCGCAAGCAGATCCCGGGTGCGGAGGCCGATCCGCGCTTCCTGGCCACCGGCGTCTCCCTGGTGGCGCATATGCGCAGCCCCCGCGTGCCCGCCGCGCACATGAACACGCGCTTCATCGTCACGACCAAGGCGTGGTTCGGCGGCGGCGGCGACATCACGCCGATGGACCACGGGGCGCCGCACTCGCAGGAGGACGCGGCCGATTTCCACGCCGCCTTCAAGGCCGCCTGCGACCGGCACGACGACACCTACTATCCGCGCTTCAAGCAGTGGTGCGACGAATATTTCTTCCTGCCGCACCGCAACGAGCCGCGCGGCCTCGGCGGCATCTTCTACGACTGGCTCGGCGACCGCACGCCGGGCAAGGGGATCGAGGCCGACTTCGCCTTCACCCGCGATGTCGGCGAGGCTTTTCTCCAGTCCTACCCGGCCATCATCCGCAAGCGGATGCACGAGCCCTGGACAGCGGAGGAACGCGCGCACCAGCTGGTGCGGCGTGGGCGCTACGTGGAGTTCAACCTGCTCTACGACCGCGGCACCATCTTCGGGCTGAAGACCGGCGGCAATGTCGAGGCGATCCTGATGTCGCTGCCGCCGGAGACCGGCTGGCCCTGACGCAGGGGCACCGCGGCACGCCGCGCCCAGGCCTGGGACCGGCCTCCCTGGACTCGGCACGCGCGCGGCACCTAACTGGCCGTAAGGAGGAACCGGACCCATGGCGACCACCCAGCGCGAGGAACGCGCCCTGCTCGGCCACGACGCCTACGCGCTGATCGAGCCCAGCCACTATCCCGCCCTCGGCAAGCTCTCGGGCGAGGAGCTGCGCAGCCTGGCGACGCGGCTGCGCGAGCAGCACGCCAAGGCCCGCGACCTGATCCGCGAGGGCAAGCGCGCCAAGCGCGGCAAGGGCGATGCGCGCGCCGCCGCCACCGCCGAGGCCGGGAAGGCCACGCGCCGCAAGCAGGTCTATGCCGCCGCGCTGAAGCGCGTGAACGCCCGCTTCGCGGAGATCGAGCAGGACCGGGAGCGCGCCGCGCACCGTGCCGCGCTGAAGGCGGCGCTGGCGCGCAAGCAGGCCACGCGCGCGGCGCATCCGCAAGGCGGCTTCGCCGCCGCCAAGGGCATGCGCGCCAAGCCGAGCGGCAAGGGCCGCGGCGGGATCAACCCCGGCCGCGTCGGCTCCGTCAGCCAGGAGAACAAGACCGCCCAGGCGCGCCGCGACGGCTGAGGCGGCTCGCTCGGCAGCCATGCCGGGCAGGCGCGCGCGATGCCCGCAAGCTTGCCTTGCGGCGCCGCCCGTGCGACCGAACCCGGGTCAATCACTGGGAGACGTCCAATGATCGCACGCCGCAGCCTGCTGGCCACCGCGCTGGCCACGCCGCTCGCCGCCCCCGCGCTCGGCCAGCCGCAATGGCCGGGGGCCAATGTCCGGATGATCGTGCCCTGGCCGGCCGGCGGCTCCACCGACGTGCTGGTGCGGCTCTATGCCGAGCGCCTCGGCCCCATCCTCGGCACCAATGTGGTGATCGAGAACCGCAGCGGCGCCGGCGGCAATATCGGCCTCGACGCGCTCGCCAAGTCCACGCCGGACGGGTCGGTGTTCAGCATCGCCTCGGTCGGGCATCTCTGCATCAACCCCTTCCTCTATGCCCGCCTGCCCTATGATCCGGCGAAGGACCTGCAGCCCATCGCGATCGCCTGGGACCTGCCGAATGTCGCGGTGGTGGCGGCGCAGCACAACGCGTCGAAGACGCTGGCCGAGTTCATCGCCTGGGCGAAGGCCAAGCGCGGCGGCATCTCCTACGGATCGCCCGGCGTCGGCACCACGCCGCATCTCTCGGGCGCGCTGTTCGCGGCGCGCAACGGCATCGAGGCGACGCATGTGCCCTTCAGGGGCGCCGCGCAGACCATCCCGGCGATGCTTTCGGGCGATCTCGACTTCGCGCTCGACAACCTGGCGAGCTACGTCCCGGTGATCCAGGAGGGGCGGATGCGCGCCCTCGCCGTGACAAGCGCCGAGCGCTTCCCGACGGTGCCGGACGTGCCGACCATGGCGGAGGCCGGCGTGCCGAACATGGTGCTGACCTCCTGGCAGGGCTTCGTCGCCCCCGCCGGCACGCCGCGCGCGATCATCGACCGGATGGGCAACGCGCTGCGCCAGGTGGCGACGGACGAGGCCTTCAAGGCCCGCGTGCTGCGCGCCGGCGCGCTGGCGATCTGGTCCTCGCCGGACGCCATGACCGAGCGCGCGAACACCGATCGCCCGCTCTGGCAGGAAGCCGTGCGCGTCAGCGGCGCGCGGGTGGAATAGCGTCGCGCCCCCTCTCCCGCATCCGCGGGGGAGGGGCATCTGGCCTTCGGCGGCAGGCCCGGCCATATCGGCGGCGTGCCTTCCGACCTTTCGACACGGTCAGGCCGCCGCGGCGCCTGGCTCAACAGCCTGCTTGTGGACCATGCGCTGCTGCGCCTGTCCTGGCGCAACTGGGCCGTGGTGGAGCCGGGGCGCCTCTACCGATCCAACCATCCGCTGCCCTGGCAGCTTGCCCAGGCGCAGCGCCGGCACGGGCTGCGCAGCGTCATCAACCTGCGCGGCCACCGGCAGGATTGCGGGTCTGACGCGCTGGGGCGGGCGCGCGCGGGGGAGCTCGGCCTGATCCATGCGGATGCGCCCTTCGAAAGCCGCGGCGCGCCGCACAAGGACCGCATCCTGCGCCTCGCCGCGCTGTTCTCCCGCCTGCCCGAGCCGGTGCTGATCCATTGCAAGTCGGGCGCCGACCGCACAGGGCTGGTCGCCGGCATCTGGCTGCTGCTGCAGGGACGGCCGGTGGACGCGGCGCTCGACCAGCTGCACTGGCGCTTCGGCCATGTCGCGGCCAGCCGCACCGGCATCCTGGACGCCTTCTTCCACGCCTATGCCGACTTCCAGGCCCGGCATGGCGCCAAGCCGTTCCTGGACTGGCTGCGCGAGGACTATGACGAGGCCGCTCTCCGCGCCGCCTTCACCAGCAAGCCCTGGGCGGACCGGCTGGTGGACGGGCTGCTGCGCCGGGAGTGAAGCGCGCCCGCGCCGCCGCCCGCCCCCCCGCGGGGCCGCGCCGCGGCCGCGGCGAGGTCCGGGCGCCCCGGGGGCCC
>NZ_JBWXTD010000003.1:235793-242444 GCF_056682175.1 Falsiroseomonas sp. RANM36
GTATTCCTTTTCGCGCCTCTGCGCCGCGCTGCGGCAGGCGGAGCGAAGGGTGGGGTAGGGCGCCTCAGCCGCGCGCGAAGGGCGGCAGCCACACGCGGTGGGGGCCCCCCCCCCCCCCCCCCCCCGGGGGGGCGGGCCCCGGCGCCGGGGTCAGTCTCGCAGGATGCGCGCCAGGCTCACCAGCATGGTCGCGGTCGCGCCCCAGATCAGGTGCTCGGGGTGCGGCCAGACCCAGTATTCGCGCAGGCGCCCGCGGAACTCCGCCTGGCGCCGCTCCGGCGCGGCCGGGTCGAGCACGGTCGCCAGCGGCATTTCGAAGATCGCGGCGACCTCGCCCGGATCGGGCGTCAGGGTCAGCGGCGGGTCGAGGAAGGCGACCACCGGGGTCACCCGGAACCCGGTGCCGGTCAGGTGTTCCGGCAGATGGCCGACGACCACGGGCAGGCGCGGATCGAGGCCGACCTCCTCGGCCGCCTCCCGCAGCGCCGCGGCCTCCGCCGTCTCCCCCGGCTCCAGCGTGCCGCCAGGGAAGGCCACCTGGCCGGCATGGGCGGTGAGCCGGGCGGAGCGCAGCGTCAGCAGGATGGAGGGTGCGGCATCGTGCCAGACGATCGGCACCAGCACCGCCGCGTCGCGCAGCCGGCCCGCCAGCGCGGCGGCCTCGGCGTCGTCCGAGAAGGTCGGCGCGGCGCGCGCCAGCAGCGCGGGATCGCCGAGGCGGCCGGCGATGTCCTCGCGCGTCAGGGCGCGGTTCACTCCGCGGCGCGGCGAAGGCCGAGCTCGGCCGGCGCCTCGTCGATCGGGAAGAAGACGCCTTCGGACCAGACGCCCAGCACCGCGCGCCCCTCCACCGTCTCGGGCTGCGCGAGGGCGACCAGCTCGTAGAACACCGCACGGCTGATGCGCGCCTCCAGCCCCGGGCGCACCGTGATGTAGGGACGCGGCTCGCGCGACTTCGGATCTATCGCGACGCGGATCGGGTGATCGGCGTCGGCGGTGACCATCTCGTCGAGGTTGGTGCGGAAGGTCAGGCACTGGCGCGGGGTCGGATCCGGCGCGAAGGGATCGGCGCAGTCGCGCCAGAACATCTCGACCGCGACGAAGGGGGCGTCCTCCACTTCGATCCGGCCGCGCTCGACCGGCGTCTCCAGCACATAGGCGCCGTCCGATTCGCGCTTCAGCACCGAGGCGAACAGGCAGACCAGTTCCTTCCGCCCGATCGGGCTGCCCCGGTAGAACCAGGTGCCGTCCTTCGCGATCCGCATCGGGAAGTCGCCGCAATCATGGCGCTTGCGGGGCGGTCCGCCGCGTCGGTCCTCGCCGCCTTGCGCCTTCGCCGGATGGCCGTCCGTCATGGCTTTTCCCGCATCCGTGAAGCACCCGCCCCCATCCGAGCATCCCCGCCGCCCCGCATCGCCGGCCCCGCCCGCACCGCTCGCCGCAAAGGTGTAACCGTACTGGCGGAGCGGATGGGCAAGGTGGATACTCGAACCATATGCACCGGCTGCGGATATAGGGAGCCCGACCCGCATGGTTGAAGTGGCAGACCCCACGGAAGCGAGGATGCTGGTCGCGGAGGCGGAAGCCCTCGCCGAGCGCCTCGCCCGCGTCCGCCAATCCATCGGCCGCGTGATCTTCGGCCAGGAACAGGTCGTGGAGCGCACGCTGATCACCCTGCTGTCGGGCGGGCATGTGCTGCTGGTGGGCGTGCCGGGGCTGGGCAAGACCAAGCTGGTCGAGACGCTGGGAACCGTGCTCGGGCTGGACGCGAAGCGGGTGCAGTTCACCCCGGACCTGATGCCCTCCGACATCCTGGGCTCCGAGGTGCTGGAGGAGGACCAGCACGGCAGGCGGCACTTCCGCTTCATCAAGGGGCCGATCTTCTGCCAGCTGCTGATGGCCGACGAGATCAACCGCGCCTCCCCCCGCACCCAGTCGGCGCTGCTGCAGGCGATGCAGGAGCACAAGGTTGCGATCGCCGGGGAGATCCATGCCCTGCCCGCCCCCTTCCACGTGCTGGCGACGCAGAACCCGATCGAGCAGGAAGGCACCTATCCCCTGCCGGAGGCGCAGCTCGACCGCTTCCTGCTGGAGATCGACGTCTCCTACCCCGACCTGGCGGCGGAACGCGCGATGCTGCTGGCCACCACCGGCGCCAGCCAGGCGCAGCCAGTCCAGGCGATGAGCGGGCCGGAGCTGCTGGCCGCGCAGACCCTGATCCGGCGCCTGCCGGTGGGCGAGGGGGTGGTGGAGGCGATCCTGCGCCTGGTGCGCGGCGCGCGCCCCGAGACCACCGAGATCGAGGAGGTGCGCCGGCACCTCTCCTACGGCCCCGGTCCGCGCGCGGCGCAGGCGCTGATGCTGGCCACGCGCGCGCGCGCCGTGCTGGACGGCCGCCTCTCGCCGAGCGTCGAGGACGTGCTGGCGCTGGCCGAGCCGGTGCTGCGCCACCGCATGGCGCTGAACTTCTCCGCCCGTGCGGACGGCATCCACCTGTCCGAGATCCTCGATCGGCTGAAGGCGCAGCTTGGCTAGCGCGCCGCCCGCCCTTCTCGTCCCCTGGGCCGAGCAGCTCGGCGCCAGCCTGCCGCCCCTGCTGGTGCAGGCCGAGCGGGTCGCGGCCACGGTGATGCCTGGACTGCACGGGCGCCGGCGCGCCGGGCCGGGCGAGGCCTTCTGGCAGTTCCGGCCCTATGTGGCCGGCGACCAGGCGAGCCGGATCGACTGGCGGCAATCCGGCAAGTCCGATCGGCTCTTCATCCGCGAGACGGAATGGGAAGCGGCGCAGACCGTGGCCCTGTGGCGCGCGGCCGGCCCGGGCATGGCATGGCGCAGCGGCAAGGAGGTGCCGGCCAAGGTGCTGCGCGCGGAGCTGCTGCTGCTGGCGCTGGCGTCGCTGCTGCTGCGCGGCGGCGAGCGGGTGCGCCTGTTCGGCCTGCCCCGGCCCTTCGCCGGGCGCCAGGCGCTGCCGGCCATCGCCGGCTCGCTGCCGCGGATCGCCCCGCGGCCGGAGGATGTGCGCATCGCGCGCCATGCCCGCGCGGTGCTGTTCGGCGATTTCTGGGAACCGCTGGAGCAGACCCGCAAGGCGATCGGCGCGCTGGCGACTCAGGGCGTGCGGGGCCATCTGGTGCAGGTGCTCGACCCGGCGGAGGAGACCCTTCCCTATGCCGGCCGGGTCCGCTTCGAGGAGGTCGGCGACACGGTGATGCCCCCTGCCCTGGTGCCCCGCGTGGAAGCGGTGCGCGCGCTCTATGCCGAGCGCCTGGCGCGGCATCGCGAGGGCCTCGCCGCGCTGGCGCAATCGGCCGGCTGGACCTTCGCCACCCACCGCACCGACCAGCCGCCGGAATCGGCGCTGCTCGCGCTGCACCAGAGGCTGGCGCCGGCGTGATGGTTCTTCCGTCGACAGCGCTTGGTCGCGCCCCATGCTGACGCTCGGCCCCGTCGCCTTCGCGGCGCCCTGGCTGCTGCTCGCGCTGCCGGCGCTGCCGATCCTCTACTGGCTGCTGCGCGTCACGCCGCCCGCGCCGAAGCGCCAGGACTTTCCCGCCATCGCCCTGCTGCGCGACCTGCCGGCACCGGAAGAAACCCCGCAGCGCACGCCCTGGTGGCTGCTGCTGCTGCGCCTGCTGGCCGCCGCGCTGATCATCATCGGCCTCGCCCGGCCGGTCTGGGGCCCCTCCGGCGGGCGCGGCGGCGAGGGGCCGCTGCTGATCGTGATGGATGACGGCTGGGCCGCCGGCGCCGACTGGCCGGACCGCACCGCCGCGGTGGAGGCGGCGCTGACCGCCGCGGCGCGGGAGGGCCGGCGCACCGCCCTGCTGCTGACCGCTTCCGTGCCCGGACCCGAGCCGCTGCGCGCCACCGGCCTGATGCCGGCCGAAGAAATGGCCGGCCGCGTCGCCGCGCTGCGCCCGAAGCCCTGGGCGCCCGACCGCGCCGCCGCGCTTGCCGCGCTCGCCGCCTGGCGGGAGCAGCACCCCGGCGCCTTCGCCGCGCTCTATGTCGCCGACGGCGTCGAGCATGCGCGCGAGGGAGACGCCTTCACCCCCTTCGCCACGGCGCTCGCGCAGGGCGGCGCTCTGACCGTCGCGCGTGCCGACGGGCGCCCCACGCGGCTGCTGCCGACGCCGCGCGCGGAGGCGGACCAGCTTGTCGTGTCGCTCCGCACCACGCCGCTGCCGGTTGCCTCCGAGGCGGTGGTGCTGGCGCGCACCGGCGATGGCCGCACCCTCGACCGTGCCGTGATCCCGGTGCCGGCCGGCGCGACGGAAGCCGAGGCCGCGCTGCCGTTGCCGATCGAGATCCGCAACCAGGTGGTGCGGCTCGACCTCGACGGGATCAACGGGGCCAACGCCACGGTTCTGCTCGACGAGCGGTTCCGCCGACGGCCGGTCGGGCTGATTGCGGGCGGCGCGGCGACGGCCGCCGATGCGCCGCTGATCGGCGAGCTGTTCTACATAGACCGCGCGCTCGCCCCCTTTGCCGAGCTGCGCCGGGGCACGGTGGAGGAGCTGCTGCAGCGGCGGCTGTCCGTGCTGGTGCTCGCCGACCGGCCGATCGCGGAAGCGCGCGAGCGCGAGGCGCTGGCGCGCTGGGTGCAGGACGGCGGCACGCTGCTGCGCTTCGCCGGGCCGCGCGTGGCGGAATCGACCGATCCGCTGCTGCCCGTGCCGCTGCGCGCCGGGGAACGGCAGATCGGCGGCGCGCTCTCCTGGGAGCAGCCGCAGCGGCTCGCGCCCTTCCCGGAAGGCTCGCCCTTCGCCAGCCTGACGCCGCCTGCCGAGGTGACGGTGGAGCGGCAGGTGCTGGCGGAGCCCTCCGCCCAGCTGACCGGCCGCACCTGGGCGCGGCTGGCGGACGGAACGCCGTTGGTCACGCAGGAGGGCCGCGGCGCCGGGCGCATCGTCCTGTTCCACATCACCGCCAACGCCGACTGGTCGAATCTGCCGTTGTCGGGCCTGTTCGTGGACATGCTCCGGCGCATCGTCGCGCTCTCCGCCGGCGTCGCCGGCGCGGAAGGCGAGGCGCCGCTGGCGCCGCTCGAGACGCTGGACGGCTTCGGCCGGCTCGGCCCGCCGCCGCCCGGCGCGCAGCCCATCCCCGCCGCCCGCATCGAGGAGGAGGCCGCCTCGCCCCGCCATCCGCCGGGCTGGTACGGCACCGGGGTGGCGGGCAGCGAGGCGACGCAGCGCCGCGCGCTCAATCTCGGCGCCGGCATCGCCCCGCCGCGCCTCGCCGCCGCGCCGCCGCCCGGAAGCCGTGTGCAGGCGATCGGCGGCGTGCCTGCCGAGCGCGACCTGGGGCCCTGGCTGCTGGCCGCGGCGCTGCTGCTGCTGGTGGCGGACCTGATCGTGTCGCTGCTGCTGCGCGGGCTGCTGGTGCGCCCGGCCGCGCTGGCGCGCGGCGTGCTGGCGCCGCTGCTCCTGGCCTCCCTGTTGGCAGGGCCGGCGATGGCGCAGCCGCAGCCGGAGGGCAATGCCGCGCTCGCGACGCGGCTGGCCTATGTGCTGACCGGCAATGCCGAGATGGACGAGATCTCACGCGCCGGGCTGGTCGGCCTGTCGGACTTCGTGAACCGGCGCACGGCGGCCGCACTCGCCGATCCGCATGGCGTGACGCCGGGGCGGGACGATCTCTCCTTCTTCCCGCTGCTCTACTGGCCGGTGCTGCCCGACGCGCCGCAGCCCGATGCGGCGATGGCCGCCGCCCTCAACGCCTTCATGCGCCAGGGCGGCATCATCCTGTTCGACACGCGCGACGAGGGCTCGGGCGAGGGCTTCTCGCCGGGGTCCCGCGCCGCGCTGCGGCGAGTCACGCGCGACCTTGTCGTGCCGCCGCTGGCGCCGGTGCCGGAGGACCATGTGCTGAAGCGCGCCTTCTACCTGCTGCAGGACCTGCCGGGCCGCTTCTCCGGCGGCAGCGTCTGGGTGGCGCGCGAGCAGGACCGCGCCAATGACAGCGTGAGCCCGGTGATCATCGGCGGCCACGACTGGGCCGCCGCCTGGGCCGTGGATGCGCGCGGCAACAACCCCTACGCCACGATCCCGGGCGGCGCGCGGCAGCGCACCCTGGCCTATCGTTTCGGCGTCAACCTCGTGATGTACGCGCTGACCGGCAACTACAAGGGCGACCAGGTGCATGTGCCCGCGATCCTGGAAAGGCTCGGGAATTGATGCCGGGTCCCTCCTCCTTTCGGGCCGCGCAGCATGTCTGAGGCGCGCAAGCCAAGGCCGCGGAGCGGCCGCCCGGCGCCTGAGGGCACCAACACATGAACCACGTCCTCGCCGGCCTCGACTTCGCGCCGGTCATTCCCGCCTGGCTGCTCGTCGCACTGGCCGTCATTGCGCTCCTTGCCCTCGTGCCTGCGCTGGTGCGCATCGTCACGACCGCCGAGGGCAAGCGGCGCATCATTCCCGCGCGCGGCGCGCTGCTGCGCCTCGCCGCCTTCGCGGCACTGGTCCTCGCGCTCGCCAATCCGCGCCTCGTCGAGGAGACGCGGGAGACGCGGCCCGACATCGCGCTGATGGTGGTGGACCGCAGCGACAGCGCCACGCTCGGCCCGCGCGCGGCGCAGATCGAGGCGGCGCGCGGCGCCGCCCGGGGGCGCGCCCGCCCCCCCGCCGCCCCCCCGCGGGCGCCCCGGGG
>NZ_JBWXTD010000003.1:242544-255608 GCF_056682175.1 Falsiroseomonas sp. RANM36
GCCCCCGCGCCGCCGGGGGGGTGGGGGGGGGGGCCGCGGGGGGGGGGCCGGGGGGGGGGGGCCCGGCCGGCGCCACGCCCCGCGGCGCCCGGCTCTGGGCCAATGACGGCGGCGCGCCGCAGCCGGATATCGGTTTCCTCGGCTTCGATGCCGGGCGGCCGGCGGGTGCCACGGCGCCGAGCGCCGCCCGCCGCGGCGGCCGAGGCTGAACCGGAGGCCCGGCCCGGCCGCGGCCCTTCGCGACGCTACTGGATCCTGATCCCGGCGGCGCGGATCACCTCGCCCCATTTCGGCGCCTCGGCAGCCAGGAAGCCCCGGAAGCTGTCGGGCGAGTCGCCGACCGGGGCGAAGCCGAGCGCGGCGATGCGCGTCGCGACCTCCGGTCGCTGCAGCGCGGCGACGAAGGCGGCGTGCAGCCGCGCGATCGCCGCCGCCGGCGTGCCGGAGGGCGCGAGCAGGCCATACCAGGCTTCCACCGAAATGGCCGGACCGCCCGATTCGGCGACCGTCGGGATCTCCGGGAAGGGCGCGAAGCGGGCGGGCGTGGTGACCGCCAGGGCGCGCAGCGTGCCGGCCTGCACATGCCGGATGCTTGCCGGGCTGTCGAAGAACACCGCGGTGTCGCCGCGCATCACCGACTGCGTCGCATCCGGCGTCTGGCGGTAGGTGACGTTGGTCAGGCGGATATCGGCGGCGCGCATGAAGAGCTCGGTCGCCAGATGCGGCACCGTGCCGTTGCCGGCGGTGGCGTAGTTCAGCTCGCCCGGCCTGCGCTTCGCCTCCGCGATCAGGTCGCCGATGCTGCGGAAGGGCAGGCTCGGGTTGGTCACCACCAGCAGCGGACCGGTGGTGAGGCGGCTGATCGGGGTGAAGGCGGTGGCCGGATCGTAGCCCATGTCCTGGTAGAGGAACTGGTTGATCACCAGCGGCGAGGCGGCGTTCAGCACCAGCGTATGGCCATCGGGCGCCGCCTGGGCCACGGCGCGGGTGCCGATGTTGCCGCCGGCGCCGGGGCGGTTCTCGATCACCACCGGCTGGCCGAGCGCCGCGGCGGCGGGTTCCGCCACAAGCCGCGCGACGACATCGGTGGGGCCGCCGGCGCCGAAGGGGACGATCACGCGGATCGGCCGCTCCGGCGACCATGCGGCCTGCGTGCCCTGGGCGCGCGCGATGCCGGGCAGCGCCAGCGTGGCGAGGGAGAAGGTCCTGCGAGAGAGCATCGTCCTCACTCCGGCTGGATGCGCGCGGCGGCGACGAGGGCGCGGTTGCGCGGGATCTCGGCCGCGATGCGCTGGGCGAAGGCCTGCGGCGTCTCGCTGAGCGCCGTGAGGCCGAGGCCGGCCATGCGCTGCTTCACCGCCGCCTCGTTGGCGGACTGGTTGACCGCGGCGTTGATCCGCGCGGTGAGATCGTCGGGCAGCCCCTTCGGCCCCCAGAGCCCGCACCAGCCTTCATAGACCAGGTCCGGGAAGCCCGCCTCGGCCAGCGTCGGCACGTCGGGCAGCACCGCCTCGCGCTGCGCGCTGGTCACCGCATAGGCGCGCGCGCGCCCGTCGCGCACCAGCGGCAGCGCCGGGCCGACAGGCGCGATGAACAGGCTCACCGCGCCGGAGACGAGATCGTTCATCGCCGGGCCGGTGCCGCGATAGGAGACGAAGGTGCCCTCGACGCCGAGCTTCTGCCACAGCGCCGCGGTGGCAAGCTGCCCGACCGAGCCGAGCGAGGAGCCTGCGAAGGAGATCTGCTGCGGCGTACGGCGGATCGCCTCCAGCAGCTGGGCGAGGTTCTGCGGCGCGAGGCCGGCATTGCCGATCATCACGTAGGGGATGGAGACGGTGCGCGCGACCGGCGTGAAATCCGCCTGCAGGTCGAAGGGCACGCTGCGCTGCACGAAGGGCAGCACCGTCAGCACCTCGTTCGAGTAGAGCAGCGTGTTGCCGTCCGGCGCGCTGCGCGCCACGGCTTCCGCGCCGACCGCGCCATTGGCGCCGGAGCGGTTCTCGATCACCCAGGTCTGGCCGAGGCTTTCGGCCGCCTTGGGCGCGATCAGCCGGCCCGTCAGGTCGGTGGTGCCGCCCGGCGGATAGGGCACGACGAAGCGCACGTTGCGACCCTGCGCCAGGGCGGGCGCCGCCAGCGCGAAGGCGCCGAGCGCAAGCGTTCCGCGGCGGGTGATGCTGTTCATGGCCGTTCCTCCCAGGGTCGTCTCGCCGCTCATCCGGGCCAGGCTTCCTGCCGGTGCGACGGACCCACGCAGCGCGCGGCCATCCGTCGTTCCTTCAGGCATGCTTCGCCGTGGAATGCTTCGTTATCTAAGCATTTTGTTGTGCGCCTTCCGGCAAGTCAAGCTGCGGCGGCTTCCAGCGTGACGAGCTCCGCCCCGTCCTCGACCAGGTCGCCGGGCGCGCAGCGCAGCGCGGCGATGATGCCGTCGGCCGGCGCGGTGATGCGCATCTGCACCTTCATCGCCTCGATCACCAGCAGCACGGCACCGCGCGCGACCGCGTCGCCGGGTGCGATCAGGACCTGCAGCACTCGGCCGGGCATGGGTGCCACCACGCGGCCGCCGGCGCTGTCCGCGGCGCCGGAGGCTGCGCGCGGATCGCGGTGGCGCAGATCATGCGTCGCGCCGTCGAGGATGACGGAAAGCGCATCGCCCTCGCGCAGCACGCGCGCGCGGATGGCCGCGCCGTCCAGGCGGAAGGACAGCGCGTCGCCGTCCCGGCGCGCGCCTTCGACGCGCACGGCGCCGCCCGGCAGGTCGAGCCTGAGATGCTCGCCAAGATGCGCGCGGATGACATGCGTGGCGTCGCCGTCCAAGAGCGAAAAATCCTGCCAGCCCTCGCCGTTGAGGCGCCAGGCATTCGCGAGGCCCCAGGGCGCATGCGGATCGGCGGGATCGGTCACGGGCTCGTCGCGCAGCAGGCGAAGCACCGCGGCGGCGAGCGCGACGCGCGGCGCGCCCTGGGCGGGGGCGAGCAGCGTCTCCGCATGGCGCGCGATGAAGCCGGTGTCGAGATCGGCGGCGGCAAAGTCGGGGTTGGCGAGGATGGCGCGCAGCAGCGGCAGGTTGGTGCGCACGCCCGCGACTTCCGTCTGCGTGACGGCGCGCAGCAGGCGGCGCCGCGCCTCCTCGCGATCCGCGCCATGCGCGATGATTTTCGCCAGCATCGGGTCGTAGTTGACGGAGACCGCGTCGCCTTGCCGCACGCCGGCATCCACGCGGATGCCCTCGCCCGCCGGGAATGCCAGGTGACGCAGCGTGCCGGTGCTCGGCGCGAAGTCGCGCGCGGGATCTTCCGCGTAGAGACGGACCTCGATGGCGTGACCGGCGATGGCGGGGTGCAGCGTCGGCAACGGCTTGCCGGCGGCGACGCGGAGCTGCCATTCGACGAGATCGAGGCCGGTGATCGCCTCGGTGACGGGATGCTCCACCTGCAGGCGGGTGTTCATCTCCATGAAGTGGAATGCGTCGCCCTCGGCAATGAATTCGACCGTGCCGGCGCCGACATAGCCGATGGCGCGCGCGGCGTCGCACGCGGCCTTGCCCATGGCGGCGCGGCGCTCTCCGGTCATGCCGGGCGCGGGCGCTTCCTCCACCACCTTCTGGTGGCGTCGCTGGATGGAGCAGTCGCGCTCGAACAGCGACAGCGCGTTGCCCTGCGTGTCGCAAAAGACCTGGATCTCGATGTGGCGCGGCTTCGTCAGGTAGCGTTCCAGCAGCAGGCGATCGTCGCCGAAGGCCGCCAGCGCCTCGCCGCGCGCAAGCGCGATGGCCTCATCCAGCTCGGCGGCATCCTGGGCGATCTTCATGCCCTTGCCGCCGCCGCCGGCGCTGGCCTTGACCAGGATCGGGAAGCCGATGCGCGCCGCGGCCGCGCGCAGCGTGGCCTCGGACTGGTCGGCGCCGTGATAGCCGGGAACGAGCGGCACGCCGGCCTGCTCCATCAGCGCCTTCGCGGCGGCCTTGCTGCCCATGGCGCGGATCGCCTCGGGCGGCGGGCCGACGAAGGTGATGCCAGCGGCGGCGCAGGCCTCGGCGAAGTCGGCATTCTCGGAGAGGAAGCCGTAGCCGGGATGGATGGCGTCCGCGCCGGTCTCGCGCGCGGCGGCTAGGAGCGCGGGGATCTTCAGGTAGCTTTCGCGTGCGGGGGCGGGGCCGATGCGGATGGCGGCGTCCGCCATCGCGACATGCATCGCCTCGGCGTCGGCGTCGGAGAAGACGGCGACGGTGCGCAGGCCCATGCGGCGCGCGGTGCGAATGACGCGACAGGCGATCTCGCCGCGGTTGGCGATCAGGAGGGTGGAGACGGTCACATCCGGAACGCGCCGAAGCGCGCCTCCCCGGCCCATCCGGCGACAGGATTGTTCCGCGCCGCCGAGAGGCACAGCGCCAGCACCATGCGCGTATCCTCGGGCGCGATCACGCCATCGTCCCACAGCCGCGCCGACGCATAGGTGGGATTGCCCTGCGCCTCATACTGCGCCTCGATCGGCGCCTTGAATTTTGTTTCGTCGTCTTCGGACCACCGCTGGCCACGCGCTTCCAGCGCATCGCGGCGGATCTGCGCGAGCACGCTCGCGGCCTGGGTGCCGCCCATCACGGATATGCGCGCATTCGGCCACATGAACAGGAAGCGCGGCGCATAGGCGCGGCCGCACATGCCGTAATTGCCGGCGCCGAAGCTGCCGCCGATGATCACGGTGAATTTCGGCACGCGCGCGGTGGCGACCGCGGTGACCATCTTCGCGCCGTCCTTGGCGATGCCGCCGGACTCGTATTTCCGGCCGACCATGAAGCCCGTGATGTTCTGCAGGAAGACCAGCGGGATGCCGCGCTGGTCGCAGAGCTCGATGAAATGCGCGCCCTTCTGCGCGGACTCGGAAAACAGCACGCCGTTGTTCGCGACGATGCCGACGCGGTAGCCCCAGATGCGCGCGAAGCCGGTGACGAGCGTAGGCCCGTACAGGGGCTTGAACTCGTCGAATTCGGAGCCGTCCACGACGCGTGCGATCACCTCCCGCACGTCGTAGGGTTCGCGGATGTCGGCGGGGATCACGCCGCCGATCCCCTCGTAGAGCGGCGCGCGCGGCGGCGCGAGGTCGTCCGCACCCACGGGCTTCGCGCGGTTCAGCCCGGCGACAATGCGCCGCGCGAGGCCCAGCGCATGCGCGTCGCTCTCCGCCAGGTGGTCCGTGACGCCGGAGGTGCGGCTGTGCAGGTCGCCGCCGCCCAGCTCCTCCGCCGTCACCACCTCGCCCGTCGCGGCCTTCACCAGCGGCGGTCCGCCGAGGAAGATCGTGCCCTGGTTGCGCACGATGATCGCCTGGTCGGACATCGCCGGCACATAGGCGCCGCCGGCCGTGCAGCTTCCCATCACCACGGCGATCTGCGGGATGCCCGCGGCGCTCATCCGCGCCTGGTTGAAGAAGATGCGGCCGAAATGGTCGCGGTCGGGGAAGACCTCGTCCTGGTTCGGCAGGTTCGCGCCGCCGGAATCGACCAGGTAGATGCAAGGCAGCCGGTTCTGCTCAGCGATCTCCTGCGCGCGCAGATGCTTCTTCACCGTCATCGGGTAGTAGGTGCCGCCCTTCACCGTCGCGTCGTTCGCGACGATCACGCATTCGCGGCCCGAGACGCGGCCGATGCCGGTGATGATGCCCGCGGCCGGGATGTCTTCTCCGTACATCCCGTGCGCGGCGAGCTGCGAGAATTCCAGGAACGGCGAGGCTGCGTCCAGCAGCGTGCGGATGCGCTCCCGCGGCAGCAGCTTTCCGCGGTCCAGATGCCGCTTGCGCGCCGCCTCCCCGCCGCCTTCGCGGATGCGTTCCACCGTCGCGCGCAGCTGCGCGACGAGCTCCTCCATCGCGGCCGCGTTGGCCCGAAACGCGTCGGAACGGGGATCGGCGGCGGTGGCGAGGACGGCCATGCCCTCACTTCACCCCGTCGCGCGCAGAAAATCCAGCAGATGCCGGATCACCGCCTCCGGCTGTTCCTGCTGAACCCAGTGGCCGGCGCCGGGCACCAGGTGGACGCCACGCATGTCCGTGCAGGCGTCCTCCCGCATCCGCCGCAGCGCGCCGGGGAACTGGTGGATGCCCCAATCGGCCGCGCCCGCGACGAAGAGGCTCGGCACCGTGATGCGCATTCCGCTGAACAGGCGCAGCTCCGCCGCATTGGCGCCGCCGGTCTGGCAGCGATACCAGTTCAGCCCACCCTGGAAGCCGGTGCGCGCATACTCGGCCACATAGACCGCAAGCTCCGCCTCCGTCAGCCAGTCGCACGTGCCATGCGGCATGTGCGGCGCGACGGTCTCGGCCATGGTCTCCTTGGCATGCATCACCTAGTAGGTGGGCAGCTTCGCAAGCTCCGTCGCGGTCCAGCCGGCCAGCTCGAAGGGCCGGTTCTCCGGCCAGTCCGCGCTCTTGTGGTGGTAGTAGGCGCGCAGGAAGGCATGCAGGCCCTGCTTCGCCTGCAGCATGTCCTCGTTTGCCGGGCGCGTCGCATAGTACCACTGGTAGTGCTTGCGCGGCGGATCGAGCGCCGCGAGGTCCTCATGCACCGTGTCGCGCGGCGGCGCATCCCAGCCCGGCGCGCCGGCGAAGGGCGAGCTCATCATCACGACGCGCGCGAAAATGTCGGGGCGGATCAGCGCGCAGCAGGCCGCGACCGGCGAGCCGAAATCATGGCCGATTGCCGCCTGGACGCGCGCGATGCCAAGCGCGTGCAGCAGCGCCAACTGGTCGCGCACCAGGTTCGGCATGCGGAAGGGCGCGATGTCGGCATCGTAGTCGGCGCTCCCGCCCGTGGTGCGGCCATAGCCGCGCTGGTCCGGCGCGATCACATGGAAGCCGGCGGCGGCGAGGGCCGGCATCACCTTCCGCCACGAATACGCAAGCTCCGGGAAGCCGTGCAGCAGCAGCAGCGCGGGCCGGCCCGCCTCGCCCGCCTCCAGCACATGCATGGCGAGGCCGTTCACGCCCGCGACGATGCGCGCGCGGATGCCCCGCGGAAGTCCGTCCAATGGCTGCATCGCCCTTCCCATGCGCCCCGTGCCGGGACAGACTCGCCCCGGTTCGCGAAGGGAGCAAGACCGCCATGTGGCAGGCCCGCACCATCATCCACAACGGGCAGGCGATCCCCTTCGCGGAGGCGCGCATCCATCCGCTCGCGCTCGGCGTGGCCTTCGGCATCGCCGTGTTCGAGGGGCTGCGCGCCTATCGGCATCCAGGCGGCGGCTTCTCCGTCTTCCGGCTGGAGGAGCATCTGGATCGGCTGGCGCAGGGGATGAAGGTGCTGCGCCTGGCCGATCCGCCTTCGAAGGACACGCTGCGCCAGGCGGTGCTGGAGGTGATCCGGCTGAACGAGCCGGACGAGGACGCCTATCTGCGCCTGCAGGTGCAGATCGAAGGCATGGGAATGATGGCGACCACCGGGCCGGTCGGCTGGATCGCGGCGGCGCTGCCGCGCGAACGCTCGGCGAAATTCGCGACGGGGCTGGCCGCGCAGGTCTCCTCCTGGACGCGTCTGCCGGACAACGCCATGCCGCCGCGGATCAAGGCCAGCGCGAACTATCACGCCTCGCGCCTCGCCACGCTGCAGGCCAAGGCCGATGGCTATGACAGCGCGATCCTGCTGACGCAGCGCGCCAAGGTGAGCGAGGCCGCGGCCGCCTGCCTGTTCCTGGTGCGCGACGGCGTGCTGGCGACGCCGGGCCGCAGCAGCGACATCCTGGAGAGCATCACGCGCGACACCGTGATGGTGCTGGCGCGCGAGGCCGGCATCGCGGTGGAGGAGCGCGAGGTGGACCGCACGGAGCTCTACGTCGCGGACGAGGTCTTCCTCTGCGGCACCGGGCAGGAGCTGGTGGCCGTGACGAGCGTGGACCGCCTGCCGGTCGGGGACGGCAAGCCCGGCGCGATCACCCGCCGACTGCAGGCGGCCTATGAGGGCGTGGTGCGCGGCACCAGCGACGCGCATCCGGAATGGCGCACGCCGGTCTAGCCGCGCGGCGTGCGACCATGCTTCGATCCGCGGCGGAGGCGCGCGGCATGACAAGGGATGGGAGGGAGGCAGGGCCGCTGGCGGCGCTGACGGTGCTGGAGCTTTCGGGCTCGCCCGGACCGGCCTTCGGCGCCGCGCTGCTCGCCGATCTCGGGGCGCGCGTGATCGTCTGCGAACCGCCCGGCGGATCGGCGCTGCGCCGGCTGGGCCCGGAGCCGGTGCGGCGCGTCTGGTGGCCGATCGCCGCGCGCAACAAGCTCTCGCTGGCGGTGGATGCGGCGCATCCGGATGCCGCGCCGGTGCTCGACGGGCTGGTGGGCGCGGCGCGCATGATGCTGCGCGACGACGATGCGGCGCCATGGCTTGCCGCTGCGGCGCGGGCGGCGAACCCGCCGCAGGACGTGCATCTGTTCCCGACCGGCGCGGACCGGCCGGCGCTTTGGCCCTGGAGCACCGCGCCGGAACTTGCGGGCGCGGCGAGCGGGATGATGGCGCTGACCGGCGAGACCGGTGGCCCGCCGGTGCTGCCGGAAATCCCGCTGGCCGAGCACGCCACCGGCATGCTCGCCGCCGCCGCCGCGCTGTTCGAGCAGCGCGCCGCCGCGCTGGAAGGTCGCGCGCCCGCGCCGCTCGGCTTCGCCCTGCATGAGGGGCTGATGCGCATGATCGAATGGCAGCTTCCCGTCGCGGCGGCGCAGGGCCGGGCGGAGCTGCGCTGCGGCAACCGCTTCCCGATGAACGCCAATATCGGCAACGTCTTCCGCACGCGCGACGGCGGGCTGCTGACCGTCTCGGCCGCGACCAACGCCGTGGCGGAGCGCATGCTGCGCATGATCGGCGGCGATGCGCTGGCCGCCGATCCGCGCTTCCGCACCCAGGCCGATCGCCGCGCGCATATGGACGAGATCGAGGCGCGCATCGCCGAGTGGATGGCGCGCCACGACACGGCGGAGGCGCTGGCGCTGGTGCAGGCGAACGATGTGGTGGTGGGGCCGATCCTCGATGCCGGCGAGCTGCTGGCCGACCCGCATGTCGCGGCGCGCGAGGGCTTCGTGGAGGTGTCGCTGCCGGAAGGCGGCAGCGTGACCATGCCCGGCGTGATGCCGCGCGGCCTGGGCGGTGCGGTGCGCCATGCGGGCCGGGCGCCGGGCGCGGACAGCGATGCCGTGCTGGTCTCGCTGGGCTTTGGGCCCGACGACATCGCGGCACTGCGCAGGACGGGAGTGATCTGGGCATGACGGCTTCGAACGAATCGATCTGGCCGCTGCGCTCGATGCTGTTCGTGCCGGCGCATCGGCCGGACTTCGTGGCCAAGGTGCCGCGCTTCGCGCCGGACAGCGTGGTGCTCGACCTGGAGGATGCCGTGCCGCCGCAGCACAAGATCGGCGCGCGCGACCAGGCGCGGGAGGCGATCGGCTTCCTGCGCGGCCACGGCATCCCGGCCTTCGTGCGCATCAATGCGCTGGACCAGGGCGGCATCGAGGATGCGATCGCGGTGGCGGCGGAAGGCTATGCCGGCGTGATGCTGCCCAAGGCGGCAAGCGCGCGGGAGGTGCAGGACCTCGACGCGGCGCTCGGCTTCGCGGAGGGTCGCGCCGGGCTGCCCTTCCGTTCCGTCGCGATCATGCCGCTGCCGGAGACGGCGGTGGGGATGTGCGACGCGCGCGAGCTGGCGGCGGCAAGCCCGCGGGTGCGCGGGCTGATCGGCGTGGTGGGCGGGCCGATCATCGGCGATGTGGCGCGCGCCGCCGGCTTCATCCCGACACGGGACGGCACGGAGCAGGTTTTTCTTGCCTGCAAGATCGTGCTGGAGAGCCGCGCGGCCGGCGCGCCCTATCCGATGGGCAGCCTCATCGGCACGGCGCTGGACGACCACGACCATGTCCGCACGCTCGCGCAGCGAGCCCATCACTATGGCTTTACGGGCGCGGTGCTGATCCACCCGTCCCATGTCGCGATCGCGCACGAAATCTTCACGCCGACGCGCGAGCAGGCCGAGCATTTCGCCGGCATGATCGCAGCGATGCGCGAAGCGGAGGCGAAGGGCCTCGGCGCCGTCTCCTATCGCGGGCAGATGGTGGACTACGCGATGATCCCCTATGCGGAGGACCTGGTGCGCGCGGCGCGCCGCTTCGGCGTGCTGCCGGCATGAGCGCGCCCCTGCCGCTGCGCGGCGTGAAGGTGGTGGAGCTCGGCAGCGTCATCGCGGCGCCCTATGCCGCGAGCCTGCTGGCGGAATTCGGCGCCGAGGTCGTGAAGGTGGAGCGGCCCGATGGCGGCGACGCGCTGCGCAACATGGGCGTTCGGGCGAACGGCGTGCCGCTGTGGTGGCATGTCGCCTCCCGCAACAAGCGGCTGGTCACGCTGGACCTGAAGGGGGAGGATGGTCGCGCGGCGTTCCTCGCGCTGGTGGATGCGGCGGATGTGCTGCTGGAGAACAACCGGCCGGGCGTGATGGACCGCCTCGGCTTCGGCTGGAAGGCGCTGTCCGCGCGCAATCCGCGGCTGGTGATGGCGAGTATTTCGGGCTTCGGCCAGACCGGCCCCTATGCGCCGCGACCGGGCTTCGGGAAGATCGCCGAGGCGTTCTCGGGCGCCGTCGCGCTGACCGGCGCGCCACAAAACATTCCGCTGCATGCCGGGTTCAGCCTGGCGGATGCCTGCGCCGGCCTCGCCGCGGTGTATGGCGTGGCGGCGGCGCTCCATGCGCGGGACGTGCTCGGCACCGGGCGCGGCGCGCATGTGGATGTCGCGCTCTACGAGCCGCTGCTGCGCATGGCGGAATGCCAGGCTGCTCTCACGCGGCTGCTCGGCGGCGCACCGCGCCGGCAGGGCAGCAACGATCCCTGGGGCTTCGGCGCGCCGGGGCAGCGGCGCATCGCGACGGCGCGCTGCGTTGATGGCGGCTGGATCGCGGCGATCATCGAGCCGGGCAGCATGCTCGACCTCGATGCCCTGGCCGCGACGCAGGCACGGCCGGATGCGCTGGCGGCGCTGCGCGCGGCGGGCGTGGAGGCCGTGCCGGTGCAGGACGGCATGAGCCTGCAGCAGGATCCGTATTTCGCCGCGCGCGGCGATGTGGTGCGCACCCAGGATGAGGCTGCCGGCGCTCTCGCCGTGCCCGGCGCCGTGCCGCATGGCTATGACCGCTGCGGCCTGCGCGACTTCCTGCCCTCAGCCTCTGCGGCGGAGTAGCCAGGCCAGGGCGGCCGCCATCGCCAGCCCGACCAGGCTGCTGATCGGCTCCGGCGCCAGGATCAGCGCGGAGGCGACGAAGAGCGCGACTCGCGCCAGCGGGTGCAGCGGCGCGACCAGGTAGCCGGAGAGCGATGCGCTCATCAGCACCGTGCCGATCACCGCGACGACGAGCGTGACCAGCACCATCGCAACGCTGCCTTCCATCAGCAGCGCCGGGTGCAGTGCAAACAGGAAGGGCAGCAGGTATTTGATGATCGCCAGACGGACCGTGTGGTACGCGGTCTCGGTCCAGGGCGCGCCGGCAATGCCGGCGGCGACGAAGACCGCCGCGCAGACCGGAGGCGTCAGCGCGGAGAGCGTCGCCACGTAGAAGGCGAAGAGATGCGCCTGCAGCGGCGAAAGCCCCACGCGCTGCAGCGCCACGACGATGACCGCGGTGGAGAGCACATAGGCAGCCGTCGTCGGCATCCCCATGCCCAGCAGCAGCATCACCGCCGCCGAGAGCAGCAGCGTGACGATCAGGCTGCCATCCGATAGGCCGAGGATCACCTCGGTGAACTTCACGCCCACACCCGTCAGATCGATCAGTCCTACCAGCACGGAAGCCGCAGCGATCAACGCGCCGAGCGTAACGAGGCCCGGCCCTGTCTCGATCAGCGCATTCACGAGTTCGCGCGTGTTCTTCGCCAGCTCGCCCAGGCTGCGCGCGGTCAGCAGATGCGTCAGCGCGATCGCGGCCGAGGCCGCCAGCACCGACCAGGAAACCGGCCAGCCCTGCGCGATCATGCCGATGAGGACGACGAAGGGCAGCAGCAGCGGGATGACCACGCGCGGATCGCGCAGCCGGCGCGGATCCGGCATCTCCTCCGGCGGGACGCCGCCGACGCCCTCCTTCGCGCTGTCGAAATGCACCGAGGCGAGCACGCCGACATAGAACAGGAAGGCCGGGATCAGCGCCGCCAGCATGATGTCGGTGACCGGCACGCTGAGGAAATCCGCCATCAGGAAAAGCCCCGCCCCCATCAGCGGCGGCGTGATCTGCCCGCCGGAAGAGGCGGTGGCCTCCACCGCGCCGGCGACGGCCGGCTTGTAGCCGAGCCGCTTCATCAGCGGGATGGTGAACTGCCCCGTCATCGCGACATTGGTGACGGAGGAGCCGGTGATGGTGCCGACCATCGCCGAGGACACCACCGCGATCTTCGCCGCGCCCCCGGTGAAGCGGCCCGCGGCGAGCTTCGCCGCATCCATCATCGCCGCGCCGACGCCGGTGTTCATCATCAGCGCGCCGAAGATGACGAAGAGCGCGATCAGGCTGACGAAGGAATCCGTCAGCGGTCCCCACAGGCCGGAGGTGCTGAAATAGACGTTCTCCGCCAGGAACTGCCAGGTGAGGCCGGTATGCGCGAAGCGGCCGGGGATCAGGTTGCCGTAGAGCGTGTAGAGCACCGCGATGACGACAAGCACCGCAAAGGAGGAGCCGACGGCCCGGCGGGAGACCTCCACCGTGATGGCGGCGACGCAGAGGCCCAGCACAAGGTCGGGCATCGCGATGGCCGACATCGGGTCCATCATGATGTCCCAGAACTTCAGGTGCAGGTTGACCGCGGCCACGACCAGCAAGGCGGCCATCGCCCAGTCGTACCAGGGCACGCGGTCGCGCGCGCCGGCATGGGCGGGGAAGCTGATCAGGCCGATCAGCAGCACCAGCGTGACGGCGATGTTGCGCTGCTGGATGTTCGGCAGCTGGCCATACACCGCGGTGACGCAGAGGAAGCCGACGAGCAGCGCGGTCAGCGCCAGCAGCAGCGGCCGGGGGGGGCCCCCCCGGCGGGGGGGCGGCCGGGGGGGGCGAGCGCCGCAC
>NZ_JBWXTD010000003.1:255708-272644 GCF_056682175.1 Falsiroseomonas sp. RANM36
ACAACACGGCCCGCCCGCACACGAGCCTGAACGGGCTCACCCCAGCCGCATTTGCAACCCGCCCCGCATCGGGGCAAATGGAGAACAGGCTCTGCTCATGAACGAGGGCAATTAGGGGGCAGGGTCAAGGCGGATGCCTGGGCGCCCGCGCCGCATCCGGCCGAGCCGGCGCGCGGCTTCGCGGAAGGCGGCCCCGTCCTGCCGCTTCCGCCCGCCACCGCCGGCTTCACCCGCGCCGCGCCGCCGCCCGCCGCCAGCGCACATGCCGGCGCCGAGCTTCCCTTTCCCAGCACCGGCCCGCATGGCCATCGCGCGCGCATGCGCGACAAGCTGCTCACCCGCGGCCCCGGCGCGCTCGCCGACTACGAGTTGCTGGAGATGCTGCTCTTCCTCGCCATGCCGAAGGGCGACACCAAGCCGCTGGCCAAGTCGCTGATCAATCGCTTCGGCAGCTTCGCCCGCGTGCTGGCCGCGCCGCAGCCCGAATTGCTGGCGACGCGCGGCCTCGGCCCGCATTCCGTCGCCGCGCTCAAGCTGGTGCAGGCCGCGGCGCTGCGCATACAGCAGGCCGAGCTGATCGAGGCGCCGGTGCTCAACAACTGGGACGGGCTGATGGCCTATTTGAACGCGGCGCTCTCGCGCGAGCGGGTGGAGCAGTTCCGCGTGCTGTTCCTGGACACCCGGAACCGCCTGCTCGCGGACGAGGCGCAGGCGCGCGGCACGGTGAACCACACGCCGGTCTATCCGCGGGAGGTGGTGAAGCGTGCGCTGGACCTGCACGCCACCGCGCTGATCCTGGTGCACAACCACCCTTCCGGCGATCCCACGCCCTCGGCGGCGGATATGGAGATGACGCGGGAGGTGGAGCGGGCAGGGGCCGTGCTCTCCATCGTGCTGCACGACCACGTCATCATCGGCAACGGGCGCTGGTTCAGCTTTCGGCGCGAAGGCCTGCTCGACCGATAGGCGCGGCGATGCAACCGGCGATCCGCGCCCGGCGTTGCGAGGTCGCCCATCCGGCATGCTCCGGACTGGCGCATGGAGGCCGCATGCTGCAGCAGCTCAATCCGCCCCTGCCGATGACCACGCCGCACGGTTCGGGGCTTGCGCATTTCGTTCTGGACTACGGGCCGGAGACGCACCTGATGTGGGTGGTGTTCCTCGACGCCGACGGCGCCTGCTGGACGGTGCCCAACCCCGAGGTGCGGATGGCCGCGAACTGGTCGCTCGGGAGGCGCCCGGCGAAGACCCGTCCCGTGGTGGCCGCCATCAAGCCTTCCGAAGCGTCACCGCATCGCGCGTAGCCGGCGCGCCTCCAATGCGGACAGAAGCCGAACCGCCGGCCAAAGCAGGATGAAATAGGCCACCGCCGCGACCACGATCGGCGTCGCGTTGAAGGTGATGCTCTGCGCCTGGCGCGCCTGGAACAGCAACTCGGGCATCGCCACGACGCTCGCGATGGAGGTCAGCTTCACCACCTCCAGCGTGTTGCCCACCAGGTCCGGCAGCACGTTCCGCACCGCCTGCGGCAGCACGATGAACACCCAGATGTGCCAGGGCCGCAGGCCGAGCGCGCGCCCCGCCTCCCGCTGGCCCGCCGGCACCGCCTCGATGCCGGCGCGCAGGATCTCGGCGTAGTAGGCACCGGTGTTGAGCATGAAGGCGATCGCCACCGCCCCCCAGGCGCCGAGGTCGAGCCCCGCGAAGGGCAGCCCCGCATAGAGCAGGATCAGCAGCACCAGCGGCGGGATGGCGCGGAAGATGTCGATCAGCACCACCAGCGGCCAGCGCAGCCAGGGCTCCCGCCGCGTCGAGAGCAGCGCGAAGGCGAAGCCGGCGCCGAGCCCGAGCGGCACCACCAGCGCCGAGAGCAGCAGCGTCTGCTGCAGCCCCATCCAGAGGATCGGCAGCGCCGCGACGGCGATCTCGAGGTTGAGGAAGGCCTGGACGAAGTCGTTCATCGCTCAGCGGCGCCAGGCGAAGCGCGTCTCGATCCAGCGGCCGAGCACCACGACGGGGAAGAACAGCACCAGATAGGCCAGCGCGCCGAGCATCAGCGGCGTCGGGTTGCCGGAGAAGGCCATCGCCGACTGCGCCGCGCCGAGGATCTCGGAAACCGCGACGACGCTGCCGAGCGCGGTGCCCTTGGTGATGGCGATGGTGCGGTTGGTCAGCGGCGGAATGGCGATGCGGATCGCCTGCGGCAGCACGATCTTCCCGAGTGTCGGCAGGAAATGCAGGCCGAGCGCGCGGCCGGCTTCCCACTGTCCCTTCGGGACGGCGCAGATGGACCCCCAGAAGATCTCCTCGGCGAAGGCCATCAGCACCAGCGTCAGCGCGAGCCAGGTGGCGGCGAAGCCGGAGAAGCCGATGCCCGCCGCGGGCAGGCCGAAATAGATCAGCACGATCAGCACCAGCGGCGGCAGCGCCCGGAACAGGTCCACCACGAAGATGATCGCCCAGTTCAGCAGCCGGATGCCGAGCGTGCGCAGCACCGCCAGCAACAGCCCGAGCGCGAGCCCGCTCACGATGATCAGCGCCGCGAGCGCGATGGTGACGCCGAGCCCCTCGAGGATCTTCGGCCAGTATTCCGCCGCGACCCGCGCGTTCAGGAAGGAGAACGCGAAGCCTTCCCAGCCGGTCAATTGTCTCTGCCCTCAGACGCGTCGTGCCGAAGGCACGCCTCCGGCATGACGCGCGGCCGCCCGGCGCGGGGGGGGGGGCCGGCGGCGGGGGGGGGGGGGCGGCGCGGGCTCAATAGCCGGACGGGCCGCGCCCGCCTCCGCGACGGGCGAGACGGGCGCGGCCATGGATCAGGGCACCAGCTCGGCGGGCACCTGCACGCCGATCTCGCGATAGAAGCGGATGGCGCCGGGATGCAGCTTCACGCCGCGCACGCTCATCGTGTTGGCGATCACGTCGGTGTCGCGCAGCGGCGCGAAGGCCTCCCGCTGCTCGGCGATGCCCGAATGCATGCCGCGCACGACGCGATAGGCGATGTCGTCGCTCATCCGCGTGGTGGTGGCGAAGCCGACCATCAGCTCATGCGTGCGGAAGGGCCCGGCGCCGAGCACGCCGGCCGGCACTTCGCGGAAGCTCATCCAGGGGATCGCCTGCTGCACCTTCGCGATCTCGGCATCCGTGTAGCCAATCGGGCGCAGCGGCACGGTCAGCGCGAGCTCCGCGGTGTTGGCGTCCACGTTGCGGTTGCCGCCGGTGCGCGCCTGGCCCAGGCAGCGGCCGGTGCGGATGGCGTTGATCGCATCCGCGGCGTCGGCCGGGTAATGCTGCGGCGTGTAGCCCAGCGCGCGGATGATGCGCAGCATGTTCTTCTCGGAGGAGGAGCCGCGCATCCCGGCATGGAAGCAGCGTCCGTTCAGGTCCGATAGGCTGCGCACCGGGCTGTCCGCGCGCACCACGATGTACTGCACGGCCGGGACCGCCCACCACAGCACGCGGAAGTCGCGGAAGGGCGTGGCGGCGCTCTCGGCATCCTCGAGCAGGTCGGGCGAGACGCCGCCGAAATTCATCTGGCCGCCGATCATCTGCCGGACATTGGTGGCGAAGCCGCCGGTGGAGACCACCGTGACGTTCAACCCCGGATCGGATTGCGAGATGCTGCGCGCCACCGCGGAGTAATACGCGAAGAACGGCGTCGTGGTGGTGGACCCGCCCATCGAGAGCTGCGTGGGCTGCGCGGCCGCCGGCTTCGCCATCGCCGCCGTGACGGCAAGCGCTGCCGCCGCCGCAAGGCGCAGGAACCTGTTCATGTCCTTCCTCCCTGTCGTGTCGTCGCAGGTGACGGGCGATGATAGGGACGGCTGGCGCCGGGCCGCAACCGCGCCCCGGGTCAGCGCCTCGGCAGGGCTGCGTGCCAGGCGCGGATCAGCGCGGCGCTTTCCGCGCCGGCCTCGCCCGCCATCAGGCAATGCGGCGCCTCCGGCAGCAGCACATGCGTCGCGCCATAGAACTCGGCGACCGCCGCGTCCTGGCCGGCGGGGTGGCGCGCGGCGTCCTCGCGCCCAGCTTCGATGCAGAGCGACGGCAGGCGGCGCAGCGCCGCGGGATCCACGGCGACGCGCAGCCTGTAGCGATCGTTCAGCGCGCGCGGGCTTTCGGGACAGAGCCGCGCGCACCACGCCGCGAGGCCGGGCGGGCCGCGGCCGCGGACGCCGCGCCCGCGGGCGCGGGCGCGGGGGGGCGGCGGCCGCAGCCGGTCCTCCGGCACGGCCGGCACCGCCAGGGCGCCGGGCAGGTTGCCGGGCGGCGAGGGCGCGAGCAGCACGAGCCCCGCTGCCGGCACGATGCCGGCCGCCAGCGCCGCCACCAGCGCGCCGAGGCTGTGCCCGACGATCACCGGCGGAACGCCGGCCAGGGCGGCCAGATGGCGCGCCGCATCCACGACATCGGCCGCGTAGTCCGCCAGGCCCGCGCCGGGATCGAGGCCCGCTCCCGCAAGCACGCCATGGCCGCGCAGCTCCACCGCCGCACCCGCGATGCCGTTCGCCGCAAGATCGTCGAGGTAGCCGCCATAGCACCAGGCGCCGTGATAGCCGCCCGGCACGAACAGCAGCGGCGGCGATGCCGCGGGCTGCATGGCATTCGGCATCCAGAGGCCGCCCGCGCGGAGCCGGACGAACTCGCCCGGCCGCGGATCGCGCAACCGCCAGCCGAAGGCGGCAGCGGTCATCGGCGTGGTGCGTCGCGGAACAGGCGGCCCAGATGGCCTGCCGCGCCCATGTCGCGGCCGAGCGCGTCGAGGCACGCCCAGACGCCCGCGGCGGCGGAATCGATCACCGGGATGCCGAGCTCGGCCTCAAGCGGCGCCATCGCCTCCCAGCCCGGCAGATTCGTGCTCCAGAGCAGGATGGCGTCGGGCTTCGCCGCGGCGGCAAGCTCTCGCGCCAGCTCGGCGATGCGCGCCGGCGGCACCGCCGCGGAGGCGAGATTGTCCTTCAGCCCGAGCGTGCGCGCACCGGCCATCTCGCGACCGAATCCCGCGGCCGCTTCCTCCGCATAGGAAGCGTCGCCGGGCGTGACGAAGCCGATGCGCCGCGCGCCGAGCCGGTCCAGCAGCGTCGCGGTCGCCAGCGAGGCGGTGGTCGCGGCGCAGCCCGCCGCTTCCGCCATCACGCGGCAGAGCGCCCGATCCGCCTCAAGGCCGAGCCCGGCGCCGCGCGTGCCGTTCCAGCACACCACGCTCACCGCGGCATGGCCGAGCTGCCAGGCCGCGTGGCGATACGGTTCGGCATCGTAGCCGTCCTTCGGCTGCCCGATGCCGGGCCCGTAGTACGGGATGCGCGCGATGCAGGAATCGAGCCCCGGGAACAGCGGCAGGATCGCGGCCAGCGTGCGTTCCACGGTGCGGTTGGAGGACGGCGTGATGGTGCCGATGGCGGGAAGGGTCATGCGGATTCGGCCTCGCGGGACAGCAGTATGGCACGCGACGCGGCGATGCGGAGCAGGCAGGCCGCGCCGGGCTCCGGCGTCGTCTCCAGCGCGCCGCGGTCGAGCCGCGCGAGAATGCGCCCGGCCGGCGTTCCGACCCAGACATCGAGCCCCTGCCCCTTGAAGATGGCCTGCTCGACGATGCCGTGCAGGGTCGTGGTGCCGGGTTCATCGGGCGCATCCGGGGGCAGCAGCGCGACGGCCTCCGGGCGGATCGCCACCGTTCCCAGGCTGCCCTGGATCGGGGGCGCCGCGACCGGCGTGGCAAGCAGGCGCACGCCCTGGGCCGCTTCGAGCGTCGCCACCGATCCGGTGTTCGCGACGCGGCCGTCGAGAAGGTTCGCGACGCCCATGAAATCCGCGACGAAGCGGCTGGCCGGGCGGTCATAGACCTCGGCCCCGGTCCCGACCTGCATGAGCTGCCCGTGCTCCATCACCGCAAGCCGGTCGGCCAGCGTCAGCGCCTCCTCCTGGTCATGCGTGACCATGATCGTGGTCAGCCCCAGCCGCTTCACCAGCAGCCGCAGCTCCACCTGCATCTCCTCCCGCAGCTTCCGGTCGAGCGCGCCGAAGGGCTCGTCCAACAGCAGCATGCGCGGGCGATAGACCAGCGCGCGCGCCAGGGCGACACGCTGCTGCTGGCCGCCCGAGAGCTGCGCCGGCATCCGCTCCGCGAAGCCGTCGAGGCGCACGAGCCGCAGCGCCTCCGCGACGCGCTGCGCCGCCTCCGCCTTCGGCACGCGGCGCATCTCGAGCCCGAAGGCGACGTTGCGCGCGACGGTCAGATGCGGGAACAGGCCATAGGCCTGGAACAGCATGCCGAGGTCGCGCTTGTGCGGCGGCACGCCCAGCACCGAACGGCCGCCGATCAGCACCTCGCCCGAACTGGGCTCGATCAGCCCGGCGATCATGCGCAGCGTCGTGGTCTTGCCGCAGCCGGATGGTCCGAGCAGGGCGAGCATCTCTCCGGGCGCGACGTCGAGGTCCACGCCGCGCACCACTTGCGTCGCGCCGAAGGATTTCGAAAGGGCGCGGAGGACGACCCCCGCGCCCTGCGGCGGGCTGCTCAGAGCGAGAAGATCCGGTTCAGCCGCTCGGTCCAGGCGGAACGGCGGGCGTTGATGTAGGTCCAGTCCGGCGTGAACAGGCCGCGGCGGTCCATCTCCTCGACCGGATAGGCGATCCATCGCTGCGTATCGGCGGAGAAGGTGATGCCGGAGACCGGCGGCGTGGTCAGCGCGAACTCGCTGAAGGGCTTCTGGACCGCCGGCTCGATCATGCGGTTCATGAAGGCGACGGCGAGATCCTGGTGCGGCCCGTTCTTCACCAGCACCTGGCAGTTCGTGCCGGCGAAGGCGCCCTCCTTCGGGAACGCCATGGTCACCGGCGCGCGACGGGCGGTGTAGGGATAGACGTATTTCGAATACTCCAGCAGGCCGATATCGGCCTGGCCCTGCGCCACCTCGTTCGCCGCCTGGATGCCGTCGCCGAACAGGTTCTGGATGTTCGGCTTCAGCGCGGCGATGCGGTCCCACGCCTTGTCGATCTCGTACTGCGCCTCGGCATAGGGCTTCCCGGTCTCGACCGCCGCGGCGACGATCAGGAAGAACATGGACGGCGTGTTGTTCGGGCTGACCAGCTTGAGCTTGCCGCGATAGCGGCTGTCCCACAGCTCCGCATAGCTCTCGGGCGGGCGGACGCGGGTGTTGTGGAAGATGCCGCCGAGCGAGATGCCGAGCGCGGTGCCGAAGCCTTCCTCGTAGAGGAAGCGCGGATAGAGATTCGCGATCGCCGGCATCCTGTCGCGCGGCAGTTCGGCGATCAGCCCCTCGGCCTTGGCGATCGGGATCGCCAGGTCGTCGATGAACATCACCGAGAAGCGCGGGTTGTCCCGGGTGGCGCGCATCTTCGCCAGGTTCGCAAGCGTGAACCCTTCCTCGGCCAGCACCTTGCAGCCGAAGTCGCGCTCGAAGGCGGGGATGATCTGGCGCTTGACGAAGTCGCCCTGCGCGCCGCCCCAGATGCCCACGACGATCTCGCGGGTCTGGGCGGCGACGCCCCTCACGACGGGTGCGGCGAGCGCCGTGCCCAGCAGGGCGCGGCGTGTGATGGTCTGCATCGGTCGAACTCCCTTGGTTTCAGTCATCCGGCGATGCGACGCACGCCGATGCCGAGTCCCTTCTCGATCAGCAGAACGAGGCCGAGCGCGAAGAAGACCATCAGCGCGGAGAGCGCCGCGATGGAGGGATCGAAGAACTTCTGGATCGCCGCGTAGAGGAACAGCGGCAGCGGGAAGCTGCGCGCATCCGCCAGCCACATGGAGATCGCGAAGTCGTCGAAGGAGATGATGAAGGCGAAGATCCCGCCGGCGACGACCCCGGGCCTGATCTGCGGCCAGATCACGCGCGTGAAGATGCGGAGCGGCCCGGCGCCCAGGACCCGTGCCGCATCCTCGAGCGTCGGGTCCGCCGTGGTCAGCGCGCCGGACACGGAACGCACGACATAGGGGATGCACACCACGGTGTGGCCGATCAGGAGCTGCAGGAAGGCGCCACGCAGTCCGAGCATGGAGAAGAACTGCAGCAGCCCGACGCCGGTGACGATCAAGGGCACCACCAACGGTCCGAGGACCAGCGCCAGCACCGCGCCGCGCCCGGGAAAATCGTAGCGCACCAGCGCCATCGCACAGGGAATGCCGAGGCCCAGCGCGAGCAGCGTGGCCAGGAAGGCCAGTTCGAGCGAGACGCGGAAGGAGGCCTGCGCTTCCGGGTCCGCCAGGATCACGCCGTACCATTCCAGCGTGAATCCCTCGGGCGGAAAGACGATGTAGGGCGTGTCGGAGATGGACATCGCCACCGGCACGACGAGCGGCGCGACGATGATCACCAGCAACAGCGCCACCAGGCAGGCCAGCGATCGGGGAATGCGCTCCGTCATGCCGCGGCCGTCCAGCGCCGCAACCGCCGGCCGACAATGCCGATGAAGACCAGGTTCACCGCTAGCACCATCGCGACCAGCAGCGTGGACAGCGCGGCGCCGAAGGGCCAGTCGTGCAGCGTCAGCACCTGCTGCTGGATGAGGGTGCCGAGCAGCGGCGAGAAGTTGCCGCCGAGGATCTGCGGCGTGACATAGGCCGCCGCCGTCAGCGAGAAGACCAGCGGCAGGCCCACGGCAAGCCCCGGCAGCGACAGCGGCAGGATGATGCGCCAGAATCGCTGCGCGGGCCCCGCGCCGGCGATGGTCGCGGCCTGCTCGGCGGCCGGGGGGATGCGGGCGATGGCGCCGGCCAGCGGCAGCACCATGAAGGGCAGGAAGACATGCACGGAGGCGATCAGCACCGCCGCTTCCGTGTAGAGGATCGAGGGCGGGTCCTCGATGCCGAGCCCGCCCAGTGTCCAGGCGATGAGTCCGTTGCGGCTGAGGATCGCGGACCAGCCATAGGACCGCACGACGACATTCACCAGCAGCGGCGTCACCAGGGTCAGCGTGACAAGCCTGGAGAGCCAGGGGCTGCCGCGCGCGACCACCCAGGCGAGCGGGAAGCCGACGATGGCGGCGACGCAGGCCGCCCAGCTCGCCATCCGCGCGGTGCGCAGAAGGATCCGCCAGTACAGGTCGGTGGCGAAGGCGCGGCGATAGTTCTCGAAGGTGAAGCCATAGGACATCACCCCCGCATCCGTGCGCGCGCCGAAGCCGAGCCAGAGCGTCTGCGCGACCGGCGCCACGAAGCAGAGCAGCAGGAACAGCACGGCGGGTAGCGCCAGCAGCCAGCCCGTCCTGGTCGCGGTGTTCGTCACACTGCGCAGGCTAGCGGGCGGACAAGGCCGGCGACGCGATTTCCGAGGGGAATCTACAGCCCGCAAGCGGCAAGTGGCGCAAATTCAGGCAGATGCGGCCGGCGGATGCCGCTTACCTGGTCAGGCGTCGCGGCAGGCCGACGTCGCGCGCATGCGCCCGCAGATACATCTCGCGATAGTACGGCTCCAGCCGGCGCGCTTCCGCGATGGCCGGCGCGAAGTCCTCGCGGTAGCGCTCGGTCAGCGCGCGCGCTTCCTGGCGCAGCGCGCGCTCGTCCACCGTGGTCACGCGACCGTCCTCGAACACCACGCGGCCGTCCACGATGGTCATGCGGACGGCGGAGGCGGGCTCGCAGAAGACGAGCTGGCGGTGCAGGTCGTTCAGCGGCGTGAAGGGCAGGCTGTCGAGGTCGAGCAGGGCGATGTCGGCGCGCGCGCCCGGCGCGAGACGACCGATGCCGGGCCAGCGCAGCGCCCGCGCACCGCCGGAGAACATGCAGTCCAGGATTTCGGGCGCGGCGGGCCAGCTTCGGTAGTCCATGTCGGACAGCGTGTGCACCAGGCCGGCCATCTTCAGCGCCGACCAGGGATTGATCGTGTCGTCGGCCACCGCCTCGTCGGTGCCGATGCAGATCGGGACGCCCGCGTCGCGCAGCGCGCGGAAGGGCATCACGCCGCTGCCGAGACGGAGGTTGCAGACCGGGTTGTGCGCCACCGTCGCGCCGGAGGCGGCGAGCAGCGCGATGTCGTCGGCGTCGATCCAGATGGCGTGGATCACCACCATGCGCTCGTCCAGCACGCCGAGGTCATGCACCAGGCGCACCAGGCTCTTGCCGTATTTTTCCTCGCCGAGCACGCGCTGCAGCTTCGTCTCCAGGATATGGCAGTTGAAGGGCAGGTCGTGCTTCGCGGAGAGCGCGGAGAGCGCGCGGAAATAGTCGAGCGTCACGCGCTGCGGCGCGGAGCAGGAGAGTGCCGCGCCGATCCGTCCCTCCGCCGCGCCGTCCCAGCGCGCGATCAGGTGGTCGTAGAGCTCCAGCAGCTCGCCCGCCGGCTGGATCGGCGCCGCCGCCATGCCGGCACGGATGTGCGGCGGCAGAAGCTCCGCGAGGAACGGAAACTTCTCGTATTCGACGACATTGGGCTGGTCGATCGCGAGGCGGGCGCGGATGCCGCTGTCGCGATACGCTTCGGCGATGCCGTCGATGCCCTCGGCGCTGGCGACGGGGATGTGGAAGGCGTCGTCCATCACGCTGGTGACGCCGTGGCGCAGCATCTCCACCGCGCCCAGCATGGTGCGCACGTAGTTGAGGCGCTTCACCGGCACGCCGGTGGCGAGCGGCGGCACCTCGTAGAGCATGAAGACCTCGAGCGGCAGGCCGTCCAGCGCGCCGCGCAGGAAGTTGCTGGGGGAGTGGAAATGCGCGTTGATCAGCCCGGGCATCGCCAGCATCCCGCGCGCCTCGATCACGCGGGCGGGCGGCGTCTCTGGACAGAGGCCGGGGCCGATGGCCAGGATGCGGCCGCCGGCGACATGAATGTCGGCCTCGGGCCACATGCGGCCGCCATCGAAGGTGAGGAGCTGGGCGTTGCGGATCAGCAGGGACATGCCGGCATTCTCGCCACGGTCGGTGCCGCCTGGCCAGAGCCGCGCGCGCGCATGACGGGGCGCGCGCTGGAAGGCCGACGCGCGCTGGTCACCGGCGGCGGCGCGGGCATCGGGCGGGCCATCGTGCTGGCGCTCGCCGCGGCCGGGGCGCGCGTGGCGGTGACGGACCTGGACGGCGCGGCGGCCGAACGCGTGGCGCGCGAGGCCGGAGCCGGGCACGTCGCCTTCCCGCTCGACGTGACGGATGCGGCAGCGACGGCGCGCGTGGTGCAGGAAGCGGCCGAGGCGCTGGGCGGGCTGGATGCGGCGGTGGCGAATGCCGGCATCTCCACCATGGCGCGCGTGGTGGACCTGACCGAGGCGGAGTGGGACGCGAACATGGCGGTGAACGCCAAGGGCGTGTTCCTGACCGACCAGGCGGTGGTGCGGCACTTCCTGGCGACCGGCACGAAGGGCGTGATCGTCAACACCGCCTCGCTCGCGGCCAAGGTCGGCGCGCCGCTGCTGGCGCACTACTCCGCCAGCAAGTTCGCGGTCGCCGGCTTCACCCAGGCGCTGGCGCGGGAAGTCGCGCCGCAGGGCATCCGCGTGAACTGCGTCTGTCCCGGTTTCGTCAACACCTCCATGCAGGACCGCGAGGCGGTGTGGGAAGCGGCGCTGCGCGGCATGACGCCGGAGGCGGTGCGCGCCGAATACGTCTCGCTCACGCCGCTCGGCCGTCTTCAGGTGCCGGAGGACGTGGCGGATGTGGTCGTGTTCCTGCTGAGCGATGCGTCGCGATTCATGACCGGCCTGGCCGTGGACGTGAATGGCGGCGTCTTCATGAGCTGAAAGGATTCTTTTGAGCGTGATCCCCGGCCTCTTCTCGACACGGAAAACAATCATCGGCATGGCGCATCTGGGGCCGCTGCCGGGCTCGCCGCTGTATGACGCGTCGCGCGGCATGGCGGGCCTGGTCGACGACATCGAGGAAGACATTGCGGCGCTGCAGGCGGGCGGCGTGGATGCCATCATGTTCGGCAACGAGGGCGACCGGCCCTATCTGCTGAAGGCCACGCCCGAATCGCTCGCCGCCATGGCCGCGATCATCGGCCAGGTGAAGGCGCGGCTGACCGTGCCCTTCGGCGTGAACTACCTGTGGGATCCAGTGGCGACGGTGGGGCTCGCGGTCGCCACCGGCGCCAGCTTCGCGCGGGAGGTGTTCACCGGCGTCTATGCCTCGGACATGGGGATGTGGCAGCCGGATTGCGCCGGTGCGCTGCGGCTGCGCGCGCAGCTTGGGCGGCCGGACCTCAAGCTGCTGTTCAACGTGAATGCGGAATTCGCCAGCGCGCTCGATGGCCGCAGCGTTTCGCAGCGGGTGCGAAGCGTGGTGTTCTCCTCGCTGGCCGACGTGATCTGCGTCTCCGGCCCGATCACCGGGCAGCCGGTGGACGGCTCCGACCTCGATGCCGCGAAGCAGGCGGCAGGCGACGTGCCGGTCTTCGCGAACACCGGCGTCAATATCGACAACGTACAGAAAATCCTGGCCGTCGCGGATGGCTGCGTGGTGGGCACGCATTTCAAGCGCGACGGGCACACCTGGAACAAGGTGGATCCCGATCGCGTGGCCCGCTTCATGGAGCGCGTGCGCGCGATGCGTGCGTGATCCTGCTGGGCCTCGACATCGGGACGACCTCCACCATCGGCATCCTGGTCGAGGCCGGCGGGCGCGTGCTGGCGACCGCCTCGCGCCCCGTCACGCTCCGCAGCCCGAAGCCCGGCTGGGCGGAGGAGGATCCCGGGGAATGGTGGGCCAATGCCTGCGCGATCATCCCCGACCTGCTGGCGCAGGCCGGCATCGCCGCGTCGCAGGTGGCCGCCATCGGCGCGACGGGCATGGTGCCGGCGCTGCTGCTGCTGGACGAGCAGGGCCGCCTGATCCGCCCCAGCATCCAGCAGAGCGACGGGCGCACCGCCGCGGAAGTGGAGGAGATCCGAAGCGCGACCGACGAGGCCGCCTTCGTCCGCCGGACCGGCAACGGCATCAACCAGCAGCTCGTCGCGCCCAAGCTGCGCTGGCTGGCGAAGCACGAGCCGGAGGCCTTTGCGCGCATCGCGACGATGTTCGGCTCCTACGACTTCATCGCCTGGAAGTTTTCGGGCGCCCTCTCGCTGGAGCGGAACTGGGCGCTGGAGGCGGGCTTCCTCGACCTCGGCACGGGGACTCTCGCGGATGACCTGGTGGCGCTCGGCGGCAGGCCTGGCGCGCTGCCGCCGCTGCGCGACGCGCATGAGATCGTCGGCCGCGTGACGGCGGAGGCCGCCGCAGCGACCGGGCTCGCTGCCGGCACGCCGGTGGTCGCGGGCTGCGCCGATCACGTCGCCTCGGCCTTCGTCGCGGGCATCGCGCGGCCGGGCGAGTTGCTGATCAAGTTCGGCGGCGCCGGCGATATCCTGCTGGCGACCGCGGCGCCGACGCCCGATCCGCGGCTGTTCCTCGATTTCCATCTCGTGCCGGGGCTGTTCCTGCCGAATGGCTGCATGGCCTCCTCCGGCGCGGTGCTGAACTGGATCGTGCGCGAATGGGGTGGCGGGCTCGGTCACGCGGCGCTCGACGCGCGCGCGGAGGCCGTTGCGCCTGGCGCGGAGGGGCTGCTGCTCTTGCCCTATTTCCTCGGCGAGAAGACGCCGCTGCACGATCCGCATGCGCGCGGCACGCTGGTGGGGCTCGGGCTGCACCACGGGCTGGCGCATGTCTGGCGCGCGGCGCTGGAGGCGGTGTGCTTCGGGTTCCGGCATCACCTGGAGGTGCTGCGCGAACTCGGCCATCCCGTGACGCGCATCATCGCGTCCGATGGCGGCGCGCAGAGCGACCTTTGGATGCGCATCGCTGCCGGCGTGCTGGCCCAGCCGGTGCAGCTGCTGCACGGCCATCCCGGCTCCTGCCTCGGCGCGGCCTATGTCGCGGGCATGGCGGTCGGCGCCTTCCCGGACTGGAACCAGGTGGGCCACTTCGTCCGGCCGGCGGCGACGGTGCAGCCGGAACGCGACTGGGTCGCGCGCTACGATGCGCTGTATCCGCTCTGGCGCGAGACCTATGAGCGGCTGAAGCCGCTCTATCCGAAACTCGCCGCCACCGTGTGAGGATCGTGATGCCCGGATCGCAGGATCGCTTCGCCTATCGGTCCATTGAGGACCGGCCGCGCTTCCGCTGGCCGAACGGTGCCGGCGTCGCGCTCTACTTCGCGCTGAATGTGGAGCACTACGCCTGGGATGAGGGGCTGGTGGAAGACCTGGTGCCCGGCATGACGAAGCCCGACGTGCTGAACCCCTCCTGGCGCGAATACGGCACGCGCGTGGGTGCCTGGCGGCTGCTGCGGCTTTTCGAGGCGCAGGGGCTTCCGCTGACCATCCTGCTGAACAGCGCGCTGCTGGACCATGCGCCGGATTTCGTCGCTGCGTGCAAGGCGCTGGGCCATGAGATCTCCTGCCATGGCCGCACCAATTCGGAGAGCCAGGCGGGGTTGGACGAGGGCGCGGAACGCGCGCTGATCGCGGACGCCACCGCGCGCATCGCGCAGGCCACCGGCACGCCGCCGCCGGGCTGGCTCGGCCCCTGGCTCTCCGAGACGGAGCGCACGCCGGAGCTGATCCGCGCGGCCGGCTATCGCTACATCCTGGACTGGTGCGCCGACGACCATCCCTTCTGGCTGAATACCGCGCAGGGCCCGCTGCTGTCGCTGCCCTATTCGCAGGAGGTGAACGACAGCGTCGTCGTCATGGGCCGCCAGGCCAGTGCAGCCGAGTTCACGGACATGATCGTCGCGCAGGTGGACCAGCTGATCGAGGATGCGAAGGACGGCGTGGCGCTGGCCTTCGGCATCGCGCTGCACACCAACATCATCGGCCAGCCCTTCCGGCGCCGGCATTTCGCGCGCGCGCTGGACCACATCCGCGCCCGCGCCGGCGATCTCTGGATCACGCGCGGCGCCGACATCGCGGCCTTCATCCACGCCGATTCGTCGCGCGCCGTCTAGCCGCCCTTCAGCAGCGCGGAAAGCGGCGCGGCGAGACCGACCGTGGGCCGCGCGCCCGGATGCGCCAGGCTGCCGACCTGCGCCTTCGCCGCCTTGAGCTTCACCAGCATCTCGCAGAGGCCGACGCCGGCCGCGATGCCGTCGATCACCGGCACGGGCACGCGATCCGCGATGCGCGCGGGCATGCCCGCCATCGCAGCACCGCACAGCACCGCCACCTCGGCGCCCGTCTCCGCCACCAGCGCCGCCGCGGCCTCGGCGACCTTGGCGTCCACCGTCGCCGGATCGGCATAGGCGTCCTTGGGCGAGGCGACGATGGAGCGGATCCCGGCCAGCCGATCCGTCAGTCCGTACAGCGCGACGAGTTCTCGATAGACGGTGGGGGTGCCGAAGGTCACCAGCCCGAAGCTCGTGCCGAGCAGGCAGGCCGAGAGCATGGACGCTTCCGTCATGCCCACCACCGGCACGGACAGCACCTCCCGCGCCGCGAGCAGGCCGGTGTCGTAGGAGACGGCGAGCAGCACGGCATCGGCGCCCGGCGCGTGCTCTGCCAGCATCTCCAGCATGGCATGGGCGGCGATCGCGTTCTCGGCGCGGGAGTTGATGATCTCCGCGCCGAAGCGACCGGTGAGCGGCAGGATCTCGGTGCCCGGAGAGGCGACGGCGCGCGCGGCGCGGGCGCAGAGCTCCGTCACCTGCGGCGTGGTGTTGGGATTGGCGACGAGCAGGCGCAAGGCGGGGTCTCCGGGATGCTGGATCGTTCAGCACCAAGACTATGCCAGCGTCCCAGGACTGTGTCGCTTGTCCGGACCTGCCCAACTGCGGGGCAGTCCGCGTGACGATCGGGGGCAATCCCGGCACGAAAGCGCAAGAAGCCGGCATTCTTCGCCTTGCCTCCGGGTGCCTGAACAGGTTGCAATGCGATTCCACCTTGGAGGGAGAACGGCAACCATGCGTCGAGCCCGGCTTCTACTTGCCGCAGCCCTCGGCCTCGTGCTGGCCGCCGGCACGGCAAGCGCCCAGACCGGCGTGCGCTGGCTGAGCCAGTCGCAGCAGGCCAGCACCCAGTTCCCGGTCGAGAGCGCGGCGATGGACCGCATGCGGTCGGAACTGAACCTGCGCATCGAGCGCAGCGAGTTCCAGGCGCTCGGCCTCAACATGGCGGACGCCTTTCGCCTGGTGCGCGCCGGCACCTTCGATGTCGTCTCGGCGCAGGTCGGCCTGGCCGCGCGCGACGATCCCTTCCTTGAAGGCATCGACCTGATCGGCGTCTCGACCGACATGGACGAGCTGCGCAGCGCGGTGAATGCCTACCGCGAGGTGTTCAACGCCCGCATCGAGCAGCGCTTCGGCGCGCGCGTCCTCGCCATCTGGCCCTTCGGCACGCAGGTCTTCTTCTGCAACCAGCCGATCCGCACCCTGGACGACCTGCGCGGGCTGAAGGTGCGCTCCTTCACCGCCTCGATGTCGGCGCTGCTGGAACGGCTGGGCGCCACGCCCGTGACGCTCGCCTTCCCCGAAGTCTATCCGGCGCTGCAGCGCGGCGTGGCGAGCTGCGGCATCACCTCGCCCACCTCCGCCAACACCGGCAAGTGGCCCGAGGTGACGACGCATCTGCTGCCGCTCTCTGTCTCGGGCTCGGTGCAGGCGCATCTGGTGAACCTCGCCTGGTGGAACCGCCAGCCTCAGGCGCTGCGCGATGGTCTGACCGCGCAGTTCCGGCAGATGGAGGACGCGCTCTGGGAGCTGGCGCGCACCACCAACCAGGATGCGACGAACTGCTCCATCGGCCTGCCGAGCTGCCTGCGCCGGGCGCACCAGCCCTACAACATGACGCTCGTGCAGGTGAGCGACGCGGACAAGGCGCGGGTGCGGCAGATCGCCGAGGAAGTGGTGCTGTCCGACTGGGCCCAGCGCTGCGCCCGCGGCTATCCGAACTGTGCGCAGGTCTGGAACGAGACGGTCGGCCGCGCGCGCGGCATGACGATCCGCGGAGCTGCGGACGCAGCCGGCGCGGCCGCCCCCGCCCCCGCCGCGGCGGGGGGGGGGGGGGGGGGGCCGAG
>NZ_JBWXTD010000003.1:272744-282892 GCF_056682175.1 Falsiroseomonas sp. RANM36
GGGGGGGCCGGGCGGGCGCCAGGCCGCCCCGCGGCGAGGGGGCGGCCGCGGGGGCGCCCGCCGCTTCCGCTCCGGCTGCTGGACTGGGTGGCGAGCGGCCTTGCGCTGCTCGCCGGCTTCGCGGTGTTCGTGCTGGCGCTGATGATCGGCTTCGACGTGCTGGCGCGGCGCTTCGCGGGCTTCTCCGTGCAGGGCACGGACGAGCTCGGCGGGTACACGCTGGCACTGATCGGCTCGCTCGGTCTCGCCTATGCGCTGATGCGCCGGCGGCATACGCGCATCGACATCCTGCTGCCCTACATGCCGGAGCGGATCGCCCGCGCGCTGGATGCGCTGGCGGTGGCGACGCTGGCCGGCTTCGCCGTGTTCATCGCGGACCATGCCTGGGTCGCCTTCGAGGAAACCTGGACCTTCGACAGCCTGGCGAACACGCCGTTGCAGACACCGCTGTGGATCCCGCAGGCCTTCTGGCTGGCCGGCACCATCGCCTTCGCCGTCTGCGCGCTGGCGCAGGCGCTGCACGCGGCCTGGCTGCTGCTGCGCGCGCCGGAGCGGATCGCCGCCTTCTACGGTCCGCTGACCACGCAGGAGGAGCTCGAGGAGTTTCAGGAGGAGCGGAGCGGCAGCGGTCCCGCGCCGACGCTGCGCTGATGCGGGGACCGCGCGCATGATCGGCATGGAAGGCGTGCTCGTCGGCTTCCTGATCCTGCTCGGGCTGATGATGCTCGGGCTGCACATCGCCACCGCGCTGTTCGCCACGGCCGCGGCCGGCGCCTGGTTCTTCTTCGGCGACCTGATGTTCCGCCCCTTCGGCACGATGATGTGGGGCACGCTGAACAACTTCCTGCTCGTCGCCATCCCGCTCTATGTGCTGATGGGCGAGATCCTGGTGCGCGGCGGCGTGACGGAGCGCATGTACGTGGCGCTGGCGGACTGGCTGAACCGGCTGCCGGGCGGGCTGCTGCACACCAACATCGCCGCCTCCACGCTCTTCGCCTCGATCTCCGGCTCGTCGGTCGCGACGGCGGCAACGATCGGCACCGTGGCGTTCCCCGCCTTCCGCAAGCGCGGCTACAGCGAGAAATGGGTGCTCGGCTCGGTCGCTTCCGGCGCGACGCTCGGCATCCTGATCCCGCCCTCGATCAACATGATCATCTATGGCGCGCTGACCAACACCTCGATCGGTGCGCTGTTCCTGGCGGGCTTCCTGCCCGGGCTGCTGATGGCCGCGATGTTCATGGCGGTGATCGTGGTCGCGAGCGTGCTGTATCCGTCCATCGCCGGCAGCAAGGAGCAGGTGGCGCCGCTCGCGGAACGCGTGGGCCGGCTGAAGGACCTGCTGCCGCCGCTGTCCATCTTCATCCTGGTGATGGGCAGCATCTATGCCGGCTGGGCGACGCCGACCGAGGCGGCGGGCGTCGGCGTGGTGGCCGCGCTGCTGCTGGTCGGGCTCAGCGGGCGGCTTTCGGTGCACATGCTGGTGCAGTCCATGCTGACCACTGTGGGCGTCACCGCAATGACGCTGCTGATCCTGGTCGCCGCCTTCTACCTGAACTTCATCGTCGGCGTGCTCGGCGTGCCGGAGCAGGTCTCCGCCTTCATGTCCGGCATCGAGGTGCATCCCTGGACGATGATCCTGCTGCTGGTGCTGCTCTACATCTTCCTCGGCTGCTTCCTGGACAGCCTGGCGATGATGATCGCCACCATCCCGATCGTGTTCCCGATCGTCTCGCATCTCGGCTACGACGCGATCTGGTTCGGCATCTTCCTGGTGATCATGTGCGAGATCGCGCTGATCACCCCGCCGGTGGGCATGAACCTCTACGTCGTGCAGGGCGTGCGCGGCCGCGGCACGATCGGGGAGGTGGTGCTGGGCACGCTGCCCTTCCTCTGCTGCATGTTCGCCATGGTGGCGCTGATGACCGTCTGGCCCGCCTTCGTCGGCTTCCTGCCCAGCCTGTTGTCGTGACGGCCCCGGTCACCTGCATCCGCCGCGCGGCCTGGGTCGTCGCCTGGGATGCGGCGCGGGGATCGCATGTCTATCTGCGCGACGCCGATGTCGCCTTCGCCGGCAACACCATCCTCCATGTCGGCGGACGGTGGGAGGGCGTGGCGGCGCGCGAGATCGAGGGCGCGTCGCTCTTCGTGATCCCCGGCCTGATCAACATCCATTGCCACCCGGCGCAGTCGCCGATCTTTCGCGGCTTCGTCGAGGAATTCGGCAATCCGCGTCTGTTCTATTCCTCGCGTCACCGCTTCCGCCAGGCCTTCCTCCCGGATGCGGAGGCGCAGCTTGCCTCCGCGCGATTCGGCCTGGCGGAGTTGCTGGCGGGCGGCGTGACGACGGCGGTGGATCTCAGCCACGCCTATCCGGGATGGCTCGAGGTGCTGGCCGAAAGCGGCATCCGCGCCGTCGCCGCGCCGATGTTCCGCTCGGCGTCCTGGTTCACCGAGACCGGGCAGGAGACGCAGTACGAGTGGGCGGAAGACCTCGGCGAGGCCGCCTTCGCGGAAGCCGCGGCGGTGATGGAGGCGGCGGAGCGGCATCCTTCGGGGCGACTCTCGGCGATGGTCTCGCCGGCCCAGGTGGACACCTGCACGCCTGAGCTGCTGCAACGGAGCGCCGCGCTCGCCCGCGCCACGGGGCGGCCGCTGCACACCCACGCGGCGCAGAGCTATGCCGAGTTCGCCGGCATGACGCGGCGGCATGACATGACGCCGATCGCGTGGCTGCATCGCCTCGGCTTCCTCGGGCCGCGCACCATCCTCGGCCATGCGGTCTTCACCGACGAGCATCCCTGGCTGGTCTGGCCGCGGCGCGACGATCTGCGCCTGCTGGCGGAAAGCGGCACGGCGGTCGCGCATTGCCCCACCGTCTTCCTGCGCGACGGCACGCTGCTGCACGACCTCGGCACCTACATGGAAGCGGGCATCCGCATCGCGATCGGCACGGACACGCATCCCCAGAACCTGCTGGAGGAGATGCGCATGGCCGAGTTGCTGGCCCGCGCCGCCGCCGGCCCACGGCATCGCTGCGATACGGCGCGCGTGTTCCACGCGGCGACGATCGCGGCGGCGGAGGTGCTGGGGCGGCCGGATCTCGGGCGCTTGGCGGCGGGCGCGCGGGTGGACCTCGTCTGCTGCACGCTCGACCACCCCGCGATGCAGCCGCTGCGCGACCCGCTGCGCAACCTGATCCATGTGGCCGCGGAGCGCGTGGTGCGTGACGTCTGGGTGGATGGGCTACAGGTCGTGGCCGATGGCCGCGTGCTCACCATCGATCAGCAAGCGGCCGCACGTGCGCTGCATGGCGAGCAGGACCGGCTGGCGGCGTCGCTCGCGCAGCGCGATCCGGAGGGTGCTTCGATCGACGATCTGATGCCGCTCGCCTTGCCGCTCGGGGCGTGACGCAGGCGCGCTACCCGATCTCCACCACAAGGTTCCGCGCCGCGTCGCAACGCGCCGTTGCGCCGGGCGGCAGCACCAGGGTGCTCTCGCGCTCCTCGATCAGCGCGGGCCCGGTGATGGCCTCGCTGGGCGCGAGCGCCGCGCGGTCGAACACGGCGGCTTCGACGAATCGGCCGCCGAACCACGCCGACCGCGTTCCCTTGCGCGCATTGCCGGTCCCGCCGGGTGCCGCGCCGAGATCGAGGCGCGGCGTCGGGCCGCTGACGGTGACGCGCCAACCGACGCATTCCACCGGCAGGTTGGCTTCGACGCGGCCGTAGAGGCGGCGGTATTCGGCTTCGAAGGCGGCGCGGATCGCCGCGTGGTCCAGCGCGGCGATATCGGCCTCCACCTGGTAGCCCTGGCCGGCATAGCGCAGTGCCGCGCGGATGCGCGTTTCGGCCGCGTCCACGCCGGCCTGCGCGACCAGCGCGCGGCCTTCGGCTTCCATCGTCGCAAGCATGGCGCGCAGCGCGTCGAGATCGAGCGTGGCGAGCGCCGCCACCTGGCCGCGCAGCAGCGAAAAACTGATCGGCGCGGCGAGGAAGCCGAAGGCGGAGGCGACGCCGGCGCCGGCCGGCACCACCATGCGCGCGATGCCGAGCTTGCGCGCGACCTCCACCGCATGGACCGGCCCCGCGCCGCCGATGGGCACCAGCGTGTAGCCCTCGATCCGCCGCGCCTTCTCCAGCGCATGGATCGCGGCGGCCTGCGCCATGGCGGTGTTCACCGTCTCATGCACGGCGAAGGCCGCCTCGACAGGCGAGAGGCCGAGCGGCTTCGCGAGCGTCTCGCGCACCGCGGCCTCCGCCGCTGCGACATCCAGCCGCATCGCGCCGCCGAGGAAGTTTTGGGGCGCGAGATAGCCGAGCAGCAGGTCGCAATCCGTCACGGTCGGCTCCGTACCACCGAGGCCGTAGCAGGCGGGGCCGGGATCGCTGCTGGCGCTGTCGGGTCCCACGCGCACCAGGCCAAGCGCGTCCACGCGCGCGATGGAGCCGCCGCCGGCGCCGATCTCGATCATCTCGACGACCGGCACCTTGAGAGGAAGACCACTTCCCTTGCGGAACCGGTCAACGCGGGAGACCTCGAAATCCAGGCTGCGCTGCGGCTCGCCGCCATCGATCAGCGCGGCCTTCGCCGTGGTGCCGCCCATGTCGAAGCAGAGCACGTCGGGTGCGTCCGCTGCCGCGCCGATCACGCGCGCGGCCTGCACGCCGCCGGCGGGGCCGGACTGCACCAGGCGGATCGGATGGCGCGCGGCGACGGCGCCCGCGACCGTGCCGCCATCCGACAGCATCAGGAAGAGCGGGCCGGCGATGCCCGCCTCGCGCAGGCCGGCTTCCAGTCGCGCGAGGTAGCGCGCGAAGACCGGCAGGACATAGGCGTTGGCGATCGTGGTGCTGCCGCGCTCGTATTCGCCGATCTCCGGCACGAGGTCGGAGGACAGGCAGAGCGCGACGTCCGGCGCTTCCTCCGCCGCGAGTTCGGCGATGCGGCGCTCATGCGCGGGATTGGCGAAGGCGTGCAGCAGGCAGACGGCGATGGCGCTCACGCCGTCCTCGCGCAGCGCGCGGATCGCGGCGCGTGTCGCGGCTTCGTCGAGCGGCGCGCGGATGCGGCCGTCGGGCAGCAGGCGCTCCGGGATTTCCAGGCGCAGGCGGCGCGGCACCAGCGGGTCGGGGCGGCGCATGAACAGATTGTAGGTGTCGTGGCGGAGCTCTGTACCGATCTCCTGCACGTCCCGGAAGCCCCGGGTGGTGAGGAAGCCGGTCTTCACGCCGCGGCGCTCGATCAGCGCATTGGCGACGAGGGTGGTGCCGTGGATGACGTGGCGGATTTCGTTCGCCGCGACGCCGTGTTCGGCGAGCAGGCCGCGAATGCCATCCAGCACGGCCTGCTCGGGCGCGTGCGGCGTGGTGAGGATCTTGCCGTTGAACAGGCGGCCGTCGCGCGTGTCGAGCAGGACGAGGTCGGTGAAGGTGCCGCCGATGTCCACGCCAATGCGGTATGGCGCCTGCATCAGACGTAGCCCTCCGCCACGTCTCGTGCGCGATCCTCGGCGCTGCGCGCGCTCGGATCGCCGAAGCCGCCGCCGCCGGGTGTCTCGAAGGTGATCGTGTCGCCGGGCTGCAGCACGATGCGCGCCTTGGCCGGCACGGGCTTGCCGTTCACCAGGTCGCGCCCGCCGCGCCCGGCACCGCCGCCGAGCAGGCCGCGCGGCGGGTGCTGCACGCGCTCATGGCGGTAGGTGGCCGTCACCGGCTTCTCGCCCACGACCTCGAAGGAAAGCCGCTGGCCAAGGCCGCCGCGGCGCGCGCCGTCGCCGCCCGAACCGGGGATCAGTGATTTCTGCGTGATGAGCATCGGCACGGCGTTCTCGAACTGCTCGACGGGCTGCGTTGCGACATTGGACGGGAAGGAGAGGCAGGAGGGCCCGTCATGCGAAGCCGCCGCGCCATGGCCGCCATTCATGAAGAACATGCGCGTGTAGCGGCGGCCATCCGCATGCTCGCCGGTGAAATACACGTTCCACAGCGGGCTGCCGGATTCGGCGATGACGCGATCCGGGATCAGCCGGCCGAGCGCGGCGAGGACCAGCATTGGAAGGTAGTGGCCGGTCAGGTGCCGCCCCCAGACCGGCGCGGGACGGCGCGGGTTCACGATGCAGCCTTCGGGTGCGATCAGCGTGATGGGCCGGAAGCTGCCGTCGTTGTTGGGCGTCGCCGGATCGAAGGCGCATTTCACGGCGTAGTTCGAATAGGCGCGCGAGAAATTCAGCGGCGAATTCACGGGCCGCGCGATCTGCGGATCGGTGCCGCTGAAGTCCAGCGTGATGGAATCGCCCCGGATCGCGAGGCGCAGGCGAATCGTCACCGGGTGGTCGAAGCCGTCGGCCGTGACCTCATCCGTCACCGCGCCATCCGGCACGGCCGCGATGGCGGCGCGCATCGCGCGTTCGGAGCGGCCAAAAATGTCGGCGGCGAGCGCGTCGAGGTCGGGGATTCCCTCCTCCTCCAGGATTCGGAACAGGCGCGGCGCGGCCTGGTCGTACATCGCGAATTGCGCGCGGATGTCGCCCAGCGCTTCCTCCGGCATGCGGAGATTGGCCTCGAGGAAGGCGACGACGTCCTCGTTCTCCTCGCCGGCGCGGAGGATGCGCGCGACGGGGATGGTGAGCCCCTCTTCCCAGGAATCGCGCGCCTCGACGCTCGGCGCGCCGCCGATGTCGGTGCAGTGGAAGGTGCTGCCGATCCAGGCGGCGATCCGGCCCTTCAGGAACAGCGGCCGGATCATGGTGATGTCGTTCAGGTGGCCGGTGCCGAGATAGCCGTCATTGCTGATGAGCACGTCGCCGGGTGATAGCCGCGCCGCGGGGATGCGCTCCAGCATCGCGGCGAGGGTGCGCGGCATGGTGCCGACGAAGCTCGGCACGGAGCGGGAGGATTGCGCAACCTGCCGGCCGGCGCTGTCCATCAGCCCGACCGCCATGTCCCAGTTGTCGCGCACGACGGAGGAGAAGGAGGTGCGGACGAAGGTTTCCGCGGCTTCGTCCATCAGCCCGCAAATGCGCGCCCAGGCGGTGCCGAGGCGCAGCGCCGGAATGGTCATCCGCGCATCGCCCGCAACTGCGCCGGATAGCCGGCCGGGTCCACATGCACGTCGATCAGCGACGGCCCATCATGCACGAAGGCGGCGCGCAACGTGTCGGCGTAGGTGTCGGGATCGGACGCGACGAAGCCCTTCACGCCGAAGCCCTCGGCGACCTGGGAAAAATCCGGGCGCGTCCAGCGCACGCCGGCGGGCGGCAGCTGCCGGCTCTGCTGCTTGATGTCGATCAGCGAGAGCGCGCCGTCGTTGAACACCACCGTCACCAGCTTCGCGCCGGTGGCCGCCGCGGTCGCCAGCTCGCCGGCCACCATCATCAGCCCGCCATCGCCGGTAAAGCAGATGGCGCCGCGCGCGGGATCGTGCAGCGCCGCCGCGATCCCCGCCGGCAATGCGAATCCCATCGACGCCAGGCCGTTCGAGATCAGCAGGTCGCGCGGCGCGTCGCATTGCCAGAAGGCGGTGGCGGAAAACATGTGCGCGCCGGCATCCACCGCGACGCGCGGCGCGAGGCCGGCGCGCCGTGCTTCCTGCTGTGCGATGCGCACGATGTCGGGCGGCGAGACACCACGATCGCCTTCCCAGGCCAGCGCCTGCCCGGCGGTGGCGCGATGCGCCTCGATCTCGGTCATCGTCCAGTCCAGCGGATGCACGGCGCGGTGCAGGCTGCGCAGGGAGGCGGCGAGCGGGCCATGCAGCGTCGCCGCGGGCGCCACATAGCGCACCGGGAAAGGCCGCAACGCGATGTCCACCACCGGCGCGGAATACCGCCAGGGCTGCAGGATCAGCTCCACCGGATCGAGGCCGATGGTCAGGATCAGGTCGGCGCTCTCCACCAGCGGCGCCTCCAGCGTGCCGCCGGTGAAGATCCCGGCATGCAGCGGATGCGCATCGGGCAGCACGCCCTTCGCCTTGTAGGTCACCAGCACCGGCGCCTGCAGCGCTTCCGCCAGCGCGCGCAGCGCTGCCGCCGCTTCGGGCTCCGCCGCTTCAAGGCCCGCCACCAGCACGGGGCGGCGCGCATTCAGCAGCAGCGCCGCGCCGTAGCCGAGATTGGCCGAAACCTTCTGCGCCACGCGCCGCGCGGTGCGGGCGCCGGGAACGCGCCGCGCGGCGGGGCCGGTCAGGTCGAGATGCACGGGCCGCCGCTCGCGCTCCGCGAGGTCGAGCAGCGCCGCGACCTCGGCGGCGTCAACGCCCGTGGCGTAGCCCGCGACATAGGGCGCGGATGCGGCGCGCTGGTCGAAGACCTGGTGCGTCACCCAGCCGATCTGCTGCGGCGTGAAGCCATCCGAGACCAGCACCACCGGCGCGCGCTCCAGGCTGGCGCAGGCGAGGCCGTTCAGCGCGTTGCCGACGCCCGGCCCCTTGGTGGTCAGCACCACGCCGGGCGCGCCGGTCAGCTCCGCATCGGCCAGCGCCGCCATCGCGGCGGCGCCCTCATGCTTCGCCAGCACGAAGTCGATGCCGTGGCGCGGCATGCCGAGCAGAAGGTCGAGCGAGGAGCCGCCCCCCGGCACGCCCCAGATCCGCCGCGTGCCGCGCCGCGCGAGGTCCGCCAGGAATGCCTCGGCCACCGTCTGTGGCGCCGTGGCCCGCCCCATGTCGTCCGGCATCGCGCCCTCCCCCCGCTTGGCTGCCGGTGGTTATGCATCGCGTTGCGTGCAGCGTCACCCCGGCGGCTTGCCATCCGGCCCCGGCGCGCCTTGCATGGCGCCGCACCTCGGAAGGGCGGGAACGATGACGACATTCGCGGGCAAGCGCGTGCTGGTGGCGGGCGGCAGCAAGGGGATCGGGCGCTCCGTCGCGCTCGCCTTCGCGCGGCAGGGCGCCGCCGTCTCCATCTGCGCGCGCGGCGCGGAGGCGCTGGAGGCGACGCGCGCCGAGATCGCCGCATGCGGCGTCACCGCCCACGCGCTGCCCACCGACCTGGCGGAGGCGAACGAGGTCGCGCGCTGGGTGATGCAGGCGGCGACGGCGCTGGGCGGGGTGGACGTGCTGGTGAACAACGCCTCCGGCTTCGGGTCGCGCGACACGGAGGAGGACTGGGCGAAGGGGCTGCAGGTGGACGTGATGGCGACGGTGCGCGCCAGCCGCGCCGCGGCGCCGCTGCTGCGCGCGGCGAGCGGCTGCATCGTGAACGTGACCTCCATCTCCGGCTACCGCCCCTCGCTGCGCACGCCGGCCTATGCCGCGGTGAAGGCGCTCCTGATCAACTACACGCAGAGCCAGGCGGCGGCCTTCGCGGCGGACGGCGTGCGGGTGAACGCCGTCGCGCCCGGCTCGATCGAGTTCCCCGGCGGCAGCTGGGAGCAGCGGCGGAGCACCGATCCGGCGCTCTATGACCGCATCCTGCGCTCCATCCCCTTCGGCCGCCTCGGCACGCCGGAGGAGGTCGCGGACGTCGTGCTGTTCCTCGCCGGGCCGGCGGCGCGCTGGGTGACCGGGCAGACCATCGTCGTGGATGGCGGCCAGCTGCTGGGCTGACCCGTGTTTCGTGCGCGTCGGCGGCCGTCACGCACGTAACGCGATTCCGGCTGCGGCGGCATCGTCCCGAAACATCGGGCCGCGATACGGACGGGGCAATCCATCGGGAGAGACCCCGTCCATGTCACGCCTTCCCCTCATGTTCCTCGTCACCGCCGCCACCTGCATGGTCGCGGGCGTCATGCTCGGCATCGGCATGGGCATGGCGCATGATTTCCGCCTGATGCCGGTGCATGCGCACACCAACCTGGTGGGCTGGGCCTCGCTGGCGCTGATGGGGCTGACGCTGCGCGCCTGGCCGGCGCTGGCCGAGGGGCGGCTGGCGCTGGTGCAGTTCCTGGTCTCGGCGGGCTCCGCCCTGGCGTTCCCCGTGGGGATCTATCTCGCGATCATCCATGAGGCGCCGGCGCTTGCCATCGCGGCCGGCATGGTCTGGCTGGCCGGAGCGCTGCTGTTCCTCGGGCGCCTCGTCCACCTGCTGCTGTTGCCCGTGCCGCGTCGGCGCGCGGCGATGCTGCCGGCCGAGTGAGAGCCGGGGCCCGGCCGGCCCCGCCCCCCCCCCCCCCCCCCCCCCCCCCCCCCCCCCCCCCCCCCCGCCGGGGGGC
>NZ_JBWXTD010000003.1:282902-291252 GCF_056682175.1 Falsiroseomonas sp. RANM36
GGGCAGGACATCACCACCGCGCCGGAATCGCGCGGCCGCGGCCGGCGCGCCCACATTCACCACGCGCCAGGCGGCGTCGGTGCCGTCGGGCGCGCGCAGCGTCAGCACCTCCCCGGGGCGAAGCGGGCCGGTGGCGTCGAGGATGCGGTGCGGCGGCGCCTCCGCGGCGGCGGCCCCTGCCTCTTCGCCGAAGAAGCGCAGCACCCAGCCTTCCTCGTCATGACCGACATCGCCAGCCTCCGGCGGTCGGCCAGGGACCAGCCGCTTGGCCGGCCAGGGGTCGGGATCGTCGAACCAGGCCCGCGCATCCGGACGGCCCTGCGCATCCAGCGCCACGGCGAACTCGACGCGCCCGGCCTGCTCCACCTGCTCGGCGGCGTCCCAGGCCCGCGCCAGCGTCACCGTCACCAGTCGCCCGGACGAGGCCACATCGCACTCCCTTGCTGCCACCCGACACCCCGGCACAACGCCGCAGGCCGGGCGGCGGTTCAGATCGCCACGCGCACCCCGAGTTCCACCACCCGGTCGGAGGGAATACGGAAATACTCCGTGGCCGGCAGGGCATTGCGGCTGAGGATCGTGAACAGCCACTGGCGCCAGCGCGACATCTTCGGCACCGCCGCCGCCACCACCGTCTCCCGCCCCAGGAAGTAGCTGGCCTGCATCGGCTCGAAGGTGATGCCGAACTCCTGCAGCGACTCCAGCTCTTTCGGGATGTTGGGGCTTTCCTGGAAGCCGTATCGCAGGGTGACGCGGTGGATGCCAGGCGCCAGCTCCTCCACCTCCCGCCGGCGGTCGGCGGGCTCGTACGGGATCGCGTCGTTGACGACCGTCACGAACAGCACGCGTTCGTGCAGCACCTTGTTGTGCTTCAGGTTGTGCAGCAGCGCCCCCGGCAGGTAGTCGGCCTGGCCGGTCATGAAGACGGCGATGCCCGGCACGCGGAGCGTGCGGCTCTGCGGCAGGCGGGCGATGAAGGATTTCAGCGGCAGGCCGTCCTGGCGGAAGCGGGCGAAAAGCAGCTCGCGCCCGCGCTGCCAGCTCGTCATCAGCAGGAACAGCGCGATCCCCAGCATGACCGGGAAATACCCCCCATCGGGCACCTTCAGCAGGTTGGAGGCGAAATAGGTGGCATCGATCAGGAAGAAGGTGCCGAACAGCGGCAGCACCACGGCCAGCGGCCAGCGGAAATGCTTCCAGAACACCACCATCGCCAGCAGGCTGGTGCAGACGAAGGTGCCGGTCACGGCGATGCCGTAGGCCGCGGCCAGCGCATCCGATTCGCGGAATTCCAGCACCAGGATGATCACGCCGATCAGCAGGATGAAGTTCACCTGCGGCATGTAGATCTGGCCTTCCTCGGTGGCGCTGGTGTGCCGCACGGTCAGGCGCGGCAGCAGCCCGAGCTGGACGCATTGCCGCGCGACGGAGAAGGCCCCCGAGATCATCGCCTGGCTGGCGATGATCGTCGCCGCCGTGGCCAGCAGGACCAGCGGCAGGCGAAGCACTTCCGGCGCCAACAGGAAGAAGGGATTGGCGATCGCCTCGTGGTCGGCGAGCAGCAGCGCGCCCTGGCCGAAGTAGTTGAGCACCAGTGCCGGCAGAACGATGAACAGCCAGGCGACACGGATCGGCCTGGCGCCGAAATGCCCCATGTCGGCGTACAGCGCCTCGCCGCCGGTCACCGCCAGCACGACGGCGCCGAGCGCGACGAAGGCCGCCAGCGGATAGGCGGAGACGAAGTCCCATGCCGGCCCGGGCGACAGCGCGGCGAGCACGGAGGGATTCTGCACGATCTGCACCAGGCCGAGCAGCGCGAGGGTCGCGAACCAGACGGCCGTGACCGGGCCGAAGATCCGGCCCATCCGGCCCGTGCCGCGATACTGCACCAGGAACAGGCCGAGCAGCACGCAGAGCGAGAGCGGGATCACCGCCGGGTCCATGGCCGGGGACACCACGCGCAGCCCCTCCACGGCCGAGAGCACGGAGATCGCGGGCGTCACCATCCCGTCGCTGAAGAAGAGGCTCGCCCCTGCCACGCCGACCAGCATCGCCGCGCGACGCAGCCAGGTGCCCTCCGGCAGCGCGCGCAGGGCCAGCGCGGTCAGGGACATGATGCCGCCCTCCCCGCGGTTGTCCGCGCGCAGCACGAAGGTGACGTATTTCACGGTCACCACGAGGATGAGCGACCAGAAGATCAGGCTGAGGATGCCCAGGATCTCGGAATCGGCGATGCCGTCATCCGCGAACAGCAGCAGCGAGGCCCGCAGGGCATAGAGCGGGCTGGTGCCGATGTCGCCATAGACGACGCCGAGCACGCCGATGATGGCAGCCGCAGTAACCGGGCGGGCGGCCGCGGGGGGGTGGCTCAAGATCGCGCTCCGGTCGCGGAACGCCCTACGCATAGAACCGCCCGCGGCAGGGGCGCAAGCGCCGCCTGCCGGGGCGGGCCCGGCTTCAGTGCCCGCGCAGGATCTGCGACAGGAACAGCTTCAGGCGGTCGGTCTGCGGGTTGTTGAAGATCGCCTCCGGCTCGCCGCTCTCGACGATCTCGCCGCGGTCCATGAACACCACGCGGTCGGCGACCTGGCGCGCGAAGCCCATCTCATGCGTCACGCAGACCATGGTCATGCCCATCTCCGCCAGCATGACCATGGTGTCCAGCACCTCCTTGATCATCTCGGGATCGAGGGCCGAGGTCGGCTCGTCGAACAGCATGATCTTCGGCTGCATGCAGAGCGCGCGGGCGATCGCCACGCGCTGCTGCTGGCCGCCGGAGAGCTGCCCCGGATACTTCTCCGCCTGCTCGGGGATGCGCATCAGGTTGAGGAAGCCGCGCGCGCGCTCCTCGGCCTCCTTTTTCGGCATCCGGCGCACCCAGATCGGTGCCAGCGTGCAGTTGTCCAGCACGGTCAGGTGCGGAAAGAGGTTGAAGCTCTGGAACACCATGCCGACCTCGCGGCGGATGGCGTCCAGGCTGCGCAGGTCGTCGGTCAGCTCGATGCCGTCCACGACGATGCGGCCTTCCTGGTGCTGCTCCAGCCGGTTGATGCAGCGGATCATGGTGGACTTGCCCGACCCCGAGGGGCCGCAGACCACCACGCGCTCGCCGGCGGCGACCTGGAGGTTGATGTCGCGCAGCACATGCAGCGCGCCGAACCACTTGTTGACGCCGTCCAGGACGATGGCCGGCGGCGCATCCGCCTTGACGGCGGAGGCCACATGGGCCGTCAGGACCGATTCACCCATACGAGAAACCCCCTTTGTCGTTGCCCGCCACCGGCGCGCTCAGCGCCGCCGGTGCCGGTTCAGATCGCGTTCGAGATCCTGGCTGTACTTGCTCATCGCGAAGCAGAAGACCAGGTAGATGGCGCCCACCGTGATGTAGACCTCGATGCCGAAGCCCTGCCAGGCGGGCTCGACGATCGCGGTCTTGCCCGCGGTCAGCAGGTCGAAGATGCCGATGATCAGCACCAGCGAGGTGTCCTTGAAGAAGCCGATGAAGGTGTTGACCAGCGGCGGGATCACCATGCGCAGCGCCTGCGGCAGGATGATCAGCCCGGTCTTCTGCCAGTAGGACAGGCCGAGCGCGTCCGCCGCCTCGTACTGCCCGCGCGACAGCGCCTGCAGGCCGCCGCGCACCACCTCCGCCAGGTAGGCGCCGGCGAACAGCGTGATCGCCACCTGCGCGCGCAGCAGCTTGTCGATGTTCATGCCTTCGGGAAGGAACAGCGGGAACATCACGCTGGCCATGAACAGCAGCGAGATCAGCGGCACGCCCCGGATCAGCTCCACATACAGCACGCAGAGCATCTTGATCGCCGGCAGCTTGGACCGCCGCCCGAGCGCCACCAGGATGGCCAGCGGGAAGGCGAAGGCGAGCCCGAAGGTCGAGAGGATCAGCGTGATCGGCAGCCCGCCCCAGCGCTCCTGCGGGACGTAGGACAGGCCGAACACGCCGCCCCACATCAGCACGCCGATCAGCGTCAGCGTCACCAGCCAGATCGGCACCAGCGTCCAGTTCCAGAAGCGCCGCATCGCCGAGACGATGTAGAGCCCGATGAACAGCAGGCAGACCAGCGCCGGGCGCCAGTGCTCCTCGTAGGGATAGGTGCCGAACAGGATGAAGCGGTGCTTCTCCGTGATCACGGCCCAGCAGGCGCCGACGCCCTTGATCTCGCGGCAGGCGGCGGTCTGCGCCTGGCCGTTCACCACAGGGACCTCCCAGATCGCGTTGAGGAAGGCCCATTCGACGAGGCCGATCGTCCAGCGCACGATCAGATAGGCCAGCACCAGGGTGATCGCGGTGGACCACCAGCTGCCGAACAGGTTCTGCCGCGCCCAGGCGACGGCGCCCGTGGTGCGCACCGGCGCCTCGCGCGGGGCGGAGGTGTCGCCCGGCACGCCGGAGACCGCGGTGTTGAGGGTGATCTCGCTCATGGCTCAGCGCTCCACCAGCGCGATCTTGGCGTTGTACCAGTTCATGAACAGGCTGATGCTCAGGCTGATCGTCAGGTAGACCAGCATGATGATCGCGATGCCCTCGATCGCCTGGCCGGTCTGGTTCAGCGTGGTGTTCGCGATGCTGACGATGTCCTGGTAGCCGATCGCCACCGCCAGCGAGCTGTTCTTCGTCAGGTTCAGGTACTGGCTCGTCATCGGCGGGACGATCACGCGCAGCGCCTGCGGCAGCACGATCTTGCGCAGCACCTCGCTGCGCCTGAGGCCGAGCGCCTCGGCCGCCTCCCACTGGCCCTGGTTCACCGCCTGGATGCCGGCGCGCACGATCTCGGCGATGAAGCCGGCGGTGTAGGTGACCAGGCCGAGCAGGAGGGCGAAGAATTCCGGGCTGACGGTGATGCCGCCGCGGAAGTTGAAGCCGCGCAGCTCAGGGATGTCCGGCGTGAAGGGCGCGCCGAAGGCGGCCCAGACCGCGAGCGGGAAGCCCAGGATGAGCGCCAGCGCGGCCGGCCAAACCTTGCGCGGCTGGCCGTCGGCATACTGCTTCGCGCGCGCGATGCGGGCATAGATCCAGGTGAGCGCGATGCCCACCACCATCGCCAGCAGCGTCCACCAATGGGCGCTGGTCCACTCGATGAAGGGCAGCTTCATCCCGCGGTTGGAGAGGAACACGCCATCGGCGGGGTTCAGCGCCTGGCGGGGGCCGGGCAGACCCTGCAGGATGGTGTACCAGAACAGCAGTTGCAGCAGCAGCGGCAGGTCGCGGATAACCTCCACGTAGAAGCCCGCCAGCTTGGACAGCAGCCAGTTGTGCGACAGCCGGGCGATGCCGATCAGCGTGCCGAGGATCGTCGCCAGCACGATGCCGATCACCGCCACCTTGAGCGTGTTCAGCACGCCGACCGTGAGTGCCCGCAGATAGGTGTCCGAGGGGTCGTAGGGGATCAGGCTCTCGCCGATCGGCAGGCCCGCCTCGCGGCCGAGGAAGCCGAAGCCCGTGGCGATCCGTCGCACTTCGAGGTTGTGCACGGTATTCGACCACAGCCAGTAGACGATGCTCACGACGAGGCCGACGACGAGCACCTGCCAGACGATGCCGCGCACCCGCTCATCGCCCCAGGAGAGGCGAAGCGGCCGCTTCGGAGGGCCGGCGGAGGCGAAGCGCGGGTCAGTGGATGCGGACATGGTCTCCGTCCCTTGGCGGTCTGCGGCCCGCCTGGTCACGCCGCCGAGGCTGCGGAAGCGGCATCGCGGCCGGGCGGGTCAACAACGCAACCTGATCACAGCAAGAAGGGGGCCACGCCGCGTGGCGCGACCCCCTGCGCGCGATCAACGGAAGGGCGGCGCGTATTGCAGGCCACCCTTGTTCCACAGCGCATTCGGCCCGCGCTGCAGCCCGATCGGACCCAGGTTGCGCTCGAAGATCTCGCCGTAGTTGCCGACGGTGGCGACGATGTTGACCATGAAGGCGTTGTCCACGCCGAGCATGCGGCCGAGATCGCTCGTGCGGCCGAGCAGGCGCTGCGCGTCCGGCCGCGTGTCGGACTGCGCCGCCTGGCGGACATTCCCGGCATTGATCCCGAGTTCCTCGGCGGTGAGCAGCCCGAAATGGATCCAGCGCAACAGGTCCGCGAAGGCCTGGTCGCCATGGCGCACCAGCGGGCCCAGCGGCTCCTTGCTGATCACGTCGGGCAGGATGGTGTGCTCGGCCGGGCGCGGCTGCGCCGAACGCGTCGCCGCCAGGCCCGAGACATCCGTGGTGTAGGCGTCGCAGCGGCCGGCGATGTAGGCCTGCACCACTTCCTCGAGCCGCTCGATCACCACCGGCGTGAAGCGGATGCGGTTGGCGCGCGACCAGTCGGTGAGGTTCTGCTCCGTCGTGGTGCCGGGCTGGACGCAGATGGTGGCGCCGTCCAGCTCGCGCGCGCTGCGCACGCCGAGCGAGGTCTTCACCATGAAGCCCTGCCCGTCATAGAAATTGATGCCGGTGAAGTCGAAGCCGAGCGAGGTATCGCGCGACAGCGTCCAGGTCGTGTTGCGGGAGAGCATGTCCACCTCGCCCGACTGCAGCGCGGTGAAGCGGTTCTGCGCGGTGGTCGGGACGTAGCGGACCTTGCCCGGGTCGTTCCACAGCGCGATCGCGACCGCGCGGCAATAGTCCACGTCGAAGCCGCGCCAGACGCCCTGGCTGTCGGGCTGGGCGAAGCCGGCAAGGCCGGTGTTCACGCCGCAGACCAGCGTGCCGCGCGCGCGGATCGCATCGAGCGTCGGCCCGCTCACCGCGGCCGGCTGCGCGAAGGCGGGCAGGTGGGCGGTCGCCGCCAGTGCGATCCCGCCGAGGGCGCTGGCGATGGCTAGGCGCAAGGCCTTCATCCGTGTCGTCTCCAATCGGTTGCGGCCCGCGGGCGCGGACCGTCGTTCTCCCCTGCCTAGCCTGGGACACTGCGCCAGCCCTGCACAGGGATCAATGGAGGTATTCTTTCGCGGCGGGGGCGGCTCCCCGTCAACTCCGCCCCCTTCACGGACGCGTGGCGGGATGCCAGACCGCCACCGACCGCAACGGAGACCCCGCCATGCGCCGGATCGGCGCCGAGGAGCTGCGCCGCGCCCTGCCCTGGGCCGCGCTGGAAGCCGCGCTGGAACGGATCTTCCGCGAGGGCTGCGCCGCCCCGCTGCGCCATCGCCACCCCTTGCCGCAGGCCGAGGGACCGGAGGGGATGCTGCTGCTGATGCCGGCCTGGGAGCTGCCCGGCCGCCCGGGCCGGCGGCATACCGGCGTGAAGATCGTGCATGTGCTGCCTGCAAACGGGGCACGCGGCCTGCCGGCCGTCCATGCCTCCTATCTGCTCTCGGACGCCCAGACCGGCGTGCCCGTCGCGATGCTCGATGGCGGGGAGCTGACCGACCGGCGCACCGCCGCGGCCAGCACCCTCGCCGGGCGCTTCCTCGCGCGGCCCGACAGCCGGCGGCTGCTTGTGCTGGGCGCGGGCAAGGTCGCCGCCGCGCTGGCCGAAGCCTGGTGCGCCCGCTTTCCGATCGAGGACGCGGCGATCTGGGCGCGCAACCCGGCCCGCGCGGCGGAACTCGCCGCCCGGCTGGTGGCGCATGGCGTGCCGGCGCGGCCCGCCGCCTCCCCAGATCCAGGCGGCTTCGACATCGTCTCCGCCGCCACGCTGTCGGAGGCGCCGCTGGTCCGGGGCGCCGAGGTCGCGCCCGGCACGCATGTGGACCTGGTCGGCGCCTACCGCCCGGCCATGCGCGAGGGCGATTCGGCCCTGCTCGCCCGCGCCACGCTGGTGGTGGACACCCGCGCCGGCGCGCTGGCCGAGGCCGGGGACGTGGTGCAGGCCATCGCCGAAGGCGCGATCACCGAGGCCTCGGTGGCGGCGGAACTGGCGGAGCTGTGCCGCGGCGCGCATCCGGGCCGGACGCGCGCCGACGAAGTGACGGTGTTCAAGTCCGTCGGCTGGGCCGGCGAGGACCTGGCGGCGGCGGTGCTCGCCGCCGGAGGCTGATCAGCGGGCGCCGCCCGGCAGCATCCGGCGCGCCAGCCCGTCGCGACGGACCAGCGCGTGCCACAGCGTCGCCGCCACATGCAGCGCCACGGCGCCGAGCATCAGGTTCGCCAGCAGGCCGTGCACCTCCTCGAACACGCCGTGCAGGCTGCGGTCCGGCATCAGGTTCGGCACCGCGAACAGGCCGAACACCGGCAGCGGCGCGCGGCCGGTCATCGCGATGGCCAGGCCGGTGAGCGGGACCGCCAGCATCAGCAGGTAGAGCAGGGCATGCGCCGCCGCCGCCCGGCGGCGTTCCCCCGCCGGTCCGCCCGCGGCCCGCGCGCCCCCCCGCCCCCCCCCCCGCCCGCGCGGCCGCCGCCCCGCCGCCGCCC
>NZ_JBWXTD010000003.1:291352-292710 GCF_056682175.1 Falsiroseomonas sp. RANM36
CCCCGCCTGCACCCGCCGGTTGCCCGGGCCCGGCGCGGCCGCCGCCGGGCGGCGTTCCCACTCCGGCCCGCCCGCGGCCGGCGCGCCGCCGAGCACACGCGCCAGCAGGCGCGGCAGCAGCAGCGCGGCGACGCCGAGCCCGAGCAGGACATGCGCCGCCTGCGGCCCCGCGCGCTCGGCGCGCGGGAACTCCTCCAGCAACTGCCCGATCAGCCAGGCGGCGCCGATCGCCAGCGCCATGGTCCAGTGCAGCAGGATGCTCGGCATCGTGTAGCGGCGCATCGGCTTTCCCTCATCGCTTCCGGCCCTGCGCCGGGATCCTGTCCCTGCCGGCGCGGCGCATCCTTGACGCAGCGCAAGCCCCGTGCCGGCGCGCCCGGCATCCTCGCTATCCGGCGCGCGGCCAGACGAGGGCGATGCCGTCCTCGCGCCGCTCCAGCCGCCCGCCGGTGGCGCCGGCCGCCTCGGCCAGCAGAGCCGCCACCTCTTCCTCCGGCTCGGCGCCGCGCGGCAGGCGCAGAACCAGGGCGACCTCGCTGCTCGCCGGGCGCCCCTCGCCGGCGGCCGCGATCCGCGAGCCCGCCGGCATCCGCTGCTGCGCGTCCTGCACCAGGCGGAGCAAAGCCAGATCGAGCCGCGCCGGATCGAGCCTGACCCCCGGCAGCGGCTCGGAGCCCGGCGGATCGAGGTCGAAGGCGAAGCGTCCGCCGAGCGCGACGCGCAGCAGCGGCAGCACCCGCTCCAGAGCTGCGGTCGGCGCCGTCACCACGGCATCCTGCGCCTCTCGCCGAGCCGCGTCGAGATAGCCGCGCATGACCGCCTCAAGCCGGCGCATCGCTTCCAGCGCGCGGTCGAGCTGGCGGCGCGGCGCGCCCTCCGGCGTGCTGCGGCCCAGCATCTCCAGGTTGGAGGCCAGCACCATCATCGCGTTGTTGACCTCGTGCTGCACCGCCGGCGCCGCCCGGCGCAGGCTCTCGTGCCGAAGGAGCCGCAGGTCGGCGCCCGGAACCGATGCCGCACGCGTGTCGTCGTCCAAGCCGTCGCCCTCCCCGACCTCAATCGCCCGCGACGCCGCCCGGCGCGCCGCCGAGTGCCGCCACAATGTCCCGCACCAGGCGCGCCGGCAGCGAGCCGCCCCGCACGCCGGCCATCGGCGCGCCATCGTCGTTGCCGAGCCAGACCCCGATGACGAGCCCCGCCCCCGGCCCCGGCACGAGGCCGAGGAACCAGGCGTCGCGGAAATCCTGCGTCGTCCCGGTCTTGCCGGCCAGCGGCCGCGCGCCCGGGGGGGGCCCCGCCCGCCCCCCGGGCCCCCGCCCCCCCCCCCCCGCCGCCCCCCCCCCCCCCCGCCCCCCGCC
>NZ_JBWXTD010000003.1:292810-293152 GCF_056682175.1 Falsiroseomonas sp. RANM36
GCCGCCATTGGCGAAGGCGGCATAGGCGGCGGTCAGTTCCAGCAGCGTGACCTCGCCGGTGCCGAGCGCGACCGTCGCGTCGCGCGGGAAGGGCCCGGTCAGGCCGAAGCGCTCGGCGACCGCGGCAGCCTCGCGCGGCCCGCCGGCGCGCTGCATCACGCGCACCGCCGCGGTGTTGACCGAGTGCGTCAGCGCCTCCTCCAGCGTGATCTCGCCGCGCGGGCGCCATTCGCCATTCCCCGGCGCCCACCCGCCGAGGCTGAGCGGCGCGTCGGAGACCGCGTCGGACGGCGCCGCGCCATGCTCCATCGCCGCCAGGAAGACGAAGGGCTTGAACAGCCC
>NZ_JBWXTD010000003.1:293252-294486 GCF_056682175.1 Falsiroseomonas sp. RANM36
CCCCCCCTCGCAACCCCGCCTCCCCCCCCCCCCCCCCCCCCCCCCCCCCCCCCGCGGGGGGGGGGCGCGCGGGCCGGGGCGCGGCGGCGGGCGCCCCTGGGCGGCTTGCCGGCGGCTCTGCGAGCGGCGGGCAGGTGCGGCACGCGTCATCGCCGGCCGATGTAGCACGCCCCGCGGCCGGGTGCTTGCAGCACCGCATGCGGAACGTCATCTGCGCGGCGGGACGGCCCGCAGAAGGCCGCCACGCCAGCAGGCTTCATCCGACGGGAAAGAACGACGATGCATCTCTCACGCCGCGGCGCGCTCGGCGCCGCCCTTGCCACGCTTGCCCTGCCGGCCGCCGCGCAGGCGGACTGGACGCCGCCCGGACCGGTCCGGCTGGTCAACCCCTTCGCCCCCGGCGGCAGCCCGGACATCCTGGCCCGCGTCATGGCGCCGCACATGCAGGGCTTCCTCGGCCAGCCGATGGTGGTGGAAAACCGGCCGGGCGCCGGCGCGGCGGGCGGCACGCGCTCGGTCGCGCGCGCGGCGCCGGATGGCACGACGGTGCTGCTCGCGCCGATCTCCTCGGTGATCGCGCCCTTCATGATGGCGGAGCCGGGCTATCAGCTGTCCGACTTCCGGCCCGTCGCCTGGCTCGCGACCACGCCCTTCGCGCTGGTGGTGCGGCCCGGCCGCTTCGCCGATGTGCGCGCCTGGGACGCCTTCATGAAGGCCAATCCCGGCCGGCTGACCGGCGCCACGGGCGGCACCGGCACGCCGCACCAGCTGGCGGCGGAGCTGTACCGATCCGCCTCCGCCACGCAGTTCGAGCTGGTGGGCTATCGCGGCACGGCGCCGGCGCTGACCGATCTGCGCGCGGGCAATGTGGACTTCATGTTCGCAGACATGCCCGCGGCACTCGGCATGATCCGCTCGGGCGACCTGCAGGCGCTGGCCGTCTGCACGACGGCCCGCGTGCCGGCGCTGCCGGATGTGCCGACCATGGCGGAGTCGGTCGCGCCCGGCTTCGACGCGAATTCCTGGGTGATGTGGTGGGTGCCCGCCGCCACCCCCGACCCGGTGGCGCGCCGCCTGGCCGCGGCGGCGCTGCACGGGCTGGCGCAGCCGGATGTGCGCAGCCGCGCGGGCGAGGTCGGCTTCATCCTGGTCGGCGCCGACATCCAGGGCGCCGAGGCGCATATGCGGCGCGAGACGGAGATAGCAGCCCGCTCACCCCCATGCCGCTCGCCAG
>NZ_JBWXTD010000003.1:294586-296319 GCF_056682175.1 Falsiroseomonas sp. RANM36
GCCGAAATCGCCGACGGGGCCGATCAGCACGACGCCGACATTCAGGCGCTGCTGCGCCCCGGCATCGCGGCCGAGCGTCGCGGGGGGGGGGCCGCGCCCCGCCCCCCACCCCCGGCACCGGCCCGACCTCCCGCGCCACGGCCAGCAGCGTGCGCCGCAGCCAGGCATGGCCGGCATCGGCCTCGAAGCGCCGGTGGAACACGAGCGAAAGCCGCGTGTGGCGGATCTCCACCGGCACCGGGCGCACCACCAGGCCCGGCGCCTCCGCCATGCGCATCGCCAGCCGCGCCGAGAGCGTCATCACCATGTCGGTGCGCGCCAGGATCTCCGGCACGGCGCCGAGATGCGCGACGACGGCGCCGAGCCGGCGCGGATGCCCGGCCTCGCGCAGCGGCCCGTCCAGCGCGCCGTCGCGCGAGCCGTTCGGCGAATGCAGCAGATGCGGGAAGCCGGCGAAGCGCGCCACCGTCATCGGGCCTTCCGCCAGCGGATGGCCGGCGCGCATCAGCGTCAGGAACCCCTCGGGCAGCAGGCGCACGCGGGTGTAGAGCGCCGGCGGCTCCGGCAGCACCGCGACGGCGAGCTCGGCCGCGCCGGTCTCCAGCAGGTCCTGCGCATTGGTGCGGTCGGCATGGCGGATCGCGAGCAAGGCGCGCGGCGCCTCCTTCGCCATCACCTCGAGCAGCGGCGGCGCCAGCACGCTCTCGGCATATTCGCTGAAGGCGACCGGGAAGACGCGGTCGGTCGTCGCGGGATCGAAGGGCGCATGGGTCGCGAGCGTCTGGCGCAGGCGGTCCAGCACCTCGGCCACCGGTCCGGCGAGCGAGAGAGCCAGCGCGGTCGGTTCCACGCCGCCCGGGCGGCGCAGGAACAGCTCGTCGTTCAGCGCCTGGCGCAGCCGCGACAGGGCGTTGGAGACGGCGGGCTGCGACAGGTTCAGCTTCTCGGCGGCGCGCGTCACATGCCGCTCGCGCGACACCGCGTCGAACACCCGCAACAGGTTGAGGTCGAGATTCTGCAAGTCGGCCAAAACGTGGCGCCCCCGGTCATTGATGCCCGTGATGATGGGTGTTCGTTCCTCCGGTTGGAAGGCTCGGCCGGCCGGGGCGCATAACCGCGCCACGCCGGGGGCACGACGCCGCGGCACGGACAGGAGAACGACGATGAGCTTCGACGAGCGGACCACCACCCCCTACGCCGCCTTCCTGCTGCGCGTCACCATGGGCGTGATGCTGCTGGCGCATGGCCTGCTGCTGAAGGTGATGACCTTCGGCCTGGCGGGCACGATGGGGTTCTTCGGCTCGATCGGCTACCCGCCGGTCTTCGGCGCGATCGTCGCCATCGCCGAGATCGCCGCCGGCGTCGCGGTGATCGCCGGCGTGTGGGTGCGTCTGGCAAGCCTGCTGATGGTGCCGATCATGATCGGCGCGACGATCCAGCACCTGCCGGCCGGTTGGCTGTTCAGCGCGCGGGGCGGCGGGTGGGAATTCCCGGCCTTCTGGACGGTGGCGCTGCTGGTGCAGGCGGGCCTCGGCGCCGGCGCCTTCGCGCTGGACCCGCGCCGGCTGCTCGGCCGCCGCAGCGAGACGGTCGCCGCCTGACACGCGCCGGGGCGCAGGCCGCGGGCGCGGAGCAGCGTGCCCCACTTCTCCGGCTCGCGCCGCATATGCGCCTCGGCGCCCTGGATGTCGGCGCCGACCAGGATGAAGCCGACCTCGCCCGCGCGGCTGCGC
>NZ_JBWXTD010000003.1:296419-316235 GCF_056682175.1 Falsiroseomonas sp. RANM36
CTTCGCGGTGGTGCAGGGATGCTTCGTTGCCTTCGCCGTGACGTTCCTCACGGCCGCGCATGGCTATTCGCTGGCACAGGCCGGGGGCGGGGTGGACCCCCCCCCCGGGCGGGGGGGGGGGCCCCCCCCGCGCCGACTACTGCGCCACCAAGCACGGGCTGATCGGCCTGACCCGCGTCGCCGCGCTGGAGGGGCTGGACTTCAACGTCACCTGCAACGCGCTCTGCCCCGGCGCGGTGGACACGCCGAACACGCGCCGCACGCTGGCCACGCGCCGGGCCGCCTCCGGCAGGAGCGAGGACGAGGTGATGCGCGCCTTCATGGTCGGCAAGCAGCCTTCCGGCCGCCTCGTCACGCCGGAACGCGTCGCCGCGCTGGCGGTGTTCCTGTGCTCCGACGCCGCCGCGGACATCACCGGCACGCCGCTCGCCATCGATGGCGGCTGGCTGGCAAGCTGAAGGACGCTTTCATGTCGGTGCAAGGCAAGGTCGCGCTCGTCACGGGCGGCGCTTCGGGCATCGGGCGCGCAGCTGCCATGGCGTTGGCGCGGCACGGCGCGCAGGTGGTGGTGTTCGACCGCAACGCCGAGGGCGCCGGCGCCGTGGCGGCCGAAGCCGGCTGCACCGCGATGGTCGGCGACATAGGCTCGTCCGCGGATGTCGCGCGCATCGTGAACCAGACCATCGCCCGCCACGGCCGCATCGACATCCTGCTGCACGCGGCCGGAATCTTCCCGCGCAACCCGTATTTCGAGATGACGGACGAGCAGTGGCATCACGTGCTGAGGGTCAATCTCGACGGCAGCTTCTTCGTCACGCGCGAGGTGGGCCGGCACATGCGCGAACGCGGCGCCGGCACGATGATCCTGATGACCTCCGACCGCGGCATCCACGGCGCGGCGGATTTCGCGCACTACGCCGCGGCGAAAGGCGGCATGCTGGCGCTGGTGAAGAGCCTGGCGCTGGCGCTGGGCCGGCACGGCGTGACGGTGAACGGGATCAACCCGGGCATGACGGACACGCCGCTCGCCCGCGGCGGCAACCCGAACTGGGAGGAGAAGCTGGCGCTCGACGTGCTGGGGACCTGCAGCACGCCGGAGGACGTGGCGGAGATCGTGCTGTTCCTGGCCGGCACCGCCAACCGTTTCATGACGGGGCAGGTCGTCTCGACGCGGCTCAGATACGGGGCATGAAACGGGGGGGGGGGCCCCCCCCCCCCCCCCGGGGGGGGGGGGGGGGGGGGGGGGGGGGGCGGCCGCCCCGCCCCCCCCCCCCCCCCCCCCCCCCCCCCCCCCCCCCCCCCCCCCCCCCCGGGGGCCCCCCCCCCCCCCCCGGCGCCCCTGCCTTCGCTATTCCACCTTGATGCCGGCGGCGCGGACCACGGGGGTCCAGCGGGTGATCTCGTTCTGAATGAAGGCGGTGTATTCGGCGGGTGTGCTGGCATGCACCTCGTAGCCCTGGCTGATGAGGCGGCTGCGCAGCTCCGTCCCCTCGCCCATCGCGGCGACGATGCCGCCATGCAGCTTGGTGAGAATCCGGGGATCGGTGCCGGCAGGTGCCAGGATGCCGTAGAAGCCGGACCCGATCAGTTCCGGCATCCCCTGCTCGATCACGGTCGGCACGTCGGGCAGCATCGGATGGCGCTGGCGCGATCCGATGGCGATGCCGCGCAGCTTGCCATCGACCACATGCGCGCCGGTCGGCACCAGCGCATCGTAGAAGCCGTGCACCTGGCCCGACAGCGCATCCTGGATCGCCTGGCCGGCGCCGCGATAGGCGACCACGGTGAAGCCCGGCCCGCTCTTCGCGCGCAGCACCTCCGCCATCAGATGCGTCACCGCGCCGACATTCGGCACGGCCATGTTGAAGCCGGCCGGCGTCTTGCCGGCGGCGATCACGTCGGCGAGCGAGCGCTCCGGCCGCGTCGGATGCACCACCGCCAGCGCAGGGATCGAGGCGACGAGGCTCACCGGCGCGAAGTCGCGCCCGACATCGTAGGGAAGCCGCATGCCGAGCGCGGTGTTCAGCGCGATCGGCGCCGCGGCGAAGAGCAGCGTGTAGCCATCCGGCTGCGCCTTCGCGACGATGTCCATGCCCGGCACGCCCGCGGCGCCGCCGCGATTCTCGACCAGGAAGGACTGGCCGAAGCGGTCCGACAGCTGCTGCGCAAGAAGACGCGCAACGCGATCGAGCGCGCCGCCCGCGGCGGTGGGCGCGACGAAGCGCACCGGCCGCGTCGGCCAGGCCTCGGCGCCCTGCGCAAGCGCCGGCGTGGCGAGCGCCCCGAGGGCGAGCGTGGCGAAATGGCGGCGAAGCATGGCGTGTCCTCCCTTGTTCTGGTTCAGCGCGGCGCGCGTTTGCCGGGCGTGACGGTGACGTCGCGGATGCGGCCGGAATAGGGGAACGCGCCGTGCCGCTCATAGAGGTCCCACAGCACCGGGCCGCGACGGTCCATGCCGACATCCAGCCCTTCGAAGACGCCGTAGAACACCATGGTCGGCGACATCGGCGTGAAGGGCACGGCCTCTGCGCCGTCGATCACCAGGCGGCCCTCGCCCAGCCGCCCGCCATGCGCGCGATACTCCAGTGCGATGGTGCAGTCGCCTTCGGGCATCGGCACGGAGGGCAGGTCGGTGGTCTCGCCGAAGCCGTTGTAGTGGAAGTGGAGCCGCCCGCGCTCGACCCACATAACCATGCCGCCGGTCGGGTCGCCGATCGCCCACAGGATCCCCTCATCGCCCTTCCGATACGACGCGCGCACGACGATCACGTAGTCGCGGTCGCTGATCAGCGGGAAGGTGTCGAAGCGGTGCACCGTGTCCGCACCCGGCAGGAACCGGCGCGGCTGGTCGGCACGCGCGGCGTATTCCGGCGCAAGGTCGCGGAACTTGTCGAGCCGGTCGCGATTGTCCAGCGGATAGACCTGGTTCGACCAGGCCGCCGTGTCGAAGGCCTCCACCAGTTCCTTCAGCTTCTCCGGATGCCGCGCGGCCAGATCCGTCGATTCGGAGAAGTCGCGCGTGAGGTCGTGCAGCGTCCAGTTGTTCCAGTCGATCGCCGCACCGCGTTTCTGGATGGACCGCGCCAGCCAGCCATCCCGGTAGTAGGCGCGGTTGGCCCAGCATTCGTAGTATTGCTCGCGGCGCGGCGCGGCGGCGGCGGGTTCGCGCAGCAGCGCGGCAAAGCTGCGCCCGTCCATGTGCCGCGCGGGCCTGCCGTGCACCTGCGCGAGCGCCGGCGCCGCGGCGCAATCGAGCAGCATCGGCATGATGTCGGTGACATGCACGAATTGCGTGCGGATCGCGCCGGGATCAGGAATGCGCTTCGGCCAGGAGAGGATGAACGACACGCGCCGTCCGCCCGCGCCCGTATAGGTCTTGAAGGAGGGAAACGGCGCGTTGCACATCTCGCCCCAGCCGGTGGGATAGAGGCTGGCGCTGCGCGGGCTGCCGAGATCGTGCGCCGTCCCGCGCTCCACCTCGATCGGCGGCGGGGCGAGCCCCATGTAGCGGCGGTTGTTGTTGAACATCCCCGTCGGCCCGCCGGCATCGGTCGCGCCGTTGTCGGAGGTGACGAGGATGATGGTGTTCTCGCGCTCCCCGACCTCGTCCAGGAAGTCCAGCAGGCGACCGATGTTCTGGTCCACGCAGTCGATCATCGCCGCGTAGCATTCCATGTGCCGCGCGAGCATGGCGCGGTCCGCGGGGTCCGTCTTCTCCCAGGCGGCGACACGCGCATCGGAGGCGGGCAGCTTCGTATCCGGCGGGATCAACCCCATCGCGATCTGGCGCTCGTGGCGCGCCTGCCGCAGCGCGCTCCAGCCGATGTCGTAGCGGCCCCGGTATTTCTGGAGGTCCGCGGGCTTCGCCTGCAGCGGCGCATGCGGTGCGTTGTTCGCGACGTAGAGAAAAAAGGGCTTGTCCGGCGAATGCGCGCGCAGGTCCGTCACCCAGCGCAGCGACTGCGTCATCCAGTCATCCGTCGCGTAGTAGTCGCGCGGATAGGCCTCGACGGGGATCACCTGGTTGCCGGCGGTCAGCGCCGTCGGGAAGAAGAAATGCGTCTCGCCTTCCAGGAAGCCGTGGAAATGGTCGAAGCCGCGCTGGCACGGCCAGGAGCGCTTGTCGCCGGCCGGCGTGCAATCCGCCGTCGGCGTGTTGTGCCACTTGCCGACGGCGCAGGTGGCATAGCCGGAAGCGCGCAGCGTCTCCGGCAGGGTCGCGCAATCCAGCGGGATCTCGCCCCGATAGCCGGGATAGCCGCCATCGTTGTTCGCGAGCCATCCCGTGCCCGCGGCATGCGCGTTGATGCCGGTGAGCAGCGCGGCGCGCGCCGGCGAGCAGATGGGATGCGTGGTGTAGTGGTTGAAGCGCAGCCCTTCCTTCGCGAGCCGGTCCATGTTGGGCGTCTCGATCTCGCCGCCGAAGCAGCCGGGATCGGAGAAGCCCATGTCGTCCATCAGGATGACGACGATGTTCGGCGCGCCCTTCGGCGCATGGTGCCGCGCCGGCCATTCCGGCGTGCTGTCCTCGCGCGAGCGGCCGATATGCTGTGTCATCCCGGTGTTCCCACGACGATGCTGGCGTCCATGATGGGCGGCGGCGGGTAGTGATGGCCGCGCTGGCCCGACAGGCCGCGATTGGCGCCGCTGCGGAATTCGCGCGCCGGCATGCCGACCAGCTTGCCGTCCCTGATCCAGTCCAGGTCGGCGCCCCAGGCGCCCTCGACCAGCGCCGCCTCCAGCTTCGCGCGCACGCCGGCCAGATCGGGGTCCGCGCCGCGGTCATGCAGCTCCCGCGGATCCTCCTGCAGATCGAAGAGCTGCATCACGTTGCCGCAGGGATACCAGAGCAGCTTGTAGCGGCCGTCCGTCGCCATGCGCGTGGCGTTCGCATCCTCCCGGCAGGCGCCGAGGAACACTTCGCGGCGTGCCTGCCCCACCATCGAGAGGCCCTCGACATGCGCCGGTGATTGCACGCCGGCGAAGTCCAGCAGTGTCGGCATCACATCCGCAAGGCCGACCAGGCGGTTGTCCACCGCGCCCGGCTGCGTGCGCGCATCGCCGGCGGGGCCGACCAGCAGCGTCGGCACGCGCGCGCTGTCCTCGTAGTAGAGCCGCTTCGCCCAGAGGCCGTGGGCGCCCAGCATGTCGCCGTGATCCGCGGTGAACAGGATCACCGTCTCGTCCAGCAGCCCTTCCTCGCGCAGCGTGCCGATCACCAGGCGAAGCTGGTGGTCGATATGCGTGCAGAGCGCCATGAAGGCCTGCATGATCTGGCGGTGGTGGTGCGGCTTCACATGCGCCCAGTAGTCGCGCACCGCGCGCAGCGCATAGGGCTGCGCCGCCTCCTCCTTCGCCCACGCCCCCATCGCCGGCGGCAGCGCATCGGCATCCCGGTAGATGTCGAGATAAGCGTTGAGCGGGATCAGCGGCGGATGCGGCGCGGTGTATGAGAGGTGCCAGAAGCCCGGCCGCGTCGGATCGCGCCGCTTGATCTCCCGGCACATCTTCCACGTCGTCCAGTTGGTGACATGGCAGTGTTCCGGCAGGTGCCAGGGGCGCCAGAGATAGTCGTTGTTGTTCATGCCGTGGTCGAAGCCGCGGCCAGGAAAGCCCTGGTCGGCGATGTAGATGTCGTGGTCATCCGGCCCGCCGAGATGCGGCCTTCCTTCCTCGGCCAGATGCACCTCGTCGAAGCCGATGCGATCGCGCGGCGGATAGACATGCAGCTTGCCGACCGCGGTCGTCTGATAGCCGGCGTCGCGCAGGATGCCGGGCAGCGTCGGCAGGTCCGGCATGCGCAGCGCCGGATCGAAGCTGCGGTCGCCATGCTGGCGTGCCGTGGTGCCGGTCATCATCGTGCGGCGCGCGGGGATGCAGATCGGGCATTCGGAATAGGTGCGCGGATAGCGCACGCCGACGCGCGCCAGCTGATCCAGCGTCGGCGTCAGGATGGTCGGATGGCCCTCATAGCCGGTCAGCGAGGCCGGCCACTGATCGACCGTAACGAACAAAATGTTCGGGCGCGTCGTCACTCCACCCGCGCCCCGGTGGCCTGCACCAGCGGCCCGAATTTCTGGCGCTCCGCCTGGATCCAGCTTGCGAAATCCGCCGCGCTGCCGCCAGCGAAAGGCAGGCCGAGCTGGCGCGCGCGATCGAGCACCGCGGGATCGCGCAGCGCGACGTTGTAGGCGGCGTTGAGCTTCTGCACCGCCTCCGCCGGCACGCCGCGCGGCGCCACCACGCCGTGCCAGGAGGCAAAGGCGTAGCCCGGCACGCCGGCCTCGGCCATCGTCGGCAGGTCCGGCGTGAAGGGGCTGCGGCGCGCGCCGGTGACGGCCAGCGCGCGCACCTGGCCCTGGTTCACCGCGGGCAGCAGCGTGCCGTCGATGAGCAGGTCGATGCGCCCCGCGATCAGCTCCTGGGCCGCGGGCGCGCTGCCGCGGAAGGGCACATGCGTCATCTTCGTCCCGCTCAGGCTCATCAGCATCTGCGTCGCCAGATGCCCAGCGGTGCCCGGCCCCGGCGTGCCGAAGTTCAGCGCATCCGGCCGCGCCTTCGCCGCGGCGACGAGATCGGCGACACTCCGGAACGGGCTGTCCTTCGGCACACCGACGAGTAGGGAAACCTCCGTCAGGCGGATGATCGGCGCGAAGGCGTCCGGGTCGTAGGGCAGCCGCGCAAACAGATGCGGCGCGATGGCCAGGATGCCGATATCGGCGAAGAGCAGCGTGTGCCCATCCGCCGGCGCGCGCGCCGCCGCACCCGCGCCGATGGTGCCCCCGCCGCCGCCGCGGTTCTCGATCACCAGGGGCTGTCCGATCTCCCGCTCCACCGTCGGGCCGACCAGCCGGGCGAGGATGTCGTTGTTGCCGCCGGGCGGATAGGGGACGATGACCGTCACCGGCTTCTCCGGCCACGCGGCGCGCGCCACGCCCGGCGCGGCCAGGGCGGCGGCAGTTAGCCCGAACGTCCTGCGTCGCATCACGGCGGTTCCTCCGCGTTCAATACAGCGCGCTGCGCGGCGGGCCGGCGCTGATCGTCGCGGCCAGCGCGTCCAGATGGACCTTCAGCCGTTCGGCGCGCAGCGTCGCGTCGTCCCAGAGATTGTCGAACTCGCCGGGATCGCTGGCGTGGTCGAAGATCTCGCCCTTCGGATGGCCATGATAGACCACCGACTTGAAGCGCCCGTCGAACACCATGGAGCCGTGCGTGTGGTCCCGATGACCGCCGACGGAATCCTTGTACTCGCTGACCACGCGATCCTTGTGGCGGTGCGGGTCGGCGCGGCCTTCCACGATCGGCAGAAGCGAGCGGCCCTGCATCGCCCAGGGCACCTCCAGCCCCGCAGCCTCCAGCAGCGTCGGCGCCACATCCACCAGCTCCACCAGCGCCTCGCTCTGCAGGCCCTGCGCGAAGCGGCCCGGCCAGGAGAGGATCAGCGGCACGCGCACCAGCCCGTCGAAGAAGCGGCAGCCCTTCAGCACCAGCCCATGATCGCCCAGCAGCTCGCCATGGTCGCTCATGTAGACCACGATGGTGTTCTCGAGCTGCCCGGTGGTCCGCAACGTCTCCAGGATGCGGCCGAACTGCGCATCGAGATGCTCGATCATCGCGTAGTAGTTCGCCTTCACCAGCTGGGCGTCGTAGTCGCCTGGGACATGGGAGGCGACCTTGTCGTGGTCGCGCTCGGCCGGCGCGGGCGTCGCCGCGCGACGCACGGTGGGGTCGATCGGCTCGACCTGCTGCTGGTCCACCCGGGCGAAATCCTGCCACCGCTCGGCGTCGGAAGGGCGCCAGAGCGGCGGCGGCAGGCTCTCGGGGTCCACCTTCGCCAGCGCTTCGGGCGGCGCGTCGAAGGGCGCATGCGGATCGAAGGCGTTGACCGAGAGCAGCCACGGACCGTCGCGCCGATCCGCGATGAAGCGCATCGCCATCTCCGCGCACCAGGTGCTCTGGTGCAGCTCGGCCGGCACGCCAGGGCCGCAGAAGGCGCCCTTGTCGCGGAACAGCGCCTGCGGATCCACCCGCTTCTCATGCCGCAGCCAGTGCTCATAGGCGTCCGCATGCGCGGCATCGGGCGTCGGGTGGTGGTTGTAGGCGTAGAAGCGATAGCCGTCATCGGCGCGCTTCTCGCTGTATTTCGCCGCCGAGAGATGCAGCTTGCCGATCAGGCCGCAATCGTAGCCGGCCTCGGCGAAGATCTTCGTCACCAGCTTCTCATGCGCGGGGAAGAAGGCGTTGCCGTTGCGATAGACCTGGTGCGTGGCGGGATAGCGGCCGGTGAGGAAGCTGGCGCGCGACGGCGTGCAGATCGGCGATTGCGTATAGGCGCGGCGGAAGGCGGTGCCGGACGCCACCAGCCCGTCCTGCGCCGGCGTGCGGATATGCGGGTTGCCGAGCGCGCCCACCGTGTCCCAGCGCTGCTGGTCGGAACAGAACCACAGGATGTTCGGGCGCCGCCCGGCCTCGCTCATTGCACGCGAATCCCGGCCTTCGCCACGGCTTCGCGGAACTGCGCGCGCTCCGCGGCGAGAAGGCGGTCGAAATCGGCGATGCTGCCCGGTGCCGCGGCGGCGCCGAGGCCGTGCAGGCGCTCCTTGACCTCCGGCATGGCGAGCACCGCCTGGGTCTCGGCATGCATGCGGTTGACGATGGCGTCCGGCGTGGCGGCGGGCGCCAGCAGGCCGGCCCAGTATTCCACCCGTACATCGGGCACCGTGGCGGCAATCGTCGGCAGGCCCGGCACCAGCGGGCTCGGCTCCGCCGTGGCGACCGCGATGCGGCGGATGCGGCCGGCATCCACCTGCGCCGCGGATTCCGGCGGCGAGCCGAGCATGAAGTCGATCCGCCCCGCGGCGAGATCCGCCACCGCCGGCCCGCCCCCGCGATAGGGCACGTGCAGCACCTGGATGCCCGCGCGCTGCAGGAACAGCTCCGTCGCGACATGCGGCAGCGAGCCCGGGCCCGGCGAGCCGTAGGTCAACGCGCCGGGCCGCGCCTTCGCCATCGCGACGAGGTCGGCCACCGAATTCACTTCGAGCCCCGCGCGCACCACCAGCACGAAGGGCGAGGTCATCACCATCGCGACCGAGCGGAAATCCTTCTCCGGATCGTAGGGCAGGCTGGGGAAGGCGTATTGCACGATCACGAAGGGCGGCGGCGCCATCAGGAAGGTGTAGCCATCGGGCTCCGCCCGCGCGACCTCGGCGGCGCCGATCGTGGTCGTGGCGCCCGCCTTGTTCTCGACGACCACGGTGCGGCCGAGCCGCGGCGAGAGATGGTTGCCCAGCAGCCGCGCGGCGACATCGGTCGTGCCGCCGGGGGCGAAGGGCACCACGATGCGCACCGGCCGCGTCGGCCAGGCGCCCTGCGCCCGCGCAAGAGAGGGCAGGGCGCAGGCGGCCGTCAGGCCGGCGAGCATCGCGCGGCGGCCAAGCGCCGGCGCGGCCGTGTTGTCTGGCATCGCTTCCTCCTCCGATGAACCGTCCGGTCTTGTGCGGCAAGGTGGCCTGACCAGTTGATGGATGCTGGTACGGGTGCCAAACATCTGTCAACCAGCGACCCGGTCCCATGCCCTTCGAGCCCATCGAACCCCGCCGCCTGTTCCGACGTATCGCCGAGCAGATCGCCGCGATGATCGCGCGCGGCGACCTCCCGCGCGGCAGCCGCCTGCCCGCCGAGCGCGACCTGGCGCAGCGCCTGAATGTCAGCCGGCCGTCGGTGCGGGAGGCGCTGATCGCGCTCGAGATCGCCGGCCTTGTCGAAGTGCGCGGCGGCTCCGGCGTCTATGTCCGCAGCCGCGCCTCGCAGGAGGCCCCGGCGACGACGGATGCGCCGACCCCGCCGGTGGGGGGGGCGGCGGGGGGGGGGGGGCCCCCGCTCTGCGCCGCCCGCGCCGCCCGAGCGGAGCCCGCGGCGCGCGCCGCCGTCGGCGAGGCCTTCGGCCGCATGGCCGCCTCACGCCGCGCCGGCCGCCCCGACGAGGAGACCGACCGCGCCTTCCACCTCGCCATCGCGGAGGCTGCCGGCAACACCGCCCTTGCGCGCATCGTCGGCGGATTGTGGCGCGACCAGACCACGCCCTTGGCCAGCCGCCTGACGGACCTTGCCGTCTCGGCCGCGCGGCGGCGCGACAACCTGGCCGAGCACGCCGCCATCGCCGCGGCGATCGTGGCCGGCGACGGCGCAGGGGCGCGCGCTGCGATGCGCCGCCACCTTTCTGCCGTGCGCCGCGCGCGGCTCCAGGACCTGGAAGGCGCATAGCCGCCCGGCTTCCGCGCGGCGCCATCCGGTGCGAGCCTGTCGCCCGCCTGATGGGGTGGGAGGGCGCGACGATGAACGCATTCGAACGGACGCTGCTGGACCAGGTGACGCTGGATGCGCCCTGGGAACTGGTGGAGACCTTCTCGCGCACCGTGCGGACCCTGCCCGACGAGGTGAACCGCAGCGGCGAGATGATCGGCGAGCGGCTACGCGCCCTCGGCATTCCCGTCACGCTGCACCGGCCGGAGATCTACCTGGCCGTGCCGCTGTCGGCCTCGGTGGAGGCGGGCGGCGTCACGCATCGCGCCAAGCCGCCCACCTCCTCGCTGCCGGTGCCGCAGGGGCGCACCGCGCCGCTGGTCTATCTGCCGGCGAACCCGGCCGCGCTGCGCTCCTATTCGCGCGACATCGGCAAGCTGTTCGGCGGCAGCATCCGCGACGAGGCGGAGGCGCGCGCGCGCGTCGCCGGGAAGATCCTGCTGACGGAGGGCTTCGGCAACCCGGCCATTGCCTCGCTGGTGGAGGAATGGGGCGGGCTCGGCGTGATCGCCGCCAATCCGGGCGTCGATGTGCATTGGGGCACCTGCACGACCATCTGGGGCACGCCCGACCTCGACGACCTGCCGCGCAAGCCGAAGATCCCGATGGCCACGGTGAACAAGGCGAGCGGCGAGGCGCTGCGCAAGGTCGCCGAGGCCGGCGGCAGCGCGACGATCCGCAGCGAGCTGCTGGAAGGCCTGTTCGCGCAGGTCGTGCCGGAGGTGCGGATCCCCGGCACGGACGGCACCGAGGACTTCGTGCTGCTGCACGGCCACTACGATTCCTGGGATGTCGGCGTGGGCGACAACGCCACCGGCAACGCGACGCTGCTGGAGATCGCACGCATCCTCTGGGCCAACCGCACGGGGCTGCGGCGCGGCGTGCGGATCTGCTGGTGGCCCGGCCATTCCACCGGGCGCTATGCGGGCAGCACCTGGTATTCGGATGCCTTCGCCATCGATCTCGACGAGCATTGCGTCGCGCAGGTGAATTGCGACAGCCCCGGCTGCCGCTGGGCCACGAGCTTCCACGACACGACCGCCCTGCCGGAAACGGCGGCGCTGGTGACCGCGGCGATCACGGAACTGGTGCCCGACGCCGGGGTCAAGATCAGGCGCCCGCCCCAGGCCGGCGACTACAGCTTCTCCAACATCGGCATCAGCAGCTTCTACATGCTGAGCTCGACGATGCCGGAGGCGCTCCGCAAGGAAAAGGGCTACTATGACGTCTCCGGCTGCGGCGGGAATATCGCCTGGCACACCGAGAACGACACGCTGGAGATCGCCGACCGCGACAACCTGCTGCGCGACATGCGGATCTACCTGCTGTCGGTGCTGCGCGTGACGCAGCCCGAACTCCTGCCCTTCGACTTCACCGCGACGGCCGGGAATTTCGCTGCGACGCTCGCGCGCTACGCCGAGGCGGCGGGCGAGCTGGCCGACCTCTCCCCCGCCGTCGCCGCAACGGAGGAGTTCGCCGCTGCGGTCGCGGCGCTGCAGCGGGATGCGGCCGCGGGCTCGGTCCCGGCCGCGCGGGCCAATACGGTCCTGAAGCGCCTGGCGCGCATCCTGGTGCCGCTGGACTTCACCAGACGCCCGCGCTTCACGCACGACCCGGCCTTCACGGCGCCTGCGCTGCCCTGCCTCGCGGTCGCGACCGAGCTCGCGCGCCAAGAAGGCACGATGCGCGGCTTCGCGCAGACGCAGCTGCTGCGCGGGCGCAACCGCTACGTCGCGGCGCTGCGGGAGGCGACGCGGTTGGTGCGCGCCGCGGGCGGATGAGGCGGACCTTTCCGCCGGACGCGGATGCGTGCCAGCATCGGAGCGAGCAGCTGGGGATGAGGGTATGACAGCGTCGCGGGCCGGGGCCATCGCGCGGGCGCAGCGCGGCTTCGACGAGGGCGACTACCTCGCGCGGCTGCGCGACCTCGTCGCCGTGCCGACCGAAAGCCAGCTCGAGGGCAGCCTGCCGGCGCTGACGCGCTACTGCGCCGAGACGATGCCCGCGCTGATGCAGGGCATGGGCTTCGACGCCATCGTGCTGGACAACCCGCGCATGGGTCGCGGCCCGGTCTTCGTCGCGACGCGCATCGAGGATCCCGCGCTGCCCACCGTGCTGGTCTATGGCCATGGCGACGTGGTGCGCGGGCTGGCGCCGAAATGGAGCGACGGGCTCGATCCCTGGCGGGTGACGGTGCGCGGCGAGAAATGGTACGGCCGCGGCACGGTGGACAACAAGGGCCAGCATCTGATCGCCATCGAGGCGCTGCGTGCGGTGATCGCGGAGCGCGGCCGCCTCGACTTCAATGCGAAGGTGCTGGTGGAGACGGGCGAGGAACAGGGCTCGCCCGGGCTGCGCGAGCTGCTGCGGGCGGAGAAGGAGCGGCTTGCGGCCGATGTGTTCATCGGCCTCGACGGGCCGCGGCAGACGACCTTCATGCCGGAGATGAAGCTCGGCGCGCGGGGCGGCGTCGCTTTCGACCTCGTGGTGCATCTGCGCGACCACGCGCATCATTCGGGCCATTGGGGCGGCGTGCTGACCGATCCCGGCTTCGTGCTGGCGCAGGCCATGGCGAGCATCGTGGACCGCAAGGGCCGCATCCTGGTGGAGGGCTGGACGCCGAAGGAGATCCCGCCCGCGGTGAAGCGCGCGATCGGCGCCCTGGTGTTCGAGGACATCCCGGGCCTGCCGGAAGGCGACCCCGACTGGGGCGAGCCCGGTCTGACCAAGGCGGAAAAAATCTTCGGGTGGACGAGCGTGATCGTGCTCGCCGCCCTCACCGGCCATCCGGATGCGCCGACCAACGCCGTGCAGGGCGAGGCGCGCGCGCGGCTGCAGGTGCGCCATTGCGCGGACATCAGGGGGGCCGACATCGTGCCGGCACTCCGCCGCCACCTGGACAAGCACGGCTTCCAGATCGTGCGGATCGAGCCGGTGATGGAGCGCGACATGTTCGGCGCCAGCCGCACCGATCCCGACGACCCCTGGGTGCGCTTCGTCGCCGACAGCATGCAGCGCAGCGCCGGCCGCGCGCCCAACATCGTGCCGAATTCCTCCGGCTCCAATCCTTCAGACATGTTCCAGGAGGAGCTGGGACTGCCGGTGATCTGGATCCCGAACAGCTATGCCGGCTGCAACCAGCACGGCCCGGACGAGCACGCGCTGGCGCCGCTGCTGCGCGAGGGGCTCGGCCTGATGGCCGGGCTCTGGTGGGATATCGGCGAGGGCCAGACGCCTCGCCGCGATACGAAAGGAACCCCGCGATGACCGACGCTCCGCGTGACACCCTCGCCGCCGCCGTCAGCGGCCCGGAGATGATGGCGAACCTGCGCGAGATCGCGCGCTGGGTGAAGCTGTCGGGCACCGCGGAGGAGCGCGAGGCCTTCGGCTTCCTCGAGAAGCGGATGCAGGAATACGGCTTCCGCACCACACTGCTGCTGCACGACGCCTTCATCAGCCTGCCCGGCAAGGCGAGCGTCACGGTGGACGGCAAGGCGGTGACGGCGATCACGCAGTCCTTCTCCCTGCCATCGCCGGCGGGCGGGCTCTCGGGCGTGCCGGTCTATCTCGGCCACGGCACCGACGAGGATTTCGCCGGCAAGGATCTGCGCGGCCGCATCGTGCTGGTGGAGGGGATGGCGACGCCCGCCGGCGCGGCGCGCGCCACCGCGGCCGGCGCGGCGGGACAGCTGCACATCAGCCATCACGAGCACATCCACGAGATGTGCATCTCCCCGGTCTGGGGCAGCCCGGGCGCGAGCACGCTGGCGGAGATGCCGCGCACCGTCGCCTGCAGCGTCAACAACGCCGATGGCGGCGCGATCCGCGATGCGCTCGCCGCCGGCAAGCAGCCGCAGGTCACGCTGCATGCCGAGGTGGACACCGGCTGGCGCAAGACGCCGATCCTGCAATGCGAGCTCGACGGGCCGGAGGCCGACGGTCCCTTCGTGATGATGTCGGGCCACTACGACACCTGGTACTACGGCGTGATGGACAACGGCTCGGCCAATTGCGGCATGATGGAGGTCGGCCGGCTGGTTGCGCAGCGCCGCTCCGCGCTGAAGCGGGGCTTCCGCATCTGCTTCTGGTCCGGCCATTCGCATGGGCGCTATTCGGGCTCGGCCTGGTATGCCGACACGCATTGGGACGAGCTGGACCGCCGCTGCGTCGCGCATGTGAATGTGGACAGCCTGGGCGGGGGCGGCGCCGCCGCCAGGTCGCGTCCCTGCGAGAAGTCTTCGTCGAGGTGATAGAGCTCCCAGGCCGCCTCGTCGATCGAGCCGGTGCGCGGCGTCGGGTCCCACGGCACCCGCCAGCGCGAGGACGCCATCCAGCCATCGTGGTAGATCGCGCGGTTCACGAACATCTCCCACGCCTGCGTGCGTCGCCTTCCTTCGGCCTGCGCGCCGGCCTCGCCGAAGGTGTAGGCGAAGGAGACGCCGTCGAGCGGCCGCTGCTGGATGCCCTCGATCGCCAGCGGCAGGCGGATGTTCGCCGCCTCCAGGATGGTCGGCATGATGTCGATCACGTGGTGGAACTGCGCGCGCACGCCGCCCGCCTGCACGCGGCCGGGCCAGGCGACCACCATCGGGTTGCGCGTCGCGCCGAGATGCGAGACGACCTGCTTGGTCCATTGGAAGGGCGTGTTCATCGCCCAGGCCCAGCCGGCCGGGAAATGGTTCGCGTAGAGCGGCCCGCCGAGCCCGTCGAGCGCGGCGAGGTTGCTCGCCAGGTCGTCCGGCACGCCGTTGAAGGCGCGCAGCGCGTTGGTCGAGCCGCCGAGCCCGCCTTCGGCGGAGGCGCCGTTGTCGCCGACGACGTAGATCACCAGCGTGTCGTCGCGCGCACCCATGTCGTCGAGCGAGGCGATGACGCGGCCGACCTCGTGGTCAGTATGCGCGGTGAAGCCGGCGAAGACCTCCATCATCCGCGCGGCGACGCGCCGCTCCTCGGGCGAGAGCGAATCCCAGGCCGGAAGTTCGGCCGGCCGCGGCGTGAGGATGGCCTCGGGCGGGATCACGCCGAGCCGCTTCTGGCGCTCGAAGGCCATCTCCCGGTAGCGATCCCAGCCCATGTCGAACTGCCCGCGGAAGCGCTCGATCCAGTCGCGCGGGGCGTGGTGCGGGCTGTGCGTCGCGCCGGTGGCGAAATACAGGAAGAAGGGCCGGTCGGGCGCGAGCGAGCGCTGCTCGCGCATCCAGCCGATGGCGCGGTCGGCGAGGAAGGTGGTCAGATGCGTGCCGCGGACCTCAGGCGGGACCTCGAAGGTCCGCGTGTTCTCGGTCAGCGCGAAATCCCATTGCGACATCTCGCCGTAGTTGAAGCCGAGGAAGTAGTCGAAGCCGAGGCCGGTGGGCCATTGGTGGAAGGGCCCGGCCGGGCTCGCCTGCCATTCCGGCGTGTTGTGGTTCTTGCCGAAGAAGGCGGTGGCGTAGCCGTTGCCGCGCAGCACCTGCGCCACGGTGCCGGCATCGCGGGGGATGATGGCGTTGTAGCCGGGAAAGCCGGTGGCCAGGCCGGTGATGATGCCGTTGCCGACGCTGTGGGCGTTGCGACCGGTGAGCATCGCCGCGCGCGTCGGCGAGCAGAGGCCGACCGTGTGCATCCGCGTGTAGCGCAGCCCCTGCTGCGCGAGCGCGTCGAGCGCGGGCGTCGGCACCAGCCCGCCGAAGGTGCCGAACTGCCCGTAGCCGACATCGTCGAGCATGATGAGCAGCACGTTCGGTGCGCCGGCCGGCGCCTGCACGCCGGCGGGGAAGTCTGGCTGCGATTCCTGCACCGTGCGGCCGATCGTGCCGCGGAAGGGCGGGTCGGGCCGCGGCACGACGACGGCGCCCTGCGGGACGGCGCCGGGTGCGGCGGGCTGGGCGGCCGGCTGGGCGAGCGCCGCCGGCGCCACCAGCAGCGTCGCGCCCATCAGCGCCTTGCGAAGCAGGCCTTGCATCGGCTCTTTCCCTTCAATCCAGCAGTTCGACGCGCATCTGATGCACCTGGCCGTCGAAGGCGAAGGGACGGCGCGCGGCATAGGCGGGCGAAACCGGCGAGCCGAGGTCGCGGCCAACATCCAGCGTCTCGGAGGCGGAAAAGGCGGCGGGCACGGTTCGCGCGACCGTGGTGCGTGCCACCTCCGCGCCGTCCACGCGCAGCACCACCTCGGCCGCCGCGCGTGGCTGCGGGCTGGCGAAGCGCGTCTCCACCTCGATCAGCCGGCGCCCCGCGGGCAGCGGCTGGGCGCTGCGCGCTTCGAAGCGCTCGACGATCATCATGTTGTATTCGTAGACCAGCCGGCCGCGATCCATGTAGAGCGTCACGCCGCCGCCGGCGCCGCCGAGCGCATAGAGGACGCCGGAGCCTTCGGCCGCGACCTCGGCCTCGATCATCACCCGGCTGCTTGCGCGGCCGAGCCCCGGCGCGGCGAATTCGGGCATCCGCACCGTCTCCGGCCCGAAGACCCAGCGCCGGTAGGGCGGCGCGATCCGGTCCTCGGGGTGCAGCCGCAGCCAGTTGCCGGCGCCGACCGGCCAGACGAGGTTGCGCCGCGCCGTTTCGTCGAACAGCCGGCGCATCGCCGCGAGGCGCTCCGGTTCGCGCGACGCGAGATCATTGGCCTGCGAAAAGTCGAGCGTCAGGTCGTAGAGTTCCCAGCGGTCGTCCTGCGGCCGCCACTCCGCGATATTGCCGATCGCGGCGGCCCGCCAGGGCGTGAATGGCCCGAAGGTCGAGGCGATCCACCCCTCATGGTAGATCGCGCGGCTGCCGTTGTTCTCGAAATACTGCGTCCGCACGCGACCCGGCAGGGCCGCGCTGTCGAAGGTGTAGGCGAGGCTGGTGCCGTCCAGCGGCAGCTGCGCCTCGCCGTTCACCGTCTCCGGCGGCGTGATGCCGAGCAACGTGTAGAGCGTCGGCGCGATGTCCGCGACATGGTGGAACTGCGCGCGCGGCGTGCGGTCGGGGCGGATGCGCGCGGGCCAGGAGATCACCATCGGGTTGCGCGTGCCGCCGAAATGGCTGGCGACCAGCTTGGTGTGGCGGAAGGGCGTGTTGCCGGCCCAGGCCCAGCCGGCATGGTACATGCTGTCGAGCGCCGGGCCGCCCAGCGCCGCCAGCCCGCCGAGGCGATCGAGCGCCGCGATCTGCTGCTCCACCGTGCTCGGGATGTTGTTCTGCGCCAGCAGCTCGCTGACCGTGCCTTCCTGCCCTTCGGCGGAACTGCCGTTGTCGCCGAAGATGTAGATGACGATCGTGTTGTCGCGCGCGCCCTGCCGCTCGATCTCGTCCACCAGGCGGCCGACCTGGGCGTCCACATGCTCGGTGAAGCCTGCGAAGACCTCCATCAGCCGGGTCTGGAAGGCGCGCTGGCTGTCCGGGATCTCGGTCCAGGCCTGCATGCTCGGCTCGCGCGGCGTGAGCTGCGTCCCCGGCGGGATCCAGCCCATGGCGCGCTGGCGGGCGAAGGTCTCCTCGCGCAGCGCGTCCCAGCCGGCGTCGAAGCGGCCGCGATAGCGGTCCGCCCATTCGGGGAAGATGTGGTGCGGGCCGTGCGACGCGCCGGGCGCCCAGTACATCAGCCAGGGCCGGTCCGGCGCGAAGCTGCGGTGCCGGCGGAGCCAGGTGATCGCGCGGTCCGCCAAATCCTCGCTGAGGTGATAGCGCGGGTCGTGCGGCGGCTCGACCGGGTTGGTGTTCTCCACCAGCCGCGGCTCCCATTGCGAGGTCTCGCCGGCGAGGAAGCCGTAGAAGTACTGGAATCCGTAGCCCGTCGGCCAGCGGTCGAAGGGGCCCATCGCCGTCGTCTCGGTCGCCGGCGTGTTGTGCCACTTGCCGAAGGCCGATGTCGCGTAGCCGTAATGCCGCAGCACTTCCGCGATGGTCGCGGCGCTGCGCGGGATCACGCCGACATAGCCGTCCCAGTCGAGCGCGCGCTCGGCGATGGTGCCCGAGCCGACATGATGCGCGTTGCGCCCGGTGAGCAGCGCGGCGCGGGTGGGCGAGCAGATCGCGGTGGTGTGGAAGGCATTGTAGGCGATGCCGGTCTCCCGCAGGCGGGTCAGGGTCGGCGTGCGCACCGGCCCGCCGAAGGTGTCGGGCAGCCCGAAGCCGACATCGTCCAGCAGCACGATCAGGATGTTAGGCGCGCCCTCCGGCAGTCGGCGCGGCTCGACCCGTCGCTGATGCGTGGACTCCGCCAGCGTCGGGCCGGCGGTGCTGGCCGAGGGCGCGGTGGGGAAGGGCAGGTGGCGGCCCGCCTGGTCGGCAGCCGAGACGCCGCCTGGTTGCTGCGCCGAGGCCGGCAGGGCAGGCTGCAGCAGCGCGAGCGCGGTGGCGAGGAGCGAGGCGCGGATCGAGGTTCTCATCGCTTCTGGCCCTGTTGCAGTGGCTGGCCCGATCGGCTGGCGCGGCCGGCAGCGGCGTGGCTGCGGCGAAGGACGCCAGGGCCGGACGATGCCGCCGGCGAAGGTCGCGCAGCGGCGCAGGGCAGCCTTCGCGATGGTCCGTTCGTGACACCCGGCATGCCGTCCCCCGCTTCCCGGCAACCTTGCCCGAAGCCGCGGAGGGACCGCAATTTTCCCGATCTGCAACCTGATCGTGTAGGCTTGGAACATGATGGACGCACGGCACGTGAAGCTCGTCATGGCCATCGGCCAGCATGGCAGCCTGGTGCGTGCCGGACGGGTGCTCGGCATGTCGCCCTCGGCGCTGACCCGCGCGCTGGCGGCGCTGGAGTCGAAGCTGAATGCGCAGTTGTTCGAGCGATCGCGCCGGGGGATGACGCCGACCGCCATCGGCCGGGCGGTGCTCGCCAAGGGTGGCGATGTGCTGCGCGCGACCGAGGAACTCTCCCTGATGCTCGCCGAGCTGCGCGGCGAGCATCGGGAAACGCTCTGGGTCTCGGCCGGCCCATTCGCGATGGAGGCTGTTGTCGCCGGCGCCGCGGCGCGGTTCCTCGCGCAGGAGCCGCGGGTGCAGTTGCGCCTGGAGGCCGGGACGGCGGCGGCGGCCGTGCGTCGCGTGCTGGATCGCCGGAGCACGCTTGCCGTCGCCGAGATCTCCGACCTCGAGGCGGCGGACGAGCTGGAGGTCACGCCGCTGCGTCGGCACCCGCTGCTTCTCGTGGTCCGTCCCGGCCACGCGCTGGCGGCGCCGGGGCGCGACCCTGGGCCCGCGGATGTGTTCCGCCATCCCTGCATCGTGCCGCCCCAGATGGCATCGCGCTTCGCGCCGCATGTGGCCGCCGGCCTGCAGGCGTCGCGCGGGAGCGGGCGGCACGAGGCCTTCCCGGCCGTCGTCACGGAATCCGTCGGGGCCGCGCTGGCGATCGCGATGCAATCCGATGGCGTCATGGCCTGCACCGCGGGCAGCGTCGCGCAGCACCTGCGGACGGGTGCGCTGGTTGTCGTGCCCTGGCAGCCGCACTGGCTGGTCGCCAATTTCGGGATCCTGCGGCTGGGGGGGGCGGGGGGGGCGGCCGGCCCGCGGCGCCGGGGGGGCGGGCGGGAGGGCGACACCGCCG
>NZ_JBWXTD010000003.1:316335-332038 GCF_056682175.1 Falsiroseomonas sp. RANM36
CGGCGCCGGCGCCGCGGTGCTGGAGAACGCGGCCGCGATGTCGGAATTGAAGCACCTCGCTGCCGAGGCGGTGCAGGCGCACACCAACCAGACCTACAAGGGCAAGCGCAAGGCGCGCAATTCCGACGAGAGCTTCGTCGGCATTGGCATCCCCTCCATGCTCGGCTCGATCAGCGAGCAGCCGCAGAAGCACAGCGCGGCGCGCAATGCGCTGGGCTGGTGGTGGCACACGCCGCACGACCTGCTCGACAAGATCGACGAGGCGAACCTGGTGCGCGACACGCGCGTGCTGATGCAGGTGTGCTGGCGCCTGCTGACGGATGCGGTGGTGCCGCTCGACCACGCCGCGACCGCCGAGGCGCTGGCGAAGGAGCTGGAGCCGCTGGCGGGCAAGCTGGACGGGCGCTTCCCGATCGCGGCGCTGATCCAGGCCGCGGCGGCGCTGCGGCAGGCGGCGCAGGCGCTCTCGGCGCCGGGTGGCGGCGCGAAGGATGTCGCCGCCGTGAATGCCGCGCTGATGCGGGCCTCCCGCGCGCTGGTGCCGGCGGACTACACGCTGGGCGACCGCTTCCGCCACGACCCGGCGCTGCCGACGCCCGCCTGGGCCGCCGTGCAGCCGCTGCGCGACCTGGCCGCAACCGCGCCCGGATCCGACGAGGAGAAATTCGCCATGGTGGACGCGCTGCGCGCCCGCAACCGCCTGGCCCATGCGCTGCGGCAAGCCACCGCCGCGCTCCATGCCGCACGCGCCGCGATGGGACACTGACGATGATCCGCAACGACGAACAGATCTGGCGCCTGGTGGATGAGCGCCGCGAGCCCTATACCGCGCTCAGCGACACCGTCTGGGGCATGCCGGAGCTCTGCTATGACGAGCACCGCTCCTGTGCCGAGCATGTCGCCATGCTGGAGCGGGAAGGGTTCCGGATCACGCAGAACGTCGCGGACATCCCGACGGCCGTGATGGGCGAGGCGGGCGAGGATGGGCCGGTCATCGCCATCCTCGGCGAATACGACGCGCTGCCGGGTCTTTCGCAGGAAGCCGGCATCGCCGAGCCGAAGCCCGTCCCCGGCGAGACGCGCGGGCATGGCTGCGGCCACAACCTGCTGGGCTCCGCCGCGCTGCTTGCCGCCTCTGCCGTGAAGGACTGGCTGAAGGCGAACAACCTCAAGGGCCGCGTGCGCTATTATGGCTGCCCGGCCGAGGAAGGCGGCGCCGCCAAGGGGTTCATGGTGCGCGCCGGCGCCTTCGACGACGTGGACATCGCCATCTCCTGGCATCCGGCCTCCTTCTCCGGCGTGACGGAGCCGGTCAGCCTGGCCAATACGCGCATCGACTTCACCTTCCAGGGCCGCGCGGCGCATGCCGCCGCCTCGCCGCATCTCGGCCGCTCCGCGCTGGACGCGGTCGAGCTGATGAATGTCGGCGTGAACTACATGCGCGAGCACATGCCCTCGGATGCGCGCATCCACTACGCCTATCTGGATGCCGGCGGCATCGCCCCCAACGTGGTGCAGGCCCGCGCGAAGGTGCGCTACCTGATCCGCGCGCGGAACCTCGAGGAGCTGAACGGACTCGTCGCGCGGGTGCGGAAGATCGCGGATGGCGCGGCGCTGATGACGGAGACGACGGTCAGCACCCAGGTGATCTCCGCCGTCTCCAACCTGCTCGGCAACACGCCGCTGGAGCAGGCGATGCACGCCAATTTCGAGCGGCTCGGCCCGCCGCCCTTCACGGCGGAGGATCGCGCCTTCGCCGCCGAGATCCAGAAGACGCTGCGGCCGGAGGACATCAGCTCCGCCTATCGTCGCCAGGGGCTGACGCCGGAAACCGGGAAAGCGCTGTGCGACGCGATCGTGCCGCTCGGCGCGAAGGGGGCCGGGATGAACGGCTCCACCGATGTGGGCGACGTTTCGTGGAAGGTGCCCACCGTGCAGGCGCGCGGCGCCACCTATGCCATCGGCACGCCGGGCCATTCCTGGCAGGTGGTGGCGCAGGGCAAGACCGACGCGGCGCATACCGGCATGGTGCATGTGGCGAAGGTGATGGCCGGCACGGCGGTGGATGCGATCCTGAACCCGGATCTCATCGCCAAGGCCAAGGCCGACCATCATGCGCGCACCGGCGGCAAGCCCTATCAGAGCCCGCTTCCGACGGACGCGAGGCCTGCGCTCGGGATGTCGCTGGCCGAATAGCCCGCAACGCCCGCCCGGCTCAGCCGCCGCGGATGACCTCCGCGGCGGCGAGGCGCGCGAACTCCACCGCGCCCAGCAGCGGCGCCAGGATCGCCGCGTTGTCCTGGCCGAGCTTCGGCGCCGGGTTGCGCAGGATGCCCGGCGTGCGGGACAGCCGCGGCACTTCGCCGTGCATCGGCAGCAGGCCGTCCGGCATCTCCGCGTCCGGCACCTCGATCAGCGCCTCGCGCTCGGCCACGTAGCGGTCTGAGTCGAGGTCGCGCACATCCATGATCGGCCCGATCGTCACGCCGTCGCGGTCGAATTTCTCGAGTGCTTCGTCCAGCGTCAGCGCCGCGACCGCGTCGCGCACCACCGCGTCCAGTTCCTCGATGTGCTGCAGGCGGTCGGGGTTGCTGCGGAAGCGCGGGTCTTCCGCGAGCTCCGACCTTCCGATGCTGTGCATCAGGCGCACGAAGACGCCCTGGGTGGATGTGGAGAGACCCAGCCACCGCCCGTCCTTCGTGCGATAGGCGTTGCGCGGCGCGGTGTTGGTGCTGCGGCTGCCGGTGCGCGGCTTCACCTGCCCGGTCAGGCGCCAATTCGCCATCTGCGGCTCCAGCACGGCGAAGATCGGCTCGAACAGGGAGAGGTCCACCACCTGGCCTTCGCCCGTGCGCGTCGCGTGATGCAGCGCGATCATGCCGGCGGAGGCGCCATACAGCCCGGCATAGGCATCGGCCATGAACATCGGCGGCAGCACCGGCTCGCGGTCGCCGAAGCCGTTCAGCGCGGCGAAGCCGGCATAGCCCTCCACCAGCGTGCCGAAGCCCGGCTTGTGGCGGTACGGCCCCGTCTGCCCCCAGCCGGAGACGCGGACGATCACCAGCCTCGGATTCAGCGCGAGCAGATCCTCCGGCGCCAGCCCCATCGCCTCCAGCACGCCCGGCCGGAAGCTTTCGACCAGCATCGCGGCATCCTGCGCCAGGCGCCGCACGATCCCGACGCCCTCCGGCGCGCGCAGGTCCAGGCACACACTGCGCTTGTTGCGGCAGAAGGCCTTCCAGCTTGTCTCGACGCCCTTCACCTTCCAGGCGCGCAGGCTGTCGCCGGCGGGCGGCTCCACCTTGATCACCTCGGCGCCGTGGTCGGCCAGCACCTTGGTCAGCACATTGCCCGCGACGAGGCGGGAGAGGTCCACCACGCGCACGCCGTCCAGCGCGCCGCGCGCAGCGGGGTCGAAGTGTCGGAGCGTCTTGCGCACACGCGCTGCCATGTCTTGCCCGATGTCCTGAAGCGCGACCAAGCTATGGGCCGCGAGAGAGCGTGGTCAATCGACGGGAGCGGCGGAATGCCCTGGGAAACCAAGCGCGACTTCATCGGCTATGGCGGCAACTGGCCCGATCCGCAGTGGCCGGGCGGCGCGAAGGTCGCGGTCAACTTCGTGCTGAATGTCGAGGAAGGCTCGGAATACTCGGTGCAGGACGGGGACGGCTTCACCGAGACGCATCTCAGCGAAAGCCATGGCCGCGCCTCCCTGCCCGGCGGCCGCGACATGGGGGCGGAGACGCTGTTCGAATATGGCAGCCGCGTCGGCGCCTGGCGCGTGCTGCGCATCTTCGCCGAGCGCGGCATCCCGATGACCATGTTCGCCTGCGCCCGCGCGCTGGAGCGCAACCCGCCGCTCGCCGCGGCGATCCGCGAGTCCGGCCACGACCTCTGCGGCCATGGCTGGCGGTGGGAGAAGCATTTCGAGCTGGACGAGGCGACGGAGCGCGACCGCATCGCGCGCGCCGTGGAGTCCTTCCGGCGCACCCTCGGCACGCCGCCGGCGGGCTGGTACTGCCGCTACGCGCCGAGCGTGAACACGCGCCGGCTGCTGATGGAGCACGACTGCATCCTCTATGACAGCGACCACTATGCGGACGAACTGCCCTTCTGGATGACGGTGGAGGGCAGGCCGCGGCTGATCGTCCCCTATTCGCTGACGACCAACGACACGCGGTTCTTCTCCGGCCACGGCACGGCGGATCAGTGGTTCGGCTTCTGCCGCGACGCCTTCGATCTGCTCTGGCAGGAAGGCGCGGCAGGCCAGCCGCGCATGATGTCCATCGGCCTGCACAGCCGCATCATCGGCCATCCGGCGCGCGCGATGGGGCTGGTGCGGCTGCTGCAGCACATGCAGGCCAAGGGCGGGGTGTGGTTCGCGCGCCGGATCGAGATCGCGCGCCACTGGATGGCGACGCATCCCTGGCCGGGAAAGGGCCTCAACGAATAGCGCCGGCGCCGGCAGAAGGCCGGCCCGGCGCATCGGGCTGTGCGGGCGATCCGGCGCTCAGGCGCCGGCGCGCATCAGCTTCGGGATTTCCTCGCGGAAGCGGAAACGCAGCGCGGACCAGGTGTCGTCCAGCGCGATCTGCGTCACCGGCAGCAGGCCCTCGCTGGTGACCGGGTCCCAGCCATGATCCCGGTCGAGGTCGGACCGCACCGGTCCGCTCTTCTTGGGATAGGCGAACCAGAGGCGCGCGCCGATCCCGTAGAGGTTCAGCGCACGCGGCGCCACGGAGCGCAAGGTCGCACGGTCGGCCGCAAAGGCCAGGATCAGGTCCGCCGCCGCGGTCGCGCCGCTGGGGAGACCAAATGTCAGGCCGGGCGGATTGCCGATCACCGCGCAGGCCATTCCCGGGCGGTAGCCAAGCTTCCGAGCCACCTCCCCGATCACGACACCCATCGTTCAGCCAGTTCCGTCAAAGGTTTGCCATGGAAAGGCGCCCTGTAGCGCAGTCAGGTCCGTCTTGCAGCCATTTTATTGGGCAGGGCCGACCTGCGTTTTTCGCCCCTACCCTTAGCCGTTACGTATGAATCGCGCCTTGCCGGCCGGGGCGACCCGTGCGAAGCGGCGCCATGCCGACCGCGCCGCGCGTCACCATCGTGACGGTCACCTGGCGCAGCGCCGGGACGATCGGCGGATTCCTCGCCGCCTGCCCGGACGGGATTCCGGTCATCATCGTGGACAACGCCTCGCCGGATGAGACGCTTGCCGTTGCGCGCGCCCAGCGCCCCGATGTTCAGATCGTTGAAAACAAACAGAATCTTGGATTCGGCGCGGCCTGCAATATGGGGATCGAGACCGCCCGGTCGGAGTTCGTCCTGCTCGCCAACCCGGATGCCCGCCTGTCCGAGGCAGCCATCGCGGCATTGCTGGCGGCGGCCGATGCGCATCCCGGACACCGCCTCGTCGCCCCCCTGCTGCTGGATGCCGAGGGCAGGCCCGTCCGGAGCTGGAACGCCGCGCAGCCTCGACGCCGCCGGCTGCCGCGGGACCGCACCGCCGAGCCCTGGCCGGAGGGACCGACCTGCGTCGCCTTCGCCTCCGGCGCCTGCCTGCTGCTGCGCCGGGCGGACCCGCTGCGCTTCGACGAGACGTTCTTCCTATTCTACGAGGATGACGATCTCTGTGCCCGGGCCGGCGGCGCCCTGCTGGAGCCTGCTTCCCGCGTCGCCCATGCCGGCGGCCGCTCCTCCGCGCCCGCGCTGGCGACCACCTGGCGGAAGGCGCGCTGCATGGCCTGGTCCCGGCTGCGCTTCACCGCGCTGCATGGCGGCGGGCCGGCGGAAGCCCGGCGGGAGGCGCTGGGAAGGCTGCTGCACCATGCCGGCAAGGCGGCAGGCCATGCGCTGACCTTGCGCGGCGGCAAGCTCGCCGCCGACCTGGCCGGCATCGCCGGCACCCTGGCCTGGCTGCGCGGCCGTCCCGGCCGCTGACGCGGCGCTGTCACGCGGCCGCGCTGGACAGGGGCCCCGCCGGCTCCGCAGTCTGCGCGGCATGGATGCCGAACCCGCCTTCCCGCCCGGCGCGCGCCACGTGCTGCGGCACCGCGTGGCCGCGGCCGAGCTCGCCCCAGTCGCGGCGCTGATCGGCTCGGCTGACCCGGCTCTGGCCAGCCGCGCCGCCGCCACGCTGATGACCCGCCTGCTGGTCACCCGCTTCCCCGGCCCCGGCACGCGCCTGCTGCGCGAGGATTTCCGCTATGCCGGGCCGCTGGTGGAGGGCGACCTGCTCGAACTCTCGGCGGAGGTCGCCGGCGCCACCCTGGATGGTGCGCTGCTGCTGCGCTGCGCCGCGCGCCGCGAGGACGGCTCGGCCGTGCTGGAGGGCACCGCCGAGGTCACGCCCCCGCCCGACAGGCCGCTGGCAGCCGACACGCCCTTCGGCACCCAGCCGCGCCGCATGCTGGACATCCTGCTGGCGCGCTGCCGGAACCTGCCGCCGATCCCCACCGCCGTGGCGCATCCCTGCGACGCCCCCAGCCTGGAAGGCGCGTTGCTCGCCGCCCGCCACGGCCTGATCGCGCCGATCCTGGTCGGGCCCGAGGCGCGCATCCGCGCCGCCGCCGAGAGCGCGGGCTTCGATCTCGCGGGGCTCGAGATCGTCGCCACGCCGCACAGCCATGCCAGCGCCGAGGCGGCCGTCGCCCTGGTGGGACGGCGCCGCGCCGGCGCGCTGATGAAGGGCAGCCTGCACACCGACGAGCTGCTCGGTGCCGCGCTGGCGCGCGAGGCCGGGCTGCGCACCGAGCGCCGCGTCAGCCATGCCTTCGTGATGGATGCGCCGCTCTACCCGCGGCTGCTGATCATCACCGACGCCGCGGTGAACATCGCCCCCGACCTGGAGGCCAAGGCGGACATCGTGCGCAACGCCATCGGCCTGGCCGCGGCGATCGGCATCGAGCTGCCGCGCGTCGCCCTGCTCTCGGCGGTGGAGACGGTGACGCCGAAGATGGTCTCGACGCTCGACGCCGCGGCGCTCTGCAAGATGGCCGACCGCGGGCAGATCACCGGCGGCCTGCTGGATGGGCCGCTGGCCTTCGACAACGCGGTGAGCGAGGCCGCGGCCCGGGCGAAGGGCATCGTCAGCGGCGTCGCCGGTCGCGCCGACATCCTGGTGGTGCCGGACATCGAGAGCGGCAACATGCTGGCCAAGCAGCTGGCGCATCTGGGCGGGGCGGAGGGCGCGGGGATCGTGCTCGGCCTGCGCGTGCCCATGGCGCTGACCAGCCGCAGCGACGACGCGACCTCCCGCCTCGCCTCGGCGGCGCTGCTCCGGCTGATGGCGACGGACTGACCCTTCCGGTTGCCGCGCCGCGGAGCACGGCTCTAGCCTTGCGCGCCAGCCGGAGGAGAAGACCGACGATGCGCCTGCCCCGCCGCCATGCCCTGGCCAGCCTCGCCGCCACGCTCGCCCTGTCCCGCCCGGCCCTGGCGCAACCGGCCTGGCGCCCCACCCAGCCGGTGCGGATCATCGTCCCCTTCCCACCGGGCGGCACCAACGACCTGATGGCGCGGCCGCTCGCCGAGGCGCTGCGCGCAAGCTTCGACCAGCCGGTGGTGGTGGAGAACCGCAGCGGCGCCGGCGGCACGATCGGCGCGACCCAGGTGAACCGTGCCGCGCCGGACGGGCACACCCTGCTCGTCACCTCCGCGATCCTGGTCACCGCGGCGATCCTCCAGCCGGTGGGCTGGAACGCGGTGGAGGGCTTCACCGCCATCGCGCAGATCGCCCGCTCGCCCAATGCCGTGGCGGTGCATGCCGGGCTGCCGATCCGCACCGTGCAGGAGCTGATCGCCTATGCCCGCGCGCGGCCCGGGCAGGTGAACTACGGCTCGGTCGGCGTCGGATCGCTCGGGCATTTCATGACGGAGGCGCTGTCGCTGCGCACCGGCATCCAGATGACCCATGTGCCCTATCGCGGCGGCAGCCAGGCGGTGACCGACCTGGCCTCCGGCCAGCTGCAGCTACTGGTCTCGACGCCGCCGCCGATCATCCCGCTCGCGCGCGAAGGGCGGGTGCGGATCATCGCCTACACCGCGCCGGGCGAGCCCGCCGAGGGCCTTGCCGCGCCGACGCTGAAGGACTCCGGCATCGACATGGAGGCCGGGCTCTGGTTCGGCCTGTTCGGCCCGCCCGGCCTGCCCGCCCCGATCCTCGCGACGCTGAACGACCTCGCCAACGCCGCGCTGCGCGGGCCGGACTTCGCCCGGCTGCTGCGCGCGGAGGGCGCGATCGCCACGCCGATCTCGCCCGCCGACTTCGCCGCCGCAGTGCGCGCCGAGGATGCGCGCTGGCGGGAGGTGGCGCGGGCAGCCGACATCAGGCTGTAGCGCCGCGGATCAGGCGAACATCGCGGCGAGGTCGGCCTGCGGCGCCCAGCGTGGCGCGTTGTCCTTGTCCACCAGCACCGCGCGCACGCCCTCCGCGAAATCCGGATGCCGCGTGACGGTTCGGGTCAGCGCCAGTTCCATGCGCAGGCAGGCGGCGAGGTCCATCGTCGCGCCGCGGCGCAGAAGTTCCAGCGTCACCGCCATGCTGGTCGGCGACATGCGCTCAAGGATCGCAAGCTGCGCCGCCGCCCATTCGGTGCCCTCCGCCGCCAGCGCGACGCGGATCGCGGGCAGGGTCGCATGGCCGAAGCAGCGGTCGATCGCCGCACGCTGCGCCGCGATCGCGCCTTGCGGCACCGGCTGCGCGGAACGCGCGACGGCGGCCGCGTCGCCCTCCAGCAGCGCGGTGCGGAGCGCCGGCAGGCTCTCGCGCGGGACGAGATGCGTGGCGAGCCCCGCCTCCACCGCCTCCGCCCCCTTCAGCCGCGCCCCGGTCAGCGCCAGCCAGTTGCCGAGCGCGCCCGGCAGCCGCGGCAGCACGAAGGAGGTGCCGACATCCGGGAACAGCGCGATCGCCGTCTCCGGCATCGCCAGCAGCGCGTGCTCGGTGACGACACGGTGGCTGCCATGCACCGAGACGCCGATGCCGCCGCCCATGCAGACGCCGTCGATCAGGCTGATCCAGGGCTTCGGGAACTCGGCGATGGCGCGGTTCATCGCGTATTCCGCGGCGAAGAAGGCCTCGACGCCGGCCGCGTCGCCGGCCAGCGCCAGCTCCCGCATGCGCCGCACGTCGCCGCCGGCGCAGAAGGCGCGTCCGCCCGCGCCTTCCAGGACCACGAGCCGAACCGCCTTGTCGTCCCGGAACTCCTGCAGCGCCGCCGCGATGCCCTCGATCATGCCGAGGTCGAGGGCGTTCAGCGCGCGCGGCCGGTTCATCAGGATCGTCCCGGCTGCGCCTTCGCGGCGGGCGATGATGCTCGGCTCGGCGATCTCGGCCATGGCGCGCTTCCCTTTTCCGCACATGTTGCGCGAGCGGGGCTAGACGCACCGGCCGGCCACGGCAAGCCGGCCCCGGATCAGCCCGGCGGCAGCCCGCCCAGCAGGAAGTCGAGCAGCGCGCGCTGGGTCTCGGCCTGGCTCGCCGCGCCCGTCCCGCCGAGGCCGACCATCATGCTGCTGAACACCGGCCGGTTGGCGAATTCGCCGCAATGCAGGGCACGCACGGCCTCGGCGCCGACGCCGAGACGGCGATCGGCCACCGGCAGCACTGGCACGGCGAGCGGCAATTCGGCCAGGCTGGAGGCGCGCGCCCCGCGGCAATCCTGGCCGAGCACCGCCACCGCGGCGAGGCCCTGCGTCGGCCAGCGATCCGCCGTGCCGCGGCCCAGGCTGTGCCCGACCAGGTAGATCTCCTCTGGGTCCGCCCAGCGCATGGCGCGCAGCCTTGAGAGGGCGAGGCTCACCTCGTCCAGCCGCTGGGCGACATAGGTGGGCTCGGGCGGCGGCGACCATTCGGCCGGTACCAGGCGCGCATAGCCGCCATCCCGCCGCGCCTGCCGCGGCGCGGCGATCGGGCGCATCGGCCCGCTGCGGCAGGCGGCGCGGGCATCGGGCCGGGCGAAGTGATCGGGCGCGACGGCCACGAAGCCATGCCCGGCGACCAGCCGCATCATCTCCGCGGCCTCCTCGTCCAGGCCGCGGCAGCCATGGGCGAACAGCACCACCGGCAGCCTGCCGGCAGCCTCCAGCCGCGCCAGGCGCGGCGCCGCCTCCGGCAGGCGCTGCGGCGCGGCATCGCCGGGCAGCATGACATGGGCGGCCCACCACGCGGCCTGCGCCGCCGCCGGGTTCGGAGCGATGGAGGCGGGCGCCGGCGGTTCCGTCGCGCACCCCGCCAACAGCGCCAGCCCGGCCAGCGCCGCCCAAGCACGTCCCCGCAGCATCGCGCATCCCCTCGCGGTCACGGCGCGGAGGATGGACGGGCAGGATTGCGGAAGCGTTCACGCCGCGCGGGCCGGCCCTGATCCCGTGCGCCACCTCAGCTGCCGCGGCGCGTCACCAGCCCGACGAGCATCGCCGTCACCGCAGCGCCGAACAGGCCCTTCTTCGCGGTCTGGGCCTTCAGCAGCGGCGCCAGCATCGCCGCACGCGCCGCGCCGTCGCCGAGCTGGCGCAACGCGTCGTTCCGGACCTGCAATGCACCCTTCGCCACCGGATCGCGTCCGGAGCGCCAGGCCATCAGGGCCAGCACCAGCGTCAGCGCAAGGTCGGCCGCGCCGACGATCAGCGCCGCCCCGGTCGCGCCCTGCGACCGGGTCAGCCAGGCGAATGCCGCCACATGCAGCATCAGCAGGAGAAACCCGGCGAACACCGCCGCGGCGACGCCCAGCTCCACCTGCAAGGCGCGCGCCTGGACGGAGCGGCGCAGGTAGAGCGCCTCCGCATCCCAGGCGACGCGGATCAGTGAGAGCAGGCGCATCGCGCCTTACCGGCCGTCGCGGTAGATCGTCGTCGTGCCGCCGAGCCTGCCGATGATGTAGCCGGCGATCGCGGCGATGCCGAGGGAGAGCAGAGGGCGCTCCCGCACCGCATCCGTCACGACGTGCGCGTTCTCCTCGAAGCGCGCCCGCGCACGGCGGGAATAGTCTTCCACCGTCTCTGCCGCCTCGCCGAGGGCGGGCGTCACGCGCTCCTCCATCAGCCGCTCAACCTGCGCGCGCAGCCGCGCCAGTTCCGTCCGCGCGTCATCGGCCATCCGCTGGCCGGACGCCATCGCCTGGTCGCGCAGATCCCGCATCTCGTCGCTTGTCTGGGTCATGGCCCGAACCCTCCGCATGGTGTCAGATCCCGCCGCCACGAACGCGTCGGCGGCCGGAGGGTTCCGGCGGTTGACACGCACCGCCGCGCCGGGAAGCCTGCACCAGCCATGCAAGGCCCGCTGCTGCGCTTCGAGCGCGTGTCGAAGAGCTACCCCGCGCCCGCCCGCGGCGCGGCGCAGCCGGCCGCCCTCAGCGCGCTCGACCTCGATGTCGTCCAGGGGGAGCTGCTGACCCTGCTCGGCCCCTCGGGCTCGGGCAAGACCACGACGCTGATGCTGCTCGCCGGCTTCGAGACGCCGGATTCCGGGCGCATCCTGCTGGAAGGACGGGACATCGCCCGCCTGCCCGCGCACAAGCGCGGCATCGGCGTGGTGTTCCAGTCCTACGCCCTGTTCCCGCACATGACCGTGGCCGAGAACGTGGCCTTCCCGCTGGAGGCGCGCGGCTTGCCGCGGGCCGAGCGCGCCGCCCGCGTCGCCCGCGCGCTCGGGATGGTGCGCCTGGCCGGATACGGCGACCGGCGGCCGGCGCAGCTCTCGGGCGGGCAGCAGCAGCGCGTCGCGCTGGCGCGCGCCATGGTGTTCGAGCCCCCGATCGTGCTGCTGGACGAGCCGCTCGGCGCGCTGGACAAGGCGCTGCGCGAGGAGATGCAGCACGAGATCCGCACGCTGCACCAGCGCCTCGGCCTGACCATGCTCTATGTCACGCATGACCAGCAGGAGGCGCTGACGCTGTCGGACCGGATCGCCGTGCTGGCCGGCGGCGCGCTGCGCCAGCTGGCCTCGCCGCGCGAGCTCTACGACGATCCCGCCGATGCCTTCGTCGCCGGCTTCGTCGGCGAGAACAACCGCATCCCCGCGACGCTGCGCGCGACGGAAGGCGGGGCTGCGCGTCTCGTGCTGGACGGCGGCGGCGAGATGCCGGCGCGTCCCGGCGCGGCGCTGGCGCAAGGGGCGCGCTGCGTGCTGATGGTGCGGCCGGAGCGGGTGCGGCTCGGCGTCGCGAACGGCCTGCGGGCACGGCTGACCGAGGCGCTGTTCCAGGGCGACCATGTCCGCCTGCGCCTTGCCCTGCCCGGCGGCGCCGAGATCGTCGCGAAGCGCCCGGTCGGGGGACCGCTGCCGGAGCCGGGGGCCGAGGTCGGCATCGGCTGGGACGCGGCCGATGCCAGGGCCTTCGCCGCGGAGCCGCCGGCCCGGCCCTGACATCACGCATTCCGGAACACGCCAGGCCGACCGATCGATTCCAATCGGGCGTTGCCTGCTCTAGCCTCACCGCGCCGGGCCAGCGCAGGAGGGAACGCCATGCGACGCAGGCATTGGATCGGGGCAATCGGCGCGGCGGCGCTGGCCGTGCTTGTCGGCACTCCGGCCGGCGCGCAGCAGCGCGACCTGACCGTGGTCTCCTGGGGCGGCGCCTACCAGGACGCGCAGCGCGAGGTCTATTTCCGCCCCTGGATGACCGCGCGCAACCAGCGCCTGCTGGAGGAGACCTGGGATGGCGGCGTCGGCGTGCTGCGCGCGCGCATCCAGTCCGGCGCCAACACCTGGGACGTGGTGCAGGTGGAATCCGAGGAGCTGCTGATCGGCTGCGAGGAAGGGCTGTTCGAGAAGCTGGACTTCGCCGCGATCGGCGGGCGCGACAACTACATCCCGCAGGCGGTGCATGAATGCGGCGTCGGCGCCATCCTCTACTCCTTCGTGCTGGCCTGGGACCGTGGCCGCGTGCGGGAGCCGCCGCGCGGCTGGGCCGACTTCTTCGACACCGCGCGCATCCCCGGCCGCCGCGGCCTGCGCCGCGGCCCGAAGACCACGCTCGAGATCGCGCTGCTCGCCGACGGCGTCGCCCCCGATGCGGTGTACCGCCTGCTGGCGACCGAAGCCGGCGTGGACCGCGCCTTCCGCAAGCTCGACAGCATCCGCGGCGAGCTGGCCTGGTGGGAACGCGGCTCGCAGCCGCCGCAATGGCTCGCCACGGGCGAGGTGGCGCTGACCAACGCCTATAACGGCCGCATCGCCGCGGCGAATGCGAATGACGGGCGCGACTTCGCCATCGGCTGGCAGCAGAACCTCTACACGCTCGATTCCTGGGTCGTGATGCGGGGCAGCGCGAACCTTCGGCGCGCGATGGATTTCCTGAACTTCGTCGGCCAGGCGGAGGTGCAGGCGCAATTGCCGCCGCGCATTCCCTATGGCGTGACGGCGCGCGGCGCCAATCCACTGATCCCGCGCGAGGTGCTGCAGAACCTGCCGACCGCGCCGCAGAACGCCGAGACGGCGCTGCAGATCGACGACAGGTTCTGGCTCGACAATCTCGACCGCCTGAACCAGCGCTTCAATGCCTGGGTGAGCCGCTAGCGCGCACCGGGCGATGGCAGCGCGGCCTGCCTCCGCGCCATGACGTCGCGCCGCGCCGCGCTGCTGCTGGTCGCGCCCCTGCTGCTCGGGCTGCTCATCGGCTTCGTGGCGCCGATCGGCGCCTTCCTCTGGCGCGCCGTCGCCGATGACGAGGTTGCGGCCGTGCTGCCGCGCACGCTGGCCGCGCTGCAGGGCTGGACCGGCGACACGCCGCCGGAGGCGGCCTTCCCCGCGCTGGCCGAGGACCTGCGCGCGGCGCGCAGGCGGGATGCGGCCACCGGCGCGGGCGGCATCGCGCGCGCCGCCGCGCGGCTCAATGCCGAACTGCCCGGCATGCGCAGCCTGCTGCCGATCACCGGCCGCCGCGTCGCCGCGCCGGGCGAGGACAGCGCGACGATCCTGTCCGCCGGCGCCGCCTGGGCCACCGCCGCGCCATGGCGCGCGATCGCCCGCGCCGGCGGTCCGCTCACCGACCATCGCCTGCTCGCCACGCTCGACCTCAGGCGCGACCCGGCGGGCGCCATAGTGCGGACACCGGAAGACCAGCGGATCTGGCAGGGCATCCTGCTGCGCACGCTGTGGATCTCCGCCTCCGCCACGCTGTTCTGCCTCGCGCTCGGCTATCCGCTGGCCTGGCTGATCGCCACCGCGCCGGCCCGCGCGCGGCCCTGGCTGCTCGGCGCGGTGCTGCTGCCCTTCTGGACCAGCCTGATCGTGCGCACCGCCGCCTGGATGGTGCTGCTGCAGAAGGAGGGCATCGTGAACGCGGCGCTGCTCCGGGCGGGACTGCTGGAGGCGCCTCTGCCGCTGCTGATGAACCGCTTCGCGGTGCTGGTGGCGATGGTGCACATCCTGCTGCCCTTCATGGTGCTGCCGATCGCCGCGGCGCTGCGCACGATGGATCCGGCGCTGCCCCGCGCGGCGGCCTCGCTCGGCGCGGGGCGGCTGCGCGTGTTCCTGCGCGTGCTGCTGCCGCTGTCGCTGCCGGGCGTCGGCGCCGGCTGCGTGCTGGTCTTCGTGCAGGGGCTCGGCTTCTACGTGACGCCGGCGCTGCTCGGCGGGCCGAACGACCAGATGCTCGCCTGGTTCATCGGCTTCCACGCCAACCGCCTGGTGGACTGGGGCATGGCCGCGGCGCTGTCGCTGCTGCTGCTCTGCGCGGTGGCGCTGGTGATCGGCCTCTACGGACGGCTCGTCGGCTTCGACAGGGTGCGCACCGCATGAGGGCGCTGCTGTGGGCCTTCGGCCTTCTCGGGCTGCTGTTCCTGCTGCTGCCGATCCTGGTGGTGATCCCTCTTTCCTTCTCCTCCGGCAGTTTTCTGACCTACCCGCTGCCGGGCTTTTCGATGCGTTGGTACCAGGCCTTCTTCGCCTCCGACTTCTGGCTGCCGGCGCTGCGCAACTCGCTGGTGGTGGGCAGCGCGAGCGCAGCACTCGCCACGCTGCTCGGCGTGCCCGCCGCCTTCGGCCTGTGGCATCCGCGCATGCCCGGCCAGCGGCTGATCCTGGCGGTGATCCTCGCCCCGCTCGCGGTGCCGGCGATCGTGGTCGCGGTCGCGCTGCTGCTCGCCTTCGGGCCGCGCGGGCTGGCCAACAGCTTCACCGGGCTGATCCTTGCCCATGCCATGCTCGGCGTGCCCTTCGTGGTGATCACCGTGCTCGCCGCGCTCGCGCGCTTCGATCCGGTGCTGCTGCGCGCGGCGGCTTCCTGCGGCGCCGGGCCGTGGCGCGGCTTCTTCCGCATCTGCCTGCCGCGCATCCTGCCGGGCATCGCCGCCGGCGCGGTCTTCGCCTTCGCCACCTCGCTGGACGAGACGGTGGTGGTGCTGTTCCTCGCCGGGCCGGCGCAGCGGACCCTGCCGCGGCAGATGTTCGCCGGGCTGAACGACGAGATCAGCCTGACCATCATGGCGGCCGCGACGCTGATGGTGCTGCTCTCGGCCCTGCTGCTCGGCGCCATCGCCTGGCTGCGGCGGCCGGCGCGACGGGACCTGTAAAGCCACCAGGCGCGGACCATGTTGCACCTTCGGGGAAGAAACCCAGGAGACGCATGATGTCCTTTCTGCACCGCCGCGCGCGGCTCGGCGCCGCGGCCGCCCATCGGCGAGAATGCGGTGCTGAACGAGGCGGTGCGCGCCGGCGCGGCGCAGGTCGGCTTCTCGCTGACGCCCGCGGCGCTCGAGATCG
>NZ_JBWXTD010000003.1:332138-335603 GCF_056682175.1 Falsiroseomonas sp. RANM36
CCCCCCGGCGGGGGGGGGGGGGCGGCGGCCCCCGCCGCCGCCACGGTCGGGGCGGCACCGCGCGCCGCGCTCGCGCAGACGCCCCCGGCCGGGCCGTTCCGCCTGCCGGACCTGCCCTATGCCTTCGACGCCAACGAGGCCGCGATCGACGCCCGCACCATGGAGATCCACTGGCGCTTCCATCACGGCGGGCAGGTGAACGGGCTGAACGCCGCGCTGCGCGAGCAGCCGCAGCTCGCCGCCATGCCGCTCGACCAGATCCTGATGAAGCTGAACGAGGTGCCGGAGGCGGTGCGCACCGCCGTGCGCAACAATGGCGGCGGCAACGCCAACCACACCATGTTCTGGCAGATCATGGGCGGGCGCGGCGGCGAGCCGACGGGCGAGCTCGCGCAGGCGATCGCGCAGTATTTCGGCGATTTCGCGACCTTCAAGGCGCGCTTCACGGCCGCGGCGAACGGCGTGTTCGGCAGCGGCTGGGCCTTCGTCACCGTCACGCCCGCCGGGCGGCTCGCGGTGGTGACGAAGCCCGGCCAGGACACGCCGCTGATGGACGGCGCCCGCGTGCTGATGGGCAACGACGTCTGGGAACACGCCTACTACCTGCGCTACCAGAACCGGCGCGGCGAGTACACGGCGAACTGGTGGAACGTGCTCGACTGGCAGAAGATCGCGGCGCGCTACGCCGCGGCCAAGGCCGGCACGCTCGGCGTCTGACGGCGGTGCCCTGGCCGCATCAGCGCGGCCAGGGCGTCATCGGCGGCAGCGCCTCCGCAGGCGCGGGCAGGTTCAGGAAGAGCTGGGGCAGCGGCAGGGGCTGCCCCTGCGCGCCGGGCGCCAGCGCCTCGCCGCAGGCCGGTCGCAGCACGCCGCAATCCCAGCGATAGCCGTCCGGCCTGCCCGAGATCGCCCCGCCCCGGGCATAGCCGCAGGCGCAGAGCTTGCCGGACATGCAGGCCACGGCGCCGACGCGGTCCTGGTTGCAGGCGGGGATCTCCTGCGCCGCGGCCGGCATCGCAATCAGCAGGAGAAGCAACAGGCGAAGCATGCGCCAGCCTCGCCGGCGCGGATGAAGGCTCGGTTTACGTGCCGCCGAGCGCCTCGATCACGATGCCCTCGGTGAGCAGTTGCGGCAGCACCACGGGCTCGGACGCCCCGGGCGGCCAGAACAGATAAAGCGGCACGCCGGCCCGTCCATGCTCCTGCAGCAGCGCGCCGATCGCCGTGTCGCCGCGCGTCCAGTCGGCCTTGAGATAGGCGATGTTGCGCGCCGCGAAGGCGTCCTGCACGGAGGCGCCGCGCAACGCCACGCGCTCATTCACCTGGCAGGTGATGCACCAGGCGGCGGTGGCGTTGACGAAGACCGGCCGGCCTTCCGCCCGCAGCGCCGCCACCCGCGCCGCGGACCAGGGCTCCGCCCCCGGCCCCGCATCGGCCGCCGCCGCCGGCGCCGCCGACAGCCGCGGCAGCAGCGCGACGGCCGCGAGCAGCGTCGCCCCGGCGGTCATCCGCGCCAGCTTCGCACCCCGCCCCTCGCCGCTGCGCTGGGCCAGGCCGAGGACGAACAGCCCGGCCGCCAGCAGCAGCCCGCCGGCCAGCGCCCACAGCACGCCATCCGGCCCCACCTGCTGCGCGAGCACCCACACCAGCCACACCGCGGCGGCCAGCATCGGGAAGGCCAGGATCTGGCGGAACCGCTCCATCCACGGCCCGGGCCGCGGCAGCAGCCGCGCCAGCCCGGGGAACAGCCCGAGCAGCGCATAGGGCAGCGCGAGGCCGAGCCCCAGCGCGAGGAACACGCCCATGGTCATCGCCGGCGGCATCGCCACCGCCGCGCCCAGGGCCGCCGCCATGAAGGGGGCGGTGCAGGGCGTGGCCAGCGCCACCGCAAGCGCCCCGGTGAAGAAGGCGCCGAGGTTCCCGCCGCGGCCGGCGAGCGACTGGCCGGCGCCGACGGGCCGCATCACCTGGAACACGCCGAGCAGGTTCAGCGCCACCGCCAGCATCAGCCAGGCCATCGCGGCCACGAAGCCGGGCGAGGTGAACTGGAAGCCCCAGCCCACCGCCATCCCCACCGCGCGCAGCCCGACCATGGCGCCGCCGATCAGCGCGAAGGTCGCCAGCACGCCGGCGGTGTAGCTGGCGGCATGCATCCGGACCTGGCCGCGCGCCTCGCCCGAAAGCCGCGCCAGCGCCATCGCCTTCATCGCCAGCACCGGGAAGACGCAGGGCATCAGGTTCAGGATCAGCCCGCCGAGCAGCGCGAAGAGCAACGCCTGGCCGAAGGGCAGGAGGGGGCCGGAGGCGGCCGGCCCCGCGACCGGCGCCGCCGCCGCCCAGGGCCCGCGCGGCCCCCCCCCGGGGCCACCGCCCCCCCCCCCCCCCCCCCCCCCGCCCCGAGCGACCCCCCCCGCCGGCCCCCGCGCGGGGGGGCGGGGGCGGGGGGGGGGGCGGGGGCCCCCCCCCGCGACCGGCGCCGCGACCTCGAAGGCCGGGCGCTGCCCGGCGAGGTCGCTCAGCACCACCACGCCCTCCAGCGCCGCGGGATGCTCGCCCTCCATCAGGGTCAGGCCGAGGGTGAGCGTCTCGCCCTTCCAGCGCATCGGCTGCGGCGCGGTGTTGTCGAGCACACCCGGACGGTTCGGGAAGAACAGCGCTTCCTGCACCAGCGCGGGCGACAGGCCCGGGCCGGACAGGCTGAGGCTCGCGGTCCGCCCGGTGGCGCCGGCGGCGACCGACCAGGGCGCCGCGCGCGGCAGCCGCGCGGCCGCGTCCTTGAACGACCCCTCCATCCCGGGCGAGGGCAGGGCCCGCTCGGCGACCGGCAGGGTGAGGGTGAAGCGGCCTTCCTCCGGGATGCAGACATCGGCGCAGACCAGCCAGGTGGCCTCGGCGCTGACCGCGAAGGTGTCGCCGGGCCGTGCGGTCTCCGGCACCCGGATCGCGAAGGGGAGAAGAACCTCGCCGGTATAGCCGAAATTGACCAGCGGGCCGTAGGGGATGCGTTCCGGCGTGGGCCAGGCGATCGGGCCGGCGGTGGCGCCCTGCGGCAGGGTCAGCGTCACCTCGGGCGGCGCACCGGCATCGCCCGCATTCCGCCAGTAGCTGTGCCAGCCCGGTGCGAGGCGCAGCCGCAGCCCGGCCTGGAATCTCTGGCCGGGCGCCACCGCGGCCGAGTCCGCGGCGAGCGTGGCGATGGCGCGCGGCGAGCGCACGGCCGCGCTCTCCACCGCCAGGGCCGGGGCGGAGAGGGACAGGCCGAGGAGGATCAGCGCGAGGCGCCGGAACATGCGCGCATAGAACGGGACGGCGGGGTGCGGCTGCAACCCCCGCAATGCGATGCCGGCCCCGCGCACTGGTTGGCCTGCCGGGCGGGTCGGTTCCTCGGGCCGCCTTGTATGTCGGGCGGGCCGATTCAGACCTTCGGGGCTGACGCCCCTCCGGTCATCGGGCCGCCTCAGCCTG
>NZ_JBWXTD010000003.1:335703-337263 GCF_056682175.1 Falsiroseomonas sp. RANM36
GGGGGCGGCCTTGTTGGGGGGGCGGGCTGATCCACCCCTGGGGGGCGGCCGCCCCCCCGGCCCGGGGGCCGCCCCCGCCGGGGGGCGGCCCGCCGATCAGGGTGATGCCGTGCCGCGCGCAGGCCGCCCCGATCCGCGCGAAATCCCCGGGTCCCGGCGGGCCGTCCATCGGTGCCGGCGAGCCGATCTCGCGGAAGAAGGCGGCCATGGCGCGGTCGAGCACGACCAGCATCCTCGCCGGCGCCGTGCCGGCGTTGGCGTAGCCATGCGGCACGTCGGAGGCGACGCTGAGCACGTCGCCGGCGCGCGCCACGCGGGAGCCCTCCGCGGTGGCGAAGGTCACCTCGCCTTCCAGCACGCGGAAGAGCTCGGGCGAGGCGTGGCGATGCAGCGGCGTTCCGGAGCCGGGCGGCACCTCCACCTCGAGCAGCACGACATCGCCGGGCGGCAGCGCGCCGGCGAAGCGCAAGCGATCGCCCATGACGTAGAGGGTCTCGGCGGCCGAGGCCGGCAGCAGGGTGACAGCACTCATCCGGGTTCTCCTTCCCCTTCGCGGCCGGCTTCCCGCCGGAGTGCCGCGAGCAACTCGCCGATGGCCCAGGCCACCGCCTCGCCGGCCTCCGCGCCGGTCATGTCCCAGTTGTCGCGCAGCGACTGCCAGGCCGCGGCGCTGTAGAGCAGCTGGATCACCGCCTCCGCCTGGCGTGCCCGGCGCGGATCGCGGCCGCGCGTCGCCTCGGCCAGGCTGCGGCGGAAGGCGGCCTGCCGCTCGGGGTTGGCCTGGCGGCGCATCTCACGCCCGGCGGGTGTCTCCAGCGCGGCGCGGATCAGCCCCTCCTGCCGGTCGAAGCCGGCGAAGGTGACGGGCGGCATGGCCAGGAGGTCGGCCTCGTTCTCGGGCCAGGTGCGCAGCGCGACGCCGCGGTTCATCCAGGCCCAGAAGGCGGCCAGCAGGTCGTCCTTGGTCGGGAAGTGGCGGAACACCGTCCGGCGCTGCACGCCGGCCTCGGCGGCGACGGCGTCGAAGGAGAGCACCTGGCCGGGCGCGGATTCGAAAAGCCGCCCGACCGCCGCGAGGATGAGGCGGCGGGTTTCCTCGGCCTGGGCGCGGCGCAGCGGGCTCTCGTACCGGCGCATCGTGGATGCATTCATGTCACTATTAGTGACATCAAGGCTTCCGCAGGTCAAGCCGGCGCCTGCCTGTCGCGCCCCTGTCGTGCGGCAGCAGGCGGCAGCCTCGCGGCCGGTTCCGCCCGGGGGCGCCCAGGGGCTATCCACCGCGGCGATGCCGCCGCTCCCCGACCTCCCCGTCACCGAGGCCCTGCCGCGCCTTGCCGCCGCGCTGCGGGAGGGCAGCAACGCCGTGCTCGTCGCACCCCCGGGCGCCGGCAAGACCACGCTCGCGCCGCTCGCCCTGATGGCGGAGCCCTGGGCGGATGAAGGAAAAATCCTTGTCCTGGAGCCCCGCCGCGTCGCCGCCCCCCCCCCCGCCCCCGCGGGGGGGGGGCGGGGGGGGGGGGCGCGCCCCGGCGGCGCCCCCGGCGGCGCGACCCCGCGCGC
>NZ_JBWXTD010000003.1:337363-342126 GCF_056682175.1 Falsiroseomonas sp. RANM36
GGCCGCGCGCCGCGCGGCGCGGGGGGGGGGGGGCGGGGGGCGCGGGTGGGGGAGGCGCAGCCGGGCGGCACCATCGGGCTCGCCACGCGGCTCGACCGCGCCGTCTCCGACCGGGCGCGGGGGGAGGTGGTGACGGAGGGGCTGCTGGTCCGCCGCCTGCAATCCGATCCCGGCCTCGACGGCGTCGCCGCCGTGCTGTTCGACGAGGCGCATGAGCGCAACCTCGACACCGACCTGGCGCTGGCGCTCTGCCTCGACCTGCAGCGGGCATTGCGGCCGGAGCTACGGTTGCTGGCGATGTCCGCGACGCTCGACATCGCGCGCTTCGCCGCCGTGCTGGGCTCCGATCCCCGCGCGCCGGAGGGGCGCGACGCGCCGGTGGTCGAGAGCCTCGGCCGCGCCTTTCCGGTCGCCGTGGAGCATCGCGCCCGCGACCTGGCGGAAGCGCGCGACCTGCCGGAGGCGATGGCGTCCGCGATCCGCGCGGCCCTGGCGAAGCATCCCGGCGACGTGCTGGCCTTCCTGCCCGGCTGGGGCGAGATCCGGCGCACCGCGGATCGGCTCGCTGGCATTGAAGCAGAAATAATCCCGCTGCATGGCGAGTTGCCGCCGGCCGAGCAGGACCGCGCGCTGAACCCGCACCCGCAGGGGCGGCGCAAGGTGGTGCTCGCGACCTCGATCGCGGAAACCTCGCTGACGGTGCCCGGCGTGCGCATCGTGGTGGATGGCGGGTTCCGGCGCATGCCGCGGCTCGATCCCGCCTCGGGCCTCACGCGGCTGGTCACCGCGCGGATCAGCAAGGCGGCGGCGGAGCAGCGGGCGGGGCGCGCCGGCCGCACCGCGCCCGGCGTGGCGATCCGGCTGTGGACGGAGGCGCTGCATCGCGGCCTGCCGCCTTCCGACCGCCCGGAGATCCTGGAAGCAGAATTGTCGGGCCTCGCGCTCGACATCGCCGCATGGGGGACGACGGAAGACAGCCTCGCCTTTCTCGATCCGCCGCCCCCAGGCGCGCTGGCGGCCGGGCGCGCGCTGCTGCGCAACCTCGATGCGCTGGCCGCGGCGGGGCGCATCACGCCGATGGGGCGTGGGGTGGCGCGGATGGGCACGCATCCGCGCCTGGCCCGCATGCTGCTGGCCGCCGCCGACGAGGGCGAGAAGGCGCTGGCCGCCGACCTCGCCGCGCTGCTGGAGGAGCGCGACCCGATCCGCGATCGCGAGGCGCCGTCCGACATCAATGCGCGGCTCGAGCTGCTGCATGGCGGCGACCATCCGAATGCGGATCGTGCCACGATCCAGCGCATCCGCCGCGCCGCCGCAATGCACCGGCGGCGCCTGCGCCTGCACGGCACCGCGCTGCCGGGCGGTGAGGCGGGGCCGCTGCTCGCCGCCGGCTTCCCCGACCGCATCGCCGCGAAGCGCGGCGCGATGGACGGCGCCTTCCGCCGGGCTTCGGGACAAGGCGCGCGGCTTGCGGCGAATGACGCGCTCGGCCGTGCGCCGCTGCTCGCCGTGGCGGATCTCGAACTCGCGGGCACGGATGCGCGCATCCGCATGGCGGCGCCGCTCGACCTCGCCACGCTGGAACGGCGCTTCCCGGAACGCCTGCGCTGGGAGGAGAGCGCCGCCTTCGACGCGCGCGCGGGCGCGGTGCTCGCGCGGCGCCGGCGGATGTTCGGCCCGCTGGTGCTGGAGGGGCACGCGCTGCCCGCGCCCGATCCCGCCACCATCGCCGCCGCGCGCGCGACCGCCATCGCCGAGCGCGCCCTGCGCGACCTGAACTGGACGGAGGCGGCGAAGCAGACCCGCGCGCGGCTGCGCTGGATGGCCGGCGTGGAGGAAGGCTGGCCCGACATGTCCGATGCGGCGCTCGCCGCGGGCGTGCAGGACTGGCTCGCGCCACATCTGAATGGTTGCACGAAGCTGTCGGAGGCGAAGTCGCTCGACCTGGCGGCCGTCCTGCGGAACCTGGTTCCCTGGGAGAGACAGCGACGGCTCGATGCCGCGCTGCCGGCGCGCCTCGACCTGCCGGGCGGGCGCAGCGCCGCGGTGGACTACGACCGCGAGGTGCCGACGCTGGAAGCGCGCGCGCAGCACCTGTTCGGGCTGGATGCGCTGCCGCCGCTCGCGGAGGGTCGCGTGAAGCTGCAGGCCGCGCTGCTCTCGCCGGCCGGCCGGCCGATTGCCGTGACCGGCGACCTGCACGGCTTCTGGCGCGGCGGCTGGCGCGATGCCCGCAAGGACATGCGCGGCCGCTATCCGAAGCACCCCTGGCCCGAGGAGCCCTGGCGCGGCGCCTGATCGCCCGATCGCTGCGCGATTCACGCGCTGAACGTCGCACCCGACCGCGGATCGTGCTAAAAGCGGATCGCCGCAGCCGAGGCCCGGCGTTGGAGCCGGAGCGGGTTGCCGCAGCCCTTGTCGCGGACGCTTGCGCCGAAAGGCTCCGGGCGGCGACGATGGCGACACGGACGCGAAAGGGGCCGATCGGATGCACAGGACATCGCGCTGGCGGGGACCGGCCATCATCGCGCTGGCGCCCTTCGCCTTCGGCTCCCTCGCCGGCTGCGGCTACACGCTGCAGAGCGACGCGGTCATCGCCGAGAACCAGCGGGCGCTGGCCGCGGCCGAGACGCGCGGTACCCAGCTCAGCGGCCGCGTGAGCGAGCTCGAGGCCTCGCTGGCCGCCGAGCGGCGCGCGCGCGGCGACCTCGCCGCGCTGGAACGCCAGCTCCAGACCGCCCGCGGCTCCCTCTCCAATGCCGAGCGCGGTCGGCGCAATGCCGATGCCGAGGTGCAGCGCCTGCGGGCCGCGTTGGCGGAGGAGGAACAGCGCCTCGCCGCGCTGCAGAGCGAGAGCGGCGCGCTGGCGCAGTCCTCCGGCCGCACCCGAGACGAGCTCGGCATCGCCGAGCAGCGGCTGGCCGGGCTCAGGGCGACCATCGCCTCTGAGGAAGCGCGGCTGGCCACGCTGCGCGGCGCCGCGGGCAGCGAGGAATCCCGCCTCGCGGGCCTGCGCGGCAACAGTGCCGCTGAAGAGCAGCGCCTCGCCGGCCTGCGCCGCGCCGCCGCCGCGGAGGAGCAGCGCGTGGCGGGGCTCCGCCGCGACGCCACGGCCGAGGACCAGCGCCTCGCGGAGCTGCGCGAGCAGGGCACGGCGCAGGATCGCCGCCTCGCCGCGCTCGAGGAACGCCGCACCGCCGAGGAACGCCGCCTCGCCGCGTTGCAGGACCAGGCCGGCGCGGCCGAGCAGCGCCTTGCCGGGCTGCGGGCCACGATCGGGCAGGCCGAGCAGACGTTGGGCCAGCGCCAGCAGGCCGGCGGAGAGGCCGCGCGCCGCCTCGCCGGGCTGCGCGACAACGCCGCCGCCGAGGAGCGCCGCCTGGAGGGCCTCCGCAACAGCATCGCCCAGGCCGAACGCTCGCTCGCCGAGCGGCAGGGCGCCGGCGCCGAGGCCGAGCGCCGCCTCGCCGGGCTGCGCGACACTGCCACCGCCGAGGAGCGCCGCCTGCAGGGGCTGCGCGACAGCATCGCCCAGGCGCAGGGCCAGCAGACGGAGGCGGAGCGCCGCATCGCCGGGCTGCGCGACACCGGCGCCGCCGAGGAAGGCAGGCTGCAGGCGCTGCGCGGCGAGATCCAGGGCGTCCAGGGCAGCCTCGCCGAACGGCAGCAGGCGGTCGCCGAGACCGAGCGCCGCCTCGCCGGGCTGCGCGAGGCCGCGGCGAACGAGGAACGCCGCGTCCAGGCGCTGCGCAACGATGCCGGCACGGCGGAGCAGACGCTCTCGGGCCGCCGCGGGCTGCTGGCGGAGCTGGAAGCGCGGCTCGGCCGCATGACCCAGACCGAGAACGAGGCCAATGCGCGGGTGCGCGCGCTGGAGGATCGCGCCGGCGGCCTCGGGCGCGACATCGCGGAGTCCGAGCAGCGGGTGGCGAGCCTGCGCCAGGCCGTGGCCTCGGCCGCGGCGACGCTGGCCGAGCGCCGCAGCGCCGTGGCGCAGGCGGAGACCGGCCTTGCCAGCCTCGGCACCCAGCGCGAGGCCGCGGCCACCGCGTTGCGCGAGCTCGAGGCCCGCAGCGCCGCGCTGCGCAACGAGGTGGGCGCGGCGGAGCGGCGGCTGGCCGAGCTGCGCAACGGTGCCGCGGCCGAGGCGCAGGCGTTGCAGGCCGCGCGGTCCGAGGTGCAGGCGGCGAGCGAGCAGCTGGCTGCGCGGCGCGCCGCGCTGACCGAGGCCGAACAGCGTCTCGCTGCGGCCAGCACGGCGGGGGAGGCGGCGGCGGCGCGGCTGCGCGGGCTGGAGGAGCAGGCGCAGCGCATCGCCGGCGGCACCGACGGCATCCGCCAGGAGCAGGAACGCCTGCGCGCCGCGGTGGACGGGCTGCGCAGCGAGGTCGCGGCGATGGAACGCCGCCGTGCCGCCCTCTCCCACCAGATCGCCCAGGCGGAGGACCGGCGGCGCGCCGGCCGGCAGGAACTGGCGGAGCTCGGAGCCGAGCTGGCGCGCGCGCGCCAGGCGCGGGCGCCCACCCCCCGCGGGGCGGCAACCGCGGCCGAGGTGCCGCGCCCGGCGGGCGACGCCCCTCGGCAATAGGCGCGGCAATAGGCGCGTTTTCCGCCGGCGCGGGGCAGCGTCCGACCGGCCGCAGCGGGCGGGTCGGACCGCGCGCTACCGCGCCCCGCGCGGCCCGGCGCGCGGCGGCCCGGTGTCCATGTGGGCGGAGCGCGGATAGACGCCGGTGCCGAGGAAGCCCGTCCGCCCCGGCACC
>NZ_JBWXTD010000003.1:342226-350701 GCF_056682175.1 Falsiroseomonas sp. RANM36
CCGCGCCCAGCGCGTCCAGACGCGCTGCGGCCCGATGTCCATGTGGACGAAGCGCGGATAGACGCCGATGCCGAGGAAGCCCGTCCGCCGCGACAGCGTCCAGACGGCCATCGCCAGGTCGTTCGGCGCCATGCCCGGCACGCTGAGGTCGGCCGCCTGGCCCACAAGGTGCAGGCTGGCCGGCGCCGCACCTTCCAGCGAGGCGTTGGTGCGCGGCGTGCGGAAGCCGGATCGCACGATCAGCGGACGCGTGTAGCCCCACTGCTCCTGCAGGACGGAGAGCATGTCCACCAGCAGCGGCGGCAGCGGCCCCTCGGCCCCCGCATGCATGTCGCGCAGCAGGTGGCGCAGCTTCGCCAAGGCAAGGGCATCGTACTCCTCGCCGGCGCGATAGGCGGTGGCCACTTCCTCGCCGGCGCCGTTGCGCAGCCAGAGGAACCGCTCCGGCGCCGCCGCCGCCCGGGCCGCGCGCGCCCAGAGCACGCCGAGCGGCACGGCGGCGGCGGCATGCAGCAGGGAGCGGCGCGTGGTCGTCACACGCGGAGGATTCGCGCGTGGGGCGGCGCCATGCAATTCAACTCGCGGCCGCGCTGCGTATGGAACTGTCTGATTTTGCAACCGGACCGGCGGGGCCGGCCCTGCGGATCAGCCGGCCTTGGGCAGGATGCGCCAGTGCCGCTCCGCCCAGTCGAGATAGAGCTCGCGCGCCTTGCGCGCCAGCGGCCCCGGCTGCAGCGCCCGGCCGTTGTAGTTCGTGCAGGGCTGCACCTTGGCGTAGTTGCCGGTCGAGAAGATCTCGTCGGCGTCGTCCAGTTCCTCGGGCCGCACCATGCGCTCCTCCACCGGCACGCCGGCCTCGCGCAGCAGCGCCAGCACGCGCTGGCGGGTGATGCCGTTGAGGAAGGTGCCGTTCGGCGCCGGCGTGATCACCTTGCCGTCCTTCACGAACATCAGGTTGGAGGCGGCGAATTCCGCCACGTTGCCGGCCTCGTCGCACAGCACCGCCATCTCGAAGCCGCGCTCCACCGCCCAGGCGGTCGCACGCGCGCCGTTGGGATAGAGGCAGGAGGCCTTGGCATCGGTCGGCGCCATGTCCGGCGCCGGGCGGCGGAACGGCGCCATGGTGGCGGAGAAGCCGGTGAAGCCCGGCAGCGGGCTGTCATAGATCGCCAGCACGAAATCGGTGCTGTCCGGATCAGGCCGCGCCGCGCCCAGGCCCTTCCGCACGAAGAACATCGGCCGGATGTAGAGCGTCGCCTCCGGCCCCATGCGGCGGATGCCCTCGCGGCACAGCGCCTCGATCTCCTCGGGCGTCTTGGTCGGCTTCATCAGCATCGCCTTCGCCGAGGCGACGCAGCGCGCGCAGTGGCGGTCGAGGTCCGGCGCCACGCCCTTGATCGCGCGCCCGCCGTCGAAGATCACGCTGCCCAGCCAGAAGGCATGGTCCATCGGGCCGGTGAGCTTCGGCTCCTCGGTGGTCCATGTGCCGTCATGGAAGAAAACGCCCGCCATCGTCATCCCGTCCTGGCTGCCGAGCGGGATGCATGCGCCCGACCACTCGCTTCCCGCAAGATGGCGCAGCGTTCCGAAGCTTTCATTGCCATTCCGAACCTGCAACAGCGCGCCGGTTCCACTATGCTGCGCCCCGGCATGGAGGGAGACGGCGCTGCCTTGGACCTGAGGAACTACGAGACTGCGCTGGCAGCGCATGTGGATGCCGTCTTCCGCGCGAACCCGGCCCTTCGTGACCACCGCGCGGAACACCCCGGACTGACCGCGAGCCTCGGCGATCCCTTCGCGCCGGTCTGGTTCCTGGCCGAGGCGCCGGGCCTCGGCGCGCGCGGGCGCGCGAAAGCGCCGCTGGCCACCCCGGACGCGCAATGGAACAGCACGCCCGGCGACCAGGTCTTTCGCGCCGCCCTGGCGGAGGCCGGGTTCAAGACCGGGGAGCCCCGGGCGCCAGGCGGCTGGCGCTGCTACGTGACCACGCTGATCAAATGCGTGGAGGATGGCGCGGCGCGGCGCGAGGGGAAGCTCGCGCCCCTGCTCGCGCGCGCCGAGACCTGGGCGCCGGTGCTGCGCTGGCAGCTGGAAGCCGCAGCGCCGCGCTGGCTGGTGCTGAAGGGCGACCTGGCCGCCGACCTGTTCCGCCACCTGGTGGACCGCGCCGCCGTGCCGCTGCCGCCGCATGTCGAACGGATCGAGAGCTACACCTACCTCGCCGGACGCCGGGCCGACGGGGCGGAGGCGATGCACCCGGATCGCGTCGCCGCCTATCGCCGCAGCCTCTGCACGATCGCCCGTCGCGCCGGCATCGCCCCCGGTTGAACCCCCGCGGCGCGGCGCCTAGGGTGCGCCCCCTGTTGCGGACCGTGAACCGGGGGAAGGAAGCGCGATGACGATCCATTTCGTCGTCCATGACGAGGGCGACAGCGTTGGCGTGGTGGTGGTGGAGGGCCTGAAGGCCGGCACCAAGCTCACCGGCTGGATCATGGACCAGGACAAGCTGATCGAGTTCGACGCGAAGAACGACATCCCGATCGGCCACAAGCTGGCGATCAAGGGGATCAGGTCCGGCGACACGATCATCAAATACGGTGTGGACATCGGCAAGGCCGTGAAGGACATCGGCGCCGGCGAGCACCTGCACGTCCACAACGTCAAGACGAAGCGCTGGTAAGGGGACCGCGATCATGGGCATCGACCTCAAGAGCGCGACCTTCGAAGGCTGGCGCCGCGACAACGGCCGGATGGGCGTGCGCAACCACGTCCTGATCCTTCCGGTGGACGACATCTCCAACGCCGCGGCCGAGGGTGTCGCGCGCAACATCCAGGGCACGCTCGCCATCCCGCACGCCTATGGGCGTCTGCAGTTCGGCGCAGACCTCGACCTGCATTTCCGCACCATCATCGGCACCGGCTGCAACCCGAACGTCGCCGCCGTCGTCGTCATCGGCATCGAGCTCGGCTGGGCCGGCAAGGTCGCCGAGGGCATCGCCAAGACCGGCAAGCCGGTGGAGTTCTTCGCCATCGAGCAGAACGGCGACATCAACACCATCGCCGCCGCCTCGCGCGCCGCCTATCGCATGGTGAAATACGCCACCGCGCTGAAGAAGACCCGCGCGCCGCTGCAGGACCTCTGGGTCAGCACGAAGTGCGGCGAGAGCGACACGACCTCCGGCCTCGCCTCCTGCCCGACCGTCGGCAATTCCTTCGACAAGCTCTGGGAGAACGGCAACACGCTGGTCTTCGGCGAGACGTCGGAGATCACCGGCGGCGAGCATCTGGTCGCCGCGCGCTGCAAGACGCCGGAAGTGCGCGACCAGTTCATGGCGATGTTCAACCGCTACCAGGCGGTGATCGAGGCCAACAAGACCTCCGACCTGTCCGAGAGCCAGCCGACCAAGGGCAATATCGAGGGTGGGCTCACCACCATCGAGGAGAAGGCGCTCGGCAACATCCAGAAGATCGGCAAGAAGTGCACGGTCGATGGCGTGCTCGACAAGGCCGAGGAGCCGACGCATCCGGGGCTGTGGTTCATGGACAGCTCCTCCGCGGCGGCGGAGATGGTGACGCTCTGCGCGGCCTCCGGCTTCGCGGTGCACACCTTCCCGACCGGCCAGGGCAACGTCATCGGCAACCCGATCGTGCCGGTGATCAAGCTGACCGCGAACCCGCGCACCATGCGCACGATGTCCGAGCATGTGGACGTGGACGTAACGGGCATCCTGCAGCGCACCATGAACATGGACGATGCGGGCGAGGCGCTGCTCGACTGCATCCTCCGCACGGCGGATGGCCAGCACACGGCGGCCGAGATCCTCGGCCACCGCGAGTTCAGCCTGACGCGCCTCTACGAGAGCGCCTGACGCACCAGGGCGCATCGCGGTACGCATCGCGATGCGCCTTCCGGCGCCCGTCGGCGCCGCTCCGCGCGCGCGCTGAAACGCGGAAGTCTCGGGCCGTCCTCAGGGAGGCCCGTCATGCTGATCGCCCTTCTCGTGATCCTGGTCATCGCCGCGCTGCTCGGACCGCTCGGGCGGTCTGACGCCGACGAGCGGCGGAGCGACCTGGCTGCCAGCGCCCGCCAGGGCCAGCATTTCCTTTGACAACCGTTGCGTCCGGACGCGACCCTGCGCCAGGGAGAGCCAGCCCATGGCGCGGCGCGACGGCATCGAGGCATTCGGCGCGAAGCTGAAGCTCGCGCTCGGCCGCGCCAATCTCTCGCGCACGGCGCTGGCGCAGCAGGTCGGCGTGGACAAGTCGGTCGTCGCGCGTTGGGCAAGCGGGGCGCTGCACCCCGCCGACCATTCCCTCGCCACCTTGAGCTCGGCCCTCGCCCGCGCCATCGCGGGCTTCGACCGCACCGCCTGGGACCTGCCGCTGGCAGACTTCGGCGAAAGGCTTGGCATCCCAGGCCCGACCCGGACAGCGACCGGCGCGGCGCCTTGCTCTCCCATCGCAGCGTTGGCCGCTGCGATGGCGACAGAGGGACTGGTGGAGGCGGACGCCGCGCATTCCGGCATATGGCTCATGCTCTACCCGTCCATTAGCCGGCCGGGCCAATTGCAGGGCTACGCGGCGCGGCTGCGCGCCGGCGTTCAAGCCGAGGGAGCGCTATCCGCGGAGTTCTCGAGTGGCGGCACCGTGCATGCACACGGCTATGCCTTCCCCTTCTATTTCCAGCTGCACATGCTGTTCCGCGGTCGATTGCAGGACGCGACGCTCGGCTACCAGATCCTGAATCGCCCGCACGAGGACCATGCGGAGATTCTCGACGGCCTGATGAGCGTGCTCGGCGCGGGAGTAGAACGCGCTCTCGGCGCCGGCCGCTGCATCTGGCTGCGACTGAGCGACGCGACCGACGATGCCTCCTTCGCCGCCGCCATGGGGCGCGCCCACAGCCTTGCAGGCGAGTGGGACACGGCGCTGACGCCCGACCTCCGCGCGGCGTTCGTCCAGAGGGACGCGCTCGGACAGCCTGTCATGCGTCAGGCCCGCGTGGCGCCCGGTGAAAGCTGGGCGATCGGCCGGCGAAGCTTGCGCCTGCCGCAAGCGAAGCACCATCGCGAAGCGCTGTCCGCGGCCCGGGCGGCGTTCCAGGGCGTGGTCGCAGAGCCGCGGGGCTAACCGCGCAACACGCGAAGCGGACCGTCAACGCACACGAAACCGCGCGACACACCCTCGCAGGGATGCGGCGGCATAGTCCCTCTCACCGGCGGCGAGGGGCCTCCGGGCACGGAGGACCGAACCATGCGCCGCACCACCGTCTTCGTCCTGTTCGCCTTCCTGGGCTTCCTCTTCGCCTTCGCCGCGTCCCTGCCCTCCGCGCGCTCCGCCGCCCCGCAGCCGGTCGCGCTCGCCGAGCATGTCCCGGCCGAATGGATGGCCCAGGCGCTGGCCGGCCGGCCCTTCATGCCGCCGGCCCGATGAGCCCCCTCGCCCCTCGCGCGAAACACGCGCGCAACACGACGCCCGTGGCGCGAAGCCATCGCGACATGCGGCCAGGGGAAACTCCACCCCGGCAAGGCAGGGAGCAGCCGGACATGAACCGCACCGCCGTTTTCGTGATGTTCGCCTTCATCGGCTTCGTGATCGCCTTCGCCGCGGCGCTGCCCGCCGCACGCTCCGCGACGCCGCGCGAACTCGTCGCCGCCGACCGCGCGGGCGAGGTGCCGCTGCAGTGGGTGGCGCGCGCGATCTCCGAGATGCCCTTCCTGCTGCCCGGCGGGAACTGAGGCGCGAATCGGCGCCCATCGCGCGCGCCATCCGGGGTAGTCTCCCGGCAGGAGGTCGCGGATGAGCACATCAGAAGACCGGCCCGCCTTCGAGCTGGGCATCGTCGCCGCCGGCGCCGTCTCGGCCGGCGCCTACACCGCCGGCGTGCTGGACCTGCTGTTCGAGGCGCTCGACGCCTTCGAGGCCGCGCGCGAAGCCGGGCATGAGGGCGTGCCGACGCATGAGGTCGTGCTGCGCGCCATGGTCGGCGCCTCGGCCGGCGCGATGAACGCCGCGACCGTCGCCGCCTGGGCCAATCGCAGCTTCGCGCCGATGGACGCGCGCAGCCTGCGCGATCCCGAGGCGCGGCGGCGGAATCCCTTCGCCTGGGCCTGGGTGGACCAGCCCCACATCACCCGCCTGCTCGACACGACCGACCTCGATGCCGGGCATTTCCGCTCCGTCCTGAACGGGGCCTGGCTGTCGGATGCGGTGGACCAGATCCTGTCGCCCGACCCGGCCCGCCCGGACGGCCTGCAGCCCAGCCCGGCGCCGAAGCATCGCGGCTGGATCGCCGACCTGCGCGTGCGGATGACGGTCGGCAACCTCACCGGCACGCCCTATCAGCTGCGGTTCGAGGGCGCGCAGGAGGTGGCGGGCGGCATGATGGACCATGCCGAGGTGATGGATTTCCTCGCCGCCCCCACGGGCGCGAAGCCGCCGGCGAACTACCTGCCGCTGCCGGGCGACGCCGCGCGCGGCGACCCGACCTGGTCGGCGCTCGGCAATTCGGCGCTGGCCTCCGGCGCCTTTCCCGGGGCGCTGCCGGCGCGGGTGCTCAGCCGCCAGCCCGAAAACCGCGCCCGCCGCCCGATCTTCGTGCCGAAGGGCGACCCCGACCGGCCGAACGAAGGCGTGTGGGAAGTGCTGGAGCCGTCCTGGACGGTGCTCGACCCCGACCGGGCGACCATGCTCTGCGTGGATGGCGGCATCGCCAACAACGAGCCCACCGACCTTTGCCGCGACGCGCTGCTGATCAAGCGCGACGCGCCGCTGGTGCCGCAACCGGCCGAGGCGACGCAGGCGATGATCATGGTGGACCCCTTCCCGGAGCCGCCCGATCCCGGCCCGCGCGACGGCACCACGCCGCTGCCGCAGATCCTGGCGGCGCTGATCTCGGCCTGGAAGAACCAGGCACGCTTCCGCCCGGTGGACATCTGGCTGGCGACCCAGGCGGATGTGTTCAGCCGGCAGATCATCGCGCCCAGCGCCGACGGGCCCGGTCGCCCGAAAGGCGCCTCCGCGCTCGCCGGCGGTGCGCTGGGCGGCTTCCTCGGCTTCTTCTGCCGCGATTTCCGGGAACACGACTTCCTGCTCGGCCGGCACAATTGCCGCAACTTCCTGCAGCGCTATTTCGCCGTGCCGGTGGACAATGCGGTGGTGCGCCACTGGGCCTGCGACGCGGCCGGCGCGCCGACCCCCCTGGCGCTGCGCGTCATGGCCGATCACGGGATGAAGCCGGAGAAGCGGCTGGTGCCGCTGGTGTGGCTGGCGCCGCATTTGCGCGACGCCGGGGATCCGGCGAAGGACCCCGTGCCGGAGCCGGACTGGCCGGTCGGCCGCTTCGATCCCGCGCCGCTGCAGGCGGCCTTCGCCAAGCGCATCCGGCGCGTGCTGCGGGCGTTGTCCGGGCATCTCGGCTGGATCGGCGGGGCGCTGACCACCGGGTTCGGCTGGCTGCCGGCCTGGCTCGCCAGCCGTCAGATCGTCGCCACCCTGGAGAAGGCGCGGCGCGACAGCGGCCTCTGAACCCGCCGGCTGACCGCGCGGCGCCGGCGGGCTAAGCAGCCCTCATGCAAACGACGGCGCCCGCCGAAACCCCCGTCCCGCCCGGCTACGCCGCCGGGGCGCCCGTGCCCTGGTGGGTCAAGTTCTCGGTCAAGCTGGTGCTCGGCAGCCTGCCGGTGCCGGCCCGCGCCTGGCGGGCCCTCGGCCTGCGGCGCCATTCCTTCGCGGCCGACGATCCCGCCCGCCTCGTGCCGCCGCTCGCCGACCTCGTCGCCCGCGCCGCGGCGCGCCTCGGCCGCGCGCCGCGCAGCGTGCTGGAGATCGGCCCCGGCGCGATGGTCCGCCGCGCCCCGATCGCCGCCGCGCTCGGCCTCGGCCCGATCCTCTACCTCGATGTCGAGGACGACGCGCCGCGCGAGCTCGAGCCCTACCGCCGCGCCGCCGAAGCCGCCCGCGCCGCCGGCCTTTCCCCGCCCGACCTCTCGGGCTGCGCGACGCATGCGGAGGTGCTGGCCGCCTGCGGCGCACGGCTGCTGATCGGCGGGCCGGAGCGGCTGGCGGAGGTGCCGGCGGGATCGGTGGACCTCGTCTTCTCGGAAGTCGCGCTGGAGCATGTGCGGCGCGACGCGCTGGCACCGCTGCTGGCAGCACTGCGCCGCGTGACGGCGCCGGACGGCATCGGGCTGCATGGCGTGGACTTCCACGACCATCTCGGCGGCGCGCTGCGCCACCTGCGCTTCTCGCCCGGCTTCTGGGAAGGAAAGGCGGTGGGCCGCGCCGGGCTCTACAACAACCGCCTCGGCCTGACCGAGATGCTGGACGCCTTCGCCGCCGCCGGCTTCGCCGCCAGCGCGCCGCATCGCCTGGTGTGGGACGCCCCGCCACTGCCCCCCGGCGGGGCGCATCCGGCGTTGGGGGGGGGGGGGGGGGGGGGGGGGGGGGGGGGGGGGGGGGGGGGGGGGGCGCGCC
>NZ_JBWXTD010000003.1:350801-352981 GCF_056682175.1 Falsiroseomonas sp. RANM36
GCGAGGCGATCGGCTGGGCGCCGAGGCGCAGCAACGCGCGCGAGCAGAGCGCGAGGGCGGTGAGTGACATTTTCTCTCGTTTCCGCTGGCTGGAGGGGCGGCGCGGGGGGGGGGGCCCCCCCCCCCCCCCCCCCCGGGGGGGGCCCCGGGGGGGGGGGGGCGCCGGCCGGCGGATGACCGCGTCTGCTATGCCGAGATCGAGGCGCGCCCCGCCTGAAACCTTGCCGCCGGCCCGCGCCGCCGCCACTCTTTCCGTGCACAAACACGTACGGGAGACGTCCATGATCAACCGCCGCACGACGCTGGGACTTGCCGCCGCCCTCGCCCTGCCGGGCCTCGCCCGCGCGCAGCAGGCCTTTCCCGACCGCGGGCTGCGCTACATCGTGCCCTTCGCGCCGGGCGGGCTCACGGACATCATGGCGCGGCTCGTCGCGCAGCGGATGAGCCAGAACATCGGCCAGACGGTGGTGGTGGACAACCGCGCCGGCGGCAATGCGCTGATCGGCGCGGATGCGGCGGCCAAGGCGGCGCCGGACGGCTACACGCTGCTCGCCATCACCCTGACCCATGCGGTGAACTACACGCTGTTCCCGAACGCGCCCTACAACTTCAAGCGCGACTTCACCGCGCTCTCGGTGCTCGGCTCGCTGCCGCTCGTCGTCGTGGTCAATGCGGAGAAGAGCCCGGCGCAGAACCTCGCGCAGCTGATGGAGCTGGCGCGCACGCGCACGATGAATGGCGGCACCTCGGGCAACGGCTCGCCGCCGCATCTGGGCCTCGAGCTGTTCCGCCAGGCCTCGCGCGCCGGCGACAACATCACCCATGTGCCCTATCGCGGCGGCGCGCCGGGCGTCACGGACCTCGCCGCCGGCAATCTCGACCTGATGGTGAGCAACCTGCCGGAATGCCTCGCGCAGATCCGCGGCGGACGCCTGCGCCCGCTCGCCATCACCAGCGCCGAGCGCCACGCCCTGGTCCCGGACGTGCCGACGGTGCGCGAGGTCGGCGTGCCGCAGCTCGAGATGACGAACTGGACCGCCGTGCTGACGCAGAGCGCCACGCCGCAGCCGATCCGCGCGCGGCTGGAGGCCGAGGTGCAGAAGGCGATCCATGACCCCGAGACGTCGCGCCGCGCCACCGAGGGCGGCTTCCAGGTGCTGGGCTGGGATGCCGCGCGCTCCGCGCAGTTCATCAACGCGGAGGTGGATCGCTGGGCGAAGCTGGTGCAGGAGGCGAACATCCGTGTCGATGGGTGAGCCGTGCCGAGACTGACCCTGGCCGAGGCCGAGACGCTGGCGCGCGAGGCGCGGGCCGCGGCCGGCGCCAATCCGCGCATGGCGGCGCTGACCGCCGCGTCGCTGGTGGCGGCCGAGGCGCTCGGGCAATCCGGCCACGGGCTGTCGCGCGTGGCGATGTATGCCGGCTTCCTGCGCAACGGCCGCGCCGATGGCGCGGCAGAGCCGGCGATCCGCGCCGAGCGCGGCGGCGCGGTGCTGGTGGATGCGCGGCACGGCCTCGCCTACCCGGCCCTGGCGCGGGCGGTCGAGGAAGCAGCGGCGCGGGCGGCGGCGCATGGCGTCGCCGTCGCCGGCATCACCAACAGCCACCACAGCGGCGCGATGGGGCTGCCGGTCGCGGCGCTGGCGCGGCGGGGCCTGGTGGCGCTGGCCTTCACCAACTCGCCCGCCGCGATGCCGGTGCCCGGCGGGCGGCGCGCGCTGATGGGAACCAACCCGGTCGCGGCCGCCTCCCCCCGGCGGGGCGCGGACCCGCTGGTCGTGGACATGGCGCTGAGCCAGGGGGCGCGCGGGAAGATCATGGTCGCGGCGAAGACCGGCACGCCGATCCCGGAAGGCTGGGCGCTGGACGCCGCGGGCAACCCGACCACCGACGCCAGGGCCGCGCTCGGCGGCGCGATGCTCGCCATGGGCGGCGACAAGGGCGCGCTGCTGGCGCTGGTGGTGGAGTTGCTGTGCTGCGCGCTCACCGGCGCCGCCTTCGGCTTCGAGGCGGACAGCTTCTTCGCGGCCGAGGGCAACCGCCCCCGCCTCGGCCAGGCGATCATCGCGATCGATCCGGGCGCGCTGGCCGGGCGCGAGGCCTTCCTCGACCGGATCGAGGCGCTGGTCGGCGCGATGCTCGGCGATCCCGGCGTGCGCACCCCCGGCGCGCGCCGCGCC
>NZ_JBWXTD010000003.1:353081-359871 GCF_056682175.1 Falsiroseomonas sp. RANM36
CCGCGCAGGCGCGCCGCGCCGCCGAAGAGGGCATCGAGGTCCCGGAGGCGGTGATGCAGAGCCTGGGGAGCACGCCGGCATGATCCGCCCGCGCTACGCGATCGGCGAGCCGGTCGCCGACTTCCACGCGCGTTCCGCGGTCAATCCGCGCTTCGCCTTCAACACCCTGGCCGGCCGCTGGCTGGTGGTGCTGATCCCCGGATCGCTGGCCGAGCCGGGCAAGGCGGAGCGTTTGGCCGCGACGATCGCGCCGCATGCGTCGCGCCTCGACACCGACAATGCCTACATGGTCGTGATCGGCACCGAGCCGGAGGACGAGCGCGCGGGACGGATCCGGGATGCCACCGGCATCCGCGTGCTGTGGGACGACGATGGCAGCGTGCGCCGCGCGCTCCGCGCCGAACCGCAGGAGGGCACGCCCTGCACCGGCTGGCTGCTGCTCGATCCCATGCTGCGCGTCTTCGGCGTCTGGCCGCTGGAGGAGGGCGCGCAGGCGATGGCGACGCTGGCGATGCTGCCGCCGCCGGCGCAGCATGCCGGCGTTCCCCTGCACGCTCCCGTCCTGATCGTGCCGCGGGTGTTCGAGCCCGCCTTCTGCCGCGAGCTGATCGCCTTCTACGAAGCCGCCGGCGGCGGCGAGAGCGGCTTCATGCGCGACGTCAACGGCAAGACGGTCGGCCTGCTCGATCCCGGCCACAAGCGCCGCAAGGACGCCGCGATCGAGGATCCCGCGATGCAGGCGAAGTTCCGCGCCCGGCTGGTGGCGCGGCTGGTGCCGGAGATCCAGCGCGCCTTCCAGTTCAAGGCCACGCGGATCGAGCGCTACATCGTCGCCTGCTACGATTCCGCCGACCAGGGCTTCTTCCGCGCGCATCGCGACAACACCACGCTCGGCACCGCGCATCGCCGCTTCGCGGTGACGATCAACCTCAACACCGGCGAGTACGAGGGCGGCGATCTCTGTTTTCCGGAGTTCGGGCCGCAGACCTACCGCGCGCCACTCGGCGGCGCGGTGGTGTTCTCCTGCTCGCTGCTGCACGAGGCGCGGCCGGTGACCCGGGGCCGGCGCTACGCGACGCTGCCCTTCCTCTACGACGACGAGGCGGCGAAGATCCGCGCGCAGAACGAGCAGTTCCTCGCCGCCCGCGCCAATGCGGCCGCCGCGGCCACCGCCCCTTGAGCGGCTTCGGGACCGAGCGCATCGCCGGCCCCGCCGCGGTGGCCGCGCTGTTCGCGCGGCGGCCGCAGGCGGTGCTGCGCCTGTTCTACCTGCCGGCGCGGCGGCGCGAGGCCGGGCCGCTCTGCAAGGAACTCGCCGCCGCCCGCAAGCCTTACCGCGAGGTGCCGCCCGAGGAACTGGCCCGCATCGGCGGCACGCCGCATCACGGCGGCATCGTCGCGGTGGCGGAGGCGCGCGCGGTGCCGGAGCTCGGCGTGCCCTTCCCGGCCGCGCTGCTCTCCGCGCGCGTGCTGCCGGTGCTGGATGCGGTGGGCAATCCGCACAATCTCGGCGCCATCGCGCGCAGCGCCGCCTTCTTCGGCTGCGCGGGCATGCTGCTCTCGGACGATGCGCGCCAGGCCGGGCTGTCGGACGCCGCCTATCGCACGGCCGAAGGCGGGCTCGAGCATCTCGCGCTCTATCGCGCGGCGAACCTGCCCGTCGCGCTGCGCGCCATGGCGCCGCGCTTCACCACCCTCGCCGCCGTCGCCCATGGCGGCGTCGCCCCCACCGCGCTGCCACGCACGAAAAACTTCGCGCTGCTCCTCGGGAATGAGGAGACGGGGCCGGGTGCGGCGGCCATCGCCGCCTGCGCGCATCGCGTGACGCTGCCCGGTTCGGGGCGTGTCGAGAGCCTGAACGTCTCGGTCGCCGCGGCGGTGCTCATCCAGGCCCTGGAATCGCTGCCGCCGTGAGCGATTGCGACATCCTGGTGATCGGCGCCGGCGCGGCCGGGATCGCCGCCGCGCGCACGGCGCTCGCGGCGGGGCGGCGCGTGCGCGTGCTGGAGGCGCGGAACCGCATCGGCGGCCGCGCGCTGACGGATACGCGCCTCGGCCTTCCCTTCGACCTCGGCGCCACCTGGCTGCATGACGCGGAGCACAACCCGCTGGCCGACCTGGCGCGAGAGCACGGCATCCCGCTCGCCGACAGCGACGCGCTGCGGCGCGAGGTCACCTTCATCGGCGGCCGGCGCATCACGGCGGCGGAGGACGCCGCCTACGACGCCGCCTGGGCCGCCTTCGAGCGCGCGATCCGCGACCGCGCTGCCCTGCCCGGCCCCGACATCGCCGCCGCCCAGGCCGCACCGCGCGGCGGCCCCTGGGACGCGACGGTCGCCGCCTGGCAGGGCCGGGTGATCGCCGCCTGGCCGATCGAGGAGATCAGCCTGCGCGACTTCGCGGCGACCCTGCTCTCCGGATCGAACCTGCTCCCGCAAGGCGGACTTGGCAGCCTGGTCGCGCGGCAGGGCGCCGGGCTGCCGGCGACGCTCGGCGCCCCGGTGGACCGGCTGCGCTGGGGCGGCCACGAGGCGGTGGCGGAAGGCCCGTTCGGCACGCTGCGGGCACGGGCGGCGATCTGCACCCTGCCGACCGCGCTGCTCGCCGCCGGGGCGCTGCGCTTCGATCCGCCGCTGCCGGCCGAGGTCATGCAGGCTGCGCAGGACCTGCCGCTCGGCGGTGCGATCAAGCTGGCACTCGCGGCCGCGGGCGCGGATCGGCTGGGCCTGCCGGACCACGCCTCCACCGACCGGATGGTTGCGGAGGGGGAGGATCTGGTTCCCATCACCTTCTGGCCGCAGGGCCAGCCCATCGCCTCCGCCTGGATCGGCGGCCGGCTGGCCCTCGACGTGGCGCGGGAAGGGCCGGCGGCGGCGGAGGCGCTCGTGCGGGCGGAGATCGCGCTGCGGCTCGGCAGCGCCGCCCCCGACGCCTTCCGGCCGGGGGCATTGGTCTCGGACTGGATCACGGATCCGTTCACGCGCGGCGCCTACAGCCATGCCCGGGTCGGCGCTGCAGGGGCGCGGGCGGTGCTGGCGGCGCCACTGGCCGGCGGGCGGCTCTGCTTCGCCGGGGAGGCCTGCCACGCGACCCTGGCCGGCACCGTCGGCGGCGCGTGGATGTCCGGCGCGCAGGCGGCGGCGCACGCCCTTGCCGCCGCGGCTTGACCCGCGCGCCGCGCCACCGAATTGATGCAGGATGTCTGAGGCAGCGACCGCCCCCCCGGATGCGTGCGAGATGACGGTGGGGCCGGAGGCGGGCGTGGTGCGGCTTTCGGGCCGGCTCGACACCCAGGCCGCCGCGGCGCTCTGGCCGAAGCTGATGGCGGAGGCCGCCGGCGGGCCGGTGGTGCTGGATCTCGCCGGCCTTTCCGCCCTCGACACCACCGGCGCCACGCTGCTGGTCACCGCGGAGGCCGCGGGCGCCGGCAACGCCATCCGCGGCGCGCCGCCCCAGGTGTCGGATGTGCTGGAGCGCGTGCGCGCCGCGCTCGCCGCGCCGCGCCCGAAGCCGGAACAGAGGCTGCCGCTGCTGGCGCGCATCGGCAAGGCGAGCTGGACTGCGGCGCGCGGCGTGCTCGACGCGGTCGCCTTCATCGGCGAGCTCGCGCTGGTGGCGCTCGGCACGCTTCTCCGCCCCTGGCGGCTGCGCGCGGGCGAGGTGATGCGCCACCTCGACGAAGCCGGCACCCGCGCCTTCCCGCTGACGCTGCTGCTCGGCTTCCTGCTCGGCGTGATCCTGGCCTTCCAGAGCGCGATCCCGCTGCGCCGCTTCGGCGCGGAGATCTTCGTGCCCAACCTCGTCGGCATCTCCCTGCTGCGCGAGCTCGGGCCGCTGATGGCGGGCGTGATCCTGGCCGGGCGCACCGGCAGCGCCTATGCCGCCGAGCTGGGCACGATGAGCGTGAACGAGGAGGTGGCGGCGCTGCGCATCATGGGGGTGGACCCGATGGCGCTGCTGGTGCTGCCGCGCGTGCTGGCGGGCATCCTGGTGATGCCGGTGCTGTCGCTGCTGCTGACGCTGGCGGGCCTTGTCGGCATGACGATGATCATGGGGCTGTTCGGCTTCCCGCTCACCACCGTCACGCAGCAGCTCTCCCGCTGGCTGCAGCTGACGGACATGCTGAGCGGGCTGCTGAAATCCTGCTTCTTCGGCCTGGCGATCGCGGCCATCGGCTGTCGGGCCGGGCTCGGCGCCGGGCGCGGCCCGCGCGCGGTGGGCGATGCGGCGACCGCGGCGGTGGTCGGCGGTATCGTCTCCATCATCCTGCTCGACGGCCTCTTCGCCGTGCTCTACGAGAGGCTAGGGCTGTGAGCGCCGCGCCGGATGCTGGCCAGGCGGTGATCCGCTGCGAGGGCGTGGCGGCGGGCTTCGGCGGCAACGTGCTGTTCCGCGACGTCTCCTTCGATGTGCGGCGCGGCGAGGTCTTCGTGATCCTGGGCGGGTCCGGCTGCGGCAAGTCCACGCTGCTCAAGCTGATGATCGGGCTGGTCCCGCCGCTGGCAGGCCGCGTGACGATCCTCGGCACCGATGTCTGGGCGACGGAGGGGAAGGCCCGGCTCGCGCTGCTGAAGCGGATCGGAGTGATGTGGCAGCAGGGCGCGATGTTCGGCTCCCTCACGCTGCTCGAGAATGTGGAGATGCCGCTGGCCGAGCACACCAGCCTGAAGCCGGCCGCACGCGCGGAGGTGGCACGCGCCAAGCTCGGCCTGGTCGGGCTCTCGGAGGCGGCCGCGCGCCTGCCGTCGGAGGTGTCGGGCGGCATGCTGAAGCGCGCGGGCGTCGCGCGCGCGCTGGCGCTCGATCCGCCGATCCTGTTCCTGGACGAGCCTTCCGCCGGCCTCGATCCGATCACCTCCGCGGGGCTCGACGCGATGATCCGCGACCTCGCCCGCACGCTCGGCACCACCTTCGTCGTGGTGACGCACGAGCTCGCCTCCATCCTGGCGATCGGCGACCGCTGCATCATGCTGGACAAGGAGGCGAAGGGCGTGATCGCGGAAGGCGACCCCCGCCGGCGGCGGGAGGAGAGCACGCAGCCGACGGTGCGCGCCTTCTTCCGGCGCGAGGCCGCATGAAGTCGAGCGCCCTCTATCTGCGCGTCGGCGCGCTGGTGGTGATCGGCGCGGCGCTCGCCTTCGGCTTCGCGCTGTTCCTCGCGGGCAACCGCGGCGGCGGGCCGACCGCCACCTTCGAGACCTATTCCAGCGAATCCGTCCAGGGCCTCGATGTCGGCGCGCCGGTGCGCTACCGCGGCGTGCCGGTCGGGCGCGTGACCCAGATAGGCCTCGTCTCGGCGGAGTATCGTCGGCCGGAAGGCGCACCCTACACGGAAGCGTTCCGCCTGGTCTTCGTCCGCTTCGTGGTGGAGACGGAGCGCGTGGGCGAGGTGCCCACGGCGGCCGAAGCGATCGGCCTCGGCCTGCGCGCGCGCATCAGCGCGCAGGGCATCACCGGCGTGAACTATGTCGAGCTCGACTTCGTGGATCCCGAGCGATTCCCCGCGCCGGCGACCCCCTGGACCCCAAGCTACCCGGTGGTGCCATCCATCCCCTCCACCGTCGCACAGGTGCGCACAGCGGCGGAGACGCTGATGCAGCGCCTGTCGGAAGTGCCGCTCGAGCAGATGATGCAGGACTTCGCCGACCTGCTGCACGCGCTGCGGGACCAGGCTTCGGGCGGCGATGCCGCGACCACGCTGCGTGAGGCCGCGCGCACCGCCGAATTGCTGCGGACGGCGGTGGAGGAGGGCGACATCGGGAAGACGCTGACCGAGCTGCGCGAGGCCGCGGAAGCGGCGCGCGGGCTGCTGGCCGGGGAGGACCTGCGCGGCGCGGTGGCCAGCATCACGGCGACGGCGACCGAGCTCCGCCGCGCGACCGCGGCATTGCCGGGCACGCTCGCCGCGCTGGATCGCACGCTGCGCACCGTCCGCACCACCACGCAGGACGTGCAGGCAGAGCTGGTGCCAATCCTGGAGAACCTGCGCGCCGTCACCACCAACCTGCGCGCCACCACGCAGCAGTTGCGCAACTCGCCCTCGCAGACGCTGTTCGGCGCACCGCCACCGCCACCGGAGCGCCGCCGATGAACCGACGCATCCTGCTCGCCCTGCCGCTGCTGTCGGCCTGCTCGGTCCTGCAGCAGCCCAACATCCCCGTGCTGCGCTACGCGCTGAGCCCGCGCCGGCCCGCCGCGCGGCAGGCGCCGCGCGATGCCGGCATCCTGCTGCTGCGCGGCGTGCGCGGGGCAGCCGGCATCCAGGATGTCGGCCTGCGCACGCTGCACCCCGATGGCGCGATCCGCCTCGCGCCCTATGACGAATGGATTGCGCCGCCCGCCGAACTGGCGGAGGCCGCGCTGCGCGCCTGGCTCTCCGCATCCGGCCTCTTCGCCGCGGTGGTCACGCCCGGCAGCCGGGCCGATGCGACGCTGGTGCTGGAAGGCGAGCTGACATCGCTGGAAGCCGTGCCGTCCGCGAACGAGGCCCGCGCCAGCCTCGCCGGCGTGCTGCTGCTGGACCGCGGCGGCGCGACGCGCGTGCTGATGACCTTCAATGTCGCCGGCACCGCGCCGCTGCCTGCCGACGCCGACGAGCCGGCGAAGGCCGCGGCGATGCAGGCAGCGCTTGGCGACGCCTTCGCGCGCCTGGAGCAGGCGATGGTCAGCGGCCTGCGGCGCTGACCGGCGCCGCGGCGTTCGCCGGCGCGGCGGCGGCGGCCGGCCGCGGCGCGGGGCCGGCGGCATTGGAGGTGATGAGCCCCCGCCGCGCGCCGCCGCGGGCCCGCCC
>NZ_JBWXTD010000003.1:359971-361599 GCF_056682175.1 Falsiroseomonas sp. RANM36
GGGCGGCGCGCCCCGGCGCCGCGGCTTTCGCGGCTGCGATCGCCGCGCGCAGCGCCGCCATGTTACCCACCTGGTTGGCCAGGATCAGCACCAGCCGCGCATCCAGCCGGCGCGATTCCTCGGCGCTCAGGCCGCGATGCGCCTCCACCAGCAGCGCGAAGAAGCCGTCCGGATCGGCGATGCGGGGCGCGGTGTCGAGCGTCATGCGGCGGCCTCCACGCTGCTGCGGCCGAGCGCGCGGTCCAGCGCCGCCCCGATCGCCGCGGGATCGGGCTCGGCGAAGCGCGCCGCGACATGCTGGTCGGGGCGGATCAACGCGGCCGCGCCGCGCGGTGCGGCGAAGCGCGCGGCGGCAAGGCCTGCGTGGTCGAACAGCGCGCCCGGCGTCTCCTCCGGCGTCACGAACACCGCCGCGACGCCCTGCGGCAAGGCAGAGACCAGCGCCGCATCGGGCGGGCCGAAGACCAGCAGCCGGAAGCCGTCGCCAAGATGGCGCAGCAGCCAGTCCGGCGTGCCGTCCTGCATCACCGGCGCATCCGGCGCCGGCGTGCCCGGCGGCGCGCCACCCTCCCATCCCGCCGGGCCGTTCAGCGGGCTGTCGGCATAGGTGGAGGGGCGGGAGAGACGCCCGGAATTCACCAGCGGCCGCGCGAATTCATGCCGCGCCGCCAGTTCCAGCACCGCATCGCGATAGGCGCGCGCCGCCTCGTTCTTCGGCGTGATGAAGTCCGTGCTGCGGGTGGAGTTCAGGATGTTCTCGTCGGTGGCCGGGATGCGCTCGGCGTCGTAGCTGTCGAGCAGCGCCTCGGGCGCGCGCCCCGCCAGCACCGCGGCGAGCTTCCAGGCAAGGTTGTCCGCATCCTGCACGCCGGCATTGCCGCCGCGCGCGCCGAAGGGGCTGACCTGATGCGCGGCATCGCCGGCGAAGATCACGCGGCCGTGGCGGAAGCGTTCGATGCGGCGGCAGCGGAAGGTGTAGACGCTGACCCATTCCAGATCGAAGGGCACATGCTCGCCGAGCATGGCGCGCACGCGCGGGATCACCTTCTCCGGCCGCTTCTCCTCCTCCGGGTCGGCGTCCCAGCCCAGTTGGAAGTCGATGCGCCAGACATCGTCGGGCTGCTTGTGCAGCAGCACCGACTGGCCGGGATGGAAGGGCGGGTCGAACCAGAACCAGCGCTCGGTCGGGAAGGCCACGTCGCCCTTGATCACGACATCGGCGATCAGGAAGCGGTCCCGGAAGACCTGGCCGGCGAAGGGCAGGCCCATGCTCTCGCGAATGAAGCTGCGCGCGCCGTCGCAGGCCAGCAGCCAGTCGGCATGCAGCGCATAGCCGCCATCGGGCGTGTCCACGATCACGGTGGCGCCGTTGCCGTCCGGGGCCACGCGCGTGATCCGATGCTTCCAGCGGATCTCGACGCCGGCCGCGACGCAGGCCTCCACCAGCCACTCCTCGGCATAGTACTGCTGCAGGTTCACGAAGGCCGGGTATTCATGACCCGCTTCCGGCAGCAGGTCGAAGGCATAGGCCTCGCGGTCGCCGTGGAAGACGCGGCCGGTCTTCCAGGTGATGCCCTTCTCCGTGAAACGGTGGCCAATGCCGAGACGCCCAAAAATCTCCAGCGTGC
>NZ_JBWXTD010000003.1:361699-402269 GCF_056682175.1 Falsiroseomonas sp. RANM36
GGCGCAAGCGCGCGGCCCTGCGCCGGCGCACGCCTCTCGCGGCCGCCGCCCCGAGACCAACCCTTCCCCCCGCGGGGGCCGCGGGCGGCGCCGCCGACGCGGCGCATGACGAAGAAGGGCGCGCCGGTGACGCCGGGATCCTCGCAGAGGAACAGCGGCTCCGGCACCGTCACGCCGGCATCCCAGGCCGCCTTCAGCAGCGCGTATTCCGCAGCGCGCGGCAGGCTGACGGCGAGCACCGCGGCGCTGTCGGTGCGCAGCACCCAGCGCTGCGCACCCGCGATGGTCTCGACGTCCAGCGCCCAGTTCTGCTGGATCGCCCCGCCCGATAGTTTTTGGACGTTCGCGATGCGGAGAGATGCGTCGCCGCAAGCCGCGGCCAGCCAGTCCCGCAGGCGGGTCAGGCGCGCTTCATCCATGCGCGCCCCACTGGAAGAAGTCGGTGCCCTCGCGACGCAGGAAATTCGCCAGCACCATGCGGTGCACCTCGCTCGCGCCGTCCACAAGGCGGGCCTGGCGGGCGTAGCGATACATCCATTCGATCGGCGTATCCTTGGAATAGCCGCGCGCGCCCAGAAGCTGCAGCGCGGTGTCTACCGACTTGTGCAGCGCATCGGCCACGACGATCTTCGCCATCGAGACCTCCTTGCGCGCGAAGCCGCCCTGGTCCAGCACCCAGGCCGCCTTCATCGTCAGCAGCCGCCCGATCTCCAATTCCATTGCCGCCTGTCCGATCAGGCCCTGCACGCTCTCGCGGTCGATCAGCTTCATGCCGAAGCTCTCGCGCGCGCGGATGCGCTCCATCGCGATCTCCAGCGCGCGGCGCCCCATGCCGAGCCAGCGCATGCAATGGGTGAGGCGCGCGGTGCCGAGGCGGATCTGCGTGAGCTTGAGGCCGTCGCCGACGCCCATCAGCACGTTCTCGTCCGGCACTTCCAGCCCGTCGAAGCGCAGCTCGCAATGGCCGCCATGCTCCTCGGGTCCCATGATCGGGATGCGGCGGAGGATGCGCCATCCCGGCTGGTCGGCGTGAAACAGGAAGCAGGTGAGGCCCTTGCGCTCATCATCGCTCGTGCGGGCAATGAGCAGGAAGTGCTGCGCCTCGCCGGCGCCGGTGATGTAGTGCTTGCGCCCCGTGATGCGCCAGCGGTCGTTGCCGACGCGCTCGGCGCGCGTGTAGGTCAGGCCGGGATCGCTGCCGCAGCCATCGGGCTCCGTCATCGCGAAGCTGGACTGCACGGCGCCGTCCACGATGGGCTGCAGCCACTTCGCCTTCTGCGCCTCGGTCGCGACCTTCTCCAGCACGATCATGTTGCCGTCGTCGGGTGCCGCGCTGTTGAACACGACGGGGCCAAAGATCGAGCGGTTCATCTCCTCGTAGCAGGCGGCCATGCCGATCACGGGCAGGCCGCCGCCACCGCGATGCTTCGGCATCTGCAGCGCCCAGAGGCCCTCCGCCTTCGCCTCGGCGCGCAGGCGCTTCAGCACATCCGGGTGGATGTTTTCGTGCTCGTCGTAGTTGGCGCGCTCGGCTTCGAGCGGGATCAGCCGCTCATCCACGAAGGCGCGGAGCTTCGCGCGAACGGCGTCGATCTCGGGCGGGAGGGAGAAATCCATGTCGGCGTTCCGGCTGCGCTGGCGTTCGGCGCATAGTAGGCCCTCCCCCTGTGTTGGGGGAGGGTCGGGCCGCTACAGCGCGTTGACGCTGTGCCCGCCATCCACGGTCACGACGCTGCCCGTCATATGCGCGCCGGCTTCGCTGGCCAGCAGCAGCAGCGGGCCGGTCAGGTCGTCCGGCGTGCCGAGGCGGCGCTGCGGGATGCGCTTCACCATCGCTTGGCCGGGCTCGGACGCGAAGAAGGCGCGATTGATGTCGGTCTCGATGTAGCCCGGCGCGAGCGCGTTGACGCGGATGCGGTGGCGCGCGAGCTCGACCGCCATCTGCCGCGTCAGATGCAGCAGCCCGGCCTTGGCGGCGGTGTAGCCGGCGACGCCGCCGATCACGCGCATCCCGCCGACCGAGGCGATGTTGACGATGGCGCCGCCCTTCCCGGCCGCGACCATGCGCCGCGCCGCCGCCTGCGCCATCACGAAGGCGCCGCGCAAATCCACATCCATCACCTGGTCCCAGTCGGCCGGCTCCTGCTGAAGGACGGGCTTCGTCACCGCGATCCCGGCGTTGTTCACCAGCAGGTCGCAGGGACCGAAGCGCGCCTCGACCGCATCCAGCGCCGCGGCGATCGAGGTTGTGTCGGTCACGTCCAGCGCGACGGCCATGCCCCGGTCGCCGAGCGCCGCCGCTGCTTCGGCGACGCTCTCCTCGCGCCGTGCGGCCAGCGCCACGGCGGCGCCGGCCTCATGCAGCACGCGCGCGAAATGCCCGCCGAGGCCGCCGGACGCGCCGGTGACCAGCGCGACCCGGCCGGCCAAGGAGAACAATACCGTCATGCCCGCCGGCCGACCGGGCAGCGCGCCCGCATGTGCATCATCATCGCCAATGCCTCCTCGCGCGGGACGATCGAATCGCCTTCAAGCCCAGTCTAGCGGCACGGCGCGCGACCAGGCCAAGGCGCCTGCCGCCTATCCGGCCAGCGGCAGCAGGCGGCGCAGCTCCGCGAGCAGCGCGTCCATGTCCACCGGCTTCGGGAACAGGGCCACAGGCCCCTCCCCGGTCTGGCGGAACGCGGCGGCGCCGGCGGACGGGCCATAGCCCGTCATCACCACCACCGGCAGCAGCGGCACCATGCCGCGCAGCGCGCGGATCAGCCCGATGCCGTCCAGGCGTGGCATCCGCAGATCGGTGAGCAGCAGGTCCGGCATGTGGCGCTGCGCCGCCTCGAGCGCCGCCATGCCGTCCGCGGCGACCTCCACGGCGTAGCCTTCGCTCACCAGCTCGTCCTCGATGGCCATCGCGGCCAGGATCTCGTCCTCGGCCACAAGGATCCGCCGCGGTGCGTGGGCTTCCTGCAACGCCGGATCGCCTCAGGCGGGCACCGGGCGCGCGGGCACCGGGTCGGCCGACGCCTCGGCCAGCGGCAGGTCGAGGCGGAAGGTGGCGCCGCCGCCGTCCCGGTTCCATGCGTCCAGGCGTCCGCCCATCGCGCGCGCGGCGCTGGCGGCGAAGGTCAGGCCGAGGCCGATCCCGCGCCCCGGCTCCTTGGTGGTGAAGAAGGGATCGAAGATCGCATCGGCCGCGGCCTCGGGGATGCCGGTGCCGGTGTCGCGCACCTCGACGACGACCGAGCCCGCCTCCTCCGCGAGCCGCACCTCCAGCACGGCCGGGGCGTCGGACTGCCTGCGACGGCGCTCCAGGATGGCGTCGCGGCCATTGGCGAGAAGGTTCATCACCGCCTGCTCCAGTCGCCCGGCGCTGCCGCGCACCGGCAGCGGCGTGCCGGCGGGGCGCAGTTCCAGCGCGATGCCATCCGCGGCCGCCTGCGCCGCGGCAACGCGCATGGCGGCCGCGACCGGCTGGGCCGCGTCGAAGGTCGCATCCGCCTCGCCCTCCGCCCCGGCCAGGGAGCGGATGCGGGCAACGAGCTCGCCGGCCCGGCGCAGCTGGTCTTCCACCACGGCGATGGCGCGCGCGAAGCCGGCGCGTTCGACATCGGGCAATCCGCCGCCGGTCGCCCGCGCCCGGCGCAGCCAGAGCGCCGCGGTGTTGAGGGGCTGGCTCGCCTCATGCGCCAGGCCGGCGCACATCGTGCCCACCGTCGCCAGCCGCGCGCTCTGCACGAGCCCGGCCTGCAGGCGGAGCGTGGCGGTGACGTCGCGCGCCGAGCCCAGCAGGCGCTCGACGCGGCCATCGGCGCCGCGCAGCGGCACCAGGACGGTGTGCCAGGTCATGCGACCCGCGGGCAGGTCGGCGGTGATCTCGTATTCCATGGCCTGCCCCTGCGCGGCGGCCATGCGCCAGCGCGGCAGGGCATGCTCGATCAGCTGCGGCGGCAGGCGCACCTCGGGGGCGGCGCCGGCGAGACTTTCCGCGGGCACGCCGAACATGCGTTCGAAGGCGGGGTTCACCGTCTCGATCTCGAGCCTGTCGTCCGGAAGCACCCGCACCACGAAGACCGCCTCGGCGAGGTTCGCCAGAAACGTCGCGAGGCGTTCCTCGGCGGCGCGGCGCTCGATCACCTCGCGCTCCAGCGCCGCGGGCGAGCGCAGCGCCAGCAGCCTGGGCAGCACCGGCCAGAGCATCACCGCGACAGTGATGGAGATGGCGGCGGTGATCGCCTTGAGCAGCGTCTCGGTGACCGGCGCCGGGCTGAACATCGCCCAGGCATGCGCCAGATGCGTCAGGCCGCAGGCCGTGATGAACAGCGCGAACAGCCCGACAAGCCAGGGATAGGCAAGATCGCGTCGCCGCAGCAGCACGAGGACGAGGACTGTCGGAATCGAGAGATAGGCCATGCCGATCGCAAGGTCCGAAAGCAGGTGCAACCACGCCAGTTCCGGCGTCACGAGGGCGCAGAATCCGGGCGTCGCGAGACGGGGCGGCCAGCCGGCCGCCAGAAGCGATGACATGGAGCCGTGTGCCCTGCTCGCAACAAGAACTCGAGCCAAGCTAGGCCGGCCGCGCCGGAAGCGCCGCCTTTCTCCGGCACACGGGTTCGTGAGTCACGCCGGATTGATCGCCCTGCGCGCTCTGACGGTCAGGATCACACGCGTCGCGTGTCAATCGGGGAGGCCGAACAGCCTTGCCGGGTTCGTCGCCGTCATGCGGCGGATCTCTGGCTCGGTGAAGCCCACGCTCTCGACCAGCAGCAGGTATTCGCGGAACGCCTCCACGGGCGGCGGCAGCAGGAACACGCCCGCATCGGAGGAAAGGATGCAGCGCTCCCCCGCGGCGCGGATGCGCGGCGCGAAATCGTGGATCGTTGCGCCACCGGAAATGCGGTGCTTCTCCTCGTCCACATGCGTCAGGCCGACCTGGGTGGCGTGGGTGAGGATGAAGAAGGACAGCTCGACATGGCCGCCGAGCGCGACGATGGCGCGGATCTCGTCCTCCGCGTAGCGGCTGCCATGGCTGCGCAGGCGGGTGACGCCGCGGCGCCGCGCCTCCTCGGCCAGCGCCACGGCCTCATGCCCGGCGACATGGCCGCAATCGAAGACCACGTCCTTCTCGGCGCAGAGCTCCATGATGGCCGGCACCGGATCGGGCACGCGGCCGTTCGGCGGCACCTGGAAGGTGGTTTCCAGGAAGGCGGGGCTGCGGCCCTCGCGCTCGGCGATGTAGCGGGTGTGGTGGGTGGGCAGGCTGACGAAGCGCGCGCCGGTGCCCGGGCCGTAGCCGTATCCGATGGCGGCCTTGGCGACTTCCAGCGTCACGCCGCCGGCGGTGGGCTGCATGATGACGCCGCCGAAGGCGTGGCAGCCGAGATGGCCGAGCTCCTGGTTCGCCAGCGCGGCATAGCCCGAGGTGTTCTGGAAGTTGCACATGATGCCGATGCCGCGCATGCCGGCGGCGGCCGCCTGGCGCACCGCCTCGAACACATTGACGGAGCGGCCGTTCAGATGCGGCGCGCAATGCACATGACAGTCTATGGCGCCCTGCAGAAGATGCGATCCAGGCGGGGTCCAGGGCATCGGCGCGGTCCTTGTTCAGTGGCGGAGGATCTTGGCGGTGAAGTCCTTCAGGCGCGCGCTGTCCGGGGCGTCGAAGATCTTCGCGGGAGGCCCGCTCTCCACCACGCGGCCGGCATCCATGAACACCACGCTGCTCGCCACTTCGCGGATGAAGGCCATCTCGTGCGACACGACCAGCATCGTCATGCCTTCGTCGCGGAGCGCGCGAATGGTGTCCAGCACCTCCGTGACGAGCTCGGGGTCGAGCGCGCTCGTCACCTCGTCCAGCAGCAGGATGTCGGGGCGCAGCGCCAGGGCACGCGCGATCGCCACGCGCTGCTGCTGGCCGCCCGACAGCTCGTCCGGATAGGCGTTGAGCTTGGCGCCCAGGCCGACGCGCTCCAGCAACCGAGTGGCCTCGGCCTCGACCTCCGCGGCGGGGCGCTTCTTCACCAGGGTCGGCGCGATGGCAACGTTGCGCAGCGCGGTCATGTTCTGGAACAGGTTGAACTGCTGGAAGACGATGGCGAAGCGGTCGCGCGCGGCGCGCAGGCTGGCGCGGCTGCCATAGTCCACCGGCTGGCCGGCGATGGTCACGCGGCCGGCCCGCGGGCGCAGCAGCCCGACCAGCGCGCGCAGCAGCGAGGACTTGCCGGAGCCCGAGGGCCCGATCAGCCCGACCACCTCGCCCTGCTCGACCCGCAGCGAGACGTCGCGCAGCACGTCGTTGCGGCCGTCATGGCTGGCGGTGAGACCCTCGATGTGCAGGAACGCCATGCGCCAAATGTCCGGGCCATGCCGCGCAGGGTCAAGCATGGACGCCCCGGCTGCGCGCACTATCCTCTGGCGCGTGAGCGGGTCCATGCGAATCGCCGGCATCGGCCGGCCGGCCGCGGGGGCGCGGTGGACGCCGCGGCCGGTCTTCCAGGTGATGCCCTTCTCCGTGAAACGGTGGCCAATGCCGAGACGCCCAAAAATCTCCAGCGTGCGCTTGGCGAAGCAGATCGCGCGCGATCCGAAGGAGACGGTGTCGTCCTCGTCCAGCACCGTGACCGCCACGCCGTGCCGCGCGAGATCGAGGGCGAGGGTGAGCCCGACCAGCCCGGCGCCGGCGATCACCACCGGGCGATGCTGCGCCCCCTGCGGCGTGGGCGCGGGCGGGTAGCGCGGGTTCTCGTACGTCGAGGGCATGGCCCAGTCTATCGCATGGCGCCCGCCGGGACAGCCGGGCGATGGCGGGGGGCCGGTTGCGCGATCCGCCCGGCCTCGGCGACCATGCCGGCAACCGCAGGCGTGGGGCACGACATGATCTTCCAGCCCGAGGTGGAGACGCGCGATCCGGCGGCGCAGCGCGCGCGCGACGATGCGGCGCTACGCCGGCAGTTGCGCACCCTGTTCGACCGCTCCCCCTTCTACGCGGACAAGCTGCGCGCGGCCGGCTTCGCGGACGCCACGGCCTGCGGCGGGCTTGAGGACCTGTCGCGCCTGCCCTTCACGGAGAAGGACGAGATCCGCCGCAGCCAGGCGGAGGCGCCGCCCTTCGGCCGCCACCTCGCCGCCGATCCCGACGACCTGGTTCGCATCTACTCGACCAGCGGCACCACGGGCGATCCCTGCTACATGCCGATCACGGCGAAGGATCTGGCGAGCTGGATCGAGATCTCCTCGCGCAGCTACACCGCGACCGGGCTGCGCCGCGGCATGCGCGCCGTCAGCACCTATAATGCGGGTCCCTTCGTGGCGGGCGCGGCGCTCGACACCATCGCCTCGCTCGGCGTCTGCCACATCCCGGTCGGCACGGGGAACACGCAGCGCCTGATCCGCGCGCTGCAGCTGCTGAAGCCGGAGGCGCTCCTCTGCACGCCGTCCTACGCCGTGCATCTTGCGGAAGTGCTGGCGGAGCGCGGCATCGCGGCGGACGCGCTCGGCGTGCGGCGCATCTGCGTCGCGGGCGAGCCGGGCGGCGGCGAGGCGGCGATCCGCGACCGGCTGGAAGCCGCCTTCGGCGCAAGGCTGTGCGAGGCGATGGGGATCGGCGACGTCTCGATCTCGCTCTGGGGCGAATGCGATGCGCAGCGGGGCATGCATTTCGCCGGCGGCGACCATGTGCATGTCGAGCTGGTGGATCCCGCGACGGGCGAGCCGGTGGAGAAGACGGACGGCGCGACGGGGGAGCTGGTCTATACCGCGCTCACGCGCGAAGCGGTGCCGCTGCTGCGCTTCCGCTCGCGCGATCATGTCGCCTGGTGGAACGCGCCCTGCGCCTGCGGCCGCACCACGCCGCGCGTGCGCTGCATCGGCCGCACGGACGACCTGGTGATCGTGCGGGGCGTGAACGTCTTTCCCACGGCCCTGCGCGCGGTGGTGGCCGGCTTCGTGCCGCAGGTCAGCGGCGCCATCCTGATCCGCCCGCGCGCCCGCGGCGTGCGGCAGGAGCCGCCGCTGCCCGTGCAGGTGGAGCTCGGCCCGGGCACCGCGCCGCCGCCCGAGGGCCTCGCCGCGGCGATCGAGGCGGCGATCCGCGCCACGCTTGTCGCCTCCGCGCGGGTGACGCTGGTGCCCCATGGCAGCCTCGGGCGAAGCGAGTACAAGACGAAGCTCTTGGATTTCAGCGACGCGGAGTGAGACCTGCATGAAGACACATCTGGCCGGATCGGACGCCACCTCCATCCGCTTCCGGGGACGCGACCTGGTGGAGGAGCTGATCGGGAAGCACGGCTTCACCGAGGTCTTCTACCTGCTGGCCGTGGGTCGCATGCCGGAGCCCGGCCAGACGCGCGTGCTGGACGCCTGCCTGGTGACGCTGATGGACCATGGCTGGACGCCGACCTCGATGATCGCGCGGCTCGCCTATGACAGCGCGCCGAGCCAGGTGCAGGTGGGCATCGCGGCGGGGCTGCTGGCGGTGGGCGATGTCTTCGCCGGCACGATGGATGGCTGCGCGAAGCTGCTCGCCGAAGGCATCGGAAAGGACGACAAGGAAGCGTGGTGCAGGGACGTCGTGCAGGCGCATCGCGCGGCGAAGAAGCCGATGCCGGGTTTCGGCCACCCCTTCCACAAGCCCGACGACCCGCGCCCGCCGCGGCTGTTCCGCGTGGCACAGGAAGCGGGCATGAAGGGGGACTACATCGCCCTGCTGCAGCAGCTCGGCCGGACGGTGGACGCGCTCCATGGCCGCCACCTGACCATCAACGCCACCGGCGCGCTCGCCGCGCTGCTGCTCGAGATCGGGATGCCGCTGGCGATCATGCGCGGCGTCTCCGTCGTGTCGCGCTCGGCGGGGCTCACCGCGCATATCGCGGAGGAACAGCAGAACCCCACCGCGCGCCACATCTGGAAGCTGGTGGAGGAGGAGATCCCCTACGAGGATCCCCCCGCCTGACCAGCCCGGCGTTCAGATCTTCACGCGGTCCGGCGCCACCTGGCTGAGCGGGCCGGTCCAGATCACCTCGCGCGGCGTGACCTCCTTCGACAGGCGGTTCATGCCGCGCAGCTGGTCGATCGCGAGCTGGATGTTGGCGACCGAATCCGGCGTCAGGTTCATCTGGTAGGCCACCTTCGTCATCAGCTCCTGCACGAAGGCGCGGTCCTGGCGCAGGAAGCGCGCGACCAGCGCCGCGGCCTCGGCCGGGTTGGACGCGCACAGCTCCTGCGCCTGGATCAGGCTGCGCATGAAGCGCTGCGTCGCCTCGCCGTTCTGCTCGGCCCAGCCCTTGTTCATGTAGACGAAGTTGCGGACGATCTGGATGGACTCGTTCGAGACGAGGATATGCGTGTTGGGGATGGCCCGCATCGCCCGCGTCGGCCAGGGCTCCCACACCGCGAAGGCGTCGATGTTGCCGCGCTCCAGCGCCGCGACCATCTCCGGCGCCTCGACATTCACGATGGTGTAGTCGGCCGGGTTGAGGTTCAGCTTGGAGACGACGGAGAGCCAGAAGGTCTCGCTGCCCGTGCCGCGGGCGACGCCGACGCGCTTGCCCTTCAGCTGGTCCATGCTGGTGATGTTGCGGCCGAGCACGCTGATCCAGCGCAGCAGCGCCGTGCCCTCGCACACCGCGACGACGTTGGAATCGACCAGATGCGCGGAGACGCCCGCCTGCTCCGCGCCATAGGCGGAGTTGATCTGGTTGCCGATCAGGAAGGCGACCATGGCGGAGCCGGACGGGCCTGTGTTGAGCGTGACGTCGAGGCCGTTGCGCTCGAAGATGCCGCCCTGCTTGGCGACATAGTAGGGCGCGAAGGACGGGTCCACGCCCGTCGCGATGGTCATGGCGATGGGCCGGCCCTGCGCGAAGGCGGGCATCGGCAGCGCGGCGGCCGCACCGGCGGCGAGAAGATGACGGCGAAGCATTCCTGTGTTCTCCCTGTGTCTCACATGGTCGGGTTGAAGCGGCCCGCAAAGGCGCGGATCAGCAGGCGGAAGACGCGGTCGGTGAGGAAGCCGAGCAGGCCGAGCGAGATCAGCGCGACGAAGATCTCCTCGATCTGCATGAAGAGCCGGGCGTCCCACAACATCTTGCCCAGCCCGTCATTGGAGGCGACGAGTTCCGCCGCCACGATGGTCACGAAGGCATTGGCCATCGCCACCCGCATCCCGGTCAGGATGTAGGGCACGGTGGCCGGCAGCGCGACGAGCGCGAAGATCTGCAGCCGCGAGGCGCCGAGGCACTGCGCCGCGCGGATCTTGTCCCGTCCCACCGCGCCGACGCCGGCGGCGGTGGAGATGATCACCACGAAGATGGTGGCGTAGGCGATGAGGAAGATCTTGCTCTCCTCCCCGATGCCGAACCAGATCACGGAGACGGTGATCATCGCGACGGCCGGGATGAAGCGGAAGAATTCCGTCCAGGGCTCCAGCAGCATCCGCACGGGCCGGAAGCTGCCGATGGCGAGGCCGATCGGCACGCCCACCGCGCTGCCGATCAGGAAGCCCTGCAGGATGCGCCGCATGGAGGCGACGATCTGGTCCTGCAGGATGCCGTCCTCGATCAGCAGCCAGGCACGCTCGAAGACCGGCCAGGGCGACGGAAACAGGGCGGAGCGCACCAGATAGACCGCCGCGACATGCCAGATCGCGAACAGCAGCAGGAAGCCGCCGACATAGCCGGCGATGGTCGCCGCGCGGCTAGTGGCCACCGTGGATCTCCTCGTGGATCAGGGCGTGCACCTCGCGGAAGACCCGCATGAAGCCGTCGGAGGTGCGTTCGCGCGGGAAGGGCAGGTCCACCGGCACCACGGCCTTCAGCGTGCCGCCCGGGCCGCGCTTCATCACGCCGATCCGCGTCGCCAGCGCGCAGGCTTCCTCGATGTCATGCGTGATGAACAGGACGGTCTTCTTCGTCTCCGCCCAGATGCGCGACAGTTCCGCCTGCAGCACCGCGCGCGTCATCGCATCCAGCGCGCCGAAGGGCTCGTCCATCAGCAGGATGCGCGGATCGTTGGCGAGCGCGCGCGCGATCTGGATGCGCTGCTTCATCCCGCCGGAGAGTTCCGACGGGTGCTTCGCGCCCTGGCCGGTCAGCCCGACCATCTTCAGGAAGCGCTCCGCCGTCGCGCGCCGTTCGGATCGCGGCAGGCCGCGCAGGCGCAGGCCGAAGCCGATGTTGTCGAGCGCGGTGAGCCAGTCGTACAGACTGTCATGGCCCTGGAAGACCACGCCGCGATCGGCGCCGGGGCCGGTCACCGGCCGGCCATCAAGCAGGATGCGGCCGCTGCTCGGCGCCTCGAATCCGGCGAGCATGTTGAGCACGGTGGTCTTGCCGCAGCCGGATGTGCCGAGCAGGCAGAAGAACTCGCCCTCGTCGAGCGAGATCGTGAAGTCGCGCACGGCTTCCCAGCTGCCCGTGCGGCCCTGGAACACCTTGCCAACGCCCTCCAGGGCGACAAATCCCATTCCGATCTCCCCCGGGCCCTTGTCCGGACATTTACGTGCGAGGTTGCGCGGGGGCAACCCGGCTTCACGCATCTTCGGCCGGGGACTAGAAAGCCGCTGCTGAAGGAAGGGGCAGTCTGCATGATGCTCGCGGGCAAGGTGGCCGTCGTCACCGGCGCGGGGGGCGGCATCGGGCGCGAGATCGCGCTCGCGATGGCGATCGCCGGGGCGAAGGTGGTGGTGAACGACATCGGCGCGAGCCTGACGGGCCAGGGCCCGACCAGCGCGACGCCCGGCGAGCAGACCGTGCAGATCATCGCGCAGCGCGGCGGCCAGGCGGTGCTGAACACCGAAAGCGTCGCCGCCTGGGACAGCGCGCAGAGGATCGTGCAGGCGGCACTCGACGCCTTCGGGCGCATCGACATCGTGGTCAACAACGCCGGCATCCTCCGCGACAACATCTTCCACAAGATGAGCGTGGAGGACTGGCGCGCGGTGATCGACGTGCACCTCAACGGCACCTTCTACGTCTCCCGCGCCGCCGCCGAGCATTTTCGGAAGCAGGGCTCCGGCGCCTTCGTGCACATGACTTCGACCTCGGGGTTGATCGGGAATTTCGGCCAGGCGAACTACTCCGCCGCGAAGCTCGGCATCGCGGCGCTCTCGAAAAGCATCGCGCTGGACATGCAGCGCTTCGGCGTGCGGTCGAACTGCATCGCGCCCTTCGCCTGGAGCCGCATGACGAGCTCGATCCCGGCGGAGACGGAGGCCGAGAAGGCGCGCGTCGCGCGGCTGCAGCAGATGACGCCTGACAAGAACGCGCCGCTCGCGGTCTATCTGGCCTCCGACGCGGCGAAGGACGTGACGGGGCAGATCTTCGCCGCGCGGATGAACGAGATCTTCGTGTTCAGCCAGCCGCGGCCGGTGCGCAGCACGCATCGCGGCGAGGGCTGGACGCCGGAGGCGATCGCGGAGACGGCGATGCCCGCGCTGCGCAGCGCCTTCCTGCCGCTCGATCGCAGCGGCGACGTCTTTTCGTGGGACCCCGTCTGATGCGGTTTCGGCTCACCGAAGAGCAGGTCGCCTTCCAGGATTCCGTCCGTCGCTTCGCGGAGACGCACCTGGCGAAGGGCGCGCTGGAACGCGCGCATGACGAGCGCTTCCCCTGGGACGTGGCGAAGCTGATGGCCGAGAACGGCCTCTTCGGCATCATGCTGCCGGAAGCGGATGGCGGCCAGGGCGGATCGCTGTTCGACGCGGTGCTGGCGATGGAGCAGATTGCGTACGTCTGCCCGCGCAGCGCGGACGTGCTGCAGGCCGGGAATTTCGGTGCGTTCCGCACCTTCGCCGAATACGCGACACCGGCACAGAAGGAGAAGTATTTCGCGCCGCTGCTGCGCGGCGAGACCATCGCGGCGGTCGGCATGACGGAGCCGGATGCCGGTTCGGCGCTGACCGACCTCAAGACCACCTGCACGAAGGACGGCAATGGCTGGCGCCTGAATGGCGGCAAGGTGTTCACCTCGAACACCGAGGATGCCGGGGTCTTCGTGGTCTATTGCCGCTTCGGGCCGGGCGTGAACGGCATCGGCAGCGTGATCGTCGAGCGGGGGATGGAGGGCTTTCGGCTCGGCCAGCCCAGCCGCTACATGAATGGCGAGACCTGGTGCGCGCTGTATTTCGACAACGTCTTCATCCCGCCGGAGAACGTGCTGCTAGGCGAGGGCGGGTTCCGCAAGCAGATCGCGGGCTTCAACGTGGAGCGCTGCGGCAACACCACGCGCGCGCTCGCGCTCGGCGAATATTGCTTCCGGCAGGCCAAGGCGCATGCCGAGCAGCGGAAGCAGTTCGGCAAGGCGCTGTCGGAATTCCAGGGCCTGCAGTGGAAATTCGCGGAGATGCGCGTGGCGCTGGATAGCGCGCAGCTGCTGCTCTACCGCGCGGCCGTGAACGCGGGCGACGGGCTGCCGGACGCGCAGGAGATCGCACTGGCAAAGTACGCATGCAATCAGGCGGGCTGGATGGCGGCGAACGAGTCCATGCAGGTGATGGGCGGCACGGGCTACAGCCAGGACCTGCTGATCGAATACTGCGTGCGCAAGACGCGCGGCTGGATGATCGCCGGCGGCTCGCTCGAGATGATGAAGAACCGCATCGCGGAGGGCGTGTTCGGGCGGTCTTTCCCCCAGCGCAATCCGAAGTGAGCCTCGCTCAGGCGCTGCTGTCGCCGCGGCGCATTGCGCTGGTCGGTGCCTCGGCGGATGCAGGGCGGCTGACGGCGCGGCCGCAACGCTACCTGCGGCGTCACGGGTTTTCCGGGGAACTGTTCCCGGTCAATCCGCGTGCGGCCGAAGTGCTGGGCGAGCGCGGCTATGCCTCGCTGGCAGACATCCCGGGCGACATCGACTTCGCGTACGTCCTGCTCGGGACGGAACAGGTGGAGGCGCAAATCGCCGCCTGCGCGGCGCGCGGCATCCCGGTGGCCTGCGTGCTGGCGGATGGTTTCGCGGAAGCCGGCGCCGAAGGCGCGGCCTTGCAGGCGCGCTTGGTCGCGACGGCGAAGCAGGCCGGCATCCGACTGCTCGGCCCGAACAGCATGGGCGTGATCAATACGTCCGAAAGAATCGCGCTGACGACGAATGCGGCCTTCGAGGCGGAGAGCATCGCCACTGGTCGCGTCGCGCTGGTCTCGCAATCGGGCTCGATGATGGGCGCGCTGCTGTCGCGCGGCGCGGCGCGCGGCCTCGGCTTCTCGCACCTGATCGGCACCGGCAACGAGGCGGACCTCACCACCGGCGAGATTTCTTCTCTGTTGCTCGACGATCCGCAGGTGGACGTGGTGTGCCTGTTCATGGAAGCGATCCGGGCGCCCGAAAAGCTCGCGGAGGCGGCACGAAAGGCGCATTCACTCGGCAAGCCCATCGTCGCGCTGAAGCTCGGCCGCTCGCCCTTCGGCGCGGAGCTGGCCGCGAGCCACACCGGCGCGCTGGCCGGGACGGATGCGGCCGCCGACGCCTTCTTCCGCGCGCATGGCATCCTGCGCGTCACGATGCTGGAAGCGCTATTGGAACTGCCGCCGCTCGTCGCGGGCCGCCGCCCGCCCGCGCGCGCGCATCGCGCCGTCGGCGTGATGACCACCACGGGCGGCGGCGGCGCGCTGGCCGTGGATGCGCTCGGCGTGCGCGGGATCGAGGCGAAGAAGCCCGATGCCGCAGCGGCCGCGAAGCTTGAGGCCGCGAAGCTGCCGACGCATGCGCGGCTGCTCGACATGACGCTGGCCGGCACCAAGCCGGATCGCGTGATGGCCGCGCTGGACGGGCTGCGCGCGGCGGAGGACACCGACCTTGCGCTGGCCGTGATCGGCAGCTCGGCGCAGTTCCGCCCGCAGGATTCCGTGGCGGGCCTGGTCGAGGCGGCGAGGCTGCCGGGCAAGCCCGTCGCGGCCTTCCTCGCGCCGCAGGCCGAGGCCTCGCTGCGCCTGCTCGCGGAGGCCGGCATCGCCGCCTTCCGCACGCCGGAGGGCGCGGCGGATGCCATCGCCGCCTATTGCGCCTGGCGTGCGCCACGCGATGTCGCCGCGCAGGCCGCGCCTGCCGTGACGATCCCGGATGCGCCCGACGAAACGGATGCGCGCGCGGTCTTCGCTGCGCTCGGCCTCACCTCGGACGCCGTGGTGATGCAGGACGCGCCGCCGGAAGGGCTGCGCTACCCGGTCGCGGCAAAAATCCTGTCGCCAGACATCGCGCACAAGACCGAGGTCGGCGGCATCGTGCTGAACATCCCGGATGAGGCGGCGCTGCGCGACGCGGCCGCTGGCATCCGCATGCGCGTCGCCGCGGCTGCGCCGGAGGCCCGCATCAGCGGCATCCTCGTGCAGCCCATGGCGAAGGGGCTGGCCGAGGCGATCCTCGGCTTCCGGCGGGACCCGGAGGCGGGTGCGGTGGTGCTGCTCGGCGCCGGCGGCGTCCTGTCCGAGTTGCATCGCGATATCTCTCTTCGTCTGGCTCCGGTGGGTGAGGACGAAGCGCGGGAGATGATCGCGGAGGTGCGCGCGCTGATGCCGCTTTCCGGCTGGCGCAACCTGCCGCGCGGCGACCTGGACGCGCTGGCGAAGGCGGTGGTCGCCGTCTCCCGCCTTGCCGCGCTGGACGCCGTGAAGGAGGCGGAGATCAATCCGCTCATCGTCCATGCCGAGGGTCAGGGCGTGACTGTCGCGGATGCCTGGATCGTGCGAGCCTGACGTCATGGATGCCGAAGCCCTGATCCGCGCGCGCTACGGCGCGCTGCCCTTCCAGCCCGCCGAGATCACCGATGGTCTCGCGCTGCTGCTCGATCGCCGCGTGACCCGACGCTACAAACCCGATCCGGTGCCGGACGCGCTGCTCGACACGGTGCTGGCCGGCGCGCAATCGGCGCCCGCGAAGTCGGACCTGCAGCAGTACTCGATCCTCGTCACGCGGACGCCCGAGAAGATCGCGGCGATCGCGGATGCCATCGGCAGCATGCCATGGATCAAGGACGCGCCGGTCCTGCTCATCTTCTGCGGCGACATCCGGCGCGGCCGGCAGGTCTGCGCGCTGCATGGCCGCGCGCATGCGAATGACAGCGTCGACACCTTCCTCAATGCCAGCGTGGACGCCGCGCTGGCCATGGGTTTCGGCATCATGGCCGCGGAGGCGGCAGGGCTCGGCACCTGCCCGATCTCCTATGTGCGCAACCACCTGCCGCTGGTCGCGGACCTGTTCGGACTGCCGGATGGCGTGTTTCCCGTCGCCGGGCTGACGCTCGGCTTTCCCGCTTCGCGCAACGCCACCTCGCCGCGCCTGCCGCCTTCCGTCGTGGTCCATCGCGAACGCTACGACGACAGCGGCCTCGCCGCCGCGCTGCCGGCCTATGACGCGCTGCGCCCGCCGGGCAAGCCGCGCTACCCGGAGGTGCATGGCGCGAAGCCCGAAGGCTGCGCCTGGAGCGAGAATGCGGCGCGCCAGCTTTCCGTGCCGGAGCGCGCGAATTTCCGGGCCTGGCTCGCGACGAAGGGGATCAACCTTGGCTGACGGACCACGGCCCGATGGCGGCGCCGACAATCCCGGCGGCGGCGACCTGAAGCGCGCCGCCGCGCGCGCGCCCGGCACGCGCGCCGTGAAGCCACGCCATGCCGCCAGCCTGGTGGTGTGGCGGCAGGGCGGCGGCGAGCCTGAGATCCTGATGGGCATGCGCCACGCCAAGCACAAATTCATGCCGAGCGTGCTGGTCTTTCCCGGCGGCCGCGTGGACCGCGCCGACCATGGCGTGAAGGTCGCCTCCGAATTGCGGGCGGAGACGGAGGCGATGCTGCGCCATCGCGCGCCGCCCTCCCTCGCGCGGGCGCTCGGCGTCGCGGCGGTGCGGGAGCTGTTCGAGGAGACGGGGCTGATCCTCGGCGAACGGAAGGGCACGCGCCTGCTCGCCGACCTCTCCGCGCTCGATTATCTCTGCCGCGCGGTCACGCCCTCCTCCCGCGCGATGCGCTTCAATGCGCGCTTCCTGCTGGCGCCGGCGGAGCGGCTGGCGGGCGAGATCGGCGGCTCCGGCGAGCTCGAGAGGCTCGAGTGGTATCCGCTGTCGAAGGCGCGGAGTTCGGAGCTCGCCGCCATCACCTACAAGATCCTGGCGGAATTCGCCGAGTGGGTGGCGATGCCGCCGGATGCGCGCGCGACGCGGCCGATGATCTGCTTCCGCGGGATGGACAACCGCACGATCGACGCGTAGCGGCGCTACCGCGCTTCGAAGGCATCCCCATCGCGCGCGGCCTGGCCTTCCGCCGCCAGCTTGATCAGGTGGGCCAGCAGGCTGCGCGCGGCGCCATTCACCAGGCGCGGATCGAGCTCCGGGCCATAGACCGGCGGCACCAGCTCCACCGCGGTCGCGCGCCGCGCGACGCGCAGCGCGTCCAGCACCTTCTGCTCGCGCTCGCGCCGATGCGCCGCCAGCGCGGCGACGAAGGGCGCGGGCTCGGGCAGCCTCGGGCCGTGGCCGGGCAGGTAGAGACGGTCGTCGCGCGTGGCGAGCTTCGCGAGCGAGGCCATGTAGGCCGCCATGTCGCCATCGGGCGGGCTCACCACCGTGGTGGACCAGCTCATCACATGGTCGGCGCTGAACAGCACGCCGTCCCCAAAACCTTCGAGCGCGAAGCAGAGATGGTTGGCGCAATGGCCGGGCGTGTGCAGCGCGGTCAGGCGGAACTCGTCCGTCTCCACCACGCCGCCATCGGGCAGCACGACATCGGGGCGGAAGGCATGGTCGCCGCCCTCGCCGCCCGCCTCCGCCGGCGTCAGGTGCGGGCCGAAGCCGAAGCTTCTGGCGCCCGTCGCGGCGGCCAGCGCAGCGACGCCCGGCGAGTGGTCGCGATGGGTATGGCTGACCAGGATATGCCCCACATGCTCGCCCTCGATCGCGCGCAGGATGGCCGCCAGATGCGCCGCGTCGGCCGGGCCGGGGTCCAGCACCGCGACACGGCCGCGCCCGATCACATAGGTGTTCGTGCCGCGGAAGGTGAAGGGGCCGGGATTGGCGCACAGGATGCGCCGCACGCCCGGCACGACCTCCTCGACCGCGCCATGCGGCAGCGCATCCTCGCGCAGGAAGGACAGACTCATTTGCCGCGTCTCCGCCGCACCAGTTCGCGGTGCAGGATGTAGAGGCTGGCGATCACGATCAGCAAGGCGCCCGCGATCGTCGCCAGCCCCGGCACGTCGCCGAAGGCGATCCAACCGAACAGGATCGCCCAGAGCAGCGCCGTATAGCTGTAGGGCGAGAGCGCCGAGACCTCCGCGCTGGCCCAGGCCTCGGTCATCAGGATCTGCGCCGCCCCGCCCAGCAGCCCGACCATGATCAGCAGGCCGAGCTCCCACCAGCTCGGCGTCACCCAGACGAAGGGAAGGGCCACAGCGGCGAAGGCGGTCATCAGCAGCGACTGCCAGAGCGTGATCGTGGTGCTCGCCTCGGTGCCCGACAGGGTGCGGACCATCAGCGTGGTGCCGGCCGAGAAGACGCCCTGCGCGACCGCCACCACGACGCCGAGCTGCGCCGCGCCTTCCAGCCCGCCGGCGAAGGCCCCCTGCCCCATGGCGATCACGACGATCCCGAGAAAGCCGGCGAGCACCGCGCCGGCACGATGGATGCCGACCTTCTCGCCCAGGAAGGGGATGGACAGCAGCGTGACGAACAGCGGCGTGGTGTTGGTCAGGGCCGTGTGCTCGGCCAGCGGCAGCAGCGCCAGGGCGTAGAAGGAACAGGCCTGCGCGGCGGTGCCCGTGGCGGCGCGCACCAGGTGCCCGGGGAAGCGGCTGGTCTTGAGGGCCTGCAAGACCGGCCGGCCGGGCCGCGCGCGCGCCACCACCATCAGCACCACCGGCACCGCCAGCGCGCTGCGGAAGAACATGATCTCCGCCACCGGGATGCGGTCGCCCAGCGCCTTGATGAGCGCGCTCATCAGCGTGAAGATCGCGCAGGCGGCCAGCATGAACAGCACGCCGCGCCGCATGTCGTGCCGCAGCGGCATCAGACACGCGGCTCCGGCTGCGGCGGCGGCAGCATGGAGCGGTTCTGCGCGCGCCGGATCCGCTCCCGATGCAGGTTGTACATGCCCGCGGCGATCACCAGGCTCGCGCCGCCGAGCGTCGTCCAGGAGGGCACCTCGGCCCAGATCGCGAAGCCCAGCAGCCCGCCCCAGAGCAGCGTGGTGTATTCATAGGGCGCGAGCACGGAGACCGGCGCGATCGCGAAGGCGCGGGCGAACAGGAAATGCGCGCAGCCATTCGCCAGGCCCAGGAAGCCGAGCGCGAAGGCCACCTCCCAGGCCGGCAGGATCGCGCCGACGGGCGGGAAGGCCGGCAGCATCAGCAGACCCATCGGCACATGCGCGAACAGCAGCCAGAAGGCGATCGCCTGCGGCGTGTCCGTCGCCGCCAGCACCCGCGTCCAGATCCGCGTCACCGCCAGCGTGCAGGTGCCGGCGAGGATCATCGCCGTCTCCCAGCGCCAAAGCTCGCCGCCCGGCTGCAGCATGATCAGCACGCCGGCGAAGCCAAGCAGCGTGCTGCTCCAGCGCCGCCATCCCACGCTCTCGCCCAGCAGCGGAATGGCCAGCACCGTCATGATCAGCGGCGCCGCGGCGTTCACGGCGTAGCTGTCGGCCAGCGGGAAGTGGTTGAACCAGGCGAGGTAGAAGGCCACCGTCACCAGGCAATGCAGCGTGGAGCGCAGCGCCAGCAGCGGCACGCGCCGTGGCCGCAGCCGCCGCCCGCGCGACAGCAGCGCGATCGCCACCATGCCGAAGACGCCGCGCCAGATCATGGCCATCGCCACGCCGACTTCGGGCAGCGCCCACTTCACCGCCGCATCGGCGGCCGAGATCACCGCATAGCCGGCGGAGATCGTGGCGATGCCGCGCAGCGCGTCCTGCGTCAGGGGAAGCCCGCGTTGCGGGCCCTCAGGCACCCGCCGGGTCCAGCACGGCCTCGCCCTGCATGCAGGTGGCGCCGGTGTCGTCGCGGGTCTCCACCTCCACCTGGCCGCCCGCGGCGCGCGCCAGCACGGCCAGCGTCCGGCCGTCGAAGCAGGGGCGGCGGCCACGGAAGGCGAAGCGGCGCAGCCTCGCGCCCGGCGTCGTCTCCAGCGCCAGTGCCGCCATCAGCGTCGCCTGCAGCGGGCCATGCACGACCAGGCCGGGATAGCCCTCCACCTGCGTGACATAGGGGTGGTCGTAGTGGATGCGGTGGCCGTTGCCCGTCAGGGCGGAGTAGCGGAACAGCATCACCGGGTCGGGCACGAGGTCGCGCCGCGCCGCGCCCGGCCAGTCGGGCGCGGCCGGCGCCGCCTTCACGGCCGCGCCCTCGGCGCCGCGATAGACGATGTCCTGCTCCTCCTCGATGGCGAGGCCCGCCGGGCCTTCCACCCGATGGCGCACCGTGACGAACACGAGGCGCCCGGAGCCGCCCGACTTCTCCTGCACCGAGAGGATGGTGCTGGTCCGTCGCACCGCATCGCCCGCGCGCAGCGGCGCGTCGTGGAACAGCAGGCGTCCGCCCGCCCACATGCGCCGCGGCAGGTCATGCACCGGCGGCAGGAAGCCGCCGCGCTTCGGGTGGCCGTCCGGCCCGATGCGGTCCGGCATGACCCAGTCCTGGAACAGCATCCAGTGCCAGAGCGGCGGCAGCACGTCCGGCACCGGCAGGCCGAGCGTCGCCGCCATGCCCTCGATCAGCCGCGCATCGAGCCGGTCCTCGCGCATCTCGCTGCGGCCGACATAGTCCTCGTGAGACATCAATCCTCGCGCAGATAAAGCAGGTAGGTGTCCATGTGGACCACGCGGGTATAGCGCCGCCAGGTCTCGGCGAAGGCAGGGTGCCGGCTGAAATAGGCGATGGGGTCGAAATCCTCGGCGCCGCAGCGCGGGATGCCGGAATTCTTCGCCACCAGCACGCCGGCTGGCGGCGCGCGCGCGAAATCCTCGGCCACGGTGCGATAGACCAGGAATTCCGGCCGGCTCATCTCCCAGGTCTCGCGATAGCGCGGCGCGCCCTCGGGGCAGTCCGGATAGGCGCCGACCAGCAGCCAGAGGTTCATGGTGCGCAGCGTGGATCGGGCGCGGGCATAGTTCAGCGCCGGATAGACCGGGTAGATGTCGGGCGAGAGCACCAGCAGCCGCTCGCCGGCCACCTCGCGGCGCAGCGTCGTGGCGATCTGGCCGTCGCGGAGCTCGAAATACCAGATCTGCCGCCAGGGGCTCTCGCCGCGGATATGCAGCAGGGCCACCGCCACGGCGACCGCGAGCGCGAAGCCGGGCGCGGCGGCGGCGGCGCGGACGGGCGGCAGGGCGCGATCCATCCAGCGCGCGGCGAGCAGACCCACCAGCAGCGCGCCCGTCATCGCCATGGGCACGATGTGGTAGCTCCAGCCCTTGTGCTGAACCCAGGCGGAGAGCGTGCCGCCGACGCCGACGGCCAGCAGCGCCTGCGCCGTCGCCCCGGCGCTGCGCCGCATGGCGAAGGGCGCCAGGGCGGCCAGCAGCAGCGCGGCCGGGGCGAAGGGCGCGGTCAGCAGCACGTCGAACAGCCCGATGCCGCCATTGGCCAGGTAGAAGCCCATCACCAGCGGCACGACGAAATCGAGATAGGCGGGGAACAGCAGCGGCAGGGAGGCGAGATAGAGCAGCCACACCGCCGCCATCCCCCAGGGCAGGGGGTCGCGCAGCGCGGCAGCCGGGCCGCGGCGCAGCAGCACCAGCGCCTCCACCAGCAGTGGCACGGCGAGGAAATGCGGCTTCAGCGCGAAGCCGACCGCCGCTGCCAGGGTCACCGTCCAGGCCAGCGGGCGCGAGACCGGCGGCCCCTCGATCCGCCTGGCGGCCAGGAAGGCATAGGGGATGGCGAAGAGCGCCATCAGGTGCTCGCGCTGCCCCACATCATAGGCCGGCAGCAGGATCGCCAGCGGCACCAGCGCGTCCAGCACCGCGCGCTCCACCACGCCCTCGGCGCGGTCGCGGCGCAGCCGCGCGGTCATGCGCCAGGCGGCCAGGCAGCAGGCCAGCACGCAGAGCAGCAGCGCCTGCACCCCGTCGAGCGGGGTCCATTTCGCGATGGCGGCCGGGATTGCGGTGAGCACGAAGACCAGCGGCGGGTTGACGTCGATCAGGTCGCGATAGAGCCGCTCCCCGCCCACCCAGCGCTCGGCGAAGTTCAGGATGGCAGCCACGTCGTGGTTCAACGGCGGCGCCAGCACCATCAGCAGGAAGGCCGCGGCCGGGAGCAACGCAAGCGCCCGCGGCGCGCGCGCCAGCAGCCCGGACAGGCCCAGCGGGGGGGCGGCGGCCTCGGCGGCTTCGGCCGGGCGGGCGGGGCGGGATGGCGGGGGGCTCATGCGTGTGACCGGCGGCGCATCCTTGGGCGCGGCGGCGCATCTTGCAATCGTATTGCGGCGCATCCGGGGCAGGGCTGCCCCGCCGCCGCCGCGCGGCCGCCTTGCCCTCGCCCCGGCCCGACGCCAGAAGGGGGGCGTGGATCCTGCCGAATACGACCTGATGGACGCCGCCGAGGACGGCATGTGGTGGTACCGCGCCGCCCATGCGCACGTCCTCGATGCGCTGCGCCGGCGGCCCGGCGCCGGCGGACCGCTGCTGGATGCCGGCTGCGGGACGGGCGGCCTGCTGCGCCGCCTCGCCCAGGACCGTCCGGACCTGCCCGCCGTGGGGCTGGACTACATGCCGCAGGCCGCCGGGCGCGCCGCGGCCAAGTCCGGCCGCCCCGTGACCGCCGGCGATGCCAACCGCCTGCCCTTCCCCGAGGCGAGCTTCGGCGCCGCGGTCAGCATCGACGTGATCTGCCATGCCGGCGTGGAGCCGGCGCGCGCCCTGGCCGAGCTGCACCGCGTGCTGCGCCCCGGCGCCACGCTGGTGCTGAACCTGCCGGCCTTCGAGTGGCTGCGCAGCGCGCATGACCTGCGCGTCCACAACGCCCGCCGCTTCACCCGCGACGGCGCCGCGGCGCTGCTGCGGGAGGCCGGCTTCACCGCGGTCGAGGGCCGCTACTGGAACAGCCTTCTGCTGCCGCTGATGATCCTGCAGCGCAAGGTGCTGCAACGCCGCCCGGATGCGCCGAGCGACGTGACGGAATTCCCGCCCTGGCTGGACAACAGCCTGCATGCGGTGTCGGAGCTGGAGCGCTGGCTCGGCGGAAGCGGCGTGCCGATGCCGGCCGGCGGCTCCGTGCTGATGACGGCGACCCGCCCGTGACGGAGGCCCATGACGTGAACGAAACCGCCGCCCCGAACGCCCCGGGCCTCTCCATCGTCGTCCCGGTCTATCGCGGCGCGACGACGATCGGCGCCCTGGTCGCCGCCCTGTCGGAACTGCACCCGGCCGGCGGGCTCGAGATCATCCTGGTGAACGATGGCAGCCCGGACAATTCCGGCGAGGTCTGCCGCGCGCTCCAGAAGACCGCGACGGTGCCGCTGACCTACATCGAGCATGCGCGGAATTTCGGCGAGCACAACGCGGTCATGACCGGGCTGCGGCATGCGCGCGGCAGCTACGTGATCACCATGGACGACGACCTGCAGAACCCGCCGGAGGAGGTCGTCAAGCTCTACGACCATGCGCGGCTGGGCGGCTGGGACGTGGTCTACACCCGCTACGCCAAGAAGGAGCATGACGGCTGGCGCAACCTCGGCAGCCGCTTCGCGAACATGGTCGCCGACCACCTGCTGGACAAGCCGAAGGGGCTCTATCTCTCCTCCTTCCGCTGCATGTCGGCGCTGGCGGTGCGGGAAGTGACGAACTACCACGGCCCCTACCCCTATGTGGACGGGCTGCTGATGCAGGTGACGCAGCGCCTCGACAGCATCGAGGTGAAGCACCTCCCGCGCGCCGAAGGCCGCAGCAACTACACGCTGAAGCGGCTGGTGCTGCTGTGGCTGAACCTCGCCACCAACTTCTCGGTGCTGCCGCTGCGCCTGGCGATCCTGGCCGGCGTGGCGATGGGCTTCTTCGGCCTGCTCGGCGCCGTGCTGGTGTTCATCGAGGCGCTGATGGGCGAGACGCCCTCCGGCTGGGCCTCGATGATGACCGTCACGCTGCTGATCGCGGGCGTGCAGTTCCTGATCCTCGGCGTGCTCGGCGAGTATGTCGGCCGCGCCTTCCTCTCCGCCAACGGCAAGCCGCAGGGCATCGTGCGGGAAGCGCGCGGACCCGCGGCGCGGGAGGCGATCGCGCCCCGGGGCGAGGCGCAGCCGGCGGTTACGCCCACCGAGCCCGCGCGCATGCGGGCGGTGTCCTGAGCCGATGGGCATGACGGCAGCCTGGCTCACCCTGGCGGCGGCGATCACCACATCGCTGGTCGGCCAGGTGCTGCTGAAGGCCGGCGCCAGCGGCTCGGTCGCGGCCTCCGCGGGCTTCATCGACCAGCTCTTCCGCTGGCAGACGATCATCGGCCTCGGCGCCTATGGCGGCGCGGCGCTGCTCTACATCATCGCGCTGCGCAAGATCCCGATGAGCGTGGCGCTGCCCTGCACGGCCGCGAGCTACGTGGTGATCGCGCTGATCGGCTGGGCGGTGTTCGGCGAGAGCCTGGGCATGCAGAAGCTGGCGGCGATCGGCCTGATCTGCGGCGGCGTGGTACTGCTGGCGACGACCGCGTGACGGCGGCGGCGCCGCCGCCCTTCACCCGAACGCCCCCACCTCATGCGCGATCGCGGCGGAACACTCGCGCACCAGCGCGAACAGCCGGCCAATCGGCGCGAAGATCGCCGCATGCTCCTGCGCGTAGCTCGCACCCTCCCGCGGCGGCGCCGGCTCGCGGAAATCCAGCCCCGCCGAGGCATCCGGCGCTGCCGGGAACACCTCCGCCAGCAGCGCCAGCGCGCGCTCCACGTCCAGTTGCAGGATGCCGCGCAGCAGCGCCTCCCGCGTCGCGCCGTGGCGCGGGCTGAATTCCGGCACGCGCACCGCCAGCAGCCAGATGCGGTGGATCAGCGCGAGGCGCAGCGCATGCAGCAGCACCAGGCGGTCCGGCATGCGCGGCAGGTCGGGCCAGGCGGCGCACAGCGCCAGGTGGTCCGCCTGCAGCCGGCGCAGCATCCGCCGCACCACCGCCGAGAGATCGAGCCGTTCCAGCGCCGCGGCCACCGCCATCAGCTCCTCCCGCCGCCCGGGACGGGATGTCGCGCCGGCGCGGTCGAGCCAGGGACCGGGGTCGAGCGTGTCCACCGCCGCGCGCAGCACGCCGAGGTCGCTGGCCGCCGCGGCATGCGCGGCCATCGCCAGCGCGCGGGCGAAGCGCGGGCTTTTCGCGCGCAGGTCGGCGAAGGCATCCGGGTTGGCGGCGGCGGCCGCACCGAGGCCGTGCAGCGTGTTCGCCAGCCAGCCGAGCTGGTGCAGGATCGCGTTGTTCGGAATGGCGCGCAGCTGCGAGGGATGGCTGATGCGCGCCGGCCCGCCGATCCCGTCCGATTGCCGCGCGGCGGGGCGTGAGCCCGTGCGGTCCAGCAGCCCCGGCCCGAAGGCGCCGAGCAGCGCGGCATAGCCGGGGTCCTCCACCAGCGCGGCGACCTCGCGCCGGATCGTGGCGAAGAAGTCGGCGCCGAAATCAGCCTCGGCGTAGATCGGGTCGTCATCGCCGGCCTCGCGCGCGAAGGCATGCTCGGCGATGCGCGCGACGCTGGCCGCCGCGAGGGCTGGCGTGCCGAACAGCAGGTAGCCGTCGCCGCCCTGGAAGCTCGTCTCCTCGCGCAGCTTCACGCCGGCGCCGCGCAGCGCGGACCGCGCGGCTGGCGGCGAGAGATAGGCGAAGCGGTCGGTGAGGCTTTCGGGATGCGCGCCACGCCCGATGCTCTCGCCATGCGTGTCGAACAGCACCAGCTCGATGCCGGCAAGGCCGTGGCGCTTCAACTGCTCCACCAGGCGCAGCTTCAGCCGCTCCGCCAGGTAGGACGCGGCCAGCTGCCCGACATAGCGGCCGGAATCGGAATAGCCGAACTGCAGGCAGAGCCGCCCGTGCAGGCGGATGTAGTCGCGATACTGCGGGCTGCGCAGCGCCTCCTCCAGCACGCGCTCGCCGCGCTCCAGCGCCTCCGCCGTCTCGAACAGCGGCGAGATCTCGACATGGCGCTCGATGCCGAAGCGGCGCGCGAGCCACAGCGCCGCCAGCAGCGTGTAGCCCGTCTCGGTCTCCGCGATCAGGAAGCGGATGGGCTGGCTGGCGTCCACATGCTTCACGATTTGCGCCACCGTCATCATCAGCCGCGCCGCGCTCGCCTGTTCGGCCAGCAGCGCGCCGAAATCCACCGGCTGCGCCGCGACCTCGGCCAGCGCCTGGTTCATCTGCGCCAGCAGGCCGCGGCGATGCGCCATGTCCTCCGGCGCATCGGCCAGGCCGAGCCGCTGGCGCATCGCGTTGTGCAGCTGCGAGGCGTTCAGGCGGAAATGCGTGTGCGCCAGCGCGAGGCCATGCGAGGCGAGGCCGGCGCGCGCCACCGCCAGCGTCATGCGCGTGGGCTCGTCCGGCGCGGTGGCGAGCGCCGAGGCGAACTGCTCGACCAGCGCGTCGGTGTCAGTCAGCGCGGCCGCGCGGCGGTCCACCAGTTCCCGCGCGAAGGCCTGCACCTGCGCGGGATCGGCGGCGCGCGGCGCGGCGGCAAGCTGCGCGGCCACCGCCTCCAGCGCCGCCTCCACGCGCTGGCGCAACACCGCCGCGCAATCGCCGAGCGGGCCGAGCTGCGCGGCCAGCCGCTCAAGCTGCAGCTGCTTCATCGTCAGCCGCAGGCGCAGCGTGTCCCACCAGCCGATATCGGTGCGGCCATCCGTGTCGTAGCCAACCCAGGACGCCAGCAGCACCGGCCGCGGCGTCAGCGCCTGCCAGCGATCGCCCCAGATGCCCTTGGCGGCGACCAGGATCGCGCCGGCCAGGTCGTCCAGCGCGTCGCGGCCGCGCGCGATCGCCTCCGCGGCCTGTGCGAATTCCTGCTCCAGCGTCGGCGCCACGGGGCGATGCGCCAGCCCTTCCGGCAGCGCCTCGCCGGAGGCCGCGCGCGCGAGGGCGGCGGCGGTTCCTGGCGGCATGGAGAAGGTGGGATGCGCGGTGAAGACCGCGGCGAAGCGCGGTCGCTCCACCGCCTCGCGATAGGCCGCGAAGGGCACGGGGCTGTCTTCGGGATCGGGCCGCGCCAGCCTTGCCGCCAGCGCGGTCATCGCCGCCCCGGCATCGCCGAGCCCGACATAGGCGCCAAGCCGCGTCGCACGGTCGGCCGCGGCATCGCGGGCAAGGCGCGCGACCATCGCGGCGACCAGCGACGGATCGAGGCGGCCATCGTCGAAGCGACGGCTGATCGCCAGCGCGATGGACAGGACGGGATCGCCGAAGGGGTCGGAGATCGCCGCTTCCCGCGCCGCGCGCAGCCGCTCCTGCAACTCGGCCAGGGTCGCGGCGGCGGGGTCGAGGGGCATGTCGTGCATGGCGAATCCATGCTGCACCTGCGAAGGTCCCGCTTGCCAGCATGGAATTGCGGCAGCGCAGCACTTTTAGCCCGGCCCCCGCCCCGCCAGGCGGCCAGGCGCCGTGCGGGGGCGCGGGCGCGGGCGGGACAACTGCCCCGCTACTGCGGCCGCACCATCATCGCGTTGAACCGGCGCTCCGGGCGGGACTGGACCACCAACCCCTGCCGTGCGGCGAATTGCCAGGCGGGGTGGAAGACCGGGATCAGCGCCACGTCCTCGAAGGCGGCATCGATCGCCGCATGCAGCTTCTGCCGCCGCTTGTCGGGTTCGATCTCGGCCATCGCGGCCTGGATCAGCGCATCCACCTGCGGGTTCGAATAGCGCACGCGGTTGGCGTTGCCGTAGCCGCGGCCCGCTTCGTAGCTATGGACCACCGCGCGGGGGCCCTCGCCGGCCTCGTTGGTGCCGTATTGCGCGATGAAGGCGGAGTATTGCTGGCGCGACGCCTCGGAGAAGAACACCTGGCCGGCGACGCCCGCCACCTGCGCCTGGATGCCGGCGCGCGTCCACATCTGCGCCACGGCCTGGGCGATCTGCGAGTCCTTCGGGTAGCGGTCGGTGGTGGCGTGCAGCGTCAGGCGGAAGCCCTGCGGGAAGCCGGCCTCGGCCAGCAACGCGCGGGCGCCGGCGAGGTCGAAGGGCGTGGGCCGCAGGTTCGGGCTGGTGCCGTCGATGCTGCTCGGCAGGAACTGGCTGGCCGGCGTCGCCGTGCCTTCCATCAGGCGCTCGGTGATGGCGTTGCGGTCGATCGCCATGGACAGTGCCTGACGCACGCGCCGGTCGCGCAGCGGGTTCTGCACCGGCTGGCCGTCGCGGCCCGCGACGAAGGGACTTTCCGCACGCGCGGAATCGAGCGCGATGTAGTGCACCACCGCGGCCTCGCCGCTGAACAGGCGGAAGCGCGGATCGGCCTCGATCCGCGCCTTGTCCGCGGGCGGCACCTGGTCGATCGCGTCCACGTCGCCCGCCAGCAGCGCCGCGACGCGGGAGGGATCGCGCGAGATGGTGCGGATGGTCACCGCCTGCCAGGGCGCGCGCCCGCCCCAATAGGCGTCGTTGCGCGTGATGGAGAGGCTTTCGATGTTGGTCCAGGACGCGAAGCGATAGGGCCCGGTGCCGTTGACGCGGCCGGCGTTGAAGTCGCTGGTGGACTGCCCCGCGTCGCGCTCCGCCAGCAGCAGCACGCGCGCCACGTCGCCGGGCAGCGTCGCGGTCGGCGTGTTCGTGATGATGCGGATGCGGTGGTCGTTGATGACCTGCACCTCCTTCACCGGGCGGATGAAGGGCGTGAACAGCGCCGGGCTGTTCGGCACGTTGGGCACGCGGGCGAAGGTCGCGATGATGTCGCGCGCGGTGAAGGGCGTGCCGTCGTGGAAGCGCACGCCCTCGCGCAGGTCGAACTCCCAGGTGTTGGGATCGATCATCCGCCAGGCGGTGGCGAGTGCCGGCTTCACCTCCAGCGTCGGGCTGATCTCGGTCAGGCCCTCGAAGATCTGCGGATGCGCGCTGCCCGCGGGGAAGCCGTTGAAGAAATGCGGGTCCATCGTGTTGAGCTGGAGATTGGTGCCGAGCGTCAGCGTCTGCGCCGCCGCCAGCCCCGTGCTCGCCGCCATCATCGCCGCCGCGACAATCATCCTGCGCATGCCTGCCTCCCGTTCCGCTGCGGGGCATCCTGCACGCGGCGCGTGGACGCGCCAAGGGCGTCATGCCAGCCTTCGACCCGGAGGAGCTTCCCAGGATGACACGACCCAGGATCGCGCTCGGCAGCTTCATGCTCGAGAGCAACGGCCATTCGCCCGTGGCGACGCGGGAGGAGTTCGAGGCTTCCTGCTGGCTGGAGGGCGCGGCGCTGCAGGCCGACCTTGCCACCCCGGCGCCGCGCGCCTCGGCGGGATTGTCCGGCTTCATGCGGGCGATGGAGGCGGGGCGGCCATGGGAGCCGGTGTTCACCATCGCGGCGACGGCCGGCGCTTCCGGCCCCATCGACCAGGCGGTGTTCGACGACATCTGCGCGCGGCTGGTCGCGGGGCTGAAGGCGGCGATGCCGCTGGACGGCGTGTTCCTGGCGTTGCACGGCGCCGCCACCGCGACGGTGGACCGCGACCCGGACGGCACGCTGCTGCGCATGGTCCGGGAGGTCGTGGGGCCCGATGTGCCGGTGCTCGCCACGCTCGACCTGCACACCAATGTCTCGTGGGAGATGGTGAGGCAGGCGGACATGCTCTGCGGCTTCATCACCAACCCGCATGTGGACCAGGCGGAGCGCGGCGCGGAATGCGCCGGCGTGATGCGCGCGATGCTCGGCGGCATGCGGCCGCGCATGGCCTTCGCGAAGCTTCCCTTCATCCCGCCGGCGACGAGCCAGAACACGGCGGGCGGCCCGTACGCCGACGCCATCGCCTATGGCCAGCGCTTCCTGGACCATGAGGTGCTGAACGTCTCGGTGGTCTCCGGCTTCTCGCTCGGCGACACGCCGAAGAACGGGCTTTCGGTGATGGTCACCACACGCACCGATCCGGCGCGCGCGCAGCAGGTGGCTTCCGACATCGCCGCCTGGATCTGGTCCACCCGCGCGACATGGGTGACGAACCTGACGAGCCTCGAGGACGCCACGCGCATGGCGCTCGAGGCCGGTCGCGATGCGTCGAAGCCTTCGCTGCTGTTCGCGGACGTCGCGGACAATCCGGGCGGCGGCGGACGCGGCAACACGGCCTTCATCCTCGAAAGCTTCGTGAAGGCGGGCGTCGAGGGCGCGGTCTTCGGCATCCACAACGATCCCACCCTGGCGGCGGAGGCGCATGCGCTGGGCCTCGGCGCGCGCTTCCTGGCCCGCTTCAACCGCGACGAGACCAATGTCTTCTCGAAGCCCTTCGAGGCCGAGGCGGTGGTGGAGGCGCTGACCGATGGCGAGGTGGTCGGCCGCCGCGGCATCTATCGCGGCCGCAGCGTCTCGCTCGGCCCCACCGCGCTGCTGCGCATCGGCGGCGTGCGCGTCGCCATCGTCACGCTGCGTCGGCAACTGGCGGAGCCGCGCATGATCGAGAGCCTGGGCGTGGACCTGCGCCAGCTGCGCAGCCTGGTGGTGAAGTCGCGCGGGCATTTCCGCGCCGGCTTCGACGACATCTGGTCACCGGATCGCATCGTCGAGGTGGACGTGCCGGGGCTGACGACGGTGGTGCTGAGCCGCGTGCCCTGGCGGGAGGTGCCGCGGCCGATCTACCCGCTGGACCCGGAGATGCAATGGACCCCGCCCACACCCGCCGAGGTGCCGGTGCGGGGCGGCTGAGACGCCAAGGCAGGGAGGAAGCGCGGCGCATGGCGAAGCCCATGAACATGCTCGTCATCATGTCCGACGAGCACAACAAATACGTGGCCGGCCATGCGGGCCATCCCGTGGTGACGACGCCCGCGCTGGACGGCATGGCCGCGTCCGGCACGCGCTTCACCGCGGCCTACACCCCCTCCCCCATCTGCGTGCCCGCGCGCGCGGCCTTCGCCACGGGCCAGCCGGTGCATCGCAACGCCTGCTGGGACAACGCCATCGCCTATCGCGGCCAGATGAAGTCCTGGCACCACGCGCTGCGTGAGCGCGGGCATCACGTGGCCTCCATCGGCAAGCTGCATTTCCGCGGCCATGAGGGCGACGACGACGGCTTCACCGAGACGATCCTGCCGATGCACATCACCAACGGCACCGGCGACGTGACGATGCTGGTCCGCGATCCGGACGACATCCGCGAGGCAGGCGCGCGCAAGCTGCTGAAGGAGGCCGGCCCTGGCGAGAGCAGCTACACGCTGTACGACCGCCAGGTGGCGGCACAGGCGCAGGTGTGGCTGCGCACCAAGGGAAAGCAGACGCATGAAAAGCCGTGGGTGCTGTTCGTCTCCATGGTTGCGCCGCATTTCCCGCTGACCGCGCCGCCCGAGCACTACTACCGCTACTACGATCGCGCATTGCCGCGGCCGAAGCTGGCGACGGCGGAGGAACGCCCGAGGCACCCCTATGTACAGACCTTCGCCAAGCGCTCCGACCACTATCGCCACTTCACCTCGCCGGACGATCTGCAACGCTGCCTCGCCGGCTATTTCGGCCTGGTCTCCTTCATGGACGAGAACGTGGGAAAGATCCTCGCGGCGCTGAAGGAAGCGGGCCTCTCGGAGAACACGCGCGTGGTCTACACCTCCGACCACGGCGACAACCTCGGCACGCGCGGCCTCTGGGGCAAGGCGACGATGTACGAGGAGAGCGCGGGCATCCCGATGATCATGACGGGGCCGGACGTGCCCCAAGCCACCTGCGGCACACCGGTGACGCTGTGCGACCTCTCGGCCACGATCCTCGATGCCGTGGGCGCGGACGACGCGGTGCGGGAGATGGGACTGCCCGGCGTCTCCCTGCTCGATCTCGCGGGCAAGCCGACGCAGGACCGCGCGGCCCTGTCGGAGTTCCACACCTACGGCCCCGACGGCATGGCGATGATCCGCACACCGCGCTGGAAATACGTGCGCTACATCGGCGCCCCGCCGCAGCTCTTCGACATGGAGAACGACCCGGAGGAACTTTCGGACCTGGGGGAGGATCCCGCGCATGCGGAGGTGCGCGCGACGATGGAGGCGCGGCTGCGCGAACTGGTTGACCTGGACGATGCGGATCGCCGCGCCAAGGCCGACCAGGCGGCGATGATCGCGCAGTACGGCGGAGAGGCGGCGATCCGTGCGCGGGAGAGGATGGCCTACACGCCGCCGCCGACGGCGCGGTAGCGGGAAAGCCTTGAAGCCGGGGGGCCGCTGCAGGCAGGCTGGCCGCGGCACGGCCCGGAAGCGCCGGCCGCAACGGGAGGAAGGACGGATGCGCACACGCCTGTCGCGCCGCACGCTCGGCATCCTTGGCCTGTCGCTGCCCCTCGCGCCCGCGCTGCGCGCGCAGGAGGCCTACCCCACGCGGCCGGTGCGCATGGTCGTGCCCTTCGCCGCCGGCGGCTCCACGGACATCCTCGCGCGGCTGATCGCGCAGCATCTGTCGAACCGGCTCGAGCAGCAGTTCATCGTGGAGAACAAGCCGGGCGGCGGCACCAACATCGCCGCGGAATACGTCGTGAAGTCGCGGCCGGACGGCTACACGCTGCTGTTCGGCGCGGCCGCGATGGCGACGAATCCCTCGCTGCTGCCCTCGATGCCCTACGACCTGTTCAAGGATCTGGAGCCCATCGCGGTCATCGGCCGCACGCCGCTGGTGCTGGTGGTGCATCCCTCCGTCCCCGCGCACAACGTGCAGGACCTGCTCGCGCTGGCACGCAGCCGGCCGGAGGGACTGAACGCCGCGACCGGCGGCAACGGCACCATCCCGCATCTCGCCACCGAATTGCTGCGCTTCGAGTCCGGCGCGACGCTGACGCATATCCCCTATCGCGGCCAGGCGACGGCGATGCCGGATGTGCTCTCCGGCCGCGTGCCGATGATGCTGGAGAGCATCCCGCCGCTGCTGCCGGTGATCCGCAACGGTGAGCTGCGCGCCCTTGCGGTGGCGGAGCCGGAGCGGCTGGCCGTGCTGCCGGATGTGCCGACGCTGATCGAATCCGGCTTCCCGGGCTTCTCCGCCGCGGCCTGGAACGCGATGTTCGCGCCGACCGGCACGCCCGCGCCGATCCTCGCGAAGCTGAACGCCGAGGTGAACGCGATCATGCGCCAGCCCGATGTGCAGGCCCGCTTCGCGGAGCTCGGCGCACGGCCGGTGGGCGGCACCCCGGACGACATGCGGCGCTTCCTGCGCGCCGAAGTGGATCGCTGGGCGGAGGTGATCCGCCGCTCCGGCGCCACGGCGAACTGAGCGCGCGGGCCGCGCAACGGGAGGAGAGGACGGGATGAAGATCGGGCGTCGCACCCTGGCCGCAGCGCTCGGCGCGCTCGCCGCACCGCGCATCGCCGGCGCGCAGGATGGCTGGCCGGCGCGGCCGGTGCGCCTGATCGTGCCCTTCATCCCCGGCAGCGCGCCCGACATCAATGCGCGGCAGCTCGCGGAGGCGGTCGCGCGCGGGATCGGCCAGACGATCGTCATCGAGAACCGGCCCGGCGCCGCGGGCAACATCGGCTTCACCTATGTCGCCAGGCAGGCGCCGCCGGATGGCTACACGCTGATGTGGGGGACGGGATCGCTCGCGGTGAACCCGGCGCTCTACGCCCGGCTGGACTATGACACGCTGCGCGACTTCACGCCGATCACGCTGGCCTTCGGCATGTCCAACGCGGTGATCGTGCGCGCCGACAGTCCGATCCGCGACATCGCCGGGCTGATCGCCCGATTGAAGGAAGACCCGAAGACGCCCTTTGCCTCCGGCGGCTTCGGCAGCGCCGCGCATCTCACCGTCGCGCTGTTCCTCTCGCGCACCGGGACGGAGGCCGAGCACATCCCCTTCCGCGGCGCGCCCGACATCGTGAACGCCGTGCGCGGCGGCACGGTGGTGTTCGGCATGCCGCAATTGCAGGTGGCGCTGCCGCTGATCCGCGCCGGGCAGCTGCGCGCGCTGGCCGTCACCTCGAAGGATCGCGCGCCGCAATTGCCGGAGGTGCCCGCGCTGTCCGAGACGATCCCGGGCTTCGACTATTTCAGCTGGATGGGCCTGCTCGGCCCCGCCGGCCTGCCGCAGCCGATCGTGCAGCGGCTGAACGACGCGGCGCGGGCGGCGCTGGCCGATCCGGCCTTCCGCCAGCGCGTCACCGCCGACGGCACCACGATCATCGGCCTGAATGCCGCGCAGTTCCGCGACTTCCTGCCGGGCGACCTGGAGCGCGGGCGGGAGGTGGTGCGGATCTCCGGCGCGCGGATCGAGTGACGCCGCGCGTCGCGCGTCAGGCCGCGGCCGGCGTCTCCGCCCGGTCCGCCGCGCCGCCGTCGCACGACAGCACGAGCCAGGCCGCGGCCGTCCAGGAGAAGCGGCGGCCGCCGAGCCCTTCGCCGGTCAGCGGATCGAAATACTCGTCGAAGCCCGCGCGCGCGATGGCGGCGAGCAGCGGCGCGATCAGCGCGCGCGCGGCCTCCGCCTCGCCGTTGCGGCGCAGGCCTTCGGCGAGCAGCCAGTCGACCACCGCCCAGACCGGCCCGCGCCAGTAGCGCTTGGCGTCGAAGGCGGGATCGTCGGGCGGCGTCGTCGGCAGGCCCAGCACGCAGCCGGCGCTCCAGCGTCGCATCTCCGCCAGCAGCGCCTGGCGCCGCGGCGCGTCGAGGTCGAGTGCCAGCAGCGGCAGGAAGCCCGCCTGGGTCGGCGCCGCGATGTCCTCGCCCGCCACCAGGTCGCGCGAGACGAATCGTGCCAGCGAGGGGCGCCAGGCGGCGTCCAGCCCGGCGGCAAGATGCGCCGCGAGACCGCGCTCCTTGGCCGCCGCCTGAGGCTCGCCGAGTTCGTCGAACACGGAAGCAAGATCCTGCGCGGCGCGGCAGAGGATGGCGCTGACCTGCACCTCCGCGATGCGGAAGGGCGCGGCACGCCACATCGCCGCCGGCTGCCATCCCGCGGCGCGATAGGTGTCCACCAGATGGATGTAGCGGCGATAATCCTCGTCGCGCGGGCGCATCGCGGCGTCCACATGGCCGGTGTCGCGGCGACGGATCGGCGTCGTCGTCTGCTGCGGCACGCGTGCCAGCGCGGCGTCCCAGGCGGGAGAATTGTCGCTGCCCGTCTCCCACGGATGCAGCACCGCGACCAGGCCGATGCCCTCCGGATCGCGCGCGCTGCGCCACCAGGCGTGGCTGCGCGCGGCGGCATGGGCAAGTGCCGCGATCCTCGGCCGCATCGCCGCGGGCGCGCGCGCCGCGACGAAGCGCAGCGCCATGCCGAGCACCGGCGGCTGCGAGATGCCGGAGGTCGGGATGCGGTGCCGCGTGCCCCAGACCTCGGGGCCCGGGAAGTAGCTGTCGGCCGGTGCGTGGAAGACGATGTGCGGGATCATCCCGTCATCCCACTGGCCCTCGACCAGGCGCTCCAGCTCGCGCAGCGCGCGGTCGGCGTCGAAGGTGGCGAAGCCCATCGCGACGAAGGCGGAATCCCAGTTCCACTGGAAGGGATAGAGGCCCTCGGTCGGCACGGTGTAGCCGCCGCGGTCATTGGCGGAGAGCACGGCGCGCGCGGCGGCGTCGAGTTCGGCGGGATGCATCAGGCGGCCTCCAGGCGACGGCCGGTGTCGGGATCGAACCAGGACAGGCGCGCCGGATCGGGGCGCAGCCCGATGCGCGCGCCCGGCGCGATCGCCGCATCCGGCGGCGCGATGGCGCGGAGCGGCTGGTCGCCGACCGCGCCGGTCAGCAGAAGATGCGCGCCCATCGGCTCGACCACGCGCACATCGAAGGGAATGCCCTCGGCCGCGCCGACCGGCACCGCATCCTCGGCGCGCAGCCCGAGCATCACCGCGCCGTCCTGCGGCGCGACGAGCGCGAAGTCGCCGATCGCGGCGCGCCCGCCCGATGCGCTGCACCGGAGAAAATTCATCGGCGGGCTGCCGAGGAAGCCGCCGACGAAGCGCGTGGCGGGGCGCGCATAGATCGCGCCCGGCGCACCGATCTGCTCGATCACGCCGCCATGCATCACGGCGATGCGGTCCGCGAGGCCCATCGCCTCGGTCTGGTCATGGGTGACGTAGAGCGTGGTGGTGCCGGCTTCGCGCAGCACCGCCTTCAGGTCGGCGCGCATCTCGAGACGCAGCAGCGCATCGAGGTTGGAGAGCGGCTCGTCCATCAGCAGCACGGCCGGCTGCACCGCCAGCGCCCGCGCCACCGCCACACGCTGCCGCTGCCCGCCGGAGAGCCTGGCCGGCCAGCGATCCAGCAGGTGGGAGATGCGCAGCATCTCCGCCGCGCGGCCGACCTGGCGCGCGATCTCCTCGGCCGGGCGCTTCTGCATGCGCAGGCCGAAGCCGATGTTGTCGGCAACGGTCATGTGCGGGAAGACGGCGTAGTTCTGGAACACCATGGCGATGCCGCGCGCGCGCGGCGGCAGCGCGCCCACGTCGCGACCGCCGATCACCACGCGCCCGCCGCTCGCCGTCTCCAGCCCGGCGACGATGCGCAGCAGCGTCGTCTTGCCGCAGCCGGACGGGCCGAGCAGCGCCACGAACTCGCCATCGGCGACGGTGAGCGACACCTCGGCCAGCGCGCGCGCCGCGCCGAAGCTCTTGGCGACGCGGTCGATCAGGATGTCGGCCATGACCGCGTCACCTCCCCGAAATGCCCCAGACGGTGAAAAGCCATTTCCGCACGGCGAAGACGAACAGCACGGAAGGCAGGATCAGCAGCAGCCCGCCGGCGAAGCGCGTGTGCAGCGGCGATTCCGACAGCACGGCGAGCAGATAGGCGGTCAGCGTGCGCTCCCGCACCGTGAGCACGGAGGCGGCGAAGACCTCGTTCCAGGAGATCACGAAGGCGAAGATCGCCGTGGCGGCGAGGCCGGGCAGCGCCAGCGGCATCACCACGCGGAAGAAGGCCTGCACGGGCGAGCATCCGAACACCCAGGCGGCTTCCTCGAGCTCGCGCGGGATGCCCATGAAGAGCGACTGCGTCACCAGCACCGCGAAGGGCAGCGCCAGCACGGTGTGCATCAGCGCGACGCCGAAGGGGCTGTCATAGAGGCCGATGCGGATGAAGCCGACGGCCAGCGGCAGGGCGAGGATCGCCAGCGGGAAGGCGCGCGTCAGCAGCACGAGAAGCTTGAAGGCATCCGCGCCGCGGAAGGCGTAGCGCGCCAGCGCATAGCCCGCCGGCGCACCGAGCGCGACGGAGAGCAGGACAGTGACCGCGGCCGCGATCACCGAGTTGAGGAAGGCGTTGGCCACGCCCTCCACCGCCAGGAAGGCGGCCATGTGGTCGAAGGAGAGCGAGGCCGGCAACAGGCTCTTCGGCCATTGGAACACCGCCGCGCGTCCGCCGAAGGCGCCCATCGCCACCAGCCAGATCGGCAGCAGCACCCAGAGCAGCAGCACCGCGACCAGCGTCCAGAACAGCAGCCGCCGCACCGGCGTCATCGCGGGGTTCACGCCATCTGCTCCCGCGGCGTGCGCAGGACGCGCAGATAGACGAAGGTCGCGAGCATGGAGATCAGCATGATCAGCGCCGCATAGGCCGCCGCGACTCCGGTGTTCTGGTTCTCGCCCTGCCAGACATAGGCCTCGCCCACCAGGACGGGGAAATTGCGGCCCCCGAGCGCATAGACCACCGCGAAAACCTCGAAGGCCAGCACGGTGCGCAGGATCAGCGCCGACTGGATCGAGGGTTTCAGCAGCGGCAGGGTCACGCGGCGGAAGCGTTGCCAGGGGGAGGCGCCGAACACCTCCGCCGCCTCGCCGAACTCCTTCGGGATCAGCTGCATCCCCGCCACCAGGATCACCAGCACGATCGCCGTGGCGCGCCAGATCTCCGCCAGCGCGATGCCGATGAAGAGCACGACCGGCGTCTCCTGCGTGAGCCAGGGCGTCGGCCCCTCCAGCAGGCCGAGCGCGAACAGCGCCGAGTTGAGGTAGCCGGTGGATTGCAGGATCGCGAGCCAGGCGAGACCCGCCGCGAGGTCGGAGATCGCGAGCGGGATCACCCACACCCACAGCACCAGGTCGCGCCCCGCGCCGATGCGCGCGATCATCGTCGCCATCAGCAGCGCCAGCGCGATCTGCACCGGCACGACGACAAGCGTCAGCAGGAAGGTGTTGCGCAGCGCATCGGCGAAGTTGAGGTCGCCCAGCATGCGCGCGTAGTTCGCAAGCGAGAATCCCCCCTCGCCCTGCAGCGAGAGCACCAGCGTCTGCACCAGCGGCAGCAGGAAGAGCGCGCCGAGGAACAGCACCGCCGGCGCGATCAGCAGATAGGGGACCCAGGGCTTCGGCGCCATCGCGGATGCCCCGGCCGCGCGGGCCGGGGCGTCTCCTCTTCTCAGGCCACCGGGCAGGCGCCGTCGGAGGCCGCGTCGGGCGACCAGCAGGGCGCGGCGGTGGCGTTCATCACCGTGCGCAGATTGGCGGCCTCGGCATCCAGCACGGTGCGGATGGTCTCGTTGCGCAGCACGATGCGCTGGAAGCTGTCCATGTAGACCTTGTTGAACTCGCCGCCCTTGTCGCCGAGCCCGACCGGCAGCAGCGAGACCTTCGCGTCGCGCGCCGCCTGGGTCGCGCCGATCGCCGAGGCCGCAAGCCGCACCGCCGGCGGCAGGTCGGCCGGCAGCTCGGCGCGCACCACCGGGAAGAAGCCGGTCTCGGCCGCGAGGCGCAGCTGCGTCGCCGGGCGGGACAGATACTCGATCAGCTGCGCCGCGCCGGCGCGGTTCGGCGCGCCGCGCGCGATGCCGAGGCCGGCGATCACCGGCATGTAGCCGCGGCCCATCGGGCCGGCGGGCGCGGGGAAGGTCACGTAGTCGCCGGGCGCGGCACGCAGCGCCTCCATCAGCCGCGCGACGTGGTCGAAGGCGATCCACACCTCGCCCGCCATCAGCGGCTCCTGCATGAAGTTGTAGGTGGTGGAGGCGGGCGCGACATGCGCCCAGGTCGCCTTGAGCGCCGCCCAGCCCTGCTCGGCTTCCGCGCTGCGGAAGGTGCGGACCACGCCGCCCGTGTAGGAGGGGTAGAGATAGCCCTGGAAGAAGCGCGCCATCAGCCCGCGCGGGCCGGCCGGGAAGCCGAGGCGGCGCTGGTTGGTGCGGCTCTGGATGGCGGCCGCCCAGTCGCGCAGCTGGTCGTAGCTCAGCGCGTTGATGTCGGCGCCGGCCGGCAGGAACTCCAGCGCGCGGCGATGCGCGGCCATGATGTAGGTGGCCTGCATCCAGGGGATATAGCGCTGCTGCTCCGTGCCGAGCTTGCCGAGCGCCAGCAGGTTCTGCGGGATGCCGCGATCGGCCAGCTGCGCCGCGACATCGTCCAGCGCGTCGAGGCTGTCGGCCGCCAGCGGCTGCAGCTCCCCGTGCAGCGCGCCGACCAGGGAGACCGTGCGGCGGCCGGCCTGCGCCTCGGCGCGCATCCGCACCGTGAGGTTCTGCGGCTCCTCGGTGACGAAGGTGCTCTGCACCGGGGCGGGGCGCAGGATGGCGTTGCGCAGCCGCGTCGCCTCCTCCACCGGGCGGAGCTGGGTGGACAGGAACACGACATCGCCCGACTGGGCGCGGGCGAAGCCGGGCGCGGCGAGAAGGCCGGCGCCGGCGGCGAGAAGGCTGCGTCGCTTCATGGTGTTTCCTCCTGGGTCGTCAGGGTGGCATCGAGGCTGGCGCGCGGGATGTGGCGCAGCGGCAGGACCGTGCCGAGCGTGGCCGGATCGGCGCCGCCGAGCACGGCCAGCAGCAGCCGCGCGAGATGCGCGCCGATGTCGGGATCGGCGATTTCCATGCTGGCCAGCGGCGGATCGAGGAAGGTGCCGGCGGTGATGTTGTCGTGCCCCCACAGCGCGACGTCGTGCCCGGGCCGCAGCCCCGCCTCGCGCAGCGCATGCGCCGCGCCGATCGCGATGGCATCGGTCGCGCAGAGCAGCGCCGTGGGCGGCGGGCCCTGCTGCAGCAGGCGGCGCGCGGCGGCATGGCCCCCCGCGGCGTCGGGCGTGGCCTCCGCGAGGCTGAGCGCGATGCCGGCCTCCGCCGCGCCGGCCATCGCGCCGAGGCGGCGGAGATGGCCGAACATGAAGGCCTCCGGCGCCGCGACATGCGCGATGCGGCGATGCCCCCGCGCGGCGAGATGGCGCAGCGCGTCGCGGAAGCCGGCGAAGGCGTCGCCGTCGATATGCGCATGCTCGGCCGCGCGGGCGGTGCGCCCATGCGTCACGAAGGGCACGCCCTGGTCGAGCAGCCAGTCCACCCGCGCATCCTCGCGCCGCGTGCGCAGGATGACGAAGGCATCGGCCTCGCGCCGGGCGACGAGGCGTGCCAGGCGCCGCCGCTCCTCGGCCTCGTCGCGCGCCGGCACGAGCATCAGGTCGAGCCCGCCCTCGGCCAGCGTGGCGGAACAGGCGCCGAGCGCGTGCAGCAGCGCGGTGAGCTCCACGCCCGGGCCACCGGGGATCAGGGCGGCGACGGTGTCGGCGCGGCCGCCCCCGGGCCCCCCCCCCCCCCGGAAGGGCCCGGGTGCGACGCCCCCCGCGGCCGCCCGGGCGCCGG
>NZ_JBWXTD010000003.1:402369-402743 GCF_056682175.1 Falsiroseomonas sp. RANM36
GGGGGGCCGGCCCCCCCCCCGGCGCCCGCCCCCCCCCGCGCCCGCGTCATGGCCGCCGCGCCGCAGGATCGGGCAGGTATCCGACGCGCCGCGCGGCCGCCATGACGCGGGCGCGCGTGGCCTCGGCCACGTCGGGATAGCCGTCCAGCGCGCGGGAGACGGTGGTGGCGGAGAGGCCGAGTTCCTGTGCGAGGTCGCGCAGCCTGGTCATGCCGATGCGGGCGCGGCGCGCCCTGCCTCCTCCCCTCTCCGCGGCCTTTGCGGCCGGGCTTCCAAATCGTTTTGGGAGATTGGCAGAGGCGCGTGCCCGTTGCAAGGGCGTCGTTGCCGAGGGGGCCTGAAAGCGGAAGGGCCGGGCCGCTTGCGCGGCCCGG
>NZ_JBWXTD010000003.1:402843-405462 GCF_056682175.1 Falsiroseomonas sp. RANM36
CCCGCCCCCGACCCTGCCGCGCGGCGTCGGGGGGGGGCTGATGACGGAGGATGCCTATTTCGAGGGCCTGTCCTCCGCCCTGCAGGCGAAGCGCGACCGCCTGGCGGCGGGCCTCGCGCGGCTCGGCTTCGGCGTGCTGCAGACCCAGGGCAGCTACTTCATCACCACCGATGTCCGCCCGCTGGGCTGGACCGGCGACGACGTGAGCTTCTGCCGCACCCTCACGGTGGAGGCGAAGGTGACGGCGATCCCCGTCACGGCCTTCTACGCGGGTCCGGACGCGCCGAACCACTATGTCCGCTTCGCCTTCTGCAAGGGCGATGCCGTGCTGGATGCGGCGCTGGAGCGGATGGAGCGCTGGCTGGAGGGTCGCCGCGCGGCGCCTTCACGCGCCGCCGGATAGCGGCCGCACCGCCGGCCCTCGGCCACCAATAGTTTACTTGTAGGTTAACTGAGGCGGGCGCTATGATGGCGGAGCCATGCCGCGGATCGGCTTCACCCCCAATCTCCGCCGCCACCTCGACTGCCCCGCGATGGAGGCCTCGGGCGGCACGCTGCGCGCCGCGCTCGACGAGGTCTTCGCCGCCAATCCGCGCCTGCGCCTCTATCTGCTCGACGAGCACGGCCGGCTCCGCCGCCACGTGACCGTGTTCGTCAACGGCCGCATGGCGGCCGATCGCGTCACGCTCTCCGATGCGCTGGCGCCGGACGACGAGGTCTTCGTGTTCCAGTCCCTCTCGGGAGGATAGGCCATGCCGGATCGCCTGCTGATCGCCACGCGCAAGGGCCTGTTCCTCTGCCCCGAGGCGCCGGATGGCTATGCGCCGGGCCGCCCCGCCTTCCTCGGCGAGGCAGTCTCCGCCGTCCTCTCGGACCCGCGCGCCGGCGCGCTCTACGCCGCGCTGCGACACGGGCATTTCGGCCCGAAGCTGCACCGCTCCGACGATGGCGGGGAAAGCTGGACCGAGATCGCCTGCCCGGCGCTGCCGGCCGCGCCCGGCGATGCGGCCGCCAAGGCGGTGGACATGGTGTGGGAACTCGCCGCAGGCGGTGCCGGCGAACCGGGCGTGATCTGGGCCGGCACGCTGCCCGCGGCGCTGTTCCGCAGCGCCGACCGCGGCGCGAGCTGGACGCTGGTGGAGTCGCTGCACGCGGTGCCGGAGCGCGCGCGCTGGATGGGCGGCGGCTACGACGATCCGGGGCTGCATTCGATCCTGGTGGACCCGCGCGACGCGCGGCGGGTCACGGTGGCGATCTCGACCGGCGGCGTCGGGATCAGCGGCGATGCCGGCGCCAGCTGGCGGCTCGCCGGCCGGGGCATGCGCAACGAATACATGCCCCCCGGCCAGGAGCACGACCCGGTGGTGCAGGACGTGCACCGCATCGCCGCCTGCGCCGCCGCGCCCCGGTCCGTCTGGGTGCAGCATCACAACGGGATCTTCCGCTCCACCGACGGCGGCGAGACTTTCGCGGAGGTCACCGCCGCCGCGCCCTCCCGCTTCGGCTTCGTCGTTGTCGCGCACCCGCGCGAAGAGGACACCGCCTGGTTCGTGCCGGCGGTGAAGGACGAGTACCGGGTGCCGGTGGCGGGCCGCCTCGTCGTCACCCGCAGCCGCGACGGCGGCCGCAGCCTGGAAGTGCTGGGGGCAGGACTGCCGGAAGCGGATTGCTACGACCTGATCTATCGCCACGGACTTGCGGCGGATGCCGCGGGACGGCGGCTGGCGATGGGCTCCACCACCGGCAATCTGTGGGTCAGCGCGGATGGCGGCGAGGCCTGGCGGCATGTCGCGGCACACCTGCCGCCGGTTGCCGCCCTGGCCTTCCGCGCCGGTTGACGGGACCGGCGCCGCGGCCCTATGTCCGCGGCCCCGGGCCGGTCTCGCCCGGCGGCGTCATGTGGCGGCCATAGCTCAGTTGGTAGAGCGCCAGGTTGTGGTCCTGGATGTCACGGGTTCGAGTCCCGTTGGTCGCCCCATCCCCCTCCGATCGCTGCGCGCCGCGATGTCACGGGGTCGCGCATCCGCGGCGCCGCGCCGCTCAGCGCGCCACCGTCTCCAGCAGCCAGGCATCCGCCGCCAGTCGCGCGCCGCGGCGCCGCGCCTGCTCCATCGCCGTGCGCAGCGCGCGCAGATAGGCGCCGGTGTCATCGTCGTCCGGCCGGGGCCGCTCGAACAGCGGGACCGATGACGCGACGGCGATGACCAGGTCCACGCCATCGGGCGGCCCGACGGCCCAGGCCGGCCCGCCGATCGCCGGGTCGCCGAGCCGCAGCGTGCCGCCGGCCGGCAGCCGCCGCGCGGGATCGGTCGGGGTCGGATGCAGATGCGCCAGCGTGCCGTCATGCACCAGGAAGGAGACATAGACATAGGCCGGGAAATCCGGCCCGTTCACGACGACCGTGACCAGTTCGCCGTCGCGCAGCCGCGTCGCCTCGCCGGCCAGCGCGACCGTCAGCGCGCCCGCCGTGCCGAAGGGCTGCGCGATGGGCCGCAGCGTGTCGAGCGCGGTGCAGAACGGCGCGTCGAAGGTCGCGACGCGCCAATCGGCGGGCAGGCCGCCGGCGCCGGCGGCGGGCGGGGCGGGGCCCCGCCCCCCCCCGCCGGGCGCCCCCGCGCC
>NZ_JBWXTD010000003.1:405562-413537 GCF_056682175.1 Falsiroseomonas sp. RANM36
GGCGGGGCCGGGGGGGGGGGCGGGGGGGGGGGGGGGGGGGGGGGGGGGGGGGGGGGGGGGGGGGGGGGGGGGGGGGGGCGGGGGCGCTGCCGCAGCCGGCGCCGCAATCATCGTCGCCTCGACGGCCGGCGCCGCGATCATCGTTGCCTCGACCGACGGCGCCGGCGCCGCCAGGCCGGCGCGCAGCGCCGCGGCGAAGGCCTCGGCATTCGCGAAGCGCCCGTCCGGCCGCTTGGCCATGGCGCGCGCCACCACCGCATCGAGCGCGGGCGGCACCGTCACCGACAGGTCGGAGGGCTTCGGCGGATCGGTGTTCAGCGCCTTGTGCATGATCGCCGCCATGCCGCCCTCGAAGGGCCGCTCGCCGGTCAGCAGCTGATACAGCAGGACGCCAGCCGAGTAGATGTCGGTCCGGGCATCCACCGTCTGGCCCATGAACTGCTCGGGCGACATGTAGGCCGGCGTGCCCATCACCGTGCCGGCCTGGGTCATGCTGCTGCTCTCGATCCGCGCGATGCCGAAATCGGCGAGCTTCGCCTGGCCTTCGGAGGTGAGCATGACATTGGCGGGCTTGATGTCGCGATGGACGATGCCGCGCGCATGGCTGAAGGCCAGCCCCGCCAGCACCTCCTCCATCACCCGCACGACCTGCGGCAGCGCCATGCGCTCCTGCCGGTCGAGCAGGCTCTTCAGCGTCGGGCCGTCCACGAACTCCATGACGATGTAGGCGACGCCGCGATCCTCGCCGTAGTCGTAGACGCCGACGATGTTCGGATGCGTCAGCCGCCCCGCCGCCTGCGCCTCCCGCCGGAAGCGGGCGAGCTCCTCCTGCGCGTCGCTGTCGTCGGCGGCGGGCAGCCTGACGGTCTTGATCGCGACGCGCCGTGCGATGACCGGATCCCAGCCCTCGTACACCACGCCCATCGCGCCGCGGCCGAGCGTGCTGCGGAGTTCGTATTTGCCGAGATTGCCGCCGGGCTCGATCATGCGGCGGCCCGCGTCCGCGCCGCGCCGCGACCGCCGCGGCGCCCTGCCTTCCCGGCACTTCCACGCAGGCGCGATTCGGGCTTCACGCCGGCATCATAGGCGCGAAGCATCGGCGACGGAAACCGGGCGCAGCGCGCCGCCCTCGCCGATCACCGCGAAGGGCGCCCAGAAGAAGGGGTGCGCCGCCTGTTCCGGCAGGCCGCGCCCGGCATCGTTCAGGATCGAAAGCTGCGCCGCCTGCAGCGCCTGCGACGGGCCGCGCCCGCCGCGGATCTCGGCCAGCGTCTTGGCGACGAGATAGGCCGCCATGCGGTCGTCCACCGCCCAATGCGTCACCAGCAGCGACCGCGCCCCCGCATAGAAGAAGGCGCGCGCCAGGCCCGACAGGCTTTCGCCCGCCGTCGAGCCGGCCGGGCCGCCGGAATTGCAGGCCGAGAGGATCACCAGGTCCGCATCCAGGTCGAGATTGACGATCGCCGACGCCGTCAGCAGCGCCGGCGCGGCATCCGGCGCAGTCGGCGGCGTCGAGGCGAGGATCGCCGGCTCCGGCTGGCAGGCGATCTCGGAGGGCAGCACGGCATGCGTCGCGAAATGCAGCACGCGGTAGTCGCGCAGCGGCGCGCGCCGCACCGCATCGGCGGTGAAGGCCGGGCCGAGCAGCCGGTCCTGCGGACTGGCCTGAAGCAATTGCCGCGCCGCTTCCAGCTCTCGCGTGGCGGAGGGCAGCGGCGGCAGCCCGGCGAAGAGCGCCGCGCTCTCGGCGCAGCTGTCGGCGGGGAAGCTGCGCGCCGCCTGCGCGCGCGAGGGCGGGCGGAAATCGCCGAAGCCGAACCAGGGCCGCGTCGCGCGCGATCCTTCCAGCCGGCGCAGGCCGACGAAATTCGCCGCCGCGGGCACATGCGCGATGGCGAAGCGCCGCGCGAGGAAGGGCGCGGCCGAGAGCCTGTCCGGATCGGCCGGGCCGGTCAGCAGCACTTCGAAGGGCAGCGCCAGCAGCGGGCCGCTCGGCGCCACGGCCAGCGCGGTGGCGCCCTCCAGCGCCGGGCCGAGGGCGCCGAGCGTCGCGCTGTAGAGCTCGGCCGCGGCGCTGGTGTCGACGCGCGGCCGGCCGGGGCCGGTACGCTCGATGCTGGCGCGCACGCGGCGCACCAAGCCGCCGATCCGCGCCTCGCCGCCGCGCACCGGCGCCGTGGCGATCCGGCCGTCGCGCAGCACGAAGGTCCAGCCGCTGCGCCCGGTCAGCACGACGCTCGCGAAGGCCTCGCCCGGGCGCAGCGCGGCAAGCACATCGGCCGCACTCGTCGCCTGCTGCACCAGCTGGCCGTAACGCGGCGCAGCCGATTGCAGCGCATCGTCGGCCTCGGCCAGCGCGGTGCGCGCCTCCGCGATGCGGCGATCCACCGACTCCGTCGCACTGCCGCGCCCGCCGCCCCCGGCGGCGATCTCGTCGCGCTCGCGCAGCAGGTCGCCGAGCGCGTTCTGCGCATCCTGGTAGCGCCGGATCGCCTCCCCGGCGCCGGGATTGCGCGCGCCATCGGCCAGCCGCACCGTCGCCTGGTCGATCTGCCGGCTGGTCAGGCCGGATTGCGCGAGCTGCGCGGCGGCGAACATCTCGGCGAGCAGCGCCTGGCTCGCGCCGGGATCGCGCCGCGCCTCTTCCGCATAGGCGGCGAGGCAGGGTTCGAGCAGCTCGGCCTCCACGCCCGAGCGCAGCAGGGTCAGCACGGCAATCGCGCTGCGGCAGGCCTCGATCACCTGGATCGGGCGATCGAGGCGGGAGAGCATGTCGGCGCGCAAGAGCTGCGTGCGCGCCACCGGACGCGTGCCGGGCATGCCGCGCGCGAAGGCGGCGGCGGCCTGCGACAGCGCCGTGGCGGCTTCCGCCGAATCGCCGCGCTGCGCATCCGCCATCGCGACGGAGCGGCTGATCCGGGCGGAGACCAGCGGCAGCGCCACGCGGTTGGCGCGCGCGAGCGTCGCGGCACTGCGCAGCGCCTCATCCGCCTCCGGCACGCGGTCGAGGCCGCGCAGCGCGATGGAGCGGTAGCGCCGCACCTCCACCAGGCCGAGCAGCGCCGAGCGGGTCTGCGGGCTGGCCAGGATCTCCGCGCCCGAGAAGGTGTCGGAGAGGGTGCGCGGCGCGGCGCGCGCTGCCAGCATGTTCGGCGGCAGCAGCCGGGTGTACTCGGCCGCGGCGCGGTCGAGCAGGACCAGCGCATCGGCGTTGCGATCGAGGTTCAGCAGGTGCAGCGCGCGGTAATGCGCGATGCGTGCCGTCAGACCTTCCTCCGCGCCGGGGCGGCGGGCCAGCGCATCGGCGCGCTCCAGCGCCTCCTCCGCGGCCGGATAGCGGCCCTGGTTCGACAGCTGCAGCGACAGCAGCGCCAGCGTGCTGGCCAGCGCCGGATCCTCCTTGCCGAGCGCGCGTTCCTGCACGCCGAGCGCGGCGCGATAGGCGGTCTCCGCGGCAGCCGCGTTCTCCGCCTGGTTGGCGCGGATGCCGGCCTGCATCAGCGCCTCATAGGTGCCGATGTCGTTCGAGCCGACGGCGCGCGCCGCGAGCCGTTCGGCCACCAGCGCCTCGGCGCCCGAGGCCGGCGCCGCCGCGCCTTCCGCGCGCAGCCGGCCGGTCGCCTGGCCGATCGCGCGCTCCATCGCCGGCAGGGCGGGCAGCACGCCATCGGCCAGCCAAGCGGTGCCGCCGACCGAGGCGACGAGCGCGACATAGGGCCAGCCGCCGGCGCGGCGGGTGCATTCCATCAGCAGCGCCGGCGCGTCGCCGAGGATCGTGGTGCTGCGCGGCGCGCCGCAGGCGAAGCGCGAATCGAGCCCCGTGCGCCATGGGCCGGAACTGGCCAGCGCCTGGATCTCCGCCGCCCCGCCCGCGCCCGCCGGGCGCACCCGTGCGCTCGGTTGCTGCCAGCTGCCGCAATAGATGTCGGCCGAGCGGTCGGTGTGGCGCTGCTGCGTGCAGGCCTCGCCGACCGTGTTGTTGCCGACCGGCTCGCCTTCGGCGCCGCCGCCGCCGACGAAGGCCGAGGGCGGCGGCGCGTTGCAGGCGCCGAGGAACAGCAGCAGCAGGGCGGCGGCCGCGCGCATCAGAAATCCCGCTCCGCGACATTGGGCACGTAGATGTCCATGTCGTCCTGGTCGTCGGGCGTGGTGGTGACGCCAAGTTCCTTCAGCGGATCGGTGATCACCGGGATCTGCACGATGAGCAGCACGCAGTTCACCGCGCCGACCGGGCATTCGTTGATCTGGTAGTCCGGTCCCACCTCCGGCCCGATGACGGAGACGGAGGCGGCGGCCGAGCCTTCCAGCCCGCGCACCGTGCCCTCCAGCACCGCCGTGCCGCCCACGCCGAGCACCGTCAGGTTGCGCACATTGATCCGGCCGGTCGCGCTGCCGCCGGTGCCGAGGTCGAAGGTGACGTCCGTCATCGGCCCCTGGAGGATGTTGGAGATCGCCAGCGCCCCGCCGCTCTCCGGCAGCCGCAGCGCCAGCGTCGCGTTCTCCGTGCCGAGCGGCGTGACGGTGAGCGTGCCGATGTCGAGCCGCGCCGCACCGGTCTCGAACACCGCGCCGGGCGTGCCGGGGATGGGCTCGGGCAGGCGATTGATCGCCAGCGGCCCCGGCGGCGGCTCGACATAGGGAACGCCCGCCGTGTTCAGCGCCACATTGCCGATCGTCAGCGGGCCCGCAGCATAGACGATCAGCGCGGGCGCGGCGATGCTGCCCTGCACCTGCAGCGCCTGGTCGTTCACCAGGATCAGGCTCTGCCCGGCCGTGATGTCGCGCAGCAGGCCGAGGCGCATCTCCGGTCCGTCGGCCAGAAGCGCGCCGCCGACAGTGCCGGTGAGCAGATCCGCGGTGATGCCGCCGGCGAAGCTGGCGTCGCCGCCGATGCCGAGCGTCAGCGTCGTCGTGGTCAGGCGGCCGGTCACGGCCTGCGACAGGTTGCGCCCGGCATTCAGCGTGACCGGATCGCCGATCACGATGCCGTCCAGCGTGATGTCCGTGCCGGCGGTGACGGTCAGCGGACCGGTGGCGATCATGCTGCCGCCGGCCTGCTGGCTGGTGGCGAGGCCGCTGTCGATCGTGATGGTTGCGCCGGTGACGCTGCCATCGAGCGCCGCATTGCCCGTCGCGCTCACCGCCACCGCGCCCGGCACCGCAAGGCTGCCGCCCGCCTGCTGCGCGATGTGGCCGCCGGCCGTGAGTGTGGCCGCGGTGCCGGTCAGCGACACGGGCTGGATCGTCAGCGAGCCTTGCGTCGTCAGCGTCAGCGGTCCGCCCGCGGCGGCGAGCGCGCCGACCACGGTGGTGTCGCCGAGGCTGGCGACGGTGATCTGCTGCCCGGCATCGAGCGGGCCGACGCGCGGCAGGCGGTTGCCGCCGGCCGCGAGGTCGATCGCGCCGCCCGCGCTGCCGGTGAGCCGCGCATCCGGCCCACCGAGCCGCGCGCCGCCGCGCTGGGCAAGCGCGCCCGTCGCGGCCATCGTCGCGGTGCCGGTCCAGGCGATGCTGCCCGCGCGCTGCGCGATGTCGCCGGAGGTCGCATCGAAGACGAGGGTCTGCGCCGCGATCTCGCCCGAAAGCTCGAGCGCCGCGCCGCGCAGAGCGAGGCTCGTTCCGGCGCTGGCCTGGATGCCGGCGGGCACGGTGATCGCGCCGGCCGCGGTCAGGGACAGCGCGCCGCCGGCGGCGACCGGACCGGTCAGCGTGAGGGCAGTCTCTGTGACGAGGGTGAGGTCGCCGCCGGCGCTCGCCGTCAGCAGCGGAATGCGATTGCCGGGCAGCGCAAGCAGGATGTCGCCGCTCGCGCGCGCATCCAAGGCACCCGTGCGCAGCGTGCCCGCAACCTGCGTGATCGCCTCGGCATCGAGCCGGATGGTGGGCGCGTCCAGGGCCACGCCGCCGGGCGCATTCAGCGTCAGCGCGCCGGCGACGTCGAACACGATGCCGCCGCCGGCCGCGACCGCGCCGATGACCGCGAGCGGCTGTGCATTGTTGAGCGTCAGGGCGCCGCCGGCGGCGAAGGGCCCGATCTGCGCGATCCGATTGGGACCCAGAAGTCCGACATCGCCGGCCGCGCCGCCCGTCAACCGCACTGCTTCGAGCTCGCCGATGCCGGTGATCTTTCCCGCACCCTCCAGGGTCATGTCACGGCGCGCGACGATCAGCCCCTGCAACAGCATGTCCTGTTGAGGGCCGCCGGCGCGCACAGTGACGTCGAGGCCCTTGACGCGATGCTGGATCGAGATGCCCCCGTTCGGTGCATCGAACAGGATCGCCCCTCCGGCCACCGTTTCCGCCTGGTGATACAGGAAGCCGTGACCGACGAAACGCGCGGCACCGTCAACTGTGATCCGCCCACTCAGAGACAGTCCGCCGGCCTCGGCATCCAGGCTCGTGGCAACGACATCCCCGGCGAGAGAGCCATCGGCAACGCCACGCAGGCGGAGGCCGCCGACGCTTTCTGTGCGGTCCAGAAGACGGAAGCGCGGCGCTGCGATGACCAGATCGTCGGCGCGAGGGCCGCCGGAGGCCCGCAGCAGCCCGGCATCCTGCGTGACAAAGTTGCCGGCAGTGAGGTCGAGCGTGGCGCCGATGATCGCGCCGCCGGACTGCACGATGTCCATTCCGGCCGAGATGGCGATGGCTGCGGGAGTCGTGACGTCCGCGGTGCTGCGCACGCTTGTCCCCGCCATAAGCGCGACTGGCCCGCCGGCGCTGATGCTGCCCGCCAGCAGAAGATCGCCCCTCGTGGCCTCGGCCGACAGCGTGCCTGTCGCGAGCACGCTGCCGCGCGCCGCGCCATCGCCCGTCGTGGCCGTCAGCCGCAGGTCGCGCGCCGCGTCCAGCGTGCCGGCCAGGTCGAAGCTCGCCGCCGTCAGCGCGACGTCCGTCGACGTGCTGCGCAGCGTCGCACCGGCCGCCTGCGTCGCCACGCCGCCCGCTGTCGCGTCGATCGAAGCGCCCTGCACCGTCCCGGCGGTCTGCGCGATGCCCGCGCCGGCCTGCAGCGTCACGGCGCCGGCCGCGGTCACGTCGTTCGGGAGCGTGATCGCGCCGGCGCTGGGCACCAGCATCGCCGCGCCAGTGCCCGCGGTCATCGCCGCCGCCCCGCCCACCTCCCCGCGCGCCGCCACGCGGGCGTCGCGGCCCGCAGCGAGCGTGCCGGACAGCGCGAAGCCGCCGCCATTCACGGCGATGATCGCGTCCTGGCCGGACGTTGTCGTCGCGGTCAGCACGCCGTCGCCGTTCGTCGCCGTCAGCCGTACGTCGCGCGCCGCGTCCAGCGTGCCGGCGAGATCGAAGCGCGCCGCGGTCAGCGCGACATCCGTGGCCGTGCTGCGCAGCATCGCGGCGGCAGCCTGCGTCGCCGCGCCGCCCGCTGTCGCGTCGATCGCCGCGCCCCGCACCATGCCCGCGGTCTGCGCGATGCCGGCACCGGCCTGCAGCGTCACCGCGCCGGCCGCGGTCACGTCGGAAGCAAGCGACAGCGACCCGGCCGACGACACCAGCGTCGCCATGCCCGTGCCCGCCGTGAGCGCCGCGGCGATGTCCATGTCGCCGCTCGCCCTCGCATTCACGTCGCGGCCCGCGGCGAGCGTGCCGGTGAGTGCGAAGCGGCCGCCGCTCACCGCGATGATCGCATCCCGCCCCGCGCTCGTCGTCGCGGCCAGCACGCCCTCGCCGCCCGTCGCCGTCAGTAGCACATCGCGCGCCGCGTCCAGCGTGCCGGCCAGGTCGAAGCTTGCGGCGGTCAGCGCAACATCCGTGGCCGTGCCGCGCAGCGTCGCGCCGGCCGCCTGCGTCGCCGCGCCGCCGATCGTCGCCTGCACGCTCGCGCCCCGCACCGTGCCGGCATCCTGCGCCAGCGCCGCCGCACGCAGCGTCGCCGCCAGGCCGGCCGTCACCTCGCCCGCCAGGCGCAGCCCACCATCCGGCGCCTCCGGCGCGGTGGCGCTGGAGGCGCCGGATG
>NZ_JBWXTD010000003.1:413637-415741 GCF_056682175.1 Falsiroseomonas sp. RANM36
CCCCCCCGGCGGCCGCGCGGGGGGGCCGGGCTTGGCCCCCCCGGGCCGCGCCGGCGCCGGCGCGCCCGGTCAGGCTCGCACCCGCCACGCGGCCATCGGCCTGGATCTCGCCCGCGATGGTCAGGGTGATCGGCTGGCCGGCCGCGGAGAGCGGCGCGCCCGCCGGGATCGTGGGCGCCGGGGCGCTCAGCGCGATCGGCCCTGTCGCCTGCACCAGGCCGCCGATCGCCTGCGGGTCCTGCGAGACGAGGGTGAGGCCGCCGGCCGTCGTGGCCAGCGCCTCCAGCGCGCCGATGCGGTTGCCCGGGCCGGTCAGCGGCAGCGACCGCGCATTGCCCGTGACCGCCCTCACCCGCACCGGCCCGCGGCCGGCGCCCGCGCCGCCATCCAGGCCCCGCCGGCCGACCGGCGCCGTCAGCGCGCCGTCCAGCGTCGCGATGCCGGCGCCGCCGACGCTCAGCCGAATGTCGCCGGCCGGGCTCGTGACGCTGCCGGTCGTCGCCTGGGGGAATCCCGGGCCGCCGCCGCCAGGCGTCGCGCGCAGCTCCACGCCGCTCGTCCCGGTGACGCTGCCGGCGACCAGCAGCCCGGCATCGCCGCGGAGCGTCACCGCGCGGGTCGCGGTCACGGTCGCACCGGTGGCGATGGTCGTGAGGCCGCCGGTGCCGGCGCTTGCGCCATGCAGGCCGAGCGCGCCGTCGCGCGCGCGCAGCACCGCGCCGCCCGCCACGGTCAGGCCGCCCCGCGTCGTCTCCAGCGTCAGCGGGCCCGGCGCGCCGGAGGTCGCGCCGTTCAGCGTCCCCGAAGCGAGGCTCCCGATCACGCGCAGCGCGCTCGGACCCGTGCCGGTGCCGGTAATCGCGATCGCGCCCGCCGCCTCGATCGGCCCGACGATGGTCAGCGGCACCGCGCGGGCCCGCGCGAAGGCCCCGCCGCTGCGGAACGCATCCACCGCCCCGATCGCATTGCCCGCCCCGAGCAGCGCCAGCCCCGCCGCGTCCAGCGCGGTGCCGGCCGCGGCATTGCCCAGCCGGTTCACCCGGATACCCGTGCCGCCGCCCGCATCCGTCACGCTGCCCTGCAGCCGCAGGCGCAGCCGGTCCACGCGCCCGGTGAGGTCGGCGGCGCCCGCGACGGCCAGGTTGCCGCCCTGCGCCGGGCCGGCCTCGCGCGCACCCAGCAGCAGCGTCGCCGCCGCAAGCCGGTCGAGATCGGCCTGCAGCAGCGACAGGCCGCCGGCGCCGCCCAGCGTCATCGCCAGGCCCGCCGTCGCCGGCAGGATCTCGATCCGCCCGCCCGGCGCGCTCACCGGCCCGCCGAGCGCGAACCGGTCCGCCTCCAGCGTCACCACGCCGAGCGATGCGGCGGCCACCGATCCGCCGGCCTGCAGCGTCAGCGTGCCGCCCGCGCCGGTGGCCAGCGCCACCGCCGGCCCGCCGCGCACCGCGCCGTCCACCGTCAGGCTCCCCTGGCCGCGGAAGGCGAGGCTGCCGCCGGCCGAGAGGTCGCCGATCGTGCCGACCTGATGCGGCCCGCCAGGCGCATCCATCGCGATGCTGCCGCCGAGCGCGCCGGTCAGGCGGTTCACCTGCAGCGTGCCGCCGGACTGCGCGGCCAGGTCGCCGGCGCCCAGCAGGTGCAGCGTCTGCACCGCCGGCAGGACGGCCGGGCCGGTGATCGTCACCGCACCGCCATCGGCGCGACCGATCTCCAGCTGCTCGGCACCGATCCGGGCCAGCGCGTCGCCATCCAGCGCCAGCCCCGCCCCCGCGCCGCCGAGCGCGATGGCCATGCCGGCGCTGCGCGGCGCGATCGTCACCGTGCCGCCGGTGGCGGCCAGGCTGATGCCCGAAGCGGGCATTCCCTCCAGCACCAGCCGGTCGGCGGCGAGCGCGATCCGCCCGGAGGGCGCCACCAGCGCGCCGGTGCCGGCCGCGCCGCCGCCGATGGAGAGCGTATGCGCCGTGACGGCGAAGCTGCCCCCCGCCGGCACCGCCAGCGGCGCGCGGATCGCGATGCCGCCGCCGCCGGGCCGGACGGAGGTGGGGGGGGGGGGGGGCACCCCGCCCCCCCCCGCGGGGCCCGGCGCCCCCCCCGCCGGCGC
>NZ_JBWXTD010000003.1:415841-421986 GCF_056682175.1 Falsiroseomonas sp. RANM36
GGTCTGGGCCCCCCCCCCCCCCCCCCGCTGGGGCCCGGCCCGGCCCCTGCCCGCCCCCGGGGGCGTGGTCGCCCGCGGCGGCGGAGGCGGCGCCGCCGCGATCCTTGCCGTCGCCCGATTGCAGCAGCACCCGGCCGGCCACCTCGGGCGCGCCGCCGCCCCCGGCCTGCCCGGCCGCGATCGTCCCGGTCACCGAAAGCGCCCCGGCCACCGCGATCCGCACCTCGGCCAGGGCGCCCGGCGGCGCGCCCGGCGGCTCGCGGCCGGCCTGCACCGGCCCGGTCACGGCCAGCGCAATGGCGTTGTTCACGCCGAGGCTGCCCGTGGCGGCGACGGCGCCGAGCCGGTCGAGGCGGTTGTCGCCCCCGAGCTCGATCTCCGCCGCCGGCGCGCTCGTGGAAGCCGCAAGCAGCCGGGCATCCAGCACGCCGCCCGACTGCTCGATGCCGTGGGCACCCGCCAGGGTCAGGTTGCGCGCCGCCGTCACGCTGCCGGCGTCCTGCCGGATCTCGCCGCCGCTCGCGGTGATCGCGATGTCGCCCGCGCGGCCGGCGGCGCCGCGCGCCTGCACGATGCCCTGCAGCGTCACCCCGCCCGGCGCGGACAGGGCGATGTCGCCGCCGGTGGTGGTCCCGTTGCCCGTGGCGATGGTGCCGCCCGCGGTCAGCGTGCCGGCCGTCAGCGCGAGCGTCACCGCGCCATCCGTCAGCAGCCCCGCGCGCAGCCCGCCGGTGACCGCCAGCGGCCCCGCGGCGCGGAGGTCGAAGGCGCCGCGCACCGTGATGTCGCCGATGGCCGCGATCGCCGCAGGCGTCGTGCCGCCGAGCGCGAGGGAGCCGACCGCGCCGGCCAGCCGCCCCGCGGCGATCGCGCCCGCCCCGCCGACCGCGCCGGTCGTGCCGAGTTCCAGCAGGCCCGGCGTGGCGAGGTCGCCGTCCAGCAGGATGCCGCCGCCCCCGCCCTTCAGCGAGATCGCGGCGCCACCGACCGAAGCGCCTGGCCGCACCGTCAGCGTCCCGCCGGCGCGGAGCGTCGCCGTGCCGGTGGCCGCAATCGCGCCCTGCGCGGTCAGCGCGCCGGCCGTCGCGATGGTCAGGTCGCCCGCGCCGGCGTCGAGCGCGCCGAGGATCGGGATGGCGTTGGATGGATTGTCGAGCCGGATGGTGCCGGCCGTCGCCTGCAGCGCGGCGCCGCCGAGGCCGAGCGAAGCGGCCTGGGTGACCGCTCCGATGGCGCGCAGATCCAGCTCCATGCCGGAGAGCAGCAGCGGGCCGGCCAGCGTCGTCGCGCCGGCCAGCGTCGTCACCCCGCCGCCCGGCAGGGTGGCTCCGCCGAGCCGCAGCAGCCCGGCCTGCACGCCCGACAGGTCCGGCAGCGCCAGGCCGGCGGCGGCGCCCGGACCGAAGGACAGCGCGCGGCCGGCATTCGGCGCGATCTCGACCACCGGCGCCCGCAGCGATCCCGGCGCGGGCGGCAGCGTCATGGCATTCGCCACCAGCGTCCCCCGGCCCGCGGCCGCGGCCGCGCCGCCTGCGCCGAAGGCCACCTGCCCCGCATCGCCGAAGGCGCGCAGCAGCACCGAGCCGGCGGCGGAGGCGATGGCGGCGTTCACCTGCACCTGGCCCGTCGCGGTCGCGCCGGGGATGGCGGGATCGGAGGCGAGCAGGATCACGTCCCCGAGCAGCGTGATCGGCTGGTTGACCACCACGCTGTTGCCCGCGGCGAGCGTGAGCGAGTTGGCGCTGGCCGAGAAGCCGATCGCCTCGGAGACGGTCAGGTCGTTCCCCGCCTCGAGCCGGACATTGCCGCCGCCGAGCAGCGCCGCGACGGTGCCGGCCAGCAGGTAGCCGTCATCGCCGCCGCCCGGCGCCGCATCGCCCGCGCCGACCTGCGGCGCGGCGGGGTTGGTCGGCTGCTCGGCGTTCGGCGGATCGGGAATGGCGCCGACGATGTGCAGGTTGAGCGGGTCGAGCAGCAGCGTCCCCGCCTTGCCCGCCGGCGCCAGCATGTCCACGCTGCCGGCGAGCGTCAGGCCGCGATCGGCCGAGACCTCCGCCTGCCCGCCATCGCCGCCCTTCGGCCCGCCGCGTGCGCTGAGCTTGCCGGCCATGGCGACCGCCTCGCGGCCGATGACGGCGATCCGCCCACCATTGCCGGCCTGCGTCGCATCGGCACGGATCTCCGCCCCCGCCGCCACGCGGACCCGCGCCGCGGCATCCGCCGGCACACCGCCGCCCTGCGCGCGGGCGCGCGCCGCCGTGGCGCCGATCGCCCCCGGGCCCCCGCCCGCCGCGCCGGCGGCGGCGATGCGGGCCGAGGCGGCGATCTCGACATCGCCGCGGGCCCGCGCCACCACCGTGCCGCCGCGCTCCCCGGGGCGGGCGCCCTCCGCCGCGACGGTCCCATGCACGCGGATGCCGCCGCCGACGCCCGCGATCTCGATGCTGCCGGTGCGCCCGCCGAGGCTGTCGGCGCGGATCGTGCCGCCGGCCGAGACCAGCTGCTGCACCACCCCGTCGGCGGCGCGCGCCGTCATCAGCACCGTGCCGCCCTCGGCCACCACGACGCCGGTGTTGGTCACCAGCGCCTGCGCGGGCTGGCCATCGGCGCCGCGCGGCGCGGTGCGCACCTGGCCCGTCACGTCGAAGGCGACCAGCCCGTCGCCATGCAGGTCGAGGGTGTGCGTCTCCGCGCCGGCCAGCACCACGGTGCCGAGGCGGGCACGGATCGTGCCGGAATTGGCGACGGAGGGCGCGACCAGCGCCGCCAGCCCCGCCTCCCGCACGGTGATCTCGCCGCGGTTCTCGATCCGCGCGCCGGGCTGGCCCGGGCGGTCGAAATGCAGCCTGCCGGCCATGAAGGCGGCGTTGGTGGTGTCGGCGGTGGAGGCGACGAAGCTCTGCGCCTCCACCTGCGCGCCGCGATGGAACAGCACGCCGGCGCCGTTGATCACCACGACGCCGCCATTGGCCTGGATGCGCCCGGCGATCTCGGAGGGCCGCGGCGTGGTGACGCGGTTGAGCGTCATCGAGCCGGCGCCGGGCTGCTGGAAGCGCACCGTGTGGTCGCGGCCGACATCGAAGCTGCGCCAGTCGATGGCGGCCCGGTCGGTGGACTGGGTGATGGTGGTGGTGTTCGCCTGGCGTCCGATGCTGGCCTGGCCGGCGACCACCGCGCCGCCCTGCGGGCCGGCATTGGGCGCCGGTTGCGACGCGGCCGGCAGGGCGAAGGCCAGGGCGAAGCCGGCCTGCAGCGCCGTGCTGGCGAGCAGCGCATGACGGCCGAGCCGCAGGACCGAGATCCGCGCCTGTCCTCCCCGTCCGCTGCTCCGCCCCCGCGGCCGCATCGCCTGCCCCCCGTTCAGAAGCGCGTCACGACGCGCCAATAGGCCGCATCCTGCGACAATGGCTCGATCCCCGGCAGGTTGCCCTGCGGGTAGCGGTTGAACCGGGTCACGCCCTCGAACTGGATCTCGGTACGCCGGTCAACCAGCAGCCGCACCCCGGCCCCCGCCGAGGACAGCCGCCTGTCGGGCTGGTCCGGCTGGTTCTCGAAGCTCTGCCCCCAATCGTAGAACATGTAGAACTGCGCCGCGACCTCGGTGCTGCGGCCAAGGACATCCACGTTCCACGAATCGTCCAGCCGCAGCTCGACCGAGGTGGACAGCGCCTTGTCGCCGGTGACCTCGCCCGCATAGTAGCCGCGGTTGAGCCTGAGCCCGCCGAGATAAAACTTCTCGATCGGCGGCAGGACGTCGGGCGACCACTGGAAGGCCACCAGGCCGAACAGCCCCACCACCGCGCCGTCCCAGGGCGTGAACAGCGACTGGGTGCGGGTGACCTCGCCGGCGACCTTGAAGAAATCCACCGTCTGCCCGGCGCGGCCGGCCAGCGCGGCGCCGTTGGAACTCGCCCCCAGCCCGGACAGGCCCTGGCTGAGCCGGATATTGGCGCTGTTCAGCGCCGGAAAGGCGTCGCCGAGCAGCACGTCCTGCGACGCCCATTCGCCGCCCGCCCGCAGGACGCGCAGGCTGTCGTAGCTGGCGCGCGCCTCGCCGCCGCCCTGCACGCCCAGGCGGATCTCGTTCTCCAGCGCCTCCATCCCGGCGAAGACCGTGGCCACCTGGCTGCGCCGGCGGATCAGCGGATAGATCAGGGACCCGCTGACGAGGGAGGTGGTGCCCTCGTAGCCGATCGTGCGCAGCTCGCCGGTCGGGTTCGAGTTGCCGGCGCCGCCCTGCAGCCGGAAGCGCAGCCCGGAGCCGCCGACGAAGGTCTCGAAGGCGACCTGCCCGAAGGTCTGGGTGTCGTTGAAGCTGCGGAAGAGGATGATGTCGGTGCGCTCGCCGTACTGCGTGAAGCTGTTGAGGCTGAGCGCCGCCACCGCCTGTTCCGGGCCGACCAGCTGGTAGCCGCGGTTGTCGGCGGCGAGCAGCGCCGACCAGGGCGTGCGCGAAAGCTGCGCGATCAGCTGCAACTCGCCGGGGTCGCCGCCCGGCACCGGGCGCAGCACGGAGCGGATGGTCACGCCCGGCACTTCCTGGGCCAGCAGCAACTGCCGCTCCAGCAGCGCCTGGTCGAGCGGGCCGGGGGTGACCAGCCGCTGCAGGAACAGCAGCACCTGGCTCGCCGCGGGGCCGATGTCGCCATCCAGCAGGACCTGGCTGATCCGACCCTCGGCCACCAGGAAGCGCAGCCTGCCGCCCGCCTCGACCTCGGCCGAGACGCCGGTCAGCACATAGCCGTCCTCGCGGTAGCGCCGCAGCAGCGCCAGCCGCGCCTGCTCGATGCGCGCGAGCGGCACGGCGGGACCAGTGAGCGGCGGCAGCAGCCGCTCGAGTTCGGAGAGCGGATAGGCGGTGGCGCCCTCGATGCGGATGGCGGCGACCGGCACCGCCATGTCGGGCATCGCCGTCTCCGCCGGGGTCGGCGCCGCGGGCGCGGCCGGCCCGACCTCGGGCGCCTCGCGCGGCAGGATGCGCGGGATCGGCGATCCCTGCGGCACCGGTCCGATCTGCTGGGCGCCCACAGGCGGCGGCAGAAGCAGGAGCGGCAGCAACAGCAAGGCTGCGCGCCTGGACCCCCTCATGCGCTCAAGCACCCCCGCCACTCGCCGAGTCTAGCTAGATGACCGGCCCCAGACCGATCAAGAGCCGTCTCAACTTTTCGCCTGCGTCCAGGCGTCTGGCATGTCGCGTGCCGGAGGGATAGGCTGCGCTACGGTTAAGGGGTCGTCAGGAAGCGCGGGGGGCAGGGGCGGAAGATGCCGCTAGCGTCGCCGCATCGCGCGGAGGCATCGCCGGCCGCGATGGCGGATGGCACGCCCGTGCCACGCCCGCGTTGCGTGGCGCGGGCGCGGCCGCCCGCGCGCCCCGGCCGGGCCCGCCGGCCGCGGCACCGGTGAGGCGGCGGCGGCGGATCGCTTCCGGCCTGAAGGCCGCGCGCCGGACCATCGGCGCTTGCGTGGGCGGGCCGGCTCGCGCTGCCGTCGGCTCCCGGCCGCAGCGACCGGACCGCTAGGCTGGCGGTGGCGATGTCGGCAGCCCGTCCGGGCCGGTTCGAGGGCAATCTGCCGGAGCTTCTGGACCGCATCGCGGCCGGCCGCCCCGGGCGGGCCGCGGCGGCGGGCGCGACCGACGCGGCGGAGGCGGTGGAGCGCCTGGCCGTTGCAGGCTTCCTGCCGGAGGCGGCGAAGCTCGTCGCGCATGCGCTGCCCCGGCGCGGAGCGGTCTGGTGGGCCTGCATGTGCGCCCGCCACACCGCCCCCGCCGGGGCCAGGGACCTCGCCGCGCTGCGCGAGGCCGCCGAGACCTGGGTGCGCCGGCAGACCGATGCATCCCGCCGCGCCGCCTTCGACCTGGCACAGGCCTCCGGCCTCGAGACGCCGGAGGCCTGGGCCGCGATGGGCGCCTTCTGGGCCGGCGATTCCATCGCGCCGGCCAATGTGGCGAAGGTGGCGCCGGCGCCGCACCTGACCGGCACCGCGATCGCGGGCGCCATCAATCTCGCCGCGGTGCGCGGCGACCCGCTGCGGCGCGACGCCAGGCTCGCCCGCTTTCTCGATTCGGCACGCGACATCGTCGCGGGCGGCGCCGGCCGGCGGGCCCCCCCAAGCATGGAGCCCCCAACCCCACCCCCCCGCCCCC
>NZ_JBWXTD010000003.1:422086-423658 GCF_056682175.1 Falsiroseomonas sp. RANM36
TTGCCGGGGCCGCCGTTGGCGGGGCGCGTGGGGGTCTTTGTCGGCGAGGAGGTGCCGGAGGAGGCGGGGTGGGCGGCGGCGCGCGCGGCCGGCGGCCTCGGCCTCCGGCGGCAGGAGGCCTTCGGCAGCCCCGCGGCCCTGCGCGACTGGCTCGCCCGCCTCGCCGAGGACGCCACCGCCGAGGCGGCCTCGCCATGAGCCGGCTTGTCATCGTCGCCAACCGCGTGCCCGACCCGCGGGAGCGCGGCGCCACCGCGGGCGGGCTGGCCGTCGCGCTGAAGGATGCGCTGCAGCGCCGCGACGTGCTGTGGTTCGGCTGGTCCGGCACGACCTCCGCGCAGCCCGCCGCGACGCCCGCCACGCAGCGCAAGGGCCGGGTCAACTACGCCACCCTCGACCTGAGCGAGGAGGACTACCGGCACTACTATCTCGGCTTCTCCAACGGCGCGCTGTGGCCGGTGCTGCATTACCGCCTCGGCATCGCCCGCTTCGCGCGCGAGGACTGGGAGGGCTACCGTCGGGTCAACGCCGCCTTCGCCGCGGCGCTCGCGCCGGTGCTGCGCCCGGACGACACGATCTGGGTGCATGATTTCCACCTGTTCCTGCTGGCGGCGGAACTGCGCGCGCTGGGCTGCCGGCAGAAGATCGGCTTCTTCCTGCATGTGCCCTTCCCGCCGCGCGCGGTGATCATGGGCCTGCCCAAGGCCGAGGAGATCCTGCGCGCGATGGGCGCGCATGACGCGATCGGCGTGCAGACCGAGGACGACGCGGAGAACCTGCGCGGCGCGCTGGTCGCCGGCGGCGACGCCGAGGCCGCGTCGCGCGTCGGCGCCTTCGGCATCGGCATCGACGCCGCCGGCTTCGCGGCGCTGGCGGCGCGGCGCTTCCGCACGAAGGAAGTGGACCAGCTGCGCGATTCGCTTGCCGGGCGCGCCCTGGCGATCGGTGTGGACCGGCTCGACTACACCAAGGGCCTGCCGCAGCGCATCACGGGCTTCGGCAAGCTGCTGCAGCGCTTTCCGCGGCACCGCTCCAAGGTCACCTTCCTGCAGGTGGCCCCGGTCAGCCGCGGCGACGTCGCCACCTATCGCGCGCTGCGCCGCGAGCTGGACGAGAGCGTCGGCCGCATCAACGGCCAGTTCGCCGAGCCCGACTGGGCGCCGATCCGCTACATCACCCGCGCCGTCGCGCGCCCGACGCTCGCCGGCTACATGCGGCTGGCCAGGATCGGGCTGGTCACGCCGCTGCGCGACGGGATGAACCTGGTCGCGAAGGAATACGTGGCCGCGCAGCACCCGGAGGATCCCGGCGTGCTGGTGCTGCCCCGCTTCGCCGGCGCCTCCGGCGAGCTGGAGGGCGCGCTGCTGGTCAACCCGCTCGATCCGGACGACATCGCGGAGGCGCTCGACGTCGCGCTGACCATGCCGGCCGAGGAGCGGCTGGCGCGGTGGCGGCCGATGGACGCCGCGGTCCGCGCCAACAGCGCGGCCGCCGGGTGCCGCCGCGTCCGGGCGGCGCGGGAAGGCGCCCAGGCGACCGCCCCGCCCCCCCCCCCCCGCGCCCCCGCCGCGC
>NZ_JBWXTD010000003.1:423758-428615 GCF_056682175.1 Falsiroseomonas sp. RANM36
GGGGGCCGCATCTTGCCGTAACCCCCGCAGCGGGGCCCCCCATGCAAATTGCCCCCCCCCGCCCCCGCCCGGCCCCCGGCGCCCGCCGCCCGCCCGGCGCGCGGCGCCGGCCTGCCCTGCTCCATCCCCGAGCTGTTCCTGGCCGGGCGCACCCTGGCCGGCGCCGCCGCGGAGGAGGCCGCTTCCTGGGCCGAGCGGCTGGGCGCGGGGCTGGATGCGGCCGCGCATGGGCACATGGCCGGGCTGCTGCGGCGCGGGCAGGAGGAGGCGCTGCCGCTGATGCGCGCGCTCGGCGCGCTGCCGGATTGAAACCGGCCCGCCACGACCGATGCCCGGGAGGAATCGTCTTCGGAAGCGGAATGTGCTTCACTGCCATGGGGACAACGTCAGCCCAAGGGACGTCACAATGCGCAGGACCCTCGCCATCGCCGCCCTGGTCGGCATCTCGGGACTGCCGCTGCATGTCGCGGCCCAGTCCAATCCGAGTTCGCAGCAGATCATCGAGGCCCTGCGGCCGAGCGGCGACCTGCTCGGCGGGCCGACCCGCGGCATCCGCCCGGTGAACCCGCCGGCCGCCGCGCCGCAGGCGTCGCAGCCCGCCGCCGCATCGGCTGCCACGGCCGCGCCGCGCCCGGCGGCGCCCGCCATGCCGCCGCCGGCCGCCGCACGCACCGCGCCGCCGGCGGCCGCGCCCTCGGTGAACCTCACCGTGAACTTCGCCACCGGTTCGGCCGAGCTGACGCCGCAGGCGATGCGCACGCTGGACGAGCTGGGCCGCGCTCTGTCGAGCCCCGACCTCGCGGGCTTCCGCTTCCGCGTCGAGGGCCACACCGACACGGTCGGCTCCGCCGAGCTGAACCAGACGCTGTCCGAGCGTCGCGCCGCCGCGGTGGTCGCGTATCTGACCTCGCGCTTCGCCATCCCGGCCGCCCGCCTGCAGGCGATCGGCATGGGCGAGACGCAGCCGCTCGTCGCGACCCGCGACCAGGTGCCCGAGCCGCGGAACCGCCGCGTGCAGGTCGTCAACATCGGCGCCTGACGCCGCGCCTGCGGTCGGGCCGGAACCCGTGGCGCTCGGCGAGGATGACACCGTCATCCTGCCGCGCAGGCGCCGCGTGGCGCCCGAACCGCCGGCCGTGCCGCCATCGGCCCCGCCCGCGGCTGGCACGCCGCGCCAGCCGGCCCGGACCTGGCTGCTGGCGCTGATCGCCATGGCGCTGGCCGGTGGCGGCGCCTGGATCTGGCTGCGCCCTGCCCCCGCCCCCATCGTCGTGGCGCCAGCCCCGGTCCAGGAGGCGCCATCGGTGCAGGCTCCGGTGCCGCCGGCAGCGCCAACGGCGGTCGTCGCCGCGCCGCCACCGGCCGCCGAGGCCCCTGCCCCGGCTCCACCCGCCGCCGCGCCACCGGCGGCCCTGCCGCCCCCCGCCGCGCCACCCGCGGCCGTACCGCCCGCCGGCCTCCTGCCGCTGGCGTCGGAGGCCGAGATCCTGGCGAATGCCGCGCCCGAGCTCGTGATCCGGCGCTTCGCCGGGAATCCGCTGGTGCTCGTGCTCGACTTCCCGACCCTCGGCGAGCAGGCGCGGATGCTGAACCGCGTGGCGGCGCTGGTGGAGAAGGCCGGGCTGCCGCGCGACCGGGTGCTGGACGATGCGGCGCTGGATGCCGCGGCGCGGGCCGGCGGCGGCTCGGCCGAGACCTTCTACTACGGCCACAACTACCGCAGCGCCGACCTGGCGCGGTTCTTCGCGCTCGCCGACGCCGCCGGGATCGGGCTGAACGCGGAGGAGGAGCGCCTGCGCGCCCTGCTGCGCGCGCTCGACTGGTTGCGGCCGGACGCCTCGGGCGCGCTGGTCTCGGTGCCGCATGAAGGCGTGGAGCCCTGGCTCGATGCGCGGGCGCGCCGGGCGATGCTGCGCCACGAGCTGTCGCATGGCGAGTTCTTCACCAGCCCGGCCTATGCGTCGCTGGTCTGGCGCTTCTGGCGGGAGATGCTCACGGAGGAGGAGCGGGACCGGTTCCGCACCCTGCTCGGCCACGCTGCCTATGATAGCGGCATCGAGGAGGTCATGGCCAACGAGGCGCATGCCTTCCTGTTCCACACGCCCGACGACCGGTTCTTCGACCCGGCCTCCATCGGCCTGTCGCCCGAACGCATCGCGGCGCTGCGCGCGGCGTTCATGGCCGGCATGCCGGAGGGGTGGCTGCGCGCGGCGATGACGCGCTGAGGGGCCGCACCCCATATGCTGCGCAGCCCGCGAACGGCCGTTGCGGCCCTCCCGCGGCGACGGAGAAAGGCCGATGCAGGAAGCCACGCAGGTCGTCTGCCCGCATTGCGACGCGATCAACCGCGTGCCGACGGCACGGCTGGCCGATGGCCCGCGCTGCGGCTCCTGCCATCGTCGCCTGTTCGAGGCGCGGCCGGTCGCGCTGGACGAACCGCGCTTCCGCCGTCACCTCGCCCATAGCGGCGTGCCGCTGCTGGTGGATTTCTGGGCGAGCTGGTGCGGCCCCTGCCGCGCCATGGCCCCGGAATTCGAAGCCGCCGCACGCGACCTCGAGCCCGGCATGCGCCTGGTGAAGGTGTCCACGGAGGAAGCGCCGGCGCTGGCGCAGGAACTCGGCATCGCCAGCATCCCGACGCTGGCGCTGTTCGGCGGCGGGCGGGAAGTGGCGCGACAGGCCGGCGCACAACCGGCCCGGCGGATCGTCGCCTGGGCGCGCAATGCGGCGCCGACGGTGGCGCGGAGCTGACCGCCAGCGGGGCATCCGCCGCACAAGCCGCGGTCAGCGCGGCGGGGTCGCCGGGGCAGCAGCGGCGCGCTGCGCCTGGCCGCTCAGATCACGGGCAGAAGACGTCCTTGAGGACCTGGATCACCCGTTCCACGCGCGGATCGGCGATTCGGTAATGGATCGTCGTGCCGGTGCGACGCGTCTTCACCAGGCCGTCCTCGCGCAGCTTGGCCAGGTGCTGCGACACCGCGGGCTGCGACAGGCGCACCCGGGCCGCCAGCTTGCCGACATGCGCCTCGCCTTCCGCGATCAGCATGCAAAGCAGCAGCAGGCGCCGCTCGTTGCCGAGCAGGCGCAACAGAGCGGCCGCTTCCGCGGCGCTTTGTTCCATCACCCGGTCCAGGCTGTCAGCCGACGCCTGGGTCGGGTCGAACCCGGAAAGTTCCTCGATCCTGTCCACTTCGGTAACCCAGCTACGCCGCTTGTCGGCATACCTTGTATCCTCAAGCGAATTCAAGCTGAACCATTTTCCCTTAATGTTTTTGGCCGGGAGACCCCTCGCGCGCGCCGGCAAGATCGAGCAGAGGCGGGGTTTCGGCGGGTGTCGCCTTCGGCTCCGCCCTTGCCCGCGGGCGCTTCGCCCGGACCGCCGGCTCGGCCGCCGGTTCCGGCGCGGCCAGCACCGGCGGCTCGGCGAGGGGTTCGACCGGCGGCGCGATCCGGCGCGTCGGGGCCGCGGCCGGCGTCAGGCCATCGAGCGCGGCGGCCAGGTCGTCCACCAGGTCCGCCACATCCTCGAGCCCGACCGACAGGCGGATGGTGCCGTCGGTGATGCCGAGCCTCGACCGCTCCTCCGGCCCGACGCGCAGATGCGTGGTGGTCGCGGGATGCGTCGCCAGCGATTTCGAATCGCCCAGGTTGTTCGACACGTCCACGATGCCGAGCGCGTTCATGAAGCGGAAGGCGGCGTCCTTGCCGCCCTTCACCTCGAAGGTGACCAGGCTGCCGCCGGCCGCCATCTGCGCCTTGGCCAGCGCCTGCTGCGGATGGTCGGCGCGGAAGGGATAGAGCACGCGCGCCACTTCCGCGCGCTCCGCCAGGAAGTCGGCGATCGCGGCGGCGGAGCGGCACATCGCCGGCAGGCGCAGATGCAACGTCTCCAGCCCCTTCAGGATGACCCAGGCATTGAAGGGCGAGAGCGAGGGGCCGGTGTTGCGGATGAAGGGCTGCAGCACCTCGTCCACCCACTTCTTCTTCCCGAGCACCGCGCCGCCCAGCACGCGGCCCTGCCCGTCCATGTGCTTGGTGCAGGAATAGACGACGACATCGGCGCCGAACTGCATCGGCTTCTGCAGCAGCGGCGTGGCGAAGACGTTGTCCACGACCACGATCGCGCCGGCGCCATGCGCCAGGTCGCAGACCGCGGCGAGGTCCACGAGGTCGAGCATCGGGTTCGACGGCGTCTCGAGCAGCACCAGCGCCGCCGGCGTGGCGAGCGCGGCCTTCCACTGCTCGAGGTCGCCGCCATCCACGAATTCGGTGCGGATGCCGTAGCGCGGCAGCAGGGTGGAGACGATCCAGTGGCAGGAGCCGAACAGCGCCCGGCTGGCCACCACGCGGTCCCCGGCCTTGAGGTGCGACAGCATCGAGGCATGCACCGCCGCCATGCCCGTGGCCGTCATGCGGCAGGCCTCGGCGCCTTCGAGCAGCGCGAGCCGCTCCTCCAGCATCGAGACGGTCGGGTTGCCGAAGCGGGAATACTGGTAGTGCTGGACATTGCCGAGGAAGGTCGCCTCGGCCTGCTCGGCGCTGTCATAGACGAAGCCGGAGGTGAGGAACAAAGCCTCGGCCGTCTCGTCGAAGCCCGAGCGCATCTGGCCGCCGCGCACCAGCTGGGTGGCGGGGCGGAGGGGGCGGTCGGGCAGGCGCTTGGCCATCGTGACACCTCGGTCTGCGGCGCGGCCGGCGTGGCCACGCGGCTTGGGTGTCCGGCCCCTGTCGCGGGGCGTGGCGGCGGCATGGGATGCCGTCGCGCCGGCCGGTTAGCGCGCGTGTTTTAGCTGGCTTCCGCCCCCCCCCGGGGCACCCCGGCCCACGCCCCCAGCAGGCCGGACAAATCGCGAGGGC
>NZ_JBWXTD010000003.1:428715-435737 GCF_056682175.1 Falsiroseomonas sp. RANM36
GGGGGGGGGGGTCGTCGGCCGGGCGCTCGGGGGGGGGGGCCGGCCCCCCCCCCCCCCCCCGGATCTGCCGTCCTGGGTTGCCCTCAGGCCGCCTTCGCCATCCCGCGCAGCACGTAGTGCAGGATGCCACCGTTGCGGTAGTACTCGACCTCGTCCGCGGTATCCACGCGGCAGAGCAGCGTCGTCTCGGTCTTCGACCCGTCGGCGCGGGTGATGACCATCTTCACGTCCATCCGCGGCTTCAGCTCCTCGAGACCGAGCAGGTCGATCGTCTCGTCGCCGCGGATGCCGAGAGACTTGCGGTCCTCGCCTTCCTTGAACACCAGCGGCAGCACGCCCATGCCCACCAGGTTGGAGCGGTGGATGCGCTCGAAGCTCTCGGCGATCACCGCCTTCACGCCGAGCAGGAAGGTGCCCTTCGCCGCCCAGTCGCGCGAGGAGCCGGTGCCGTATTCCTTGCCGCCGAACACCACCAGCGGCACGCCGTCCTTCTTGTAGCGCATCGCCACGTCGTAGATCGGCGCCTGCTCGCCCGAGGGGTAGTGCTTCGAGATGCCGCCCTCGACGCCGGGCACCATCTCGTTGCGGATGCGGATGTTGGCGAAGGTGCCGCGCATCATGATCTCATGATTGCCGCGGCGCGCGCCGTAGCTGTTGAAGTCCGCCTGCCGCACCTGGTGCTCGAGCAGGTATTCGCCGGCCGGCGAGGCCTTGCGGATCGAGCCGGCGGGCGAGATGTGGTCGGTGGTGATGCTGTCGGCCAGCACCGCCAGCACGCGCGCACCCGTCACCGGGGCGATCGGGCCGACCTCCATCGTCATGCCCTCGAAATAGGGCGGGTTCTGCACATACGTGGAACCGGAGTTCCAACGATAGGTGTCGCTGTCCGCGTCCACGCGGATCGCCTGCCACTGCGCCGGGCCCTTGAACACGTCGCCGTAGCGCGTCTGGAACATCTGCCGCGTCAGCACCGCGTGGACGGTGTCGTTCACCTCCTTCTGCGTCGGCCAGATGTCCTTCAGATACACGGGCTGGCCGTCGCTGCCGGTGCCGAGCGGGTCGGTCGCGATGTTCAGCTTCACCGTGCCGGCCAGCGCATAGGCGACGACCAGCGGCGGCGAGGCGAGGTAGTTGGCGCGCACATTCTGGTGCACGCGGCCTTCGAAGTTGCGGTTGCCCGACAGCACGCTGGCGGCCACCAGCTTGTTGTTCTCGATGGCGTCCACGATCGGCTCCGGCAGCGGGCCGGAATTGCCGATGCAGGTGGTGCAGCCATAGCCGACGGTCTGGAAGCCCATCGCGTCCAGCTCGGCCTGCAGGCCGGACTTCGTCAGGTAGTCGGTGACCACCTGGCTGCCGGGCGCGAGCGAGGTCTTCACCCAGGGCTTCGGCTTCAGCCCCTTCGCACGCGCCTTCTTCGCCACGAGGCCGGCCGCGACCAGCACATAGGGGTTCGAGGTGTTGGTGCAGCTGGTGATCGCCGCGATCACCACGTCGCCATGGCCGAGGTCGTAGTTGGCCCCCTCCACCGGCACGCGGAGCTCGGCCTTGTCGCCCGGCACGCCCATGGTGCCGGCGGCCAGGTCCCTGGCGAAGCTGGCGGCCACGTCGGTCAGCGGCACGCGGTCCTGCGGGCGCTTCGGCCCGGCGAGGGAGGGCACGACGGTGGAGAGATCGAGCTCCAGCGTGTCGGTGAAGACCGGCTCGGGCGTGGAGGCGTCGTGCCACATGCCCTGCGCCTTGCAATAGGCCTCGGTCAGCGCCAGGCGGTGCTCGTCGCGGCCGGACAGGCGCAGATACTCGATGGTGGTCTGGTCCACCGGGAAGAACCCGCAGGTCGCGCCGTATTCGGGCGCCATGTTGCCGATCGTCGCGCGGTCGGCCAGCGGCAGCTCGGCGAGGCCCGGGCCGAAGAACTCCACGAACTTGCCGACCACGCCCTTCTTGCGCAGCATCTGGGTGACGGTCAGCACCAGGTCGGTCGCCGTCACGCCCTCCCGCACCTTGCCGATCAGCTTGAAGCCGATGACGTCGGGGATGAGCATGGCGATGGGCTGGCCGAGCATCGCGGCTTCCGCCTCGATGCCGCCGACGCCCCAGCCGAGCACGCCGAGGCCGTTGACCATCGTGGTGTGGCTGTCGGTGCCGTAGCAGCTGTCGGGGAAGGCGTAGCTGTCGGGGCCGTCCTGCGAGGTCCAGACGACCTGCGCCAGGTATTCCAGGTTCACCTGGTGGCAGATGCCGGTGCCCGGCGGCACGACGCGGAAATTGGCGAAGCCGCTCTGGCCCCAGCGCAGGAACTCGTAGCGCTCGCCGTTGCGCTCGAACTCGATGTCCACGTTCTTCTTCAGCGCGTCGGCCGTGCCGGAGACGTCCACCATGACCGAGTGGTCGATCACCAGGTCCACCGGCACCAGCGGGTTCACCTTGCGCGGGTCGCCACCCAGCTTCGCCAGCGCGTCGCGCATCGCGGCGAGGTCCACCACCGCCGGGACGCCGGTGAAGTCCTGCAGCAGGATGCGGGCGGGGCGGAAGGGCACCTCCTTGGTGGAGCGGCCTTCCTTCACCCATTCGGCGATCGCCTTGGCGTCGGCCACGGTGTAGCTGCGCCCGTCCTCGAAGCGCAGCACGTTCTCCAGCAGCACCTTCAGGCTGAAGGGCAGGCGGGAGATGTCGCCGATCTGCTTCGCCGCCTCGGGCAGGCTGAAGTAGAAGTATTCCTTGCCGCCGACGTTGAGCGTGCGGCGCGTCTTCAGGCTGTCCTGCCCGATCATGCGCATGGTCCGGTATCCCCGTGTCGCCCAGGGGGCGCTTGGTTGGCGCCACGGCCGGATGCGCCCCGGCTTGCCGGGTGCCTTCCGCCGGCCCTGGCGCAATGCTTCGCCCCGGGCGCTTTCGCACCCGCAGCACGCGGCTTAAACCACAACGTCCCGGGGCAGGCCAGTGGCGCGCCGGCATGGATTCGGTGCAGGGGGAGGACGGATGCTGGAGGCGGAGGAGCTGGCCTGCTGGCGGGGCGAGCGGGCGGTCTTCGCCGGGCTCTCCTTCGGCCTCGCCCCGGGCGGCGCCCTCCTGCTGACCGGGGCGAACGGCGCGGGCAAGTCCTCGCTGCTGCGGCTGCTGGCCGGGCTGATCCCGGCGGCCGAGGGGCGGCTGCTCTGGAATGGCGCCGATGCCTTCGCCGACCGCGTCGCCCATGCCAGGCGCCTGCGCTACCTGAGCCATGCCGATGCGCTGAAGCCCTCCCTCACCGCGCGCGAGAATCTCTCGTTCTTTTCGCGGCTCTGGGGCGGGGACGTCGAGCCGGCCCTGGCCGCGCTGGGGCTGGCGGAGCTGGGCGACCTGCCGGCCCGCGTGCTCTCCTCCGGGCAGAAGCGGCGCCTGGCGCTGGCCCGGCTGGCGCTCGCGCCCTCCGATCTCTGGCTGCTGGACGAGCCGACGGTCGGGCTCGATGCGGCGAGCGTGGAGCGGCTCGGCGCGCTGCTCGCGGCGCATCGGGCCGCGGGCGGGATGGTGCTGGCGGCGACCCACCTGCCCCTGCCGCTGCCCGACGCCCGGGAGCTGCGGCTTTGAGGGCGTTCGGCGCCGTCTTCCGGCGGGAAGTGCAGTTGGCGCTGCGCCATCCGGCGGACACGCTCGCCGCCGTGCTGTTCTTCGTGCTGGTCTGTGCCCTGTTCCCCTTCGGCATCGGCCCGGCGCCCGAGACGCTGGCCCGCGTGGCGCCGGGCGCGATGCTGGCCGCGGCGCTGCTGGCGGCGCTGCTGCCGCTCGACCGTCTGTTCGGCGCGGAGGCGGAGGACGGCTCGCTCGAGCAGCTTCTGCTGTCGGGCCTGCCGCCCGCGGCGCTGGCCATGGCCAAGGCCCTCGGCCATTGGGTGACCACCGGCCTGCCGCTGCTGGCCGCCACGCCGGTGGCGGCGGCGATGCTCAACCTGCCGACCGAGGCCTGGGCCGCGGCGGTGGCGGCGCTGGCGCTTGCCACCGCGATCCTGTCGCTGTTCGGCACTGCCGGGGCGGCGCTGACGCTCGGCGCCCGGCGCGGCGGGGTGCTGCTGCCGCTGCTGGTGCTGCCGCTGGCGATCCCCGCGGTCATCTTCGGCGCCGCTGCGATCGAGGCCGCCGCCGCCGGCCTCTCTGCGCGCCCCTACCTGCTGCTGCTCGGCGCGCTGCTGGCGCTGGCGCTGCCGATGGCGCCGCTGGCCGCGGGGGCGGCGCTCAGGGCGGAGTGATCCCGGGCGCCGGTGGGGGCGCCGCGGGAAGCGGCAGCCAGAGCGTCACGGTGGTGCCCGCGGCCGGCGCGCTCTCGATGCCAAGGGCGCCGCCGGCATCCTCGGCGAATTGCCGCGCCAGGGACAGGCCGAGGCCGGTGCCCTGCCCGGCCGGCTTGGTGGTGAAGAACGGCTCGGTGACGCGCGCAAGCGTCTCGGCGTCCATGCCGGTGCCGGTGTCGCGGACCGACAGCCGCAGATAGGATCCCGGCGCCAGCCCCGGCTGGCCGGTCGCGCCGGGTTCGAGCGTCGCCGCCTCCGCCGCGAAGGTCACGGTCCCGCCCCTCGGCATGGCGTCCCGCGCGTTCGTGGCGAGGTTCAGCAGCACGGTCAGCAGCAGCGCGCGGTCGGCGTGGACCGGCGGCAGGCCGGGGGCGATGTCGAGCACCACGCCGATGCGCGCGCCGAGGGTCGCGGCAAGCAGCTCCTGCAACTCGGCCAGCAGCTCCCCGAGCAGGATCGGCTCGCAGCGCGCCTCGCCGCGCCTGGCGAAGGTGAGCAGGCGCCCGGTGATGGCCGAGCCGCGCGCCACCGCCGCGTTCAGGAGCCCGACCCTGCGCCGCAGCGCGCCGGCGTCGTCCTTGCCTGCCTCGATCATCCGCGCCACGGCCCCCACCGCCTGCAGCACATTGTTGAAGTCGTGCGCGATGCCGCCGGCGAGTTCGCCCAGAGCCTGGAGCTTCTGCCCCTGGCGCAGTTCCTGCGCCAGGCGGTGCCGCTCGGTGACATCCTGCAGCATGCCGACCAGGCGCCGCGGACCGCCGGCGCCGTCGCGTTCCACCACCGCACCGTGGCACCAGGCCCAGCACCAGCCGCCGTCCGGGAGCCGGATGCGGGTCTCCAATGCCCAGCTCTCGGCGCCGCCGGAGGCCACGGCATTCCAGGCGGCCTCATACGCAGCGCGATCGTCCGGGTGGATGGCGGCGTCGAAGGCCTGCCATTCCGCGCCGCCGATCGCGATCCAGCGGTCCGCCGGCAGGATGCCGCCCGCCACCACCGCGGCGCGCGCGTCGAACCGGGCCTCGCCGGTCGTGAAGTCGATCTCATAGGTGCCGAGGCCGGCACCCTCCGCCGCCGCGCGCAGCCGTGCCTCGCTTTGCCGGCGCGCGCGCTCCGCCGCGGTCTCGCTGGTCACGTCGCGCACCAGCCCGGTGACGGCGACCAGCCGCCCGGCGCCGTCGAAGCGGCCTGTCGCGGAGCTGCGCAGCCAGGCCACCTGCCCGTCCGGCCGCAGCCAGCGATAGACCAGGAGGAAATGCGGATCCGCCGGCGTCAGACCAGAGAGCGCTGCACGAAGCGCGGGCCGGTCATCCGGATGCACCCGCGCCATGGCCTCCTCCGCGTCCTCCATCAGCTCCCCGGGTGGCAGCCCGAGCAGCTTTGCGGCATTCGCCGAGCGCGTGGCGCGACCGGTCGCCGGATCGAGCGAGAAGACGAAGACGCGCCCCGCCTCCAGGGCGCCGCGCAGCAGCCCTTCCTGCTCCGCCAGCGCCGCGGTTCGCTCCGCCACGCGCCACTCCAGCTCGTCCCGTGCCGCCGCCAGCCGCCGCTGGCTGCGCCGCATCGCCAGCGCCCCCGCGAACAGCGCGAAGGTCGCCGGAACGCCGAAGATCAGCTGCTCGCCCACCTCCCGCCGCCAGGCTGCGGCCATCCGCGCCGCCGACCGGCCGGCGGCCGCGTGGACCGGCCAGCCTTCGACGCGCCGCGACGCGACCAGGTACTCCTGGCCGTCCACCACGGAGCGATCGTGGATCAGCGCCCTGTCCGCGCCTGCCGCGACGCGCGCCGACACCTCCTCCGGCGCGCGGACCGGCCCGGCGAGGCCGACGCTTCGGGCCAGGATGTCGCCCTCGGTCCTGATCAGGCCGGTGATGTCGCCCTCCTCCGGGCGAAGGCGCCCGAGTTGCGCGGCGAGCGCCTCGGGGAAGACCGAGATGTTGACGACGCCGTCGAAGCCGCCCGGCGGCACCTCGGCATTGCCTGTGCCGGTGCGGCGACGGCTGACGGCGAAGAACAGCCGTCCGTCCAGCCGGCCGCGATGCAGCTGGCTGACATGCAGCGCCGGCGCGTCATCGGCCGCGAGGGCGAGGAAGAAGTCGCGGTCTGCGCCGGGCCGCACATCGCGCGGCACCGGGAAGAGATTGGCCGAGACCAGCACCCCGCCATGCCGGTCGAGCACATAGCCCGCCGCGACGCCCGGGATCTCGTCCACCAGTGCCTTCAGCGCGGCGTGCAGCCCGGCCTCCCGCGCACGGATCTGATCGTCCGAAAGCCCCCGCAGCAGCGCATCCATCCGCCCCGCCGCGACCGCATGCAGGGTCAGCTCGCGCTGGGCGTATTCGGCGACGGTCGCGGCGGCCTGCTCCACCTCGGCGGCCGCATCCGCCCAGACATTGCGCCAGGCGACCGCCGCCATGCCGGCCAGCAGCACGAGAGGCACCAGCAGCGACAGCACGACGAGGGCGGTCGCACCGTCGATGCGGCTGCCGCCGGGTGCTGCGGACCCTGTCCTTCGCCGTGGCGTTCGCATGGACCGCCGCCCTTGCTGGTCGTCGGCCCGGCGAGGGCCGGCGCGACACGAGACATGCAATTTTCCGCACAAATCGGCATCGTGCAATCGTTCGATGCAAAAAAGAGGCGTTCCCGGCGCGGGACCGGGTCAGCGGCGCCCGAAAAAAAGAATGGCCGCCCCCCCCGAGGGGGGGCGGGCCAGGGAAAAAAGGGGGGGTCCCCGCGGGGGGGCGGAGGGGGTGG
>NZ_JBWXTD010000003.1:435837-446648 GCF_056682175.1 Falsiroseomonas sp. RANM36
GCCGCGGCGATGACGAGATCGGCGTGCGTGTCGGTGGAAGAGGCGATGATGACGGCGCCCACCTCCGGGTCCGCCAGCGCGGTCGCGGTGTCGGTGACGCCGGCGCCGTGCTTCGCGGCCCGCGCCTGCGCCGCTGGCGCGTGCACATCCCCGCCATGCGTGAGCCGCGCGCCGCCGCGCGCCCCCCGGGGGGGGGGGGGGGGGGGGGCGCGGCGCCCCGGCCCCCTGCCGGCGGCCGCGGGGGCGGTCGCCGCCGGCCGCATCCCGCCCGGCCATGGGCGCGTGCTGGTCGCCGCCGGCGCTGCCATCAACGAGCGATCGGGCTTCGCCGGGTTGCTGCCGAACCTGACCGGCGCGCGCGGCGACCTGGTCATCGAGGGCGTGCCGGTCGCCTTCATCGCCCCACCCGAGGCATTGGCGATCGACCTGCCGCCCGGCACCTACGCGATGCACTGGCGGCTGCGCGGTCCGCTCGACGACCAGCGCTTCCCGACCTCCTTCGCGGCGCCCCAGCCGCTCGGCGTGACGGTCCGTGCCGGCGAGACGACGCGGCTCGTCGCCCTTCTCCTCGACCGCAGCGGCGTCCGGGTCAGCATCGCGCCGGGTGGCACACCGATCGGCAACACGACGGGCCTCCGCCACACGCTGCTCGAGCCGGTGCCGCCGGGCGCCGCGTTGCCGCCAGGGATCGGCACGCAGCTGGTGGTGCCGCCGCCAGCCGCGCTCTCGGCCCTGCCGATGGCGCGGCTGCCGGGGCGCTGAAGCTAGTCCACCTTGCCGATGCGCTGCACGGCGCGCACGAGGCGCGCGCTGTCCTCGCGGAAGAAGCGCTCGAAGGCTTCGCCCTCGCGGAAGTCGATGGGGCTGCCGGCGGCGGCCAGGGCGCGCTTCAGCTGGTCGTCCTGCACCGCCGGGCGCAGCGAATCGCGCAGCTTCTGCTGCACCGGCGCCGGCGTGCCGGCGGGGGCGAAGACGCCCGCCCAGATGTAGAACTCGACGTCACTGTAGCCCTTCTCCTTGAAGGTCGGCACGTCCTCGAAGCCCGGCGCGCGCGTGGCACCCCATTGCGCCAGGGCGCGCAGCTTGCCGTCGCGCACCTGCGACAGCGCGGGCCCGGGGCCGGAGGAGAGCGCGTTCACCGTGCCGGAGAGCAGCGCCGTCATGGCCGGGCCGCCGCCGGAATAGGGCACGTGCAGCATGTCGATGTCGGCGGCGCCGGTGAACATCGCCATCGCGACATGCAGCGTGGAGTAGTTGCCGGCCGAGCCATAGGTGATCGCGCCGGGGCGGCGCTTCGCATCGGCGACCAGCTCCTCCAGCGTTTTCCAGGGCGCATCGGCCTTCACCACCAGCACCGTCGGGTCGGCGGTGATCAGCGCGATCGGCGCGAGCTGGTCCACGGTGTAGGCGGGCGGGCGGCCGTTGATTCGGTCGGCCTCCGGCAGCATCGCCAGCGAGGAGAGCGCCATCAGCAGCGTGTAGCCATCCGGCTGCGCACGCGCGACGGCGCCGTTGCCGATCGCGCCACCGGCGCCGCCACGATTCACCACCGGCACGGGCTGGCGCCAGATGCGCTCCAGCGCGCCGGCGCCGGGGCGCGCGACGGTATCGGCCTGGCCGCCCGGCGGGAAGGCCACGGTCATCGTCACGGCGCGGGAGGGATAGTCGGTCTGCGCCTGCGCGGCGGCGCCGGCGAAGGGCAGCGCGGCGGTGGCGCTAAGAAGCGTGCGGCGATGCATGGTGCGTTGTCTCCCTGTTGTTGGGTGGTTCGGTCTGCAGGCGGGTTGGGGGGGGGGGGGGGGGGGGCCGCCCCCCCCCCCCGCCCCCGGCGCGCGCGGTCGGGCCGCCCGGGGGCCCCCCCCCCCCCCCCCCCCCCCCCCGTTCCCGGGGGGAGGGAGCCGTGGCTCAGGCGACGGCGTTCTCCAGCACGCCGATCCCGGTCACCTCGATGCGGATGACGTCTCCCTTCTTCAGGAACACCGGCGGGTTGTAGCCGATGCCGACGCCGGCCGGCGTGCCGGTGGCGATGACGTCGCCGGGCTCCAACGTGATGGCGGCGCTGATCGCCTCGATCAGCGTCGGGATGTCGAAGATCAGGGCGGCGACCGGCGCCTTCTGGCGCTGCTCGCCATTCACCCAGGTGGTGAGCACCAGCTTCGTCGGGTCCGGCACCTCGTCGGCGGTCAGGATCGCCGGGCCCATCGGGCAGAAGCTGTCGAGGCCCTTGCCCAGGATCCACTGGCTGTGGCGCTTCTGCAGGTGCCGCGCCGTCACGTCGTTGACGATGGTGTAGCCGAAGACATGCTTCAGCGCGTCCGCCTTGGCGATGCCGCGCCCGCCATGGCCGATCACCACCGCGAGTTCGCCCTCGTAGTCGAGGCCGCCGGTCGGATCGAGGTCGCCCTGGATGGGCTCGCCCGTCGCGATGATGGCCGTGTGCGGCTTCGAGAACACCACCGGATGCGGCGGCACCACGTCCTTCGCGCCGCCGTCGAAGCCGGAGCCGGCGAATTCCTTCGCGTGCTCGTGATAGTTCTTGCCGACGCAGAACACGTTCTTCGGCGTGCGCGGGATCGGCGCGCAAAGCCGCGCACCCTCGACCTTCGGCGCCTTCGCCACCGCCGCGCGCAGCTTGTCGAGCATCGCGGCCTCGGCGCCGGCGCCGTCGAGCATGGTCTGCCCGCGCCGCGCCGGCGCCCCCGCCCCGAGATCGAGCACCGCGCCGCCGGCGTCGAGCGCGCCGATCTCGAACTGCACCCTGCCGGCGCGCATGAAAGTCACCAGACGCATTCTTCGTTCCTCAATGCATGTCGGTCCGCGGGCGCATCTGCACTGTTTCGGCCGGTTCCGCCAGGGGCAGGCTGGCCGCGCGCTCGATGGCGCGGGCGGCGCGCAGCGCCAGGTCGTCGCGATAGAGCGCGGCGGCCACCTGCACCGCGCGCGGCATGCCGGCCTCGTCGAGCCCGATCGGCACGCTGATGGCGGGCTGCCGCGTCAGATTGAAGGCGAAGGTCCAGGGCGCCCAGTCGCGCCACAGCGCCTCCATCGGCTTCACGGTCGGCGCATCGGCGTCGAAGGCGGCGGTCGGCGTGGCGGCGGTCAGCACCAGGTCGTAGCGCTGGTGGAAGCGCGCCATCCGGTGCGCGCATTCGATGCGCAGCATGTCGGCGGCGAGGAAGTCCGGCGCGTGCATCATCTCGTTCTTCTCGCGCACCTCGGCGATGCCCGCATCCAGCAGGTGGCGCTTCTCCTCCGCCGTCTGGTCCCAGATGCGCGCCAGCGCCACGCCCCAGACGCGGGAGAAGATGGCGCGCGTATCGGGCAGGTCGGGATCGGCCTCCTCGACGATGGCGCCGGCTTCCTCCAGCAGCTTCGCCGCCACCTGCAGCGCGGCGGCCCCCTCGGCGTCCCGCGGCGGCGCGAAGCCGCGGCGGCGGACGAGGGCGACGCGCATCCCGGCGACGCCGCCCTCGATGCCGTCGCGCCAATCGCGCCGGTCGTCGGGCAGCGAGACGGGGTCGCGCAGGTCGTGCCGCGCCATCGCGGAGAACATCAGCGCCGCGTCGCGCCCGCCCCGCGTCATCGGGCCCGCGCCCGCGCCGGCGGAGAAGGCGCCATGCGGCCATTGCGGCCCGCGGCCGTAGCTCGGCTTCATGCCGACCAGGCCGCAATAGGCGGCGGGGATGCGGATGGAGCCGCCGGCATCGGTGCCGATATGCAGCGGCCCGAAGCAGGCCGCACCCGCGGCCCCTGCCCCGCTGGAACTTCCGCCCGGCGTGCGCTGCGGGTCCCAGGGATTGCGCGTGATGCCGTGCAACGGGCAATCGCCCGGCGACTTCCAGCCGAACTCCGTGGTGGTGGTCTTGCCGATGATGACCGCGCCCTCGGCCTTCAAGCCGACGACGGCGGGCGCATCCTCGGCCGCCGGCGTCGCATCGGTGGTGCGGCTGCCGCGGCGCGTCGGGAAGCCCGCCATGTTCAGCAGGTCCTTCACCGTGCAGGGCACGCCATCGAGCGTGCCGAGCGGCCGCCCGGCCATCCAGCGCGCCTCGCTCTCGCCGGCCGCGCGCAGCGCATGCGGGTTCATCGCCGCGAAGGCGTTCACCCAGGGGTTGTAGCGCGCGATCCGCTCCGTGACCGCCTTCAGAGCCTCCACCGGCGAGAGTGCGCGGCGGGCATAGAGGTCCAGAAGCTGCTCGGCGCTCATCAGCGCCGGATCGGTCGGTCGGGTCATCGGGGGCTTCCGGCTTCGGCCACGGGGCGGCAGCATGACGTCCCCTCCACGGCAGGAAAACCCCGATGACCCAACTCCCGGAAAACCCTTGGGAATGGTCCGAGCCGCAATGGCGCGAGATCGTGGGCCGCGCCCGCGCGGGGCGGTCGCTTGCACCGAAATCCTGGCCGGGCGGGGCGCGCTGCGCCGTCAGCCTCTCCTTCGACGCGGATCACGAGACGATCCCGCTGCGCGATTCGGACCAGAGCCCGATGCGCATCAGCCAGGGGCAGTACGGCAACCGCCAGGGCGTGCCGCGCATCCGCGCGCTGCTGCGCAAGCACGGCGTGAAGGCGAGCTTCTTCTACCCCGCCGTCTCCGCCCTGCTGCATCCGCGCGAGGTGAAGGAAGTCGCCGATGAGGGCCACGAGATCGGCATCCATTCCTGGATCCACGAGGCCAACACCAAGCTGCCGCCCGGCGTCGAGCGCGACCTGACGCTGCGCGCGGCGGACGTGCTGGAGAAGGTCAGCGGCCGCCGCCCGGTCGGCATGCGCACGGCGAGCTGGGACTTTTCCGTCGATACGCTGCCGATCATCCGCGAGCTGGGTCTGCTCTACGATTCATCGCTGATGGGCGACGACGATCCCTATGAGCTGGAGGAACAGGGCGAGCCGACCGGCATCGTGGAGCTGCCGCCGGAATGGATCCGCGACGACGCGCCCTATTTCAACTTCGTGCGCTTCTCCGCGCTGCGCCCCTACACGCCGCCGTCGGGCGTGGAAGAGATCTTCCGGGCGGAGTTCGACGGCGCGCTGGCGGAAGGCGGGTTGTTCCTGCTGACGATGCACCCGCATGTCATCGGCCATCGCAGCCGCATCTCGATGCTCGACAGGCTGGTCGAGTACATGAAGGCGCAGCCCGGCGTGTGGTTCGGCACGCATGAGGAGGTGGCGCGCTGGTGCAAGGAACAGGCGAAGCTCTGACGGCATCCCCTCCCCCCCCGTGGGGGGGGGCGGCCAAGTCAAACAGGGAGGCTTCACGTCTGGGAGACGAAGGGGTTCGGAGAGTCATCCGAATGACCCTGCTCCAGCGTCGCCGCCGGAACACAACAAACATATGCCGCTTCGTCGCATGCGCGATTGGAGAAATCGCGCGGTCGGGCATGCACGCACAGCATGAGTCAGCCGGAAATCGCCACGCCGACACCTTATTGAGCGTGCATGCGCGCCGCGACTCGGCAGCGACAGGCATCGCAAGGCGAACCCGCCGCTCGGCCGATCACATCACTGTGCGGCAAGGCGCCCCGGCGCGGCCAGCTCCGCCACCAGGAAGTCGCGGAACACCGCCACGCGCTTGGAGTGCCGCAGCTCCTCCGGATAGACGAAATACGCCTCGATCCGCGGTGCCTTCAGCTCGGGCAGCACCTGTACCAGCCCGTCCAGCTCCTCGCCCATGTAGTCGGGCAGCGCGGCCAGGCCGAGGCCGCTGCGCACCGCCTTCACGATGCCGGGCAGGGAGTTCAGCTCCAGCACCGCGCGGCGCGGCGTGCCGGGGCGGCGCCCTGCTTCGGCCAGCCAGTTTACGCTTTCGATCGGCGGGCGATAGTCGCCATAGACGATCATCCGGTGGGCATCGAGATCCTCGGCCCGCTGCGGCATCCCGTAGCGCTTCAGGTAGTCCGGCGCGCCGCAGACCCGCCAGTTGAAGCTGCCGAGGTTGCGCTGGATCAGGTCCGGCTGGCGCGGCGGGTGCATGCGGATCGCGACATCCGCCTCCCGCATCGCGAGGTCGAGATCGGCGTCGTCCAGCAGCACGGTCAGCGAGACATCCGGGTGCAGCTGCAGGAAGCGGTGCAGCCGCGGCGCCAGCCAGATGCTGCCGAAGCCCGTGGTGGTGGTGACCTTCAGCCGCCCGGTCGGCTTCTCCCGGCTTTCGGTCAGCAGCGCCTCGGTCATCGCGAGCTTGGCGAAGACCTCGCGCACGGCGCGGTTCAGCGTCTCGCCCTGCTCGGTCAGGATCAGGCCGCGCGCATGGCGGTGGAAGAGCGGCACCTGCAGCGCTTCCTCGAGCGCCTGGATCTGCCGCGACACGGCCGACTGGCTGAGGTTCAGCGTCTCGCCGGCATGGGTGAAGGACCCGGCCTCGGCGACGGCGTGGAACACGCGCAGCTTGTCCCAGTCCAGCGGCATCCCCGCGGCGTCTCCCTGCTGGCGGGGCCCTCACGGTGCGCCCCGTTGCCGAAGGCGGACCGGAACGAAGGCCCGCAGAAGCTTCTCCCGAGTCGTCAGGCTGCCATGAGCGGCGGCGGCCTGGATAGACCATTGCGCGCGGAACACCGCGCGCCAGGTCGCGCCGCGCTCAGTGGGCCGCGGCTGCCGGCGCCTCGGCCGGCGCATGGGCGAGGAACTTCTCCGCCTCCAGCGCCGCCATGCAGCCGGTGCCCGCGGCGGTCACGGCCTGGCGGTAGATGCGGTCCTGCACGTCGCCGGCGGCGAAGACCCCGGCGACGGAGGTGCGGGTGGTGCCCGGCTCGGTCAGGATGTAGCCCTCCGCGTCCATCGCCACCTGGCCCTTGAACAGCGCGGTGGCGGGGTCGTGGCCGATCGCGACGAAGACGCCGTGCACCGGAAGCTCCGTCCGCTCGTTCGTCCTCACGTTGCGGAGCGCCAGCGCGCGCGCCCCCGGGACACGGCCGGAGCTGTCGGCCAGCACCGCCTCCGCCACGCTGTCCCAGACGACCGAGACATTCTCCTTCGCGAAGAGACGCTGCTGCAGGATCTTCTCCGACCGGAGTTCCCCGCGCCGATGCACCAGCGTCACGTGGCGCGCGAGGTTGGAGAGGTAGAGCGCCTCCTCCGTCGCGCTGTTGCCGCCGCCGATCACGGCGACATCCTTGCCGCGGAAGAAGAAGCCGTCGCAGGTGGCGCAGGCGGAGACGCCGAAGCCCGAAAGCTCCTTCTCGCCGGGAATGCCGAGCCAGCGCGCCTGCGCGCCGGTGGCGATCACAACCGCCTCCGCCTCGTAGGTGGCGCCCGAATCGCCTGTGGCGCGGAAGGGGCGGCGGCCGAGTTCGACCGCCGTGATTACGTCCTGCACGACGCTGGCGCCGACATGCTCGGCCTGGGCCTGCATCTGCTCCATCAGCCAGGGGCCCTGGATGGCCTCCGCGAAGCCCGGATAGTTCTCGACATCGGTGGTGATGGTGAGCTGGCCGCCGGGCTGCAGCCCCGCGACGACCAGCGGCGCCCGCCCGGCGCGGGCCGCGGGGATGGCCGCCCGGTTGCCCCCCGGGGCCGCGCCCGCGCCCGCAAGCCTGGTGCGACGGAGATCTGACACGGTTCGTGCTTCCGGAACGGGTGCGCTGCACCATATCGTCCGGCGGCGACGCTTCCTCAACCGTTTCCGCGGCATTCGCGGACGCTGCCGCAGGATCTGGCGCGAGGCACCTTGCCAAAACTTAATGTAGAACTATGTTACGCCCGAAACGTATGCGGATGCATGGAAGAGGCGCGACGATGCGACGGCACGACCTGCCGGACCTCGATATGGTTGACCGCCAGATCCTGGCCGAACTCCAGGCCGATGGCCGCATGACCAATGTGGAACTGGCCCGCCGGGTGGGGCTGTCCGCCCCACCCTGCCTGCGCCGCGTGCGGCGGCTGGAGGAACAGGGGGTGATCCGTGGCTATCATGCGGATCTCGACCCGCAGGTGCTGGGATGGCAAATCACCTTCTTCGCCCTGGTTGGGCTCGAAACCCAGAAGGAGGCGGTGCTCTCCGCCTTCGAACGGATGGTGACCTCGTGGCCGGAGGTGCGTGAGTGCCACATGATCCGCGGCGGCGGCGACTTCCTGCTCCGCCTCGTCGCGCGCGACACCCAGCACGAGAATGCGCTGACGGCACGCCTGACCGAGGCGCCGCATGTGCTGCGCGTGCAGACCATGCCGACCATCCGCACCGCGCGCGACCTGTCGGGCGTGCCGGTGGAGCGGGAGACCGAACCCGCCTGAGGCGCTGGCTGGCGGCGTCGCTGCTGGCGGCCGCGCTCGCGCTCGGCGGCGACCGCCCGGCCGCGGCCTTCGGCGCCTTCCCCGCCGCCTGCCCGCCCGGGATGCCCGCCGGGGTGGCCTGCTGGCGCGGCGAGGACGACAACGGCGCGCATCTGCTGCTGGCGCGGCCGGCGCGGTGGAACGGCCGGCTCCTCGTTCACATCCATGGCGGGCCGCGCATGGCGCGCCCCGGGCCGCACACCTCGGACGAGGACCTGCTGCGCAGCACCGAGATCCTGCAGCAGGGCTGGGCCTTCGCCGCTACCAGCCGCCGGGCCGCCGGCTTCGGCGTGCTGCGCGCCGCCGAGGATGCCGAGCAGGCGCGCCGCGCTGCGGTGGCGGTGTTCGGCCAGCCGCGGCTGACCATCCTGCGCGGCCAGTCCTGGGGCGGCAATGTCGCCGCCCGCGCCGGCGAGGCGATGAACGAGCCCGGTGCGGACGGGCGCCGCCCCTATGACGGCGCTCTGCTGACGGCCGGCGTGCTGGCTGGGCCGACCCGGGGCTACGACATGCGGGTGGACCTGCGCGCCGCCTTCCAGGTGGTCTGCGGCACGCTGCCGGCACGCGGCGAGCCCGCCTATCCGGTCACGCTCGGCCAGGCGCGCGGCTTCCGCCTGACACGCGAGCAGGTGATCGCGCGCTACCTGGCCTGCACCGGCGCCGACAAGGCACCGGAGCAGCGCAGCCCGGCGCAGCGCCGCGCGCTGTCGGACCTGGCAGCGGCCAGCCGCGTGCCGGAAGCCGCGATCCCCACCCATCTCTGGTGGGCGACGCAGGTCTTCGCCGACATCGCCTGGAACATGACCGGCGGCCGCAGCGCCTTCGGCAATGCCGAGGTCCGCTATCGCGGCACCGCCGACGACGAGGCCTTCAACGCCCGCGTGCCGCGCATCCGCCCCGACCCCGAGGCGCTGGCGCTGCTGGCCGCCGATGGCGACCCGACCGGTCGCATCAGCGTGCCGGTGCTGACGATGCACGGCATCGGCGACACCACCGTCTTCGTCGAGCACCAGGCCGCCTATCGCGAGACGGTGGCGCGCGCCGGCATGGCCGACCGCCTGGTGCAGGTCTTCGTGGACGAGAGCGACCACACCAAGCTGTCGCCGGTGCTCTATCCGGCCGCGCTGGACGCCCTGGCCGCCTGGATCGAACGCGGCGAGAAGCCGACGCCCGCCGGGGTGCAGGCGCGCTGCCTCGGGCTGCAATGGGTCTTTCCGGGGGATTGCCGGATCGTGCCGGGCTACGTGCCGCAGCCCTGGGCGGCGCGGGTCAATCCGCGCGGGGCGGTAGAGACGGTCACTGCACGGCGCTGAATCCGCCCGCCCACCGAGGAGGGCTCAGAGACCGTTTGGGAACACCGGGCGGGTCGGCGCCGCGGGGTTTTTCCGCCCCCGCGTCGCGCCAAAGGCGCGCTCCCCGCGCGACGGCCGGCTTGCCGATGCAACCAGCAGCGGCGGCGCCGTCCGCCGAGCGGCGACGAAAAATCCCCTGCGGACCCTCAGCCGCCGGCATTCTCAAACGGTCTCTCAGCCCCGCCGCACCTCGTAGTCGCCGGCGCGCCGCGCGGCGATGATGGCGTTGCCCGGCGCGGCGGCGCGCACCTCCACCATCCGGTGCAGCGCGGTGCTCTGCACCGTCGGCGCGCCGAAGAGCTGCTGGTGCTGCACCTCGATCACGTTGCCGCCGAGGTCGGAGATGCGCTTCGCGATATCCGCCAGCATGCCGGGCCGGTCCGGAATGTCGAAATGCAGGCGCAGCAGGCGCCCGTCGCGCAGCAGCTGGCGCAGCAGCACGTTCGACAAAGCGCGCGCATCGATGTTGCCGCCGCAGATCGGGATGCCGACCGCCTTGCCGGCGAAGCGCTCGGGAAAGGCGAGCACGGCGGCGAGGCCGGCGGCGCCGGCGCCTTCGGCGACGACCTTCGCGCCCTCGGCGAGCAGGGCGATCGCCTCCTCCACCGCGCGCTCGGGCACCACCAGCACCTCCAGGCCGAGGCGCTTGATCAAGGCGAAGGGCAGCTCGCCCACGTCGCGCACGGCGATGCCTTCCGCGACGGTCGGACCGCCGACCTGCACCGGCTTGCCGGCCAGGCGCTGCGCCATGGCGGCATAGGCCTCGACCTCGACGCCGAAGACGGTCGCGCCCGGCTTCATCTCATGCGTCGCCGCCGCGCAACCGGCGAGCAGCCCGCCGCCGCCGACCGGCACCGCGAGCGTGTCGATCGTTGGCGCGTCCTCGAGCATTTCGAGCGCCGCGGTCCCCTGGCCGGCGATGACGCCGGGATCGTCATAGGGGTGCAGGAAGAACAGCCCCTCCCGCAGCGAGAGGTCGAGCGCATGCGCGGCGGCCTCGGCCAGAGTCTCGCCATGCAGCACCACGCGCGCGCCCCAGCCTTCGGTGCGCGTGACCTTGGTGGCCGGCGTGTAGCGCGGCATGACGATGGTGGCGCGGATGCCGGCGAGCGCGGCCTGCCGCGCCCCCCCGTGCGCGTGGTTTGCGGCCGCCAAACCGATAACGCCCGCCACGCGGTACCGCGGCGAGAGCCC
>NZ_JBWXTD010000003.1:446748-459273 GCF_056682175.1 Falsiroseomonas sp. RANM36
GTGCCGCCGGGAAGTTGCTGGGGGGCGGGCCGCCCGGCGCGCCGCCCTCCCCCCCCCACCGCTTGCGCGTGGTTGCCGGCCGACATCGCGATCACGCCGGCCTCGCGTTCCCGCGGCGAGAGCAGCGCGATGCGGTTGGCGGCACCACGCTCCTTGAAGGCGCCGGTGGCCTGGAGGTTGTCGAGCTTGAGGAAGATGGACGCGCCGGTGACGCGTGAGAGCGTCTCGCAGCGGATGGTCGGCGTGCGCCGCACCGCGCCCTGGATGCGGGCCGCGGCGGCGCGCACATCGGCGAGGGTGACATGCGCGGCCGGTGGCGCATCGAGGGCCGCGGCCTCGCCGCGCATCGGGGACATCGCCGCCTACCCGAAGCGCACGCCCGCGATCTCGTAGACCTTCGACCCGCCGGGCGCGGGCACTTCCACGCTGTCGCCGACCTTCTTGCCCATCAGCGCCTTCGCGAGCGGGGACGAGATGGAGATCGAGCCGGTCTTCATGTCCGCCTCGTACTGGCCGACGATGCGATAGGTCTTCTCGTCCTCCGTCTCCTCGTCCACCACCGTGACATGCGCGCCGAAGCGCACCTGGTCGCCGGTGAGCTTCGAGGTGTCGATCACCTCGACGGAGGGGATGATCCCTTCGAGCTCCGTGATGCGGCCTTCGATGAAGGACTGGCGCTCGCGCGCCGCGTGATATTCGGCATTCTCGGAAAGGTCGCCATGCGCGCGCGCCTCGGCGATGGCGCGGATTACCGCCGGCCGTTCCTCGGCCTTGAGCTGGCGCAACTCCTCCTGCAAGCGCGCGAGCCCCTCCGCGGTCATCGGGTACTTCTGCACGTCACGTCCTTCCCTGAGACGGCCGCCGGGCCGACACGAAACATGCGCGATCCGGCATGGAAAGAAAGCAGAGAGGGCGGCGGAGGGGGGTTCCCTGCCGCCGCCCGCTCAGAATGATCGGGCAAAATAGGCCTGGAGGGGCGCTACATCAAGGGTTCCGCCCTTCAGCGCCGCAATGGCATGGACCGCGGCGCGGGCGCCGGACATCGTCGTGTAGTGCGGAACGCCATGCGTCAGGGCGCTGCGGCGGATGTCGAAGCTGTCCGACACGGACTGCCCGCCGCTGGTCGTGTTGATCACCAGCTGGATCGCGTCGGACTTGATCGCGTCCACGCAATGCGGGCGGCCTTCCAGCACCTTGTTGACCACGCCGGCCTCGATCCCGGCCTCCTTCAGCCGTGCCGCCGTGCCGCGCGTGGCGCTGACGCGGAAGCCCATCTCGATCAGCCGTCGCGCCAGCGTGACCGCCGCGCCCTTGTCGCTGTCCTTGACCGAGATGAAGGCCGTGCCGGCCTCCGGCAGCTTCACGCCGGCGCCGAGCTGCGACTTGAGGAAGGCGCGCTCGAAGCTGGAATCGAGGCCCATCACCTCGCCGGTGGACTTCATCTCCGGCCCCAGCAGCACGTCCACGCCGGGGAAGCGGTTGAAGGGGAAGACCGCTTCCTTCACCGCGACATGCGGCGCGATGGCAGCGTCGTCCAGGTCGAAGTCCTTCAGGCTGGCGCCGGCCATCACGCGCGCGCCGATCTTCGCCACCGGCACGCCGGTCGCCTTCGCCACGAAGGGCACGGTGCGGCTGGCGCGCGGGTTGACCTCCAGCACGTACACCTCGCCGTCCTTCACGGCGTATTGCACGTTCATCAGGCCCTTGACCTTCAGCGCCTTCGCCATGGCTTCCGTCTCGGCCTTCAGCTCCGTCACCAGCGCGGGCGCGAGCGAATAGGGCGGCAGGGAGCAGGCGCTGTCGCCGGAATGGATGCCGGCTTCCTCGATATGCTCCATCACGCCGGCGACATAGACCTCGCCCTTCGCGTCGGCGATGCAGTCCACATCCACCTCGATGGCGTCCACGAGGTACTGGTCCACGAGGATCGGGTTCTCGCCCGAAACCTGCACGGCGACGGCGCCGAAGCGGCGGAGCTGCTCGCGGTTGTGGCAGATCTCCATCGCGCGGCCGCCGAGCACATAGGAGGGGCGGACGACGACCGGATAGCCGATGCGCTCCGCCTCGCGCTCCGCCTCGTCAAGGTCGCGCGCCGTGCCGTTGGCGGGCTGCTTGAGGCCGAGGCCCTTCAGCAGCTGCTGGAAGCGCTCCCGGTCCTCGGCGATGTCGATGGCTTCGGCAGACGTGCCGAGGATCGGGATGCCGGCCTTGTGCAGCGCCTGGGAGAGCTTGAGCGGCGTCTGGCCGCCATACTGAACGATGCAGCCCAGCACCTCGCCCTTCTCCTGCTCCTTGCGGACGAGGGCGATCACGTCCTCGGCCGTCAGCGGCTCGAAATACAGGCGGTCGGAGGTGTCGTAGTCGGTGCTGACCGTCTCCGGGTTGCAGTTGACCATGATGGTCTCGAAGCCGGCCTCGCGCAGCGCATAGGCCGCGTGCACGCAGCAATAGTCGAACTCGATGCCCTGCCCGATCCGGTTCGGCCCGCCACCCAGGATGATTATTTTGTTTCGATCGGTGGGGCGGGATTCGCAGACGGGCGTGCCGAAGCCGCCTTCATAGGTCGAGTACATGTAGGGCGTGTCGGAGGCGAACTCGGCGGCGCAGGTGTCGATGCGCTTGTAGACGGGCGCGACGCCGAGCGCCTGCCGCGCGGCGGCGACCTTCGCCTCCGTGGTGTTCGCGAGCTTCGCCAGCCGCCGGTCGGAGAAGCCGAGCGCCTTCAGCGCGCGAAAGGCCTGCGCGGTCTTCGGCAGGCCATGCGCGATCACGCCCTTCTCGGCCTGCACGATGCGGTCGAATTCGCGGATGAACCATGGGTCGAACTTCGATGCCTCATGGATCTCCTCGACGCTCATGCCCGCACGCAGCGCCTGCGCCACCACCAGCGCGCGATCCGGCGTGGGCGTGGCGAGCGCGGTGCGCAGCGCCGTGGGATCGGTGATGTCGAGGTCGTCCAGGCCCGAAAGCCCCGTCTCCAGCCCGCGCAGACCCTTCTGGAAGGCCTCGCAGAAGCTGCGCCCGATCGCCATGGTCTCGCCGACCGACTTCATGGAGGTCGTCAGCGTCGCCGGCGTGCCGGGGAATTTCTCGAAGGTGAAGCGTGGAATCTTCACCACGACGTAGTCGATCGTCGGCTCGAAACTCGCCGGCGTGACCTTGGTGATGTCGTTCGCCAGCTCGTCCAGCGTGTAGCCCACCGCGAGCTTCGCCGCGACCTTCGCGATGGGGAAGCCCGTCGCCTTCGAGGCCAGCGCGGAGGAGCGGCTGACGCGCGGGTTCATCTCGATGATGACCATGCGGCCATCGGCGGGGTTGATGCCGAACTGCACGTTGGACCCGCCGGTGTCCACGCCGATCTCGCGCAGGCACGCGATGCTCGCGTCGCGCATGATCTGGTATTCCTTGTCGGTCAGCGTCAGCGCCGGTGCGATGGTGACGGAATCGCCCGTGTGCACGCCCATCGGGTCGAGGTTCTCGATGGAGCAGACGATGATGCAGTTGTCCGCCCTGTCGCGGACCACCTCCATCTCGAATTCCTTCCAGCCGAGGACGCTTTCCTCGACGAGGACTTCCGTGGTCATGGACGCGGCCAACCCGGCGGAGACGATCTGGGAAAAATCCTCGCGGTTGTAGGCGATGCCGCCGCCGGTGCCGCCGAGGGTGAAGGACGGGCGGATGACGCAGGGCAGGCCCACCTGCTCCAGCGCGGCCCAGGCTTCCTCCATCGAATGCGCGATGGCGCTCTTCGGGCTCTCGATGCCGATCTTCGACATGGCGTCGCGGAATTTCTGCCGGTCCTCCGCCTTGTCGATGACATCGGCCTTCGCGCCGATCAGCTCGCAGCCGTATTTCTGCAGCACGCCGGCGGCATCGAGCTTCAGGGCGGTGTTGAGCGCGGTCTGCCCGCCCATGGTCGGCAGCAGCGCATCCGGGCGCTCCTTCGCGATGATTTTTTCCACCATCTCCGGCGTGATCGGCTCGATATAGGTGGCATCCGCCAGGCCGGGGTCGGTCATGATCGTGGCGGGATTGCTGTTCACCAGGATCACGCGATAGCCCTCGGCACGCAGCGCCTTGCAGGCCTGCGCGCCGGAATAGTCGAACTCGCAGGCCTGGCCGATGACGATCGGGCCGGCGCCGATGATGAGAATGCTCTGGATGTCGGTGCGCTTCGGCATGGTCAGCCCTTCGGCGAAGTCTGGAGAGACGATGAAGGCGATGCGGACAGGGTCACGATCCGCGCTCCTGCCGCCGCGCCACCCACAGCAGCAGCGGCAGCATCAGCAGATGCGGCACCATCCAGAACAGGGTCAGCGGCAGCCAGCGCTCCGAATCCGCCAGGAGGAATGGCGTTGCGCCATGCACCACGGCGGAAATCGCGAAAGCCGTCCAGGCGGCGCGCAGCGGCGGGTAGAGCTTGCGGAAGGCATGCGCCAGCACGAACAGCATGAAGCCGGAATAGGCCAGCGCGAAGAGGCCGAGGGCGGGCAGGCTCATGACGTCACCGCATCCACGCCGAGCAGCACCGCGACGCTCGCCAGCGCCACGCCTACCACGCGCTGCTGGAGCTGCGCCAGCGAGGGACGCCGGCGCAGCACCGCCGCGAAGCGCTCCGACCCGAGCACGATCCCGACGTCGCAGAGCGTGTTCAGCACGACGTAGAAGGCGCCGAGGGCGAGCCCCTGCGTCACCGCATCGCCGTCGCGCGGATAGATGAAGTGCGGCAGCAGCGTCAGGAAGATCGCGGCGACCTTGGGGTTGAGCGCCGAGGTCGCGAAGCCGATCCAGAAAAGCTGCCGCGGCGTGTCATGCGCGGGCTGCGCATCGAAGGCGAGGCCGTGCCCGCCATCGGGTTTGAGATAGCCCCAGGCGAGCCAGAGCAGCCCCGCGGCGCCCACCAGGCGGATGCCCTCCCAGAGATGCGGCATCGCCGTCAGCAGGCTCGACAGGCCGCCGACCGACAGCAGCATGACCAGCAGCAGGCCCGCATTGGTGCCGGCCAGGGAGACGAAGCCGGCATCGTGGCCCTGCGCCATGCTGCGCGACATCAGATACGCCATGTTCGCGCCCGGCGTCGCGGAGAGCGCGAGGCCGATGACGAGCAGGACGGCGAAGGTGTGCCACTCCGGCATGTCAGCCGCGCCCGCTCTCGGTGGCGAGCTTCACCGCAAGCAGGCCCAGCGCCGCGCCCAGCACCCAGCGCTGCACCGCCATCCACATCGGCTTGGTGGAGAGGAACCGCGCCGTCCCCGCCGCGCCGAAGACCAGCAGCGCATCCCAGGCGGCACAGACCGCGATCTGGAGCGCGCCGAGCGTCGCCGCCTGCAGGAAGAGGCTGCCGCGATCGGGATCGAGGAAGGGCGGCAGCACCGCCATGTAGAACAGCGCAACCTTCGGGTTCAGCGCCGCGGTGGCGAAGCCCACGCCGAACAGCCGCCCCGCCGGCTCCTGCGGCAGCTTCCGCGGCGCGAACAGCGGCTGTCCGCCCGGCTTCACGCATTGCCAGGCGAGGTAGAGCAGGTAGATCGCGCCGCCGATCCGCAGCACGTCCCAGGCATAGGGAATGGCCAGCAGCGCCGCGGTGATGCCTGCCGCGGCGCAGAGCATGATCGCGAGTGACCCCGCCTGGCAGCCGACGAGGGAAATCATCCCCGCGCCAACACCCTGCGCGAGCGAGCGCGAGACGAGATAGAGCATGTTCGGCCCCGGCGTGATCGCGAGGCCGAGCGAGAGCGCGGCGAAGACCAGCAGCGTGTCCGTCGCCGGCATGGCTCAGCCCTGGGTCGAATACCCGCCATCCACCGGGATGGCTGCGCCGGTGACGAAGGCGGCGGCGTCGGAGGCGAGGAAGGCGGCGATGCCCGCGAAATCCGCGGGATCGCCCCAGCGCTTCGCCGGCACCCGCGCCATCACGCTGTCATGCAGCGTGGGGACATCCTTGCGCGCCTGCCGCGTCAGCGCGGTGTCGATCCAGCCGGGCAGGATGGCATTGGCCGTGATGCCGTCCGCGGCCCAGGCACTGGCGAGCGACTTCGTGTACTGCACCACCGCGCCTTTGCTCGCGCCATAGGCGGGCGAGAAGGGCACGCCGAAGAGCGACAGCATGGAGCCGATGTTGATGACCCGCCCGCGCCCCGACGATTTCAGCGCCGGATAGGCGGCGCGCGTCAGGCGCATCAGCGCGGTCAGGTTGGTGTCGAGGACGGTCGCCCATTCCTCGTCGGTGACGAGCTCCGGCCGCTTGCGGATGTTGGTGCCGGCATTGTTCACCAGGATATCGAGCCGCCCGGCCAGCGCCAGCACATCGGCAAGCAGCGTCTCCGCCGCGCCCTTCGCGGTCAGGTCCGCCTGGAAGGCCGCTGCGCCCATGCCGAGCTCCGCCACGGCGTCCGCGTTCTTCGCCGCGTCGCGGCCGGTGACGATCACCCGCGCGCCGCAGGCGGCAAGGCCCTTCGCCATGCCGAGCCCGATGCCGCCATTGCCGCCGGTGACGAGCGCCACGCGGCGAGTGAGGTCGAAGAGGGACATCTCAGGCCGCCTTCCGCTGCTCGATCAGGCCGACAAAGCGATGGAACAGGTGGTGGCTGTCGGTCGGGCCGGGCGAGGCCTCCGGGTGGTACTGCACGCTGAAGGCGGGCAGCGTCTTGCTCGCGATGCCTTCGTTGGTCCCGTCGAACAGGCTGCGATGCGTGACCTCCACGCCCTCGGGCAACGTCGCCTCATCCACCGCGAAGCCGTGGTTCTGGCTGGTGATCTCCACCTGGCCGGTCCGCAGGTCCTTCACGGGCTGGTTGGCGCCGCGATGGCCGCGGTCGAGCTTGTAGGTCTTCGCCCCCAGAGCCAGCGCCAGCAGCTGGTGGCCGAGGCAGATGCCGAAGGTCGGCACGCCGGCTTCCAGCACGCCCTTGATCGCCGGCACGGCGTAGGCGCCGGTCGCCGCGGGGTCGCCCGGGCCGTTCGAAAGAAAAACGCCGTCGGGCTGATGAGCAAGAATCTCCTCGGCGGTCGCCGTCGCGGGCACCACCGTCACGGCGCAGCCGGCGGAGGCAAGGCAGCGCAGGATGTTGCGCTTCGCGCCGAAATCCACCGCGACCACCTTGAACTTCGGCGCCGCCTGCGTGCCGTAGCCCCGGCCGATTGCCCAGGTCGTCTCGTCCCAGGTGTAGCTCTGGCGGGTCGAAACCTCCTTCGCGAGGTCCATGCCCTCCAGCCCCGGCCAGTCGCGCGCCTGCGCCACCAGGGCCGGGATGTCGAAGCGGCCATCGGCGGGGAAGGCCAGCACACCGTTCGGCGCGCCGCCATCGCGGATGCGCGCGGTCAGCGCGCGGGTGTCCACGCCGGCGATGCCCGGCACGCCATGCGACTTCAGCCAGTCGTCGAGGTGCCGGGTGGCGCGCCAGTTGGAGGGCTCGGTGACGTCCTGCTTGACCACCAGGCCGCGCGCGACCGGCGTCGTCGCCTCGATGTCCTCGGGGTTGGCGCCGACATTGCCGATATGGGGGAAGGTGAAGCAGATGGTCTGGCCGGCATAGGAGGGATCGGTCAGCACCTCCTGGTAGCCGGTCATGGAGGTGTTGAAGCAGATCTCGGCGACGGTCGTGCCATGCGCGCCGAAGCCGCGGCCCCAGAACACGCTGCCATCGGCCAGCACCAGGGCGGCTGTCGCGCCCTCGGGCGCGCGGACGTCCTGCATGCCTTCGGGGCTGGTGGCGTCGGTCACGGCGGTCTCCGTCGGGCTCTTGCGGGGCAGGTCGTCGAGGGCGAGGCCGGTGGCGGCGATCACCGCCGGCCAGTGCTTGGCGGGGATGGCGCGGGCCTGGCGCCATTTGCGCAGGGCCTCGGTGCCGATGCCGAGGCGGGTCGCGGTGGTCTCCGGGCCGCCCAGCAGGGTGACGATATCCTCGACGGTGCGCATGGGCGGGATATGTGGGAAGTTTTTTCCCGTGTCCAGCGCGACCTCAGAATGGGAAGAAAATTCCCAGACTTGGAGGGGTGCGCCGCCCCCACCGCGACCCTCCCCCGTGAACGGGGGAGGGAGTAAGGGGCGGGGAAAGGAGACCCGCCATGGCCGAAGACCTGCGCAGCCGATTCAACGCCGCCCTGAAGGAGGCCATGCTGGCCAAGGACGCCGCGAAAACCTCCACGGTGCGGATGATCCTGGCCAAGCTGAAGGATGTGGACATCGCCGCCCGCCCCTCCGGCGTGGACAAGGTGCCCGACGAACAGGTCGTCGCGATGCTGCGCTCCATGCAGAAATCCCGCCGCGAGAGCGTGGAGCTCTACCGCCAGGGCGGCCGGGAGGAGCTGGCGGCGAAGGAGGAAGCCGAGATCGCGGTGATCGAAAGCTTCCTGCCGCAGCAGATGGACGAGGCCGCCATCGCGGCCGCGGTGGACGCCGCGATCGCCGAGACGAGTGCGACCAGCGTCAAGGACATGGGCAAGGTCATGGCCGTGCTGCGCAAGCACGGCGGCGCGCTCGACATGTCCAAGGCCAACCCGCTGGTGAAGGCCAGGCTCGGCGGTTGAGGATGTGCTAAGCGGGGGCCGCGCCCATGGCCCTGCCCCCGCAATTCCTCGACGAGCTCCGGCTCCGCACCCCGCTCGCGCCGCTGATCGGGCGCAAGACGCGGCTGGTGCGCTCGGGCCGCAACTGGAAGGGCTGCTGCCCCTTCCATGGCGAGAAGACGCCCTCCTTCTACGTGTATGACGACCACTTCCACTGCTTCGGCTGCGGCGCGCATGGCGACGCCATCACCTTCGTCATGCGGGCCGAGGGCGCGGCCTTCCCCGAGGCCGTCGAGCGCCTGGCCGCCGAGGCCGGGCTCGAGGTTCCGAAGCCCACGCCCGAGGCCGCCGCGCGGGAGAAGCGCGCGCGCGACCTGCATGGCGTGCTGGAGGCCGCCGCCGCCGCCTTCCGACGCCGCCTGCGCCTGCCCGAAGGCGCCGAGGGCCTTGCGTATCTCCGCCGCCGCGGCCTGACGGAAGAAACGATTGAAAAATTCGGGCTGGGCTGGTCGGGCGCGGGGCGCGGCACGCTGATCGCGGACCTGAAGGGCGAGGGCATCACCCCGGAACAGCTCCTGGAAGCGGGCCTGCTGCGGGAGCGGGAGGACGGGCCGCCGACTGAACTCTTCTTCAACCGCGTGATGTTCCCCATCCGCGACCGGCGCGGCCGCATCATCAGCTTCGGCGGCCGCATCCTGGGCGACGGCGTGCCGAAATACGTCAACGGGCCGGAGACCGCGGTCTTCCAGAAGCGCCGCAGCCTCTATGCGCTGGACCTCGCGCGGGAGGGCGCCTTCCGCGGCGGCGTGGTGGTGGCGGTCGAGGGCTACATGGACGTCATCGCGCTGCACCAGGCCGGCTTCGGCGCCGCCGTCGCGCCCCTCGGCACCGCGCTGACCGAGGAGCAGATGGAGGAACTCTGGCGCCTGACGCCCGAACCCATTCTCTGCTTCGACGGTGATGCCGCCGGCGCGCGCGCCGCCGCCCGCGCGGCCGAGGCGGCGCTGCCGCTGCTCGGCACGGAGCGCAGCCTGAAGCTCGCCACCCTGCCGCCCGGCGAGGACCCGGACACGCTGATCGTCAAGGGCGGCCCCGCGGCCTTCCAGGCCGTGCTGGACGGCGCGCGCCCGCTCGGCGATGCGCTGTATGGCCTGATCGCCGAAGGCCGCCCGGCCGCCACGCCGGAGCAGCGCGCCGCGCTCCGAAAGCGGCTGGAGGAAGCGGCCGGCACCATCCGGGACCGGGCGTTGGCCGGGGAGTACCGCCGGGCCCTGCTGGACCGCTTCTTCCAGGCCGCACGGCCGCTGCGCCACGGCCAGCGGCCTGCCGCCGCCCGGATCGCCCGCCCGCCGATCTCGGCCGAGCGCACCCGTGCCGCCCAGGCGGCCGCGCTGATCGCGATCACCCTGGGCCATCCCTGGCTGCTGCCGGAGGTGGAGGAGAGCCTGGCGGGCCTCGACCTGGGCGACGGCCCGCTGGCGCAATGCCGGGCCGGGGCTCTCGCATGGCTCGCGGAAGGCCATGTGCTTGACTCTGCGGGGTTGATGGACCACCTCGCGCAGGTTGGCCTGGGAGAGTTCTGCACGCGCCTGCTGCGCGATGCGGGCCTGCCGGCCGCGGCGCGGCCGGACGCGCAGCCGGGGGAGGCACTGGATGCCTGGTGGCATTTCTTCGGATTGCTGCGCGGCGAGACGGAGTTGCGGGCGGACCAGGCGGCCGCGAGGCAGGCCCTGGCCGAGACCAACGACGCCGCGGCGCAGCGGCGGCTGATCCGCCTCACCCAGGCGCTGGAGGCGCTCAGGCGCGGCGAGTGGAACGAGGGGGGCGGACCCGAGGCGGCCGAGGGGTCGCCGGCGGGTGCGAATACCGCCCCATAGGGTAGAGGGGCATTGCATCGCCGGCGGGGCGGTGCCGCCCCCGGTTTCGACGGAGCAGGGCAGGCATGGCAACCAAGGTCGCGAACGGCGCCGAGACGGTGGAAGGTCGGGACGAGGCAGTGGAGGGCGTGCTGCTCGACATCCAGTCCGCCGCCGTCAAGAAGCTGGTCGCCCGCGGCAAGGAACGCGGCTACATCACCATTGACGAGCTGAACGCCGCGCTGCCGCCCGAGCAGGTTTCCTCCGAAATGATCGAGGACACGATGGCGATGCTGTCGGACCTCGGGATCAACGTCGTCGAGAACGAGGAGAGCGAGGACGGCGAGGCGCCGGCGGCCAAGCCCGTCGCCAAGTCCGAGGACGAGGAGGACGAGGAATCCGGCGGCAATGTGGACGAGGAAAGCCTCGGCCGCACCGACGACCCCGTGCGCATGTACCTCCGCGAGATGGGCAGCGTCGAGCTGCTCTCGCGCGAGGGCGAGATCGCGATCGCCAAGCGCATCGAGGCCGGCCGCGACATGATGATCGGCGGGCTCTGCGAAAGCCCGCTCACCTTCAAGGCGATCGTGAAATGGCATGACGACCTGAAGGCCGGCCGCATCCTGCTGCGCGACGTCATCGACCTGGAGGCGACCGCCAACGCCGACAACCCGGAGGCCGCGACCGCCGAGCCGCAGGAGGAGGAGATAGAGGAGGGCGAGGACGGCGAGGGCGGGCTCGGCCTCTCGCTCTCCGCGCTCGAGGAGAAGTTGAAGCCGGAGGCGCTGGCCGCCTTCGAGGCGATCGAAGGCGCCTACACCAAGCTGCACAAGCTCTCCTCCAAGCGGATGGACGCCTACACCTCGGGCGGCGAGACGTCCGCGCGGTCCGAGAAGACCTATGAGAAGCAGCGCAGCGAGCTGGTGGCGCTGGTGGAGAAGGTGCAGCTCCACAACAACCGGATCGAGGAGCTGGTGGATCAGCTCAAGGGGCTGAACCGCCGCCTGACCGGCCTGGAAGGCCAGATCCTGCGGATGGCCGAGAGCCACAAGGTCAAGCGCGAGGAGTTCGTCGGCGCGTGGAAAGGGCATGAGCTCGACCCCGCCTGGTTCGAGGGGCTGGCCAAGCTCAAGGGCAAGGGCTGGCAGAACTTCGTCGCCAAGTCCAAGGACGACGTCGAGGCGGTACGCGGCGAGATCGCCAAGGTGGCCGGCGAGACCGGCCTGCCGGTGGACGAGTTCAAGCGCGTCTATGCCACGGTGAGCCGCGGCGAGCGCGACATGACCCAGGCGAAGAAGGAGATGATCGAGGCCAACCTCCGCCTCGTGATCTCCATCGCCAAGAAGTACACGAACCGCGGCCTGCAGTTCCTGGACCTGATCCAGGAGGGCAACATCGGCCTGATGAAGGCGGTGGACAAGTTCGAGTACCGCCGCGGCTACAAGTTCTCGACCTACGCCACCTGGTGGATCCGGCAGGCCATCACGCGCTCCATCGCGGATCAGGCGCGCACGATCCGCATCCCCGTCCACATGATCGAGACGATCAACAAGCTGGTGCGCACCAGCCGCCAGATGCTGCACGAGATCGGCCGCGAACCCACCCCCGAGGAACTGGCCGAGAAGCTGGGAATGCCTCTCGAGAAGGTCCGGAAGGTGCTGAAGATCGCGAAGGAGCCGATCTCCCTCGAGACGCCGATCGGCGACGAGGAGGACAGCCATCTCGGCGACTTCATCGAGGACAAGAACGCGATCATCCCCCTCGATGCCGCGATCCAGTCCAACCTGCGCGAGGCGACGACGCGCGTGCTGTCCAGCCTGACGCCGCGCGAGGAGCGCGTGCTGCGCATGCGCTTCGGCATCGGCATGAACACCGACCACACGCTGGAGGAGGTCGGGCAGCAGTTCAACGTGACGCGCGAGCGCATCCGCCAGATCGAGGCCAAGGCGCTGCGCAAGCTGAAGCACCCGAGCCGGTCGCGGAAGCTGCGCTCCTTCCTGGACAACTGAGATGTCCTCGGCGATGGCGCTGCGCGAGCCGGTCACCCGCATCGCGGTGGACGTGACCTTCCTGCGCATGGAGGCGCCGCGCGCCCGCGGCCCCCCCCCCCGCGCCGGCGGGGGGCGGCGGGGGGGGGGGGGGGGGCCCGGGGGGGGGCTAG
>NZ_JBWXTD010000003.1:459373-476778 GCF_056682175.1 Falsiroseomonas sp. RANM36
ACCACCAGCATCCCAAACATGACCCCCGGCATCACCGAGAGCCAACGTGAACCCCTTCACCAGAGGGGTCCCTTTTGGACGCCGATCACCCCTCTCAGGGGGGCCTTTTTCCACGCCGATTCACAGCTGGCGAGCGGCTACCCCCGCCCAACGGCGGGCCATCTCCTCGCCGATCCCCCGCCTACCAGAGACCCGGCAGCCAGAGGCAGAGTGCCGGGAAGAGGGCCAGCACCAGGATGCGGACGAAGTCCGATCCGACGAAGCCCAGCACGCCGCGATAGGTCTCGCCCATCGGCACGTCGCGCGCCATCGCGTTGATGACGAACAGGTTCAGCCCGAAGGGAGGGCTGATCATGCCGACCTCGACGCTCATCAGCACGAGGATCCCGAACCAGACCAGCACCTGCGTCCTGTCCAGGCCGAAATCGAGCCCGAGCATCAGCGGCACGAAGATCGGCAGCGTCAGCAGCACCATCGCCAGGCTTTCCATGAAGCAGCCGAGCACGAAGTAGATCAGCAGGATCGCCAGCAGGATGGCGAGCGGCGGCACCTGCAGCGCGGCGACCGCGGCCGAGAGCTCGGCCGGCAGGCGCGACAGCGCGAGCGCCGCGCTGAACAGCTCCGCGCCGAGCAGCACGAGGAAGATGATGCCGGTCGTCACCGCGGTGGAGAGCAGGCTCTCCTGCAACCCCTGCCAGCGCATCCCGCCGAGCGACACGGCAAGCAGGCCCGTCGCCGCCGCGCCGATCGCGGCACCTTCCGTCGCGCTGAACCATCCGCCGTAGATTCCGGTTACCACGACGCCGAAGACGAGGATGACCGGCCACACTTCCGCCGTGGCGCGCAGCCGCTCGGCGAAGGGCGCGCGCTCCGCGGCCGGCGCCGCGCCGGGGACGAGGCGCGCGTAGAGGTTGACCACCAGCATGTAGCCCGCCGTCGCCAGCAGCCCGGGGATCACGGCGGCGACGAACATCGCCCCGATGCTCTGCTCGGTGTAGATGGCGTAGATCACCAGGATGACGCTCGGCGGGATCAGGATGCCGAGCGTGCCGCCGGCAGCGAGCGTGCCGGTGGCCAGCGCCGGGGAGTAGCCGTGCCGGCGCATCTCCGGCAACGCCACCTGGCTCATCGTCGCGGCGGTGGCGAGCGAGGAGCCGCAGATCGCCCCGAAGGCCGCGCAGCCGCCGATGGTCGCCACCGCCAGCCCGCCGCGCCAATGCCCCATCCAGGCGCGCGCGCAGCGGAACAGCGCGCGGTTCATGCCGCCCTTGGTGGCGAAGTCGCCCATCAGCAGGAACAGCGGAATGACCGAGAGCGTGTAGGAGGAGAAGCGGCTGAAGGTCAGCGTGTTGAGCGTGGCGAACAGCGGGTCCCAGCCGGCGATCGCGGCATAGCCGAGGCCGCCGACGAGCAGCATGGCGATGCCCACCGGCAGGCGCAGCGCGATCAGCAGCAGCGCGGCGCCGAACATCAGCAGGCCGATGTCGAAGTTGCTCACGCCGCCTGCCGTGCCCTGGCCGCGGCCTCCACCGCGACGAACCCCGCGCAGAGCGTCCAGAGCGTCATGCCCACCGCGGCGCCGGCATAGCCCCACCAGTAGGGGATCAGCAGGAACATCGTCTCCCGCTCGCGATCCCACATCGCGAAGCCGCCGACGGCGAGCCGCCAGGCGAGCACGGCCACCACCACCGCCGCCAGGCCGCGCATCGCGGCGTCGAGGCCGGCGATGGCACGCCGCGGCAGCGTCTGCGTGAAGAAATCCACCATGACATGCGCGCCCTTCATCTCGCAGAGCGGCAGGCAGAGGGCGACGGCGACGCCGAGCGCCATCTCCACGATCTCGGAATCGCCCAGGATCGGCCGATTCAGCAGCGCGCCGCGCAGCACCGAGGCGGTGGTGACACCGACCGCGACCAGCAGCAGCGCCCCGCCGGCGAGTGCCGCGACCGTCGCCGCGCCGGTCAGGGCGCGGCGCAGCGCTTCGAGCCTCACGTGCGGCCGTAGCGGGCCGTGATCGCCTGCATCTGGTCGAACAGCGCCCGGCCGTTGCGGCCGCGGCGCGTCATCTCGGCCACCCAGGCCTCGTAGGCCGGCGCGACGGCATTGCGCCAGCGCGCCTTCTCCTCCGGCCCGATCTCGATGATCTCGTTGCCGGCCGCCCTGGCGGCGTCGATCGCCTGCTTCGTCTGCGTATCCCAGATCTCGCCGAGCTGCTTCGACAGGCCGGCGCCGGAATTGGCGTCGATCACCTGCTTCAGCTCCGCCGGAAGCCGGTTGTAGCTGCGCATGCTCATCAGCGTCAGCAGCATGCCCTGGAACAGCCCCGTGCCGGTGGGCTCGGTGTGGTACTTGGCCACTTCGTAGAGACGGAAGGGCTGGGTGATGGCCCAGTTGATCAGGAAGCCGTCCACCTGGTTGCGCGCCGTCGCCTCGTAGACGCCGCCGAGCGGAATGCCGACCGGCGTGGCGCCGAGCGCCGTCACCGCCTCGCCGATCCAGCGGCCGGCGACGCGCAGGCGCAGCCCCTTGAAATCGTCCTGCACGCGGATGGGCTTGCGGCTGGTGTGCACCAGCGCGCGGTCCGTGGCGTGGATCGCGATGATCTTGATGCCGCGATACTCGGAATCCGCGAGGTTGTTGGCGGCGTACTCATAGGCCGCCTGCGACATGCTGGCCGACAGGCCGGTGTTCATGAAGGGCATCTCGATGCCCTCGGTGCCCATGAAGCGTCCCGGCGTGAAGCCCGGCACGGTCCAGATCATGTCCACCACGCCGTCCTCGAGCTGCTGCGGCAGGTCGCGCGGCTGACCGCCGAGCTGCATGGCCGGATACATCTCGACCTTGATGCGGCCCTGGGATTGCTGCGCGACGCGCTCCGCCCAGCGGTCCAGATGGAGCGTGTGGTCGAGCGCGGTGGGCGAGGAGAAGGAGTGGCAGCGGAAGGTGAAGACCTGCTGCGCGCCCGCCACCATAGGCGCCGCCAGCGTCAGGCCGAGCGAGGCCCCCATCAGGTTTCGTCGCTTCATCATGCGTCTCCCTTGTGTGCGAGGTGTCGTTCAGCGCGCGGGATGGGCCGGCACGAAGACCGGCCGGAGCAGCCAGCGGCGCGCGATCTGCCAATAGCCGCGGAAGACGAAGTGGCCGTTGTGGGCCAGCAGCCTCTCGCGGTTGCGCCGCCAGAAGCCGGGGATCTCGAACCAGGGCATGGCGGGGTAGAGGTGATGCACGATGTGCAGGTTGTTCCAGAGGAACAGCAGCCCGAACACCCAGTTGCTCTCGACGCTTGCCGTGCGCTCGCCGGGCGTCGGTCCCCAGCGGTGCTCGATGAAGGCGCGCAGCAGCCCGATCGAGATGCCGGGCAGCACCATCACGGCGTAGTAGTACCAGATCGTCATGCCGGCGACGGCGCCGACGAACCAGAGGATCACGGCGAGACCGGCGAAGAAGCCCAGCCACGCCGGCACATCGCCGAAATCCCGGCGAGACAGCTTGCCGTATTCCACCAGCACCAGCTTGCGCAGCCGCAGCAACGGCCCGAGCGTGAGCCGCCCCAGCAGCGTCTGGTTCGCCAGCAGCACCGCGCGCCAGGCCGGCGAGTAGCGGGACCAGTCCTCCTTGCGGTGATACTGCGTCTCGGTGTCCTCGCCCGGATAGGTCAGCACCGTGTTGCGGTGATGCGCGGTGTGGCTGCGCTTGTAGAGCTCGAAGGGCCACCACCCGCCGATCGGCGGCCAGACCACCGCGGTGCGCAGCCAGCGCGGGATGCTGCGCCAGCCGTGGATCGCCTCGTGCTGCAGCGAGAAATGCCAGGCCAGCACATAGCCGCCGAGCAGCATCATCAGAGGCCAGGGAATGGACGCGTGGAACCAGACCAGCAGCAGCCAGGAGGCATAGATCGCGACCGCCACGCCCCAGGTCGGCAACTCCCATCGCCGCCACCAGCTGTGCGACGGCGCCAGCGCCGCCGCGCGTGGAAGTTCGTTCTCCGCCATGGGGGCGAGCGTGGCAAGAAACATGCCGGCATGGCAAGCTGCATGGGATGGACCTGACCGCCTGTTCCCGCATGTACGATGTCGCGCATTCGCTATTCGCCCTTCATCCATCAGGCGCCGGCACCGGTCGAGGCGTCGTGGGCGCGGCCGGGCATGGGCTGCGTCTTCATGTGCGGCTGGCCCTGGGCGATGCATCCCGAGCCGCGGCCGGTCCCGCTCGCCGCCCCGGTGCCCGCGCCGCCGCGCTACGGCGGACGGTCGGTCCATGTGAACGACGCCACGGCGCGGCAACGCGCGCCATGGCACGCCGTGCCGGAGAGCTTCTGCGGCCGCCTCGGCTGGACGGTGCCGCACAGCCATTCCGGCTGCAACGCGCCGAGGCACCATCTGCTGCGTTACGCGGCACGTCTCCCCTTTGCCGATGCGGTCGGGCCGCTGGTCAGCGGCGCGTGGCGCTCCTGCTGCTCGATGCTGCTGGCGGAAGTGCTCGTCGCGCGATTCGTCCCAGTGGATGTCGTTGCGGTGCTGGAGATCGGGCCCAGATGGGCGGCGGAGGCGGCGGCTTCCGGCATGGAACTGCCGCCCGGCACGCCATCTGCATGACCCTGGCCGCATGACCCTGGCCGGTTGAGAGACGAAGAGAGCAACGCCCTTGCCCGCCCCACGCAACCTCGCGGAGCTGGAAGCGGATGTCGTCCGCGACCTCGCCCTGATCGCGCATCCGCGCATGGACTGGCTGCAGCCGAAGACCAGCGGCGGCGCCCCGGTGCTCGACGTGCTCGTCATCGGCGGCGGCCAATGCGGCGTCGTCACCGGCTTCGCGCTGATGCAGCAGAAGGTGCGCAACATCCTGGTGATCGACCGGGCGCCGGCGGGACGGGAAGGGCCCTGGCTCACCTATGCGCGGATGCCGAACCTGCGCAGCTGGAAGGACCAGAGCGGTCCCGACCTCGGCATCCCCTCGCTCACCTACCAGGCCTGGCACGAGGCGCAGTTCGGCCAGGCCGACTGGGACAGGCTGAAGCTGATCCCGAAGGAGAAGTGGAACGACTACCTGCTCTGGTTCCGGCACGTCACGGGCGTGCCGGTGCGCAACGGCGTGGAGGCCGGCCGCATCGCGCCGGCACTGACCGACGACGGCCTGCCTTGCCTGATGGTCGAGACCTCTTCGGGCGCGATGCGCGCGCGCAAGGTGGTGCTGGCGACAGGGCAGGAGGATGCGGGCAGCTGGTGGATGCCGGAGTTCGTCGCGGCCCTGCCGGCGCATCTGCGCGCGCACAGCGCCGATCCGTTGGACTTCGCCGCGCTGCGCGGCAAGGTGGTCGCGGTGCTCGGTGCCGGCGCCTCCGCCTTCGACAATGCCGCGACCGCGCTGGAGCATGGCGCGGCGGAGGTGCATCTGTTCTGCCGGCGGGCCGAGCCGCAACTCGTGCAACCCTATCGCTGGCTCACCTTCTCGGGCTTCCTGCAGCACATCCATGCGGTGCCGGATGCCTGGCGCTGGCGCTTCATGGCGGATGTGCTCGGCCTGCGGGAGGCCTTTCCGCAGGACACCTGGGATCGCTGCGCGCGTTTCCCGAACTTTTGGATGCATCTCGGCCGGCCCTGGACCGCTGCGCGCGTCACGCCGGAGGGCCGCGTCGCGATCGCGACGCCGCGCGGCGAGGCCGTTGCGGATTTCCTGATCTGCGGCACCGGCGTGCGGATGGACTTCGCCTCCGTCCCGACGCTGGAAGGCTTCCACGGCAACATCGCGCGCTGGTCCGACCGCTACGACCCGCCGGCCGAGGAAGCCGATGAGCGGCTCGGTGCGTTTCCCTACCTCGCGCCGGACTACGCCTTCATCGAGCGCGAGCCGGGCAGGACGCCCTGGATCCGCGACATCCACCTGTTCGGGATCGCGACGACGATGTCCTTCGGCCCGGCCGGCGCCTCGATCAACGCGATGGTCTATGCGGTGCCGCGGCTCGCGCAGGGCATCACGCGCGGGCTGTTCGAGGCCGACCTGCCGCGGCTCTGGCAGGAGTACCGGGCCTATGACGTCCGGATCGCCGAGCTCGACCCGGAGCGCCTGGCCGCCGAGTGAAGACCGGCGCGTCAGGGGGGGATCGGCCGGCGATTCGCATCGGCTGCCCCCGCTTGCCAGCCAGATGCTTAGCTCTCAAAGTATCGCGGTCTGGTGCGCCGCTGCCGCAAGCCAACCGGGAGGAGATCGAGTCATGTCGCGCCTCGCCAACCGCGTCGAGGACATCCTTGCCGCGTCCACGCGCCGCGGACTGCCGCGCCAGGTGCAGCACCCGGTCTCCGACGTGGCCTCCTACGTCAAGGGCATGGACAATTTCTGCCGGGTGATGGCGATCCGCCCCGGCGACCATGTGGTGATGCTGACCGACCCGCTGCTCGATCCGCGCGTCGTGCAGGCGGTGCAGGGACTGGCGCGCGGCCGCGGGGCGACCTTCGCCGCCTTCATGGGCGAGAGCACGCGCTACGTGACGGTGCCGGAGGAAGCCAAGCCGATCCTGGAGCGCGCCACCTTCGTCGTCTCCACCTGGTTCGCTTCGGTGCTCGATCCCTATTGCATCGGGCTGCGCCGCAACAAGGGCCAGCGCTGGGTGAAGATCACCTTCTTCCGCGACCTCGACCTGCTGCACACGCCGCAGGCGCAGTTCCCGGTGGAGCTGCTCGGCGAGATCATCCGCGCGACCTCGCGCCTGTTCCCCGAGAGCGGCGACTTCCTGATGCGGATCACCGATCCGCGCGGGACGGATTTCCGCATCCCGTTCTCCGACGCCATGCTGCAGACGCTGCGCCGGCACAATCGCTGGCGCGGTCATAACGTGGCGGACGAGGATGGCTGCTACGTCCACTACCTGCCGACGCACGGACCGAATCTGTTCGAGCCGAACATGGTCGGGCTGAAGCCCGAGGAGAAGATCGGCATCAACGGCACCGTCTGGGCGCAATGGGCCGTCGGTTTCGACAAGCCCTTCGAGAGCCCGGTCGGCGTCGAGTTCCGCGACGACGTGGTGCATGCCGTGCACGGCGAGGGCTTCGAGGCCGAGGTGATGCGCGACTACCTGATCGGCGGCACGCTGGAGGAGGTGGGCTGCGGCCACAACCCGAAGGCGCCCCGCTTCGACATCTACCCGGCCGGCCCGAACTCCCCGGGCGCGCTGCATGTCGGCATCAATGCGCTGAAGCCGTCCGACTACCTCCGGCGTGCGATGCCCAACTGGGAGGAGCCGCACATCCACATGGATCTCGTCACCTTCGACAGCACGGTGGTGGCCGGCAACCGTACGATGGTGGCGGACGGCTACCTGATATCGCTGCGCGATCCGGCCGTGCGCGCCATGGCGGAACGGTACGGCGACCCGGTCGAGCTGCTCGAGGGCTACCCGACCTGATCCGGCAAGGCCGGGCACGGCGCCGACGGTACGGCATCGTTGCCCCGCCGCCGCTGCACCGACGACCCGCGTTGCGCAGCGGAACGTTCCGAGGGCGCCCCGACGCGGCGCGGGCGCGCATGCGGTCGCGCTACGCGCCTTAGGGATCCCTGCCCGCGAGCGCCGCGGCGGAGAAGATGTCGAACTTCTCCTTGATCACCGGCGCGGCCTTGTCGCGCGGCACCACCTGATAGAGCCTGTAGCCGGCCGCCAGGACGACGTGGAAGAATTCGTGCAGCGCGAAGAGCTGCTCTTCCGTCAGGCCGTCCGGCGGCGCCTCGCAGAACACATTCTTGGCCAGGACGTGCATTGGCTCCGGCATGGCTTCGCATTCCCCTTCTTGCGTGCATCCGTAGGTGAGCATAACAGCAATGCCGCAGCAATCGGGATTGCTGCGCGGATCGCCTCCGTCGCGTGGACCATGATCGAGCCGGAGTAACGACCATGCCCCTTAGCACCACAGCAGCGCGCGCCGTCACAGGGCCCGGGATCGGCCAGGCGGATCTCGCCGGCAGCTATGTCTACAAATTCGAGGGGAATGCGATGCGCAACAACGTGCTGCATCGCATCTGCGGAATCGGACGCTTCACGCTCGATGCCGCGGGGCGTCTGACCGGAAGCCACACTTCCTCGGGCATGCCGCTGCAGGGATCGGTCCGCAACGGCGTGCTGGTCGCCACCTTCCGGCTCGAGGGAACGCTTCTGCTGGACGAAGGCGCGCCCCTCGGCGATGCGGACATCGTCTTCGCCAGCGACGATCCGAACCTCGACAGCGTGCGCGGCAGGTTCCGCTTCGCCGTCGCCGGCACACCGGACCGCCTCTGGCTGATGTCCACCGGCGCGACCATCCTGGGGAAGGGCGATCCGATCAACATCGCAGAGCTCGTCCTGATCGAGGTCGCGAGGACCGCAAGTGCCTGAGCGGCCGCTGCGTCGCGCGCGACCTTGCGGCGGGACGCGCTGAGGATGGGTGCGTCGCCCGCGGCCGCGCCGTCCGACGGCCCGGCCCGCGTTGCGGAGCGGCGCCAGCTCACGGTGCTGTTCGCGGACCTGATCGACTCCACCAGGCTCGCTGCCGCGATGGACCCGGAGGATTGGGCAGAGACCCTGGACGCCTATCAGCGCTGCTGCGTCGAGACGATCGAGTCGGCGGGCGGTTTCGTGGCGGAGATCCAAGGCGACGGCGTGGTCGGCTATTTCGGCTATCACCGTGCCAGCGAGAGCGACGCCGAACGCGCCATCCGTGCCGGGCTGGCGCTGTGCGAGGCGATTCCGAAGGCGCCGAGCGCGCATGGGACAGCGCTCGGCGTGCGCATCGGCATCGCGACGGGCCTCGTGCTGGCCGATCATGCGAGCCTCGCCACGGCACGGGGCGCGCCGGGCGCGGTGGGCCAGACGATCAACCTGGCGGCAAGATTGCAGACCCTCGCCGCCGCCAACGAGGTCGTCATCGCGGACACGACGAAGCGGCTCGCCGGCGGCCTGTTCGCGTGCCACGACCGGGGGCACGTCACCCTCAAGGGCTTCGAGGACGCCGTGCAGGTGTGGCTCGTGATCGGCTCCACCCTGCTGCACAGCCGCATCCATGCGGGAAGCGGCGCGTCGCCGGTCCGTATGGTCGGGCGGCAGGAGGAATTGAATGCCGTCCTTGCGGCATGGCGCGACGTGCAGGCCGGACGCGGACGCATCGTGACCATCCTGGGCGAGGCAGGGCTCGGCAAGTCGCGCTTCGTCGCCGAGTTCCGGGATCGGATTTCGGTGCAGCGCCATGTCTGGGTGGAGGATGGCGGTTCGCAGTTCTTCAGCGGAACGCCCTTCCACCCGGTCTCCCAGATGATCCGCCGCATCATCGACCCGGGAGGGAGCCGGCCGCCGGAGCGCTTCCACGCGCGTCTGCGCCGTGTGCTGCAGCGAAGCCGGGTCGGCATCGCCAGCACGCTGTCGGCCTTCGCCGACATGCTCGACCTGCCGAAGGATGCGTCGCTCGGCCACGCGTTGCCGCCTACGGCGGCCACCCGCGCGTTGCTGTTCGCCGCCCTGCTGGATTGGGTGCGTGGCGCCGCCCGGTCGCGGCCGGTGGTCATCGTGTTCGAGGACACGCACTGGGCGGACGCCTCGTCGCTCGAACTGCTGGACCATGTCGCCGCGGCCATCGCCTTCCTGCCGGTGCTTCTCCTCACGACGACGCGGGTTCGGCCGCAGCCGGGCCAGGCCGCCGCAAGCGGCCTCGTCGTGCCGCTCAGGCCCCTCGCCGATGCCGAACTGCGCGACATGCTCAGCGGTCTTGCGGCGGTCGCCGAGGCCGTGCCGCCGCAGGATCTGAACCGGGTGATCCAGCGCGCCGGCGGCGTGCCGCTGTTCGGCGTCGAACTGGCGCATCTCGTGCGGGAACAGCGCGCCTCCGGCAGCGTCCGGCACGGGCCGGAGGACGCCGAAGTGCCGGCAAGCCTGGCCGACCTGCTGATGGCGAGGCTCGACCAGCTCGGACCGGCGAAGGGCCTTGCGCAGATCGCCGCCGTCATCGGCACGGATGTGCCGCGCGGCCTTCTGCTGGCGGTGTCCGACAGCCCGGAAGCCGCGCTGCGGGCGAACATCGCCACCCTGCGCCGGCACGGCATCCTGAGCGAGACGGACCAACGCGGGGTCGACTCCTTCCGGCATGCCATGCTGCGGGACGCCGCCTATGCCTCGCTGCCGAAGAGCAGGCGCCGCGCCCTGCACCGGGCGATCGCCGTCGCAATACACGATGGCGCGGGCGGATCCGCGGCGTCGAAGGCGGAGATCCTTGCGCATCACTGGACCAACGCCGGCGAATTCGCGGCGGCGGTGGCCGCCTGGACCGAGGCTGGGCAATACGCCAGCGACCGCCGTGCCTTCGTCGAGGCAGAGAGCGCCTATGGCGCCGCGCTGGCGGCCTTGCGCCAGCAGCCCGACACGATCGAGCGCGACGGTCAGGAACTGCCGCTGATCGGGCTCTACGCGAATGTGCTGCGGATCACGCAGGGGCTTTCGTCGCCGCCGACGCTCGAGGCGACGCGGCGCGCGCGTGCCCTCGCGGATGCGCGTGGCGACAGCGAGCAGCAGCTGCTGCAGGCATGGGGCACCTGGGCCGCGGCGTCGAGCAGCGGCGACTTCGACACCGGGCTCGCGCTGGCGAACCAGTTCGAGCAGCTCGCCTTCGCCAACGGCCTGCCCCGGCATCTCGCGGCCGCCCACATGATGCTGATGACATCGAAGTTCCGCGTCGGCGACATCGGCGGGGCGGAGGAGGCGTTCCGGCGCGGCGCGGCGTATTTCGACGACGCCGCGTTCCGTGCCCAGCCGGGCTGGGTCGCCCAGACCTTCGGCAATGCCGCGATGATCGCCTGGACGCTTGGCGACGATGCCGGGGCGCAACGGCGGATCGAGGCCGCGCTGTTTCCCGGGCCGGGCGACGAGAACCCGTTCGACACGGTGTACGGCCAGACCATGCATACCGCGTATCTGAACCTGGTCGGACGCTACGCCGAGGCCGCATGCCATGCGCAGGAGAGCATCGCGCTGTGCGACAAGTATGGCATCGCCCAGTTCGCCGCCAGCACGCGGGTGATCCTCGGTCGGGCCCGGGTCGGGCTGGGATCGGCAGAGGAAGGCGTCGCCCTCATGCGCGAAGGCATCGCCGAGATGCAGGCGAAGCGCATCCGTGTCGCCATGACGCGCTATGCGACCTGGCTCGCGGAGGGCTGCCTCGCCGCAGGCGGCATCGGCGATGCGCTGGCCTGCGCAGACGAGGCGCTGGCCGTGAATCCGCGCGAGTTCTTCTATCGCCCCGAATCGATGCGCGTGCGGGGGCTGATCTGGCGCGAGGCGGGACGCTTCGCCGAGGCCGAGCAGGATTTTCTCGGCGCGGCGCAGCTCGCTGAACGGATGGGCGCCGCCCGCCTTGCCGATCGCGCGCATGAAAGCCTGCGCGTCCTGCGCATGGATGCCGGTCGCCGGGCGGCATGAGCCGGCGCAAGCCGGGGTCGCGTTGCGGCGATGATCACCGCGGCGGCGCCCGCCGCGTGCAGCGTACGGATGCGCAACCTTCGTGCGCGCGGCATCAGTCGCTGGACCGGGCCGCCTCGTAGCCCGAAACGACATCGAGCAATTCGCGCGTGATCGTCTCCTGCCGTCTGATGCGGTGGCGCCGGCGCAGGTCGTCTCGCCGCTCTTCGATGGTCCGCTCGGCGCCTTGCATCGCGGCCAGCCTCGAGGCGTGTTCGCTCGCCAGCGCCGCGGCCATCGCGCTGTAGATCACGACGAAGAGCCGCTGCTGCACCAGCCACGACAGCAGCCGATCGGGGTCCATCCTCACGCAGGGAAGGGAGCGTCCGGGCCATGCGCACGCCGACAGGCGCTGCAGATCGCTCTCGGGCAAGGGCAGCAGCCGCCGGGCCCGTGGCCGCGCCGTGACCGGCCCCTCTCGGCAATTGTGCAGCAGCCAGACCTGCCCGACGCCATGCTGGAGCGTCCATCGGTCGATCTCGACGATCAGGGACTGGACCAGTCGCGCGAGCCCGTCCACGGACCCCGGCAGCGAATGGAGGGAGTCCGCGCGATGCCCATGCGCCTCGAGCCGGGCCGCGATGCGGGCCCCGACCACGCCCAGCACCGCGCGCCGGGCTTCCAGCCGCGGCCGGGCGAAGCGCGTGATGGTGTCGTTGTAGCGTCCGCAGAGCCCGCGATCCGAACCGATCACGATCAGGCCGTCGCGCGCGGCCGCGCTGTCCGGCCCGGGCAGGCTGAGGCCCGACTCGCGCCGCATCCGCAGCAGCGCCGTCAGCCCGAGATCCACGGTGCGCGCATAGTCCGCCATGGCGGCCTCGGCGCGCTCGTACTGCCGTATGTGGATCGAGGACAACGCCTTCATCGTGCGCACGATGGACTGGATGTCGCCCATGGTTTCCAAAGCGCGCGACAGGCTTTCAAGCGTGTCCATCGCCTGCTTCCGCCCGCTCACTGTCCTGCGCCCCGGAAAGCGCTTCCCGCATCGCCCCTATCAGTGCCGCGCGGTCCGGCTGTTCCAGCCTGGCGCCAGCCGCGATCCGGTCGCAGAGGCCCGGGGCGTGCGCGCGGATCGCCCGGCGCACCGTCTGCTCGGCTTCCGCCACGGCGTCGGGTTCCCGGTCGTCGAACAGGCCCTCGGTCGCCGCGAGCAGGGTCGCGACCTGCTCGGGCACGTCCAGATGATCGTGCTCGCGCTGCTTCAGAACCTCGCGCACGCGCAAGCCTCGATCGAGCTTGCGCCGGGTCTCGGTGTCGAGCTGCGTGCCGAAGCGGGCGAATGTCTCCAGCTCCTCGAACTGGGCGTAGATCAGCCGGAGGTTGCCGGCGACGGCACGGAACGCCGGAAGCTGCACCTTGCCGCCCACGCGGCTGACCGAGGTCCCGATGTCGATGGCCGGGAGGTGGCCCTTCTCGAACAGCGAGGGCGAGAGAAAGATCTGTCCGTCCGTGATCGAGATCAGGTTGGTCGGGATGTAGGCGGAGATGTTCTGCGCCTGCGTCTCGACCACCGGCAGGGCGGTGAGCGATCCGCCCCCATGTTCCTTGCGCAGCTGTGTGGCGCGCTCGAGAAGGCGCGCGTGGATGTAGAAGATGTCGCCGGGATAGGCTTCCCGCCCGGGTGGCCGGCGCAGCAGCAGCGACAACTCGCGATAGGCGCGGGCATGGCGGGTGAGGTCGTCGTACACGATCAGGACGTCACGCCCCGCGGCCATGAAGTGCTCGGCCATCGAGGTGGCGGCATAGGGGGCGACGAACTGCAGGCCAGGCGCATCCTCGCCGCCGGCGACGACGACGATGGTGCGGTCCATCGCACCGCCGTCGCGCAGGCTCCGGATGACGCGCGCGACCGCCGAGGCCCGCTGGCCGATCGCGCAATAGATCGAAAGGACGCCGCTGCTGCGCTGGTTGAGGATCGTGTCCACGGCGATGGCGGTCTTGCCGGTCTGCCTGTCGCCGAGGATCAGCTCGCGCTGCCCGCGGCCGATGGGGATCGCTGCATCAACGGCCTTGATGCCTGTCTGCAGCGGCACCTGCACCGGCGCGCGGTGCATGATGGGCGGCGCCGGCCGCTCCGCCGGCAGGAACGCCTCGGCGACGATGCGGCTGCCGCCGTCGAGCGGCCGGCCAAGCGCATCCACCACGCGCCCGATCAGGCCCGCGCCAACCGGGACGTCGACGACCCGACCGGTGCGCCGCACGGGATCGCCAGGACGCAGGCGCTCGGTCTCGCCCAGGATGATGACGCCCGCGCGGCGCTCGCCGAGATTCGCGGCGATCCCGAGCACGCCGCCGGGGAAGGCCAGGAGCTCGTCGGCGCGCAGGTCGGTGAAGCCGACGACGTCCGCGACGCCGTTTGCGACGGAAAGCACATGCGCGATCTCGGCCAGTTCGAGTTCCGCGCCGATGCGCGCCAGCGCGGCTTCGAGTGGGGCGAAGAGCGCGTCGTGCAGGCCGTCGAGCGTCGCCATGCGCGTCATGCCCTGGCCGGCGCTCGTTCGGGGCGGTGCCGGCCGCTGCCCTCGATCACCTCGTCGAGCGTCGTCTCGAGGCGGGAGAGGAAGCGCGCCGCCGACCACTCGACCGTCTGCCCCCCGATCGTCAGGCGTATCCCGAGGAGCAGGTCGCTGTCCTCGCGATACTCGACGTCGATCTCGCGTGCGACGCATTCGTGGATGGCGCGCGTGACGTGGCTGCGCGCGCCCGGCTTGAGCGCAATGCCGCTGTCCACCAGCGCCGGGCCCTCCGCGCGCCCGGCCGCGCGCACCAGCTTGTCCCGCTCGTCGGCATCGAGGGCCGCGAGACGCTCCGCGAAGGTTGCCGCCACCTCACCGGCCAGGTCGCTGCCGGCATAGTCGCGCAACACCCGCCCGACGATGTCGATAACCTGGTGACCGGCGCGCTGCCGCAGCCTGGCGGCGAAGGCCTCGCGTTCATCCTCCAGATGCGCGTTCCAGGTCCGGCGCTTGGCTTCGACATCGGCCTGGATGTCGGCCTCGAGCCTTGCGCGCAAGGCGGCGGCTTCGCGCCGCGCCTGCGCGAGCATCTCCTCCCGGCTTGCCTCCAGCGCCTTCTGCTGCTCGCGCACCCGGCGCGCCTCGGCCCTGGCGTCTTCGCGGGCCCCGCGCGCTTCCTCGAGCCGCCTCGCGATGCGCTCCTCCCGCTGCGCCATGGCCCGGATCACCGGGCGGTAGAGGAACCGTTGCAGCAGCCAGACGAGAACGAGGAAGTTGACGATCTGGGCGATGACCGTCAGCCAGTCGATCTGCACGGTTTCAGCGCCCTGCGGCCTGGGTGGTTGCCGCCACCAGATCCGTGAAGGGATTCGCGAAGATCAGGATCATCGCGACGACGAAGCAGTAGATCGCCGTGGACTCGATCATCGCGAGGCTGACGAAGAGCGTGCGGGTGATGGTGTTCGAGGCGTCCGGCTGCTGCGCGATCGCCTGCAGCGCCTGCGCGGCGGCGCGCCCCTCGGCCAGGGCCGGTCCGATCGAGCCGATGGCGATGGTCAGCCCGGCGGTGACGATCGAGCTCACGGCGACCCAGGTTGCTGCGTCCATGGTCAGTATCCTGTGCCTGCGGGCGTGGCGGGCGCGGCCCCGCTGTCCGTTGCGCGGCGGCTGCGGCTGGCTGAGGCGATGTAGACCATCGCAAGGATGGCGAAGATATAGGCCTGGATCAGCCCGGTGAGCAGGCCGAGGAGCTGCATCACCACCGGGAAGAAGAAGGGCGCGACGCTGATCAGGATGCCGACGATGACCGTCCCGCTCATCACGTTGCCGTAGAGCCGCACCGCCAGGGCGACCGTGCGCGAGATCTCGCTCACGACGTTGAAGGGCAGCATGAGCGGCGTCGGCCGCAGATAGGCGCGCAGATAGCCGCCGAGACCGCGTTCGCCGATCGCGAAGAGCGGCACGGCGATCAGCACGCAGATCGCCAGCGCCGCCGTGGTCGAGAGCGAGCCGGTGGGCGGCTGGAGCCCCGGCACCACCGCCAGCAGGTTCGCCGTGGCGATGAAGAGGAACAGCGTGCCGATGAAGGGCAGGTAGCGGCCTGCATCGTCGGCGCCGATCTCCGCGATCTGGTCGCGGATGGCCGAGACGATCACCTCGAGCAGGGCCTGCCAGCGCGAGACGCTCTCGCCCTCGCTCAGCCGCGCGGTGATCGCCCGGGAGCCGAGCGCCAGAAGCGCCATCACCACCCAGGTGAAGGCGATCGTGGCGTTGAGTCGCAGGCCCCGCCACTCGTACAGGATCCAGCTGTCCGGGCTGATCTCCATCAGGCGCCTCCCGGTGAGTCGCGACCGAGCAAGCGTGTGGCGGCAAACCGCACGATGATGAAGCCGGCCAGCGCGGCGACGAAACCGTCCGCCGGCAGCCCGAGAAGTGCTGCGGCGGCAAGGGCGCCGAGCAGCAGCGCCACCCGCGCGAGCCGGAGCCATGTGAAGGCCGCCAGGCCGCGCGGGCCCTGCGGCAGGCGCCGCACCGCGGCCCAGAGAAGAGCCAGATAGAGCGCGCCGAGCACCGAGCCTGCCAGCATCGCGGCCAGGAGCGAGAGTGCGGAAGCGGTCATGCCGCGCCCCCGATGGCCTGTCTCACCCGCTCAGTCATCCCGCCCCTCCCGCTGCACCCAGTACCACGCATTGAGCGCGCCGAGCGCCGCGCCGGCGATCAGCAGCGTCAGCGTCCAGGATACCGCGCCCGGCCAGCGCCGATCGATCCAGAGCCCCAGCGCGATGCCTGCCACGAGAGGCACGGCGACGGACCAGCCCACCAGCCCGAACATGCCGAGCCCGTACCAGGCGCTCGTCGTGCGGCGCTTGCGGGCTTCCTCCAACCGCCGCGCCTTGCGCGCGATGGTCTGCGCCTCGGTTTCCGTCTCCGCGTCGCGTTCGGCCGTCATCCCCCGGTGGTCCCAAGGTCGCGGAATCGGCGGACCATGCTGGCCTCGAGCCGTGCGAGCGCCGCGCGCGCTTCGCGCTCATTCTCGTCCCGGCGGCGGAAATCTGTCTCGACCAGGTTGCGCAGCCGGTGGAGATCGTCGCCCTCCACCGCTCCGCGAACCGCCACGCGCACCTCTGCGCCGCATTTCACCAGCGTGCCGGAATGCACCGCGACGAAGCGCTCGGCGCCGTCCTCGGCCTCGTAGAGCAGGATGCCGGGTACGAGTTCGGTGACGAGATCGACGTGGTTCGGCAGCATCCCGAAATGCCCGTCCCGCGCCTCGGCCACGATCCGACGCACTGGCCGGTCCACGCAGAGGCCGATGGGAGTGATCACCCTAAGCCGCATCTTCGGCCGCCGCCCTGGCGTCGAGGTCGGCGAGCGACCCGATCATGTAGAACTCGGCCTCGTCGCGATCCGCCAGGGTGCCTGCGAGGATGCGCTCGCAACTGTCCAGTGTCTCGTCGAGCCTGACGAATCGCCCGGGATTGCCGGTCATCGCTTCCGTCGAGAAGAAGGGCTGGGTCAGGAAGCGTTCGAGCTGGCGGGCCTGGCGGACCGTGGCGCGGTCCCGTTCCGACAACTCCTCGAGGCCGAGCATCGCGATGATGTCCTTGAGATCCTCGTACTCGGCCAGGGTGGTGCGCACTGCGCGCGCGACACGGTAGTGGCGCGGGCTCACCGTGCCCGGTGTGAGCATCCGCGAGTAGGAGCGCAGCGGATCGATGGCCGGATAGAGGCCTTCGGACGCCTTCTTCCGCGAAAGCACGATCGAGGCGGAGAGATGGGCGAAGGTGTGCGTGGCGGCGGGGTCGGTGAAATCGTCGGCCGGGACATAGACGGCCTGGATCGAGGTCATCGTCCCCCGGTCGGTCGAGCAGATCCGCTCCTCGAGTTCCGCGAGCTCGGTGGCGAGGGGGGGGGGGGGGGGGGGGCGGCGGGGGGGGGGGGGGGGGGGGGCCCCCCCCCCCCCCCCCCCCCCCCCCGCGGCCGCG
>NZ_JBWXTD010000003.1:476788-479224 GCF_056682175.1 Falsiroseomonas sp. RANM36
GCCGCCCCGGGGGGGGCGCCCACGCCCCGCCCCGGTCGGCCCGGTGGCGGGGGGCGCCCCCGCGGCTGGTAGCCGACGCGGCTGGGGATGCGGCCGAGCAGCCCCGACACCTCCGAGCCCGCCTGGACGAAGCGGAAGATGTTGTCGATCAGCACGAGCACGTTCCGGCGCAGATCGTCGCGGAAATACTCGGCCATGGTCAGCGCGGCGTGGCCGACGCGAAAGCGCACGCCGGGGCTCTCGTTCATCTGGCCGAAGACCATCACCGTATTCGCCAGGACGCCGGCCTCGCGCATCTCCCGGTACAACTCCTCGGCTTCGCGCGAGCGTTCGCCGATCCCGCAGAACAGGCTTACGCCGTCGTACTCGGCGACCATGTTGTGGATCATCTCGGTGATCAGCACTGTCTTGCCCACGCCCGCGCCGCCGAAGAGCCCCGCCTTGCCGCCACGCTCCAGCGGGCTGAGCAGGTCGATCGCCTTGATGCCGGTCTCGAAGATGGCGCTCTCGACGCGGCGGGCCGCAAGGGGAACGCGCGTGCCGAGGATCGGCTGGCGGCGCATCTCGCCCAGCGGCGGGCCGCCGTCGATGGGCTCGCCGAACATGTTGAACATGCGACCCAGCAACGCCTCCCCGACCGGCACATCAATGGGCCCGCCGGTGTCGCGCACCGCGAGGCCGATGTGCAGCGCGGCCGCCGGGTTCATCACCAGCCCGCGGGCGATGTTCTCGGCCGGCAGGCTGGCGACCTCGATGGTGATCTCGGGCTCCGCCAGCGTGACCAGGCGCGTCGCGATCGCGGGCAGTTGCCCCTCGAACCGGACATCCGCGACCCCGCCGCCGAGTCGTACGATGTGACCAATACGCGCATCGCTCTCCGCCATCGCGAGTTTCCCTTGTGGCGTAAACCGGAAGCTTAGCGCATCGCGACGAGGGAGGATTTGCCCTGCGTCATGCCGGGCGCCGACGGACGGGAGCCGTGCGCGGAGCAGCCGGGGTGCCGCCCAGGCTGCGCCGAAGTGTCGGCGCGACGGCCGCGCATGAGCCTGACATTCGGAGAAGGATCGGCATCCGTCCGGCCTGCGATGGCGCTGCGTGCGGCGCGCAGCTGCGCCGGCGCCGATCACGATGCCGGGAGGCGGGCCGATGCGCGTGGACTCGTCGCCCCGCGCCTATCCGTCCGGATCGACGCGATCAGCCGGTGGTCAGCAGCTCGTCATACAGGTCCGCATAGCGCGAGACGGTGCGGGCAAGCGAGAATTCGCGCGCGACGAGTTCGGAGGCACGCGCGCCCATAACGCGCCCGGCCGGTGGATCGGCCAGCAGACGAAGCAGCGCCTGAGCCAGGTCTTCCGGGGCGCCCGGTGCGACGAGCAGGCCGGTGCGGCCATCCTCGACCACGTCCGTGCAGCCCGGCATCCGGGAGGCGACGATCGGCAGCCCTGCCAGCGCCGCTTCGAGAAGCGCGCGCGGCACGCCTTCCCGGAACTCCGTCGGGAAGGCGAAGACATCGGCCAGCGCGAGCAGCGACGGCACGTCCGTGCGCTTGCCGGTCGCGATGACATAGGGGGAATGGGCGTCGATCTCGGCCGTTGTCACCGCGGAGCGTCCTTCGCCTTCATGCGGGCCGACAAGCAGGAAGCGCACCGACGGCCGGATCGCGTGAACCAGCGAGGCCGCCTTCAGAAGGGTCGGGATGCCCTTCTGGCGGGACAGGCGCGTGACGGTCAGCACGACCTCGCAGCCTTCCAGGCCCAGCTCCCGACGCAGCCCGGCAAGCGCCGCATCGGTGACGGTGGGACGCGTGAAGGCGTCAATGTCCACGCCCGATCCCGGGATCAGCCGACTTCGGCTGTCACCCACCAGCCCGTGCTGCTCGAAGAATGTCTTGTCTATGCTGTTCTGGAACACCGTCGCCGCGGTCCAGCGCGCCGCGATGCGGTTGAGCATGCGATGGATCGGCCGCAGCGCAAGCGCCGGCAGGGCCCTGGAGGAGTACAGCCAGCCAAGCCCGTTGATGGTGCGCACGACCCTGACGGCGGCCACCCGTTGCGCCGCAAGCGGCGCCAGGATGTTCGGCTTGGTGTCGAAGGACTGGACGACCTGGGGCCGGACCTTGTCGATCAGCCGCGCGAGCTGCGCCAGGCTCCGCCCATCGGCCAGCGGGCTGACCGAGCGCGCGAAGCCGAACGGATGATAGGCGATGCCGGCCCGCGCGAACGGCGCCGGGTCGCCGGTGCCCGCGGCGGATACCTGGAATCCCTGGCGTTGCAGCGCGAGGAGGAAGGGTATCCGCAGATCGTGGTCCTCTCCTCCGACCAGCAGCACATGCGCGCTCACGGCATCACGCCCTCACATCGTCGGGGCCCGCGCGCGCCCCCGGGGGGGTGGGGGGGGGGGGGGCCCGCCCCCCGCCGCGGGCGCGCCCCGGGGGGG
>NZ_JBWXTD010000003.1:479234-506074 GCF_056682175.1 Falsiroseomonas sp. RANM36
CGGCCGAAGGCCGGCAGGTAGTTCCGGTAGGCGAAGCCGCGCCCCCTGACGAGGTCCGTCGCGATGTGGCCGTAGAGCAGCAGCTCGCGCCAGCGGCGCAGCCAGGTCAGGATGAAGCGCGCGTTCAGGCTCTTGGACAGCGGCAGCACCTCGCAGTCGAAGAGGTCGTTGAGCTCCAGGAAGTAGGTCACGAACTTCCGGTCGTCATGCCGGACGCGAAAGCGCACGCGCTTGGAGATGCCGAGGCTGTTCCAGTTCACCTGCTTGATGCACATCAGGAAGATGCGCGCCTGGGCGTGGATCTGGATGGGATTGGTCTCGTCGCTCCAGGTTTCCAGCTTCCGACAGGTCCGCGCGTGCAGGTCCAGCTCATAGGCCGTGTCGCCGGCCTTGCTGTGCGCCACCAGGGTGATCGGCTTGCCGCGGAACATCCTGCGGATCGGATAGGGCGTCCCCGCGAACAGGCCTTCCGCATAGCGCGCCACGGTGCGTTCCTTCAGCACGACGTGGGATTCCAGATCCTCGGTCCGCTCGAGGGTCGGCGCCTTGGCCTCGCGGTATCGGGCCAGGTGGCCTTCGAGGTCCGTGTACCAGTCCTTGTCGGTCAGCGTGAAGCCGCCTTCCTCGTCCCACCCATCGCCCGGCGCGCAGACGACGCATTCCGGCTTCGTGATGCGGTTCTCCTCGAAGTGGCGCTTCACGTTGATTCCGAGATTCAGGTAGCGATTGAACTGCTCCGTCTCCGGATGAAGGTAGCAGTTGTTGCTGGCGAAGGGGATGGCGTAGGTCGCATTCACGGCGCGGGCGAACTCGGCGAACTCCGCGCTGTACTTGCCCTGGTCGTCGATGTGCTGGCCGCCGCGGTCCATGATCTCGAAGCAGAGCCTCGCATTGGCGGAGCTGTGGCTGCGCAGGAGAAAGTCGATCTTAGGGTGGTTCTGCAGGATCTGGCGCAGCGGAAGCCCCATGATCTTGCAGTCGTTCGCATTCATGATCGTCCTGCCGCCCGCCTCGATCATCAGGACCGAGTCCGGAAAATGGCCGAACTGGTAGCTGGTCACCCGGAAGCCATCCTCCAGCTCGAAGGGCTCGCCATGGACGAGTTCCGTGACATGGGTGCAGCCCATTTCCTGCAGGTCGTTGTAGATGCGGCGGTCCGGCGTCCGCGGGATGAGGATGTGACGGTCCAGCCCGAGCCGCCGGAGCGTCGGGCCGTGGAAGTGATCCCAGTGCAGATGCGTCAGGTAGATGAAGTCGGGTGCAAGGCCGTCGAGCAGACCGTCCGGCACCGGCGGATAATTCCACCAGGACCGCCAATAGGCGGACCCGACGAGCCAGGGGTCGCAAAGCAGGCGGCAGTGCGGCGTGCTCACCTCGAGGCAGGCATGGCCCAGTACGCGGAACTTCATGGCCCTCTTCCTCCCCGCCACGCTGCGCGGCCGATACGTTCATCCTCGTTGCGCCGCACCCGCGGAGGCCGCCTTGGGGCGACCGCCATGCCCAGGCGCAGCGTCCACGTCGGATCGCCGTGCCGGGTAGAGTGATGCGGCACGCGAGCCATCGTCTATCTGCCCGTTATGGGTAGCCGCCTCGGCGCATCGCGGTGCTGCGCGAAATAGGCGGAGAAGACGCTGATCAGGTCCGGGTGGTCACGACCATCGGCCATCGCCAGGGTCGGGCAGGCATGCCGATCCTGCGGACCCCAGCTGTATGTCATGTCGAAGGGCCGCCGATCCGGCGGCACCAGCTCGTCCCAAACGGCGAACATGCTGCGCGCCTCCTCCGGCGTCGGCAGCCGGTGATAGGTCCGCTCCGCGGTGGTGCAGGTCTGGCCGAAGGCCTGGAACACCGGCACGATCCGCTCCGGCGCAATGCCTGCGGCGAGTGCGTCCTCGATGCGCGCCCGCATCGCGCGCAGGTCGCAGCCGCGGCCGACATTCTTCTGGTTGCAGGGATAGGGATTGATCCCGATGTAGTCGGCCGTGTCGCGCAGCATCGCCGCCTCGCCCGGATATCGCGAGGAGTTCAGCACGACGATGAAGGTCCTCGCATTCGGATCCAAGCGGCGGATGAGCGCGCTTCGCTCCGCGATCCGCGCCGGCGCATCCGGGCAGATGGACGGATGCGGCTCGTCCGCGATGAAGTAGATGCCGCTGAAGCGCGGGTGCAGCCGGACCGAGGCGACGATCCTGCGCAGCGCCTCGTCATCCATGCGCCAGCCGCAGCCGTTGCGACGACCGTTGTAGCCGCTGCGCAGCCACAGGACGCCGCGCATCCCGTCCGGCAGGCGGTTCAGCGTGGAGACCGAGCTGACATCCGCCAGGTTGAAGCCGACTGCCGCCGCGCCGCGGTAATCGCCGTCGAGGTTCACGGCATAGTGCCGCGGCGAAGCGCGCTGCGGCTCTGCCCGTGCCGGGGCGGCCAGCGCCAGCACCCCAAGGCCGAGCATGGCGAGCGCCGCGCGGCGCGATGCGTCGCGGAATGCGGATGCAGGCCGCGGACGCCGCCGCAGCATGAATGCCTGCCATGTCATGGCGCTCTCCCGGGCTGCCAGGCGGCGGCCTGCCATCCCTGCGCGGCCTGGTCGCCGCCCGGTGGCAGGCGATGCGCGGGTCGATCCTCCTCCGGCCATGTGGCATGCATGGGATAGAGGCGCGGTTCCACCTGGGTCAGCACCGCGCTGACCGCTGCCTGCGTCGCCTCTCCAGGCCGCGCGCGGACGAGATCCTCCATCGCGACGCGGGCCGTATCGAGGCGCGTCGAGCCCCACTTCAGCGTGAGGATCACATGGTCGGCAAGTGCCACGAGCACCCGGACCTCCGGATTCCCGAGCAGTGCCGCGCCGTCGAGCACGATGCAATCGTAGCGGCGGCGTGCCTCGTCGAGCAGCGCGCGCATCCGCTCGCTCGCCATGAGAAGCAGCGGGTTGATCTTGTCCGAGGCGAGCGGCAGGTAGTCGAAGCCGAAGGTGTCGTCGCTGCGCACCGCGTCCGACAGGGAGACGCCGCGCAGAACGTCGAGCGCGTCCGGTCCCGACGGTGCGCCGAGCAGCGCGGCGAGGCTGGGAGAGGTCAGGTCGAGATCCACGATCAGCACCCGGCGCCGCAGGAGCGCGGCGTAGGCGGCGAAGCTCACCGCCAGGGCCGTCTTGCCCTCTGCCCTCTCGCTGGAGGTGAACAGGATCACCTTTCCCGGCGTCTGCTCGCCGGGCAGGCCGAGCCGCGCCATGGCCGTTGCGCGTATCGCCTTGGTGTACGGGGCGAACGGCTTCCGCAGCAGGGCGCGGACCGGCAGAAGCGTTGCCATGCCGCTCGCCTTCGGCACGACGCTGATGCAGGGAACGCCGAGCGTCGCTTCAACCTGCCGTTCGGTGCGTGCGCGCCGGTCCAGCCGCTGCAGCAGCACGGCCAGCAAGCCGCCGCCGATGCTGCCGGCCACGAGGGCCGGGGCGACGAAGAAGACCGGGTCCGGCGAACTGGGCTGGAGCGGCGGCACCGCGACGGAGACCATGCTCGCCTGCGGCCGGACAGGGCTCGCACTGAGCGACAGCTGCTGCGCGAGAACCGCCTCATAGGCGCTGTTCGCGGCGCTGGCCTCAAGGCGCAGATCACGAAGCCGCGCCTCCTCTGTACGGGCCGCCGCGCTCGCCTCCTGCAACGCGGCGAGGCGGGTGGAAAGGTAGTGGATGCGTGCCTCGAGCACCGCCGAATCCGCGGTTGCGACCGGCGTGCCGACATCGGATCGGAGTGCGGCGCGCGCCACCGTGTCGGCCGAGACACCTGCCGGCCTGGGCGCGGGCATGGCCGCCGCGCCGCCCTGCGGGTCGGTCTGCCGGGCGGAAGCGAGGTCGGCCGTCGCGATCACCAGCTGCCTCGCGATCTCAGCGATCTGCGCGTCGATCTGGTCGTCGCGATCGGGATTGGCGGTGCCATGGTTCACGCGGTAGTCGGACAGCGCGAGCGCGGCGCGGCTGATGTCCTCGCGCGCCTGGGCGCTGCGGCGCTGCAGCGCCTGCAGCGTCTGCTGCCTCTCCTCTTCCTGCTGGCGCAGCTGGTCCTCGAGGAACAGCGTCGCGCTGCGGTTCGCGATGGCGGCGGCCATCGCGGGATCGGTCCAGGTGAAGGTAACCGCCAGGATGCGCGACTGCCGTTCCTTGAAGGCCTTGAGCCGTCGGTCCAGTTCGCGCGGACTGGGCAGGTCGTCCGCGGCCGGCGTGGCGGCCCCGGCAGGCGCGTCCTCGGGCGTCGTGTCGCGCAGGCGCGCGATGGCAGACATGACGCTCTCCGCAAACATCGTGAGGACCGGACGCTCGTATTCGACGGAAGCGATTTCGGGCGGATCGCGTTCCAGGCTCTCCTGCAGCCGCCGGAGATGCTCCGTGGTCGACATGAGCTCGGCCCAGGTCTGCACCGTCATGTCGTCGAGCCGCACGGCGCGGTCGCCTGGCGGCGGCTCCAGCACGATCTGCGCCTTGGCGGTGTAGCGCGGCGGCAGCAGCACGCCGATCGCCAGGGCCGCCGTGCCCGCGAGAAGCGCGCAGGCCGCAACCACCCGCCATCGGCGCCGCAGGATGCGGACGAGCTGGCCGATGTGAAACGAGGTGCCGAAGGCGTCGCTCATGGCATCGCTCCGATGCGGCCGCGGCCGGAGGCGCGCGCTTGCGCCGCGGCAGGCCCTGTCGCCGCGAGCAGGCACAGCACGATCACGAACCAGAAGATCGGCTGTCGCAGAAGCAGGTGGAACATGCTGAACGACGCGAGCGCGCAGAGCAGCGCCACCAGGCCGGCACGCTGCCCTCGCCACGCCGTCAGCAGCGCTGCCGCGCAAAGGCTGACGAAGGCTCCGACGGCCAGCAGGCCCCCCTGCGTGAACAGGTCGAGGAAGGTGTTGTGCGCCTCGAACTTCGAGGGCGGCGGCCGCTTGTAGGCCTTGCTGGTGAGCTGCGGGCCCGGGCCGAAGCCCAGGAAGGCGGAGTGGACGCCGCGCTGCATGGCCTCGACCCACAGCTCCAGCCGCGTCTCGCCCTGGTCGTTGTCGGCGTAGACGTCTTCCGTCCTCTGTTCGATGCGCTCGAGCGCCGCGGCGCCGAAGGGCGCGAAGGAGGCTGCGGCGAGCGGCACGGCGAGCAGCGCGAAGATGACCGCCGCGCCGCGGAGCATGACACCGGAGTTCAGGGTCCGGAACCAGGCGCGCGCGGTGACCACCACCCAGGCGGCGGATCCGATCAGCAGCGCGACCATGAAGGAATCGCTTCGGCTGAGCACGCCGCCGACGATCGCCACGCCGCCGCATAGCAACGCGCCCAGCCTGCCGAGGTTGGATCGGGCGGCCTGCATCAGATGCAATGCGGAGAAGGCGAGAACGGCGCTGTAGAAGCCGATCTGGTTGGGGTTCTCCGACCAGCCTTGGAAGCGGTCATAGTACCAGCTGTCGCCGCCGGCAACCAGGCGAAGACCTTGCCCCTCCGCGAGTTGCAGCAGAAGCAACGCAGCGCCGAAGCCGGTGAAGAGCGCAAAGATCCGGCGCGACCGGGCGCCGTCACCGAACTCCAGCGCGATCATCAGGCCCAGCGACATCATCAGCAGATACGCGAACACGTCGTGCAGCATCGCCGGCATGTCCTGGAACAGGTCGAGCGCGAAGCCGCAGACGAGACCGACCGACAGCGCGAACCACAATGTTGCCCAGAACAGGAGCAGGATCCGGAAGGCGCGACCGAGCGTCGCCGTTCCGCCGCAGAGCTGCGCCACGAGGGCGAAGAGCAGCCACACGACCAGCAGCAGCTCGCCAGCGCCGAGCGGCAGCCCGCCAGTGCGGAGCTGCGTCGCCGGGGTGAGCGCCAATCCGAGCGCAAGGAGGATGTCGCGGGGCAAGCACTTTTCTCCGTACCGGTCCGGAACGCGACCGGATGCATCCAGGGTCGCACCGCGGGCGCGTCTGCGTAAATCGCTCTCCTCGGCTCCGAAGGATGAAGGGCGGACTACTCCTTTCGGGGCATGCCGCGACGATGCCGGCTCGACCGCTTTTGCCGCGGCGCTCTCACTCTTGGTGCTTTCCCCTTGCCAAGCCGGCGCGCGAAGATCGAAACGCCCAGGATGCGCGGGCAAGAACGATCAGGCCCGATGCGGAGAAGAAGAACATGAAGGCGGTCATTCAATGCGGCGGCAAGGGAACGCGTCTGCGGCCGTACACGATGGTGCTCCCCAAGCCACTCATGCCTGTCGCCGCGAAACCAGTGCTCGAGCTCCTTCTGCATTGGCTCCGTCGCAACAACATCCGCGATGTCTACATCACCACCGGCTATCTGGGCCATCTCATCAAGAGCTTCTGCAACGGCGGCGAGCAGTTCAACCTGCGCATCCGCTATACCGAAGAGAGGGAGCCGCTGGGCACCATCGGCCCGCTCTCCCTGTTGCGGGAGGAGCTGGACGAGACCTTCCTCGTCATCAACGGTGATGTGCTGACCGATCTCAGCATCGCGAGCTTCGCCGAGTGCCATCGCCGCCACGGCAACATCGTCACCGTCGCGACCTCGCTCCGCCGCACCAAGACGGAATTCGGCGTCATCGAGCAGGCGAACGGCCGAATCGTCTCCTTCAAGGAGAAGCCGGTGCTGTCGAACCTGGTCAGCATGGGCGTCTACTGCATGGAGCCGGAGGTACTCTCCAGCATCCCGACCGGGGTTCCCTTCGGTTTCGACGACCTCATTCTCTGCATGCTGGCGGAGGGCGTGCCGGCCGGCACCTTCCTGCACGACGGGCTGTGGCTCGACATCGGCCGCCTCGAGGATTTCCAGACTGCGCAGGGGCTCGCCTGGGACGAGCAACCGCCCGCCTTCGAGGAAGTCGCGGCGATCGCCTGAAGGTCGGAACCGGCCGCCGGGCGGCGGCGTGCACTCAAGCAGGAGGGTTGGGGCAGTGTTGCTCGTGGCAAAGCCGGAACTCGGCGAGGCGGAGAAGCGCGCCCTGTGCGAGACCATCGACAGCGGATGGATCACCATGGGCGCGCGTGTGCGTGCCTTCGAGGAGGCCTTCGCCGCGCGGCACGGCGCGACGGATGCGGTGGCCGTCGGCTCCTGCACGGCGGCGCTGCATCTCATCCTCGCGGCGCTCGACATCGGTCCGGGCGACGAGGTCCTGGTTCCTTCGCTGACCTTCGTCGCGACCGTGAACAGCGTGCTCTATGTCGGCGCGACGCCGGTGTTCGTGGACATCGAGGCGCTCGACCGACCGCTGCTCTCCCTGGCGGATGCCGAGGCGAAGGTGACGCCGCGGACGCGGGCGGTCGTGCTCGTCCATTTCGCGGGCCAACTCGCCGAGCGGGCGGCTTGGCGCGACTTCGCCATCCGCCATGACCTCCGCCTGGTCGAGGATGCCGCCCATGTCATCGGGATCGACGGGGTCGGCACCTATGGCGAAGCGGCGGCCTTCAGCTTCTACGGCAACAAGAACATGACGACCGCCGAAGGCGGGATGGTCATGGCGCGGTCGCCGGAAGTGCTGGAGCGCGTGCGCCGCCTGCGCGGCCACGGGATGACGAGCGGCACCTTCGAGCGTCTGTCCGCGCGCTCGGCCGACTACGACGTCACGATGCTCGGCTTCAACTATCGCATGGACGAGCTGCGGGCGGCGATCGGGCTGGTTCAGCTGCAGCAGCTCGACGCATGGAACCTGAAGCGCCGCGCGTTGCGGGACGGCTACGCTGCGGAGCTGGCGCGCCACGCGCCGAACACGCTGGCGCCGTTCTCCGATCACGGCACATCCGCGCATCATATCATGCCGGTGCTCCTGCCGAAAGGCGTCTCCCGCGCGGCGGTTGCCGCTTCGCTGCGCGACGCGGGCGTGCAGACGACGATGCATTACCCGCCCGTGCACCAGCTCTCCTTCTATCGGGATCGCTTCCCGGATCAGCGGTTGCCGGTGACCGAGGAGTTCAGCGAGCGCGAGATGACGCTGCCGCTGCATCCGGGCATGGAGCTTTCGGACGTTTCGATGGTGGTCGAGATGCTCGCCCACGCCATCAGGAGGGAAGGAGGACAGGCATGATCCACCGCCCCGCACCCGGGCACGTCACCGCGGCCAGCCGCGCCATGGACATCGCGGTCTCCAGCATCGGCCTGGTTCTCGCGGCTCCGCTCATCCTGCTCATCGTCGTCGCGATCCTGATCGAGAGCGGGCGGCCCGTGTTCTATCTCCAGACGCGGCTCGGGCAGGGCGGGCGGGAATTCCGCCTGATCAAGTTCCGAAAGTTCCGCAACGGCATCGGCGATTCCGGCCGCCCCCTGACGCTGCGTGGCGATGAGCGTCTGTCGCGGGTCGGCCGGTTCCTCGAGGCGAGCAAGCTCGATGAGTTGCCGCAGCTCTACAACATCCTCAAGGGCGACATGGCCGTCGTCGGGCCGCGGCCCGAAAGCCTGGCCTTCGCGGACTGCTTCCAGGGCGAGGCGCTGGCCGTGCTGGCCTACCGCCCGGGCATCTTCGGTCCGAGCCAGGTGGCGTTCCGCAACGAGAGCGCCTTCTACACGCCTGGCACGGAGCCGACCCACGTCTACCGCCAGCTGCTGTTCCCCACCAAGGCGCAGCTCGATCTCTCCTACTATCCGCAGCGCACGCTGATCTCCGACTGCGTCTGGGTGTTGCGCGGCGTGCTTGCGGTGGCAGGCATCGACAGCGGCATCGACAGGCGCCTGCTCATCCGTATGCCGCTCGTCGCGGAGCCCGTCTCCACCCATCGTCATGCGCAGGCGATGGGCGGAACGAGGACCGCTTCGGGCTTCCCTGGACATGGCTGAGGACATCGAGATGGCCGACATCGTCAGACAGGGCGCGGCTGCCTATGATGGTCTGAACGTGCTGGTGACCGGCGCGGACGGCTTCATCGGCTCGCATCTGGCCGAACGGCTCGTGCTCCGCGGTGCGAATGTCACCGCGCTCACGCTCTACAATTCCTTCGATTCGCATGGCTGGCTGGACGACCTGCCGGCCGCGGTCCGCGAAAGCGTGCGCGCCGTTCGGGGCGATGTGCGCGATCCCGCGCTGATGCGCAGCCTCGCCGCACGACAGGATGTCGTGTTCCATCTCGCGGCGCTCATCTCGATACCGTACTCCTACGCGGCGGCGGGTTCCTACGTGGAGACGAACGTCCTGGGCACGCTGAACATCCTCGAAGCGGCGCGCTGCCAGGACGTCATGCGCGTTGTCGTCACCTCGACCAGCGAGGTGTACGGCACAGCCCTCGTCTCACCGATCAGCGAGAGCCATCCGCTGCAGGGGCAGTCGCCCTATTCGGCATCCAAGATCGGTGCCGACATGATGGCGGAGGCCTATGCGCGCTCCTTCGGGCTGCCGGTCGTCCTGCTGCGGCCCTTCAACACCTTCGGGCCGCGGCAGAGCGAGCGCGCGGTGGTGGCGAGCCTGCTGCGGCAGGCCATCGACCCGGGCGTCGAGGTGATCCGCGTCGGCGATCTCTCGACCGTGCGCGACTTCACCTTCGTCGCGGACACGGTCGAGGCCTTCCTGGCCATCGGCACCGGGCAGCGGGTTGAGTTCGGCACGCCCTACAATGCCGGCAGTGGCGCGGCGGTGACGATCGGCGAGCTCGCGTCGCTGGTCCTCGACATCACGTCCTGCACCAAGCCGATCGAGGCGGAGTCCGAGAGGATGCGGCCGGCGCTCTCCGAGGTGCGGCATCTCCTGGCCGATGCCGGGCGCTTCGCGGCGGCAACGGGCTGGCGCCCGGAAATCGGCCTGCGCGAAGGGCTGACCCGCACCGCCGCGTGGTGGCAGGCGCGCCTCGACGGCGGGCGCGTGCGGCGGGAGCGGCATTATGTCACCTGACCTGGCGCGCCGCGCGGCGGAGATCGCGGCGGCCGTGGCGGACCGGCGGCGGATTGGCCAAGGCGGATCGCGCGCCAGGCTCGGCGTGTGCCTGGCGCTCCTGCTCTCCACCGTCGCGGCCCCTGCGGTCGGCGCGGACTATCGCCTGCAGGCCGGCGATGTGCTGGAGATCGCGGTGGCCGGGCCGCCGGACATGCAGCGGCGCGTGGCCGTCCAGCTCGATGGCAGCCTGCCGGTTCCCCTGGCGGGGCGCGTGGCCGCCGCCGGCGCGACGCTGGCCGAGGTCGAGGCGCGCATCCAGGCCGCGCTGGCCAGCAGGCCCGTGCGCAGCTACATGCCGGACGGCCGCGAAGTGCTGCGCTTCGTGGAGCGCGACCAGATCTCGGTCGCCGTCATCGAGTATCGGCCGGTATCGATCAGCGGTGGCGTCGCGCGCGGCGGCGAGCATCCCTTTCGGCCGGGCATGACGGTGCGCCATCTGGTGGCGAGTGCCGGCGGCTTCGGTCGCCCCGAGGCGTTGCAGACGGACCAATCGGCACGCTTGAACGGCGAATACGCCATGGCGTGGATCGCGCTGGCGAACCAGCAGGCGCGGCTGGCGAGGTTGCGCGCCGAGCTCGGCGAGGATGGCACCTTCGACGCCTCCGCGCTGCCGCCCGCCCCGATGCCGGACCGCACCGTCGAGGCATTGCTCCGAAACGAGGCCGAGTTCCGGGTCACGCGCGCGACCGACCATGCGCGCGAGAAGGCGTATCTGGCCAACGCCATCGTGCAGGCGGATGCGCAGATCGCCGCCCTGGCCGAACAGCAGGCCAAGGAAGAGGCCGGGGTGGACGCCGACACCGAGGAACTGGAGCGGACGATGGACCTCCGCGCCCGCGGCATGGCCACGCAGTCCCGCGTCATCGACGCCCGGCGCGTGCTTCTCTTCTCGTCCACGCGGGCCTTGCAGACGGCCGCCCAGCTCGGATCCGTCCGCCGCCAGCGCAGCGAATTGCAGCGCGACCTCGACCGTGCCGACGACCGGCTGCGGGTGCGCCTGCTGGCTGAGCTGCAGGAGACCTTGCCGCAACTGGCCACCGCGCGTGCGCGCCTGGCCAGCATCGCCGATCAACTGCAGGTCGCCGGGCTGCCGGTGCCGACAAGCGACGAGGGCGAGCCGACCATCCTGCTGGTGCGCGCCGGCGAGGATGGCCCCGTCACGCTGCTTGCGACGATGCAGACCCCGTTGCAGCCGGGCGACGTGGTGGAGATCCGGCGGGGAGCCGATCTGCTGCCGGAGAAGGGCCGCGTGGACACGACGCGCGCGGCGCGTGTGGTGCCGGGCCGGACCTCGGCGCCGGTCCTGTCGGAAGCGGATCGCCCGCGGCGGGCTGCCGGGGTCGGTGGTTCGCCATGATCCCTGTGCTGGCGATGCCGCGCGCCGAAGGCCACAGCGCCCGCGCGCTGGCTCCCGGGCGACGTCAGGCTCTGGCCGCGTCGCGGGCGCTCATCGTCGAGGTGTTCGGCCCGGCGGGCGCCGGCAAGACGACCTTCGCCGCCGCACTGCACCGCAGCCTTCTGTCGGCCGGCCGCTGCAGCGAATTCGTCTCAAGCGCGCGGCCGGCAGAGCGCAACGCGCGACACACGATGCTTGCACCGCTCAGTCGCGCGGCAAAGCTGTTCGGCGCTGTCGCGGAACTCGGCGCGGAGGATCCGCCGGGCGCGAGGCTTCTGGCGCTCTTTCCTGCTCGGGGGCAGATCTCCCGGTTGCGGCATCGACGATATCTCGCGCGGCTCCACCGCGCGTGCTCGGCGCCGCGCCCGCCGGGCAGCGCCCTGATCCTGGACCAGGGATACCTCTCCGCGCTCTGCTCCCTGGCGGCGCGTCGCGGGCTTGCGCGCACGCCCGACCCGGCGCCGGCGCTTGCGCGCGCGATCGACCTGCTGCCGCCGGCGGACCTCGTCGTGTGGGTGCAGACACCGGGCGCCGTGGTGGCCGAGCGGCTCGGGCGGCGGCTGGCGGGCCAGTCGCGTCTCGAGCGGCTGTTCGAGCCGGACATCGCCACCTTGATGGATCAGGCCCGCCTGGCGGAGGTGGTGTGCCGGATGCTGCGCGCGCGCGGGCGTGCCGTGCTCGAGGTCCGCGGTTCCGCACCGCATGGCGAGGGGGGCGGGCTGGAGCTCGTCGCCAAGGCGGTGGCCGACCTGGCGCAGGAGAAGGCCGCGTGAGCGGCAAGGTGGCGGTCGGCCTGGCGATGCCCGGCTTCCTGCGGAGCAGGATGGCGGGGCGCCCCTTCGGTCTCGGCGCATCCGGGCTCGTCACCGCCAGCGGCGGCTCCTTCGCCGTGCTCGTGGCCGGTGCGGGTCTCAGCTACCTCGCGCAGGTCGCAACGGCGCGCCTCATCGGCACGACGAGCTTCGGCGTCTATGCCTACCTGCTGGCCTGGACGACGCTGCTCGCGCATGTCGCGACGCTGGGCTTCCGCGTGTCGCTGCTGCGCCTGCTGCCGGCCTATCGCGCGGTCGGCGACTGGTCCAAGGCGCGCGGCGCCGGGCGCTTCGCGAGCCTGACGGCCGTCGCGGCGGGCTGCATCGCGGCGGCAGCCGGCGTGGTGGTCGTGCTGCTGCTGCTGGGCAGCCGGTCGGAGCAGGCGCGCGCCTTCCTGATCGGCCTGTGGGTGATACCGCTCATCGCGCTCCAACTCGTGACGGCGGCAAGCGTGCGGGCCTGGGGCGGCGTGGTCTCTGCGCTCATTCCCGAACGCATCCTGCGCGACGGTGTCGCCGTGCTCGCGCTGTGCCTGCTGGTGCTCTGGGGGCCGCTGGCACCGAGCGCGCCTGCGGCCGCCGTGGCGCTGCTCGCGGGTGGGCTGTGCGCCCTCGCCGCGAGCCAGTGGATGCTGCGGCGCAAGCGCCCGCCCGAACTCCTGGCCGCGCCGGTCGCATCGTCCTTCGGCGAGTGGCTGCGGCCGACCCTGCCGCTGACGGTGCTGATGCTCGGCGATGTGCTGATGAGCCGGGCGGGGACCCTGGTGCTCGGATCCGCCGGCGCCGTCCACGAGGCCGGCGTCTTCGCGGTGGCGTACAGCCTCTCGCTCCTGGCGGCGCTGCCGCGCATGGCGATCGCCGCTGCCTTCGCGCCCACCGTGTCCGACCTGCATGCCCGCGGCGAGCATGCGCGCCTGCAGGCGCTGTCCGCGCGCGCTGCGCAGCTTTCGCTTGTCGCGACGGTGGTGGTGGCGCTGCCCCTGGTGCTGGGGGCGCAGCCGCTGCTGGCACTCTTCGGGCCGGACTTCCGGGCTGGCGCGACGGCCACCGTGGTGCTCGTGCTCGCCCAGGTCCTGGCCGCCGCCTGCGGGCCGCAGCAGCATCTGCTGACGATGACCGGGCATGAGCGCATGGCGGGCTACAGCCTTGCGGTTGCCGTGGCCGCCAACCTGGCGCTTGCCGCGCTGCTCGTCGGGCCGATGGGACTGCTCGGCGCCGCGCTGGCCTCGGCCGCCAGCCTGATCGGCTGGAACGTCTTCATGCTTGCGATGATCTGGCACCGGCTTGGCCTTCGCCCCGGGCTTCTCGCATTGCGTCGCGCCGGCGGAGGCAGCCATGAACATGCATAGCCCGCTGTCGCAGGCGGAGAGCCACGACCGGACCGGTCCGGCAACCGACCCGCCGATGCCCCGGCCGCTGCAGGACTTGCGTGCCGCGCTCGATCGCCTCGGCGCGCGCTACTGCCACTGGAAGAGCAACATGCGGCTGTCCCGCGCGCTTGCGGGGCAGGAGGACATCGACCTGCTGGTGCACCGCGAGGATGCGGGGCTGTTCCTGTCGGCGATGGCCGAGGCAGGCTTCAAGCGCACGACGTCGCGCGCCGGCCTCGGGCATCCCGGCGTGTTCCACGCCCTGGCGCTGGACGAGGCCGCGGGGCGGCTCGTGCATCTGCACGGCTATGTCCAGATCGTTGGCGGAGACAGCCTGGTGAAGGGCTGGCGACTGCCGGTGGAGGTTCTGCTGCTCGCCGATTGCCGGCTGCTGCGGGGATGGCCGGTCCCGGTGCCGGAGGCGGAGCTTGCGGTCTTCGTCCTGAGGGTGGCGCTGAAGCATGTGGGGCCGGTCGAGCTGGCGATGGCCAACCGCGACTATCGGGCCACCGTGGAGGAGCTCGGCTGGCTCCGCCGCCGGGCCGATGAGGCGCGTGCCGCGGATCTGTTCGCGACACTGGTGCCTCTCGGCGGCCGCGAGATCTTCGCGGAACTGCTCGACGCGATCGGAACGGAGCGCGCGCTCGGCCGCCGCGTGCTCCTCGGTCTGCGCGTCGCCTGGCGGCTGCGCCATCTGCGCAGGCTGAGCGCCCTGGCCGCCTTGCGCTCGCGGCTGCAGCGTGTTGCGACCCTGGCCTGGCGACGGGTCACCGGGCGGCGGGACATGGTGCTGGAGACCGGCGGCGCGATCGTCGCGCTGGTGGGTCCGAAGGCAACCGGGAAGTCCACGCTCGGCGACGGCCTGGCGACGCGGCTGGGCACCCACCTCGACGTGCGGCGCATCCATGCCGGAAAGCCGCCGCCCACGCTGCTGTCGTTCCTCCCGCGCATCCTGCTGCCGCTGGCGCGCCGGCTGTTCCCCAATGACCGGCCGAGCGCCTACGACAGCGAGGAGAAGCGACGCGATCGCAGCTTCTCGCTGATCTACGTGCTCCGCATGGCGCTGCTGGCGCATGACCGCGCCGCGCTCCTGCATCGCAGCATGCGGGCCGCGGCGTCCGGCGCGATCGTGGTGAGCGATCGCTACCCGTCGCACACCGAAGGGGCCATCGACAGCAGCTGCTTCGACCAGGCGAGCATCGAGGCGTGCCGTTCCCCCCTGAAGCGGTGGCTGATGCGGCAGGAGCGCCGGCTGCACGCGTCGCTGCCGAGGCCGAGCCTGGTGCTGCGGCTTGAAGCGCCGATGGAGATGGCGATCCGGCGCGACGCGGAGCGTGCGAAGCCGGAAGGCCCGGACGCTGCCGCTGTCATGCGCCGCTGGCGCCTGGAAACACAGGCCGAGTTTCCGGACAGCCCCGTCGTCATGCTGCGAACCGACAGGCCGCTGCAGGACTCCCTGCGACTGGCGGCAAGCCAGGTCTGGTCACGTCTGTGACGCAGACCTCGTTGCAAACGGCAAGGCAATTAAGGACTAGCCCTTCGCCACGACTAGCTTTGGGTGGACCGACTTCTGTCTGATGCAATCGGTGGTCGGGACGACGCGCGCGGCGCGGCGGTTCGACTGCCCAGCAAGCGGTGAGCCGATCATGCGCAAGATTCGCACCATCATAGACGGCACCAACGGAGACGAGGACCTCCTCGGCACCGGCGGGCCGGATCAGATTTCCGGCTTCGGCGGCAAGGACCGACTATACGGCCGCGCTGGCGCGGACCTGTTGGACGGCGGTGCGGGCAACGACCGCCTGGACGGCGGCGAAGGCGCCGACACCATGTACGGCGGCTCCGGCAACGACGCGTTCGTGGTGGACAATGTCGGCGACGTGGTGAGCGAGGAGCTGAGCCCTGGCTTCGACAGCGGCGGCGTGGACACCGTCCTGAGTTCCGTCAGCTACGTCCTCGGCGCCTTCGTGGAGCGACTGGAACTGCTGGGCAGCGCGAACATCGACGGCGCCGGCAATACGCTCTCGAACCTGATCAAGGGCAACAGCGGCGACAACGTCATCTCCGGTGGCGACGGCATCGACACCCTCTATGGCTTCGACGGCAACGACGTCCTCATCGGCGGCGCGGACCGCGATTACCTCTATGGTGGCGCAGGAGCCGACACCTTCGTCCTGAGCCTCGGCCAGGGCACGCCGGACGTGATCTACGACTTCGAGTCGGCGGACCGGATCGGCATCTATGCCAGCATCTTCGGGCTGAGCGAGGGCGCCGGGCTCATCGGCGGCCAGCTCGATCCGGCTTATTTCGTCGCCGGTTCGGCGGCAACGGCGGTCGGCCACGGGCAGTTCGTGTTCAGTTCGGGGTCGAAGCCGAGCCTGCAATGGGATGCCGACGGGGCCGGCGGCCAGGCGGCCACCACGCTTGCAACCTTCCAGTCGGGCGCGACGATCTCGGCCGGCCAGTTCCGGATCTTCGCCGATCCGCCGGCCGCTTCCGTGGCGGTGACCTCGTCGGCGCCGCAGGCGGAAGACGCGGAGCAGGTGTTCTTCACCATCACGCTGTCCCAGCCATGGTTCGCGGACGCCATCATCTCCGTGAGCACGGTGGACGGCACAGCCCGCGCCGGCAGCGACTTCGTCGCGCTGACCTCCGTCCAGCTGCATATCGCGGCGGGCCAGACGACCGCCTATGTCGCCGTCCAACTGATCGAGGACGGGCTGCCCGAGGGCAACGAGAGATTCTCGCTCCAGATCGACTCCGCCGTGATCGCCGGCAGCGGCGATGCGCTCGCTCTCGGAACGTCAGTCGCCGTCGCGACCATCACCGATCCGGGGCCCAGCGTCGTCGCGATCCACGACGTCTGGCAGTACGGCATCCCCGACCCGTCCGGCCTCGCCTACAACCCGCTCAGCGGCAAGCTGATGCTCTCCGACGCGGAGATCGACGAGGATCCGGTCTTCAGCGGCACCAGCATCTTCGCATTCGACCTCGCTGGCGGCGCGCCTGTCGCGAGCTATGCACCGAACTACACGAACGAGCCGACCGGCCTCGCGATCGATGCCGTGCACGGGGTGATGTATGTCTCGGACGACGACACCTTCACCATCGATGTCGTGAGCCTGGACGATCCGGCGCAGCGGCTGTGGTCGTTCGACACGCTGCCGCTCGGCGCAGTCGATCCGGAGGATGTTGCGGTGGATCCGGTTTCCGGACATCTCTTCATCGTCAACGGCCTGTCCCGAACGCTGCAGGAGGTGCAGGTCGACCATGCGAATCGTACCGTGACGCTGGTCGATTCCTTCACCTTCGCCGATCCCGGCATCATCGATCCGGAAGCGCTCGCCTACGACGCCAAGCGCGACCTGTTCCTCGTCGGCGGTGGCTTCGGGTCGGACATCTGGCTGGTGGACCGCGACGGCAACACGATCGACACGCTGACCGTGCTGCGAGACTACCGGAACACGGAAACCGACGCGCTCTCCGGGTCCATCCGCGTCAGCGTGAAGGACATCGAGGTTGCGCCAGCCAGCAACGGCAGCGGAGCAACGCACATCTACGTCGCCGATTTCGGCGACAGCCACAAGATCGACGGGCGGATCATCGAGATCGACCCGGGCCAACTGTTCAGTCAGTTCCTGATCGCGTAGCGGATGCTCCGTGCGGCATCCGCACGGAGCATCCCGTTCCCGCGGGCGAGCGCGGCGGCACGGCCGCGCCGGGCGTCAGAGCATGAAGTCGGCCGCCGTGAAGCTGTGCCGGCCGGCCACGTGGAAGAAGAACTCCGTGCCCGCGTCGGAATCGTTGCTGAGCTGCACGACGGTCACGTCCTTCCCGGCGTCATAGAACGCCCGAAGCTGGCCAGGCGTGTTGCTGCTGAAGGCAGCTTCCCCGATGAAGGTGAAGGCCTGGTCGCCGGTCAGCCCCGTGTTCGCGTCGATGGCGCGGAGGTTGAATTTGTCCACCCCATGCTCGAAGTCCATGTAGAGATCGACCTTGCCGTTCCCGTCCATGTCGCCGCCGCGCGCGAAGACGAACATGTCGTTCCCCGTGCCGCCATAGACCGTGTCGCCGCCATCGCCCGAGTCGATGGTGTCGTTGCCGGCCCCGCCCTTGATCACGTCGGCGCCGCTCCGCGCCTCGATCCTGTTATCCGCGGAATTGCCGATGATGGTGTCGTCGCCGCTCGATCCCCGGAAGTAGCCGCCGGAGAAAGTCGGCTGCTCGGCCGGCTCCTCAGGCGGCGGGGGAGGCGGCTGGACCGGCTCTTCGGGCGGAGGCGGCGGAGGCGGCTGGACTGGCTCCTCGGGCGGAGGCGGCGGAGGCGGCTGGACCGGCTCCTCGGGGGGTGGCGGCGGCGGCGCGTCGGTGCCGCCATCGGCGTGGTTCCTGATCCAGTCGGCCTTCGCGCTCTCCCAATAGTCCCGCGCCGCCTGGCCCTGCAGGATGGTCCATCCCGCCGGTGGCATCGGGTAGTCGGACGGCAAGGGCTTGTCCGAGAGGTTCAGGAAGACGTTGCCGCGCGACTCGATGGTGTTCGACCACGCGTCGAACATGCTGCGATAACTGCGATGCGCGACATCCTCGATGGCGAAGACGCAGTTGATGAAACGCAGGTTCGGCGTGAGCTCGCCATTCGTGGCGGAGTCCGTCTTGATCATCGACGAATGCGTCATCTTGCCTTCGTAGAGGAAGGACTTCATGCGCATCAGAACGCCATCGACCGTGACCGTGTTGTTGTGGCCGTCGGCTGGGCTCGATGACGACGGATCGATGCTGATGCCACCGAACACGCCGTCGAACAGGCAGTCGCGGATCGTGCCGCTCTGCAGGCGGTCATTCTCCACCGCGTCGTCGCGGGCATTGGTGACCCAGACATCCTCGATCAGGAAGTTCGGGCTGTTCCAGGAAACGCGCACGGCGTCCCAGGTGTCGGTGATCCGCCAATCCCGGATGACGACGTTCGGCGTGTCCTCGGTGCGGATCGCGGCCGAGTTGCCGTAGTCGTAGACGGTGCGCCACTCGCCGGCGAGGTCGATGTTGCCGCTGATTGTGCCGCCATCGAGGATGACGCCGGGCGCGTTGTAGATCGAGAACGGATAAGGGTTGCTGGATCCGTCGCTGCGGTCGTTGTCGTTGATCCACGTCGCCTTGCTGGCGTCGATCGTCGTGCCGGCGTCGAGGCCGGAAATGCGATACTGCTTGTAACCGTAGTCACCGCTCAATGTGATCGTCGTCATTCAGATCCCCCTGGTGAATGCACGCGGGGCGATCCTATCGCTCTCATTTCCGTGAGGTGTCAATTGCCGATAGAGGATTGTATGTAACATACCGTCTCAGGTTGTGCATGCTGGAACGAACCGACACCGGCCTGGCCGAGACAGATTCTTCCCCCGCCGGAGCCCGCCCAAGTCCCGATCGAGCGCCGCGACGCCCGCCTCCGATCAGCCTAAGTTATTCAGAAGAAAGCAAACGTGCACGGACGTCGCGCGCACACCAAGCTCGCCAACGGCGTGTGGACGCTCCCGGCGACCAGGATGCCGACGCGGGAACGGCGGAGGCCGTCTGCAACCGTTGATGGATACGCGGCAATGATCGGGTTGCTTCGCCAGGCACGTCGAGGGCGCGACGCCGACCCGTGGTAGACGACTCGCGGTCCGTCGAGAGGCGGTCATGCGCGCCGCGGGGGCGCGGGGGTGAACGCCCTCCCTCCGGCCGCCAGCCAGGGCGCAAGTGGACAGGTCGAGGCGCCAAAGAAGTAAGCCGTTATTCCAGTCGCCAGATTGTGTGTTGCAAGCGATCATCCCTTCCGCCTGCCGGCCGAGCAGCACCGGTCTGGCAAGCATTCGGGGCAACCATGCCCGACAAGGCGTGCCAAGCGTGTCAGCACGACGTGACCATCGCAGAGTTCGCCCGCTCCGACTGCGACGCACGACGCGCCGCATCGAAAGAGCACCGTCGGCGCCCGATCGGGCGCTCAAAGGTCGTCACCGGATGGAACGGAAGACCTACCTCATCGCAGTCAGGCCCGGCGGACCGCTGCGCGTGACCGTGCTCGAACCCTCGGGGGAGTTCTCCGCGGTCCACGCGGGAGCGTCGATTCCGGCCAGGGTCCGATCGGCGGGCGCCTGGCTCAGCGCCCTCGCGGAGAAGCGTGCGCTCCCGTCCGGTCCGCCGCCGCCCATGGTCCTTGGGCCGCGGCGCAATGGCGGGTCCTTCATGGCGTTCATCCCGACCTGCAGCAAGTAGGCGGGCGATCTAATTCTCCCGCTTCCCATGATGTCAGCCGTGTCGATTTGGTGCGCACAGGTTGTGATTTTAGTTTATTGAGAAATTCCAAGTTAATGTCAGTTTTGTGAAGTGAGACGCGTGAAGGATCGCTTGCGAACATGCGTCAGGTCTTTGATAATAATTTGTCTGAAAAGTGGCGCTGTGATCGATTTTTGTGGAAAATCAGCGTCCTAGAACCGTCCGGTCGGGAGCCAATGCGGTATGAGTGGGCTCGGTTCGGTTGCGGTCGTCGAGAGTATGCCGGTATTTCTCGAGGGGCTGCGCTCCATAATTCTGAAGTCCGGTTTCACGTTGGCGTTCTGCGCCAAGTGCCTCGACAGCATTTCGGAAGATGACCTCAAGTCCGAGCCGGGCCTGATACTTGCCTCTTGCTGTGGCCGTGACGTCGGGCTGCACCTCGCCGACATCCAGAGGATCCGCGAGCGTCTGCCCGCCACGAAACTCGTGCTCATCGTCGACAGCATCACGGCGGATGAGACGCTCCAGGCCTGGCAGCTCATCGATGGCTTCATCATGCGGACGATCGACGCGCAGGCGCTGCCCAAGGCGCTTGAGGTCGTCCTGCTTGGCGAGCGTGTCATGCCGGGCATCGCGCAGCAGGTCGCGACCGTCAGTGCCGCGAATCCCGGCCACGCATCGCCGATCGATCTGCCGCATCTTTCCCCGCGGGAGCAGGACGTGCTGCGATCCCTGAGCGGCGGCAGTTCGAACAAGGTCATCGCCCGTACCATGGGGCTCAGCGAGTCGACCGTGAAGGTCCATGTGAAGGGCATACTGCGCAAGCTGAAGGCCAGGAATCGCACGGAAGCGGCGGTCTGGGCGCGCTCGCATGGCTTCGCGCCCCTCCAGGCCCAGTAGCGCCTGCATCTGATCGGCCGGGCGAACGCTGCGCGGCGGCGGGCGATGCCGGCATCCGCGCCGCGGAGCTGGTGTGCTGCGGCCCAGGCCGGGCGCGGCGGGACGAACCGCCGATGTCGATTCGAGGCACCCACTTCTCGCATCAAGGGAACGCGCCCTATGCTCGTGTGCGGCGCGGCGCCTCAGCGGTCGCCCGCCGGTTCGCATGGCGGCCCGCATGCGCGGCCGCGGGCGGGCGCGGGCCGTGCGGCGGCGGCGAGGAGGAGGAGCATTCGTGCGCATGCGGACCTTGGCGGTAACGCTGCTGCTCGCCGCATTTCTCGGTGCGTGCTCCTCGGACTACACGGCCTTGCGCGACTGGTCGCAGCAGGCGCGCGAGGCGGTGCTGCCGGCGGACGTGCCACGCGCCGCGCCAATGCCGGCGCATGACGCGGCGATGCGGCCCGTCGGAAGCCGGCAGGACGCCGTGCTGGTGCTGCAGGAAGCCGCCGCCGCCTGGCTCGCCGCGCTCGCCGCGATGGCAGACGATGTCCCGCCGCCTCCCGATGGCGCCGAGCTCCGCACGAGGGCGGAGCGGGTCGCCGTCTTCGACCCGGAAGGCGCCGCGGCGGTCGAAAGCCTCGGCGATGCGATCGACTACGTCGCCGCGCAGCGATGGGGTGCTCCGCAGCTCGCCTATGCGGTCGATTTCGGCGATGCGCGCTTCCAGGCGGTGATGGCGGCGCTGGCCCGCCAGACCGAGGCGCTCGGCGCGAATGCGGCGTCGCGCGCCCTCGGCGCACGCATCGCCGAGGGCCATGCGCTGCTGAAGCGGCGCGAGGCGATCCTGGCACAGAGCGACACTTCCCGCTTGCTGCGCGCGGAAGCGAGTGAGTTGCGGCGCTTGCGGGCGGTTGCCTCCGCCGCCTCGCCGGCCGCCGGCGTCCCCCCCGGGCCGGCGAGGGCGGAGTGAGGACGCGGCGCCCGAAGCTCGTCGCCTGCGCGCTGGCGATCGGCCTGATGGCCGGCTGCTCGCCCGACTATTCGGCGGTGCGCGACTGGTCGATGCAGGCCCGCGAGACGGTGCTGCCGCCTGCCAGCCAGCGGCCGCCGGGAGTCCCGATTGCCGTCCCGGCCCCGCCGGCCACCGTCACGGAAGACGGGCGGGCAGGCGCCGTGCGCGCGCTTCAGGAGGCGGCTGGCGCCTGGCTCGCGATGCTGGCTTATGTCGCCGAGGATGGGTTGCCGCGCGAGCGCAGCAGCCAGTTCGACCCCCTGGCGGAGCGTGTGCGGCCGGTGGACGCCGATGGTGCGCGCGCCGTCGCCGCGCTGGGAGAGACGATGGCCTTTGCCGCGCGCCGCAACTGGCGTGCGCCTGCGCTCACGCTCGCCGTGCAGCGGGGCGATCCCGACTTCCAGGCGATCATGGCCGCGCTGCTACGCCTGGGCGATGCGCCGGCCGAGACGGGAGCGACGCGCTTCGCGCATGTGCCGCCCGACCTCGAGGAGGTGGCGCGTGGTCACGCCTTCCTCGAGCAGAACCGCACGCGCCTGTCGGCCGCCGAGACGGCGCGTGTGTTGCGCCTGCGGGAAAGCGAGTTGCGCCGCCTGCTCGAGATCCGGATGCGCGAGAGCGGAAGCGCCGCGACACCGTCGGTCGGGCCCTCGTGACCGGCGGCAAGCGCCGAGGCGGCCAAGGCGCCGCGCGCCGGGCACGCTGGCGTGGCGGTGGAAACCGGGAATAGAAATTCTCCGGGCACTGGCGACGGCCGCCCGCCCCTCCGTCCCCGGCTCGCTGCGTGCCCCTGATGCTGTCGAACCTCCCAACCGAGGTACTTTGCCCGCAGGCGCTGGCCTGACCCCTGTACGCCGCTGCCGGGTCTTGATTCCCTTGGCCGTCGGCACTCACTAAGGTTCGGCGCTCGAGGGGCTCTTGTGCGGCTTCCGGGGAGGCGCGGTGCAACAGGACCGATGGCCAGGCCGGCGACGGCTGCTCGCGGTGGCATCAAGTCTTGCCGGGATCATGCCTCTGCGGGCGCGCGGCGATGCTCGGATGATCCGCTTCGGGCTTACGCCCGTTTTCCTTGATTCCGACCTCGCATTGCTGCGCGACTTGGAAGAGTACCTGAGCGCCGCGACCGGGGCCCAGGTTCAACTGGTCAAGCGCCGGACCTATCGGGAGGTCACCACGCTTCTGCTGTCCGGCCAACTCGATGCGGCCTGGATCTGCGGTTATCCCTATGTTCAGAACCTCGGGCGCCTCGCGCTGCTTTCGGTGCCGCTCCACCACGGGCGGCCCCTCTACCAGAGTTACGTGATTGCCGATGCCGGTGCGTCGGCGGCGTCGCTGTCCGAGCTTCGTGGCATGACCCACGCGTTCTCGGATCCGGACAGCAATTCGGGTTTCCTCGTGACGCGCTGGCTCCTGGCACGACAGGGCGCGCGGCCAGAGACGTTCTTCGCTCGCAGCTTCTTTGCCTATGGCCACCGCAATGTCATCCGCGCCGTGGGCTCCGGGCTCGCGCAATCCGGCAGCGTGGACGGCTATGTCTGGGAAGTGATGGCACAGCGCGAGCCGCACCTCACACGCCCCACCCGAATCCTGGATAGATCCGAATGGCACGGCTTCCCACCCGTCTGTTGCCTCAGCGCGGCGCGCGGGGATTCGGCGGTGCGCGCGATTGCCGCCGCGCTGGACGCCATGCCGAGCACGCCGCCCGGCCGGCGGATTCTCGCGACACTGCAGCTTGACGGCTGGGTGCCGGGGGATCCCGCGTGGTTCGACGGCATTGCTCGGATGAGCGCCGAGGTCGGCGGGAGCCCGCCATGAAGCGCGACGCGTCTCTGTTCCGACCAGGCCGCTGGCCACTCGCCCTTCGGGTGCCCGTGCTCGTCGCCCTCCTCATGATCGCTGCCGCGGCCGTGCTGAGTCAGGGCGTGCTGCAGCGCCTCTCTCGCGATCAGGAGCGGCATCTCGCCGAGCTGTCCGCGGCCTACCTGGATGGTCTCGCCACGGCGCTCCAGCCCGCCGCCATCCGCCGCGACGTGTGGGAGACGTTCGACGCCCTCGACCGTGCGCAAGGCCGCTATACCGCCTTGCATCCGGGGGTCGCCATGCTGGTGCTGCCGGATGGCAGCATCCTGGCGTCGTCCGAGCCGCGGCGCTTCGCGCTCGGAACCACGCTGCCGGAGGGCCTCTCCGCCCGCTCCGCGGAGGCGGCGGCGAACGGCGCGCCCGTCATGGACGAAGCCACCGCAAGCGCAACGCTCGGTCGTGACCTTGCCGAGGGTGGCATCGCGCTCGGCCGCATCGTCGCCGAGGTGGACATCGCGCCGCTGCTCGCGGAGCGCGCCGCGGTGCGCCGGACCTTGCTGCTGGCGAACGGCGCGCTGACGCTACTGTTCGCGATATTGGGATTCGCCTTGGTGCGCCGGCTGCTGCATCCGCTCGAGATCCTGCGCGCGCAGGTCGCGGCGGGTGGCGAGACGGGCCGAGTGCAGCCGCTTCCCCCGGCGGCGATCGCGCGGGCCGGTCCCGAATTCGCCGCGCTGTTCGGCGCCTGGAACCGCACTGCCGCGGCGATCGGGGAGCGCGAGGCAATGGCCGCGCGGCTTGCAGAGGAGGAACGCTACGCCCAGCTCGGCAAGCTGGCTTCCGGCATGGCGCACGAGGTCAACAACCCGCTCGGCGGATTGCTAACTGCGGTGGATACGCTTGCGACGCATGGCCAGGATCCGCGGGTGCGAGAGGCCTCGGTCGCGTTCCTGCGACGCGGCCTGGATGACATCCGGAACGTCGTTCGCGCCAGCCTCGTGACCTATAAGGGAAGACCTGGAGACGGTCCGCTGCACCGCGAGGATCTGGACGATCTGCGCGTCCTGGTGCGTCACGAGGTCGAGCGTCGCGGTCTGCGCCTGCGATGGGAGAACAACCTACCCGCGGAGAGTTCCGCCGACAGGACGCTAACCCGGCAGATCGTGCTGAACCTCCTGTTGAACGCCTGCGCTGCGTCGCCACGCGGCGCCACGGTGCATGTTGCGGCCGCTGCCGGTCCGGATGACGGTGTCGTGATCGACGTGTCCGACGAAGGCTCAGGCCTGCCCGAGGCGGCCCTCGCGCTGCTGGCGGATCCGGAGGCCTCGCCTCCCGAAGGCGGAGGACTTGGCCTTTGGATCGCGGTCCGGCTGGCGCACAAGCTTGGCGGAAGCATCAGTGCGGTCCCGGCCGCGAAAGGCACCCGGATCCGTCTCGATGTTCCGGGAACGGGCCGCGTCGCCGGTCCCGGGGAGGCGCTTGCCGATGTTGCATGAGACGCGCGGCGCCATAGTCCTCATCGAGGACGATCAGACCCTTGGCGCTGCCCTCGCGCATCGCCTTGGCATCGAAGGCTATGCCGTGTCCTGGGCACGCACGGCGGCGGAAGGCGAGGCGTTGCTTCGGCGCACCTCACCGACCGACCTGCTGCTCTGCGACATCCGCCTGCCGGATGGCTCCGGCGAGGAACTGTTCCTGCGGCTGCGCGCCCGGCTCGGCGACTTACCCGTGCTGTTCATGACCGCCTTCGGCGAGATCGACCAGGCGGTGCGGATGGTACGTGCCGGCGCGGACGATTTCCTGGCGAAGCCCTTTGATGTGCGGGACCTCATCGCGCGCATCGAACGGCTGGTTGCCCCCCGGCTTCCCGCGGCGGAGGACGCGATCCTCGGGCGCTCGGCCGCGATGCGTCGTGTGGAGGCGATGCTGCGGCGGGCCGCACTGGTGGACAGTTCCGTGCTGCTGCTGGGCGAGAGCGGCGTCGGCAAGGAGGTCGCGGCGCGATTGCTGCATGCGCTCTCCCCGGCTGCGCGTGGACCCTTCATCGCCGTGAACTGCGCAGCCATCCCGGCCGAGCTGATGGAGAGCGAGATCTTTGGCCACGAGCGCGGCGCCTTCACCGGCGCCCAGGCGCGGCATGCGGGTTACGCGGAACGCGCGCTCGCCGGGGTGCTGCTGCTGGACGAGATCGCCGAGCTTCCCACGGCGCTGCAGCCGAAGCTGCTGCGGCTGCTGGAGGCGCGCGAGTTCACCCGCATCGGCGGGAAGGAGGCGCTCCCCTTCGCGGCGCGCATCATTGCCGCGACCAATGCCGACCTCGTGACGCTGGTTCGAGAGCGGCGGTTCCGTGAGGATCTGCTCTATCGCCTGGACGTCATCCGGGTGGAAATCCCCCCGCTGCGCGCGCGGCCCGAGGACATCATGCCGCTGGCACGCCGCTTCCTGGCAGACTGCGCCGAGCGCTTCGGCCGACCGCTGCGCGGCTTCGAGGAGGAGGCTGAGGCCGCTCTTCTCGCGCATCCCTGGCCGGGCAATGCGCGCGAGCTGCGCAACCGGGTGGAGCGCGCCGCGGCGTTGGCCGATGGGCCGCGGATCGAGGCAGCCGACGTGTTCCCCGAGCATGCCGCTCGGCCTGACATCACCGTGCAGACCACGCTGGCGCAGGCCGTCGCGGCTACCGAGCGGCGAGCCATCCAGGCCGCGCTCGAAGCGACCGACGGAGACGTCGCAATGGCGGCGGAGCGGCTAGGCGTCGGGCGGTCCACCCTGTTCGAGAAGATCCGCCGACTGGGTCTCGGCCGGTCGGTGATCCAGAAGGCCGGACCGTAAACGAGCAGCCAATCCGGATGTCTGGACTCGGGCGGGGCGGCCAAATGCCGGTCCGCGCCCGCAAGGCGTTGCGCTGCGTGGCGATCGGCGTCGTAACGCCCGGCCAGGTCGCGCAGGCCGCGGCTGGCACGTGCTTCGCAACGCGAAGCGGCGCCTGAAGCAGGCGGGGAGGGTTCAAGATGTCGCACTGTGATCGGCTGGCCGACGGCGGTCGCCGCTTCTTCTTGATGCGCGGTGCGGTCGCTGCGGCGGGCGCCGCGGCCGTCACCGGCGTCACTGGCGTGCCGGCCGAGGCGGCACCGTCGCTCGCCCGTGTCACCTACCCGGTGACCCGTCTCGCGAACCTGCGCGACCTCAAGGTCAACGAGCCGGTCCAGGTCGCCTATCCCGATGCCGACAGTCCTGGCGTGATCGTCAAGCTGGGCACGCGTGTCGAGGGCGGCGCCGGGCTGTTAATCGGCACACAAACGGGACCCCGGATCGGCGTGCAAAAGGGACCCCCTTTTGGTGTGCATGGACGCGCCCGGGTTGGCCGGTGCGGAGCCGTAGGCGCAGCGGCGGGCGACCCGGGCGCGGTCGCGCCGGCGGTCGGGGATCCGGCGCGGATGATGG
>NZ_JBWXTD010000003.1:506174-519115 GCF_056682175.1 Falsiroseomonas sp. RANM36
CGGGTGCCGTGGGCGTGGGGGTTCCTGGCGCGGCGCGGGGCGCGCGGGCCCCCGCGCCCGGCCCCCGCGCCGCTGCTGCCGGCGGGATCGAGCGTGGTGCGGCTGCGCCGCTGCTCGGTGCCCTTCTACCGCTACCTCTACGACACGGTCGGGCGCGACTGGGTCTGGTGGCTGCGCCGCACCGTGCCGGACGAGGAGATGGCCGGGCTGCTGGCGCGGCCCGACATCACCATCGACGTGCTCTACCAGGGCGGCGAACCGGCTGGCTTCTACGAGCTTGAGCGCCGCGGCGGGGATGCCGGGATCAACCTTTCCTATTTCGGGCTCATGCCGCACGCGATCGGCGGCGGCGCGGGCAGGGCGCTGCTGCGCCATGCGGTGGATGCGGCATGGGCGGAGCAGCCGCGCGCCGTCACGGTCAACACCTGCACCGCGGATCATCCACGCGCGCTGCCCAACTACGTCGCCGCCGGCTTCAAGGTGCTGCGCGCCGTGCGCGAGGTCTGGCCGGTGCCGAACCGCCTCGGCCTGCCCATCCCGGATCGGTTGCGGATCTGATACCCGGCGGACAAAGGATCGACCTGCGGCCGCCGCAGGCGGCCGAGGCCGCGAATGCGGCCCGCGCCGAATGGCGCGAAGCCAAGCGCAGCGCCGGCGTCCGAGGGGACGAAGGTGAAACCTTCGTCCGTTCGGCTTGGCCGGGCGCCTCACGCGCGCCGCACGGCGGTCGGTGCCGGCGCCAGGCCGAGCGCCGCCCAGGCATCGCGGAACAGGTGCACCGGCTCGGCATAGGACGGCACCGTGCCCTTGGGCTCCCGCTCGCCGCGATCCGGGCGGGTGATCCGCGCGCCGCCCTCGAACTCCTCGATCGCCGGCTCGCCGGGCGCGACCACCACCACGCGCAGCTTGCGCCCGAGCCGGGCGCGGATCTCGGCGATCAGCTCGCCCGGCGCGATGCGGCCGTTCAGCTCCCGGTTCCAAGCCCCGGTGCCGGTCGGGTCCTGGCGCCATCCGGCGAAGATGCCGCCGAGCAGCGCCAGCGGCGCGCGCGCCGCCGCCACATCCTGCCGCAGGCGGGCGAAGCGGGCGGCGTATTTGCGGTTGATCTCCTCGATCCGCGCCGGCTCGAAGGCGGTGACCAGGCGGTCCTGCCGCGGGAAGTCGTGATGGTGCAGGATGTTGAGGCGGCGGTTGTAGACCGAGTTCTCGCCATTCTCCTTGGGCGGCGTCAGCACGAGATCCTCCGCCGCCACCGCGAAGGCGAAGCCCGGCTCGATCATGCGCAGCATCGAGCGTGCCGGGGTGATCCACCAGTCGAAGGGATAGGCGTGCTCCACCCCGAAGAAGGCACGCAGGTTCCAGGCCGTCTTGCAGTTCGGGCCAAGGCTGAAGACGAGGTCGTGGGCGCTCACCGCCGGCTGGCTCCCCCGTGGCAGGCCGCCGTGATGGCAGAGGCGCCGGCGCCGAACAACCGCGCGGGCGTCGCCGGCCCGGAACGACGACGGGCCGGCGGGTCGCCCCGCCGGCCCTGTGCCGTCCGGCCGAGGCCGCTCAGCTATGCGCCAGGATCGCCAGCAGCAGCAGCGCCACGATGTTGGTGATCTTGATCATCGGGTTCACCGCCGGGCCCGCCGTATCCTTGTACGGGTCGCCGACCGTGTCGCCGGTCACCGCGGCCTTGTGGGCCTCGCTGCCCTTGCCGCCGTAGTTGCCTTCCTCGATGTACTTCTTGGCGTTGTCCCAGGCGCCGCCGCCGGTGGTCATGGAGACCGCGACGAAGAAGCCGGTGACGATCACGCCGAGCAGCATCGCGCCGAGCGCCGAGAAGGCCGCCGCCTTGCCGCCGATCAGCAGGATCACCAGGAACACCACGATCGGGCTCAGCACCGGCAGCAGCGAGGGGATGATCATCTCCTTGATCGCCGCCTTGGTCAGCATGTCCACCGCGCGGCCGTAATCCGGCTTGTCGGTGCCGGCCATGATGCCCGGCTTCTCGCGGAACTGGCGGCGGACCTCCTCCACCACCGAGAAGGCCGCGCGGCCGACCGCGGTCATGGACATGCCGCCGAAGAGATAGGGCAGCAGGCCGCCGAACAGCAGGCCGACCACCACATAGGGGTTGGACAGGCTGAAGGTCAGCTCGCCGATGCCCGCGAAATACGGATAGCTGGCCGGGTTGGCGATGAAGTAGGTGAGGTCCTGCGTGTAGGCAGCGAACAGCACCAGCGCGCCGAGGCCCGCAGAGCCGATCGCGTAGCCCTTGGTCACCGCCTTGGTGGTGTTGCCCACCGCGTCGAGCGCGTCGGTCGAGACGCGCACATCCGCGGGCAGGCCCGCCATCTCGGCGATGCCGCCGGCATTGTCCGTGACCGGGCCGAAGGCATCGAGCGCCACCACCATGCCGGCCAGCGCCAGCATCGTGGCGGTGGCGATGGCGATGCCGTAGAGGCCGGCGAGGCCATAGGCCGAGAGCACGCCGGCGATGATGATCAGCGCCGGCAGGGCCGTGCTTTCCATGCTGACGGCGAGGCCGCGGATCACGTTGGTCCCGTGGCCGGTCTGCGACGCCTCGGCGATCGAGCGCACCGGGCGGAACTGCGTGCCGGTGTAGTATTCCGTGACTACGATGATGGCCGCCGTCACCGCCAGGCCGACCGCGCCGCAGAGGAACAGGCTGAAGGCGCCGAAGGTGGCGCCGCCGGCCGTGACCGTGCCGGTGCCGAAGGCGATGTAGGACAGCGGCAGCAGCACCGCGAGCGACAGCGCGCCGGTGACGATGAAGCCGCGGTACATCGCGCCCATGATGGAGTTGTTGGCCGGCAGCTTCACGAAATAGGTGCCGGCGATGGAGGTGACGACGCAGACCGCGCCGATCGCCAGCGGGAACAGCATCGCCGCCACGCGGTGCTCGTCGCCGAAGGAGATCGCGGCGAGCACCATGGTGGCGACCATGGTCACCGCATAGGTCTCGAACAGGTCGGCCGCCATGCCGGCGCAGTCGCCCACGTTGTCGCCGACGTTGTCGGCGATGGTGGCGGGGTTGCGGGGGTCGTCCTCGGGGATGCCGGCCTCGACCTTGCCCACCATGTCGCCGCCCACGTCGGCGCCCTTGGTGAAGATGCCGCCGCCGAGACGGGCGAAGATCGAGATCAGCGAGGCGCCGAAGCCCAGCGCCACCAGCGCGTCGATCACCAGGCGGCTGTTGGGCGCCGCGCCGCCGATCGGCACCAGGATGAGGAAGTAGACCGCGACGCCCAGCAGCGCGAGGCCGGCCACCAGCATGCCGGTGATGGCGCCCGACTTGAACGCCACGTCGAGGCCCTGCGCCAGCGACTGCGTCGCCGCCTGCGCCGTGCGGACATTGGCGCGCACCGAGACGTTCATCCCGATGAAGCCGGCGGCTCCCGACAGCACGGCGCCGATCAGGAAGCCGATTGCCACCGCGAAAGCGTGGCCGCCGAAGCCGAAGGCGATCAGGATCAGGACGAACAGCACCGCGCCGACGATGCCGATGGTGGTGTATTGCCGCTTCAGGTAGGCGCTGGCGCCCTCGGCGATCGCCGCCGCGATCTCCTGCATGCGGGCGGTGCCGGCGTCGCGGCCGAGCACCTCCTTGGATGTCACCACGCCGTAGGCGATGGACAGCGCCCCCAGCAGGATGATCAGCAGCACGGACAACGTCATCAAGGTGGCGTACCCCCCTTCCTCTCCCCGGTGCCGGCCAGCCGGCCGGCCGCAGGACGCGCGGAGGGCGCGCGCAATCGGGCCGGCCCGGCCTGCGGGCCCGCCGCAACTTGCGCGAAGCCCGCGATGCTGGCAACGCCACCGCGGGCCGGAATCGTTAAAAAACCGCAGGCTCCCGCCGCGCCGGGCTCGGCCGGCGGGCTACTTCGCCGCCGCCTTGTAGGCCGCCATGGAGCGCTGGATGATCTCCACCGCCTCGCTCGCGGTGCCCCAGCCCTTCACCTTCACCCACTTGTCGCTCTCGAGGTCCTTGTACGTGGCGAAGAAGTGCTCGATCGTCGCCCGGGTGATGTGCGGCAGCTCGTCCGCATCGGTGATGCCCGAGAACATCGGGTGGACCTTGTCGTGCGGGACGCAGATCAGCTTCTCGTCCGACCCGGCCTCGTCCTCCATGTGCAGCACGCCGATCGGGCGGGAGCGCAGCACGCAGCCCGGCACCACGGGCGCGGGCGTCAGCACCAGCACGTCGGTCGGGTCGCCGTCGTCGGCGAGCGTGCCGGGGATGAAGCCATAGGCCGCCGGATAGGCCATGGGCGTGAACAGGAAGCGGTCCACCACCACCGCGCCGCTGTCCTTGTCGAGCTCGTATTTCACCTGGCTGCCCTGGGGGATCTCCACCACCACGTTGATGTCGTGGGGCGGTGCCTTGCCGGTCGGGACCTGGGCGAGATTCATGGCGACGAGCCTTGCATGGGGGAGGAGGCCGCCGCGCGCGTAGCAGCCTTCCCGGGCCTGGGCAAATCCGGCCGCGCCCGCCCGGCACTTGGCGTGGCTGCCCGACCTTGCCATGCTCGCCGGGCTTCACGGAACGGGAGAACGGAATCATGCGCCGCAGCGCCTTCCTCGCCGCGTTCGCCGCCTTCGGCATCGCCGCCTCTGCCCCCGCCTTCGCCCAAGGGGGGCAGCCTGGCGGCCAGATGACGCTGCAGGCCTATGCCGGCATCTTCCGCGACAACTACACCGAGGTGGTGGTGAACCCCTTCACCGCCCGCTCCGGCACGCAGGTGCAGTATTTCGACGGCGGCACCAGCGCGCAGATGCTCGGCCGGCTGCGCGCCCAGCGCGCCGACCCGCAGACCGACGTGGTCATCATGGACGTCACCACCGCTGCGGTCGCCTGCGCCGAGGGGCTGGTGGAGCGGATCGACGCCTCCGTGCTGCCGGTGATCGCCGAACTGGGCCAGATGGCGCGCGACGCCGGCGGCCCCTGCGGCCCGGCTGTCACCTATGACCACCTGGTGATGGTCTACGACACCCGCGCGGTGCAGCCGGCGCCGACGCGCTGGGCGGCGATGTGGGACCCGGCGCAGCGCGGCCGCGTGGCGGTCTCCGCGCCGCCGAACATCCAGGGCCTGGCGCTGACCGCGATCCTGGCCAAGGCGGCGACCGGGGACTGGCGCGACATCAATGCCGCGATGCCGCGCCTGAGGGAACTGGCACCGAATGTGCAGACCTTCACGCCCAACCCGGACGGCTACACGCTTATCCTGAACGACCAGGTGCGCTTCGCGACCGGCTGGAACGCGCGCGCGCAGCTCTATCACGACCAGAGCCAGGGCCGGATCGGCGTGGTGCTGCCGGAGGAAGGCACCGCCTTCCAGATCAACATGATCAACGTCGTCGCCAATGCGAAGAACCGCGCACAGGCGCTGGCCTTCGTCGCGCATGCGCTGTCGGCCGAGGCCCAGAAGGCCTTCACCGAGCGGATGTTCTACGGCCCGACCAACCCGAACGCCCAGGTCTCCCCGGCGGCGCTGGCCCGCACCGCGCTGGCGCCGCAGTTCCGCGAGCGGATCGTCGGCGTGGACTGGGACGAGATGGTTCGGCTGCGCGAGCAGTGGAACCAGCGCTGGCGCCGCGAGGTCATCGCCGCCAGCAGCCGGTGACCCATCTGCGTCTGGAGGGGCTGACCCGCCGCTTCGCGGGCACGGCCCATCCGGCGGTGGACGATGTTTCCCTGGAGTTGCCGCGTGGCGCGCTGCTGGCGCTGCTCGGCCCCTCCGGCTGCGGCAAGACCACCACGCTGCGCATGATCGCCGGGCTTGAGGTGCCGGATGCGGGGCGCGTCGTGGTCGCCGGGCGCGACGTGACATCGCTGCCGCCGCATCGGCGCAACATGGGCGTGGTGTTCCAGTCCTACGCGCTGTTCCCGCACATGAGCGCCGCGGCGAATGTCGCCTTCGGCCTGGAGATGCGCGGCGTCCCGCGCAGCGAGCGGCAGCTGCGCGTGGCCGAGGCGCTTTCGCTGGTCGGCCTCACCGAGCTCGCCGCGCGGAAGCCGCGGCAGCTTTCGGGCGGGCAGCAGCAGCGCGTGGCGCTGGCCCGCGCGCTGGCGATCCAGCCGGACCTCCTGCTGCTGGACGAGCCGCTCTCGGCGCTCGACGCCAAGCTGCGCGAGGGCGTGCGCGACGAGATCCGCGCGCTGCAGCAGCGTGTCGGCGCCACCACGGTCTTCGTCACCCATGACCAGACCGAGGCGCTGGCCATGGCCGACCTGGTGGCGGTGATGAACGAGGGCCGCGTCGAGCAGCTCGGCGCGCCGGAGGAGGTGTTCGAGCGGCCGGCGACGCGCTTCGTGGCCACCTTCGTCGGCCGTGCGGCGCGGCTGCCGGGCCGCGTGGAGGCGCCGGGCGTGGTGCGCTGCGGCGAGGCCGTGCTGCGCGCGGCGGCGACGCCGGCGCCGGGCGCGCCGGTGGAGCTGTTCATCCGCCCGCACCACATCCGCCCGCTGGCCGAGGCGGAGGCGGCGGAGAACGCGCTGGAGGCGCGCGTGCTGCGCCGGACCTATACCGGCGACGTTGTCGCGCTGGAGTGCGAGAGCGCGGCCGGGCCCGTGCTGGCCGAGGTGCATGGCGGCATGCCGGGGGCCGGGGCGCAGGTGGGACAGCGGCTGCGCCTCGGCTTCGCGGCGCAGGATGTGCGGGCCTTTCCGGCATGAGCGCGGCGCTGCTGCTGTTGCCGGCGGTGCTGATCCTGGCGGCGGGGTTCCTCTATCCGGTGGCGCTGCTCGGGCGCATCAGCCTGAACCGCACCACCGAGATCGGCGCGATGGAGCCCGACCTCAGCCTCGTCACCTTCGCGAAGGTGGTGGGCGATGACTTCACCTGGGAACTGGCGCGCAACACCGCGACGCTCGCCGCCGGCAGCGCGCTGGCCGCCACGGCGCTGGCGCTGCCCGTGGTGCTGCTGATCCGCGCCGCCCCGCCGCGCTGGCGCGGCCTGCTCTCCCTCATGGCGATCGCACCGCTGCTGGTCTCGGGCACCGCGCGCATCGTCGGCTGGCTGGCGATCCTGGGCGACCAGGGCCTGATCAACGCGATGCTGGAGGGACTCGGCCTGACGAGCGAGCCCGTACGGCTGATCAACAACTGGACCGGCGTGCGCATCGGGCTGACCGAAAGCCTGATGCCCTATGCCTGCCTGGTGCTGATCGCGGGCCTTGGCCGGTTGGATCCGCGGCTGGAGGAAGCCGCGGCGACCCTGGGTGCGACACGCTCGAAAACCTTCCTGCGGGTGACGCTGCCGCTGGCGGCGCCGGCGCTGCTGGCGGCCTTCCTGCTGACCTTCGTGCTCGGCGTCTCCGCCTTCATCACCCCGCGGCTGATGGGCGGCGGGCGAGTCTTCGTGGTGGCGACCGAGATCTTCGACCTGGCGCTGGAGACGGTGGACTGGCCTGCGGCGGCCGCGCTGGCGATGCTGCTGCTCGGCGCGCTGGCGGTCGCGCTGGTGCTGCGCACGGCGCTGACGCGGAGCGCCCGCGCATGAAGCCGGGCTGGGTGCTGCGGCTGCTCGCCCTGTGCGGCTATGCGCTGCTGCTGGCGCCGGTGATCGTCGTCGCCGTCATCTCCTTCTCCGCCGGCGATTTCCTCACGTTTCCCCCGCCGGGGTTCTCGACACGGTGGTACGAGGCGCTGTTCGCCAACGGGCAGCTGATGGCGGCGCTGCAGCGCTCCGCGATCCTGGCGTCGGTGGTCGCCGCGATCGCGCTGCTGGCCGGGATGCCGGCCGCCTATGCGATCGCGCGGCTGCGCTTCCCGGGGCGCGACGCCATCGCGATGCTGATCGCGGCACCGCTGCTGCTGCCGACGCTGGTGCTGGGCCTCGCGCTGCTGCTGGCGTTGCAGCCGCTGAAGCTGGCGGCGACCTGGCCGGGCCTGGTGCTGGCGCATTCCATGGTCGCGCTGCCCTTCGCGGTGCGCATCATGACCACGGCCTTCGGCGCCGTCCCGAAGGAGGTCGAGGAAGCCGCCTGGACGCTCGGCGCAAAGCCCATGCGCGCCGCGCTGCGCATCACCCTGCCGATCGCCGCGCCGGGTGCGGCGGCGGCCGCGGCGCTGTGCTTCCTGGTGTCCTTCGACGAGACGGTGATCAGCCTGTTCCTGGTCGGCCCGCGGCTGTCCACCCTGCCGGTCGAGATGTTCCGCTACGTGGAGACGCGCACCGATCCGCTGGTCGCCGCCCTGGCGATGGCGCTGATCGGGGTCGCGCTCGCGGTCGTGCTGCTGGTGGAGCGGCTGGTCGGTTTCAACCGCGCGCTCGGGAGGAGTTGAGGATGGCGAAATACGTCGTGGAGAAGATGCCGGCGCCGATCAGCGCCGAGGTCATCGCGCTGCTGGAGAAGACCGAGACGGCGACGGTGGGCCATTGGCGCCACTGGGGCTTCTGCGACCGTCGCATCCAGGGCCTGCTGCGCAAGCGCGTGGCCGGCACGGCCGTGACGCTGCAGGTGCCGGGGCCGGATTCGACGCTGCTGCACCATGCGCTCGGCCTGCTGCGGCCGGGCGACATCCTGCTGGTGGACCGGCTCGGCGACGACCGTCACGCCTGCTGGGGCGGCGGGGTGACCGTCGCGGCCAAGGCCGCAGGCTGCAAGGCCGGCGTGGTGGACGGCGCCTGCACCGACATCGAGGAGGTGGAGGCCTCCGACTTCCCGCTGTGGTGCCGGGGCCTCGCGCCGATCACCACGCGCATCTACGACCTGGGCGGGCGGATGAACGTGCCGGTGGCGATCGGCGGCGTCGTGGTGATGCCCGGCGATGCCGTGCTCTGCGACGAATCCGGCGTGCTGGTGCTGCCGCCCGGCGAGGCCGAGGCCGAGGCGCGCCAGGCGATCGCCCGGCAGGAGCGGGGCCTGGCGACGCAGGGCCGGGTTGCGGCCGGCGAGAAGCTCGGCGAGATCAGCGGTGCGACGGCGAAGGTGCTGGCCGGGCTTGCGTGAGGCGCCCCTTCCGGGGCTTTTTGTGGCGTGGCGTCCGGGCCTGTAGCTCAATGGTCAGAGCGGGCCGCTCATAACGGCTTGGTTGGGGGTTCGAGTCCCTCCGGGCCCACTCCCGCCGCTCCCTCGGCGCCGCATGGCGCCGAGGGACGGCCCGAGCGGCGTCGGCAGGTGCTCTGACCATCTCCCCGCGATCCCCGCCAGTGGTGCGACGCGTGCCGGGCAGGCACGACGCCGCGGCGCCGGTTCACCGGGGGCCAGATGCTCCGGGTGACGAAGGGGCCGGAGGCGGGTTGGCCGGCTGCGGAGCCTTGCCGGGCATCGGATCATGCAGCCCCGCGCCCGGTCGAGGGTCCGCTGGGCGGCTCGCCGCCACCGCGCGGGCCACGCCGACCGACAGAGCGAGCAGGATATAGACCGGCCAGGTGAACCCCTGCGTGAGAAAGGTGCCGGAGACGACGAAGCCTGCAATCCCGGCGACCAGCGCCTGCGCCATCGCGTAGGTCGCCGGGTGATAGGCATCCCCCGCCGACGCCGGCGAGGACCGGTCAGCCGAACGCAGTGCGCTCAGTGTCGTCTTCACGACCATCGCGACGAAGAGGAAGAAGGCGATCCAGCCACCCTCCGCCAGCACCGAGAACCAGGTGCTGTGCACCGCCTTGGCGAAGCCTTCCCACCAGTCGGTGTAGAAGAAGAAGTTGGCCGAATAGTTCTTCAGCCCGACGCCGGTGAAGGGGTGCGCCATGGCCATGCGGAAGGCGGCCTTCCAGGCTTCCAGCCGGCCCATCGAGCTCTCGTCGATGCCCGCTTCCGCCGCCCCGCCCGAGGCGCGGCCGCTGACGCCCGCCACCGCGAACAGCGCCAGCAGCGCGAGAATGCCCCCCGTCGCCAGCAGCGCCTTCGACTTCACGCGCCGCGCGGCGAAGGCGCCGATGACGGCGACGATGCCGAGCAGCCCGCCGCGGCTCTGCGTGCAGAGGATCGCCCAGATGATCGTGCCAGCTCCGAGCAGCCCGAAAAGGCGCGAGAACAGCCCGGTGCGCCAGGTGACGACGAGGGCCACCGCGAAGGAGAGCGGGAACAGCAACACCAGCGAGAGGTCGTTCGGATCGCCGAGCACGGACCCGATGTCGCGCCCGACCGTCACGCGCGTGCCCTCCACCAGGCCGATGCCCTGCAGCCGGTTGGCGATGGCGACCACCGCCACCGCCATCCCGGCCGCGACGAAGGCGCGGGCGGCCAGCGCGAAGTCGCGCGGCGCCCGTGCGAGCGAGGCGATGGCGAAGACCATGATGCCGATCTTCACGAAGTTGTCCGTCCAGGCCTGGAAGGCGAGGTCGCGCCCCGTCGCGGTCAGGCAGCCCAGCGTGACGATGGCGAAGAACCAGGCGAAGAGCTTGAGCTCCGGTGACCACGCGATGGCGATGCGCCGGAAGGCGCCGAGCCCCGCCAGGACGCCGAGCGAGCCGAGCGCCAGCAGCTGCGGCAGGCGCAGCGGGTTGAGCGCCGGGAAGGCCTCGTGCAGGCGGAAGAAGGTGAACAGGATGAACAGCAGGCAGAGCAGGAAGGGCTGCCGGAAGGCGATGATGCCCGCGACCGGCAGCGCCGCGACGGCCAGCAGCACCGCGGGCTCCGGCACGACATAGGCCGCGCCGAGCGCGAGGCCGCTCGCCATCAGCGCGAGCGTCGCCTGCGCGATGCGGGACGTGGCCTCAGGCATGGGCGGCCGCCGGCGCCGCGCGGTGCGGAAGCTCCACCAGCCGCAGCAGCAGCGCGAGGCTGCCCAGCGCACCGAGTGCCAGCGCGCCGAGCGCCGATGCCGCGATGCCGGGCGCCGGCATCGCCGCCACGCAGGACGCCGCCGCTGCGGCCAGCAGCGCGATCCGGCCGAGCGGATAGGGAACAGGCGCGCGGCGCTGCGACAGCGCCAGGAACAAGAGGAAGCGCACCGCCTGCGCGGCCAGCGTCGCGGCCAGCGTGCCCGGCACGCCGAAGCGCGGGATCAGCAGCGCATACCCCGCCACCGCCACCAGCGCCGCCGTGCCGTTCGCCAGCAGCGGCAAGGCGCCGGTGCGGCCGATGTAGCAGCCGACATTGACCAGGCTGCCAAGCGCCTGCAGCGCGACCACCGCGGCGAGCCAGGGCAGGAAGGCGATCGCGGCGTGGTAGCCCGGGGGCGTGGCGAGCGCGATCAGCAAAGGCCCGCCGATCGCCGCGGCCGCGGCGGCGAGCAGCACGCAGGCCGCGCCGGCGCCGACGATGCGCGCGCTGCGCGCCGCGCCGCCCGGCTCCGCCAGCACGCGCTGGCGGCGCGGATACCACCAGAGCTCGAAGGGCTGCGTCAGGAAGGCCGCGACCAGCGCGATCTTGGCCGCGAGCGCGTAATGCCCGAGCGCCTCCGGCGCGACATGCGCGGCCAATACCCAACGATCCGCCGTGCCCAGCGCGAAGCCCGCCAGCCCGCTGCCGATCAGCGGCACGCCATAGGCCAGCAGCCGGCCCCAGGCGGAAGGCGCGAAGGCCACGCCGGTGCGGCGCGCCTGCCGCAGCAGAAGAAGCAGCGCAGCCAGCACGGCGACCGCAGCACCACCCGCCAGCACGCCCGCCACGCCGAAGCCGGCGAGGACGAGCAGCGTGACGAGCGCGGCCTGCACAGCGGCGCGCAGCGTCTCCGCGGCGGCGAAGCGCGCGGGCTCGTCAGAGAGGCGCAGCCAGGCGAGCGTCACGCCGATCAGCGGGCCCATCGCGACGGCGACGCCGAGCAGCATCACCTCGCCCGCCGCCGCATCGGCCGGCAGCGCGCCTGCAAGCGGCGCGGCGAGAAGCGGCAGCAGAAGCAGCGCGGAGAGCGAGAGCACGAGCGCGAGCCCCGTCACCTCCGCCGCGGCGCGCCGCGGGTCGGGCCCGGCGCCGAAGCGGAACAGCGTCTCGACGAGGCCGGCGCCGAGCAGCAGCGCCGCCAGCTCGGCGACGCTCGCCAGCAATTCGAGCCGGCCGAACTCGGCGGGCGAGAGATGCGCGGTCAGGAGCGGCAGCATCGCCAGCGAGATGCCCTTGCCCCAGGCGATCGCCAGCGCATAGAGCGCGGCCGCGCGCAACGGCGCCGGCAAGCGGCCGAGAAGGCGCGCGATCATGGGCGCAGCCCCGCGATGGCGGCGGCGAGCCCGGCGGCCTGCGCCTCCAGCGTGAAGCGCGCCTGCACATGCGCCCGCCCGGCCGCGCCCATCGCGCGCCGCGTCTCCTCGGACAGCGTCGCGAGCCGCCCCAGGCCGTCGGCGAGCGCCGCGGCATCGCCGGGCGGCACCAGCATGCCGCAGGCGGGGGTCACGCTCTCCTTCAGGCCCATGAGCGCAGAGGCGAGCACCGGCAGGCCCATCGCCAGCGCCTCCTTCACCACCAGAGGGCCGGTGTCGCGGTCGCCATCCGCCGTCACCACGAAAGGCGCGACGAGGCCGAGATAGCGCGGCCCTTCCGCAGCGAGCCACGCCGCGGAGCGCGCGCCGAGGAAGCGGATGTGGTCGGAGACGCCGAGCTCGCGCGCCATGACGCGCAGGCTAAGTTCCAGTTCGCCGGCGCCGACCACGTCCACGACGGGCCGGTCTTCGACGGAGATTCGCGCCAGCGCGTTGATCAGGGTGTCGTAGCCCTTCTGCGGCGCAAGCCGGCCGACGGCGAGCAGGCGGCCGTTGCGCGGCGCGTCCGGCATGGGACGGAAGCGCGCGGGGTCCACGCCGCAGGGCACCATCGCGATGCGGGCAGCAGGCGCGAGCCTGCGGAAGTCGTCGGCCATGTCCTCGCAGACCGCGACGGCGAGGTCGGCGGCGCCAAGTTTCGCCGGCAGGTCGGCGGCGGCGGCGCCATAGATGTCGTAGCCATGGCCGGTGAAGGAGACGGTGCAGCCCGCCAGGCGCGGGGGGGGGGGGGCGCGCGCGGGGGGGGGGGGGGGGGGGGGGGGGGGGGGGGGGGGGGGGAGGCGGCCGGC
>NZ_JBWXTD010000003.1:519215-543054 GCF_056682175.1 Falsiroseomonas sp. RANM36
AACACCCCGGTCTCGAACCCAGCGAGCTCGACGGCGGCGGGCTCGAAGACCGCGATCTCGACGGCGGCGGTCTCGACGGCGGCGGGCTCGAAGGCAGCCCCGCCCACGCCGGCCGCCAAGCGGCCCGCCGACGCGCCTGCGGCGCGGGCGGCAGCGGCGAAGGCGGCCAAGAAGACGGCAGCGAGACCGACGACGAAAGCGGCGCCCAAGGCGCCAGCAAAGACCCCGGCCCGCAAGCCGGCCAACTCGGCAGCCAGGTCGGGCACCGCGCCCAAGCCAGCCGCCGCACCCGCCGCCCGCGGCGCCGTCAAGAACTCGGCCAAGGTGGCGGCGAAGCCGGCGGTCGCCGTCGCCAGGCCGGTCAAGGCCAAGGCTGTCGCCGTGCCGGCCGCGACCAGGGCGGCAACGCCGCCCAAGGTCACGGCGCCGGCCGATCCCGCCCCGAAGTCCGCCGCGCCGGCGGTGACCCGCACTGCCGGGACGCCGAACGGCTCCGCGGCCAGCCGCCCGGCCCCTGCGCGGGCTGAACCGTCGAAGCCCGTGGTGGCTCCCGCCGAGCCGCTGCCGCAACCCCTCACTGCGCCCGCGGCGACGCAGCCGCCCCCCATTCCCGCGCCGCCGGCCGCGGCCCCGCCGCGCCCCGCGGCATCGGGCGCCTCCGCGCCGCCGCCGACGATGCCGCCGCGGCCACCGCAACACCACCGCCATGGCGGCGGGCCGCCCGTCGCCCCGCCACGCGCCAGGGCGCCGCAGGTGGACTTCAAGACCGGCGACCATGTCGTCTATCCCACCCATGGCGTCGGCCAGGTGCAGGGCATCGAGGAGATCCCGGTGGCCGGCTTCTCCCTGAAGGTGATCATCGTCACCTTCGAGGAAAACCGCATGACGCTGCGCGTGCCGGTGAACAAGGCCGCCTCCTCCGGCCTTCGCAAGCTCGCCAGCGAGGCCGTCATTCGGGAGGCGCTGGACGTCCTGCGCGGCCGCGCCCGGATCAAGCGCACCATGTGGTCGCGGCGCGCCCAGGAATACGAGCAGAAGATCAACTCCGGCGACCCGCTCGCCATCGCCGAGGTCGTGCGCGACCTGCACCGCAATGCCGGGCAGCCCGACCAGTCCTTCTCCGAACGCCAGATCTACGAGCAGGCGCTGGACCGCCTCGCCGCCGAGCTCGCCGCCATAGACCGCACCGACAAGGCGGCCGCGTCCGAGAAGCTGCAGGACGTGCTGAAGTCCGGCTGACCCCCGTGCGGCCGCGGGGGTTCCCCTCAACCCGCGGTCGTGCCATCTCGCGCGTTCCGGACCGCACCTTCCGAGGATCCCACCGAGCATGGCAATCGCGGCCACAAGCCGGCTGACCCCGCATCTGCGCCGCCTGGAGGCCGAGGCTATCGGCATCCTGCGCGAGACCGCCGCGAGCTTCCGCAACCCTGTCCTGCTGTATTCCATCGGCAAGGACAGTTCCGTGGTGCTGCACCTTGCGCAGAAGGCCTTCGCGCCGGGGCGCCTGCCCTTCCCCTGCCTGCACATCGCCACCGGCTGGGATTTCCGGGCGATGCTCGACTTCCGCGACCGACGCGCGAAGGAGCTCGACCTCAACCTGATCGTCCATACCAACCCGGACGGGCTGGCGCGTGGCATCAATCCGATCGAGCATGGCAGCCAGGTGCACATGAACGTCATGGGCACCGAGGCGCTGAAACAGGCGCTGGACCTGCACAAGTTCGACGCCGCCATCGGCGGCGCCCGGCGCGACGAGGAGAAGGCCCGCGCCAAGGAACGCGTGTTCAGCCACCGCACCTCGGGCCACACCTGGGAGCCGCGCAACCAGCGGCCGGAACTCTGGGGCCTCTACAACACGCGGGTGAACCAGGGCGAGGGCATGCGGGTGTTCCCGCTGTCCAACTGGACCGAGTTCGACGTGTGGGACTACATCGCCGCCGAGGACATCCCGATCGTCCCGCTCTACTACGCGGCGGAACGGCCGATCCTGCGCCGCGACGGCATGATCATCATGCGCGACGACGACCGCATGCCGCTGCTGCCCGGCGAACAGGTGGAGATGTGCTGGGTGCGCTTCCGCACCATGGGCGACTGGCCGCTGACCGCCGCCCATGAAAGCCGCGCCGCCACCATCGACGAGGTCATCGTCGAACTGCGCGAGAGCCGCGTGAGCGAACGCGCCGGCCGCCTGATCGACAAGGACCAGGAAGCCTCCATGGAACGCAAGAAGCGCGAAGGGTATTTTTGAGCTGCTGCCGCGGTCGGGTTGCGAAGTCGGGCGCCCGCCCCCCCCCGCGTTGCGCCGGCTGACAGCGCAGCAGCACCTCCCGCCGGGGGCCGCGAGACACCTTCGCCACCCGACAGCGGCAGCCGTACAAAAAACCCCGGCAGAGGGCTGCCGGGGTTTCGTGTGACGGGCGTTTTGCCTCTTGTCGGGGGACCGGCCGCGCGTGGCGGCCGGGCCGATGTCACTCGCTGTTCTGGCGCACGCCCATGAACTGCAGCAGCAGCTGGAATAGGTTCACGAAATTCAGGTAGAGCGCCAGCGCGTCGAACACGCTGCGCTTGCCCGCGAGCTCCGTGCCCTCGGCATAGACGTGCTCGATGTAGTCCGCCTTGATCCGCTGCGTGTCGTAGGCGGTGAGGCCGACGAAGACCACCACGCCGATCACGCTGATCGCGAACTGCAGCGCGCTGCTGCCGATGAAGATGTTGACGACGCTCGCGATGATGATGCCGATCAGGCCCATCATCATGAAGCTGCCCATCTTCGTCAGGTCCGCCTTCGTCGTGTAGCCGTAGAGGCTGACCGCGCCGAACATCGCCGCCGTGATGAAGAAGGTGCTGGCGATGGAGGCCGAGGTGTAGATCGCGAAGATGTTGGACATCGACGCGCCCATCACCGCGCAGAACGCCCAGAACAGCGCCTGCGCGCCGGTCTTGCTCATCCGGTTGATGCCGAAGCTCAGCACCAGGATGAAGGCGAGGGGCGAGAACATCGCGATCCAGCCGAGGATGGTCGGCACCGTCGCGTTGCCGCGCGGGGTGCGGACAACCTCGTAGAAGAGGCTGGCGATGGCGGGATTGCTCGCGATCAGGAAGGCGACGATGCCGGTCAACAGGAGGCCGGAGGCCATCCAGTTGTACACGCGCAGCATGTACGCCCTGAGACCCTCATCGAGCTGGGCGGCATCCACGGCCGTGGACCGCCCGAAGGGCTGGGTCCAGGCCGAGCCGCCCGTCTGGAAGCGGTTGTCGGGGCCGAAAGCCATGGTGAAAAAATCCTCCCGGCGGGACGAGGGTGGACTCGACTGGTGAGGGACCGTCCCGGCGTCCCGCATCATATGGAGTTTTGGTAATCCAGATCAACTGGGCGATCGGTGACGGCTTTGCGTATCCTGGCCCGAAAGGTGACGCGGCCGTCAGGCCGCGCCCTGCACCCAGTAGCCCTGGTGCGGCACCGCCCCTTCCGCTTCCAGGCACGGCCCGACCACCTCCACCTTCTCCGCCGCGCTGTCCAGCACCGCCCGGCAGGAGAGCGAGAGGCCGGCGGTGTGCGGCTGGGCGTTGCGCAGGTGCAGGATCGCGGCGGCTGAGAGGCCGTACACTACCCGGCCGACCCCGGTGTAGAAGATCGCCGCCGAGCACATCGCGCAGGGCTCGCCCGAGGAATAGATCGTCGCCCGACGCAGCCGGGCTCGGGGCAGGCCCGCGGCGATCACCGCCTGGCAGGCGTTCATCTCGGAATGCGCGAGCGTCCCGCCGCCCCCGGCCCCCTGCGTGGAGAGGCCCTCGGCCAGGATGGTCCCGTCCTCCGCGACGATGACGGCGGCGAAGGGTCGGTCGCCCCGCTCCCGGGCCTTCATGGCCAGGGCGAAGGCGTGGCGAAGCTGTGCGGCGTCGCCCTCGGCGATCGGCTGTTCCATGGCGCCAGGGAAGCCCGCCGCTACTCGTTGCGCAACAGCGGGGCCGGGCGGGCGCGGAGGGCGAGCGCGGTGCCGACATAGCCGAGCGCCAGCGTCAGCAGCACGCAGCCCACCACCACGGCGGCGAGCGTGCCGGGCAGGAACACCCATTCGCCGCGCATCACGAAGCGCACCACCGCCCAGGAGGCGGCGGAGCCCGCCGCCGCGGCCAGCAGCCCCGCCACCAGCCCGAGCAGGCCGAATTCCACCAGCCAGGCGGCGCGGATCTGCGACCGGGTGGCGCCGACCGTCTTCAGCACCACCGCGTCGCGCACCCGCCGCCGCTGCCCGGCCGCCACCGCGCCGGCCAGCACCAGCATCCCGGCCAGCAGCGTGACCGAGGAGGTCGCCTGCAGTGCCACGCCCACCCGCGTCAGCAGGCCGGCGATCGCTTCCAGCGCGTCGCGCACGCGGATGCCGGAGACGTTGGGGAAGGCGTCGGTGATGGCACGCAGCACGCCCGTCTCGGCTTCCGGCGTGCTGCGCACGGTCGCGATATGCGTGTGCGGCGCCGCCTCCAGCAGGCCGGGCGACGCCACCATGACGTAGTTGATGCCGAGGCCCCGCCACTGGATCTCCCGCAGCGAGGCGATCTTCAGGTCGATGTCGCGGCCGAGCACGTTGACCGTGATCACGGAGCCGAGGCCGATGCCCCAGCCATCGGCGATGTTTGCGTCGAAGGACACCAGCGGCGGGCCGTCATAATCGGCCGGCCACCATTGCCCGGCGACGAGCCGCGTGCCCTCGGGCGGCGTCGCGGCATAGGTCAGGCCGCGGTCGCCGCGCATCGCCCAGCGCGTATCCTCCCGCACCCGGCCCATCATCTCCTCGGCCGGCACACCGTCCACGGCGACGACGCGGGCGCGCAGCGAGGGGGCGCGCTTCACCTCGGCCACCCCGGGCTGCGCCTGGGCCAGCCGGTCGAACGCCCGCGCCTGATCGTTCTGGATGTCGATGAAGAAGAAGGAAGGCGCGGCAGAGGGGATCTGGTCGGAGATCTGCCGGCGCAGATTGCCCTCGATGGTGGCGATGGCCGCCAGCGTGGTCAGCCCGATGCCGAGCGCGACCAGCATGGTCGGCGTCGGCGCGCCGGGCCGGTGCAGGTTCGCGAGGCCGAGCCGCCAGGCGGGGCGGCGGATGTGCCGCAAGGCGCGGGCCGCGCGCATCAGTACGCTGGCGCCGAGGCGGAACAGCAGCAGCGTCGCCGCCGCGCCGGCGACGAAGCCCATGGCGAAGCGGGGCTGCTCGGCCGTCGCGATCACCAGCGCCGCAAGCGCAAGCGCCGCCGCCGCATTGGCGAGCATCAGCCCGCGCGAGGGCCAGCCCGGATTGGCGGTGACCGTGTCGCGGAACAGCGCGGCCCCGGGGATGCGCTGCGCCCGTCCGAGCGGCCAGAGCGCGAAGGCGAGCGCCGTCAGCAGGCCGAACAGCGCGGCGAGGCCCAGTTCGCGCGGATAGATGCCGAGCCGCGGCGGCACCGGCAGCGCGCCGGCCAGCGCCTGCGCGGCCAGCCAGGTCAGGCCGAACCCGGCCACCAACCCGATGCCGATGCCGAGCAGCGCGAGCAGCAGCACCTGGATCAGGTAGGTCGCCAGGATGGTGGCGGCCGGCGCGCCCAGGCAGCGCAGCGTCGCGATGGTGCGCCCGCGCGCCTCCAGCCAGGCGCGGACGCCCGTCGCCACGCCGATCCCGCCGACCAGCAGCGCGGTGAAGCCCGCCAGCGTCAGGAAGGAGGCGGCGCGGTCGAGGAAACGGGTGACGCGGGGCTCGGCCTCGCCAGCGAAGCGGACGCGCCAGCCGCCATCGCCATGCGCCGCCTGCCAGTCCTCCGCGAAGCGCCGCGCATCCACCCCGGCGGGCAGCCGCACGCGCGTGTCGTAGTCGAAGAGCGAGCCGGGCTGGATCAGCCCGGTCTCGGGGATCGCGGAGGCCAGGGCCAGGGCGCGCGGGCCGAGCACCGCGGGACTCGCGATGCGGTCGGGCTCGGTGGCGACGATCCCGACATACCGGAAGGTCGCCTCGCCGATCCGCACCGGATCGCCGGGCCGCAGCCCGAGGCGCTCGGCCACCGAGCCTTCCAGCGCCACGCCGTGCCGGCCCTCGCGCAGGGCGAGGGTGGCCTCGGCCGGCGCCAGCACCAGCTCGCCATAGAGGGGATAGGCGGAATCCACCGCCTTCAGCTCCACCAGCGACCGCTCGCCCGAGGGGGCGATGGCCATGGCGCGCATCTCGATCACCTCGGAGACGATCGCGCCGCGCGCCGTCGCCCAGTCCTTCGCGGCCTGGGACAGGGCGCGCTGGTTGGTCTCGACCTCGAGGTCGCCGCCGAGCAGCCTTGCGCCGTCGGCGCGCAGCCCGGCCTCGGTCGCGGCGCGGAGCGTGCCGACCGCGGCGATCGCCGCCACGCCGAGGGCGAGGCAGGCGAGCACGATGCGCAGCGATTTCAGCCCGCCGCGCAGCTCGCGGCGGGCGAGCCGCCAGCCCTGCAGGATATGCGTGGTCATTCGGCGGCGAGCCGCAGCGCCTGGGTGTCGCTGACGATCTTACCGTCCTCGATCCGCACCTGCCGGCCGCAACGGTCGGCGAGCGCCGGGTCATGGGTGATCAGCAGCAGCGTGGTGCCGAGCCGCGCGCGCAGGCCGAACAGCAGGTCCATCACCACGGACCCGGTGGCGCGGTCGAGGTTGCCGGTCGGCTCGTCAGCCAGGATCAGGCGCGGCTCCGCCACCACGGCGCGGGCCAGCGCCACGCGCTGCTGCTCGCCGCCCGAGAGCTGGCCGGGATAATGCTCCAGCCGGTGGCCGAGCCCGACCTCCTTGAGGGAATCCGCCGCGCGGTCGAAGGCGTCGCGGCGCCCGGCGAATTCCAGCGGGATCGCGACATTCTCCAGCGCCGTCATGGTCGGCACGAGGTGGAAGGCCTGGAAGACGATCCCAATCTCATCGCGGCGGAAGCGGGCCAGCGCATCCTCGTCCAAGGCGGCGAGGTCCCGGCCCGCGACGGAGAGGCGGCCGGCGGTCGGCCGTTCCAATCCAGCCAGCAGCATCAGGAGCGAGGTCTTGCCAGACCCACTCGGGCCGACGATCCCCACCGCCTCCCCGGAAGACACGGACAGATCCACCCCCCGCAGCACCTGCACCGGGCCGGAAACGGCCTGGGCGGTGAAGACGAGGCCGCTGGCCTGGATCAGGGGGGCTGGCTTTTCGGTCACGGGTCTCTCCGGCGGTTCCTCCCGATATGGGCGCCGGGCGGTGCTGCGGAAGGCATGCGCCGGTATCGCAATGTTGCTGCCGGCGAGCCAACCCGCCCGGGCACAGGGGGCGGGGGGCGGGGAGATCCGCCTGCTGATGCTGGGCGATTCCATCACCGCCGGCTTCGGCCTGGCCCGCTCCGAGGGGCCGCCGGCACGCATCCAGGCGCTGCTGCGCGAGAGGGGGCGGAATGTCCGGGTGATCGATGCCGGCGTCTCTGGCGACACCACGGCCGGGGGCCGGGCGCGGCTGGCCTGGGCGCTGGCCGACCGCCCGCATGCGGTGATCGTGGCGCTCGGCGGCAATGACGGGCTGCGCGGGCTGACCCCGGCGCAGATGAAGGCCAATCTCGAGGACATCCTGGACCGGCTCGGCCAGCGCAACATCCCGGTGCTGCTCGCCGGCATGGTGGCGCCGCCCAATCTCGGGCGGGACTACGGCCAGGAATTTTCGGGGGTTTTCGAGACGCTGGCACGCGAGAGGCCGAACGTCGTGTTCTATCCCTTCCTGCTGGACGGGGTGGCGGGCCAGCCTTCGCTTAATCAGCCGGATCGCATCCACCCCACGGCGGAGGGGGCCGACGTCATCGCGCGCCGGATGCTGCCTTTCATCGAAACCCTTCTGGACCGGGTGCCGGTTCCGGCCGCAGGCTGAAGCTGACTTGGCCGACCGATTCACGCCTACGGGCCTGCGGCCCTTCGGCGATCGGGCGGCGTGATTCGCGGAGGGCTCCCCATGCTGCGCCTCTTCGTCGCCCTCGCCCTGCCCGCCCTGGTCAAGACGCAGCTCGCCGCGCTGGCGGGTGGCATCCCCGGGGCGAAATGGGTCCCGCCCGAGAACTACCACCTGACGCTCCGCTTCATCGGCGAGATCGAGCCCTGGCGCGCCGAGGAGGTGGACGCGGCGCTCGCCGGCATCCGCTCCCCGCGCTTCGACCTGGCGCTGGCCGGGATCGGCACCTTCGAGAAGGGCGGGCGCATCATGTCCCTGCATGTGCCCGCCGAGCGGTCCGAGGCGCTGGGCCGCCTGCAGGGCAAGGTCGAGACCGCGCTGCAGCGCGTGGGGTTGGAGCCGGAGCGGCGCCGCTTCGCCCCGCATGTCACCCTGGCCCGCACCGAGAAGGCGGAGACGCACAAGCTGGTCTCCTTCCTGCAGGCGCATGCGCTGTTCCGCCCGCCGCCGGTGCCGATCGAGCATTTCACGCTGTTCTCCTCCCGCCTCGGCAAGGAATCGGCGCATTACGTTCCGGAGGTGGAGTACGAGCTCGCGTGATCCGCTTCCCCGCCGGGTGGCCAGGGTGGTAAGCAGCCGAACGTGCGCCTCCGCCCTGCCCTGACGCGCCTGCTGGTCGTCCTGCTGCTGCTGCAGTGGGGGACGGCCTTCGGCCATTGCCTGCGCCTTGCGGCGCCGGCGCCGGGCTTCACGGTGGAGATCTGCACCGCCGAGGGCCTGCACCGCGTCAGCCTGCCGGCCGGGGAGGAGGAGCGGGGCGACCAGGCCACGCATGGCGGCGGCATTTGCCCCGCCTGCCAGGGCCCCGCCGCCTTCGCGCTGCTGCCCCCAGCGCCCGGCGTCGCAACCCCGGTGTTGCTGGCGCAGAGCGCCGATCCGCCCGCGCCGCCGCAGCCGCAATTCCCCTCACCGCCGCGATCCTGCCAGCCGAGGGCGCCGCCGCCGACCTCCTGATCCGACCTGTCTCCATCGTTCCGGATCGAGGAGTTCCACCATGTCCACCAGATCGGGCGCCGCGCTGGCGCTTGCCTTGCTCTGCGCCGGCCCGGCCGCCGCGCATGTTTCGCTGGAAGCCGCCCAGGCCCCGGCCAATTCCACCTATCGCGCGGTGTTCCGCGTGCCGCATGGCTGCGAGGACGCGGCCACGATCCGCTTCATCGTCCGCCTGCCCGAGGGCGTGACCCAGGCGCGACCGATGCCGAAGGCGGGCTGGACGCTGCGCGTGACCTACCGTGGCGAGGCGCCCTCCGGCCACGGCGCCATCGGCGATGCCTCGGAGATCGTCTGGGAGGGCGGCAACCTGCCCAACGCGCATTACGACGAGTTCGTGATCCGCATGCGCCTGCCGGACCGGCCGAACGAGACGCTGCATTTCCAGGCCATCCAGGAATGCGAGGGCGGCGCCACCGCCGCCTGGACCGAAATCCCCCAGCCTGGCGTCCGCGTGACGCAATACCGCTACCCGGCCCCGGCGCTCCGCCTGGCGCCGCGCAACTGAGGGAGGGCACGACCATGGACCAGACCCGACGCCTGCTGCCCCTCGCCGCCCTGGCCGGGGCCGCCGCGCTCGCCGCGAAGCCCGCGTCCGCCTGCGACCAGGAAGCGATGGACGCGCATCTGACCCAGGTCTGCGACGGCGCCCTGGCGCCAGCGCGCGCCGCGCTGGAAGCCGCGCTGCCGCATGCGACGGCGGAGGAGCGCATGGCGATGCAGCGCGCGCTGACCATCGCCGGCACCACCTGCGCCACCGGCGATCCCGTCGCCGGCGCACGCATCGCCGCCAATCTCGCCCGCATCGCGGGGCGGATCGAAGGCCGGGCCGGGCTGAAGCCCGCCGATCTCGACGCGCTGGCCTGAGGAGACTGCCATGACCGTATTTTCGCGACGCGCCCTGCTGGGCGCGACGAGCGCGCTGTCGCTCGCACCGGCCGCGCGGGCGCAATCCTCGGGCGGGATCTCCGTCGCCACGCCCTGGACCCGCTCCATGCGCGCCGGCGGCACGGGCGCCGGCTTCATGACCATCCGCAACACGGGCGCCACCGCCGACCGCCTGGTCTCGGCCCGCGCCGCGATCGCGCGCGTGGTCGAGCTGCACACGCATATCCGCGAGGGCGACGTGATGCGCATGCGCCCGGTGCCGGCGATCGAGGTGCCGGCCGGCGCCACCGTCGCGCTGCAGCCGGGCGGCCTGCACCTGATGCTGATCGGGCTGACCGGGCCGCTGGAGCAGGGAAGGAGCGTGCCGGTGACCCTGGTCTTCGAGCGCGCCGGGGAGATCGAGGTGCAGCTGAAGGTCGAGGGCGCCGGGGCGCGCGGCCCGGCGATGCAGGGCCACGGGCACTGACGGGCGGCGGGGCGGGGTGTAGAGGGCGGCGTGCCCCTCCTCGCCCTCGCCTATCTCGCCTTCATCGGCCTCGGCCTGCCCGACCCGCTGCCCGGCACCCTCTGGCCGGAGGTCGCGCCCGCCTATGGCCTGCCCAATGCCGGGCTCGGCCTGGTGCTGGCCGGCCTCGCCGGCGGTTACATCCTGGCCGGGCTGCTGGCCGGGCGGATCATCGGCGCGCTCGGCATCGGCGGGGTCCTGGCGGCAAGCGTCGCCGCCACCGCGCTGGCCGCGCTCGGCCAGTCCCTGGCGCCGCCCTTCGCGCTGTTCGTCGCGCTGGCGGTCATGGCCGGAGCGGGCGGCGGGGCGGTGGATGCGGCGCTCAATGCCTGGTCGGCGCGGCACCTGGCGCCGCGGCACCTGAACTGGCTGCATGCCTGCTGGGGCATCGGGGCGACGCTGGGCCCGGCCGCGGCGGTCGCGCTGCTGGCGGCGGGCGCCGGCTGGCAGGCGGTGTATGCCGCCATCGGCGCGGCGCTGCTGGCGCTGTGCCTGGCCTTCATCGCCACTCGCCGCCGCTGGGACGATGCATCGCCCGCCGATGCCGGGATGCACGTCACCGCCTTAGCGGCGCTGCGCAACCCGCTGGTGCGGCGCCAGATGGCGGTGTTCTTCGTCTATACCGGGCTCGAATCCGGCGCCGGCCAATGGGCGGCGACCATCCTGACCGCGCGCGGCGCGACGCCGGCCGAGGGCGCCTTCGCGGCGACGCTGTTCTGGGCCGGGCTGGCCGGGGCGCGGATCGGGATGGGCTTCGTCGTGGACCGGGTCGGACCCGACCGGCTGCTGCGCCTGGCGATGCCGCCGATGGCTGCGGCCGCGGGCATGCTGGCCCTCGGCATCGCCGATCTCGCCGCGCTGCTGCTGATGGCCGCGCTGCTGGCGCCGGTCTATCCGACCATGATGGCGCTGACGCCCGCGCGGCTCGGGCCGCATGCGGTGCATGCGATCGGCCTGCAGGTCGCGTCCGCCATGGCCGGGGTGGCGGTGCTGCCCGCGATCATGGGCGTGTCGGCGGACCTGTTCGGCGCGGGATCGGTGCCGGTCCTGCTGCTCGCCCTGGCCGTGGTGCTGACCCTGATGATCCGGCGGCTGCCGCCGCCGCGTGCCGCGGCATAGGATCGTGATAGGATCGCGGTCATGGCTGCCCCGTCCCTCGTGATCCTGACCGGCGCCGGCATCAGCCGCGAATCCGGCCTTGCCACCTTTCGCGACGCGGACGGGATCTGGGCGCAGGTGCGGATCGAGGATGTGGCGACGCCCGAGGCCTTCGCCCGCGACCCGGCCCGCGTCCACGCCTTCTACAATGCGCGCCGCGCCCAGCTGCGCGATCCCGCCATCGCGCCCAATGCCGCCCACCACGCGCTGGCGGAGTTGGAGGCGCGCTGGCCCGGCGACTTCCTGCTGGTCACGCAGAACGTGGATTCCCTGCACGACCGCGCCGGCTCCCGCCGGCTGCTGCACATGCATGGCGAGCTGGCGAAGGCGCGCTGCCTGCGCTGCAGCGCGGTCGCGCGCTGGGAAGAGGATCTCTCCACCACCACGCCCTGCCCCGCCTGCAGGCATGCCGGCGGGATGCGCCCGCATGTCGTCTGGTTCGGCGAGATGCCGCTGCACATGGCGGAGATCGGCGCCGCGCTCGATCGCTGCGACATCTTCGTCGCGATCGGCACCAGCGGGCAGGTCTATCCGGCCGCCGGCTTCGTCGCCGAGGTGCGCGGCCGCGCGCGCACCGTCGAGCTGAACCTGGAACCCTCGGCGGTGCGCACCGATTTCGACGAGGCGCGGCACGGCCCGGCCACCGAGATCGTGCCCCGCTTCGTGGCGGAGCTGCTGACCCGATGCTGATCCCGGCGATCCTCGCCCTGCTGGTGCTGGCCCTGCCGGCGGCGGCGCAGGAGACGGGCCGGCCGCCGCCCGGGCTGCTGCTGCCGGGCGTCGGCCCCGACGACCCGCGGCGGCCGGTGAACCGACGCCTGCAGCCCTTCGAATCCCTCGGGCGCGTGCAGACCGAGCTCGGCGGGCGGTGCACCGGCGCGCTGGTGGCGCCGGACCGGGTGCTGACGGCGGCGCATTGCCTGATCGCGCCCCGCACCAACCGCCCGGTGCAGCCGCGCTCGGTGCATTTCCTGCTCGGCTATGAGCGCGGCGAATGGACGGCGCAGGCGCGCGTCACCGGCTTCGTCATCGGCGATGGCTATGACCCGCAGCGCGGGGAGGCGGGCGCGGACTGGGCGCTGCTGACGCTGGACCGGCGGCTCGGGCCGCCGCACCGGCCGCTGCCGCTGCTGCGCCAGGTGCCGGCGCCGCGCACGCCGGCGATGCTGGCCGGCTATCAGCAGGATCGGCCGGAGGTGCTGCTGGCGGATTCGCAGTGCCGGATCCTCGGCCTGAACCGCCCGCGGAGCGGGCTGCCGACGCTGGTGCATGACTGCGCCGGCACTCGCGGCTCCAGCGGCGCGCCGCTGCTGGTGCAGCTGCCCGGGGGCGCGTGGGGCGTGGCAGGGGTGGCCGCCGCCGTCAGCGCCGACATGGCGCTCGGCTTCGCCGTGCCGGCCGCGGTGGTGGGCGAGGTGGAGTGAGATGGGCCGGATGACGCCCCCTGTGCTGGCCGGTCTGGCCGCCGCCCTGCTCGTCGCGCCCGCGCTGGCGCTGGCGCAGGACGCGCCGACCCGGCCGCAGGTGCAGCTGCGCCCGCCACCGGCCTGGATGACGAACCCGCCCGGCGGCCCGCCGCGGGTGGAGCTTCGGCGCGCCCCGGATTGGCTCATCACGCCCGAGCAGGGCCGGCCGCAGGGCCAACGCCCGCCCGCGGCGCGGCCCGATGGCCCGGCGCGCCCGGCGGCGCCCCGCCAGTCCGAGGCGCCGCAGGTCGCGCCGCGCCGCGTGGGCATCGGGCGGGAGGACCCTCGCGTGCCGGTGGACCCGGCATCCGACCCCTGGCGCGGGGTGGGACGCCTGCAGCGCGCCGGCACCATCTGCACCGCCGCGCTGATCGGGCCGCGCAGCCTGATCACCGCCGCCCATTGCCTGGTCGGGCGCGGCGAGGACGGCAGCCGCATCATGCCCGCCGCCTCCTTCCGGTTCCTGCTGGGCTACGAGCGGGGGCGGTGGGTGGCGGAGGCGCGGGTTCGGGCGATCCGGGTGGACCCGGACTACGATGCGTCCGGCCCGTCGCCCGGGCCGGACTGGGCGGATTGGGCGCTGCTGACGCTCGACCGGCCGCTCGGCACGCCCGACCGCGTCCTGCCGCTGCTGCGCGACGTGCCGCTGGCGAGCGACCGGGCCATGGTGGGCGGCTACCAGCAGGATCAGCGCGAGGTGCTGATGGCCGACCCCGATTGCCGCGTGGTGGGCAAGGCGATGCACGACCTCGGGCGCCCGATGCTGCTGCATGACTGCACCGCGACGCGCGGCGCCTCCGGCGCGCCGTTGCTGGTGCAGCTGCCCGAGGATCGCGGCTGGGCGGTGGCCGGGGTGCTGGTGGCGATGCGGCGCGGCATGCCGCTCGGCGTGGCCGTGCCGGCCGAGGTGCTGCCGGAGCCGGAGTAGGCGGATCAGCGGCCGGAGCGGGCTGGATCAGCCGCCGTCGCGCTCCAGCCGCTCGATGTCGTCGTCCGAGAAGCCGAAATGATGGGCGATCTCGTGGATCAGGACGTTGCGGACCAGGCGGAACAGGTCCTCCCCGGTCTCGATCCACTCCAGCAGGATGGGCTCGCGGTAGAGGGTGATGCTGTCGGGCTCCGCCGGCACGTCCAGCACGCTCTTTTGCGTCAGCGGCGTGCCCCGGTAGAGGCCGGTCAGAGCCCAGGGGCTTTCCAGCCCGACGGCCTGGGCGGTCTCCTCGTCGGCGACGTCCTCGACCACGATGGCGGCGCCGCGCACCAGGTCGCGCAGCTCCTTCGGGATGGCCGAGAAGGCGCGCTCGGCCAGCTCGACGATGTCCTCGAGCGTGGGGGGGTGGTGGAACCGTGCCATGCCGCATCCACCTCTTGCCGCATCGTCCCGTCAAGCCGGAGCCGTGACCGATGATCGAGAAGCTGGATGCCGCCGCCCGCGCGGCACTGCCCGAGACCCTGCCGGGCTGGAGCCTGGTTGAGGGGCGCGACGCGATCCGGCGCGCCTTCCGCTTCCGCGATTTTTCCGAGGCCTGGGGCTTCATGGCCCGCGTCGCGCTGCTGGCCGAGCAACAGGACCACCACCCCGAATGGTTCAATGTGTGGAACCGGGTGGAGATCGTGCTCAGCACACATGACGCCGGCGGGCTCTCGGCGCGCGACGTCAGGCTGGCCCAGGCGATCGACGCGCTGGCGGGGTAGCGCCCGTCGGGCGCCTATCCGCCCCCCTGCCAGGCCTTCACGCTGTCGATCGGCCAGAGCAGCATCATCACGTTCAGCGTCAGGTTGTCGCGGATCATCCAGCCGACGAAGAGCTCCATCGCCAGCACCAGCGCGACGCTGAGCCAGACCGGCAGCCGCGAGGCCAGCCAGAAGCCGAGCCACATGGCGGCGATGTCGGCGATCGAGTTGATCACGCTGTCGCCGGCATAGCCGAGCGAGATGGTGGTTTCGCGGTAGTGGCGGATCACCGCCTCGGTGTTCTCCGCCACTTCCCAGGCCGCCTCGACCAGCGTGGCGAGCAAGAGCCGCGGCCAGTAGCCGGCCCCGCGCATCAGCAGCCAGGTGGCGCCGTAGAACAGGAAGCCGTGGACGATGTGCGACGGGGTGTACCAATCCGTCAGGTGCTGCGAGTTGCCGCTGGAGAACACCTCGCCATGCCAGAGCGCGACATAGCCGCAGGTGCAGATCGGCGTGCGGCCGAGCGAGAGCAGGACCGCCCCGGCCAGCAGGGCGGTCCCGAGGACGGCAAGCGGCCAGGGTCCTGGCCCGGATGCTACGCGGCGCGTCGCACGCTCCTGCCTTCGAACAGGTCGCGGCCGGCGACCAGCGCCCGGATCTTCGCATCCACGATGTTGCGCTTCAGCATCCAGAAGCCGCAGTCGGGATGGATGTAGCGCACGCGACCGGGGCCGATCACCGTCTCCGCCCGCTCGATGGCGCGGGCGATGTCGTCCGCGCTCTCGACATCGGTGCGCTTGATGTCCACCACGCCAAGGCCCATGCCGATCTCCGGCCGCAGATTGCGGAACACGGCCAGTTCCTCGGCGGGGCGATGGGCGTTCTCCATCACCACATGGTCCACCTGCAGGCTGTTGAGGTAGCCCATCAGCTTGTCCCAGCCGCCCTTCTGGATGGACTGGCCGCCATAGTTGCCGAAGCAGAGATGCACCGCGGCCTTGGTCTTCACCGCGCGCAGCACGCGGTTGATCGCCTCCGCCGCCCAGGGCGCCTCCTCCGGGCTGCCGGGCAGGTTCGCCTCGTCCACCTGGATCACCGCGGCATCGCAATGCGCCACCTGCTCGGCCAGGACGTCGGCGATGGCCAGCGCCACCTTCTCCGCGCTGCCGCCGTAGTGCTTGTCGATCAGCGTCTTGGCCAGCATGTGCGGGCCGGTGAGGGTGAACTTCAGCGGCCTGGTGGCCAGCCGCCGCGCCTTCGCGCAGGCGGCCGGCAGGTCGAGCGTGCCATGGCCGATCGGCCCGTCCACCGTGCCGGGCGGGCGCATGCGGAAGGCCATGCCGCGCTGCGCGCGATACTCCAGCACCTCCTCGAAGGTGGCGTCGTTGCGGATACCCGACATGGGCCGGGTGAAATACTCGATCATCCCGTTGGTCTCGGGATGGTTCACGTCGAAGCGATAGAGCTCGCCGTCGCAGACGAGGTCGATGCCCGCCTGCTCCTGCGTGGCGATGACCACGCGCGTGGCGTCGGCGACCGCCGTCTCCGAGGGCAGCGCGGCGAGCCAGTCGGGAACCGGGTAGCTCCCGACGACGGTCGTGAGGATGCGCGGGGTGCTCATCGCGCCGCGCCCCGGAAGCCCGGCACCGCGGCGTCGAGCAGGTCGTTGGTCATCACCTCCGCCGGCGTCGTGGCGGGGATGTTGAAGGCAGTCTTCACCGCCTCGATGGTCTGCTCCATCCGCGCGGGGTCCATGCCGCCGAGCGGCCGCGTGGAGCCTGCATCGGAGGTCATCAGCACGCCGACCAGGCCCCAGCCGACGCGCAGGTCCTCGATGCTCATCGCGGCCGGCTGCGCCGTGGCGGCCAGGCAGGGCTCGGGGTTGGCGAGGCAGGCGGCATAGGCGCGCTGCGTCACGCGCATGAAGCGCTGCGCCGCGTCGCGGTTGCCGCGCAGCCAGGCGCCGTTGAACCAGAAGGCGTTGCCGTACGGGTTGAAGCCGATATCGCGGGTGGCGACGAAGCCCAGGTCGTCACCCAGCGCACGCTGGTAGATGTGGTGCGAGGTGTAGAACTCCGTCGTGATGTCGATGGCGCCCGATTGCAGCGAGGTGACCTTGGCGGGCGGCGCGATGTTCACCCAGGAGACCGAATCGGCCGGGATGCCGAGGGCGCGGGAGATCATCGGCCACATCACGCGCGCCGCATCCGCCGGCGGCGTGCCGATGCGCCGGCCGCGGAAATCCTGCGGCGAGGCGATGCCCGCCGACTTGCGCCAGTAGATGCCGTAGGGCGACTGGACATAGATCATCATGCCCGCGACGAGATCGGCGCCCTGCGCGCGCGCCTGCAGCGCGACGGGGCTGTCCACGATGCCGACCTGCGCCTGGCCCGCGCCGACGCGCTGCGCGGCGAAGCCGGAGCCGCGGCCGTTCTCGATGGTCAGCGCGATTCCGGCATCGCGATACATCCCCTGCTGCTGCGCCCAATAAAGCGGCGCGTGGTCGGGCCCCGGCGTCCAGTTCAGCACCAGTGCCATGCGGTCCTGCGCCGCGGCAGGCAGGGCGAGGCCGAGCGCCGCGGCGGCGGCGAGCAATGTGCGTCGGATCATGGTTCTTCCTCCCTCATGCAATTCCGAGCCGGTCGTAGACCCGGCGCGCCAGGGCGCCGAATTCCGGGGTGTTGCGGATGGCGAGTTCGCGCGGCTCCGGCAGGTCCACCGCGAAATGATCGGCCATGCGGGCCGGGCCGGCGGTGAGCACCGCGACCTGCGTGGCGCAGAACACCGCTTCCTGCACGCCATGCGTCACCAGCACGACGGTCTTGCCCGAGCTCGCCCAGATGCGCCGGATCTCGAGGTTCATGCGCTCGCGCGTCAGCGCATCCAGCGCACCGAAGGGCTCGTCCAGCAGCACGAGCTTCGGGTCGTGGATCAGCGCGCGGGCGAGGCTCACGCGCTGCTGCATCCCGCCCGAGAGCTCGTAGGGATACTTGTCCTCGTTGCCGTCGAGCCCGACCAGCGCAAGCAGGTCGCGCGCGCGTTCCCGCGTGGCTTTCGTGGGCAGGCCGAGGATCTCCGCCGGCAGCATCACATTGTCCAGCACACGTCGCCATTTCAGCAGCAGCGGTGCCTGGAAGGCCACGCCGATGTCGCGCCCCGGATCGAAGCCGGCATGGCCGATGCGCAGCTCCCCGCCGTCATGCGGATGCAGCCCGGCGAGGATCTTCAGAAGCGTGGACTTGCCGCAGCCGGACGGGCCGACCAGGGCGAGGAACTCGCCATCCGCCAGGTCGAAGGTGGCATCGCTGACTGCCACCGTCTCACGCCCGCCGGTGCGGTAGGTCTTGGAGACGCCGCGCAGCGACAGGAAGGGCTCAGCGGAGGCGCGCATCTTCGGTCACCACCAGCCGCTCCAGGGCCACGACGAGGCCATAGAGCGTGACGCCCACCAGCGTCACAAGGATCAGCGACATCACCATCACCGGCGTGTCGAGCGTGCCCTGCGCCGACATGATCACGAAGCCGAGGCCGGCTTCCGAGCCTACGAACTCGCCCACGATGGTGCCGGCGATGGCCAGCACCGCGGCCACGCGCATGCCGCTGAAGAGATACGGCAGGGATGAGGGAAGCTGGATCTTCCGAAAGACCTGCCAGCGCGTGGCGCGCACGGTGCGCACCAGGTCGAGCAGTTCGGGCTCCACCTCCGCCAAGCCGCGCGCGGTGGTGATGACGATGGGGAAGAAGGCGATGACGAAGGTGATCGCGATGTTCGGCACCAGCCCGTAGCCGAGCCACACGATGAAGAGCGGCGCCAGCGCCACCTTCGGGATCAGGTTCAGCGTCACCAGCAGCGGCATCAGCGCGCGGCGCAGCGGCGCGAACCAGGTGAAGAGCACCGCCAGCATCACGCCGATGCCGACCGCCAGCGCGAAGCCGCCGAAGGCCTCCGCCGCCGTGATCAGCACATGCCGCGGCCAGTCGATCTGCGGCGCGCCGAGCGCGCGGAAGGTCTCGAGCGGGCCGGGCAGGATGAAGCGCGGCACGCCGCCCCAGCCCGTCGCCCAGGCCCACAACGCCAGGACGGCGAGGTGCGCGAGGACGGCCGGTCCGTGGCGGCGCAGCGCGCCCATCTCAGTTCACGGTGATGCGGGCCTCGCGGATCACGCGGCCCCATTTCTCGGTTTCGCTGCGCATCGTCGCGGCGAGCTCCGCCGGCGTCGAGGACACGGCATCGGCGCCGGCCGCGGCCAGTCGCTGCTGCGTCGCGGGCTCGGCCAGCGCCTCGCGGATCACGGCATTCAGCCGCTCGATCACCGCGGCGGGCGTGCCGGAAGGCGCCATCACCGCGCCCCAGGAGGTGGCCTGCGCCTCGGGGAAGCCGGCCTCCGCCATGGTCGGCACGTTCGGCAGCAGCGCGGACCGCCGCGGGCCGGTGACGGCCAGCGCGCGCACGCGGTTCGCCTGGATCATCGGCAGCGCGGAGGGCAGCTGGTCGAGCATGACCTGCACGGTGCCCGCCACCGTGTCGTTCAGCGCCGGCGCGCTGCCGCGATAGGGCACGTGCTGCATGTCCACGCGCGCCGCCAGCTTGAACAGCTCCGGAACCAGATGCGTGGAGCTGCCATTGCCGCCCGAGCCGTAGGAGAGCTGGCCGGGCCGCGCCTTCAGCAGCGCCACGAGCTCCTGCAGCGTCTGCGCCTGCACCGTCGGGTTGACGATCACCACATGGTCCGTCGCGAAGGCCATGGAGATGCCGGCGAGGTCGTTGGTCGGGTTGAAGGTCATGCTGCTGTAGAGATGCGGGTTGATGGTCAGCGTGCCGGTCGTGCCCATCAGGATGGAATAGCCATCCGGCGCGCTGCGCACGATGTTCTCCACGCCGACATTGCCGGCCGCGCCCGTGCGGTTCTCCACCGTCACGGGCTGGCCGAGCTTCGCCTGGATGCGCTCACCGAGGATGCGCGCGACGACATCCGTCGCGCCGCCCGGCGGGAAGGGCACGACGAAGCGCATGGGCCGCGTCGGCGCCCATCCCTGTGCGTGCGCGGCGCCCGGCAACAGCGGTGCCGCCAGCGCGGCGGCGATAAATGTTCGGCGCGTGGTGCGTTGCATGGTTCGTTGCCCTCCCGGTCTTTGCTTCTGTCAGACGAAGGCGGCGTGCCGCCTGGTGATCTCGCCCAGGACCTCTTCCGGGTCCCTTGCCCACCAGAGCTTCGAGAGGATCTCGACCTCGGCGAAGTCGCCGGCATAGCCGGCTTCGACCGCCATGCGGCGGATGGCGGGAATGTCGATCACGCCTTCGCCGGGAAGCCCGCGGTCGAAGACGGTGTCGGTGGTGGGCACCTTCCAGTCGCAGACATGGAAGGCGGCGATGCGCTTGCCGGCGCGCGCCACCTGCCGCGCCAGGTCGGGGTCCCACCACACGTGATACACATCGAGCGCGATACCCACGCCTTCGCCCAGCTCGTCGCAGAGATCGAGCGCCTGGGCCAGCGTGGAGAGCACGGAGCGGTCCGCGCAGGTCATCGGATGCAGCGGCTCCAGCGCGAGCGTCACGCCGGCGGCGCGCGCATCGGGCAGGATGGCGTGCAGGCCTTCGCGCATCTGCTCCCGCGCGCCGGGCAGGTCCTTCGAGCCCGGTGGGAGCCCGCCGCCGAGCACCACCAGGCAGCGGGCGCCGATGGCATGCGCTTCGGCGATGGCGCGGCGGTTGTCCTCGATCGCGGCGGCACGGCCAGCGGCGTCCGCGGCGGGGAACATGCCGCCGCGGCAGAGCCCCGTCACGGTGAGGCCCGCGTCACGGATGTGCTTCGCCGCCTTCTCGACGCCCATCGCCTGCAGCACGTCGCGCCAGGGCGAGATGCCGGCGATACCGTGCCGCACGCAGCCCTCGATGCACTCGGCGAGGCCCCAGCGTTCCTTGACGGTGACGGTGTTGAGCGAGATCTGCATCAGGCGACGCCATGCACCGCCAGCAGCGCGCGCATCCGGCTGACCGCCATATCCGGGTCGCGCAGCAGCCCGGCCTTGTCGGCCAGGCGGAAGAGCTCGGAGAAATGCTGGATGCTGCGCGCGCTCTGCTGGCCGCCGACCATGACGAAATGGTCCTGGTGGCCGTTCAGCCAGGCCATGAACACCACGCCCGTCTTGTAGAAGCGCGTCGGTGCCTTGAAGATGTGGCGGCTCAGCGGCACCGTCGGCGCCAGGATGTCGTGGAAGGTGCTGAGGTCGTTGCGCTGCAGACTGGCAAGCGCCCCGCCCACCGCCGGCGCGATCGGGTCGAAGATCCCGAGCAGCGCATCGGAATAGCCCTGCTCGTCGCCGGCGATCAGCTCCGCGTAGTTGAAGTCGTCGCCGGTGTACATCCGCACGCCTTTCGGCAGGCGGCGGCGCATGGCGATCTCCTTCTTGTCGTCCAGAAGCGAGATCTTCACGCCATCGACCTTGGCGGCGTTGGCGTGGATGACGGCGAGCGCCGTCTCCATCGCCTGCATGTGGTCGTGGTTGCCCCAGTAGCCTTCGAGGGCGGGGTCGAACATCTCGCCGAGCCAGTGGATGATCACCGGCTGCTTCACCTGGCCCAGGATGCGGTTGTAGACGCGCTCGTAGTCGGCCGGGCTGCGCGCGGCCTTGGCCAGGGCGCGCGACGCCATCAGGATGATGCGGCCGCCCATCTTCTCGACCGCTTCGCACTGCTCCTCATAGGCGCGGATCACGTCGTCCACGGTCACGTCGGGGCCGGCCGCCAGGTGGTCGGTGCCCGCGCCGGAGGCCATCACCGCGCCGGGCACGTCCTTCATCGCATCGAGGCTGCGCCGGATCAGTTCCTGCGCCGCTTTCCAGTCCAGGCCCATGCCGCGCTGCGCGGTGTCCATCGCCTCCGCCACGCCGAGCCCGAGCGACCAGAGATACTTGCGGAAGGCGATGGTGCGGTCCCAGTCCACCTTGGCGTCGAGCCAGGGGTCCTGCTCCGCCAGCGGGTCGGCCACGACATGCGCAGCGGCCAAGGCGACGCGCGGGAAGGGCGGCGTCGCCTTCGGGAAATCGCGCGGCGCGCTGGTGGCGAAGGGCTCGAGACGGCCGGAGGCGTTCGGAAGATTGATGGTCGGCATCGCCGGTCTCCTTTGCTGATGCGATTCAGATCTTCGGGCCTGCCGGCCCTTCGATCATCGCATCAGACCTCCAGCTTCGGCAGGTCGATCCAGCGGCGCTCAGCCCAGGATTGCAGCCCGGCTTCCGCGAGCTGCACGCCCTTTGCGCCCGCCAGCAGGTCCCAGGGGTAGGTCTTCACCTCACCGGCGAGATACCGGAAGAAAAGCTCCCACTGCGCCCGAAAACCGTTGGGATAATCCTGCGTGCTCGGCACTTCCTGCCAGCCCTCGTAGAAGTCGATGGGCTGCGGGATGTCGGGGTTCCAGACCGGCTTCGGCGTGTTGACGCGGCTCTGCGTCCAGCATTTCTGCAGGCCGGCGATGGCGGAGCCATGCGTGCCGTCCACCTGGAAGGTGACCAGGTCGTCGCGGCGCACGCGCGTCACCCAGCTGGAATTGATATGCGCGACGATCCCGCCGGCAAGCTGGAAGGTGGCATAGGCCGCATCGTCCGCATCCGCCTTGTAGCGCTTGCCCTGCTCGTCGATGCGTTCGGGGATGTGGATGGCGCCGAGGCAGGAGACGGCCTCAACCTCGCCGAACAGGTTGTCCAGCACGTAGCGCCAGTGGCAGAGCATATCGAGAATGATGCCGCCGCCTTCGGCCTTCTTGTAGTTCCAGGAGGGGCGCTGCGCGGGCTGCAGGTCGCCCTCGAACACCCAGTAGCCGAACTCGCCCTTCACGGAGCAGATCCGGCCGAGGAAGCCGCTGTCGATCACCATCTTCAGCTTGCGCAGGCCGGGCAGGAACAGCTTGTCCTGCACCACGCCGGCCTTGATGCCGGCCTGCTTCGCCAGGCGCGCGACATCCATCGCGTCTTCCAGCGAATCGGCGGTCGGCTTCTCGCAGTAGATGTGCTTGCCGGCGGCGATCGCCTTGCGCAGCAGCGCGGCGCGCATCTGCGTGGTCGCGGCATCGAAGAACAGCTCGTCCTTCGGATCGGCGAGGCAGGCATCGAGGTCGGTGGAGACTCGCGCGATGCCGTGTGCCTTCGCTAGCGCCTCCAGCTTCTCGCCGTTGCGGCCGACCAGGATCGGGTCTGGCATCACCCGGTCGCCATTCGCGAGCTTCACGCCGCCCTCGGCGCGGATCGCGGCGATGGAGCGGATGAGATGCTGGTTCATCCCCATCCGGCCGGTGACGCCGTTCATGATGAGGCCGATGCGGCGTTCCGCCATGGCGCTGACGTTCCCCCTCTGAGTAACCGGTTGGTTACCCCGCACGGGCCGGCACGGTCAAGGCCGCAGGTAGCCCAGCACCACCTCGATCACATGCCGCTCCCGCGCCGCGATGGCGGCTTCGGTGTCGAGCGGCGTGCCGAAGATGGTGGAGAGCGTGTGCCGGTTCGCCACGTAGAAATGCCCGAGCGCGAGCATGGAGATATAGAGCTGCATCGGGTCCACGCCCGTGCGGAAGTCGCCCGCCGCCTCGCCGCGCGCCAGCACGCCACGCAGCGCCTCCGGGATGGGCGAGTAGAGCGCCGGAACGTCCTCCGACCGCAGCAGATAGGCGGCGCGGTGCAGGTTCTCCTGGTTCAGCAGCGCGACGAATTCCGGGTGCCGCGCCGTGTAGCGCAGGTTGAAGGCGACCAGGCGCGCCATGGCATCCTGCGGCGAGAGCCCTTCCACCACCACCGCGCGCTCCTCCTCGCGCTTGGCGGCGTAGGCGCGTTCCAGCACCGTCAGCCACAGCTCCTCCTTGGAGCCGAAATGCGCGTAGAGCATCCGCTTGTTGGCGCCGGCGCGGGCGGCGATCTCGTCCACGCGGCTGCCGGCCAGGCCCTTCTCGGCAAACTCGGCCAGCGCGGCGTCCAGGATGCGCTGGCGGGTCGCGGCGGCGCGCGCGGAGAAGGCCTTGGCGGGACGCGGCAGAGCGGTGGACGGCTCTGCAGTCGCCTTGCGTGCCGTCACGGCCGCCATGGTTCCCCTCCCCTCCGCTTCGGGGCAGGAGACACGCCATGCGCAGCACGGTGAGTTGCGAGATCGACCTCGACGCGCCGGGCAAGCGGCATGGCTTCCTGCGCCTGCCGCATTCCACGCATGAGAGCGCCTATGGCTTC
>NZ_JBWXTD010000003.1:543154-550499 GCF_056682175.1 Falsiroseomonas sp. RANM36
CCCGCGCCGCCTTGGCCCCCCCCCCCTCCGCTGGGGGGCACCCGGGCGGGGCTTCCGCCGCGACGCCAAGAGAGAGGGAGGATGCCCCGCATGACCTGGACCGAGAGCCTTCGCTACCCCGACCCCGCGATCCGCGCGCTCGACCCCGCCTTCAAGCGCTATCACCTGCCGCTGAGCTCGGTCGAGCGGCTCTGGACCGGCAGCCGCTGGGGCGAGGGGCCGGTTTGGCTCGGCGATCTGCGCTGCCTGCTCTGGTCCGACATCCCGAACAACCGCGTGCTGAAATGGGAGGAAGAGACGGGCGCGGTCAGCATTTTCCGCAAGCCGTCGAACAACGCCAACGGCCATACGCGCGACCGCCAGGGGCGCATCGTCGCCTGCGAGCATCAGGGACGGCGCGTGGTGCGCCACGAATACGACGGCGGCATCACCGTCATCGCCGATCGCTTCGAGGGCAAGAAGCTCAACAGCCCCAACGACGTGGTGGTGAAGAGCGACGGCAGCATCTGGTTCACCGATCCGCCCTTCGGCATCGGCGGCTTCTACGAGGGCGAGCGGCATGTCGCGGAACTGCCGCACACCAATGTCTATCGCGTGGATGGCGCGACGGGCGCGATCACGCTGGTTGCCGACGACATCAACCACCCCAACGGGCTCGCCTTCAGCCCCGACGAAAGCATCCTCTACATCGTCGAGAGCCGCAGCGAGCCGCGCAACATCCTGGCCTATGACGTGGCGGGCGCCACGCTGCGCAACCGCCGCGTCTTCATCGCCTGCGAGCCGGGGGAGACGCCGGACGGCTTCCGGGTGGATGTGGACGGAAACCTGTGGTGCGGCTGGGGCATGGGCGGGCCGGGGCTGGACGGGGTGAAGGTGTTCAACGCCGCGGGCGCCCCGATCGGCTTCATCGACCTGCCGGAACGCTGCGCGAATGTCTGCTTCGGCGGACGGCACCGGAACCGCCTGTTCATGGCGGCGGCGCATTCGCTCTACGCGCTGTTCCTGAACACGCAGGGCGCGCCGGGGGGCTGAGGCGCTGAGGCGCAACATCCCCACCCCGACCCTCCCCCGTTGAACGGGGGAGGGAGAAGAACGCGGGTCAGCCCCGCACCGGCTCCAGCCCCGCCGCGGCCAGCACATGGTCGGCGAGCGCGAGCGAGGCCGTGAGCCCTGGGCTCTCGATGCCGAACAGGTTTACGAGGCCCTTAACACCGTGCACCGCTTCTCCCTGCACCACGAAATCCTGCGCCGGCGCGCCGGGCGGGACGATCTTCGGGCGGATGCCGGAATAGCCGGGCTCCAGCGCGCCATCCGGCAGCTCCGGCCAGTAGCGACGGATCGCCGCGTAGAAGCTGTCGCCGCGCCGCGGGTCCACGGCGTAGTCGATGCCTTCCACCCACTCCACATCCGGCCCGAAGCGCGCACGCCCGCCGAGATCGATGGTCAGATGCGTGCCGAGGCCGCCCGGCACCGGCACGGGATAGATCAGCCGGCTGAAGGGCGTGCGGCCCGTCAGCGTGAAGTAGTTGCCCTTGGCGAAATACGCGGGCGGCACATGCTCCGCCGGCATGCCCACGATATGCCGCGCCAGCGCCGGCGCATGCAGCCCGGCGGCATTCACCACCAGCTTCGCGCGCAGCCGCATCGGCTCCGCGCCGCCGACATCCAGCTCGATGCCCGCATCCGTCGCGCGGCCGGCTGCGACCGGCGCGTGGACGGCGAAGATGGTGCCGGCATGCTCCGCCTCGCCCTGCAGGGCGAGCATGAAGGCGTGGCTGTCCACGATGCCGGTGGAGGGCGAGAGCAGCGCCGCCGTGCAGTGCAGCGCCGGCTCCAGCGCCAGCGCCTCCGCCCGCGTCAGCAGACGCAGATCGTCCACGCCATTCGCGGCGGCGCGGCCGCGGATGCCTTCGAGCTTCTCGGCTTCCTCGGCATCGGTCGCGACGATCAGCTTGCCGCAATTGCTGAAGGGCACGCCGCGCTCGCGGCAGAAGCCGTAGAGCCGCCACTTCCCTTCCACGCAGGTGCGGGCGATCAGGCTGCCGGCCTTGTAGTAGATGCCGGCATGGATGACCTCGCTGTTGCGCGAGGAGGTCTCGGTGCCGATGCCCTCCGCGGCCTCCAGCACGAAGACTTCGCGCCCGGCCAGCGCGAGCGCGCGTGCGACCGCCAGCCCCACCACGCCCGCGCCGATGACGACGGCGTCCAGTTCCTCCACGCGTCTCTCCCCAGTCCGGCGGCGGTGTCGTAAAGCCCGTAAGCGGCCCGCGCAATCAGCCCGGCGCGTCGCGCATCATGCGACCAAGCGCCGCCCCGAGGCGGTCCAGGTCGCGCTCCGCCAGCGCCAGCGGATTGACCACCAGCAGGCCCTCCCGCAGGCGCCCCTGGCCGACATGGATTCTTTCGGATCGTAGCACTGCCTCGGCCGCGCGGGCGTCGCGCGGGCGGACCAGCAGCAGCGGCACGGCGCCGTCCGCGATCTCGCCGACGCCGGCCGCAGCGCGCACGCGTTCCAGCGTCGCACGAAGGCGCGCGCTGCGATCCGTGTCGCTCTCCGCGACGAAGCGGCGCAGCGCGACCAGCAGGCCGACGATCTCCTCCTTGCCCGCCTTGCAGGACCGTCCGATGCCGTGCTGCGGCAGGCGCGGCGGCGCGGCGTTGCCCAGGAACTCCGGCGGCAGGCGGAACTGCGGCTCCGGCAGGTCGAGGTCCAGCATCTGCAGCAGCGCGGAGCACACCAGGTCACGCCGGCCCGCCAGGATGCCGCTGGATTGCGGCCCGCCGATCGCCTTGCCGCCGGAGAAGCAGACCAGGTCCGCGCCTTCGGCGATGAAGCGTCGCAGATTGCCCGAGGGCGGCAGTTGCGCGGCGGCGTCCACCAAAACCGGCACGCCGGCCTCTCGTGCCACGCGCGCCAGTTCGGGCAGCGACGGCTCGCTCCAGGGCTGCGCCACCCAGAACAGGCCGGCGGTGCGCGGGCCGATGGCGGCGGCGATCTCGGCGGCCGAGGCGTCGCGCACGCCGGCGCCGCTGAAGCGGTCGGGGATGCCCACTTCCACGATGCGCCCGCCGGCGACGCGCAGCGCGCGGTCGTACATGGTGCGCTGGCTGCGCGCCATGACGAAGTCGCGCCGCTCGGCCGCATCCGGCAGCGCATCCATCGCCGCGGTGTCGAGCCGCGCGAGGCAGGCCGCGGCGCCGAGCAGCAGCGCGGCGGAAGCGCCGGAGGTCACGATGCCGGCTTCCGCGCCGGTGGCTTCGGCGATCGCGCGGCTGGCCGCGGCCTGCAGCTCCATGATGTCCACGCAGGCCGTCGCAGCCTCGGCCATCGCCGCCGTGACCTCGGGCGCCATCATGCCACCGGAGAGCCGCGTGTTGGTGCCGGCCGCGTTGATGATCGGCGCGACGCCGAGCGTCTCGTAGATCATGCCGTGAGCACGCGCCGGACGGCGTCCTTCCACGCTGCGTAGCGGCGATCCGCCTCCTCACGCGGCATGCGCGGCGTGAAGCGGCGTTCCAACCGCCAATGCGCGACCGACGGGCCGGGCGGCGGCAGCAGCCCCGCCTGCAAGCCGGCGAGATACGCCGCGCCGAGCGCCGTGGTCTCCCGCACAACCGGGCGGTCCACCGGAGCGCCGAGCAGGTCCGACAGGAACTGCATCGTCCAGTCGGAGGCCACCATGCCGCCATCGACACGCAGCACGCGCTGCACGCCGGACGTGGACCAATCGGCCTCCATCGCCTCGATCAGGTCGCGGGTCTGGAACGCCACGGCTTCCAGCGCCGCGCGCGCGATCTCCGCCGGGCCCGTGCCGCGCGTCAGGCCGAAGATCGCGCCGCGCGCCTCCGCATCCCAATGCGGCGCGCCGAGGCCGACGAAGGCCGGCACGAACACGACGTTCTGCGCCGGATCCGCCTGCTGCGCGAGCGGGCCGGTCTCCGCCGCGTCGCGGATCAGCTTCAGGCCGTCGCGCAGCCATTGCACCGCCGCGCCGGCGATGAAGATCGCGCCTTCCAGCGCGTAGGTGCGCTTGCCGCCGAGCTGCCAGGCCAGCGTCGTCAGCAGCCGGTTGCGCGAGGCGACCGGCGCTTCGCCGGTGTTCAGCAGCGCGAAGCAGCCCGTGCCGTAGGTGGATTTCACCATCCCCGGCGCGAAGCAGGCCTGGCCGAGGGTCGCGGCGTGCTGGTCGCCGGCGATGCCGCGGATCGGCACGGCGGCGCCGAGCAGGGCCGGATCCGTGGTGCCGAGCTCCGCCGCGCAGTCCAGGATCTGCGGCAGCACCGCGCGCGGGATGCGGAACAGTTGCAGCAGGTCGTCGTCCCAGTCGCCGCGGTGGATGTCGTAGAGCATGGTGCGGCAGGCATTGGTCGCATCCGTCGCATGCACCCGCCCGCCGGTGAGACGCCATAGCAGGAAGGAATCCACCGTGCCGAAGGCGAGCTCGCCGCGCTCCGCCGCGGCGCGTGCTCCCGGCAGATGGTCCAGCAGCCAGGCGAGCTTCGTCGCGCTGAAATAGGGGTCGCAGAGCAGGCCGGTTTTCGCCGTGATCGCCGTCGCCGCACCGGCCGAGACCAGGCGCGCGCAATGCGCCGCGGTGCGCCGGTCCTGCCAGACGATGGCGCGGTGGATCGCCCGCCCCGTCGCGCGGTCCCACAGCAGCACGGTCTCGCGCTGGTTGGTGATGCCGATGCCGGCGACGCTGCCGGCCGCCACCCCGCCCTGGGCCAGCGCCTCCTTCAGTACGGCGAGGCTGGCGCGCCAGATCTCCTCCGGCTCGTGTTCCACCCAGCCGGGCGAGGGATAGTGCTGCTCCAGCGGCAGTTGCGCCGTGGCGCGGGGGACCAGCGCGGCGTCGTGCAGGATGGCGCGGGTGGAGGTGGTGCCCTGGTCCAGGGCCAGCAGCGCGTCCTTCATCGCATCTCCTCCACAGCCTTTTCCTGCTGATATCGGCCCGGCGTGCGTCGCGCCAGGGGCTGCGCGCGATGCCGCTGGCCTCGGCCCGGAAGGCATGGCTTCATGCGTCGCCGGGCAATCCTGCACGCGGAGTGGACCCATGCAACGCACGATGCTGGCCGCAGGCCTCGGCCTGCTGGCGCTGACGGCCCTGGCCGCCGCGCAGCCGCGGGCGCCCTATGCGCCCGGCCCGCAGAACATCGAGCTGCCATCCGACTGGCAGACCCGCTTCATCCGCTACGCAACGGTGGACAAGGCGGACCGCAAGATCATCCGCCATATGTACGTGAACCCCGAATCCTTCGCCGCCCTGCGGTCCGGGCAGCCGGCACCCTACAGCACGCTGCTGATCATGGCCGACACCCGCGCGCGGCTCGATCCGCAGGGCAACCCGCTGCTCGACACCTCCGGCCGCTTCATCCCGGAACCGGGCTGGATCGCCATCGGCGCGCAGCAGAAGGAAGCCGGCTGGGGCGCGGGCTACGGGCCGGAGTTGCGGAACGGCGAGTGGGAATACGCCGCCTTCACCGGCAGCGGCGAGCGCCGCACCATCCCGCTGAACAGCTGCTTCGGATGCCACCTGCAGGCGCGCGCCTCGCAGGACTTCAACTTCACCTACTGGGACTACGCGCAGGCACGCAGATGACCTTCTCCCTGATCGGCCGCTGCGCCCGCACCGGCCAGTTCGGCGCGGCGGCGACCACCTCCTCCATCGCGGTCGGGGCGCGCGTGCATGCGGTGGCGCCGAAGGTCGGCGCGGTGCTGACGCAGCACCGCACGGACCCACGCCTCGGCCCGCGCGGCCTCGCGCTGCTCCGCTCCGGCTGCACGGCTGAGGAGACGGTGGCGGCGCTGGTCGCCTCGACCACCGACCACGCATGGCGCCAGCTCGCCGCGATCGACGCCGCCGGGCGCACCGCGCATTTCCACGGCGCGAAGGTGAAGCCGGAATCGGGCGCCGCGCATGCGCGCGACGTGGTCGCGATCGGCAACATCCTGTCGAGCGCGCAGGTGCCGCAGGCCATGGCCGAGGCCTTCGCCGCCAGCCCGGACCTGCCGCTCGCCGAACGCCTGCTGCGCGGGCTGGAAGCCGGCGAGGCGGCCGGCGGCGAGCATGGCGATGTCCGCTCCGCGAGCCTGCTGGTCTTCGGCGAGCACGACTTCGCCCTGGTGGATTTGCGGGTGGATGGCGATGCCGCCCCCATCCCGCGCCTGCGGTCGCTCTGGACCGAATACGCGCCCCTGGTGGAGGCCTATGTCGTGCGGGTGCTCAACCCGGACGCGGCCATCGTGCTATAGCCGGCGGGCAACGATCAGCAACCCAGGGGTTTCCATGCCGGTTCTCAACCGCATCGCCGAGTTCCAGCCGGAAATGGCCGGCTGGCGCCAGGACTTCCACCAGCACCCGGAACTCCGCTTCGAGGAGCATCGCACCGCCGCGCAGGTCGCGAAGCTGCTGCAGGCCTGGGGCATCGAGACGCATACGGGCATCGCCACCACCGGCGTGGTCGGCGTGCTGCGGGCCGGCAGCGGCACGCGCTCCGTCGGCCTGCGCGCCGACATGGATGCGCTGCCGATGCCGGAGGAGACGGGCCTGCCCTATTCCTCCGTCACGCCCGGCAAGATGCACGCCTGCGGCCATGACGGGCACACGGCCATGCTCCTCGGCGCCGCGAAATACCTGGCGGAGACGAAGAACTTCGACGGCACCGTGGTCTTCATCTTCCAGCCCGCGGAGGAAGGCGGCGCCGGCGCGAAGGTGATGATGGAGGAAGGGCTGTTCAGCCGCTTCCCTTGCGACGCGGTCTATGGCCTGCACAACGACCCGACCCTGCCGCTCGGCCAGGCGGACATCCGCGACGACGTGATGATGGCCGCGGCGGATGGTTTCACCATCACCGTCCAGGGCGCCGGCGGCCATGCCGCGCGGCCGCATGCCGGGGTGGACCCGATCATCGTCGGCGCGCAGATGGTCAGCGCGCTGCAGAGCATCGTCGCCCGCCGGGTGGACCCGCTGGAGAGCGCGGTGGTCAGCATCACCCAGTTCCACGCCGGCACGGCGCAGAACGTCATCGCCGACACGGCGATGCTGAACGGCACGGTGCGCACCCTCTCGCCCGCCGTGCGCGACCTGGTTGAGGTGACGATGCGCCGCGTGGTGGAGGCGACGGCCGCCGCGCATGACGCGACCGCGCGGCTCGAATACAGCCGCGGCTACCCGCCCACCATCAATCACGCCGACCAGGCACGCCGCGCCGCGCGCGCGGCGGGGGCGGGGCGGGGGGGGGGGGGGCGGCCGCCACCCACCGCGACGCCCGCGACATGCCCGCTGTCGAGCGCCGCCGCCAGCGCCGCCTCGTCCACCAGCTCGCCGCGCGAGAGGTTCACCAG
>NZ_JBWXTD010000003.1:550599-552150 GCF_056682175.1 Falsiroseomonas sp. RANM36
TGCCCGTGCTGAAACCGCCGGCTCCCACGGCGCGAACGCCCGGGCGGCTGGAGGAGACCTGCCGATGAGCGCCATTGTCATCACCGGCGGCGCCGGCGGCCTCGGCCGCGGGCCGGCGCGCCCCCGCCGCGCGGGGCCGCGGGGGGCGCGCCCCCCCCCCCCCCCCCCCCCCCGCCGGCCGCCCCCCCCCCCCCCCCCCCCCCCCCCCCCCCCCCCCCCCCCCCCCCCCCCGGCCCCGCGCGCCAGCGTGATCTGCCCCAGCGCGCCGGGCACCGCGACGCGACGCACCGCCAGCAGGTCGGCGGGCCGGAAATGCAGCCCGACCGAGAACAGCAGCAGCGCGACGCCGAGTTCCGCCATGGCGGAGACGAGTCCGTGCTCCGCCACGAAGCCCGGCGTGTAGGGGCCGATGATGATGCCGGCCGCGATGTAGCCGAGGATCGTCGGCAGTTTCAGTGCGCGGGCGGCGGCGCCGAGCAGGAACGCGAGCAGGATGCAGGCGACGATGGTCGCCAGCATCGGGTCGGGGCCGTGGTGCATGCCTCGACCATAGGACGGCTCTGCGCGGTCGCGCCATCGCGGGCCGCCCCGTTGCCGCGACCGGCCCGCGGCGCCAGGATCGCGCGAAGCGTTGGCTCGATGCCGTGCCGAGGCGTTGCGCCCGAGATACAATGCCCGTGCTGAAACCGCCGGCTCCAACGGCGCGAACGCCCGGGCGGCTGGAGGAGACCTGCCGATGAGCGCCATTGTCATCACCGGCGGCGCCGGCGGCATCGGCCGCGCGCGGGCGCGCCGCGCCGCGGAGGCCGGCTGGCGGCCGATCACCCTCGACCTGCGCCGGCCAGAGGAGATGCTGCCCAACGAGGTTTTCGTTCCCTGCGACTTCTCGGACGCCTGCGCGGCGAAGGCCGCACTGGCCGAGGCAGCGGCGGCCCATGCGCCGACCCGCCTTGTCAACAATGTCGGCATCGTCCGTCCCGCCCCGGTCGAGGAGACGACGATCGAGGATCTTGCCGCGGTGATGGACGTGAACCTGCGCAGCGCGATCATTGCCGTGCAGGCGCTGCTGCCGGCGATGACCGAGGCCGGCCTCGGCCGCATCGTCAATATCGCCAGCCGCGCCGCGCTCGGCAAGGAACTGCGCACCGCCTACGCCGCCAGCAAGGCCGGGCTGCTCGGCCTGACCCGCACCTGGGCGCTGGAGCTGGCGGCGCGCGGCATCACGGTGAACGCCATCGGGCCCGGGCCGATCGCGACGGAGTTGTTCCGCCGCGCCAACCCCGACAACAGCCCGCGCACGCGGGCGATCATCGAGGGCGTGCCGGTGCGCCGCCTCGGCACGCCGGAGGACGTGGCGCATGCTGCGGCCTTCTTCCTCGACGAACGCGCCGGCTTCGTCACGGGCCAGACCGTCTATGTCTGCGGCGGGCTGACCGTGGGCCTCGCGCCGGTCTGATTCGCGAAGGCTACGCGCCGCCGCCGCGGCGGGGGCGCCGGCGCCCCCGCGCCGCCCGCGGGGGGGGGGGGGGGGGGCCCCGGCCCCCGCGCGCC
>NZ_JBWXTD010000003.1:552250-557402 GCF_056682175.1 Falsiroseomonas sp. RANM36
GGGCGGGGGTGCGGGGGGGCCCCGGGCGGGTGCGATCCGCGATGGCCCCGCGCCGCCGCCGCGCGGGGGGCGGGGGCGCCCGGCGGCAGGCTGCGGTGGCGCAGAGGGATCGCCCGCGTCGAGGACGGTCTCGCCCTGCGACGCTGCCGGTTGCGGCCGCGTGATGTCGGTGGCGCGGAAGCGACGCTTACCGCCGGCGATATGCGCCTCGCCGGCCTTGCGTGCCGCCTCGGCGTCGCCGGCCGCGATGGCGCGCAGCATGGCCGCGTGTTCCGCGTTGCTCTCGCGCATGTTCTCCGTCTCCACCAGGGCGCGGCGGCGGAACAGGTGCAGCTCGTTGCCGAGTTCCTCGTAGAGCCGGCGGGTGCGCGGCCCGGCGCCATGCGCCAGGAGGGCCGTGTGGAACTCAAGGTTGGCGGCGTAGTAGGCGGGCGCGTCCTCGGCCCTGCGCGCATCGTCCATGCGCTTCACCAGCGCGCGCAGCGTGCCGAGCTGCGCCGGTGTCGCCGCCTCCGCCAAGCGCGCGCAGGCGAGCCCCGTGATGGCGGCACGCAGGTCGTAGATCTCGTGCGCCTCCTCCGCGCTGACCTGGCGCACATAGCTGCCCTGGTTGCGCACCGCGACGACGAGGCCTGAGCGTTCCAGCCCGCGCACCGCCTCCCGCACCGGCCCGCGGGAGACGCCGAGCCGCGTGGCCAGCGACTGCTCGTTCAGCCGCTCCCCCGCCGCCAACGTGCCGGCGAGGATCATGCGCTCCAGTTCCTGGGCGACGAGGGAGGAGAGGGACCGGGTGCGCACGATCTCGAGCGCGCTCTGCGGCACGAGTTCCGCCGCGGCGGCGCGGGGGTCCGCGCGTCCGGCGCCGCCTCGGGTCCGGGTCTCCTCCATGGCGCGGACACTGGCCGCGCCGACTGTCATCTGTCAACAGTTTGCGCCGGGCCTCCCCGATGCTATGCAGCCCCACCGCGAAGGAGGAACCGCCGATGCCCGAAGGTCACGTCGCCCCCGGCCACGCCATGCAGGCCTCGACCGCGCTGTCGCGCTTCAAGGTGCTCGACCTGACGCGCGTGCGCTCGGGCCCCACCTGCGTGCGCCAGCTCGCCGACTGGGGCGCCGAGGTCATCAAGATCGAGATGCCGCCCGCACTCGACGAGGGCGACCCGATGGGCGGGCCGCGCGGCGGCTCCGACTTCCAGAACCTGCACCGCAACAAGCGGGCGATGACGCTGAACCTGAAGTCGCCCGACGGCGTCGCGCTGTTCAAGAAGCTGGCCGCGACGGCCGACGTGATCGTCGAGAATTTCCGCCCCGACGTGAAAAAGCGCCTCGGCATCGACTACGAGGCGATCGCGGCAGTGAACCCGCGCATCGTCTACGCCTCGATCTCCGGCTTCGGGCAGGACGGCCCCTATGCGACGCGGCCGGGCTTCGACCAGATCGCGCAGGGCATGGGCGGGCTGATGTCCATCACCGGCCTGCCGGGCCAGGGCCCGGTGCGCGTCGGCATCCCGATCGCCGATCTCTGCGCCGGCATCTTCGCCGCGCAGGGCATCCTGGTCGCGCTGCTGGAGCGCGAGGTTTCCGGCAAGGGCCAGTGGGTGCAGTCGTCGCTGCTGCAGGCGCAGATCTTCATGCTGGACTTCCAGGCCAGCCGCTGGCTGATGGAAGGCCAGGTGCCGAAGCAGGCGGGCAACAACCACCCGACCTCCATCCCCACCGGCGTGTTCCAGACCACCGACGGCTACATGAACATCGCCGCCAGCGGCAACAAGATCTGGGAACGCTGCGCCCGCGCCCTCGGCCGCGACGACCTGCTCGAGGACGAGCGCTACAAGACCGCCGCGTCCCGCAGCACGCATCGCGACGTGCTGAACGCGGAGCTCGAGAAGACCACGCGCAGCAACACCACCGCGCATTGGGTGAACGCGCTGAACGAGGCCGGCGTGCCCTGCGGCCCGATCTACAAGGTGGACGAGATGTTCGCCGACCCGCAGGTGCAGCATCTCGGCATCGCGCAGCATTGCGACGCGGACGGCCGGGACGTGGCTTATGTCGGCCAGCCGATCGCGCTGTCCCGCACGCCGTCGAAGGTGGTGAGCCATCCGCCGGAGCTCGGCCAGCACACCGACGAGATCCTGGCGGGCATCGGCCTCGACCAGGCGACCATCGACGACCTGCGCGCGCGCCAGGTGATCTGAGGAGACGCTCCCATGGACGGGATGATGGTGACGGGCAGCGAGAAGATGCTCGCCCGAAAGGCCGACGGCATCGGCTGGATGATCTTCAACAACCCCGAGCGGCACAACGCCGTCTCGATGGAGATGTGGCAGGCAGCCGAGCGCATCCTGACCGACTTCGCCGCCGATGACGCGGTGCGCGTGGTGGTGGTGACCGGCGCGGGCGGCCGCGCCTTCGTCTCCGGCGCCGACATCTCCAAGTTCGAGAGCGAGCGCGCGAGCGAGGAGGCGGTGGCCGCCTATCAGGCGCAGACCAAGGCGGTCTACGACATGCTGGGCGACTTCGCGAAGCCGACCATCGCGATGATCCAGGGCCATTGCATCGGCGGCGGCGCCGCGCTCGCCGTCTGCTGCGACATCCGGATCTGCGGCGAGACGGCGAATTTCGGCGTGCCGGCAGCGAAGCTCGGCCTGGGCTATCCGCTGGACGGCATCCGCCGCCTGGTGGACCTGGTCGGCGCGTCCTTCGCGAAGGAGATCTTCTTCACCGCGAAGCGCTGGTCGGCCGAGGAAGCGCGCATCATGGGCCTGGTGAACCGCGTGGTGCCGAACGACAAGCTGGAAGAGTTCGTGGTGGACTACGCGAAGACCATCGCGGGCAATGCGCCGCTGACGGTCGCGAGCGTGAAGGTCATCGTGCGCGAGGCGCTGAAGGATCGCGGCACAGCGGACGAGGCGCTGTGCGACAGCTGGGTGAAGCGCTGCTTCGCCAGCAAGGACTATATCGAGGGCCGCCGCGCCTTCATGGAAAAGCGTCTGCCGCAGTTCAAGGGACGCTGAGTTCCTCCGGGCGCAGCGCGCCCGGGAAGTGGCAGGCGACACGCTGGCCGGGGGCGACCTCGGCCAGTTGCGGTGCCTCCGCCGCGCAGCGCGAGACGGCGCGCGGGCAGCGCGTGCGGAAGCGGCAGCCGCTCGGCGGATCGGCCGGGCTCGGCACCTCTCCCTTCAGCACGATGCGCGTGCGCCGCTCGCCGCCGGGTTCCGCCGCGGCGGAGAGCAGCGCCTGGGTATAGGGATGCTGCGGCATGGCGAACAGCGCCTCGCGCGGCGCCTCCTCCACGATGCGGCCGAGATACATCACCGCGACGCGCGGAGCCATGTGCCGCACGGCCGCGAGGTTGTGGCTGACGAAGAGGCAGGCGAGGCCGAGCCGCGACTGCAGCTCCCGCAACAGGTTCAGCACCTGTGCCTGAATCGAGACGTCGAGCGCCGAGGTCGGCTCGTCGCAGACCAGGAAGGCCGGCTCGGTCGCCAGGGCGCGCGCGATGGCGATGCGCTGGCGCTGGCCGCCACTGAATTCGTGCGGATAGCGCTCGGCATGGTCGGGCAGCAGGCCGACCGTGCCCAGCAGCTCGGCGACGCGCGCGCGACGGAAGGCGCCGTCGCCCGTGCCATGCACCACCATCGGCTCCGCGACGAGGTCGCGCACCGTCATGCGCGGGTTGAGGCTGCCGAAGGGGTCCTGGAACACCACGCCCATGTCGCGCCTGAGCATGCGCATGGCGCGGTCCGGCAGATGCGTGATGTCGTTGCCGCGGAACAGCAGCGTTCCGGCATCGGGCTCGATGAGCCGGATCAGCAGCCGTGCGAGAGTGGACTTGCCGCAGCCCGACTCGCCGACCAGGCCGAGCGTCTCGCCCGGTGCGATGGCGAGGTCAACACCATCCACGGCGCGCACGCCGCCGGCGAACACCTTGCCGAGCGCGCGGGCCTCGACCAGCACGCTCACGCGATCTCCTCCGCGCGGATGCAGGCGGCTTCGGTGCCGGAGGGCAGCGCGCGCAGCGCGGGCGGCGCTGCCTCGCAGGCGGGCCGCGCATGGACGCAGCGTGGCGCGAAGCGGCAACCGGGCGGGAAGTCGGCCGGCGAGGGCACGACGCCGGGGATCGCCGGCAGGTCGCCGATCGGACCCTCCAGGCGGGGAATCGCGGCGAGCAGCGCGCGGGTGTAGGGATGCGCCGGCTGCTCGAAGATCGTGGCTGCCGCGCCCGTTTCCGCGACGCGGCCGGCATACATCACCACCACGCGCTCGCAGATGTCGGAGACGACGCCGAGGTCGTGCGTGATGAGCAGCACTGCCATCCCGAGTTCCCGCCGCAGGCCGCGCAGCAGGTCGAGGATGCCGGCCTGCACCGTTGCGTCGAGCGCCGTCGTCGGCTCGTCCGCGATCAGCAGCTTCGGCCGGCAGGCCAGTGCGATGGCGATCATCGCGCGCTGGCGCATGCCGCCCGACAGCTGGTGCGGATACTCGTCCACGCGCCGCTCCGCGGCGGCGATCTCGACCAGCTTGAGGAGGGAGATCGCCTCCGCATGCGCGTCGCGCCGGCTCATGCCGCGATGGCGCCGCAGCACCTCTGCGATCTGCTCGCCGATCGTGAGCACCGGGTTCAGCGAGGACATCGGCTCCTGGAAGATCATCGCGACGCTGTCGCCGCGCAGGCGCTGCATCGCGCGCTCCGGCAGCGTGAGCAGATCGCGATCCTGGAAGCTGATGCGCCCCGCCGCGCGACCGCCGATCGGCAGCAGGCCCATGATGGCGAGCGCCGTCATGGACTTGCCGCTGCCGGATTCGCCGACGACGCCGAGCACCTCGCCTTCCGCGATGTCGAAGGAGACGCCCTCCAGCACGCGAGTCGGGCCGAAGGAGACGGCCAGGTCCTGCACAGAGAGGAGGTTCATCGGATGGCGGTTCGCAGCCGCGGATCGAGCGCGTCGCGCAGCCCGTCGCCCATCAGGTTCAGCCCCAGCACCACCAACGCGATCACCACGCCCGGCGTGATGGAGATCCAGGGCGCCTCCTGGATGAAGTCGCGCCCGTCGGCGATGACGCCGCCGAGCGTCGGCCGCGGGCGCCGGGGGGCCCCGCCCCGGGAGCGGCGCCCCGCCACGGGCCCCCCCCCCCCCGCCCCACCAAA
>NZ_JBWXTD010000003.1:557502-565074 GCF_056682175.1 Falsiroseomonas sp. RANM36
GGCGGCCGGGGGGGGGGGCGCGCCGGCCCCCCGCCCCCGGGCCCCCCCCCGCCCCCGCGGGGGGGGGGGGGGGGGGGGGGGCCGACGCCGAGGAAGCTCAGCACGGCTTCGGCCAGCACAGCCAGCGCGAAGACATAGGTCTGCTGCACCACCAGCGGCGCCATCGCGTTGGGCAGCACGTGCCGCAGCAGCACCCGCTTGGGCGAGGCGCCGATGGCGCGCGCACCCTCCACGAAGGGGAACTCCCGCACCACCAGCACGCCCGCGCGCATCACCCGCGCCGTGCGCGGCACATAGGCGATGGACAGCGCGACGATTACGTTGAGCTCCGACGGTCCGAGCGCCGCGGCGAGCGCGATGGCCAGCAGCACCGCCGGGAAGGCCATCAGCGCATCCATCACGCGCATGATCGGCCCATCGGCGCGCCGCCAGAAGCCTGCGACAGCGCCAATGGCGCCGCCGAGGACCGCGGTCAGCAACGCGACACCGAGGCCGATGCGCAGCGAGACCTGGATCCCGAAAAGCGTGCGCGAGAGGATGTCGCGCCCGAAGCGGTCCGTGCCGAACCAGAAGATCTCGGAGGGCGGCTGGAAGCGCGTGCGGAAATTGTTGCGCAGCGGGTCATAGGGCGCGAGCCAGTCTGCCAGCAGGCCGCAGACCGCGACCGCGCCGAACAGCAGCAGCCCCCAGCGGAAGGAGGGATGCGCGAGCAGCCGCGCCAGTGCGCCGGGCACCTTCGCGCGCGGCGGCGGCGCGGCGGCGGTGAGCGCGTCAGCGCCGGCCATGGCGGATCCGCGGGTCGAGGGCGGCGTAGAGCAGGTCCACCGCCAGGTTCACCAGCACGAAGATGGTCGCCGTCAGCAGCAGGCCGCCCTGGATCACCGGATAATCGCGCCGCTGGATCGCACCGACGATCAGCCGCCCGACGCCGGGCAGGCTGAACACGCTCTCGATCACCACGGCGCCGCCGAGCAGCACGCCGCACGCGATGCCGGCCACCGTCACAACGGGGATCAGCGCGTTGCGCAGCGCATGCTTGCCCACCACGATCCAGCCCGGCATGCCCTTGGCGCGCGCGGTGCGGACATAGTCCTGTCGCAGCACCTCCAGCATCGCGGCGCGGGTCATCCGCGCGAAGAGACCCATCTGCGAGAGCGCCAGCGTGCCCGCCGGCAGGATCATCGCCTGCGCCCAGCCGAGCGGGTCCCGCGTGAAGGGCACATAGCCGCCGGTCGGCAACCAGCCCAGAACGACGGCAAAGAGATAGACGAAGACCAGCCCGAGCCAGAAATCCGGCAGCGAGAAGCCGATCAGCGCCGTGCCCATCGCCGCGCGGTCCGCCGCCTTGCCCGCCCGCACCGCCGCGAGCACGCCGAGCGCCGTGCCGCAGACGAAGGCGATGGCGAGCGCGGTGAAGGTCAGCGAGAGCGTCACGGGCAGGCGTTCCATGATCGCCGCGCCGACGCCCTGGCGCAGCAGGATGCTCTCGCCGAGATCGCCGCGCGCCAGCGCGGAATACCAGCCGACCAGCTGCTCGTGCCACGGCCGGGTCAGGCCCAGGCGCTCGCGCAGCCGCGCGAGTTCCTCGGCCGTCGCGGTCGGCCCGGCCATCTCCACCGCGACATCGCCCGGCACGATCCAGACGATGCCGAAGGACAGCAGCGACACGATCAGCAGCACCGGCAGGGCGGAGACAAGCCGCGCGGCGGCATATCTCAGCATGTCGCCGTCCCTTGCTGGTTTGCCGTTCGATTCACGTCTCCGATGCTCGGCTTCGCCTGCGCCCTCCGACGATCGAACGGCTAAGCGAGGGTCACGCCCCACATCCGCGGGATGCGGTACGGCTTGTAGTCCCGCACCTGCGCGCGCGTCGCCTGCACGATGCCGACATCGCCGCACTTGATGGCGATGGCCTGGTCGTACATCCGGGCCTGGAAGTCGCTGACCGCCTTCTTGCGGTCGGCCTCGGCCAGGCTGGTGTTCAGGCGGCGCTGGCAATCCTCGATCACGTCGTCACGCACATGCTGCACGGGCGCGTTGCCGCTGAAGAAGCCGACCACGCCATAGGGCCCCTCATAGGGCTCGATGCCCATCATCAGCGCCCAGATGTGCCAGCCGGTGCGCTGGGTGCGCTGGCTGAAGGCGGTCGGCCAGTCGGTGATCACGGTGCGGATGTTGAGGCCGATGGACTTCAGCTGCTCCGCCGCGGTGACGATCGTCGCCTGGTGGTTCGAGAAGCTCGAATCCCCCAGCATGATGATCTCCTCGTTGCGGTAGCCGCTCTCCCGCAGCAGGGCGCGCGCGCGGTCCTTGTTGTTCATGTTGTAGAGCGGCTTGCCGACATCGCCCGCGAAATAGGTCGTGCCCGGATGCTGCCAGCCATGCAGCATGCGGTAGAGTCCGTCGGTGGAGATCGCCATGACCTCCTCAAGGTCCAGCGCCGCCTGCAGCGCACGCCGGAAGACCGGGTTGTTCATCGGTTCCATGGCGTGGTTGAGCATGAGCGTCTGGAAGGACCAGGGCATCATCTCGTGCATGACCAGGCTGCGGTCGTTGCGCAGGCGCTGCGCGGCGGGAACGGCGATGGCTTCCAGGATGTGCATCTCGCCCGTCTGCAGGCCGGCGGTGCGGGCGCCGGCCTCCGGCACGAAGCGGATGGTGATGTCCTGGACGTTCGCCACCTTGCGACCGGCGAAGCCGTCCATGCCCTGGTACTTCGTGTTCTGCACGTAGTCGCCGAAGCGCGTCAGCCGCACATGGCTGTCGGGGCGATACTCCACGAAGCGGTAGGGGCCGGTGCCGATGATCTCGATCCGGCTGGCTTCCTTGCCCGTCTCCTCCTCCGGGATGATGGCGCAGGGCGCGCGGGGGGAGGAGATGCCGGCGATGAAGCCCGGGCTCGGGTTCTTCAGGCGCACCACGACCGTCTTCGCATCGGGCGTGTCGATCGCCTCGACCGGCTGCATGATGAAGGCCGAGGCGCCGACGCGGCCGTAGCGCAGCAGGGAAGCCTTCACGTCCGCGCTGGTCATCCGCTTGCCATTGTGGAAGCGCGCGTCGCGCAGCGCGAAGCGGTAGGTCAGGCCGTCGGCCGAGATGTCCACGCCTTCCGCCAGGTCGGGCTGCGGGTTGCCGGCCTCGTCGCGCGCGAACAGCGTCTCGTAGATGTGCAGGTTGATGTTGCGGCTGGCCTGCGCGCTGGTGACCTGCGCATCCAGGCTGGGTGGCTGCGCCTGCTGCGCCATGACGATGGAGCCGCCGGCGCCCTGCGCCAGCGCGGGCCTCGCAAGCGGCAGCAGCGCGGCCGCCCCGGCGGCCAGACCAAGATCGCGTCGCGTCAGCATAGCCGTTCCCCTCTCTTACCTGTTCTCCGGGGGATGCTACCGTCGGGTCGCGAAAAACTTCAATGCGGGGGAACGCGGCGTGACGAACAGCCCGGTTGTGCCGGAGGTGGACCTCTGGGCCAGTGGTCGGCAGGTCGGCCATCTGCGCGTGCCGCAATCGCGCGACGATTCCGGCTGGGGCACCATCCAGGTGCCGATCGTCGTGGTGGCGAACGGCAAGGGCCCGACCGTGCTGCTCACCGCCGGCAACCATGGCGACGAATACGAGGGCCAGGTCACGCTGCTCGATCTCGCGCGCAGCCTGCGGGCGGAGGAGGTGCAGGGCCGCGTCATCCTGCTGCCGGCCATGCACTACCCCGCCTGCGCCGCCGGCAAGCGCCTCAGCCCGCTCGATGGCCGCGACTTCAACCGCTGCTTCCCGGGCGATCCCTTCGGCGGCTTCGCGCTGTCGCTCGCGCATTTCGTGGACAGTGTGCTGCTGCCGATCTGCGACTACCAGATGGATCTGCACAGCGGCGGCACGGGGATGGACATCGTGCCGAGTGCCGTCGGCCACATCCTGGACCACGCGGACATGCAGGCCCGCACGCTGGCCATGGCGGATGCCTTCGGCGCGCCGATCACCCTGCTGCTGAAGGAGGTCAATGCCGGCCCGACCCTGCTGGCCGCTGCCGAGAACCGCGGCATCGTCGCGCTCTCCTCCGAGCTCGGCGGCGGCGGCCGGCTCAATCCGGCGGCGCTGACCATCACGAAGCGCGGCGTGCGCAACGTGCTGCGCCATGCCGGCGTGCTGGAGGGGCTTCCCGAAGTCGGAGAGTACGGCCCCTCGCGCCGGATGACCGTGCCGGACCTGGCGCACTACGTCTTCGCGCCGGCGGACGGCATCTGGGAAGCGGCGCATCCGCTGAACACGACGGTGCAGGCAGGCATGCCGGCCGGATTGCTGCACCGCATCGAGGATCCGGGCGCGCCGCCCATCGAACTCGCCTACAAGGCGACCGGCCTGCTCTGGTGCGCACGCTTCGCCGGGCGGGTGAAGGCCGGCGACCCGGTAGCCGTCATCGCGCGGGATATGTAGGCTCCCCCCGGACCGGCATCACGAGGAAGGCACGAGCATGTCCGCCATCATCGAGGCCCGCAGCAACAGCGAAGCCGAGGCGCGCGAGTGGGAGCTGCGCTGCGACATGGCGGCGGTGTTCCGCGTCGCCGCGCGCGAAGGCTGGAACGAGCAGATCGGCAACCACAACTCGCTGATGCTGCCCGACGAGAAGGAGCCGCTCTTCCTGATCAACCCGCGCGGCTACCTGTTCCAGGAGCTGAAGGCGAGCGACCTGATCGTCTGCGACCTGGACGGCAAGGTGCTGCGCGGCACGGGCGAGCTCCGCAAGGTCGCCTTCCACATCCATGCGCGCATCCACCTGCTGAACCCCAACGCCGCCTGCGTCATCCATGTACATCCGCGCTGGCTGACCGCGCTTTCGCTGCTGCGGGATGCGGAGATGCACCTGTCGCACCACAACAATCTCGCCCTCAATGACCGCATCGTCTACGACCACGAGGGCGACGAGCCGGTGCACCACAACGAGGAAGGCGACCGCATCGCGCGCTGCCTCGGCGACAAGTCCACCATGGTGATGCGCGGCCATGGCGTCACGGTGGTCGGCCCGACCGTCGCGGACGCCTTCGACGAATGCTTCATCGCCGAGCGCACCGCGATGTACCAGATGACCGCGATGTCCACCGGCCAGGCGATGCACCACCTGCCGGAGCGCCTGCGCCGCCGCTACAACGGGCCCTGGGGCGACCGCTACGACGCGCGGCTGCACCTGAACGCCTGGCGACGCATCCTCGACAGGGAAGAGCCGGACTACAAGCAATGACGGACGGCGTGCTGCTGGCCGACCCGCTCGCGCCGGCCGACGAGGCGATCGCGGGCTTCGCGTTGGACGGCACGGTCAAGGGCGTGAAGCCCGGCGCGTCCCTGCGGCTCGACCAGATCGGTGCGCAGGGCTGGTCCCTGCCCGACATGCCGCTGCCGCTCGCCGTGCTGCGCGCGGACGTCATGCGCCGCAATGCGCGCTGGATGGCGGATTTCGCGCAGCGCAACGGGCTCTCGCTCTGCCCGCATGGCAAGACGACGATGTCGCCGCAGATCTGGAACCTCCAGATCGCGGAGGGCGCCTGGGGCATCACGGTCGCGACGGCGCACCAGCTGCAGGTGGCGCGGCGCTTCGGCGTGAAGCGCGTGATCTGGGCGAACCAGCCTGTCGGGCGCATCGCGGTGGATGCCGCCTTCGCCGCCATCGCCGATCCGGACTTCGATCTCTACGTGCTGGCCGACAGTCTTGCGGTGGTCGAGGGGCTCGCCGCCGGCGCCGCGCGCGCCGGCCATGCGCGGCCACTCAACGTTCTGCTGGAAGTCGGCACCATGGGCGGGCGCACGGGCGCGCGCGATGCGAAGACCGCGCTGGCCGTCGCGCGCGCCATCGCCGCCGCGCCGGGCCTCTCGCTCGCCGGTGTCGAGGCCTTCGAGGGGCTGCTGACCGAGACCGCGCAGGTGGACGCCTTCCTGCACGTGCTGACGGAAACCGCGCGGGCCTGCGCGGCAGAAAGCCTGTTCGGCAACCCGGAGATCCTGCTGACCGCCGGCGGCTCCGCCTTCTTCGACCGCATCGGGCCGCGCTTGGCCGAAGCCGGCGAGCTCGGCCGGCCCGTTCGCCGCGTGCTGCGCAGCGGCTGCTACGTGACGCATGACAGCCTGGGCTACGAGCAATCCTACAAGCGGATGCGCAGGGAGAGCCTGACGCTCGACTGGCCCGTCGGTGACCTGCAGGCCGCGATGGAAGTCTGGGCGCATGTGCAGTCCATCCCGGAACCCGGCCGCGCCATCATCACCTGCGGCAAGCGTGACATCGGCTTCGACACGGGCTGGCCCGTGCCGCTGCGCCTGGTCCGCGCGGGCGAGACGAAATCCATGCCCTTCGGCGCCTTCCACAAGGTGACGGGCATGAACGACCAGCATGGCTACCTGATCGGCCCCGCCGACGGGCTGCTGCGCGTGGGCGACATCGTCGTGCTCGGCGTCGCGCATCCCTGCACCACCTTCGACAAGTGGCAGGTGATCCCGCTGGTGGACGGGGATTTCCGGATCACCGGAGCGATCCGCACTTTTTTCTAGTGGCTTCACGGGAGAGAGAACAATGACCCCTCGGATCACGCGGCGCGCGGCGCTGGCCGCCGGCCTTGCGCTGCCCGCCCTGGCAAGCGCACAGACGACCTGGACACCCACGCGCCCGCTTCGCCTGGTGGTTCCCTTCGCCGCCGGCGGCTTCACGGACATCCTCTCCCGCGCCGCGGCGGAGCTGCTGCAGGCGCGAATCGGGCAGCCCGTGGTGGTGGAGAACCGCGGCGGCGCCGGCGGCAACCTCGCCGCGGAGTATGTCGCGCGCGCCGCGCCGGACGGACATACGGTGCTGGTGGCGACACAGGGCATCATCGCCGTCAACAAGGCGCTCTACCCGCAGCTTCCCTACGATCCCGACAAGGACTTCGTCGCCATCGCGATGCTGGCGCAGCAGCCCAATCTGCTGGTCGTCTCGCCCAAGGCGATGCCGGACGTCACCAGCGTCGCGCAGCTGATCGCGAAGGCGAAGGCGACGCCGGGCGGGCTGAACTACGGCTCCAACGGCGTCGGCTCCTTCACGCATCTCTCGATGGAGCTGTTCCGCTCGCGCGCCGGGATCGAGATGACGCATGTGCCCTATCGCGGCTCCTCGCCGCTGCTGAACGACATGGTCGCGGGCAATATCGGCGTCGCCTTCGATGGCTTCGGCACCTCCGCCCCGCAGGTGCGCGGCGGCACGCTGAAGGCCATCGCCGTCACCAGCGCGCAGCGCTTCCGCGCCATGCCGGACGTGCCCGCCGTGGCCGAGACGCTGCCCGGCTTCGATGCCAGCCCCTGGTACGGCATCTTCGCGCAGACGGCCCTGCCAGACCCGGTGCTCGCGGGGCTCGAGGCCGCCTTCAAGGGCGCTATGGAAAGCCCCGAATGGGCCGCGGTGCTGGCGCAGCGCCAGGCCGACGCGATGCCGCAGGGCCGCGCCGCGCTGGCACCCGTCATGGCGCGAGAACGCCAGGTCTGGCGCGAGGCCGTGCAGCGCTCCGGCGCCAGCGCGGGGTGAGTTTCGCGGATGTCATCGCCTGGGCGCTGCCGGGGCCGGCGCCCGGC
>NZ_JBWXTD010000003.1:565174-596403 GCF_056682175.1 Falsiroseomonas sp. RANM36
TTCGGCATCTTCCCGGACGAGATCGCGGCCAAGGCCGCGGCAAGCGCCCTGCCCGCCGCCTGGTGGCGCCGGGGCGGGGGGGGGGGGCCCCCCCCCCCCCCCGCGTCGGCGAAGGCGCGATTGCTGCTGCTGGACAGCCTGGGCTGCGCCCTGGCCGGCCTGCGCCATCCGCGCGTCGCGGCCTTCGCGCAAGCGCTGCAGGCCGCCTTTCCCGGCGAGGTCGCGCTGGCCGGCGCGCATCTCGCGCCCGGTGCGGCGGCGGCCCTCCTCGCCACCGCCACCTGCTGGGACGAGGCGAATGAGGGACTCGCCGTCGCGCATGGCCGGCCGGCCCTGCCCGTGGCGCCGCTCGCGCTCGTCGCCCGCGCGCGGGGCGTGGCGGCGCAGGATGCGGTCGCCGCCTTCGCGCTCGGCTACGAGGTGGCGGCCCGCGCCGGCGAGGCCTGGCGCATCAAGCCGGGCATGCATGTGGATGGGTCCTGGCACAGCCTCGGCGCCGCCGCCTGCGCGGCGCGGCTGGCGGGGCTGGATGGGGCGGGCATCGCGCGCGCGGTGCGGTTGGTTTCGTGCCAGGTGCCCTTCTCGCTCTACGCGCCGATCGCGGCGGGGATGGACGGGCGCAACAGCTATCCCGCGCATGCCGCGCTGCTCGGCAGCATGGCGGCTGCGTCGGCCGTGGCCGGGATGGATGCGCCGGAGGATGGCTTCGCGCAGGCACGCCGGATCGCGCTCGGGCATGACGCGCCGGCGGCCACCACGCCGCCCGGCACCTGGCTTCTCGAAGACGCCTACCTCAAGCCCTTCGCCGGTGTGCGCCATGCGCATTACGGCGCCGTCGCCGCCATCGCGCTGCGCGGCCGCGTGTCGCGCACGCCGCAGCGCATCCTGCTGTCCACCTATGCCGAGGCGCTGCGCTATGCCGGCAATCGCGCGCCGCGCGCCGCGATCGCCGCGCAGTTCAGCCTGAGCTGGGCCGTCGCGGCGGCGCTGGCCCAGGGCGATCTCGGCCCCGCCGCCTACACGGACGAGGCCCTAGCCGATCCGCGCATGCGTGCGCTGGAAGCGCAGGTCGAGCTGGTGGAGGACACCGCCCTCACCGCGGCAGGCCGCCGCGGCGCGACGCTCGTCGTGGATGGCGAGAGCGAGACCGTCACCGGCGTCACCGGCGATCCGGACAGGCCGATGAGCGAGGCGGAGGCGGTGCGGAAATTCGCGCGCTTCGTCGGCCGCACGCTCGGCGAGGCCGGCGTCGCGCGCGCCGTCGCCGCGTTGCTGCGGGATGCGCCGGCCGAGGGCCTCTTCGGATGACGGACGTCCTCATCGCCGGCGCCGGCCCGGTCGGGCTCACCCTCGCCCTCGCGCTGCACCGGCGCGGCCTGGATGTGCGCGTGCTGGAGAAGCGCGCGGAGCTGTCGGCCGCCTCCCGCGCCTCCACCTTCCATCCGCCGACGCTGGAGGCGCTGGACGAGCTCGGCGTCTTCACCGCGCTGCGGCCCGGCGGCGTCCAGGTGGATCGCATCCTGTGGCGCCGCGTGGACACGGGTGAGACCGCGACGCTCGACCTCGGCATCCTGCCCGACGAGGCCCGCTTCCCCTTCCGCTGGCACCGCGAGCAGCATTTCCTGACGCCTGCGCTGCTTGCCGCGCTGCCGGCGGGCACGGCGCGCTTCAATGCCGGCGTCGCGGCGCTGACACAGGACGATGGCGGCGTGACCGTCACCTGCGAGGACGGCTCCACGCATCGCGCGCGCTTCCTCATCGGCTGCGACGGGTCCTCCGGCGCCGTGCGGGGCCTGGCGGGCATCGCGGCGGAGACGAACGACTACGCGCATCGCGTGCTGCGCCTGCTGACGCCGCTCGATCTGCGCGCGCATGTGCCGGGGCTGGACGGCCTCGGCTATCTCTACGATTCGCAGGGCTCCTGTTCGCTGCTGCGCATGCCCGAGGTCTGGCGCGTCATCCTGCGCATGCCGCCGACCATGACGGATGCCGAGGCGCTGTCGGATGGCTACGCCCACACGCAACTCAAGCGCTTCCTGCCGCAACTCGCGACGATGCCGATCAGCGGGCGCGACGTGTATGGCGTGCGCAAGGCGATGGCGGTCGCCTATCGCGCCGGCCGCGTTTTGCTGGCGGGCGATGCCGCGCATCTGACCAACACGCGCGGCGGCATGAACATGAATGCCGGCATCCATGATGCGATGACGCTGGCGGCCACGCTGCGCCGCGTGCTTGATGGCGGCGGCGATGCGTTGCTGGATGCCTGGGCGGAGGCCCGGCTGCGCACGGTGCGGACCGCGCTGCTGCCGCGCACCGATGCGCGCGTGGCGGCCGACCCCTCGGGCGAGGTCGCGCGCATGGCGGCACTGACGCCCGATCAGGCGCGCGCCTGGGCGCGGGAGGCGAGCATGCTGGACATCGCGAAGGTCGGCGCACCGTGACGCATCCGCCGCGCCGCTGGCATCCCACGCATCGCGTCGGCCTGCTCTCGCCCTCCGCCAATCCTGCGGTCGAGCCCGAGATCCGGCATCTGCTGCCCGCGCAGGCGGCGCTGCATGTCGCGCGCCTGCCGGTGATGCCGAACACCACGCTGGAACAGCGAAACGCCGTCTATCTCGGCCATGTCGAGGCCGCGCTCGGCGCCTTCGGCGCGCTGGCGCTGGATGCGGTGATCGTCGGCCTCACCGGGCCGAGCTACGCGCTGCCGCCGGAAGAGGACCAGGCGCTGCAGGAGCGGCTCTCGGCCACCGCCGGCCGCCCGGTGATCCTCGCCGCCCGCGCCATCGCGGAGGCGCTGGAGGCGCTCCGCCGCACGCGCCTGCTGCTGTTCTCGCCCTATCCCGGCTGGCTGACGGAGCGCGCCGAGCGCTACTGGGCGGCCGCGGGGCTCGACCTGGTGGAGTCCTTCAAGGTCTCGGACACGTTCCGCGCCTATGACCTGGCGCCGGAGGAGATCGCGGACGGGCTGGCGAAGCTCGCCCCGCCGCCGGATTGCGCCGTGCTGATCTCCGGCACCGGCGCGGCGACGCTGGACGCGATGGAATGGATGCGGGCGCGGCTCGGTGTGCCGCTGCTCTCATCGAACATGGCCTGCGCCTTCGCAGCCTGCCGCAGGCTGGGCCTGCCGGCGAGCGAGGCGATGCGGGCTTGCTGCCCGGATCTGGCCGGTCTGCTGGCAGCCTGACAGCCGCCGCATCCTGACAAGGAAGGCTTTGCCCGCGTGCCGCGATGGCCCCCGTGAGCCCTATCGCGGCGTCACGCCGGAGGCGCGCCAATCGGCACGACGCCGCGACAGGCGGAGCGGTCAGCGGACGGAACGGTACAAGCCTGTGTTCCCGCGGCGTTGCGCAGCAACGTCGTGGGGCAAGTTCAGCGCTGGCGCGCCTTGCGGGCGTCCATCATCGCCTTGTGGGCGGCGGCGAGCGTCACGGCGCGGTTGCGCTGGTCGGCGGCGCGGCGGGCGGCGGCATTCGCCGCCTCGATCTCCGCGGCGCGGCGCCGGGCCAGTTCCTCCTGCGCCTTGCGCTCCGCCTCCCGCTTGGCGGCCAGACGGGCAGCCTCGGCGGCCTGCTTCTCGGCGAGCTTCGCGGCGCGCTTCTCCGCCTCGCGCGCGGCGCGCGCCTCGGCAATCGCCTTCTGCTCCGCCATACGCTTCTGCACCTCGGGATCGTCGAGGCGCGACTTCATCGCGGCGAACTTCTCGGCGGCGGCCTTGCGCGCCTCCTCGGCGGCATTCTTGCGCTCGTTGAAGTCGAAGAGCTTCTTTGTCTGCATGGTCCTGCTGGCTTTGGGCAGCCTGCATTTAGCCGCGCCAGCGGGCGCGGCCAAGGGGCTTTGCCCTGTGCGGGGCGCAACTCTCCCCCTTCATCACTCCGTGAGGAGGGTCGCCGAAAGCCGTCGGTCGCGCCCGCACGGGGCCAGCCGAGGGCTGCTAATTCGCCAGGGTGACGCCCGATTCCTTCACGAGTTGCGCCCAGCGCGCCACCTCAGCCTGGTGGAAGGCGCCGAATGCCGCCGGCGGCATCGTGGCAATGCGGAAGCCGGCCGCCTCCAGACGGCCACGCAGGACGGGGTCGGCGAGCGCCGCGACGGTCGCATCATGCACCCGCTCCAGGATCGGCGGCGGCGTGGTCCGGGGCGCGAACAGCCCGAACCAGGCATCGCCCGAGACATAGTCGTAGCCGAGTTCCTTCAGCGTCGGCACCTCCGGGATGTCGGGAAATCGTTCCTCCCCGCCCACGGCGAGCGCCCGGATGCGGCCGCCGGCCGCCAGCGCGGAGACGCTGGCCCAGGTCGCCATCATGAAATCGACCGTGCCGGCCGCCAGGTCCTGCGCCGCCGGCGCCGCGCCGCGATAGGGCACATGCGTCGCGTTCATCCCATTCCGCCGAGCGAAGGTCTCGCCCATCAGGTGGGAAGAGGACCCGGCCGAGGACGAGGCATAAGACAGCCCCCTGCCCGGCTGCCGGCCGAGCGCCACCAGCTCCGGCACCGTGCGCGTCGGGGAGGCGGCCGGCACCACCAGCGCATGCGGCGCGCGGGCGACCAGGCTGATGGCGGCGAAGCCGGCCGGGTCATAGGGCAGGTTCGGGATCAACGCCCCGTTGGTCGCATGGGTCTGGTTGTTGCCGAGCACGAGGGTGTAGCCGTCGGGCACAGCACGGAAGGCCTCCTGCGTGCCGACCACGCCGCCGCCGCCACCCTTGTTGTCCACCACGACCTGCTGGCCCCACTGGTCCTGCCACTTGGCCGCCAGGGCGCGGGCCAGCACATCGGTGGTCCCGCCCGGCGGGAAAGGCACGATCAGGCGCACCGTCCGCTGCGGCCAGGACGGCTGCGGGACAGGGGCCTGGGCCGCGGCAGGCGCGGCGAGCAGGGGCAGGGCGAACAGCGCGCGGCGAGCGAGCATCGGCATCCTCCGGGTCGGTCGCTGTCATTGTTGCCCTCCGGCAGCGCTTCCGGCAGAGGAAATCGCCATGAAGGTCACGGTTCTCGGCGTCGGTGCCATCGGCGGCTGGCTCGCGGCAGGCTTCGCCGCGGGCGGGGCGGAGGTGTCGCTGCTCGCCCGCGGCGCCAAGCTGGCCGCGCTGCGCCGCGACGGGCTTGTGCTGCGCGACGGCGCGGCCGAGCGCCGTTTCCGTCTCCAGGCCGAGGCTGACCCCGCCGCGCTGCCACCGCCCGACCTGCTGGTGCTGGGCCTCAAAGGGCAGGACCTGCCTGGCGCCCTGCCGATGGTCCAGGCAGCGCTCGGGCCCGGGACGCGGGTGCTGTCGGCGCAGAACGGCGTGCCGTGGTTCTTCCTGCAGGGCTTCGGCGGCCCGCTGCAGGGCATGGCGCTGGACAGCGTGGACCCTGGCGGGGCGCTGGCCGCCGCCCTGCCGCCGGAGCGCATCCTGGCCGCCGTGGTCCACGCCGCGGCCAGCGTGGAGGCGCCGGGCGTCATCCGACTGGCCAAGGCCGACCGCCTGCCGCTTGGCGATATCGGTGGCGGCAACGCCGCGCTGCTGGCCGAGACGGTCGCCCTGCTGCGCAGCGGCGGCATCCCCGCCGAACCCACCGAGGCCTTGCGTCAGGACATCTGGCGCAAGCTTTGGGGCAATTCGAACATGAACCCGTTGAGCGCGCTCTGCCGCGCCACTCTCTCCGACATGCTCGACGAGCCCGGCGTTCGCGGCCTGGCCGAGGCGATGATGGCGGAGATGGATGGGCTCGGGCAGGCGATCGGCCTCGCGCCGCTCGGCTCCATCGCGGACCGCATGGCCGTCACCCGCCGCATCGGCGCTTTTCGGACCTCCATGCTGCAGGATCTGGAGGCCGGGCGCCGGCTGGAACTCGGCCCCATCCTCGGCGCCCTGGTCGAAATGGCGGAGCGCCTCGATCACCCTGCCCCGGTGATGCGCGGGGTGCATGGGTTGGTGGCGCTGCTGGAACGCTCACGGGGCTGATACCGGCGGGCCGAAGGGCTATATGGCGCCATCATGAGCGAAACCCTGGCCGTTGACGCGGTCGCGCGGGAAGCCGCGCGCCGGCGCACCTTCGCGATCATCGCCCACCCCGACGCTGGCAAGACCACGCTGACGGAGAAGCTGCTGCTGAAGGGCGGCGCGATCCAGTTGGCTGGCGCCGTCCGCGCCAAGGGCAACGCCCGGCGCACGCGATCCGACTGGATGAAGATCGAGCAGGACCGCGGCATCAGCGTCGCGACCTCGGTCATGACCTTCGAGCGCGCGGGCGTCGTCTTCAATCTGCTCGACACGCCCGGCCACGAGGATTTCTCCGAGGACACCTACCGGACGCTGACCGCGGTGGATGCGGCCGTGATGGTCCTGGACGCCGCCAAGGGCATCGAGAGCCAGACGCGCAAGCTGTTCGAGGTGTGCCGCCTGCGCGACATCCCGATCGTCACCTTCGTCAACAAGATGGACCGCGAGGCCCGCGATCCCTTCGAGCTGATCGACGAGATCGAGAAGACACTCGCGCTGGATGCCGCCCCCGTCGCCTGGCCGGTCGGCCGCGCTTCCGAGTTCTGGGGCACCTACGACATCCTGGCGAAGCGCCTGATGCCGGTGGACGCGACCGAGGACGAAGGGATTTCCGTCAGCGGCTACGATGACCCGAAGATCGCCGAGCTGGTCGGCGAGGCGCGCGCGACCGCGCTGGCCGAGGAGGTGCTGCTGGCCGAGGCCGGGCTCAAGCCCTTCTCGCTCGAAAGCTTCCGCGAGGGCACGCTGACGCCGGTGTTCTTCGGGAGTGCGCTGCGCGACTTCGGCGTGGGTCACCTGCTGGAAGGCCTCGCCCGCTTCGCCCCCCCGCCCGGCGCCCGCCCCGCCGATCCGCGCGACGTGGCGCCGGCGGAGCCGCGGCTGACCGGCTTCGTCTTCAAGGTCCAGGCCAACATGGACCCCAACCACCGCGACCGCGTGGCCTTCGTGCGGCTGTGCAGCGGGCGTCTGACCAAGGGCATGCGCCTGCGCCAGGTGCGCACCGGCAAGCAGGTGCCGGTGAACGCGCCGCTGTTCTTCTTCGCCAAGGAACGCCAGGTAGCCGAGGAGGCCTGGCCCGGCGACGTCGTCGGCATCGCCAACCACGGCACGCTGCGCATCGGCGACACGCTGACCGAAGGCGAGGAGGTCAATTTTCGGGGCGTTCCTTCCTTCGCTCCTGAGATCCTCCGCCACGTACGGCTGGAGGATCCGATGCTGGCCAAGAAGCTGCGCACGGCGCTGGACCAGCTGGCTGAGGAAGGCGTCGTGCAGATTTTTCGTCCGTTGGACGGCAGCCCGCCGGTGGTTGGCGTGGTGGGCCAGCTGCAGCTCGACGTGCTGCAGTCGCGGCTGAAGGTGGAATACGGCGTGCCCGCCGGCTTCGACGCGACGCGCTGGCAGGTGCTGCGCTGGATCACCGGCGACCGCGCCCAGATCGAGCGCTGGGCCGCGACCAACCGCGGTGACACCGCGGAGGACCATGACGGCGAGTATGTCGCGCTGTTCAGCAGCGACTGGCGCCGCAACCGCGCGCAGGAGGATTTTCCGGCGCTGAAGTTCCATGCGGTGCGGGAGCAGCACGGCGTGGTGCAGATGGCGCGCTGACACGAACATCCCTCCCCCGTGCACGGGGGAGGGATGGGGTGGGGGGAGCCAACAAGCCTGCCCCAAGACGTCAGAGCCCCAGATACGCCTCCCGCACCGCCGGATCATGCAGCAGCGTCGCCCCGGTCCCGCTCTGCGCGATCCGCCCCGTCTCGATCACATAGCCCCGGTCCGCGATCGCCAGCGCGGCACTCGCATTCTGCTCCACCAGCAGCACCGTGACGCCGGCGCGCTTCAGCGCCATGACGGCTTCCAGGATCTGGTCCACCAGCACCGGCGCCAGGCCCATGCTCGGCTCGTCCAGCAGCAGCAGCCGCGGCTCGCTCATCAGCGCGCGGCCGATCGCCAGCATCTGCTGCTGCCCGCCCGAAAGCCCCGCGGCGGGCAGCGCGCGCTTTTCGCGCAGGATCGGGAACATCCCGAAGACGCTTTCGAGATTCTCGTCCGTTGTCGCACGCGCCCGGCGGAACGCGCCCAGGCGCAGATTGTCCTCGACGCTCAGCGGCCCGAAGACCTGGCGGCCCTCCGGCGATTGCGCGATGCCGGCGGCGACGCGGCGGTGCGGCGTCCAGCCGGTGATGTCCTCGCCATGGAAGCTCACGCGGCCGGCGCTGACGGGCTGCACGCCGGAGAGGCAGCGCAGCAGCGTCGTCTTGCCCGCGCCGTTGCCGCCGACGATCGCAGTGATCTCGCCGGTCTCGACGCGCAGCGAGACGCCCTTCAGCGCGAGGATGCGGCCATAGGCGGATTGCAGGTCCCGCACCTCAAGCAAGGCTCGCCTCCTTCACGCCATGCGTGCCGAGATAGGCGGCGATCACCTCGGGGTTGGTGCGCACCTGCTCAGGCGTGCCCTCGGCCAGCATGCGGCCCTGGTTCAGCACGACGACGTGGCGGCTGATGCGCATCACCAGCTTCATGTCGTGCTCGATCAGCACCACCGCGACGCCGCGCGCCGCGACCTGCGCGATCAGGCGGTCGATCTCCTCCGTCTCCACGGGGTTGCAGCCGGCGGCGGGCTCGTCCAGCAGCAGCACGCGGGGATTCGTCGCCAGCGCGCGCGCGATCTCCAGCCGCTTCAGCGCACCGTAGGGCAGCGAGCCCGCCGGCGTCTCCGCCGTATCGGCCAGGCCCACCTCCTCCAGCAGCGCCATCGCGGCATCGCGCGTCGCGGCATTGGCGCGGCGCGAGCGCGGCAGCCGGAACAGGTCGGCGAGCAGAGTCGAGCCCTCGCGCAGGTGCCGCCCCGCCATCACGTTCTCCAGCGCGGTCATGCGGAAGAACACCTGCAGGTTCTGGAAGGTGCGCGAGAGGCCGAGCGACGCAAGGCGATGCGGCGGCGCCTGCGTCACCTCCTGCCCGTCCAGCGCGATGCGGCCCTCCGTCGCGCGGTAGAGGCCGGAGACGATGTTGAAAAGCGTGGTCTTGCCGGCGCCATTCGGTCCGATGATCGCCAGGATCTCGCCCGCGCGCGCCGCGAAGCCGACGCCATCCAGCGCGCGCAGGCCGCCGAAGGAGATGCCCACGCCCTCGGCCGTCAGCAGGACATCGCCTCGGCTGGTCACGCAGGCCTCCGCCGCAGCAGCGCCGCCAGCCCCGGCACGATGCCAGCGCGGAGAAAGATCATGAAGAGCATGATGAGCAGTCCGATCACCGCCTGCTCGTATTCGTGCAGGAAGGTGAGCGTCTGCGGCAGCAGCACCAGCAGCGCCGCGCCCACAACCGCGCCGGGCACCGAGGCGAGGCCGCCGATCACCACCATCGTCACGTATTCGATGGAGGCCAGGAAGCCCGAGGCTTCCGGCGTGACGAAGCCGTTCATCAGCGCCAGCAGCCCGCCCGCAATTGCCGCATAAACCGCGGCAATGACGAAGGCGCGCAGCTTGTGCGCGGCGACGTCGATGCCGACGGTCCGGGCCGCGACCTCGCTGTCATGCAGCGCGGCCAGCGCGCGGCCCGAAGGGCTCGCCTGCAGGTTCAAGGCGATCCAGACGCCGATCAGCAGCGCGCCGCCGGTGATCCAGTAGAAGGTCTCGCCGCCGCGGATGCGCCAGCCGAACAGCTCGGCCCGCGGGATGCGAATGCCGTCGGGGCCGCCGGTCAGCGCCACCTCGTTCACCAGCACCATCGTCACCAGCATGCCGAAGCCGAGCGTCGCGACCGCCAGGTAATGCCCCTTCAGGCGCAGGATCGGCCGGCCCACCACGAAGGCCACGCCACCCGCGATCACCGCGCCGAGCGGCAGGCAGAGCAGCACATCCAGGCCAAGCAGCTTGGGCCCCAGCGCCATCGTATAGGCGCCGATGCCGACGAACCCGGCATGGCCGAGGCTCACCTGCCCCGCCTGTCCCATCAGGATCTGCAGCCCGACGGCGGCGAGCGCCGTCACCCAGATCAGCGCGGCGACGCGGAAATAGAAGCCGGAGGGGAAGAACCACGGGATGGTGCCGATGATCACCGCAAGGATGATCAGCGTGGCCCAACGCGATCCCATCACACGCGCTCCACGCTGCGGCGCCCGAACAGCCCCTGCGGCATGGTGAACAGCACCGCCAGGATCACTACGAAGGCGACCGCGTCCTTGTAGGCCGAGGAGATCGTGCCCGCGGCGAAGCTCTCGAGCAGCCCGAGCAGCAGCCCGCCCACCACCGCACCCAGCGGGCTGCCCATGCCGCCCAGCATCGCCGCCGCAAAACCCTTCAGCGCCAGCATGGTGCCGACATCAAAGGAGGTCAGGGTGATCGGCGTGATGAGGATGCCCGCGAGTGCGCCGATCGCCGCGCTCAGCCCGAAGGAGAGCGCGAGCACGAAGGAGGTGTCCACGCCGACCAGCCGCGCCGCCAGCCGGTTCGCGGCCGTCGCCAGCACCGCCTTGCCGAGCAGCGTCTTCTCCAGGAAGACGAAGAGGCCGAGGAACACCAGCACCGCCCCGCCCAGCACCCAGAAACTCTGCGGCAGGATGGCCGCGCCCGCCAGCGGGATGGGATCGCTGCCGCTGAAGGCAGGCAGCTGATGGAACTGCTTGTCGAAGACGATCTGCGCGACGCCGCGCAGGAAGATGCTGGCGCCGATGGTGATGATGATGAGCGTGACGGCGGATGCGCCGCGCGCCGGCTCGATCGCCAGGCGATGCAGCAGCAGGCCGACCGCGACCGCCACCAGGATCGCCAGTGCCGCGGCCAGCGGCAGCGCGAGCCCGGCGGCCGTGGCGAAGACCGTCACCATGCCGCCGAGCATCACGAACTCGCCCTGCGCGAAGTTCACCACGTCCGACGCGTTGTAGATCAGGGTGAAGCCCAGCGCGACCAGCGCATAGACCGCGCCGACGGTCAGGCCGGAGACGAGGAATTGCAGGAGCTCCGCGGTCATCGCCCAAAGTCTCCATCCGCGAGGGCGGCGCGGGCCTCTCTGCCCGCGCCGCGGCCGCGAATGCGGCCCGCCGCCCGTAAGGCTTCACCACCGGCGCGCCAGTAGCGCGGCGAAGCCAAGCGCGCGGATGCGCGCGCCCGGCGTCTGAGGGTCAGTTTGAAATGAGCATGAACTGGCCGTTGCGGATCTCGACCATGCGGAAGGCGCTGAGATCCAGGCCCATATGGTCGGTCGGGCTCATGTTCACGACGCCGCCGGTGCCGACGAAGCCGCGGGTCTGGCGGATCGCGTCGCGCAGGCGCGTGCCGTCGGTGCTGTTGGCGCGCTTGATCGCCTCCACCAGGATCATCAGCCCGTCATAGGCATGGCCGCCGAAGGTCGAGACGGGCTGGCCGGTCTCGCGCTCGAAGGCGGTCTTGTAGTCGATAAGCACCTGGCGCTGCGGATCGTTCGCCGGCAGTTGCTCGGCCACCAGCAGCGCGGCCGCGGGCAGGCGCACGCCCTCGGCCGCCTGCGGGGTGGCCAGCTGGATGAACTGCGCGCTGGCGACGCCGTGCGACTGATACAGCGGCAGGCGGATGCCGAGCTGCGCGTAGTTGCGCGTGACGATCGCCGGGCCCTGGCCGAAGCCCGGGTTCACCACCGCCTCCACGCCCGCGGTGTTGCGGATGCGCGTCAGCTGCGGGGTCATGTCGGAGTCGCGCGGGCCGTATTGCTCGTCGGCGACGATGGTGATGCCGGCCGCCTGCGCCACGCGCTGGCACTGCGTGCGCATGGACTGCCCGAACCCGTCCGTTCCCGAGATCAGCGCGACCCGCGAAAGGCTCCGCGCGCGGATGTCCGCAAATATCTTCTCGCAGGCCATGCGGTCGGTGTGCGGGGTCTTGAAGGTGTAGGGCGCGACGGGGTCGATGATCTCGATGCCGCCGGCGAGCGAGATGAAGGGGATGCGCGCTTCCTCGAAGACCGGGCGCATCGCCATCGTCGTGCCGGTGGTGGTGCCGCCGACCATCGCCACCACGCGGTCGTCCTCGACCAGGCGGGTGGCGAAGGTGCGGGCGCGGTTCGCGTCGCCGCCGTCGTCATAGACGATCAGCTGGATCGGCCTGCCGTTGACGCCGCCCGCGGCGTTGATGCGGTTCACGTAGAGCCGCAGCGTCTTGTCCTCGGGGTCGCCGAGGAAGCTCGCCGGCCCGGTGACGGAGAGCACCGCGCCGATGCGGATCGGATCGTTGCGCTGCGCCAGTGCCGGCAGCGCGACGATGGCGGCGGCGCCAAGCGCGAGCGCGCCGCGCCGGAGCATGGAAGCGACACCCATTCTTCTTCCTCCCTGTGTGACGCGCTCAGGCCGCGGCGGGGCGCCGTGCCATGGCGATGTGGAACCGGTTGGCGACGAAGGCGGCGTCCGTCAGGCAGGATGTGCCTGCCGGATTGGCGCCGGAGACATGATAGTCGCTGAAGGCCGCGGACTGGTTCACGAACAGCCCGCCGCAGAGATTTTCGCTGAGTGCCACGCCAGCCTTGGCGAAGGCGGCCTCGGCGCGCTGCAGGAACGCCTCGTCCGTGCTGTGGACCAGCGCGGTGATCGCGCCCTTCTCGCGCACGGAGGTCGCGGCGAGGCGCAGCGCCTCCTCCGCATCCTCGCAGCGGATCAGGAAGCCGATGGGGCCGAAGCGCTCCTCGCCCCAGGCGGCGCGGTCGGCGGCTGCGACCGCGACGAGCAGCGGCGTTGCGCTGCGCGCTTGCGTGAAGCCCGGCATCTCCACCGTCCCGCTGTCGCGCACGACGCGTCCCAGGCCGCGCGCGGCGGCGATGCGGTCCAGCGTCGCCGGGTTCTGCACGGTGCCGAGAACGCCGGCGGCGCGCGCCGGGTCGGCGAGCAGGGCGTCCACGGCTGCAGCAAGCGCCTTGGCCACTTCGTCGAAGCTCTTCGGGCCGTCCTCGGTCGCGATGCCCTCGGCCGGCACGAAAAGATTCTGCGGCGCGGTGCACATCTGGCCGCTGTAGAGGGAAAGCGAGAAGGCCAGGTTGCGGCACAGCCCCGCGAAATCGGCGGTGGAGTGCAGCACGACCGGGTTGATCCCGGCTTCCTCGGTGTGCAGCGGCTTCGCGCCGGCGATGTGCGTGCGCAACCAGCCGCCGAAGGCCGGGCCGCCGGTGAAGTCCACGATGCCGATCGCCGGATGCCGCGCGAGATCCGCCGCCAGCGGCGCATCGGGCGTGTCGGGTGCAAGCTGCACCACGTCTTCAGGGAAGCCCGCCTCCGCCAGCACGACGCGCGCGGTGCGCACCGTCAGCGCCAGCGGCAGGATCGCCGCCGGATGTGGCTTCACGATCACCGCATTGCCGGTGGCGAGATCGGCGAAGAGGCCGGGATAGCCGTTCCAGGTCGGGAAGGTCGCGCAGCCGATCACCAGGCCGATGCCGCGCGGGATGGCCCGAAAAGTCTTGTCGAGGTTGAGCGTCTCTTTCCCCGCCGGCTTGCTCCAGCGCACCGCGCCCCGAATTTTCCCGAGTTCCTCCATCGCATAGGCGACCGCTTCCAGCCCGCGATCCTGCGCGTGCGGCCCGCCGGCCTGGAACGCCATGGCCCATCCCTGGCCGGTGGTGTGCATCACCGCCTGCGCCATCAGGAAGCTGTCGCGGTTGAGGCGGTGCAGGATCTCGAGGCAGACGCCCGCGCGGTGCTCCGGCGAGACCTCCGCCCAGGCCGGCGCGGCGGCTTCCGCGCGCGCGACCAGCGTCGCGACATCCTCGGCCGGATAGGTGACGCCGAGCACCGGGCCCCACGGGGAGACCTCGGCGCCGACCTGCCGCGCACCCGGCGCGAAGGGCTTTGCGAGCAGCGCGGCGAAGGCGGCCTCCGCATCGGCCTTCGCCGTCTCGCCGTAGATCCTGCCGGAGGGCGCCTCCGGATAGGCGGAGAAATAGGCGCGCGAGCGCGCCGCCTGCATGGCCTGGTCCAGCGTCGCGCGATACTTCGCGAACAGCGCGTCGCGGATGTTCCCCGCCATCGCTTCCTCCCCGCCCTGTTGACCCTGGCGAGCTCCCAAAATAGATTAACCGAACGGACAGTCAATACAAATTGGCCTGGATCTGGATTGGGAGGGGTGCATGGCGGAGGAGGCGGGACCGCTGCTGGTCGAGCAGCGGCAAGGCTGGCGGAAGCTCACGCTCAACCGGCCGCAGAAGCTCAACGCCTTCGACGCCACGCTGCACGCCGCGCTGTGCGACGCGCTCGCGGATGCGGGGCGCGATCCGGCTTGTCGGGCGGTGCTGCTGAGCGGCGCCGGGCGCGGCTTCTGCGCCGGGCAGGACCTGGCCGAGCCGGGGCTGACGGGGCCGGAAGCCGATCTCGGCGCGGTGCTCGATCGCGGCTGGAACCGGCTGGTGCGCACGATCCGCGAGCTGCCGAAGCCGGTGGTCTGCGCGGTGCATGGCGTCGCGGCGGGCGCGGGCGCCTCCATCGCCTTCGCCTGCGACATCACCCTGGCCGCCGAGGATGCGCGCTTCGCCCAGGTCTTCATTCGTATCGGCCTGATCCCCGACAGCGGCGCGACCTGGACGCTGACGCATCTGGCGGGCCCCGCGCGCGCGCGGGCGCTGGCGATGCTCGGCGATCCGATCAGCGGCAGCGAGGCCGCGGCGATGGGGCTGGTGTGGCGCGCCGTGCCGGCCGATGCGGTGATGGCGGAGGCGGAGAAGCTCTGCGACCGCCTCGCGCGCCTGCCTGCCGGCGCCCTTGCGGCGACGAAGCGTGCGCTGGCCGCCGCGGAGAGCAACGGCTTCGACGCGCAGCTGGCACTCGAAGCGCAGATGCAGCGCGAGCTCGGCCGCAGTGCGGACTATGCGGAGGGCGTCGCGGCCTTCCAGCAGAAGCGCGCCGCACGCTTCGAAGGCGCGCCGGAATGACGCCGCAGCAACTCGCTGAAGCCTGCGCCGAGGCGATGTGGGCGGAGGATCGCGCCTCCGCCGGCCTCGGCATGCGCATCGCGCGCGTCGCGCCGGGCGAGGCCGAGCTGACCATGCCGGTGGAGAGCCGCATGGTGAACGGGCATGGCATCTGCCATGGCGGCTTCATCTTCGCGCTGGCCGATTCCGCCTTCGCCTTCGCCTGCAACTCCTTCAACCGTCGCGCCGTCGCGCAGAGCAACACCATCACCTATCTGCGCCCCGCGAAGCTCGGCGACATGCTGACGGCCCGCGCGGTGCAGACCACCAGCGCCGGGCGCAGCGGCATCACGGACGTCACCGTCAGCGACCAGGAAGGCCGCGCGATCGCCGTGTTCCGTGGCCTGTCCCGCATGATCGAAGGTCATCTCGTGGAGGTCACGCCATGACGACGCGCCTCGGCGATCCGCCGCCGGCCGAGTTGCTCGACGACGGCGAGCGGCTCTCGCCGCCGCAGCTGCGCGCGCTGCAACGCGAGCGCCTCGCCGCCACGCTCGCCAATGCCTACGAGAACGTGCCGCATTATCGCCGCGCCTTCGAGGAAGCCGGGGTCACGCCGCTGGATTTCCGCGACCTCGACGACCTGCGCAGATTCCCCTTCACGACGAAGGCCGATCTGCGCGCCAACTATCCCTTCGGCATGTTCGCCGTGCCGCGCGAGCAGGTGGTGCGCATCCACGCCTCCTCCGGCACCACGGGCAAGCCGACCGTCGTCGGCTACACGAAGCAGGACATCGACACCTGGGCGTCGCTCGTCGCGCGATCCATCCGCGCGAGCGGCGGCAGGCCGGGGATGATGGTGCATGTCGCCTATGGCTACGGCCTCTTCACCGGCGGCCTCGGCGCGCATTACGGCGCGGAGGCGATGGGCTGCACCGTCATCCCCGTCTCCGGCGGGATGACCGAACGCCAGGTGCAGCTCGTCGAGGATTTCCGGCCGGAGATCATCATGGTGACGCCCTCCTACATGCTCGCCTTGCTGGACGAGTTCCGGCGGCAGGGCGTGGACCCGCGCAAATCCTCCCTCAAGGTCGGCATCTTCGGCGCCGAGCCCTGGACCGAGGCGATGCGCGCGCAGATCGAGGAGGCCTTCGACCTGCACGCCGTGGACATCTACGGCCTGTCCGAGGTGATGGGCCCCGGCGTCGCCAATGAATGCGTCGAGACCAAGGACGGCCCGCATGTCTGGGAGGACCACTTCTACCCGGAGATCGTGAACCCCGAGACCGGCGAGCCGGTGCCTGACGGCGAGCCGGGCGAGCTGGTTTTCACCTCCCTCACCAAGCAGGCCATGCCGGTCATCCGCTACCGCACGCGCGACCTCACGCGGCTGCTGCCCGGCACGGCGCGTCCCGCCTTCCGGCGCATGCAGAAGATCACCGGCCGCAGCGACGACATGATCATCCTGCGCGGCGTCAACGTGTTCCCGTCGCAGGTCGAGGAACAGATCCTGCGCGTGCCGCACCTGGCGCCGCACTACCAGCTGATCCTGACGCGCGAGGGCCCGATGGATGCGATGACCATCGCGGTGGAATGCGAGCCCGGCCGCGATGCGGGCGAGCGCGCGGCGGCGGCGCAGGCGCTGGCCCATCACGTGAAGGAGATGATCGGCGTCTCCGCGGCCGTGGATGTGCGCGACCCCGGCGCGATCGAGCGCAGCCTCGGCAAGGCGCGACGTGTCGTGGACAAGAGGAAGTAAGATGGCGCGACCACGGGCGGCCGACCACTTCGAAAAACGCCAGGCCATCATGGCGCAGGCGGCGGAGCTGTTCGCGCAGCACGGCTACGACCGCGCCTCGCTCGCGATGCTCGCGCAGGCCTGCGGCGTCTCCAAGGCGCTGGTCTATCACTACTGGCGCGACAAGGAGGAGCTGCTCTTCGACGTGCTGGCGCAGCACCTGCAGCACCTCGTGGAGATCGCCCGCGGCGTCCACACGCTCACCCGCGGCCCGCGCGAGCGGCTCGAGACCTTTGCCTTCCTGCTGCTGGATGCGTATCGCGACGCGGATGCGGTGCATCGCGTGCAGATCTCCTGCCTGTCCCTGCTCTCGCCCGAGCGGCAGGAGGCGCTGAAGGCGCTGGAGCGGGCGCTGGTGGCGGAGGCCGCCGACATCATCGCCGAGTTGCATCCGGATGTCGGGCGGCACCGCCAGTTGCTGATGCCGCTGACCATGTCCTTCTTCGCCATGCTGAACTGGCACTATCTTTGGCACCGTGAGCGGGCGGGGCTTTCACGCGCCGATTATGCGCGGATGGTCGCGACGCTGATCGCGGCAGGGTCGCCGGCGGTGGTCGAGTCGTTCGGGCCAGCCTTGGCCGACGGCTGATCCGCGCGGGTCAGCCCTGCCGCCGCTTCGCGCGGCGTGGCGCATCCGCGGCCCCGCGGACCGGCTGAAGGACCGTCGGCGACAAGCGCGCCAAGTGTCGACTCTCCTGCCGCTTCGGATAGACGCCGCGCAGCACCTCGTCGAAGTGACGGCGCAGCGCCGCATTGCATTCACAGGACAGGGCGGCGAGCCCGTGCGGGTCGCTCACCTTCAAGCCGCCACGGCGCGTCTCGGCCAGGCCGCGCACCTTGAGCGACTGGATGACACGGCTCACATAGCTGCGTCCGACGCCCAGCATGCCGGCAAGCCCTTCCTGGGTCAGGGTCAGGCTTTCGTCGCCGGTGCGGTCGATAGTGGCCAGTAGCCATTTCGCTGTGCGCTGCTCGATCGAATGCACTGCATTGCAGGCGATGGCCTGGAACATCTGCGCCATGAGGCAGTCGGCATAGCGGGCGAACAGGTTGCTCACCGCCGGCGAGCGCGCCTTCGCCGCATCGAGGTCGCGCAACCGGAGCCGGAGAAACTGGCCCGGCACCTGTATCTCCGCGCGGGCGAAGGCGGGCAGGTTGCCCTGGCTGACGATGCCGCCGACCGCGCCCTCGCGCCCGATCAGCGCGGTCTCCACGTCGCGCCCGTCCTCGAGCGCCACGCGGAAGGACACCAGCGCCGGGCCGCAGGGAAAGTAGACGTAATCCACCATGTCGCCAGGGCTGTAGATGAGTCTGCCCGCGATCCCGGACCAGGGCTCAAGCATGGGCCGGAGGATCGCAAAGTCAGCCGAACGAAAGGTGCGCAGAAGGTTGTTGGGAACCTCGCCTGGCCCGGTGTCCGGCACCGTCACCTGTCTCAAGCCATCCACGATCGACCTCCTGCGCGCGCCAGCGCCATCGTTCCATGGTGAAACGTGCGGCACGCGGTTGCGTTCACTATTGCGCAGACGCGCTCAACAGCCCGTGGTTGGTACCCTTGGCGCAACCCGTTGCCCGGGAGCGCTATGGGGAGGCCGAAGTGAACGCCGAGAGGGCGGAGTTCTGGTTCTTCGACGTTGTTCCGGCAGTCGGACCAGGAAGCGACCCGCTTTCCGCACTTCTCGCCGATTGCGGCTTGGCGGTGGCGGTGGAGGCGGAGGCGCAAGACCGGCTAAACGACCGCATCCGGTCGGCGATCGGCGAGGGCGCCACGCGCCTGCAGGCAGGCTTCCCCGCGCGGATCGGCGGCGCGGCGCGCTGGCTGGACCTGCATTTGGGCCTCGCCGCGCCCGCCGGCGCCGCTTCGCCGATCCGACTTCGCGGCATGGTCGTGGACGGCACGACGCAACGCCTGGCGGCGGAGCGTTCTGAGGCTGTGCAGCGCGAGTTGTCGCACCGGATAAAGAACATCATGGCAGTGGTCGCAGGTCTCATCGCGCTGGCCGCGCGCGGCGCGCCCGAGGCGCAGGCCTTCGCCAATGCCGTGCGCGCACGCGTCGTCGCGCTGGCGTGCATCTACCGCCATGTGGAGCCCGGGGCTGCAGGGCTGCCGGATGGACAGCTCATGTCGGTCCAGAGCTTCCTGGCGGATGCCCTCGCTCCCTACGCGGGCGGGGTGGGTATAGACGTGCAGCCTGGAATCGGAGCGCTGCCGATCGGGCGGCAGACCGCGACGGCCCTCGCACTGATCATTTATGAGCTTGCGACGAATGCGACGAAGCACGGCGCGCTCGCGACGCCCACGGGCACGGTGCGGCTGTGCGTGAGTGCCAAGGGCGAATCGCTGCTCCTCCACTGGACGGAGCGGGGCGGGCCACCCTTGCCCGCGGGGCCGGGTCCGGGCGGCTTCGGAACGGCGATGTCCGATCGCATCGCGGCAACCCTGCTCGGGAGCCATCTGCTGCGCGACTGGCAGCCGGGCGGGCTGGTCGCAACACTTTCGTTCGACCTCGATCGGCTGGCGACATGACGGCCGGGGGGACGCAGGCCTAGACTGGCCAGATGACGCTGCGCCTCAATGCCGACTTCGCCCGCCGCGCCGCGGTGCATCCCGCGCCGGAAGCCTGGGTCGCCTCGCCGATGGCCGGCGTCGAGCGGCTGATGCTGGACCGCGTCGGCGGCGAGGTGGCGCGCGCAACCTCCCTGGTGCGCTACGCGCCGGGCAGCGCCTTCTCCGCCCACCGCCACGACGGCGGCGAGGAATTCTTGGTGCTGGAGGGCGTGTTCCAGGATGAGACGGGCGACCACCCCGCGGGCACCTATGTGCGCAACCCGCCCGGCACCGCGCATGTGCCGGCCTCGGCGCCGGGCTGCACCATCTTCGTCAAGCTCTGGCAGTTCGACCCGGAGGACCTGACGCCGCTGCGGGCCGACATCGCCGCCCTGCCCCGCGCCGCCGATCCGCTGCGGCCCGGCGTGCAGGTGGCGCCGCTGCTGGCCCGGCAGGACGAGACGGTGCGGATCGAGGATTGGGCGCCGGGGGCGCGGGTGCCGCTGCTCGCCCCGCGGGGGCTGGAATTGCTGGTGCTGGCCGGCGGCTTCACGGAGGGGGGCGAGGCATTCGGCCGGCATGCCTGGCTGCGCCTGCCGCCCGGCCATCGGGGCGTGGCCGTGGCCGGGCCGCAGGGGGCGACGGTCTGGGCCAAGGCGGGGCATCTGGCGCAGATCCGCCTGCCGCCGGGCGCCTGATGGCCCGCCGCCGGCGCGTTCACCTTTCGATACCGATCCCGGGCTTGGCCGATCCCGCGGCCGGGGCCACCTTCGCGGCATGTCCCGCATGACCCGCCGTGCCGCCCTCCAGGCCGCTGCCGCCTGCGCGGCCGCCGCCTCCCTGCCCGCCGAGGCCCTGGCGCAACCCGCCACGCCCGCCGCCGTCACCGAGCGCCCGCTGTTCGGCGCCACGCTGCGCACCCTGCCCAACGGGCTGCGCGTCGCCTTCGTGGAGAACCGGCGCGCGCCGGTCGTGGCGCAATACGCCTATGTCGCGGCCGGCGGCGGCGAGGACCCGGCCGGGAAGTCCGGCGTCGCCCACTTCCTCGAGCACATGATGTTCAAGGGCAGCCCGCAGGTCGCGTCCGGCGAGTTCTCCCGCCGCGTGGCGCGGGAGGGCGGGAACGACAACGCCTTCACCTCGCGCGACGTCACCGGCTACTTCCAGCATGTCGAGGCCTCGCGCCTCGACCTGGTCGCGATGATGGAGGCGGACCGCTTCGCCGCCGCGCGCCTGCCGGCGGACGAGGTGGAGCCGGAGCGGCAGGTGATCCTGGAGGAGCGCGCGCAGCGCACCTCCTCCTCCCCGCGGGCGCTGTTCTTCGAGGGCTTCCAGGCGGCGATGTGGGGCCGGCAGCACTGGGCCGGCCGGCCGATCATCGGCTGGGAGGAGGAGATCCGCGCGATCACCCATGCCGACCTCGTGGAGTTCCATCGCGCGCGCTACGCCGCGGGCAACGCCGTGCTGGTGGTGGCCGGCGCCGTGCCCGCCGACAGCTTCTGGGAGGTGGCGGAGGCGAAATGGGGCGCGCTGCCGCCCGGCCCGCCCGTGCCGCGCAATCGCGCCGCCCCGCCGGCCGAGATCCCGACGCCCCGCTACAGCCGCAACGACCCCCGCCTGCGCGGCGAGGCGGTGTTCCTGCGCGACTGGCAGGCGCCCTCGCTCACTGCCGGCGAGACGCGCCTCGGCGAGCCGCTGGAGGTGCTGCGCCACCTGCTGGGCGGCGGCACCGGGTCGCGCCTGCATCGCGCGCTGGTGGAGGGCGGCCTCGCGGTTTCGGTCGGCGCGTCCTACGATTCCGATGCGGCCTCCTGGACGGATTTCGGAATCTCCGCCGTGCCGCGGCGCGAGGTGGCGCCGGCGCGCGTCGAGGAAGCCGTGATGGCGGAGGTGAAGCGCCTGCTGGATGCCGGCGGCCCCACCGAGGCCGAGGTCGCGCGTTCCATCCGGCAGATGACGGCCGGCGCGCTGCTCGCGCTCGACGGGCTCGGCGCGGCGCCGCGGATGATCGGCGGCGCACTCGCGATCGGCCTGCCGCTCGAGACGGTGGAGTTCTGGCCGGCCCGGCTGCGCGCCGTCACGCGCGACCAGGTGGCAGAGGCCGCGGTGGCGGTGCTCGGCAAGGCGCCCTCGGGCAGCGGCTGGCTGCTGCCCGAAGGCGTCGCGGCGCCGGCGGAGGTGCGGGCATGACCGCCACCTTCAGCCTGGACATCCAGACCGTCGAGGCCGGCGGGCGCTCGGCCTGGCTGATCGAGGACCAATCGGTTCCCGTCGTTTCCGTCGCCTGGGCCTGGCGTGGCGGCGCCGCGCTCGATCCGGCGGCGCATGCCGGGGCGCTCTCGATGGGTGCGGCGCTGCTGACCGAAGGCGCGGGCGACCTCGACAACCGCGCCTTCGCCGATGCGCTGCGCGACGAGGCGATCGGGCTCGGTTTCGGCGCGGAGCGCGACGGCTTCGAAGGCTCGCTGCGCGCGCTGCGCACGGCGCTGCCGGAGGCGGTGCGGCTGGCCAACCTCGCGATGCGCGTGCCGCGGCTCGATGAGCCGGCGGTGGCCCGCGTGCGCGCCCGCGCGGTGGCCGGCGCGCGCGCGCAGCTGGAGACGCCGCGCGGCCAAGTCGGGCGCGCCTTCTGGGCGGCGGCCTATCCCGACCATCCCGCCGGCCGCCCGACCGGTGGCACGGTGGAGACGCTCTCCACCCTGCCGGAGGAGGCGATCCGCACGGCGCTGACGCGGCAGATCCGGTCCGATGGGCTGCTCGTCGCCGCAGCCGGCGCGATCACGCCGGATGAGCTGGCGCGGCTGCTGCCCGCGCTGTTCGAGGGCCTTCCGGCGGGCGCGCCGCCGGAGGCGCCGCCGCTGCCCGCCTTCACCACCTTCGACCGGCGCGTGGTGGAAGTCGCCTCGCCGCAATCGGCGATCCTGTTCGGCCAGCCCGGCCTGCCGGTGACCGACCCGGAATGGGAGACGGCGCAGGTGGTGCTGCGCGTGCTGGCGGGCGGGGGCTTCTCCTCCCGCCTGATGGAGGCGGTGCGGGTGAAGCGCGGGCTCGCCTATGGCATCGGCGCGGGGCTCGATGTGCTGTTCGGCCAGGGCATCGTCGTCGGCTCCTCGGCCACCGACAATGCGCGCGTGGCGGAGACGCTGGCGGTGACGCGCGACGAATGGGTGCGCATGGCGGCGGAAGGCCCGACGCGGGAGGAGCTGGACGATGCCGTCGCGTTCCTCACCGGCAACCTGCCGCTGCAGTTCACCGACAGCCGCCGCATCGCCGGCACGCTGCTGGCGCTGCGGCGCAACGGGCGGCCGCTCGACTGGCTGAATGCGCGGGCGGAGCGGCTGCGCTCGCTGACCACGGCGCGGACCACGGCGGTCGCGCAGCGGCTGTTGGAGCCGGCGGCGCTCTCGGTTGCGATCGCCGGGCAGCCGGCGCTGTAGCTAAGCGGGCTCGAGCTCGGCGAGGGCGATGCCGCTCTCGCCGGCCACCGCGTAGAGCAGGAAGACGCGCCCGTCCTCCTCGAAGATGGCGGGATCGCGCAACTGGTTGACGGGCCGGTTGATGGCGCCGCGCCAGGAGCTTTCCGCGGGAAGATCGGCGCCTTCCCACGCCATCTCCGGTCGCAGCAGCACCTCCGGCGGGTCGGCGCGCCAGTCGCGCCAATCGCCGCGGAGGTCCACGCGCGAGAGCAGCAGGCTTTCCGGCGCGTCGCCCACGCGGCTCCAGATCACCCAGAGCGTATCGCCGCGCGGCAGCAGCGCGACGTGGCGCTGGTTCGGATCGCCGAACAGGTCCGGGCCGGGCTCGAAGGGGCCGAAGGGATCGGCGGCGCGATACAGCACGCCCGGCATCGCCAGCGCATAGGTGGCGCCGCGATGCGCGAAGACCCGGAAATAGGACGGGCCGAGCAACGGCGCGCGCGGCGTGAAGACCAGCCCGTCCGGCGAGGTTGCGACCCGCGTGCGCTGCTCGCGCCAGGCCGAGAGACCGTGGAAATACATCACGATCCGCCGGTTCGCGTGGTCCACATGCACATCCGGGGAGGCGATGTGCGGCGTCGTCGCATCCTCCTCGGCCTCCGGCACGCCCGGTGTTCCGGGCGGAGCCTCATGCGGCCGCGACGGGCGCGGCGGAGGCGCCGCGGGACGCGGCGTCGGGTTGGTCGGAAACAGCGAATCCGCCAGTGCCAGCGCGCCCGGATCATGGATGCGCCACGGCCCTTCCGGCGCATCGGTGAAGGCGAGGCGGATGTGGTCGCCCTTGTGGTCGGCGAAATAGAGGTAGTAGCGGCCGAGCGGCGCCTTCACCCAGTCCGGCACGCGGATCAGGCTCGGCCCCTGGATGTTGTCGCCGATGCGCGCGCCCATGCCCGGGCGGATGATCGGGCCGGCGCCGAGCCGGCGGACGCGGAAGGGAAGCGCCATCGCTCAGCCGGCCCTGAGGCCGAGCTCGCGCACCAGCGCACCGAAGCGCGCATGGTCGGAACGGATCCGCGCCGCGGTCTCCTTCCGCGACAGCACCAGCGCATCGGAGCCTTGCGGCAGGCGCCGCGCAAAGTCGGGATCGGCGACGAGGGCGGAGACGTCGGCGGCGATGCGCGCCGCGATCTCCTCCGGCAGGCCGCGCGGGGCATGCACGGACTGCCAGGCGCTCGGCAGGTCGAGGCCGGGCGAGGCCTCCGCCAGGGCCGGCACCTCGGGCAGTTGCGGCAGGCGCTCCGCCCCGGTGGCGAAGATCGCGCGGAGCCGCCCCGCCTCGATATGCGGCAGCGTTACGGTCACGCCGTCCAGCGCCATCTGCACGCGGCCCGCCACGAGGTCCGCGGTCGCGGCACCGGCGGTGCGGTAGGGCACGTGATGCGCGGGGAAGGCCAGGGCGCGCGCCAGCATCTCCATGGTCAGGTGCGGTATGGTGCCGATGCCGGGCGAGGAGAAGAACAGCGGATCGCCGCTGCGCTGCCGCGCCAGCGCGACCAGCTCCGAGAGGGTGTGCACCGGCAGCGAGGGATGCACCACCAGCGCGGAGCGCGAGACCGTCACGGCGCCGAGCGGTGCGAGGTCGGCCAGCGGGTCATAGGGCGCGGCCTGGATGTGCGGCGTGATGGCGAGCGCCGCGATCGCGATCAGCCCGATCGTGTAGCCGTCGGGCGCCGCGCGCGCGATCTGCGCCACGCCGATCGCCCCGCCCGCCCCCGGCAGGTTCTCCACCACCAGCCTCTGGCCCCAGCGGGCGGCGAGCGCATCGGCGAGCACCCGCGCCACCTGGTCGGCCTGGTTGCCGGCGCCATAGGGCACCACGAAGCGGACTGGGCGCGAGGGCCAGGCCTGGGCGCGCGCGATGGACGGCACGGCCGCCAGCGCGGCGAGGCCGAGGATGGCGCGACGCGGCGGCCGGACGCGCGATGACGGGCTCATGGCGTTGCTCCCTTGTCGGACGGGCGAATGCGCTCCTTATCTGTGCGCACAGTGTGAGCTAAGTTTGCGAGATCCGCAACAGGTGGCGCGAGGCATGGGCATGGACGCCAGGATGGAAGAGGACGCGGACGCCGTGCGGGAACGCCCGCGGGAGCGCGCCTATGACCGCTTCAAGCACCTGCTGCTGGGCGGGCAGATCCGTCCGGGCGACATGGTCTCGCTGCGCGAGCTCGTCCGGCGCCTGGACGTGCCCCTCGCCGCCGTGCGGGAGGCACTGAACCGGCTCGAGGGCGAGGGACTCGTCCGGGTCTTCGCCAAGCGCGGCATCCAGGTCAGCCCGGTGGACATGGCCTTCATGCGCGAGGCCTTCCAGCTGCGCCTGATCCTGGAACGCGACGGGCTGCGCGCGCTGACGGAGAGCGACGCCGATGCGACGCTGGCGACGCTGGAGAGGCGCTTCCTGGCGCTGCGCGAGTCGGCCGCGGCGGCGCTCGACGCACCCGTGCTGGCGGAGGCGGTGGCCGCGAACCGGGCGCTGCACGAGACCATCATCGGCGCCCTGAACAGCGCGATGATCACCGAGCTCTACGCGCGCGTCGAGGAACGCCTGCTGCTTGTCCGCGCCGCGACCGGCCTGCCGCCGGGCGGGATGGTGGCGCCGGCCACGGAAGAGCATCTCGGGATCCTCGGCGCGCTGCGGCGGCGCGACCGGGAAGCGGCCACGCGCGCCCTGGAGGCGCATCTCGATGCCGCCATGCGCCGACTGATGGGCATCCGATGAGCGATACCGGCTATTCCGCCGCCCGCGCCATGGCACCGCTCAACACCGAAGAGAGCTGCGCGAGACTGTAGGGCTTGGACAGGCGCGGCGGGCCGCCCGGCTCCTCCTGCGCGCCGCCGGCATAGCCGGTGGCGAGGATGACGGGCAGGCCGGGATGCTCCACCCGCAGCCGCGCCGCCAGGGCGGCGCCCGTCATGCCGGGCATTGCATGATCCGTCAGCACTGCAGTCACGTCTGCCCGGGCACCGAGCACGGCGAGCGCAGCCTCGCCGCTGTCCGCCGGCACAGGCTCATAGCCCAACTCCTCCAGCATGGCCGCCGTGCTTTCCAGCACCAGCGGCTCATCGTCCACCACGAGGATCGTGCCGCGGCCAGGCAGCGGTGCGTCGGCCTCCTGCGCGGGCGCGGTCACGGGCAGGCGGCTGGTCGCCGGCAGCCAAAGCGTCGCGGTGGTGCCGTGGCGCGGCGCGCTGTCCAACACGAGCGCGCCGCCCGACTGCGCAGCCAGGCCGTGCACCATGGAGAGGCCGAGACCGGTGCCCTGCCCTGCCGCCTTCGTGGTGAAGAAGGGCTCCACGGCGCGCGACAGCGTCGCCTCGTCCATGCCGCCGCCCTCGTCGCTCACCGCCACTGTGAGCCAGCGTCCTGCCGGCAGGCGCCCAGGCGCGGGCCCGTCCACCTGCGCGATACGCACGCGCACCTGTCCGCCTTCAGGCATGGCGTCGCGCGCATTCACCGTCAGGTTGACCAGAGCGAGTTCCAGCGCATGCGGATCCACCAGCGCCGGCGAAAGGCCCTCCGGCGCATCGAACTGCAGCGTGACCATGGGGCCGGCGGAGCGGCGCAACAGCGCCTCCACGCCGAGCAGCAACGCACGCAGGTCCACAGGCATCGGCTTGAGGTCCTGACGGCGTGCGAAGGCGAGCAGCCGCTGCGTCAGCGTCGCGCCCCGCTCGGCGGCTTGGGTGGCGGCGTCGAGCTGGCGCAGCAGTTCGGGCGCACTCACCTCCGCACGACGGCGCGCGATGCCGAGATTGCCGAGAACGGCCATCAGCAGGTTGTTGAAGTCATGCGCAACGCCGCCGGTCAGCTGGCCCAGCGTGTCCATCTTCTGCGCCTCGTGCAGGAGCGCCTGCGCCGCCTTGAGCGCCGAGACGTCGCGTGCCTCGGCGACGAGCAGCGAGACCAGCGCGTCCTCGCCGCGAACCGGCGTGACGGAGAAATCCACCGTCACTTCCTGACCCTCGGCGTCGCACATGCGGGTCTCGCGCCGCACGAAGCGCCCGGAGGCGCCCTCGGCGATCGCATCCCGCAACTCGGCCAGGGTGACCGCGTCCTGCGGCCACCACGGCGCCGCCCAGTAGGGCTGTCCGATCACCTCCGCCGCGGTGACGCCGCCCAGGCGCAGCATCGCCGCATTCGCCTCCAGAACCGTGCCGTCGGGAGAGAGCAGTCCGATGAACTGGAAGGTGGCGTTGAACAGACCGCGAAAACGCGCCTCGCCCTCCCGCAGGCGGGCATTGGCCTCGGCCAGCGCGCCGGTCCGCTCGGCGACGCGCCGCTCCAGCATCAGGCGCGCTTCCTCCATCGCCTGCTGCGCCCGGCGCTCGGCCGTGACGTCGCGCGCGATGCCGAGCAGCCGGCGCGGCCGCGCCTCCCCTGCCGGGCGGCCCTCGGCCTTCACGCTGATCCAGCGCGTCGGCAGCACGCCGGCAAGCCGGAACTCGACATCCAGCGGCGCGCCGTGGCTGACCGCATCGGACAGCGCCGCCACCAGGGCGCCGCGGTCATCCGGATGGATCGCGCGGAGCAGCGCGCGCACCGGCAGGCTGCGGAAGCCGCGCATTTCCGCGCCCGGGAGACCCCAATGGCCGAATACGTCGCCGGCGAGCGCGATGCGCGCGGTTCCCAGGTCGAGATCCCAGAGCCCGATGCCGCCCGATTGCTGGGCAAGCCTCAGGCGCGCCTCACCCTCCTGCAGCGAAGCCAGCAGATGGAGCCGGTCGGACAGCGCCTCGGCCAGCGCCGCGCCACGCTCCACAGTCGTTCGGATCGCCTCCGCCTCTCGCCGTCCGGCGCGCCGCGCGGCGGCGCCGAGACTGCCTGCCAGCGCGAAGGAGAGGCAGAACAGCAGGCCGTTGCGCAGCAGTCGCCGGCGGAACGGCGCCAGCACGTGTTCCACCGAGACCGCGACGACTGCCACGGCCGGCACGGACATCGCCGCGCGCCAGGCGACCAGCCGGGCGATGCCGTCGCGTCCGACCTCCTCTCCGAATCCGGCGTCGCCGCGGCGCGGCGTCTCCGGCGGCACGGGGGGGGTGGGCGGCAAGGGCCACCGCAAGAGCACTTCGCCGTCGGAGCGCAGCAGCCGAACCTCGGCCGCCGGCCCCAGCGACAGGCGCTCCAGCACGCGTCCCAGGGCGCCGACCTCGACCGCGGCATGCACCGCGCCGATGAAAGTGCCATTGGCTCGAAGCGGCCGCATCCAGCCGAAATTCCAGATCCGGGTCTCGGGCGAGAGGTTGAGCCGGGCGAGATGGTCGCCCGCGCCATTGGACACCGCGATGAAGCATTCCTCGCGCGAGAGATCGAGGAGCGGGGGGTCGGGCCACAACGAGCTGGCCACGAGCAGGCCGGCCGCATTCGTCACCCAGATGGCGCCGACTTCGTGCGCCAGCGTATCGAGTGCGGCGAGATCCGCCCAGATCCGGTCACGCATCGCGTCGAGCCCGTTGCGCTCGACCAGTTCGGCGACATTCGCCGTGGTGAGTTCGGCGATGCGCAGCGCGCTCTCCGCGCTCTCAGCCAGCAGGGCGGCGGCATTCTCCGCCGAGGCGCGCCCTTGCGCCAGCGTCGCCTCGCGATCGGCGATGCTGGCGGCGGTGAAGAGCGCGGTGGCGATCAGGGCAAAGGCCACCAGGGCGAGGCGCAGGCGTCGCCACGCCGGTCCGGTGCTCTCCACCCCGTGTCGGGCGCCGGCCATGCTGCTCCCTTCGCAGTTCCGCCCCAGGGCGTTATCTAGCGCGAAGTCGAAGCATGAACCATCGGCACGCGCCCGGCGGCGCGATGAGGAGGGCGAGCGCATGGCCGATCCCGCGGCCCACCCAGCCGGGACGCCGGAAAGTGCCTGGCAGGCGGTGCGCACCCTGGCCGCGGCGCCCGACGCTGCCGCGGTGCGTTCCAGGCTCGCCGCGGACCCGGCTCGGTTCCACCGCTTCACGCGCCGCGCGGCGGGGTTGCTCCTCGATCTCTCGCGCACCTCGCTGAGCGACGCGGCGCTCGAGGCGCTGCTGGCGCTGGCGCGCGCGACCGGCGTGACGGCGTTCCGCGATGCCATGGCGCGCGGCGAAGCGGTGAACGTGACCGAAAGACGGGCAGCACTGCACATCGCGCTGCGCGGCGCGCCAGGGCGCTACGTCGCCGGGGGCGAGGATGCCTCGGCCTCGGTGCACGAGACGCTGGACGCGATGCGCGCGTTCACCAACGGTGTCCGAAGCGGGCATATCCTCGCAGCCGATGGCGGGCGCTTCACGACCGTGCTGAACATCGGCATCGGCGGCTCCGACCTCGGCCCGGCGATGGTGACGCGCGCGCTGTGGCGGCCGGAGATGGCGCTGCGCGCGCAATTCCTGTCCAACGTGGACGGCCATGCCTGGGCGGCGCTGCAGCCGGATCTCGATCCGCGACGAACGCTGGTGCTGGTCGCCTCCAAGACCTTCACCACGCAGGAGACGATGACCAATGCGCGGCTGGTCCGCGCGTGGCTGGCCGGGGCGCTCGGGGCGGAGGCCGCGGGCGTGCATCTGGCGGCGCTGTCCACCAATCTCGCGGCGACCTCGGCCTTCGGCATCGCGCCCGAGCGCGTCTTCGGCTTCCGCGACTGGGTCGGCGGGCGCTTTTCCCTGTGGTCGGCGGTCGGTCTTTCCATCGCGTTGTCCTGCGGGTGGGACAGCTTCGAGCGGCTGCTGGCCGGGGCACGCGCGATGGACGAGCATTTCCTGAGCGCGCCGGACGCGGAGAACCTGCCGCTGCTGCTGGCGGCGACCGAGGTGTGGCACGTGGACGGCCTCGGCTATCCGGCGCGCGCGGTGCTGCCCTATGACGAGCGGCTGGCGCGGCTGCCTGCGCATCTGCAGCAGCTCGAGATGGAATCGCTCGGCAAGCGGGTGACGGTCTCAGGCGCGCCGGTGGCGATGCCGACGGGCCCCGTCGTGTTCGGCGAGCCCGGCACCAACGCGCAGCATTCCTTCATGCAGCTGATCCACCAGGGCACCACGCCCGTGCCGGTGGACTTCGTGCTGGTGGCGCGGCCGGATCATCATCACGCCGACAGCCACCACATCCTGCTCGCCAATGCCCTCGCGCAGGCCGAGGCTCTGGCGCGCGGGCGGAGCGAGGCCGAGGCCCGGGCGGAGATGGCCAGGGCCGGACTGTCGCCCGAGGACGCGCAACGGCTGGCGCCGCACCGTACGTTCCCCGGCAACCGGCCGAGCGTCTCCATCCTGCTCCCGGCGCTGACGCCGGAGGCGCTCGGCGCGCTGGTCGCGCTCTACGAGCACAAGGTCGCCTGTCTCGGCGCCTTCTGGGGAATCGATCCGTTCGACCAGTGGGGCGTGGAGCTGGGCAAGCACCTGGCAGGCACGATCCTGCCGGCGCTCGATGGCCGATCAGCGCCTGCCGATCCGGCGACGGCGGCGATGGTGGCGGAGATCCGGGCCCTGTGGCGATGACGAAGCCGTATCGCGACAATGTCGGCGCGGTGCTGTTCAACGCCGAAGGGCTCGTACTGGTGGCGCGCCGTGCGGACCTGCCGAACGCGGAGGGCGCCGCGGGGGGCTGGCAATTGCCGCAGGGCGGGGTGGATCCGGGCGAAGACCTGCGCGCGGCGGTGCTGCGCGAATTGGCGGAGGAGATCGGCACCGCGAGGGCCGATATCCTCGAGGAATATCCGGGCTGGCTGACCTACGACTTTCCGCCGGAGGTCGCCGCTCGCGGCTTCCGCATCGCGCAGCGATACCGCGGCCAGCGGCAGAAATGGTTTGCGCTGCGCTTCACCGGCGCCGATGCCGACATCCGGCTGGACGCCGACGAGCACCCGGAGTTCGACGCGTGGCGCTGGGCCCGGCTGGAGGAGCTGCCGGCCCTGGCGGTGGCGTTCAAGCGCGCGATCTACGCAGAACTCGCACGCGCCTTCGCGCATCTCGGCCCAGCCGGCGTCAATCGGTGATGCGGAGACTGGCGAGCTGAGCGCCAACCTGCTGGAAGACCGCCTGAAGCTGCGCGGCGCTCGGGCTTTCCAGATAGTGCGAGGGGCTGGTCGCGCAGGCCTGCAGCCGGGCCCGATGCGCATTGGCGACCTGGAACCCTATGACATAGACGGTGACGTTGACCCCTGGCGCCTTCATCGCATCGCACACGGCGCTGAACCGGTCATCCAGCCTTGCATCCGCATTGGCCTGGCTGACCGGGCTGATGCGCGCCCCGGGGAAGCGCGCGTTGTAGTCGGCGACGCGACCATAGGCGTTGTAGATCAGCTCCGTGCCGTTGGCGTTGGAGCACACGCTGTCGCTGCTGGAACCACAGCTTGCGCCGTAGGGTGCCTGCCAGTTGTTGTCGCCGTCGGTGAGGATCACCGCCACCTTGCGCATGTTGGGAGTGTTGTACGGCATCGGAAGGCTAGGGGTGTTCGGGACTCCGGCGTTGGGATCCTGCCAGAAGCCCTGCCAGTTCGGGCTCAGCGTGTACCATGCTCCCTGCAGGCCGACGGCCGTGGTCGTGGCGCCCCCGCGCCGCCGCGCCGCCCGGGGCGCCCCCGCCCCCGGGGGCGGGCGGCGGCGCGCGGGGG
>NZ_JBWXTD010000003.1:596413-604303 GCF_056682175.1 Falsiroseomonas sp. RANM36
GTTCCGCCGCTGCGCGGCGGCGCGACGATCGCAGCCAAGGCAGCGTTGACCTGGCTGCGGCGCGCGGTGAGCGGTTGGATCGGCGTCATGGCGCAGAGCAGATTCGGTCCAACGGATTCGGCATGCGTCATGCCGGCGTCTCGCAACGTGTCGTACATGACGTTCGCGTTGAGCTGGCTTTGCGTGGGCGCGCCGACGTTGGTCGGCCAGTCGTTGTCGCCGTGGCAGAAGCGGTTGCTGTTGTTGCTGCCCGGATAGGCGTTGCTGCTGACGCAGCGGCCGGAGGCGACGGTGCCGACCTGGCGGTAGGTGCTGGGCCAGAAGTAGGGACGGAAGCGTGCCGCACCCGTCGGGGCGGCGTCGGTGGTGTCGTGGCCGTTGCGGCGCGCCTCGACGCAGCCCGACCAGCTGCCGAGATTCCAGCCGGCGGGCATGTTGCTGGTGTCGAGCATGGCGGAGTTGTTGTTGCCGATATTGATGGTGCGCGCGAAGGGCACGACCGAGACGAAAAGGTTCTGCTGGGTCTCGCGCCCGCCATAGAGCACGTCCAGCATGGTGTGGATGGCGCTGCGCGCGGCGTCGAGCTTGGTGCCGCCGAGCCCGCCGCCGGCCGCCTCGCGCATGGAGGCGGTCTGGTCCACCACGATTGCAAGTTCGAGCCCGCTGCCGCCGCGCTGCACCGTCGTGCGCTCGGTGCGCACGACGGCGCCGTTGGAGAGCACGCCGAACAGGGTCGTCCCGATGGTCGCACTGGCCTGCACGGTCAGCGCGGTGGATCCGGGGGCGGCCGAGGCGATCTGCGGCTGGCTGATGGTGGCGCCGAGATAGCCGCGCGTGCCGTCGCGCTGGGTGAAATGCGCCCAGAACACCGCCGCCGCCTCGCTGTCGCGGTTCGGGTCGGTCAGCCGTCGTGCTGCCGTCAGCGCGGCGGCGTCCACCGCGGTGCGCAGCCGCGTCTCAACAAGCCAGATGCGTGTGCTGTCCACGGCGAGGCCGGCCGCACCGACCATCGAAGCCATCATCATCGCGGTCAGCGCCGCGGTCGTGCCGCGCTTGTCCATCGCGGGTCTCTCCTTCAGGCGGTGCAATCGGGTTGCGCGCTCGCGACGGGCGCGATCAGCAGGGCGGGCGCATCGGGCGCCCGCGTGAGGAAGACGGTCATCCCGCGCAGCACCTGCTCGGCTGCGTCGTTCATGAAGAGCGTGCCGAGGGACCAGGGCGCACGCGGCAGGAACACCTCGGTCACGAAAAGGGTCTGACCGGGCGGCACGGCGAAGCCGCCAGGAAGGGTGGCGTTGCCGCCAGAGGCGCCGATGCGGCTGGCATGCGCGGCGCTGCCGCTGCGGTGCTGCCACATCACCCGTGTGGCGCCGTTCTGCTGCCCGACCGCGCTCAAGACGACCGCACCGGTCGCTCCGGCGCCCGTCACCGCGCCCGCGGAGCCGACGATGCGCTGCGCATAGGTCCAGAACTGGTCGGTATCGCCAGGAGCCGCGATGCGGTTGCACTGGGAGACCAGCTGGCCGAGCTGCAGCGCCGCCGAGTCGAGGCGCATCTGCGTCCGCATGAAGTTCACCAGATCGGTGCCGGCCAGCGCGAGCAGCAGCAGGACCGGCACGAGCAGGCCGAATTCCACGCTGGCGCTGCCGCTGCGAAGACGTCTAGCAGACCGCATTGTCGAAGGCCTCGTTCTTCACCACGACGGCGGCGCGGTGCAGGATCTGCTCCGGTCCGCCGATGATCCGGAGCCAGGCGCCAGTCAGGAACGGCTCGGCGTAGGTCACGTTGTAGGTGACCACCTGGCCGCCGGTGCCTGCGCCCGGGGTCGGGTTGGTGACGTTGAAGTCGGATGGGCTGTCATAGGCGCCAGTGGTCACCTGGATCCGCTCCGGCGTGAGGATGCTTCCCGTGGCGTTCGCCACCAGCCAACGGATCGTCTGCGACCGGCACGTGATGTCGGCGGGGGTATCGGGGCGCGTCGCCTGCCCGGTGACGCCGAAGCGGCTGGCACGAAGCGTCGCGCGGTCGAGCGCGGCGGCGACGGTACTCTGCCAGGCCACCTCGACGACGCCGACGAGCGCGGCGAGGATGACGAGAAACAGGACGCTGAATTCGGCCGAGGCGACGCCGCGGCTGCATGGTCGGGCCATGTTCCGTATCCGATGCCCGGCGAGATGCCGGCGTTGAATCCGTTAAGGAACGAACGCACCCCACTCAATCCATGTGTTGTCGTTATTGGTTCGTCATTGTTTTAATTTTTGCTCATTGCGAATAAGCAATATAAGGCGCTGCGCAGGGCCTGCGGCCGGTCTGCCGAATTACCCGTTGGCGCTTTGGGATGCGCCGGATGGTGTGCCGAGCGAATGGCGTCGACGCAGCAGCCGCCAAGGGCTTCGCACGCCGGCTACCCGCCAGACGCCGCCGCTGTCGGCTGCATCGACCAACGGCGCGTCGCGCCGAAGCCGGGCCTGGGGCACCAGATGAACGGGACGGAAGAGCCCAGCGCCGCCGCGCGAGCCGAACGGCATCTTAGCAGGTCGCATTGTCGAAGGCCTCGTTCTTCACGACGATGGTGGCGCGGTGGACCAGGTGGTCCGGGCCGCCGAGCAGGCGCAGCCAGGCGCCGCTCAGGAAAGGTTCGGTGTAGGTGACACTGTAGGTGACGACCTGGCCGCCGCGCCCCGCGCCGGGCGTGGCGGGCAGAGCCATGCCGCCAGGGCTGGCATGCGCGCCGGTGGTCACCTGCAACCGGTCGGGCGACAGGAGCCGCCCGCCAGCATGGGTGATGATCCAGGGAATGGTCTGCGAACGGCAGGCAAGTTCCGCCGGGGCGCCGGGGCGTGTCTGCTGGCCGGTTATCCCGAAGCGGCTGGCCTTCGCCGTCGCACGATCGAGCGTGGAGGCGACGGCAAGCTGCCAGCTCACCTCGACCACGCCGATAGCCGCCATCAGGAAGGCAGGCAGCAGGAGCCCGATCTCAGCGGTGGCGACACCCCTCCGGCAAGGCACGGGAGAGCGGACGCCCGTCAGCGAAACGGCAGCAAGACTGACAAGGAAACGCCGCATCGCAACACAACCCCTCACTGCGCGAACAATCTTGTGCCGAATAATAAAAATTGAGCCGCCGCCGTCAAGTTCGTTAAGGGTTTTGACTATGTCAGGAATTGTCAGTAGTTCTGTGTATTATTTGTATGATCTGGTCAGTCATCGTCTTATGATTGTACGTTACTGTGACGATCCGTCTGGCGCCTCAGAACGTTGTCAGCGAGACGCCGGCCTGACTCGCGCGATGGTTGTATTTTCATATACCAGAGCAGGTCTGTACGGGGGCGGCGGCGGCACGAAGCCAAGCATCAACGAGACGTGCGCCGCGGCAGAGCCCGGCAAACAGTCTCAATAATCGGCCTTTTCTCGGATGATCCGGATGTGGCAGGGCAGCGCGGCCCGGCCCGCCTGGCAGGCTCGGGGTTGCGCGGAGTACTGATTGCCGCACGCCCGGCTGCGAGCTGCACTATCGCCGCGGGGACTGCGGCGCTGGGCACCAGACCGCGCACCGCGCGCAGCCCGTCTCCACCGTCGGGTAAGCGCTCCGCCGTCTCGGCCTTTCCCGGCTCGCCGCCCTCGACCTGCCCCGACCCCGCATCCACGAGCGCCGGAGCCTGGACCGGGCTTTGCACCGGCGCGCCGCGAAGGGATCGTCGCTCAGCGTCGAACCGGTGTTCCGTTCGCACGTCGGTCGGCACGCCGACCGCAGCCAGGACCCATCAGAAGCGGCGCAGCAGCCGGTCGATGTAGTCCAGCTCGTCCTGCGGGCGTTCCCGCTCGGCGCCGCGCTTGCGCAGTTCCTCCTGCAGACGGCGGGTACGAAGCAGCTCAGCCTCATCCGGGACGCGCGTGTCGCTCCCATTGTCCTGGGCACCCGGCGCCTCGCGCGTGCGGCGGCCGAGCGGATCGCGCCCGTCGCCCTGGTTCTGCGCCTGGTCCTGACTTTCGCCCTGGCCCTGACCCTCGCCCATCATCTCGCCGGAGTCTTCGCCCTCGCCCTCGCCCTCGCCTTCCTGCTGGCCGAACTGGCGCTGCATCTGCTGCGCCATCTGGCGCGCGCCCTCGACAAGCTCGCGGATGGCGCGCTGCTGGGCGTCGCGCGCATCGCCGCCGTCCATGAGCTGGTCCTGCGCCTCCCGCATCGCCTGGTCGGCGCGACCGAGCTGCGGCGGAACCTCGCCGGTGAGGTCGCCGAATTGCTGCATCACCTCGCCCAGCGCGCGGCGGAGCGCGCGCTGGACGCGCGCCTCGCGGTTCGCTTCCGTCTGGGCCTGCTGCTCGGCCTCGGCGCGCTGCTGCTGCTGTTGCTGCTGCTGCTCCGGCGTCTGGCGGTTCCAGGGGCTGCGGCGCTGGGCCTGTTCGGCGCGGCGCTCCGCCTCGCGCCGCTGCGTCTCCGCCTCGGCGCGGCGATGGCCGCTGTCCAGCATGCGGGTCTGGCGCTGCACCATGTCCTGCACCACGCCCATCTGCTGCTCGCCGCGCTGGCGCTGCTGGCGGCGGCGTTCCTGCTGCTCGTTGCGGGCGGAGCGGCCCTCCTCCAGCGCGCGCAGCATCTCCTCGAGCTCGGCGAGCTCGCGCTCCGCGTCCTCCGGGCGGTCCTGGCGGTTCGCCTCGCGCATGCGGTCGGTGCGGCGGTCCAGGTCGCGGCGGTCCATCAGCCGGTTCTGCGGATCGAAGGGCATCGCCTCCGCATTCTCCTGCTGCAGGCGCTCGGCCAGTGCCTCCAGGTGGCGGCGGATGGCGTCACGCAGCTCCTGGATGCGGCGCTCCGTCTCGGTGCGCTGCTCGGCATTGCGCTCGGTGCGCTCGCCGTCACGCTGCTGCTCCAGCTGGCGCTGCGCCTCCTGCAGCGCCTCGCGCAGCTCCTCGCGCGCTTGCTGGAGCGCGCGGGCCGTGCGCTCGGCTCGACCTTCCTCCAGCGCCAGCGCCGTCTCCCACATGATGTCCTGCGCCTCCGTCACCGCCTCCGGCCGACGGTCGCGGGTCAGGCGGTGGCGCGCGCTGCGCAGCGCCAGATAGGTGGTCGTGTCGTGCTCGAAGGCCTCGGGCACGGCAGCAAGGCCATCCAGGGCACGCCGCGCGTCGGCGCGGGCCGTGGGGTCGAGCGACAGCGCCTTGCGCAGCGCGATCAGCGCCTGTGCCACAGGATGGGTGAAGCTGCGCTCCGGCAACGCGAGCGTGGCCGCCGCCGAGACGCCTTCCTGGTCAGCGCCGTCGCGGGCGCGGAGCACGATCTCCACCTCAAGCCCGGCCCAGGGATGGGCGGAGAGGTCGGGCGCGGCGACGCCGCGCGCATCACGCGCCTGCGCCGGCAGGGGGATCTCCACCACATGCGGCGGGGCGTCCGGCCGCGCCTTCAGCCGGATCTCCGCGTTCAGCGAGACGACGCCCCAATCGTCCTGCACCTGCCAAGGCAGGCGGATCGCCAGGCCCCGGAGGGCGCGGCCGGGCGCCTCAGTGAAGCTGGCGCTCGGCGGCTGGTCGGCCTGCACCGTCAGCGTCCAGGCCGCGACGTCGGCGCCGTCGCGGCGAATCACGAGCCTTGCGCCCCTGTCGAGCACCGCCTCGACCCCAAAGGAGCGCGCGTCGAGCGCGCGGAAGGCACTTGAAGAGTCGCCGACCTGCAACTCCGGCGCGCCGCCGGTGCCGCCAGTGAGCGCGACCTGCAGGCGACTCCCTGCGGGCACGGAAACACTGCCGCCGCCGGGATCGAGGAAGACCGGCGCCGCAGCGGTATAGGGGGGCGGGGTGATCCAGGCCTCCAGCCGCATCGGCGGCGGGGCGGCGGGCATCGCGACCTCGCCGGCGAAGGCGCGGCGCAGGCGCTCCGGCGCCTCGGGCCCGGCAACGACGAGTGCTGCGAGCAGCGACAGGGCAAGCGCGGCCCGCAGCGCGATCGGGTCGCGTTTCGCGAGGCCCGGCCGCGGCAGGCCGACGCGCAGCCTGCGGACATTCGACAGCACGCGGTCGCGATGGACCTGCCACACCGCCTGCGCCAGCGGGTCGTCGCCAGCGGGCTTGTCGGTCAGCGTGGCGAGGGGACGGTGATCGAGGCCGGATTCGCGCTCCAGCCGCCGGTCGGCGGGATCGTCGCCCGGCCAGCGGAAGCCGCGCAGACCGTGGCGCAGGGCCGCGACGAAGCCGGCGAAGAAGCCCGCCGCAACCAGCATGCGGAGCCATCCCGGCAGCAGCAGCGGGATCCCGAGCAGGGCGAAGGTGAGAAAGAGGCCGAGCACGCCGAGGGCGGGCCAGATGGCAGGCCAGATCGCCTCCCAGGCGAGCGCGAGCCGTGCGAGGCGGCGTCGCCGCGAAAGCGGGGCGAGCGGCGCGGGCGTCACGCCGCGTACCAGGCGGGCAGGCGCTGGCCGGCGAGCAGGGCTTCGGGCGTCTGGCGTTCGCGCACCACGGCGAAGCGGGCGCCGTCCACCAGGACCTCCGCGGCCAGGGGCCGCGCATTGTAGGTGCTGCTCATCGCCGCTCCGTACGCCCCCGCATCGAGGAACGCGACGAGGCTACCCGGTTCCAGGGTGGGAAGGCCACGATTTCGCGCGAAGGTGTCGCCGGTCTCGCAGACCGGCCCGACCACGTCGCAGGACGAGACGGGCGCGACGTAATCGGTGGGCGAGACGGGCACGATGCCGTGCCAGGCCTCGTACATCGCCGGCCGCACCAGGTCGTTCATCGCGGCGTCGAGGATGACGAAGCGGCGCGCGCCGTTCCGCTTGGACAGGACGACGGAGGCGAGCAGCACGCCGGCCGGGCCAGCGATCCAGCGGCCGGGCTCCATCATCAGCCGCACGCCGAGATTGCCGAGCGTGGTCCTGATGGCGCCGGCGAGCGCGGCGGGGCTGGGCGCGGGCTCGTTGCGATAGGGGATGCCGAGGCCGCCGCCGCAATCCACGCGGTCCACCGGCAGGCCCTGCGCCCGCAGCGCGCGGACGAGATCGGCGAGCGCGCGATAGGCGGCGGCATAGGCGCCCATGCCCGCGGTGATCTGGCTGCCGATATGCGTCGCGATGCCGGCAGGGCGGATGCCGGGCGTCGCGGCCATCCGGGCGTAGAGCGCCGGCGCGTCGGCCATGGCGACGCCGAACTTGTTCTCGCTCTTGCCGGTGGTGATCTTGGCGTGGGTCAGCGGGTCCACATCCGGGTTCACGCGGATCGCGACATCCACGGTGCGGCCGAGTTCGGTCGCGGCGGCGGAGATCATCGCGATCTCCTCCACGCTCTCGGCATTGATCTGGCCGACGCCCTGGCCGATGGCGAAGCGCAGCTCGGGCATCGTCTTGCCGACGCCGGAGAAGACGACGTGATCCGGCGCGATGCCGGCCGCGAGCGCGGCGCGCAGCTCGCCTTCGGAGACGATGTCGGCGCCCGCGCCTTCGCGCGCCAGCGTGCGCAGCACGGCGAGGTTGGGATTGGCCTTGACCGCGAAATGGATCTCGCAGTCGAGCGAAGCCTCGCTGAGCGCCGCCTGCATCGCGCGGTAGCGGCGGCGGAGCGTGGCGGCGGAATAGACCCAGGTGGGCGTGCCGATTTCGGCCGCGATGCGGGCGAGCGGCACCTCCTCCATCGTCAGCCCGTCCTGGGCATGCGCGGCGAGGTCGGGGCGGCCGGCGAGGAGCTCGGCGAAGGTGGGGTCGGCGTCGTCCGGGGGGAGCGACGGGGCGGGGGCGGCCATGCGCCAAGAATGGGGCTGGCGCACGGCTTCGGGAAGATGAGGGGCCTCCCTTCTCCCTCCCCCGCATGGCGGGGGAGGGTCGGGGGGGGGGGCGGCCCCCCCCCCCGCGCTTGCGCGCGCGGGTGGCCCAGAAGCCCTCGAACACCACCAGGTCCATCGCGCCG
>NZ_JBWXTD010000003.1:604403-608433 GCF_056682175.1 Falsiroseomonas sp. RANM36
CTTCCCCGTCACATGATGCGCGTCGCGGAAGGGCATCTTCAATTCGCGCACCAGCCAGTCGGCGAGGTCGGTCGCGGTAGAGAAGCCGGCGCCCGCCGCCGCCTCCAGCCGCGCCACCTGCGGCTGCATGTCGCGCACCATGCCGGCGGTCGCCGCCAGCGCCAGCGCCAGGTTCTCCGCGGCGTCGAAGACCGGTTCCTTGTCCTCCTGCATGTCCTTGAAATAGGTCAGCGCGAGGCCCTTCATCACCGTCAGCATGGCGACGAGGTTGCCGATCATCCGCCCCGTCTTGCCGCGCACAAGCTCCGCCGCGTCCGGGTTGCGCTTCTGCGGCATGATGGAGCTGCCGGTGGTGAAGGCGTCGGACAGTTTCACGAAGCCGAAATAGGGGTTCGTCCAGATCACGATCTCCTCCGCGAAGCGGCTCAGATGCGTGGCGCACATCGCGCAGGCGAACAGGAATTCCGCGGCGAAGTCGCGGGAGGCGACGCTGTCCAGGCTGTTGCGCGTGGGCCCGTCGAAGCCGAGCGCCTTGGCCGTCATGTGGCGGTCGATCGGGAAGCCGGTGCCGCAGAGCGCGGCCGCGCCGAGCGGGCTCTCGTTCAGCCGGGCGCGGCAATCGGCGAGGCGGCCGCGGTCGCGCGACAGCATCTCCACATAGGCCAGCAGGTGGTGGCCGAAGGTGGTGGGCTGGGCGGGCTGCAGATGGGTGAAGCCCGGCATCACCGTGCCGGCATGTTCCGCCGCGCGCGCGACCAAAGCGCGCATCACGTCGGCGATCTGCGCATCCAGCCCGTCGATGGCATCGCGCACCCAGAGGCGGACATCCAGCGCCACCTGGTCGTTGCGGCTGCGGCCGGTGTGCAGGCGCTTGCCGGCCTCCCCGATGCGCTCGGTGAGGCGGGCCTCGATGTTCATGTGGATGTCCTCGAGCGCCTCGGACCACGCGAAGCCGCCGCCCTCGATCTCCCTGGCGATGTCCGCGAGGCCCTGGCGGATGGCGGCCTCGTCCTCGGCCGAGATGATCCCCACATGCGCCAACATCGCGGCGTGGGCGAGGCTCCCGAAAATGTCCTGGCGCCACATCTTGCGGTCGAAGCCGATGCTGGCATTGATCTCCCGCATGATGGCGCCGGGGCCTTCGGCATAGCGCCCGCCCCACAGGGAGTTTTGCGTCGTGTTCGTCTCGTCGCCCACGGAGGGTCCCGTCCTGTGCTGATGCGCCGCAAGCTGTTCGCCGCGATGGGCGGGACGCTGGCCACGGCCGCCGCGGCGCGTCAAGCCGCGGCCGCCGCCGGCCCCGAGAAGCTGCGGGAGACGCCGGAAGGCCGCCCGCTGCCCGAAAACCTGGTCTTCCAGGACGCGGAGGGGAAGGAGACGCGCTTCGACGCCTTCCGCGGCAAGGGGCTCGTCGTGAATTTCTGGGCCACCTGGTGCCCGCCCTGCGTGGCCGAGATGCCCGCGCTGGACCGCGCCCATGCCGCGCTGGCGCGCGAGGGGATCGAGGTGCTGGCACTCTCCTCCGACCGCGCCGGGCGCACCGTGGTGGAGCCCTTCTACCAGCGCACGGGCCTGCGCCACCTGGCGATTTGGTTCGACGCGCGCGGCGCGACGGGCCGCGCGCTCGGCATCCGTGGCCTGCCGACCACGGTCATCCTCGACCGACGCGGCCTGGAAGTGGCGCGGCTGGAGGGCGAGGCGGTGTGGGACAGCCCCGCGATGCTCGCCGCCATCCGCCGCCTGGTGCGCGGTGCCGCCCCCGCCAACACCACCACCTGAGCGCAGGAACACGACCATGCCGGACGACGCGATCCGACCCGAGGGGCCCGCCACGACCTTCGAGGCGAAGCTCGACAAGCTGGCCGCGCTGGCGGTGCGCGTGGGGCTGAACCTCCGCCCGGGCCAGGAAGTGGTGATGACGGCGCCGCTGGAGGCGATGCCGCTGGTGCGCCGCATCGCGGAGCACGCCTACAAGGCCGGCGCGACGCTGGTGACGCCGCTGATCTCGGACGACGCGGTGGCGCTCGCGCGCTATCGCCACGCGCATCCGCCGGAAGCCTTCGACGTCGCGCCGGGCTGGCTGTTCAACGCCATGGCCGAGGCGTTTCGGTCCGGCGCCGCGCGCCTCGCCGTGGTGGGCGACGACCCGACGCTGCTCTCGGCCGAGGATCCGGAGAAGGTCGCGCGCGCCAACAAGGCGCGCAGCATGGCCTATCGTCCGGCGCTCGAGTTGATCACCAGCTTCTCGATCAACTGGAACCTGGTGCCGGCCGCGACGCCGGGCTGGGCGCGCCAGGTTTTTCCCTCGTTGCCGGAGGACCAGGCCGCTGCGGCACTCTGGGACGCGATCTTCGCGGCCTGCCGGGTGGACGTCGCAGACCCGGTGGCGGAATGGGCGCGGCACAACACGACGCTGCATGCCCGAACGGCCTTCCTCAACGGCAAGAATTTCTCGGCGCTGCATTTCCGCGGCCCGGGCACCGACCTTCGCGTGGGCCTCGCGGACGGGCATCTCTGGGCGGGCGGGGCAGAGCCGGCGAAGAACGGCATCACCTGCAACCCGAACATCCCGACGGAAGAGGTCTTCACCACCCCGCACCGTCTGCGCGTGGACGGCACCGTCCGCTCGACCAAGCCGCTCGCCTACCAGGGCACGCTGATCGAAGACATCGCGGTGCGCTTCGAGGGCGGCCGCATCGTCGAAGCCAATGCGTCAAAGGGCGCCGAGGTGCTCCGCAAGGTCCTGACCACGGACGAGGGTGCGGCGCGGCTGGGCGAGGTGGCGCTGGTGCCGCATTCCTCGCCCATCTCGAAGTCGGGGCTCCTGTTCCGCAACACGCTGTTCGACGAGAACGCGGCGAGCCACATCGCGCTCGGCCAGGCCTACACCACCTGCCTGCGCGACAGCGCGGGCGTGCCGAAGGAGAGGCTCGCGGAACGCGGCGCCAATGCCTCGCTGATCCATATCGACTGGATGATCGGCAGCGGCGAGGTGGATGTTGATGGCGTCACGCAGGACGGAACGGCGGAGCCACTGATGCGCAAGGGCGAATTCGTGGCGGGGCCAATCTGAAGCCATCGCCGCCTCGGCCCCTCAAGCCTCGTTCTGACCGGCCTGGCAATAGCGCAGAAAGGGCGGCCCCGAAGGCGCCGCCCTTCCCATCGTCTCGCAGCGCCCGATCAGGCGGCGCGGCGGCGGCGCATCAGGCCCAGGCCGGCCACGCCCAGGCCGAACAGGGCAAGCGACGCCGGCTCGGGCACGCCGATGATCTCGCGACCGATCTTCAGTGTCGCGGCGCGCTCGAAGTCGATGAAGCTGTTGGCTGTGACGACGAAGCCGCCGCCGGTCACGACATTGGCAGTGTACCAGTTTGTCACGCCGTTCGGGCCGAAGTCACCCTCGATCGCAAGACCGTTGATGGTAACGCCGGCGGAGGTCGCGGCGTTGCGCTGGGTCTGCACGACCGTGCACGGCGTCGCCGGGCTGCTTTGGCAGTCCTCGTCAACGTTCTCCAGCCCGTCGCCGGAGACGTCGACCACCCTGCGGTTGCCGGCGAACGTGTCGTCGGCGATCAGGCCCAGTGATGCCTCGATGCCCCGCGCGACACCGGTGCCGCCCTCCTGCAGACGGATCATGTTGGCGAGATCGTTGGCGAGTTGGGTGATCTCGGCCGGGGTCGTCAGTTGCCGCCAGCCGATCGCCGTCTGCGCCGTGTCCGAGAACTGCACGACGCTGACCGCGATGCCGCCACTGGGGGCGAAAGAGACAATCGCGTTCTGGATCGCCGCATCGTTGAAGGCTGCGGCATAGCCTTGCCGCTGCAGGTCGTATTCGGTGGCGTTGATGCTGCCGGATACGTCGATCGCCAGCACCAATTCGAGCGCGACTGGAATGGGATCGGCCTGAGAGGCTGTCTCGAAACAGCATCGTTACAAGCCGGCGCTGGGCTGGATGGGCGAGTTGCGGGCAAACCGCACGCGGCGCCGCGCTACGCCTCCCTCCGACACCCCGGTGGAGGTGCAGATTTGA
>NZ_JBWXTD010000003.1:608533-629865 GCF_056682175.1 Falsiroseomonas sp. RANM36
GCAACCGCCGTCTCGCGAAGGACTTCGAGGCCTCCCTCGCCTCCGCCGAGGCCTTCCTCTACGCCGCCTCCGTCATGCTCCTGCTACGGCGCATCGCCCGTTGCACATGAGATTCGAGACAGGCTCTGAGCGGCGCCAGTCGCCAAGGCCAGGACGGAGGCCCCGGCTAAGACACATTTTTTGAGAGACACGATGTCTACCTCCCGTAATAAATCGATGGGCGAACGGGAGCCGGTCCACGGACAGAATTCCGACGCCCGTCTTTCGGTCATGCAGAATCCGCGCCAAACCGGAACAGGGCTCGATTCCAGACAATTACGGAAATAGTCGCGCCGAATTGGCATGAAAGTGTATGGATTCTTTACACTGTGCAGTGCTGCTCGCCCGGCACCTTCAGGGCCTCCGGAAGAGCCGCAGGATCGTGCGTTGCGGCGCGACAGGCGGACGCCGACACCGTTTCGCGCATGCCCGCCGATGGCAGGCAGGTCCGGGGCCCGTCGGAATTCTTTACGCCGACGGCGATCCGGGACCTCGCCGTCGCGAGGTGTCACCGACCGGCGAGCCGGTGCCCGCGGCCTGGCTGCGTCGCGAGGCGGCGGGGGCCCCGAACAGGCGCTTGAAGGCCCGGTTGAACGATGGCTCGGCGCCGGACCCGACATCCGCCGCGATGGCGGCGACCTTCTCCGCCCCCGCCGCCCGACGGCGCGCCGCCATCCGCATCGGCCAGCGTGCGAGATGCTGCATCGGCGGCTGGCCCGTCAGGGCGGCGAACCGCTCATCAAGCACGATGCGCGACTGTCCGGCCTCGCACGCAACCGCCTCCAGCGTCCACGCATCGGCAGGGCGCGCATGCAGCGCGGCCAGGGTCCGCCCGACCTGCGCATCGCGCAGCGCGGCAAGCCAGCCCTTGCGGCGTAACGGCCGCACGGGGCGGGCGAAGCCCAGTCCGGACGGCGCCGCCAGGGCAGCCCGGCGGCGCCCATCCGGCGCTTCTCAGCCGGGCAACTGCCCGCTGGCTTCCAGCAGCGGCTTCCAGCGCGCGATCTCAGCCTGCCAGAAGGCCTTCGCGCCCTCGGGCGTGGTGCGCTCGCCGCTCGCGGGCAGGCTGCCGAGCTCCACCATGCGGCGGCGGACCGTGTCGTCCCGCAGCATCGCCAGAAGGGCGCGGTTCAGCCGGTCCACGATGGGGCGCGGCGTGCCGTGGGGCGCGAACAGCATGTTCCAGCCGGACATGCGCATCGCGGGCAGCCCCGCCTCCGCCGTGGTCGGCGTATCGGGCAAGGCCGAGACGCGCGAATCGGTGGTGATGGCATAGCCCTTGATGGCGCCCGAGCGGATCTGCTCGGAGTTGTTCGTCGTCTGGTCGCAGCCGAGGTCGAGGCGGCCGGCCAGCAGGTCGTTCATCGCCGGCCCCGTGCCGCGATACGGAACCAGCGTCACCTGCGTGCCGATCGCCTGCTGCAGCAGCAGGCTGCAGAGATGGCTGGTGCCGCCGACGCCGGAATTGCCGAGGTTGAGCTTCGCCCCATCGCGCCGCACCACCGCGACCAGCTCGGCCAGCGTGTTCGCGGGGAAGTCGCGGCGCGCGATGATGGACATCGGCACCTCGTTGATCATGCCGACCGGCTCCATCGCCGTCGGATCGAAGCTGAGGCGCGGGTAGAGGGTCGGGATGGTGGCCTGGGCGAGGCTGCCGAACAGGATCGTGTAGCCGTCCGGCCGCGCCTGCGCGACGCGGCCCTGGCCGATCGAGCCGCCCGCGCCGGAGACGTTCTCCACCACGACGGTCTGGCCGAGATCGGCGCCGAGCGCCGGCGCGATCAGGCGGGCGATGGTGTCGGCCGGCCCGCCGGGCGCGAAGCCCACGACCATCGTGATGGTCCGCGTCGGATAGGCGGGCGCCTGGGCGAAAGCCCTGGCGCCGCCGGCGCCGACGAAGGCGGCCGCGAGGGCCGCGCGCCTGGTGATCCCGGACATGTCCTCACTCCCCTTCGTCATGCCGCTGCGCCGATCAGGTCTCGGCGCCGCCATTCACCTGGATCATCTGCCCGTTCACATAGGCGCCGCCCTCGCTGACCAGCATGGCGACGACGCTGGCGATCTCGGCGGGCGTGCCCATGCGGCCCGCGGGCACCTTCGCGACATAGCCCGAGCGGCTGTTCGTGACACCGGGCACGTCGTCATCGGCCGCGATGGGTCCGGGCGAGATGGCGTTCACCGTCACGCCCTGCTTCGCGAACTCCTTCGCCAGCGCCTTGGTCAGCCCCCAGAGACCATGCTTCGCGACGGAGACCGGCGCGCGGCCCGAATAGCCGTGGATGGCGTTCATGCCGGTGAAGTTGACGATGCGGCCGAAGCCCGCGGCGAGCATGCCCGGCAGGCAGGCCTGCGAGAGCCAGATCGCCGCTTCCATGTCCACCGCCATGACGCGGCGCCAATCCTCCTCCGTCGTCTCCAGGAAGGGCTTGGCGGGGCGCAGCGCGGCGTTGTTGACCAGCACCTCGACCGCGCCGAAGGCGGCGATGGCCTCCGCCGCGATCCGGGCGCATTCGGCGCGGCTGCCGACGTCGCCCATGACGACCAGCGCCTGGGCGCCAAGGGCACGGGCTTCCGCCGCAACGGACTCGGCGGCGGCACGGTCGGTCGCGCCGTTGATCACCAGGTTCAGCCCATCCCGGGCCAGGCGCAGCGCGACGGCGCGGCCGATGTTGCGGCCTGCGCCGGTGATCAGCGCGGTCTTGCGGCTCGACATGTCTTCTTCTCCGGCATTCAGGCCGCGCGGCGCAGGAACTCGGCGCAGCGCTCGCCCACCATCAGGGCGGCAGGCTGAATATTCGGGGATGGGATCAAGGGGAAGACGCTGGCATCCGCGACGCGCAGCCCCTCCACCCCGCGCACGCGCAATTCCGGGTCCAGCACGGCGCGGTCGTCGCTGCCCATCCGCGCTGTGCCGCAGGGGTGGAAGACAGTGCTGGCGGTGGCGCGGATGTTTTTCTCCAGTGCCGCGTCGTCGTTGGCGTCGGGGCCGGGGCGCAGCTCCTCCTCGATCAGGTCGCGCAGCGGGGCCTGGCGGGCGATGTCGCGGCAGATGTCGGCGGCGCCGAGCATCACGCGCAGGTCGTTCGGATGGTCCAGGTAGTTCGGGCGGATCACCGGCGGATCGGCGGGGTCCGGGCTGCGCAGCGTCAGCGTGCCGCGGCTGTCCGGGCGGCAGGCGCCGTAGTTCAGCATCAGCCCCGGGAAGGGGGTCAGGCCCTGGCGGTAGTCGAAAGTGGCGAAGTTGATGAAGAGGAGTTGCGCCTCCGCTTCCTCGGCGCCCGGCGTCACGCGGACGAAGGCGCTGGCCTCGCCGGCGCCGACCGCCATCGGCCCGGACTTGCGCAGCAGCCAGTCGAGCCCCATCGCCGCCTGCCTGAGCTTGCTCGCCAGGATCTCGTTCAGCGTGCCGCAGGGTTTCACGCGCCAGATGAACTTGGCGATGAGGTGGTCCTGCAGGTTGCGCCCGACATCGGGACTGTGCGCGACCACGGGCAGGCCCATCGCCTGCAGCGCCGCGCCGTCGCCGATGCCTGACAGCATCAGCAGCTTCGGCGTCTCCAGCGCGCCGCAGGAGGCGACGACGCAGCGCCGCGCGCGGAACGTCCCCTGCGCCGTGGCGACGCCAACGCAGCGATTGCCCTCGAAGAGCAGGCGATGCGCCTGGATGCCGGTGCGCACCTCGAGATTCGGGCGCTTCATCGCCGGGCGCAGATAGGTGCGCGCGGAGGAGGAGCGGAAGCGGCCATCCACGTTGAGCTGCACCGGGCCGACGCCCTCGATGCTGCTGCCGTCGTTCACGTCGCGGTGGCGCCTTATGCCGGCGGCGACCGCGGCATCCACGAAGGCCTGGGTGGCGGGCGCCATGCGCCGCGGCTCCATCACGCGGATCGGGCCGCTGTCGCCGCGATCGGGCGAGGGCGGGCCGAGCCAGGTCTCCATCCGACGGAAGGCGGGCGCGCAGTCCTCGTAGGACCAGCCGCGCGCGCCGGCCTGCGCCCAGCGGTCGTAGTCATGCGGGCTGCCGCGCAGGAACACGAGGCCGTTGACGCTGCCGGAGCCGCCGAGCACGCGGCCGCGCGGCCAGTGGATGGCGCGGTCGTTCAGCGCAGGAACCGGCTCCGTGTTGAATTTCGGGTCGTAGACCTGGCTGCCGAACAGCTTCGCATAGCCGGCGGGCAGCGCGACCCAGGGGCTGGAATCGGGCGGGCCGGCTTCCAGTAGCAGCACGCGTGTGCCGGGGTCCTCCGACATGCGCGCGGCGACGATGCAGCCGGCGGAGCCGCCGCCGACGACGATGATGTCCGCTTCGACCGGCTGCATCGGCGTGCCCCTCAGCCTGGCTCGGCCACGCCGAGCCGTCGCGCGACCTGGCGGATGCCTTCCCAGGTGTCGGGCTGCAGCGGCACGCCGTTGGCAAGGCGGTCGGCCCGCGTCGCGGCTTCCTTGTCGCCGGGTGCGAGCACGGGCTCGTCCGGCTTGGCGCGGTTCGCGGCCAGCACCCAGTCCACATAGGCGCGGCCGGTGGCGTGGAACTCGGCCTCGGTGCCGAAATGCCGCGGCGAGACGTAGAAGCTCAGCATGCCATTGGCGATGCGCGTGCGCTCCGAGATCGGCCCACTGGTGCCGCCGCCGGTCAGCGCGCCGCCCAGCATCTCGCACATGAAGGCGAGGCCCGATCCCTTGTGCTCGCCGAAGGCGCGGATCGCGCCGCTGCCCTTCGTTACGTCGCGCGGCCCGACCTTGTCGTAGGGCCCGTAGAGCGTGTGCGGGTCGCCCGAGAGGCTGCCATCCGGCTCGATCAGCGCATCGGCGGGCAGCGCCTTGCCGCCATTCGAGGCGACCATGACCTTGCCCTCGGCGACGAGCGAGGTGGCGAAGTCCAGCACCAGCGGGCGGCCGGGCAGCGGCACGCCGACGCTGAAGGGCGCGGTGGAGAATCGGCGATCCGTGGCGCCGAAGGGCGCGACCAGCACGCTGCCCGCGACGTTCACGAAATGCACGGAGATCAGCCCGGCGCGGATCGCCGTCTCGGCGTAGTCGCCGACGCGGCCGATATGGCCGGCATTGCGCAGCCCGACCACGGCGATGCCGTGCTGCTGGGCGCGCGCGATGCCGAGTTCCACCGCCTGCGGCGTGACCGTCTGGCCGAAGCCGAACTTGCCGTCGAGCAGGGCGAAGCAGCCGCCATCGGTCACCACCTCGGCGGTCTGGCCCTTCAGCACGTAGCCGGCCTCGCACCATTCGACATAGCGCGGCACGCGCGCCACGCCGTGGCTGTCATGGCCGGCGAGGTTGGCGCCGAGCAGATGCGTGCTGATGCGCCCGGCCTCGGCGGCGTCGCAACCGATGGCGCGGAAGATGGCGGCGACGAAGGCATCGAGCTTCGCGGCCTCGACGAGGACCTGGGCGAGGGGCATGGCGTGTTCCGTGCGGACTGACGGCGCCGAGCATCGTGCCGCGGGGCGGATGCGGCAAGACCGCGGGGCGGCTGCCCGCCCCGTTCACTGCCCGGCGAGGCGGCGCGGCGTGGCTGTTGCCGCGGCGGCGCGAAGCTCCGCCAGCCGGCGCTCGGCTTCCTGCGCGACGGCGGCGAGTTCGGCATAGCCCTCCTCGGCATGGCGCAGCAGGTGGTCCACGGCCGCGGCGGTGGGCTCGATCAGAACGACGCGAGCATCCTCCGGCGCGGTGCGGCGGGTCACGAGGCCCCGATGCTCGGCGCGGTCGAGGGCGCGGGTCAGGGTGGCCGGGCTGATCACGCCGGCGGCAAGGGCGGCCAAGTCCTTATGCGTCAGGCGGCGCCCGTTGAAGCCGGCGTTCAGCGCCTCCGCGACGCACCAGGTGACCTCGCGCGAGCGGACGCTGGGCTGGCCGGCGACGCGGATCGCAACCATGCTGCGGCGCTGCGCGAGCGCATACATCTCCCCGAGCGCTGCGGCGCGGACGAGCATGGCCGGGGATGGCGGGCCGGCGGGCGGTGCGGCGGCTGGCGGGATCTTGCGCACCCGCCCAGGCTAGGTTGAAACGGCGACGGAATCAAAGCTCCACGCCGTAGTATTGCCGCGCCTCGGCGACCAGGGCCCGGCGGGCCTCCCGCAAGGCGCGGACGACCTGCTCCAGCCCCTGCTGCGCGGCTTCCTCAGCGAGGCTGTTGAGAAGAAGGGCCATACCGCGCAGCCTGGCTTCGATCTCGGGCGTGCGCGCAGGACGCGCCGACATCGCCTGGTTCATTCGTGACACGTCCGGGTCGCGTTCTGGTCTTGCGACCTAGCCTTTGCGACCGGTCCGCGCCACGAGGATCGGGTTCAGGCTGAAACCGAGGCGGCCGCTACAGGACGCGCCCGGTCTGCGGGTCGATCAGATGCATGTGGTTGAGGTCGGCGGCGACCTGCAAAGGCTGGCCCGGTTCGGCCGGGGTGGTCGGATCGATCCGGCTGCAGACCTCGGCGCCCTGCAGCCAGAGATGGACCAGCGTCTCCATCCCCATCGGCTCGATCACCTCGGGTGTCAGTTCGAACGTCGCGATGTTATCGCGGTCGAGGTTCTTCGGCTCGGTCAGGTGCTCGGGCCGGATGCCGAAGATCATCTCCTTCCCCGCCGCGCCCGCATAGCGCTGGGTGCGATCGGCCGGCACCGGCAGCACGATGCCGTTCGGCAGGTTGAGGCGCAGCGCGCCGGAGCCGTTCTCGACACGGGCGGGGATGAAGTTCATCGCCGGGCTGCCGATGAAGCCGGCGACGAAGCGGGTGGCCGGACGGTGATACAGCTCCTGCGGCGGGCCGACCTGCTCGATGATGCCGTGGTTCATCACCACGACGCGGTCGGCGAGCGTCATCGCCTCCACCTGGTCGTGGGTGACGTAGACGGTGGTGGTCTTGACCGCCTGGTGCACCTTCTTGATCTCGGTGCGCATCTGCACGCGCAGCTTCGCGTCGAGGTTCGACAGCGGCTCGTCGAACAGGAAGACCTTGGGGTCGCGCACGATGGCGCGGCCCATCGCGACGCGCTGGCGCTGGCCGCCGGACAGCGCCTTCGGCTTGCGTTCCAGCAGCGGCGTGATGTCGAGGATACGGGCCGCGTTGTCCACGCGGCGCTTGATCTCGTCCTTCGGGAACTTACGCAGCGTCAGGCCGAAGGCCATGTTGTCGAACACGCTCATGTGCGGGTAGAGCGCGTAGTTCTGGAACACCATCGCGATGTCGCGGTCGCGCGGCGGGATGTCGTTGACCACGGTTCCGCCGATCGCGATCTCGCCGGAGGTGATCTCCTCGAGGCCCGCGATCATGCGCAGCGTGGTGGACTTGCCGCAGCCGGACGGGCCCACAAGGACCACGAATTCGTGGTCCGCGATCTCGAGGTCGATGCCCTTCACGGCCTGAACGCCGCCCTCATAGGCCTTGACGATCTTGCGGATTGAGACCTGTGCCATTCCTGGAGTGTCCCTAGCCTTTGGTTGCGCCGGCGGTGAGGCCGGCGATGTAGTAGTCCATGAGGAAAGCGTAGACGATCACGGGCGGCAGCGCCGCCAGCAGCGCGCCGGCCATCAGCTGGCCCCAGGCGAAGGTGTCGCCACGAACCAGCTGGCTGACCACGCCGATCGTCATCGGCATCTCCTCGGGCGTGGTGATGAAGGCGGTCGGATAGACGAAAGCCGCCCAGGACACGGTGAAGGCGAAGATCGTCGCGGCGATGATGCCCGGCAGCGCTACCGGAATGAAGATCTTCCAGAGCATCTGCATCCAGTTGGCGCCGTCGATCAGCGCGGCCTCGTCCAGCTCCTTGGGGATGGAGGCGAAGTAGCCGATCATGATCCAGGTGCAGAAGGGCACGGTCAGCGTCGGATAGACCAGCACCAGCCCCCATGCGCTGTTCAGCAGCCCCAGGCTGCCGACGATCTGATAGAGCGGGATGAACAGCAGCGTGTCCGGGATCAGGTAGGTCAGAAACACGCCCGTGGCGAGCACCTGGCTGCCCCAGAAGCGCATCCGCCCAAGCGCGAAGGCGGCAAGGACCGAGATCACCATCGTGACCGCGACGACACAGACCGTGACCTTCACGCTGTTCCAGAAGAAGCCGCGGAACAGCTCGTTGCCGATCAGCGCGGCGTAGTTCTCGAGCGTGGGGCTATGCACCCACCAGGGCGTGCTGTTGAGCTGGTCGGCGATCTCGGCGCTGGTCTTGATGCTCGTGACGAACATGTAGACCGGCGGCGCCAGCATGATGATCGCAGCAAAGATGAGGGATATGTAGGCCGTCCACAGCGCCCAGCGCCGTTCGGCGCGCAGGCTGCCGGCCTTGTGGTAGATGCCGGGAACGTCGCGGTTCGCGGCGGTGGCGGCGCTCATCCTACGTCTCCTCCTTGTTCCGTCGGTTGACGCCGCGCAACACGAAGAAGGCGATCACCGCGAGGATGGGGAACATGAACAGCGACACCGCGGCGCCGCGGGGAATATTGCCGGCCAGGATGCCGACCTGGAAGGCGTAGGAGGCGAAGACATGCGTCAGGTCGCGCGGGCCGCCATTCGTCAGCACGCGCACGATGTCGTAGTTCGCGAAGGTCACGATCAGGCTGAACAGCACGGTGATGCTGATGATGTTGGCCATCATCGGCAGGGTGATGTAGCGCAGCCGCTGCCACGAGGTCGCGCCATCGATCGCCGCGGCCTCGTAGAGCGCCTCGGGCACGGATTTCAGCGCGGCCAGGTACATGATCATGAAGAAGGGCGCGCCGTACCAGACATTCACGATGATCACGCTGATCCGCGCCCACCACGGCTCGCCGAGCCAGGGCACGGAGGGGACGGCGAAGACGTTGAGGATCCAGTTGATGGAGGAGTAGGAGGGGTCGAACATCCACCACCAGCCCAGCGTGGACAGCGCCGGCGGGATCACCCAGGGCACCAGCAGCATGCCGCGCCACTTGCGCTGCCCCTTGGTGGGGATGTGGTGCAACATGTGCGCCAGCCAGAACCCGATCAGCGCCTTCAGGATGACTGCAGTCACCGCGAAGAACACCGATTGGAAGATCACCATGCGGAAGGTTTCTGAATCGAGCAGGATCTCGAAATTGCCGAGCCCGATGAAGGTATTCATGCGCCGGTTCAGCATAGCCAGCCAGATCGCATAGCCCGCGGGCCAAGCGACAAGGCCGCCGATCACGGCAAGCAAAGGAAGCGTCATCAGGAAGGCGATGGTCGATCGCCGCCTGGCGAAGCGCTTCAGCGAGGAACCTGCCGGCACCCCTTGCTGGGCGATGGCGAGCGTCGCGCCGTCAGCCATCCCGGACTCCCTGCAGTTCGGTGTGTTGTTGGGCTGCCGCCCGGAGCATCCGCCCCGGAACGGCAGCCGGCCGTGGCCCTAGAGGCCGCGCCGCATATTGTTGATTTCGCGCTCGGCCCAGCCCAACGCGGCGTCCATACTCTCGCCACCCTGCGCGATACGGGCGACCAGCTTCGTGTTCAGGCCCTGGATGTACATCTGCTGCGCCAGTTCCGGCGGGGCCGGAGAGAATGCAACAGAGTAGCGCGCCTGATGGTGGGCCTTCATCGGGTAGTTGTAAGCGAAGCCGACAGGCGGGCCCTCGGTCTCCCACACCTTGAAGTCGGCCATGCTCTCGAACGGCGGGATGTCGTAGCCACCGCTCTTGTTGGTGATCGACTCCGCGCTCTCGCGCTGGGTGATGAACTCCAGAAAGCCCTTGGCGGCGTTTTTGTTGCGGCTGAAAGACCAGATGCCGGTGGTGTACGGAAGGTAGGCCGTGAAGCGCCCTTCGGGCCCCGATGGCATCGGCGCATACCAGCACTTCTCCGCCACCTGCGGCGCATCGCGCTTGGCCACCGCCCAGGCAGAAGGCGGGTTGAAGATCAGCGCCGAACGGCCGGAGATCAGCGCGCGATTGTTCGACGCGTCATCCCAGGCCCAGACGTCGTTGGGCAGGAAGCGCGACAGGCGCACGAGGTAGTCAACCGCGGTTCGGAGCTTCTCGTTGTTTCGGGTGGTCGGCTCGCCGCGCTCGTTCGTAAGGCGCGCGCCGTAGGCGTTGAACACAGCGCCGACCACATCGACCGCGTCGGTAAACTGACCCATCGGCAGGCCGAAGGAGAAGCCCGCCTTGTGGCAAGCTTCGGCGGCCTTGAGGAAGGTGTCCCAGGTCCAATTGTCGGCCCCCGGGCCGCGCTGATTGCTGGCCGGCCACATGGCGCGGATGTCGATCCCGGCATGCTCCTGGAGCAGATCGAAGCGCACGCAGGCCGGCTTGTTCTGCGAGCCGGAGGTCGCGGGCACGCCGCGCCAATGGCCCTGACGCTTGGCGAGGAACTCCGTGACCGGGTTGATCGGGCCATATTTGGCGACCAGGCGCTGGATGACGTCGTCCACCGGCTCGAGCTGGTCGGCATAGGCGCCCGGATCCCAGGGCGTCAGCGAGATCGCGTCATGCCCGCTGCGCGACTGCGCCTGCGCGGCGGCGGTCAGCTGCAGCTGGTTGCCGGTGGTGTTGATGAAGTCGAGCGAAACGTTGACGCGATTCTGCCCACCCCAGGTCTCGGCCAGGGCCTTCAGCGCGTCGTTGCCGCCAGGAACCCAGTGATCCCAGAAGGCGATGCGCAGCGAGCCCGCGGAACCCTGCGCGTGAACCATCGGCGCGCCCAGCGCCCCTGCCGCGAGAACGCCGGCACCTGCGCGAAGCGCGCCGCGACGGCTGACAGTCTTGGCCATCTCCCCGTATTCCTTCCTGCATCGGCCGGCCGTGTGTCGGCCGTGCCCTGGTTGCAACAGAGATCAGGTTAGGCATCGCGGGGCGAAGCCTGCAAGTCCACCGCAGATGAAGCCTTGTCAGGATTCGGCCGGGCATCGGAACAGTCCCGTGATCTCGTCACAATGACGGGAAGCGCCTGCCCGCCCGCGGGCGGGCGACACATATGCAGTTGCGCATCGATCAAGCTGCAAGCGTGTCGCGAAGCAGGGGCAATTCGGGATGAAGCGCATCGTCACCGCCGTTTTCGACACCCGCGCCGAGGCGGAACGCGCCCGGATGGGGCTTCGCGCCCTCGGCGTCCCGCACGGCGACATCGCGCTGCATGGTGCGCACGACCATGATGAGCCACCGGCGAGCGACGCGGCACCGGGCAGCGAGCCCTGGCTGCCGGGCCTGCTGGACCTGCTGTTCCGGCGCGAGGCGGATTTCGCGGTCCAGATGAAGGCGATGGAGCGCGGCGGCGTGGCGGTGACCGCGCGCGTCGCGCCGGAGCTGGCGGCCGCTGCCGCGCGCGCGCTGGAGCAGGTGGGCGGCCGCTACAGCCTGAACGCCACGGAACCGGTCCGGCCGACCTCATAGCCGCCCAGTCGCTCCGCGCGGGCGCGGAACGCCTCGCTCCGCGCGAAGCCGAGGAGCGCCTGCAACGGCGGCTCGAACCAATCGCGCGGGCGCGCCACCAGGTCGAATCGCTCCGTCACCAGTGGCACGAAGAGCAGTCCACGCAGCGTCGCCTCAGCGCGGATCCCGAAGCCGGCATCGGCACGGCCCTCGGCCACCGCTGCAGCCACCTCGTCCTCGCTTGCGGCCGGCTTCGGCATGAAGCGCAGTCCATCCAGCCGGATGCCGGCCTCATTCAGCAGGTGCAACAGCAGCAGATGGCTGCCCGCGCGCGCCTGACGGCCTGCCACCACGACGCCGGGCCGCGCAAGGTCGGCCAGCCGCGTGAGGTTGCGCGGATTGCCGGCGGGCAGGATCAGCCCCTGCTCCCGCTCCGCCCAGATCAGGCCGACAAGCGGCTCTCCCGGCAGTTCCGCGCGACTTGCCGCCTCGTTGAAGCCACCGGTGTCAGGATCAGGAATATGCACGGCGGCGGCGATGGCCTCACCCGCCGCCCCCCCCCCCCCCCCCGCCCCGCCGGCCCCCCCGCCGGGGGGGGGGGCCCCCCCCCCCCCCCCCCCCCCCCCGCCCCCCCCCCCCCCCCCCCCCGCGTCGCGGCCGACGGGCTTGCCGAGGCTTTCCTCCGTCTCCACCGCGTCGCGCAGGTCGTCGGCCACCTGGTAGGCCTCGCCCAGCCTATCGCCGAGCAGGCGCCAGGCTTCCGGCTCCGCATGGCCCGCGGCCGCGGCACCCGCGACGGTGGCAGCGGCGAAGAGCGCCCCGGTCTTCTGGCGCTGGTATTCGGACAGATCGACCTTCGGCTCGCATTCCCAGGCCTGGCCGGCGACGATGCCGAACGGCACGCCGACGCCGTCTCCCACGGCGGCGATGACCGGGCCGAGCCGCTCCGGCGCGACGCTGGCGACGCGCGAGAGGGTCTGGAAGGCCAGGATGATCAGCGCATCGCCGGCGAGCACCGCCAGCGGCACGCCGAAGGCGCGATGCACGCTCGGCTTGCCGCGCCGCGTCTCGGCATCGTCGAAGCAGGGCATGTCGTCATGCACGAGGCTGGCGCAGTGCAGCAACTCGATCGCCGCGGCGGCGGCGGTGGCCAGGGCCGGCCGGTCGTCGCCGCAGGCGCCGGCCACGGCCAGCGTCAGGCGCGGGCGGATGCGGGCGCCCTTGGGAAAGACGGCGTGGCGCATCGCCGCGGCCAGGCGCGGCGGCGCGCCGCTTGCCTCGGCGAGCAGGACGGCGTCGGCGAGGCTGGATTCGATGCGCGCGGCGACATCCATGCGATGGCTCCCTTTCGGCCTCCGCCCGGCCGCATCACGGCGGACCGCCGCGCCTGCCGGCGGATGGTCGATCCGGCGGACGGTCGATCCGGCGGACCGTCAATCAATCCTGTCAGTCGTAACTGTCAGTCTTTCCTGACACCCAAGTCAATGGCTTTCGCCGCCCGCCACTCTCGCGGCCTTGTGAGCCCGCGACGGCGCGCGGTGCGCCATGTCCTTGCCGATCGGGGCCCGCGACCCGTGGCGCCCCGTCGCGAAGGGAAGGAGGCGTGCATGGACGAGGTGCTGAGGACGACCCCCGGCGCGAGGGCCGCGCATCCCGCGGTGCGACGCATCGGCATCGGCGATCTCGCGGCCGCGCTGCGTCGCGGGCTACAGGACTTCCTGCAAGCGCCCACGCAGCTCTTCTTCCTCTGCGTCCTCTATCCGGCGATCGGGCTGGTGGCGGCCACGCTCGCCGCGGGCGGCGATGCGATGCACCTGCTCTACCCGATGGCGGCCGGCTTCGCGCTGGTCGGGCCGGTGGCGGCGCTCGGCCTCTACGAGATCAGCCGCCGGCGCGAGAGCGGGCTGGAGGCCAGCTGGCGGAACGTCTTCGACGTGCTGCGCTCGCCGGCGATCGGCTCCATCCTGGCGCTCGGCCTGCTGCTGGTGGGGCTGTTCCTCTGCTGGGTCTGGGCGGCGGATGCGATCCACCGGGCGACGCTCGGCCAGCTGCCGCCGGGGATGCCCTTGCAGGACGCGCTGTTCGCCACGCCGGAAGGCTGGCGGATGATCTGGCTCGGCAATCTCGTCGGCTTCTGCTTCGCCGCCGCGGTGCTGGTGCTGACGGCGATCTCCTTCCCGATGCTGCTCGACCGCGATGGCGGCGTGGCGGAGGCGGTGGCGACCTCAGCGCGCGCCTTCGCCGCGAACCCGCTGCCGATGGCGGCCTGGGGCCTGATCGTGGCGGCGCTGCTGCTGCTCGGCTCGCTGCCGCTGTTTGTCGGGCTGGCCGTGGTGCTGCCCGTGCTGGGGCACGCGACCTGGCACCTGTATCGCGCGGTCGTCGTTTAGCGCCTGATCCGCGAAGGCGGGATCGCCGAAGCGGTGAATCAGTCGCTCAAACAAGGCCTACGGCGTGATCCACGACAGTGGATCACGCCGTGGCCTCTACCAGCGCAGTTCGAACACGCAGGCCGGGGCGCCCATGGCTTCGCAAGCGATCTCCGCCACCTGCGTGCGCGGGCTGACCAGCGCGCGGAACAGCGTCTCGAAGGTGGCGGCGTAGTAGCCGCAGACCGGGTGGTCGGCGCGGCCCGCGCGCGGGATGGGACCGCCCGCGACCTCGAGGCGCATGGGCGTGCCGGGCAGCACGCGGAAGCGGCCGCTGCCGGCGAAGGTCCAGGCGTGGCGGCCGATGGCGCCGGTGAGGATGCGCGCGGCCAGGCCCGCCGGCAGGCGCGTCAGCACCGCCTGCAGCGGGCGCGGGATGCGGTTGGCAAGCAGGTAGAGCGCGGTGAGGCGGCCGGCCTCACGCGAGGCGGCCTCGGCGTCGTCCTCGCCGAGCAGGGAACGCGCGGCGCGATGCAGCGCGGTGACCTCCGCTTCCGGCACCATGCGGCTGGGCGGATCGGCGAGGCGATGGGACAGCCCCGCCGCCGCGAAGATTCTGGTCGCGCGTGCGCGTCCGAGCGCCTCGGCGAGGCGGGTCACGGCGTTGGGGCCGATGCGCGACGGATCGACGTGGCTTGCTTGCATCGATTGGCTCGGCGGCGCCGCCCCCACCCCGACCTCCCCGCCAGCGGGGGAGGGAGAAGGATCAGTCCCGCGTCGGGCTGTTCACGGATTCGGGCAGTTGCTGCGTGCCGCCGCCGCAGGCCTTGATGACCTCCGGCTCCATGCGCGCGCTCTCGTCCTCCTCCACCAGCTGCTCCGTGCCGCCGCCGCAGGCCTTGGCCGCCGCCGCGGCCGCGGCGTTCGCGGCCGGCAGCTTCACCTTCGGGCGGTGCATCGTCTTCCACATCGCGTTGTGCGGCGCGCGCGCGGCCTCGGCGGTCAGCGTGCGGCTCTCGTCGAAGTGGAAGTCCACGTTCTTCTTCGATTGCGGCCCCCAGTAGCCGACCTTGCCGAGGTCGTAGAAGGTCCGCTGGAAGCCGGATTTCGCGAAGGCCCAGAGGCAGCCCAGCATGTATTTCCGCTTCACCTTGTCGCGGATCCACGGGTAGCCCAGGAAGGTCTTGCGCAGGTAGAAGCGGCGGTAGTTGTTCATCGTGCGATCGAGCAGCGTGGCGCGGTCCATCGCCTCCGGCTTCATGATCGGCGTGACGAAGTTGTATTTCGAGAAGTCGAACACCTCGACCTTGTCGCCCAGCTCCTTGAACAGGTCGTTGAACGGCCAGGGCGTGTACATGGCCCAGTTCGCCATGTCCGGATCCCAGTCGAGCGCCATGCGATAGGTCTCTTCCAGCGTCTCCGGCGTCTCGTTGTCGAGGCCGACGATGAACTGCGCCTCGGCGACGATGCCGTTCTCGCGCAGCAGGCGGATGGCCTTCTTGTTCTGCGCGACCGTCGTCTCCTTGTTGAACAGGTCGAGCTTCAGCTGCGCCGCCGCCTCCGTGCCGAGCGAGACATGGATCAGCCCCGCCTTGCGGTACAACGGCAGCAGCGCCTCGTCGCGCAGGATGTCGGTGACGCGGGTGTTGATGCCCCAGAGAACCGGCAGGTTGCGCTCGATCAGCACCTCGCAGAACTCGACGAACTTCTTCTTGTGGATGGTCGGTTCCTCGTCGGCGAGGATGAAGAAGCCGACGCCATGGTTGCGCACCAGGTCCTCGATCTCGTCCACCACCTTCTTCGGGTCGCGCACGCGGTAGTCGCGCCAGAATTTCCACTGGCTGCAGAAGGAGCAGGTGAAGGGGCAGCCGCGCGCGAGGTTGGGAATCGCGACCTTCGTGTTCATTGGGATGTAGATGTATTTCGACCAGTCGAGGATGCCCCAGTCCGCGACGATGCGGTCCACCTCCTTGATCGGCGGGCAGGCGGGCGTGGCCACGACCTTGCCGTCCTCGGCATAGGCGATGCCCTTCACACTGCCACGTTCCGCCGGCCAGCGGCCCTCGTCCACGCAGCGCACCAGGTCGGTCAGCACCTGCTCGCCCTCGCCGCGCACCACGCAGTCGATCCAGGGCGCCTCGGCCAGCACCTGCGGATACATGAAGGTGCCGTGGATGCCGCCGAGCACCGTCACCGCATCGGGGCAGGCTTCCTTCGCGATCTTCAGCAGCGCCTCGGCCTCATAGATCGCCGGCGTGATGGCCGTGGCGCCGATCACGTCGGGCTTCAGATCGAGCAGACGGTTGCGCACCTGGTCGTGGCTCAGGTGGTTCGTCATCGCGTCGATGAAGGTGATGTCGGTGAAGCCCTCGGCCTTCAGGTAGCCGGAGAGATAGGCGACCCAGGCGGGCGGCCAGTTGCCGGCGATCTCGGCGCCGCCGGAATGGTAGTTCGGGTGGATCAGGACGATGCGCATCGGGACGCTCCCCCCGGCAAGCCGCCGGACTGGGGCAGCTTCACCCGGGCGGGGCTTCCCCGACCTTGATGTGTGTCAAGCCAACCTGACGGTTGTGCCTGTACCGTGATCGAGACGGTCGAAGAGATCCACCGCCCAGAGCAGGCGCTCCCGGAAGGTGCCGGCGGGCCAAGGCTGGTCCTGTTCCGGCATCGCTTCCACTGCGCGCACGAGGAACTCCGTGCCCGGCAGCGGCGGCGCGGCGAGGTCGGCGGCACGCGTGCCATACTGGCCGAGGCTGCGCGCCATGAGCCGCAGCTTGCGATGGCGCGGCACCACGGCGCGGCGCGAGACGGAATCGAGGCCCTGCCGCTCCACCTGCCGGCCGATCTCGGCGTAGATCAGCCGCGCCGCGCCGATGCCGGCGCGGCAATCGCGCGGCAGCAGCGCGATGCCGGCCTCGCCGCGGCGATAGTGCGCATCGGCCTGCTGCAGCAGCCGCGCCACGACCCGGCCGAGCGCCGGCGAGAAGGAAGGCGCGGCGAGGAACGCCGCCGGCTCGATCCCTTCCGCGCGCAGCCAGTCATGCGGCAGGTAGAGCCGGCCATTGCGGGCATCCTCGCCGACATCGCGGGCGATGTTGGTGTACTGCATCGCCACGCCGAGGTCGCAGGCACGTGCAAGGGCCTGCGGTGCGCGCACGCCCATCAGCAGCGTCATGATCGCGCCGACCGCCGCGGCGACGCGCGCCGAATAGGCTTCCAGCGCCGGCTCGTCCGGGCATTGCCTGCCCTCGGCATCCCAGGCGAGGCCTTCCAGCAGCGCCGCCGGCAAGGCGCGCGGGATCGCGTAGCGCGCGACCACGCGGGCGAAGGCGCGGTCGGCGGGATGCGCCGCAGGCTCGCCGGCATAGATCCCGTCGAGCCGCGCATCGAGTTCGGCCATGCCGGCCGCGCCGCCGCCATCGTCAATCAGGTCGTCGGCGACGCGGCAGAAGGCGTAGAGCGCGATTGCGGGGTCCGCCACGCGGCGCGGCAACAGGCGCGCGGCGGCGGCGAAGGACTTCGAGCCGCCGGCCAGCAGGCCTCGACAGGCGGCGAGATCCGCATGCACCGTCTCTGGCGCGTCGAACGGCATCCTCGGCCCCCGTGTCACCCGGCTCGACTGTAAGACAAGTCTGACACCGAGGGCGAGACGCTTGTGCCCCCGGCCGCCCGCTGTTGCGCGAGCAGCAGGTCTGCCGCCTGCCGCGGCTGTTCCTCATGGGCCAGATGGCCGAGGCCGGGCAGCCTGACGATGCGCGCATCCGGCAGGCGGGCGCGCACCCGCTCGGCCTGGGCGGGCGGAACGGCGCGGTCATTGGTGCCGACCACCAGCACCAGCGCCGCCCGCAGCCGCGGCAGATCGCGCAGTAGGGGCTGCAGGTCCCAGTTCGCCATCATCCCCAGCGCGGCGGCGACATGGCTGGTGTGGCGGAACAGCCGCGCATAGAGGTCCACGCCGCGCTCCGGGATCCGGCTGCCGGTGTCCATCAGCAGCCGCTCCGCCACCGCGCGGTTGGAGGCGCGCCAGGCCATCAGGCTCGGCACGAAGGGAAGGCCCGCCAGCATGCGCGCGGCGCGCGTGAAGAAGGCCGCGTGGCGGTCGCCGAGCGGCTGCAGCGCGCCGTTGAACGCCACCACGCTGTGCGGCGCGATGCGCCCATCCAGCGCCAGCCGCAGCGCCACCGCCGCGCCGGCGGAATGCCCCGCGACCAGCGCCGGCCGCGCCTCCAGCGCCTGCAGGAGCGCCGCAACCGAGGCCGCCATGCCCGGCAGCGACAGGCGCTGCGCCGGCGGCAGGTCGGTGAAGCCGTGGCCGGGAAGATCGGGCGCGATCACGCGGAAATGCGGCGCCAGCAGCGGCAGCATGTCGCGCCAGGAATGCGTGGCCGCGGCGGTGCCGTGCAGCAGCAGCAGGTCCGGTCCCGACCCTGCCACCTGCACATGCCAGCGCAGCCCGGCGGCGGTGACGAAGCGGCTGTGCTCCCGATTGGGCCAGTCGCGCCCGTCACGCTCCCAGTTGGGTCGGTCCACCATGGGTCACGCGGGCCGGGCGGCGGCGACGGCGCCGGACAGCCGCGCGGAATCCGCGGCCGGCAGCGGCAGGTAGCGCGCGCCCATCGCCTCCGCCACCCGCTTCGCGAAGGGATGCGGGCGCGGCGCGGTGTCCACCAGCAGCGACGGGATGCCGGCAAGCCGGATCGGCGCCGCGGCGGCGAGCGCATCGGCCTCCGCCGCCGGCCTTCCCTGCGTGCCATCCCGGGCAATGTTGGCGCGACCATCGGTCAGCAGCACGAGCAGCGGCGTGCGGCCGCGCCGCGCGCTCTCGGCGGCGATCGCGGCCGCGGCCTCCATGCCCGAAGCGAGCGGCGTGGGTCCTCCGCCCGGCAGGCCGGCGAGGCTCCGCTTCGCGCGCACGAGAGAGGGCGTGGGCGGCAGCAGCACCTCCGCGCGCTGGCCGCGGAAGGCGACCACCGCCACCTGGTCGCGCCGCACGTAGCAATCCGCCAGCAGCATCTCCACCGCGCCCTTCGCCTCCGCCAGGCGATGCAACGCGGCGGAGCCGGAGGCGTCCACGACGAAGATCGCCGTCGTGCCCGCCTTGTGGCGGAAGCGGCGCAGGCGGATGTCCTCCTTGCGCACCTGGATCGGCGGGCCCTGCGGCCGTTCGCGCCGACGAAGCGGCTGCCAGGGCGCGGCGTTGCGCAGCGTCTCCACCAGCGCGAGTCGCGCGCCGGAACGCAGTTGGCCCGCACGCGTGCCGACGGGGCGGCCGCGCTGCGCCTGGTCGCGCCGCGCGCCGGCCTTGCCCTCGGCGCCGTTGCGCTTGCGCGCGGCGTCGCGCAGTTGCAGCGCCTCCAGCAGGCCGGCGGGCAGCGCGGCGCGGGCGGCGGCGACCAGCATCTCCTGCAGGTCGCGCGGATCGGGGCCGCGATCGGGCTGGTCCTCGTTCTGCGCGCTGGTGTCGGGCGGCGGCGGCTCGGGCGGCGGCTCCTCGGGCTGCTCGTCCTCGCCGGCCGGCAGGCGCGTGGCGCGCGGGGCGAGGACGAGGCGTGCGGCGAGGTTGGCGTCCTCGCGGCTCGCGGTCAGCCGGCCATCCAGCGCGGCGGCGGCGCGGGCGGCGCGGAGCGCGAAGAGCGCCGCGCGGGGATCGTCGATGCCGAGCGCGGCGGCGGCGGCGCAGAGGGCCTCCGCGACGGCGTCGTCCAGCGTGACGTGCGGAAGGAGCGCGCGCGCATCCTGCGCCACGCTCGCCGCGCCCGGTCGTGTCGCGGCGACGGAGTCGGTCAGCGCGAGGTGGAAGGCGAGGCGCGCGCGCAGCGCGGCGGGCGCGACCTCCTCGGGCGCGATGCCCTCGTCCAGCGCCACCAGCGCAAACCGCGCGGAGAGCCGATCCGAGAGGCCGTCGCGCTGCATGACGACGGCGCCGGCATCCATCACGGCGCAGATCCGCGCGGCGGTGGCCGTCTCCGTCCGCTCCGCCATCGCGGCGAGGAGGATGCCGCCATCGGCCTCGGCCAACACGCCGCGCTCGGCGATCGGCCTGCCGGCGGCGAGGGTCGCGGACAGGTCGAGCCCGCCGAGCAGCCGGCTGTCCGGCACGCCGAGCGGCAGCCGGCGCCAGGGCGTGCCGGACGGCAGGGCGGCGCGCAGCGTGGCCAGCCAGGCGTCACGCGCGGCGCCGGGCGGGCCGCGCAGCAGCGCGCCGCCGAGGCCGACGGGATCCACGGCCAGCAGCAGTGCGGCTTGTGCGATGTCGGTGGCGAGAAAACCCCCACTGCGGCCCTCCCCCGCTGCCGCGGGAGAGGGAGAGACGCGCGTGCTCACGCCGGCAGCACTTCGGCCAGCGCGCGCTCCACCCGCGTCGCGGCGACGGATTCGTCGAGCGGATCGCGGCGCAGCCGATGGCGCAGCGCGGGCGAGGCGATGCGGCGCAGATGATCGAGCGTGACCTCGCGATCGCCATCGAGCGCCGCGAGCGCGCGCGCGGCACGCATGAGCGTCAGCTCGCCGCGCAGGCCATCGGTGCCGAGGGCGAGGCAGAGGCGCGTCGCCGCTTCCAGCGCCGCTTCCGGCACGCGCACCTTGGGCAGCAGGCGCCGCGCGGCCAGCAGGCGCTTGCGCGTCGCCGCCTCCTCCTTCGCCCAGGCGGCGCAGAAGCGCTTCGGGTCGCGATCGAAGGAATCGCGCCGCTTCACCACCTCGATCCGCGTCGGCAGGTCCTGCGGCGTGCGCACCTCCACCGCGAGGCCGAAGCGGTCGGTGAGCTGCGGGCGCAGCTCGCCTTCCTCCGGGTTGCCGCTGCCGATCAGCACGAAGCGGGCGGGATGGCGGATGGAGATGCCCTCGCGCTCCACGACATTCTCGCCGGAGGCGGCGACATCGAGCAGGAGGTCCACCAGGTGATCCTCCAGCAGGTTCACCTCGTCGATATAGAGGAAGCCGCGATGCGCGCGGGCGAGCAGCCCGGGCTCGAACGCCTTCACCCCTTCGGCCAGCGCACGCTCGATGTCGAGCGCGCCGGTCACGCGGTCCTCCGTGGCGCCGAGCGGCAGGTCCACCACCGGCACAGGCACCGTGACGGCGACGCGGCGCGGCGCGGCGCGGCAGGCTTCGCAGAACTGCGCGGGCTTCGCCGGATCGCAGGCGAAGGGACAACCGGCCACCGCCTTCATCGGCGGCAGCAGCGCCGCCAGCGCGCGCACCGTGGTGGACTTGCCCGTGCCGCGATCGCCGAAGACCAGCACGCCGCCCAGCGCGGGATCCACCGCGGCGATCAGCAGGGCGAGCTTCATCTCGTCCTGCCCGACGATGGCGGAGAAGGGAAAGACCGGCCGTGCCACGGGCTTCGCCGCCCTGCGCGACCGCGTCGGACCTGCCGCGGTGGTGTCTTCCATCTCCGCGGCCCGTCCGGCTCCCCTCCCCTGGGAACCGGCGGCGTCCATCAGGCGGCCCGCCTCAGGCTGAACTGCGACCAGACGGCCTCCAGGCTGGCGACGAGGTGATCCATGTCGGCATCGGTGTGCACCGGGCCCGGCGTGATGCGCAGCCGTTCCGGGGGGGGCGGGGCCGGGGGGGGGGGGGGTGGGGGGGGCGGTGCGGCCGGGCGGGGGCGC
>NZ_JBWXTD010000003.1:629965-634415 GCF_056682175.1 Falsiroseomonas sp. RANM36
GGGGTGCACCCCCCGGGGGGATGCATCAGTATTAGCCCGGGGGGGGGCTTGGCCCCCCCCCCCCCCCAGCGCCGCCAGCCCTTCCAGGCTGCCGCCGCTGCGTAGGGCGAGGCCGCAGCCCGACTGCCGAACCGCCCAGTCCAGCAGGGGATCCTGGCTGCCGGCCAGGATCGGGGGCGCCGCCGGCCGCCCTTCCGGCGCCTCCGCCTGGCGGGTCAGCCAAAGCATCAGCTCGGTGCGAGGGAACAGCCACTTGCCGCCGAGCTGCACCGAAGGCAGCCGCCGGCCGCGGGCCAGGTCGTAAAGCGCGCGCTCCGACAGACGAAGCAGGTTCGCGGCTTCCTTGAGGGTCAGGATCTCGTGCAACTCGGCAAATCCCGGCATCTCGTGGCAGATGTATCTGTCGGCCCTGGTCCGGCATAACCGGCGACGCCAGTTGCCGGGATCAGGGCTAGCACCGACATGAACGACCTGGGAACAGCGATGCTGCTGGCGCTCCGCCTGCTTGCCGAGGGCGATGCGACGCTGGGGCGGATCGTCGGCCTCTCGCTGCGCGTGTCGCTGACGGCGGTTACGATCGCCGCGGCAGTGGGCATGCCGCTCGGTGCGTTGCTCGCGGTGGCGCGCTTTCCGGGCCGGCGCGCCGTCGTTGTGGCGCTCAACGCGCTCATGGGCCTGCCGCCCGTGGTGGCGGGGCTGCTGATCTACCTGCTGCTGTCTCGAAGCGGTCCGCTTGGCGGGCTCGGCCTGCTGTTCACGCCGACCGCCATGGTCATCGCGCAGGCGGTGCTGGTCGCCCCGATCATCGCCGCCCTGACGCGCCAGGCGCTCGAGTCGCTGTGGGAGGAGTATTCGGAACAGCTTCGCTCCTTCGGGGCCAGCGCCGCGCGCGCGGTGCCGACCCTGCTCTGGGACGGGCGCTTCGCGCTGCTGACCGTCCTCCTGGCCGGATTCGGGCGGGCCAGCGCCGAGGTCGGCGCGGTGATGGTGGTGGGCGGCAACATCGAGGGCTTCACCCGGGTGATGACCACGGCCATCGCGCTCGAGACCAGCAAGGGCGACCTGCCGCTGGCTCTGGCGCTCGGCACCGTCCTGATGGCAGTGGTGCTGGCCGTGAACGCGCTGGCGCAGATCTTGCGCGACGTCGCTGCGCGGCGGGGTGCCTGAGCGTGCGGGAGGTCGCCGCCGCGCTGCCGCTGCGGTCCGCGGCGCTGCGCTTCGCAGCCGGCGGGGTCGAGATCCTGCGTGGCCTGGATTTCTCTCTCCATGCCGGCCCGCCCACGGTTATCCTGGGCCCGAACGGGGCCGGGAAATCCGTGCTGCTGCGCGTGCTGCACGGGCTCTTGGCGCCGACGGCGGGCCGGCTCCACTGGTCGCTGCCGGATGCCGAGGCGCGGCGCCGCCAGGCCATGGTGTTCCAGCGCCCCGTGATGCTGCGGCGCAGCGTGCTGGCCAATGCGCTCTATCCGCTGCGCCTGGCCGGCACGCCGGAACCCGAACGGGCGGCCTGGGAGGCGCTGGAGCGCGTCGGCGTGGCCGCCCTGGCGGATCGACCGGCCCGGATGCTCTCCGGCGGGGAGCAGCAGCGGCTGGCGCTGGCGCGCGCCTGGGCGCTGCGGCCCGAGATCCTGTTCCTCGACGAACCGACGGCCGCGCTCGATCCTTCCGCGACGGGGCAGGTCGAGGAGATCATCGGCGCCATCGCCGCCTCCGGCACCAAGGTGGTGATGACCACGCATGATCTCGGCCAGGCGCGGCGCCTTGCCGGCGAGGTCATGCTGCTGCTGCAGGGCCGGCTGAACGCCCAGGCGCCTGCCGCGCGCTTCTTCGACGCGCCGCCGACGCCGGAAGCCGCCGCCTTTCTGCGCGGCGACCTGTTGTGGTGATCGCCGGGCCGGCGCTGGTCACGCCGTCCAGCGGCAGGCGGATCATCCGCACGCGACGGCATGTCGAGCCGACCGCCCCGCCGAAGGAGCCCCTGGCGTGCCAATCGCCGCCCTCCGCGAGTCGCCGCCCCGTGACGGTTGACCGCCCGCGCCGGCGGACCGAAGCATGCGCACCATGGACACCCAGGATTTCGACGCGATCGTCATCGGCGCCGGCATGGCGGGTGCGACGACGGCGGCGCATCTGGCCGGCACCCATCGCGTGGCGCTGCTCGAGGCCGAGGAGAGCGCCGGCTACCACGCCACCGGCCGCTCCGCGGCGCTGTGGATCGCCAACTATGGCGGGCCGGACGCGCGCGCGCTGACGGTTGCCTCCCGGCCATTCTTCGAAGCGCCCTGGGCCGGCTTCGCGGCCGCGCCGCTGCTGGCGCCCCGCCCGGTGATCAACCTGGCGCCCGAAGGCCAGCGCGCGCATCTGGAAGCGATGATCGCGGAGGGCGCGGGCATCGAGCCCATCGCGGTCAGCGAGGTGGCGAAGATGGTGCCCGCCCTGCGGCCCGGCTACGCCGTCGCCGCCTCCATCGAGCGCGACGCCTTCGAGATCGACGTCGCCAGCCTTCACCAGGGCTTTTTGAACGTTCTCCGCAAATCCGGGGGCGTGCTGGCGTTACGCAACCGCGCGGGGAGGATCGAGCGGCGCAACGGCGCCTGGGAGGCCGAGACGTCGGCCGGCGCGGTGTTCCGCGCGCCGAAAATCGTGGACGCCGCCGGCGCCTGGGGCGACGAGGTGGCGGCGATCGCAGGCGTCGGGCGCATCGGCCTGCAACCGAAGCGCCGCACCGCGCTGATCGTCGATCCCGGCCAGTACGACTGCACGCACTGGCCGCTGCTCGGCGACGCCGACCATAGCTGGTACGTGCGCGCGGAGGCGCGGCGGAAGCTGATGGTCTCGCCGGCCGACGAGACGGACATGGACCCGCATGACGTGCAGCCGGACGAGCTTGACATCGCCATCGCCGTCGAGCGCATGCAGGAGGCGCTGGACATCCCGGTGACGCGCATCGAGCATCGCTGGGCGGGGCTGCGCAGCTTCACGCCGGACCGTTCGCTCGCGATCGGCGAGGATCGCGCGGCACCCGGCTTCTTCTGGATGGTCGGCCAGGGCGGCTTCGGCATCCAGACCTCGCCGGCGGCGGGCGCGCTGATCGCTTCGCTGGTGCGCGGCGACGACCCCGGCCCGCTGGCGCCTGTCGTGCCGATGGTGGATCCCGACCGCTTCCGGAGGAATCGCGCGTGACCTTGCCGAGCCACGAGGATGTGCGCGCCGCCGCGGCGCGCATCGCACCCCACATCATCCGCACGCCGATGCTGCGCCACCGGCTGCTGGACGAGATGACCGGCGGCACGATCCTGGTGAAGCCGGAGCCGCTGCAGCGCACCGGCAGCTTCAAGCTGCGCGGCGCGACCAACGCCGCGCTGAAGCTCGATCCGGCGCTGCGCAAGGCCGGCGTCGTGACGCATTCCTCGGGCAATCACGGGCAGGCGACGGCCTGCGCGGCGGCGATGCTCGGCATGCCCGCGCTGATCGCGATGCCGATGGACGCGCCCGCGATCAAGGTGGAGAGCACGAAGCGCTGGGGCGCCGAGATCACCTTCTTCGACCGCAAGACCACCGACCGCGAGACGCTGGCGCAGAGGCTCGCGGCCGAGCGCGGCGGCACCGTGCTGCCGCCCTTCGACCACCCGGACGTCATCGCCGGCCAGGGCACGCTCGCGCTGGAGCTGATCGAGGACGCGGCCGCGGCGGGCCTCACGCTGGATGCTCTGGCGGTCTGCACCGGCGGCGGCGGGCTGGTCGCGGGCTGCGCGCTGGCGGTGGAAGGCGCCTCCCCGACCACGCAGGTCTGGGCGGTGGAGCCGGAGGGCTGGGACGACACCAAGCGCAGCCTGGAAGCCGGCGCGCGCATCGCCAATGACGGGCAGGGCGAGACGATCTGCGACGCGCTGCTCTCGCTGCGCCCCGGCGAGATCACCTTCGCGGTGAACCAGCCGCGCCTCTCGGGCGGCGTGGTCGTCACGCGCGCCGAGGTGTTCCGCGCGATGCGCTTCGCCTTCGAGCATCTGAAGATCGTGGCCGAGCCCGGCGGCGCGGTCGCGCTGGCCGCGGTGCTGGCCGGCAAGCTCGATGCGCGCGGCCGCACCATCGGCGTGGTGGTGAGCGGCGGCAATGTGGACCCGGCGGTCTTCGCCGAAGCGCTGGCGGCATAGGCCGAGGTCAGGGGGAGAAGGGGCGGATGCAGGAGAAGGATGTGCTGGCGGCGGCGGTCGGGCTGGGCGCGCCCTGGCCGGCGCGGGATGGCGAGATCGCGGAGGCGATCGCAACGGCCCGCAAGACCATCGGCGGCTTCACGCGGCCCGCGGATGAGAAGGCCGAGCCCCTGCCCGCCTTCGTCGTGCCCGCCGCCAAGGAGCCGCGCCGATGAGCGTCGCGCCCGAGGACATGACGCTCGCCGAGGCGTCGCGCCCCCCCCCCCCCCCGCGCCCCGCCCCCGGCGCGCGGGCGG
>NZ_JBWXTD010000003.1:634515-641826 GCF_056682175.1 Falsiroseomonas sp. RANM36
CCCTGCCCGCCTGCGCCGTGCCCGCCGCCAAGGAGCCGCGCCGATGCGCGGCGCGCCCGCGGACATGCCGCGCGCCGCGGCGGCGCGCGCCATCGCGCGCCGGAACCTCTCGCCGGTCGAGCTGCTGGATGCGCTGCGCGCGCGCTTCGAGGCGCTGGAGCCGCGGCTGAACACCACCATCCGTCCCCTCTGGGACGAGGCGCGGCAGGAGGCGGCGAAGGCCGGGCGACGCATCGCGCGCAGCGGGCCGCGCTCCCCGCTGGATGGGCTGCCGGTCGGCCTCAAGGACATCATCGACATCGCTGGCCACCCGACCACCTGCCATTCGCGGCTGCTGCTGGACAACCACAAGACCGAGGATGCGGCGGTGGTGGCGCGGTTGCGCGCGGCGGGCGCGGTGTTCCCGGTGAAGCTCGCGACGCATGAATTCGCCATCGGCGGGCCGGCCTTCGACCTGCCCTTCCCGCCCGCCCGCAACCCGTGGAACCCGGGGCATCATCCCGGCGGCTCCTCCTCCGGCTCCGGCGCGGCGGTGGCGGCGGGAATCCTGCCGGCCGCGCTCGGCACCGACACCGGCGGATCGGTGCGCAACCCGGCGAGCCAATGCGGCATCGTCGGCATGAAACCGACCTATGGCGTGGTCTCGCGACGCGGCGTCTTCCCGCTGGCCTATTCGCTGGACCATGTCGGGCCGATGACGCGCGACGTCGCCTCCAACGCGCTGCTGCTGAACGCGATGGCGGGGCATGACGCGGCCGATCCCGGCAGCGTGGCGCGGCGTGCGGAGAATTTCGCGCGCCACCTGCGCAAGGGGCTGAAGGGCCTGCGCATCGGCTATGTGCGGACCTGGCACGAGACCGACGACCCGGCGACGCCGGAAGTCGCCGCGGCGCTCGACGACGCGGCGAAGCTGCTGCGGCGTGAGGGCGCGACGCTGCGCACGGTGGCGCTGCCCCCGCTCGGCGAGTTCGGCGCGGTGAACCGCACCATCTCGCTCTCGGAAGCGGCGGCGATCCATGGGCGCTGGCTCCGCGAGCGGCCGGAGGGCTATTCGGCGCTGACGCGCAAGCGGCTGCTGCCGGGCCTGTTCATCCCGGCGGAGGCCTATGTGCAGGCGCAGCGCCGCCGCCGGGAACTGACCGCCGCCGTCGCCGCGGCGCTGGAGGAGGTGGACCTGCTGCTCACCGCGAGCAGCCTGGACCCCGCCTGCCGCATCGACGACGCGGCAGCGGTCGAGGTGACCTATCCGCGCCAGGCGCGCACGCCGCTGAACGTCACGGGCCATCCGGCGCTGACGCTGATGTGCGGCGTGTCGCGCGAGGGCGGGGTGCCGCTGTCGCTGCAGCTGGTCGGCCGCTGGTTCGAGGAGGCGACGATCTATCGCGCCGCCGCCGCCTATGAGCGCGCGGCCCCGTGGAAGGACATGCGCCCGCCCATGTGACGCGGCCGCGCTACCGGCGCCGCAACTCCGGTAGCGCGGCGGCCAGCGCGGTGATCGCCATGAAGACGGCGCCGAGCAGGAACACGGCGTTCGGATGGCCGGCGTCCATCAGCCAGCCGAACATCAGCGGCGCGATCATGCCGCCGATGTTGAAGCCGGTGGAGACGATGCCGAAGGCGGCACCCGCCTGGCCGGGCGGCGCCGCGGCACGCACCATCATGTCGCGCGACGGCATGCAGAGCCCGCTCAGCACGCCGGAGGCGCCGAGCAGCGCCACCACCGCGATCCCCGGCAGCGGCAGCAGCGCGACGCAGAGCGTGATGGCCGAAGCCGCCGCGAAGCCCGCGGCCGCCACCAGCCCGTGCCGACGCGCCCGGTCCGCGAGGCCTCCGCCGAGCAGTACGCCACTGGCCGAGCCGATCAGGAAGGCGGTGAGCGCCGCGCTCGCGATGGTCAGCGACAGGCCATGGCCTGCGACCAAGGAGGCCACGGCGAAGCCGTTGGTGCCGCTGATCGATAGCGCGATCAGCACGAAGAAGCCGGTCAGGCCCAGGATCGCCGGGCTCAGCACGCGCGGCTTCGGACCGGCGCCCGGCTTCGTCGCCTGTGGCTTCACGTCGCGCGGGCAGGCGATCCAGACGAAGGCGGCCACCACGAAGGCGAGCAGCCCGGCGCAGAGCACCGCTGCCTGCACGCCGAAGCCTGCCGCCAGCGCCAGCATCAGCGCCGGCGCCGCGGCGCCGCCCGCATAGCCGGCGAAGGTGTGCAACGAGAAGGCGCGGCCCATGCGCGGCCCGCCGATACCGCCATTCAGCAGCGCGTAGTCCGCCGGGTGATAGGTCGCATTCGCGAGCCCCGCGATGGCGCCGGCCAGGATCATCCAGGCGTAGCCGCCGAAGATCGCGAAGCCGGTGAAGGCGATGCCGCCGGTGACGAGGCCCGCCGCCAGCACGCGGCGCGGCCCGATGCGGTCCACCACGAAGCCCATCGGCGCCTGGGTGAGCGCCGAGACCACGCTGAACACCGTGACCACCAGCCCGAGCTCCAGGAATCCCACGCCGAGCTGGTCCCGCAGCAGCGGGAACAGCGGCGGGAAGACCAGCATGTGCATGTGGCTCAGCGCATGCGCCGCGGCGACGGCGGTGAGCAGCCTGCGCTCCGCGCCCGTCCAGCCTGCGGCCGGCGCTGCGCTGGCGGTGGCGGTGCTCAATGCGCCTCCGCCCAGGAACGCCCGTGCCCCACCTCGACCGAGAGCGGCACGGAGAGCGTCGCGGCGTTCTCCATCACGTCGCGCACCAGCGCGGCAGTCGCCTCCACCTCCGCCTCCGGCAGCTCGAAGACCAGCTCGTCATGCACCTGCAGCAGCATGCGGGCGTTCAGGCCGGCGTCGCGCAGGCGGTGCGGGATGCGCACCATGGCGCGCTTGATGATCTCTGCGGCGCCGCCCTGGAAGGGCGCGTTGATCGCCGCGCGCTCGGCGCCGGCGCGGCGGGCGGGATCCTTGGACGCGATGTCGGCGATCCAGATCTTCCGGCCGAAGGGCGTCTCGACATAGCCGCGCATCCGCGCGTCTTCCTTGATGCGCTCCATCGCGTCACGCACGCCGGGATACTGGGCGAAATAGGCGTCGATGATGGCGCGCGCCTCGCCCGGCGGGATCCCGAGCCGCGTCGCCAAGCCGAAGGCGGACATGCCGTAGATCAGGCCGAAATTGATCGTCTTCGCGCGGCGCCGCGCTTCCTTGTCCACATGCGCGGGGTCGAGGCGAAAGATGTCGGCGGCGGTGCGGCTGTGGATGTCCTCGCCGCGCGCGAAGGCCTGCTTCAAGCTCGGCACGTCCGCGACATGCGCCAGGATGCGCAGCTCGATCTGGCTGTAGTCGGCGGACATCAGCACATGGCCGGGATCGGCGACGAAAGCCGCTCGGATGCGGGCGCCTTCCTCGGTGCGGACCGGGATGTTCTGCAGGTTCGGTTCCGTGGAGGACAGGCGGCCGGTGGTGGTCACCGCCATGGCGTAGTCGGTATGAACGCGGCCCTGGCTGTCAGCGGCCTGGGCGAGCGCGTCCACATACGTGGATTTCAGCTTCTGGATCTGCCGCCAGTCCAGCACGCGGCGCGCCAGCTCCACGCCCTGCGCGGCCAGCTCCTCGAGCACGGAGGCATCGGTGGAGTAGGCGCCGGTCTTGCCCTTCTTGCCGCCCTTCAGCCCCATCTCGTCGAACAGGATTTCGCCCAGTTGCTTCGGCGAGCCGACATTGAAGGGGCGCTTTGCCAGCTCGTGGCACTGGCGTTCGTAGATGACGAGCTTCTCGGAAAAATCCTCGCCGATACGGGCGAGTTCGCCGGCATCGACCTTGACGCCGGCGATCTCCATGTCGCGCAGCACGCCGACCATGCGGCGCTCCACCTGCTCATACAACGAGAGCGCCTTCGCCTCCCGCAGGCGCGGCTTCAGCAGCGCCCAGAGGCGAAGCGTGACGTCGGCGTCCTCGGCGGCGTAGGCGGTGGCCTTGTCCAACGGCACCTGGCTGAAGGGGATGCGGCCTCGACCGGTGCCGGTGACGCTGTCGTAGCTGATCGGCGTGTGACCGAGATGCAGGGCGGACAGCTCGTCCATCCCCTGCCCGTGCCGGCCGGCATCCATGGCATAGGAGATCATCATGCTGTCATCCACGGGCGCGACGGCGATGCCGCCATTCTCCGCCCGGCACAGCACCTCCAGGTCGTATTTCGCGTTGTGCAGCACCTTGAGGACGGTCGGGTCCTCCAGCAGCGGGCGCAGCTCCGAAAGCGCCGCCTGCACGTCGAGCTGCGCCGGTGTGCCCTCGCCCATCAGGTCGCCGCTGCCTTCGTGGCGCAGCGGCACGTAGCAGGCCCTGCCGGGGGCGACGGCCATGGAAAGCCCTACGAGCCGGCATTTCAGCGCGTCCAGCCCGTCCGTCTCGGTGTCGAAGCCGATCACGCCGGCGGCGCGCGCCGAAGCGATCCAGCCGCGCAGCGCCTCCATCGTGGTGACGGTCTCGTACGGGCCGAAGGGTGCGTCCTGCGGCGCGGCGACGGGTGCGGCGGCCTCCTGCACCGCATGGCGCACCGGGCGCGCCGTGCCCGCGCCGTCGCCGAAGCCGAGCCGCGCGAGCAGGCTGCGGAAGCCGTTCTCGCGCAGGAATTTTTCGAGCGTCGGTGCCTGCGGCGGCTTCGCCACCATCTTCTCGATGGGAATGGGCATCGGCGCATCGGCGTCGAGCTGCACCAGGCGCCGGCTGATCCGCGCCTTCTCGGCATTCTCGATCAGCGCCTCGCGCCGCTTCGGCTGCTTGATGTTCGCGGCGTTGGCCAGCAGCGTCTCCAGGTCGCCGTATTCGGTGATGAGCTGCGCCGCTGTCTTCACGCCGATGCCCGGCACGCCGGGAACGTTGTCGGTGGAATCGCCGGCGAGCGCCTGGACCTCCACCACCTTGTCCGGCGTCACGCCGAATTTCTCCAGCACCTCCGGCTCGCGGATCGGCTTCTGCTTGATCGGGTCGAGCATCTCCACGCCCGGCCGGATCAGCTGCATCAGGTCCTTGTCGGAGGAGACGATGGAGACGCTGCCGCCTTCCGCCACGAAGGCCTTGGCATAGGCGGCGATCATGTCGTCCGCCTCGTAGCCCGGCTGCTCCACCTTGCAGACGCCGAGCGCCTCCGTCGCCTCGCGGATGAGGTCGAACTGCGGCACGAGCTCGGGCGGCGGTTCCGGGCGGTGCGCCTTGTACGCGGGAAAGATGTCGTTGCGGAAGGTGAGGCGCGCGCTGTCGAACACGACGGCGATATGGCTCGCGGCATGCTTCGAGAGGAACTGCGCCAGCATCTGCGTGAAGCCGTAGACGGCGTTCACATGCACGCCATCGGGGCGGGTCATCGGCGGCAGGGCGTGGAAGGCGCGGAAGATGTAGCCCGAGCCGTCCACCAGGATCAGGCGCTTCTGGCCCGGCGCGACCGGCGGCAGTCCGTTGCCGTTGGCGGCAGGCGGCGTGCCGTCCGCGCCCGGGCCGGTGTCCGTCCCGCCGGGGGCGGGGCTAGTGTCCGGCGTCGTCACCCGCGCCCTCGGCCAGGACAAAGGTGCGCGAGCAATAGGGGCAGGTCACCTGCCGGTCCTCGATCCGCATATAGACGAGCGGATGGCCCAGCGCCCCGCCGCCCCCGTCGCAGCCGACCTTGCGGTCATGCACGATGATGGTGTCCTCCGGCGTCAAGCCGCGCAGCGGCACCGGCGTATAGCCCGTCTGTCGCTGGTCGCGCATGCTGGTCCCCTGCCGTGTCGCGGCGGAAGATAGGCGCGGCGACCGGATCAGGCCAGCCGCCCGGCCTGCCGCCGCTGATCATAGGCGCGCGCATGCAGCAGGGCGGTCGCGTGCAGCGTGTCCTCCGCGCCGGCCTTGCGCGCAGCCCCGGCCAGGAAGCCCAGGATATGCTCCGCCTCCGTCCGGCCGCCCGCTTCCAGGTCGCGCAGCATGGAGGCGGTATAGGCGCTCGCCGGGTCGGAAAAGAGCGCGCGGTAACTGTCCAGGAAGGCGGGAGTCATCGCGTGGCCATGCGCCGCGGCGATGGCGGCGTTGCGCTCCAGCAGGGCCAGCAGGAAATCCCGGCCGCCGGCGCGGACGATCTCGCCGACGCTCGCGCGCATCAGCACCGTCCCCGCGGCGACGGTGCCGAGATGCACCAGCTTCTCCCACATGCGCCGCTGGATGTCGGGCACGGCCTCCGCCTCCAGGCCGCGCGTCTTCCCGAGCGCCGCGGCCAGCGCCGCGGCGCGGCCGGCCCACCGCCCGGCCGGCGCGCCGCAGGACAGCCAGCGCCAGTCGCCGAGGTGCTTCACCACCCCCTCCGGCGTCAGTGTCGCCTGGCACTTGGCCAGCCCGCCCCACACGCGCACCGGGCCGAAGGCGGCGTTCAGCGCATCCATGTGGGCGAGGCCGTTCAGCACGGGCAGCACGCAGGCGCCGGCCTCGACCGCCGGGCGGATGGCAGCGATGGCGGCCTCCAGGTCGTAGGCCTTGCAGGAGAGCAACACGGCGTCGAAGCCGGGCCCGGCCTCGGCGATCGTCCTCACCGCGCTGTGAATGTCCCCGAGGGGGCTTTCCACCCTGAGCCCATCCCGCGCCAGCTGCGCCGCCCGGCCGGGCCGGACCAGGAACACGACATCGACGCCCCGCTCCAGCGCCCGGCCGCCGAAATAGCCCCCGAGCGCCCCCGCCCCCAGAACCAGCAACCGCATTCCGCCCCCTCCCGCGACCATCTCCCGATGCATGCCGGACATAGGCGCGTTACATCTTCCGGCGCAAACTGGTCACCGAGATGCGCCGCCTGCCCCTGGTCCTGATCGTGCTAGCCCTGCTCGGCGCCGCCGGGTGGTGGGCGGGCGCGCCCGCGGCCCAGGGTGGGATGCCAGGCTGGATGCCGCGCTGGCTTCCGGATTGGGCGACCGGCGCCGCGCCGGATGGCCCGCGCCCGCGGCTGGCGGAGGTGGACCGGGGCAACATCACCGCGGTGGTCTCGGCCACCGGCACGGTGAACCCGGTGCTGTCGGTTCAGGTGGGCAGCCAGCTCTCCGGCCAGATCCGGGAGATCTTCGCCGACTTCAACAGTCGGGTGACCGCGGGCGAGCCGGTGGCGCGGCTCGACACCCGCACCATCGAGGCCCGCCAGGCCGCCGCCCCCGCCCCCCAGCCCCCGCATTCGCCGAGCGGCCAGCCCCGCGCATGGGCCGCGAGGAAGCCGGCGGCATAGGCATCGCCGGCGCCGGTGGTGTCCACCACAGTGGTCGGCACGGCCATCACCTCCGCGCTCGCGTCGCCGGCGACCACAACGCAGCCCGTCACGCAGCGCGGG
>NZ_JBWXTD010000003.1:641926-652838 GCF_056682175.1 Falsiroseomonas sp. RANM36
CGGGCGCTACCGGCTGATGGGGGAGGACACCGCGGTGCTTTCGGCGGACCGGCTGGCGGCGCTGCGCTCCCGCCGGCGGGGATTCATCTTCCAGTCCTTCAACCTGCTGCCCCGGGTGGATGCGCTCGGCAATGTCGAGCTGCCGATGATCTATCGCGGCGGCGGCCGCCGCGCGCGGCGCGACCGGGCGGCCGAGGCGCTGGCGATGGTCGGTCTTGGCGAGCGGCTGCACCACCGTCCGAGCCAGCTTTCGGGCGGGCAGATGCAGCGCGTGGCCATCGCGCGCGCACTGGTCAACGGGCCGGACCTGCTGCTGGCGGACGAGCCGACGGGCGCCCTGGATTCGGTGACCGGCCTCGAGATCATGGCGCTGTTCCAGGCGCTGAACGTGGCGGGGGTCGCCGTCCTGATGGTGACGCACGATGCCGAGGTCGCGGCCTTCGCCGCGCGCACGCTGCGCTTCCGCGACGGGCGGCTGGTGTCCGACACCCGCCACGCCCCGCGCGACGCGGCGGAGGCGCTGGCGGCCATGCGGCCTGGCGCGCAGGGGATCGCCGCTTGACCGTCGATCGCCCCAGCCTGACCGACACGCCGAGCGCAACGCGTGCCGCGGCGCGCATCCTGCCGCCGCTGCCGCCGACGCGGCCCGGCATGGACCTTGGAGAGGCGCTCCGCGGAGCATTCTCCGCGCTGGCCGCGAACAAGCTGCGGGCGATGCTGACCGCGCTCGGCATCTTCATCGGCGTCGCGGCGGTGATCGCCACGGTCGGCGTCGGCGCCGGCGCGCGCGAGCAGGTGCTGGCGCAGATCCGCTCGCTCGGGTCGAACCTGCTCGTGGTCACGCCCGGCAGCTTCAACATGGGCGGCGTGCGGCTGGGTGCGGGGGCGCGGCAGAACCTCACCTGGGACGATGCGCGCGCGATCGAGCGCGACCTGCCCGCGGTCGAGGTCGCCGGCGCCTTCATCCGCAGTCAGCAGCAACTGGTCGCGCAGAACCAGAACTGGCCGACCTTCGTCCAGGGGATCGACCCCGAATACCTCGTGGCGCACGAATGGGGCCTGGCGTCGGGCCGCTTCTTCACGCCGGAGGAGGCGGCGGGCGGGCGCAAGGTGGCGCTGCTCGGCGCGACGGTCGCCCAGAACCTGTTCGGCGACGAGGACCCGGTGGGGCGGCAGGTGCGCATCCGCACCACGCCCTTCGAGGTGGTGGGCGTGCTGGCCTCCAAGGGCGAGGGGCAGGGCGGCTGGGACCAGGACGACATCGTGCTGATCCCCTTCTGGACCGCGCGAAGGTCCATCATGGGCGCCTCCCGCGCCTGGTTCCGCTCGGTCAACGCGATCAGCGTGAAGGTGCATGAGGGCGAGGACCTGAAGCTGGTGGAGGAACAGCTCCGCGCGCTGTTCCGCCAGCGCCACCGCGTGGTCGCCAACGAGCCCGACACGGTGAACATCCGCAACCTGGCGGAGGTTGCGGCGACGCGCGACGCCTCGGCCCGGACCCTCTCCACCCTGCTTGCCGCCGTCGCCGCCGTGTCGTTGCTGGTGGGCGGCATCGGCGTGATGAACATCATGCTGGTGAGCGTGACGGAGCGCACGCGGGAGATCGGCCTGCGGCTGGCGGTGGGCGCGCGGCGGCGCGACATCCTCTGGCAGTTCCTGCTGGAGGCCGTGACGCTGGCGCTGCTCGGCGGCGCGGCGGGGGTCGCGGCGGGGATCGGCGTGTCGCAGCTGATGTCGCAATGGGCCGGCTGGCCGGTGCTGATCCAGTGGGACGCGGTGGCGCTGGCCGTCGCGGTTTCCGGCCTGACGGGCCTGTTCTTCGGCTTCTGGCCGGCGCGGCGCGCGGCTATGCTCGATCCGATCCAGGCGCTGCGCACGGAGTAGCGCGCGGCCCGCCTTGCCGGCCGCGGCATCTGCGCGATAACACCGCCGGGAACCCAGCCGCCCGATACGGAGGAAAGCCCCGATGCCCGAAAGCGCCGCCGACCGCTTCCGCATTCCCTCGCTGCGCGACCGCGTCAGCCCCGAGGAATGGAATGCCCGGGTGGACCTCGCCGCCTGCTACCGGCTGCTCGAGATCTACGGCATGGCCGACATGGGCGCGAACCACGTCTCGCTGGCCGTGCCCGGCGAGGAAGGCGCCTTCCTGATCAACTCCTACGGGATGCTGTACGAGGAGATCACCGCCTCCTCCCTCACCAAGATCGACATCCACGGCAATGTCCTGATGAAGCCGGAATTCCCGGATGGGCTGAACTACGGTGTGAACCGCGCCGGCTTCGTGATCCACGGCGCGATCCACCAGGCTAAGCCGGAATACAAGTGCGTGATCCATACCCATACCTGGCCGGGCATGGCCGTCAGCAGCCTGGAATGCGGCCTGCTGCCCATGAACCAGACCGCGATGCGCTTCGCCAGGATCGGCTACCACGACTATGAGGGCGTGGTGCTGGACGTCGCGATGCAGGAGAAGCTGGTGCACGACCTGGCCGACTTCCCGGCCCTGATCCTGCGCAACCACGGGCTGCTGACGGTCGGGCGCACCATCGGCGAGGCCTTCAACTGGATGCATCGCCTGGAACTGTCCTGCAAGGCGCAGCTGGCGGCCCAGGCGACCGGCCAGAAGATCATCCAGGTGCCGCAGAAGGTGGTGGAGGAGACCTGGAACAACTACCAGCCCGGCACCCGTCGCCCCTATGGCGTGATGGAATGGCCGGCGCTGCTGCGGAAGCTCGACCGGCTGGACCCCAGCTACAGGACGTAAGGGGCTTCCGCGGGATTGCTGCCGCCCTTTCCCCACGCCTTTCGGGGAGAGCGCGCGCGCTCAGTTTCCGAACAGACGCTGCATCCGCAGCAACATCTCCGGCAGGGAAAGCCCGGTCTGCGGCGCCGCGCCGGGGCCGCTGCCCTCCGGCACGCGCGCGCGATAGCGCGCCAACGCATCGCGCGTGCGCTCCAGCCGCAGTTCCACCGGCTCGGCGCTGGTGGACCCGGCGCCGAAGCCGACCATCCGCACCAGCGCGGTCTGGGCGGTCGGCAGTTCCTCCGCGGCGCGGGCCATGTCGTCCGGTTTCGGCGCGCAGATCAGGTTCCGGCCTTCGAGGGTGCAGGGCATCTCGAAGAACCGGTTGGGCGGAAAGCGCAGCTGCGCCGTGCCGGTCAGCGCCAGCAGGCCGCGCCCCGCGGCCTCCAGGCTGAGGTCGCGCGCGGTCACCACCGGCACCAGCTTGCCGCCGCGATCCTGCACTTCCAGCAGCAGGGAGGAGCCGGCGGCGGCCTGGGCGCGCTCCACCGGATCGCGGTGGCGCAGCTGGCAGTCGGCGCGGTCGGTCATGCGGTCCGCAAGGCAGGAGAGGCGCCAGGAGCCGATCTCCTCCGGCGGCACGGCGGCGGGCGTGCTGGTCTGCGCCGCGGCGGCGGTGGCCATTCCGATGCCGGCGAGGATCGCGAGGATGTTGGCGCGCGCTGTCATGCGCGGAAAGATAGGGGATTCGGAGGGCAGGTTCCATGACCACGGTGCGGTTTCCGGATGGCACGGAGGTGCCGGCGCTCGGCCAGGGCACCTGGCACATGGGCGAGCGCGGCAGCGACCGGCGGCGGGAGGCGGATGCGCTGCGTCTCGGACTCGATCTCGGCCTGACGCTGATCGACACGGCGGAGATGTATGCCGAGGGCGGCGCCGAGGAGGTGGTGGCGGAGGCCATCGCCGGAAGGCGGGACCAGGCCTTCCTCGTCTCCAAGGTCTATCCGCACAATGCCTCGCGCACGAAGCTGCCGCGCGCGCTGGACGCGTCGCTGCGGCGGCTGCGGGTGGACACGATCGATCTCTACCTGCTGCACTGGCGCGGCTCCGTCCCGCTGGCGGAGACCGTGGAGGCCATGGAGCGCGCGAGGACGGACGGAAAAATCGCGCGCTGGGGCGTGAGCAACCTTGACGTGGACGACCTGGAGGAGCTCGGCCCCGCGCTGAAGGACTGCGCGACGGACCAGGTGCTGTGGAACCTGGAGGCGCGCGGCGTGGAGTTCGACCTGCTGCCCTTCTGCGCGAAGCGCCGCATGCCCGTGATGGCCTATTCGCCGGTCGGCCAGGGGGGCGCGCTGCTGCGGCACCGCGCGCTGGCGGAAATCGCCGCCCGCCATCGCGCGACGCCGGCGCAGGTGGCGCTGGCCTTCGTGCTGGCGAAGCCCGGCGTGATCGCGATTCCGAAGGCGGCCGACCCGCAGCATCTGCGCGACAACGCCAAGGCGCGCGACCTGCAGCTGACCGAGCAGGATTTTCGCGCGCTGGACGCCGCCTTCCCGCCGCCGAAGCGCAAGCGGTCGCTGGCGATGCTGTAGCCGGGAGCTACCAGTAGCCTTCCATGATCTCCCGCGCCCAGTCCGGCTCGCGCACTGCGCCGCGCGGGTCGAAGCCGGTCATGTGCGGCTTGATGTCGAGCACCGGGGTGCCGTCGATCGCGTCCAGTCCCTGCACGCGCAGCGTCAGCCCCTCCACGCCCAGCAGCCGGCAGGTCGTCACGCCGATGCGGTTCGGCCGCGGCGAGCCGCGCTGCGCGAGGATGCCGACGCGCGGCCAGTCCGTGCGGCCGCGCGGGTGGCGGGCGTTACGCTCCAGCTTCGCCGGGTCCAGCCGGTCGAAGACGAAGACCACGACGACATGGCTGAAGCTGTCGAGGCCGAGCGCCGCATCCGGGCCGAGCTGCGCCGGGTCCAGCACGATCTCCGCCGTCACCGAGTCCCACGCATCGTCCACGGGTTCGGCGCGCCCGCCGCGCACGAAGCCGATGGGAGCAATGTCCGAAAGACTCATTGGAAGATCGGCACCTGGGGCGTGTCCGGCATGGCGGGGGGCGGGGGCAGGTCGATGATGACGGTGCTCGGGTCCACCTTCGGGCCGCGGTCGAGCCAGTAGGTCACGCTCTCCGGCCAGAAGATGACGATCGCCACCAGCAGCAGCTGCAGGCCGAGCCAGGGGATGGCGCCGAGATAGATGTCCTTGGTCAGCACTTCCTTCGGCGCGATGCCGCGCAGGTAGAACAGCGCGAAGCCGAAGGGCGGGTGCATGAAGCTGGTCTGCATGTTGATGCAGATCAGCACGCCGAACCACACCAGGTCGATGCCGAGATTCTTCGCCACCGGCGCGAGCAGCGGGATGACGATGAAGGCGATCTCGAAGAAGTCGAGGAAGAAGGCCAGCAGGAAGATGAAGACGTTGACGAAGATCAGGAAGCCCGTGGCGCCGCCCGGCAGGTAGGACAGCAGGTGCTCGATCCAGATGCCGCCATCCACGCCCTGGAACACCAGGCTGAACACGGTGGCGCCGATCAGGATGTAGATCACCATCGCCGTGATGCGCGTGGTGTTGGCCATCGCCTGTCGCACCAGTGGCCAGCTCAGGCGGCGGTTGATCGCCGCCAGCACCACCGCGCCGACGACGCCCATGGCACCCGCCTCGGTCGGCGTCGCCAGGCCCATGAAGATGGTGCCGAGCACCATGAAGATCAGCACGATGGAGGGCACCATGCCCTTCAGCACGCGCCACCACAGCCGCCAGTCGCGCGGCACCAGCGCCTCGGGCGGCAGGGGCGGGACCTTGTGCGGCTGAAAGATCGCGACCAGCCAGATGAAGATCAGGAAAAGGCCGATCTGCAGGAAGCTCGGCCCGATCGCGCCGGCATACATGTCGCCGACCGACTGGCCGAGCTGGTCGCCGAGCACGATCAGCACGAGGGAGGGCGGGATCACCTGCGTGATGGTCCCGCTCGCCGCGATCACGCCGGTCGCGATCCGCATGTCGTAGCCGTAGCGCATCATGATCGGCAGGCTGATCATGCCCATGGCGATGACCGACGCCGCCACGGTGCCCGTGATGGCGCCGAGGATCGCGCCCACGATGATCACGGCATAGGCCAGCCCGCCCGGGATCTTGCCGAAGAGCTGCCCGGTGCCCTCCAGCAGGTCCTCCGCCAGGCCGCAGCGTTCCAGGATGGCGCCCATCAGCGTGAAGAACGGGATCGCCAGCAGCAGGTCGTTGGACAGGATGTTGAAGACGCGCAGCGGCAGGTTGTTGAGGAAGGCCTCCGGGAACAGCCCGATCTCGATGGACAGGAACCCGAAGAACAGCCCAACCGCGGCCAGCGAGAAGGCGGCCGGGAAGCCGAACAGCAGGAACAGGATGAGGCCGCCGAACATCAGCGGCGGCATCAGATCCTCGGACGGGAAGCCGAACAGCGTCACTGCTCGGGCCGGGCGTAGGAGGCGTGGATGCGCCCTTCGGGCACATGGATGCCGCGCAGCAGCGCCACGCGCTTGATCAGCTCCGAGACGCCCTGCAGCGTGATCAACGCGAAACCCAGCGGCATCAGGATCTTCACGGGCCAGCGGATCAGCCCGCCGGGGGAGGAGGAGGTCTCGGCCCGCACCCAGGATTCCACGAAGAAGGGCCATGTCATCCAGGCCAGCAGGGCCATCGCGGGCAGCAGGAAAAGGCTGATCCCGATCACGTCCACCCAGATCCGCCGCCGCTCCGGCAAGGCGCCGTACAGCACGTCCACTCGCACATGCTCGTTGCGGAACAGCGTGTAGCTGCCGCCGAGCATCACCACCGCGGCGAAGAGGTACCACTGCGCCTCCAGCCAGGCGTTGGAGCCCAGCGAGAAGCCGTAGCGCAGGGAGGCATTGCCGGCCGACAGCACGCAGGCCAGCAGCACGCACCAATCCGCCACGCGCCCGAGGCGCGCGTTGATCGAATCGATAAGACGGCTGAAGGCGAGCAGGGCGCCCATGGGCCTTGGCGGTTCTCCCGACGGCGGGCGCCCCGGGCGCCGCGATGCGGGCCACTTAGCGCCGGGGGGCGCGGATGGAAAGCTTGCGGGCCGGGCTGCGCGCGAATGAAGGCTTCTTCAAGAGGGCGCCCCTTCTGCCCGGTCCCCGCGGCCCGTAAGCTCGCCCGCGTGCCGATGCTGCCTCCCGCCCCGTGCTGACGGCGATCCTCCTCACCCTGCTCGGGCTGGTGCTGCTGGCGCTGGCCATGCCGGTGCTGGCCGGACGGCCGATCGCCGCGCGGCTGGTTCATGGCGGCTCGGCGCTGGCCTCGGCGGTCTTCGCGGCGGTGGCGGTCGCCGCCCTGGCGGGCGATGGCGCGCCGGTGGTGGCGCTGCCCTTCGGCACCCCCTTCGGACCCTTGCTGGTGGCGCTCGACGGACTTTCGGCCTGGTTCCTGCTGCTGCTCGGCCTGGCCGGGCTCTGCGCCTCCGTCTTCGCGCTGGCGCATGAGGATGCGGCGCCGGCGCGGGCGCTGCTGGCCTATCCGCTGTTCCTGGCCGGCATGGCGCTGACCCTGCTGGCCGCGGATGGCGTGACCCTGCTGCTCGGCTTCGAGGCGATGTCGCTCGCCACCTGGGCGCTGGTGGCGTCCGACCATGCGAAGCCCGAGAACCGCCGCGCCGCGCGCCTCTACCTGGTGTTTGCGGCGCTGGCAGCAGTCTGCCTGGTGCCGGCGCTTGGGCTGATGGCCGGGCCCGGCGGCGACCTCGCCTTCGCGGCGATCCGCGAGGCGCCGCCGGAGGGCTGGCGGGCGGCGCTGATCCTGGCGCTGGTGGTCGCCGGCGCCGGGGCCAAGGCCGGGCTGGTGCCGCTGCATGCCTGGCTGCCGCTCGCCCATCCCGCGGCGCCGAGCCACGTCTCGGCGCTGATGTCGGCGGCGATGACCAAGGTCGCGCTGTATGTGGCGGCACGGCTGCTGCTCGATCTCGGCGGGCCGGCGCAGCCGGTGTGGTGGGGTGTGCCGCTGGTGGCGCTGGGGGCGGCGTCGGCGGTGCTCGGCGCGCTGCGGGCGAACATCGAAGACGAGGGCAAGACGCTGCTCGCCTGCTCCACCATCGAGAATGTGGGGCTGGTCGCGGTCGGGCTCGGGCTGGCGGCCTGCTTCCGCGCGGCCGATCTCGGCGCGCTGGCCGCACTCGCGGCGGGGGCGGCGCTGCTGCATGCGCTGAACCACGGCGTGTTCAAGACGCTGCTCTTCCTTGGCATGGGCGAGGTCGCGCATGGCGCGGGATCGCGACTGCTGGACCGGCTCGGCGGCCTGGTCCATGCGATGCCCTGGACGGCGGCCTGCATGCTGGTCGGCGCCGGCGCGGCGGCGAGCCTGCCGCCGCTTTCCGGCTTCGCGAGCGAATGGCTGCTGCTGCAGGCGCTGATCGCGGCCTGGCGCGTCGGCGACCTGACGGTGCAGATGCTGGTGCTCGTTGCCGCGGCGATGGTCGCGCTGGCCGCGGCGCTGGCGGCGGCGGCGATGGTGCGGCTGTTCGGGCTGGTCTTCCTCGGCCGGCCGCGCTCGCCGCGCGGGGCGGGGGCGCATGACGGCGCCGGGCCCGCGCGCCTCGCGCTGCTGCTGCCGGCGGGGCTGACGGTGCTGCTCGGTCTGCTGCCGGGGCCGATGCTGGCGCTTGGCGGCGGCGGGCAGACGCTGCTGGCCGGGCAGGCGATGGAGGGGCGCGCGGGCCTCGCCTTCGTGGCGGTGGGCGACGGCGCGGCGGCCTATTGGCCGCTCGGCGCCGCGCTGCTGTTGGCGCTCGGCCTGCTCGCCGTCTGGCTGCTGGTGAAGCGCGGCAAGGCCGAGCCGGCGCGCGGCCCGGCCTGGGATTGCGGCTTCGCCGCGCCGCCGCAGCACCTGCCCTTCGGCGATCCGCTGACGCAGCCGAGCGCGGCCGGCATGGGCCAGCCGCTGCGGCGCATGCTCGCCCAGCCCGTGCTGGCGGTGACAGAGCGGGTGGAGATGCCGGAGCCCGGCACGGTGGCGCCGGCGCGGATCGCCATGTCCTTCGGCGACCCCGCCTTCGCGCTGCTGCTGGCGCCGCTCGCCACCGCGCGCGATGCAGTGGTGGCGCGGACGGAAAAGCTGCGCGACCTCTCCATCCGGCAATGCCTGATGCTGCCCTTCGCCGCGCTGGTCGCGCTGCTGCTGCTTGTGGCGTGGTTGGAGGGCGGCGCGTGATCGCCGTCGCCGCCGTACTGACACAGCTGCTGCATCTCGCGCTGGTGCTGGTGGCGGCGCCGCTGGTGGTCGGCGGCGTGCGCTGGCTGAAGGCGCGCATGATGGGCCGCATCGGCCCGCATCCGCTGCAGCCCTGGCGCGATCTGCAAAAGCTGCTGCGCAAGCGCCCGGTGCTGGCGGAGAATGCCAGCTGGATCAGCCGCGCCGCGCCCTATGTCGCGGTGGCCGCTGCGCTGGCGGCGCTGGCGCTGGTGCCGAGCTTTTCGCGCGCGATGCTCTTCGCCCCGATGTCGGACCTGCTGCTGATCGCGGGCCTGCTGGCGCTCGGGCGTGTCGCGCTGGCGCTCGCCGGCATGGATGTCGGCACGGCCTTCGGGGGGCTCGGCGCGGCGCGCGAAATGTCCTTCGCGGCGTTGGCCGAGCCGGCGCTGCTGCTGGTCGCGCTGAGCTTCGCGATCCTGGCCGGCACCACCGGCCTCGAGCAGATCGCCGCCACCTTCCAGGACGGCGCGGTGGGGCTGCGCGTCTCGCTGGTGCTGGCGCTGATCGCGCTGTGTGCCGTGGCGGTGGCGGAGAATGCGCGCATCCCGGTGGACAATCCGGCGACGCATCTGGAACTGACGATGGTGCATGAGGCGATGATCCTCGAAGCCTCCGGCCGGCACCTCGCGCTGTGGGAAGCCGCATCGGCGCTGCGGCTGACGCTGTGGCTCGCGCTCATCGTCGCGGTGTTCCTGCCCTTCGGCACGGCGCCGGCGGGGTTTGCGCCGCTGGGCTGGGTGCTGGGACTGGTGGCGTGGGTCGCGAAGATGGCTGTGCTGTGCTTCGCCCTGGCCGCCTTCGAAAGCGCCATCGCCAAGATGCGCGTCTTCCGCGTGCCGGAGTTCTTGGGGGTGGCGCTTCTGCTGGGATTGCTGGGAGCGATTCTGCTGTTCGTGTCGACGAGGCTGGCGTGACCGCGCCCGACCGGAGATGGCGGTTTGCGAAGCAAACCGAGGCCGCGAACGCGGCCCGCGCCCAAACCAGCCGTGATGCCCGGCGCGCCAGTGGCTGGCGCGAAGGCAAGGCCGCGGATGCGGCCGCCCGCCGTTTGAGGGCGTCATAGATGGGCACACCTGCCTACGACGTCTCGCACCTGATCGGCGGCGGCGTGCTGCTGCTGTCCTTCGTGATGCTATACCAGCGGCGCATCGGCGCCGTGATCAATGCCTTCGCCGTGCAGGGCGCGCTGCTGGCCTGCGCCGCGGCGTGGCAGGGCTGGGTGCAGGCGGCGCCGGAACTCTACCTCACCGCCGTCATCGCCTTCGGCGCCAAGGCCGTCGCGATCCCGCTGGCGCTGCGCCTTCTGGTCGGGCGGCTCGGGCTGCACAAGGCGGTGGAGACCTCGCTCGGCATCGGCGCCTCGCTCGCCGCTGCCATCGGGCTGGTCGGCCTCTCGGTGCTGGTGGTCCTGCCGGTGACCGCCGGCGGCGCGACGCCGCTGGCGCGGGTGGACCTCACCATCGCGCTCTCGGTCGTGCTGCTGGGGATGCTGGCGATGATCGCGCGGCGCAACGCGATCAGCCAGGTGATCGGCCTGCTGACGCTGGAGAACGGGCTGATCCTGGCGGCCGTGGGCGTCGCCGGGATGCCGCTGGTGGTGGAGCTTTCGACCGCGGCGCTGGTGCTGATGGTCGCGCTGGTCGCGGCGGTCGTCGTGTTCCAGATCCGCGACCGGCTGGATACGCTCGATACGCATGTGCTCGACCGGGCGCGGGGCGACTCATGAGCTGTTCGCTGGCGCGCGATGCGGCCCGGGAACCGGGCCGAGCGGCCGAATGGCCGCCGCCGCCAGTGCCGCGCCCACCAGGCGCCCCGCCAGCGCCGCGCCCACCCCCCCCCCCCCACCCCGCACCCCGTAGGGGGTGGGCCCGCCGC
>NZ_JBWXTD010000003.1:652938-655894 GCF_056682175.1 Falsiroseomonas sp. RANM36
CCCCGGGGCGGCCGGGGCGGGGGGGGGCCAACCGGTGGCCCGCGGCCGCGCGGCGGGGGGGGGCGGCGGGACTGGTATGGTGGATTTCCGCCCTGCGGCCGCCGTCAAGCTTCTGAAGCGAACGACGCGCGCCGGGGACCGGCCGTTACGACGTCAGCGGGCGCGGAAACGCTGGTGGCAGTCGGCGCAGATCTGCCCGGCCTGGCGCAGCATGTCTGCGGTGACGCCGCCGGAGGCCGCCGATGCCTTCATCGCGGTCAGCTGCCGCACCATGTCGGCGGCGAGCGCATCGAAGGCCGCGCGGTTCGGCTCGATGGCGGCCAGCGCGCGCGTCTGCCCGTCGCCACGGCCCGCCGCGACCGGCGGGGTCAGGCTTGCGGCCGGATAGAGCGCATCGAGGTTGCCGTAGAAGGCGATGATCCGGTCGGCCCGCTCCGCGATCGGCGCCTGGTCGCCGCGCGCCTGGAGGATCCCGTTGATGGCCTCCAGGTGACGGCCCATCTCCCGCATGCCGTTCTTGCGTTCGGCGATGAGGTTCTCCTGCGCCAGGGCGGCGCCAGCCATTCCCACCGCCGCGGCGATCGCCGCCGCCGTCATCCATGCCCGCATCTATAACCCTCCCTTGGGACAAGGTTAGCCTTGCAGGCATCGTCCGGGTGCGCAACGGCGGGTTGCGTGACGAAGCGTTGCGCCCGGCTTGCCGCGCCGCGGGGGCTTCGCTATACGGCCGGCCTCGCTGCGACGCTGCCGCGCGATGAAGCCGCCCCTTGCGGGGCCGGCGCCATGCCGGAGTGTAGCTCAGCCTGGTAGAGCACTGTGTTCGGGACGCAGGGGCCGGAGGTTCGAATCCTCTCACTCCGACCAGACGGCGCGCCGCGCGAGAACCCCGCCAGGGATGCATCCCTGGCGGGGTTTTTTCGTTCAGCCGTCGGCGCGCGCGGCCCAGAACATCAGCTTCCGCGCCGGCCACACCCAGGCGATGCCGGCAACGGTGAAATAGATCAGCTCGATCAGCCAGTGCCGTTGCAGCACCCAGTCCGCCGCCGCCACCACCACGCCGACATAGAGCAGGAAACCGGACAGGCCGAGGATCAGGGCGAGCAACGGGCGCGACATGCCGGCGATGTGGCCCGGCGCCGGGCGCCTGCCAAGGGCCGCGCGCCCGTTGCGGCCGGCTGCCGCGGGGCGTAGCCTGACCCGCGAGGAAGGCAATCGGTTCCGGGCGTGCCGTGGCAGGACGGGCGTCCTGCGGCTGTGCGCATTCCGCCCCGACAGACGAGCGCGACGCCGAAGATGGACGACAAGACGAGCCCCGCCGCGCTGTCGCGGCTGGACGCCGATCCCGACATCGACCTGAAGGACCACATCCGCGGCATCCCGGATTTCCCGAAGCCCGGCATCCTCTTCTACGACATCTCCACCCTGCTGCGGCACGGCCACGCGTGGCGCACCGCGATGGGGCGCCTGGCCGAGCGGATCGCCCCCCGCAAGCCCGACGTGCTCGCCGGCATCGAAAGCCGAGGCTTCCTCGTCGCCGCGCCGCTGGCGCTGGAACTCGGCCTCGGCTTCGTGATGCTGCGCAAGCCGCGCAAGCTGCCGGGCCTCACCATCGGGCTGAACTATGCGCTGGAATACGGCACCGACCGCATCGAGATGCAGGCGGACGCCGTGCAGCGGGGGCAGCGCGTCGTGGTGCTGGACGACCTGCTCGCGACCGGCGGGACCATGTCGGCCGGCATCTCCCTGCTGCGCCAGGCCGGCGCTATCGTGCCCTGCGCCGCCTGCCTGATCGAGCTCACATTCCTCAAGGGGCGCGACCGTCTCGATGTCCCGTTCGAAGCGCTTGTCGCCTACGACAGCTGATCGGGGGGCGCCCGACGGCGCCGCCGCGATCGCCGAGGCCGGGCGCTTCTCCGCGGCGATCGCCGCCGCCGTCGCCGCCGCGCCGACCGGGGTGGTGATCTCCGATCCCAACCTGCCGGACTGCCCGATCGTCTTCGCCAACCCGGCCTTCTACCGCATCACCGGCTATGCGCCGGAAGAGGTGCTGGGCCGCAACTGCCGCTTCCTCCAGGGGCCGGGCACCGCCGCGGCGGATGTCCGCGCGATCCGCGAGGCGATCGCCGCGCCGCGGCCGATCGACATCCGCCTGGTCAACTACCGCCGCGACGGCAGCCGCTTCGTCAACGAGCTGCACATCTCCCCGGTGCGGGATGCGGACGGGAATCTGGTGTATTTCCTGGGCATCCAGCACGACGTGACCGAGCGCGTGCGCGCCGAGGAGGCCGCGCGTCGTGCGCAGCGCGCGGAAACGCTGGCCCGCCGCGCCGCCGAGCGCGCCAGCGCCGAGAAATCCGACTTCCTCGCCTTCGTCAGCCATGAGGTGCGCACGCCGCTGAACGGGGTGCTGGGCACGCTCTCGCTGCTGCTCGACACGCCGCTCGATTCCGAGCAGCGCGCCTATGCCGAGACCGCGCGGCGATCGGGCGAGACGCTGCTCTGGACCGTCAACGAGCTGCTGGATCTCTCCCGCATCGAGGCCGGCAAGCTGGAGCTCGAGGAGGTCGGCTTCGAGCTCGCCCAGCCGGTGCGGGAGGTGCTGTCGCTGCAGGCGGCCGCGGCGGCGGACAAGGGGCTCAGGCTGACCGCCAGCCTCGATGCGACGCTGCCCGCCTGGGTGATGGGCGATCCGGGGCGGCTCCGGCAGGTGCTGATGAACCTGGTGGACAACGCCATCAAGTTCACCGCCGCCGGCAGCGTGGAGATCCGCGTGACGCGCGACGGCGCGCGGATGGATTTCGCCGTGCGCGACACCGGCCCCGGGATCTCCGCGGCGGTGCGGCGGCGCCTGTTCCGCCGCTTCCAGCAGGCCGATGCCGGCACCGCGCGCCGGCATGGCGGATCGGGGCTCGGCCTGATGATCTGCCGCCGGCTGGTCGGACTGATGGGCGGCGAG
>NZ_JBWXTD010000003.1:655994-656360 GCF_056682175.1 Falsiroseomonas sp. RANM36
GGCGCCCTTCGCGCGCCTGCTGCTGGCCGAGGACAGCGAGGCAAGCCAACTCGTCGCCGCCGCCATCCTGCGCAAGGCCGGCTACGAGGTGGATCTGGTCCGCGACGGGGAGAGCGCCGTGGAGGCCGCGGCCGGCGGAACCTATGACGCGATCCTGATGGATGTGCGGATGCCGGGGCTGGATGGCCATGCGGCCACGCGGCGCATCCGCGCGCTGGAGGGGCCGGCGGGGCGGGTCCGCATCCTGGCGCTGACCGCCTCGGCCATGCCGGCCGACATCGAGCGGAGCCGCGCCGCGGGGATGGACGCGCATCTCACGAAGCCGGTGGATCGCGCCGGGCTGCTGGGCGCCGTAGCGGCGCTGCA
>NZ_JBWXTD010000003.1:656460-659077 GCF_056682175.1 Falsiroseomonas sp. RANM36
CGCGGGGTCTAGGTGTCGCCGTGAACCGAGGGGAGGCCAAAGGGATGACCCATCCATCCGCCACCCGCCGGGGCGTGATCGGCGGCCTTCTGGCCGCGGCAGCGGCGCGCCCCCTGGCGGCGGCGACGACCGTGCCGGAAGCCGCCACGCTGCTCGCCCCCGGCCCAGAGGAGGGTGCCGCCGCCAGCTACGCCCAGCGCGCGGCCCGCGGCCTGGCGCGCGGCCTGGTGCATGCCACCGCCATGCGCGTCAGCGTGCTCGGCGGGGCGGACGGCATCACCGCCGCCAACCGCTTTGCCGTGGCGACGCCCGGCGATGGGCGGATGCTGCTGGCACTGCCGGGCCAGGCGGCGCAGGCGCTGCTGATCGGCGACCCGCGCGCCCGCTTCGAGCCCCGGCCCTGGCCGGCGGTCACCGGCAGCCTGGCGCCCGCGATGCTCGCCGGCCGCGGTGCGCTGGCCGCGTCCCATCCGGCGCGGCTCGCCTTGCCCGGCCCCGGCGCGCCGGAGGCTGCGGGCCTGCTCGCGCTCGACCTGCTCGGCCGCGCCGCTACGCCGGTGTTCCTGCCATCCGCCATGGCGCCGGAAGCGGCGATCGCGGTGGGCTCGGCCGACGCGATGGTCCTGGTCGGCGCCGAGGCCGGCGCGCGGGCCGCGGCGCTGGGCCTGACGCCCTGGCTTGCCTTCGATCTCGCGGCTGGCGGACGCGATCCCTTGCTGCCCGATGTGCCGACGCTGGCCGAGGTGCTGGCCGATCCGTCGCATCCCGACCTGCTGGCCGGCTGCCGCGCCGCCGCAGCGGCGTTGCGCGCGCGCGCCGTGGTGGTGCTGCCGGCGCTGACCCCGGCCGATTCGGTCGCGCTGTGGCGCGCCGCGGCCCGCCGGTGGGGCGAGAACGAGCCGGATGCGGCCGAGGCCGGCGCCCATCGGGTGCATGCGCAGGCGGCGGCCGACGTGCTGGCGACGCTCTGCCCGGGCCCGGGGCCGATGCTGGCCTATCGCGAGTGGCTGCACCGGCGGCTGCGCTTCCAGGCCGGCTGACCCGGCGGGCTGACGCGGGAGGGGCTGGCCGTCCTCAGGCCAGCCGCAGCCGCACCAGCAGGCGCCAGATCGGCAGCACGAAGATGTTGCAGATCAGCGTGCGCACGAGGTGGAAGCCCAGCACCAGCGGCACGCCGACCTCCAGCGCCTTCGCCGTGATCGTCATCTCCGGCATGCCGCCCGGCGACATGCCGAGCACCACGGCGGCCAGCGGCAGGCCCGAGACGGCGCCGAGGCCGATCGCCAGCAGCGCCATCAGCGCGATCAGCAGCAGCGTCGTCAGCACCGCCGTCTGCGCGACCCGGCGGGAGGAGAGGATGAAGCTGCGGCTCATCCGCGCGCCGAGCGCCATGCCCATGCCGATCTGCGCCGCATTCACCATCCAGACCGGGACGCCCGAGGGCAGCAGGCCGAAGGCGGAGAGCAGGATCACCAGCACGCAGGGGCCGATCATCCAGGGATTGGCAAGGCCCGTGCGCGTCATCGCCAGCGCCGCCGCCGTGCCCAGCGTCACCAGCAGCGCCAGGCCGCCGAGATGCACCGCAGGCCGTTCGGTGAAGAAGACGCCGGCGCCGCCATGCGGCGCGAGCCAGGTGACCAGCGGCGGGACGACGACCACCACCACCATCACGCGGATGGTCTGCGCCAGCGTCACGGCCGGCACCGAGACGCCGGCGCGCTGGGCCAGGATCGCCATCACGATCACGCCACCCGGGACCGAGGCGTAGTAGCCGGTCTCCGAATCGGTGCCGGCCATGCGCGCAAAGACCCGCGCGGTCAGCGCGCCGGCCATGATGGCCAGGAAGGCGCCCAGCACGAGCCAGGGCAGGGCGAGGGCGAGCGCCGCCATCACCGGCTGGGTGAAGGTCTGCCCCAGCCCCAGCCCGAGGAAGATCAGCGCGACCGGGCGGGTCGGCTTGGCGACCGCCGCGCGCTCGGTCCAGGCCAGCGCGCCGGTCGCGGCCATCGCACCCAGCATCCAGGCCAGCGGGATGTGCAGCAGCGAGAACAGCGTGCCGCCCAGCACGGCGGCCGCGGCGGTCCACAGATAGGGCAATGAGCGGGGATCGAGCAGACGAGACAACACGGGGGCTTCCGGGTCCACCTTCGGCCCGCCGGCCGGGCACGTCAAACCGGGCCGGGCTCAACCTTTCCTTCATCGTCGTCGCATAGGCTGAGCGATGGCCGCGCGATGATCCCCCGCGTGGTGTCGCAGGCCAGGATGGCGCCGAGGATTCGTCGTGCCGCCATGATCCCCGATCCCGCCGCCCCCGCACCGCCCCGCGCACTCGCCCGCCAGCCCGAGGCGCCGCGCCCCGCCTCAGAGGAAGCGCAGGCGTCGCCGGCGCCGCCCGTGCCCAATCCGAGCGTCCGCATCGACAGCGCGCTGAACCTGGTCGTGCTGGAGTTCCGCGACGCGAAGGGCGAGGTGCGCACGATCCCGACCGCGCGCGAGCTGGATGCCTATCGCAACGCGCCGCCCGAGGCGGCGCCCGCGCGCGCCGGCGGGCGGTAGCCCGGCCGGGGGTCGGTGAAACGCAGCGGCGCCGCCCCCCCCCCCACCGCGCGGGGGCGGG
>NZ_JBWXTD010000003.1:659177-660444 GCF_056682175.1 Falsiroseomonas sp. RANM36
CGGGGGCCGTGGTGGCCCCCGCGCGACGGATCAGCGGAACAGGCTGAGCAGCGACTGGCTCTGCTGGTTCGCAATGGAGAGCGACTGCGTCGCCAGCTGCTGGCGAGTCTGCAGGCTGGTGAGGCGCGCGGATTCCTCGGCAAGGTCCGCATCCACCAGCGCGCCGAGACCTTCCTTCAGCGAGTCGTTCAGCTTGGTGGTGAAGTCCTGCAGCCCTTCCACCTGGCGCAGCGCGGCACCGATGGTGGCGAGGCGCGTGCCCATCGTGTCGATCGCGCCTTCCACCGCGGCGATCGCGCCCGTGCCGCCCGGCAGCGTGCCGGCGGTGGCGCCGCCCGAGGCGAAGGTCGCCGTGATCGCGCCGATGTTGCCGTTCACGACCAGGCGGCCCTGGTTGTCGAGGCTGGCGTCGAAGCCTTCGGACTGCATGCGGCCGATCAGCTTGGAGACCGCCTGCAGCGGCGAGTCCGTCGCGGTGATCTGCACGTCGAACACGTCCGTCGTCGCGGTCGGCGTCTGCGTCAGCGGCGCGGAGCCGTCGCTGAACTCGAAGACGAAGGTGTTGCCGCCCTGGGTGAACTGGATGAAGTCCGCATTCGCCGCGGCGAAGGTCGCGTCGAAGGTCAGGGTGCGGCCGCCGGTCGCCGCCGTCAGCCCGGCCAGCGCGAGGCCCGCCGAGGTGCTGTTCGTGCCGGTGACGGAGGTGGTGGTGCCGTTGATGTCGCGCACGACGTTCAGGTTGTTGTCCGTCACGCCCGTCACGCCCGCGACGCCCGAGGTCAGCAGGTTCACGCCGTTGAAGGTGGCGGTGCGGGCATAGGCGTCGATGTTGGACAGCGCGTTGGTGATCTGCGCGTTGATCTGGTTGACGTCCACGCCCTGCTGCTGGCCCTGCGTGACCGTCTGCTTCAGCTTGCCCAGCTCGTCGCTGATCTTGGTCGCGGCGTCGCGCGCGGTGGTCAGCGCCGCCTTGCCGAAGGCCAGGCTGTCCTTCACCGCCGACATGCCGTTGAGGTCGGCGCGCATGTTCTGCGCGATGGCGAAGACCGCCGGGTCGTGGTTCGCCTGGCTGATGCGATAGCCGCTCTCGATGCGGGCCTGGGTCGTGCCCATGTCCTTCGAGATCGAGCTCAGCGAGCGGATCGCCGCCATCGCGGCGACATTGGTGTTGACGGAGGACATCGTCCTCTCTCCTCGGTCCTGCGTTCCGCGAAGGGGAAGCCGTCTTGGCGACCTTGCGCGGGTGCGGTGCGGCACTGGCCGCACC
>NZ_JBWXTD010000003.1:660544-662646 GCF_056682175.1 Falsiroseomonas sp. RANM36
GCCGGGTGCCGGGGTGGGGCCGGGGGGCTGGCCGCCGGGGGGGGGGGGGGGGGGGCCCCGGCCCCCCCCGGGAGGCGGCGCCCGGCGCGGCGCCGCGGAGTCATCCTGCCTTCGCGCGGTGAAGGAAGCGTGAAGGCAGGGCGGAAAACCTCATTGCGCCGCGTGGTGCAGCGCCGGCCCGGGCATCGCGGGTGCGCCCGCGGCCAGGCCCGGCGGCAGCGCCAGGCCAGTCTGCGGGTCGAGCCCCAGAACCGTCGCCTCGTGGCGCATCACATGGCGCACCAGGCGCAGCGCCTGGTACCATTCGTCCTGCTCGGCCAGCGCCAGCGCGCGCTCCAGCAGCTGGCGCGCCATGTTGGAGGTCGTCGCCTCCTGGAATTCGGCGACCAGGCGGTGCGCGTCGGCCATCGCCGGCTCGCGTTCCTCCTCCGGCCCGACATAGGCGCATTGCAGCGCGAAGTAGATGCGCCGCGCCGGCGTGTTCGCCGCCTCCGGCGACATCACCTGCTTGCCGAACAGGAAGCGCGCCCGCGCCACCAGCTCCACCCGCGTGCGGCTGCGGAAGCGCAGCGAGGCGCCGTTGACGACCAGCAGGTCGCCCGCCCGCAATTCGAGCACCAGTGTGGACATGCCACTCTCCCAACCTGTCGGCGGGGCAGCGGGGGGAAGCCGCCCTGCCGGCAGCCGGCCTTTGCCGGCGACTGCGCGATCTTCGCCGCCACGCGGAACCGCCGCGTGCCCGATCCTCGGGAGATGCCGCGGCGCACAGTCTCGCCGCGATGCACGGCACATCCTGCACCGCGGCGGCTTAACCGGTGCTGAAGGCCGTCAGCGCAACAGCGCGGCGAGCGAGAGCCGCGCCAGCGTCGCCGTCGCCTCGTAGGAGGCCTGCAGCCTCAGCTCCGTCTGGCGAAGCGCCGCGGAGACGGCGGCGAGGTCCACCTCCTCGATCCCGCCGAGCTGTCCGCGCAGCGCGACCAGCAGGGTCTCGTGCCGCTCCCTCCCCTGCTCCACCCGCTGCTCCGCCGCGCCGAGCGCGCTGCGCTCCTGCGCGAGCCCGCGCGTCGCGCCCGAGAGGCCGCCCGCAACGCCGGCCAGCAGCGCGTCGTAGCCGCCGACCTGCGCGGCGGAGGCCGGGGTGAGCGCGGCGAGCGTCGCCAGGCCGCGCAGCAGTTCCCGCCCCCAGGACGCGCCGACGGCGCCGGCCTGGTCCTGGCTGGCCAGCACGCCCCATTCCACGCGCTCCCCGTCCGCGAGCTGCAGCGCACGGCGCGGCTCGGTCAGCGCGGGGCCTTCCAGATGCGCGCTGAAGGGGCGGGTCAGCGGGTCGCTTGCGATCAGCGCTGTGTCGGCCAGCACGGCGGCGGCGTTCCCGGGCGTGAGCGTCGCGACCGAGGCGGCGATGGCGGTGGCCATCGCGCCGGTCGCGATCGCCGCATCGTCCGGCACCGGGATGCCGCCGAGGTCGGTGCCCGAGAAGAGATAGTCGCCGTCATGGCGCGTGTTGAGCAGGCCCGCGGCTTCCTCCAGCACCGATCGCGCCCGGCGCGCCAGCGTCTCGACGCCCGAAGTGCCGAAGGTGCGCGCGCGCTGCGCTTCCGCCGTCATCTCCGAGGCGATGCCTTCCAGCCGGGCCAGCACCTCCTGCGTCATGTCCATCCGCGCCAGCGCGGTGTCGGCGGCGCCGACATAGGCCTCGCGCCGCGCGATCTCGCCGCGCAGGCTGATCGCGCGGCGCGCCTCCGTGCCCAGGTCGCCATGCGCCTGGCCGACGAAGCCGGTGGCGACCTGACGGGTCATCACCCCCAGCTCTTGCCGCAGCCGGATCTGGTCGAGCGCCATGCCGCCCAAGGTCGTGATCATCGCCATGGATGGATCTCCCCCGCCCGGATCACCGCACCGACCCGAGCAGCGCGTCCCACATCGCCTGCACCGTGGCGATCACGCGCGCATTGATGGTGTAGGCGTTCTGCAGCTCCACCATCGCCGCCACCTCGCGGTCCACATCCACGCCGGAGCGCTGCTGCATGCGCGCGCCCAGCAGCTCGCCCATCGCCCCCGCACGCTCGCGCGCGGCCGCGGCCGCGGCCCGCGCGCCGGAC
>NZ_JBWXTD010000003.1:662746-669377 GCF_056682175.1 Falsiroseomonas sp. RANM36
GCCCCCCCCGGCCCCCCCCCCCCCCGCGGGGGGGCGGGCGCCCCCCCGGGCGGTCGGGGGGGCGCCGCCGGGTTCCACGCCGACCGCCGCCGCGAAGCCGAGCACCGGCCCACCGGCATAGGGCAGCGTCACATCCGGCACGGCGCCGGCGCCGGCGGTGAAGAGGCGAAGTCCCTGCGCCTCGAAGCGCGCGGCGGTGTGCGCGGCGGCGAGGTCGAGCTCGGCCTGCATGCGCGGCAGGGTGAGGTCGCGCAGCTCCGCCGCCGCGGCCATGCGCCCGCCGATCACGCGGCGCGTCACGTCCTCGCCGCGCAGCATCAGCCCGGGCAGCGTGCCCGCGCCGCCATGCCAGGCGCCGGTGCCCACGGTGGCGGGCGTGACGGAGAAGGCCGGCGCGCCATCCAGAGGCAGCACCATGCCGCCGCGCGCGACGACGGTGATCTCGCCCATCGTCCCGCGGATCACGCCGATGTCGAAGGACTGCGCCAGCCGCCCGAGCGCCAGGTCGCGCCGGTCCTCGAGATCTGCGGCGGTGCGGCCGGCGGAGAGTTCGCGGCGGATGTCGGTGGTCAGGCCGGCGATCTCCGCCAGCGCGGCATTCGCCGCCGCGGCTTCCTCCGCCAGCGCGTCATGCGCGGCCTGGCGCGTCTCCTCCAGCGCGCGCGCCACGCCGTTGAAGCGCGCGGCGAGGTCGCCGGATGCGGTGACGACGGCGCTGCGGCGGATCGGATCCTCCGGCGCCTCGCGCAGGTCGATGAAGGCGGCGCGCAGGGTGGAGAGCAGGCCGCCGATGCTGTCGCCATCCTCCGGCCTGCCATGCGCCGTCTCGACCGCGCCGAGCAGGCGGGTGCGCAGCGTCGCCGCGGCCAGGTCGCCGCCGGCGCGCATCTCCGCCGCCTGCAGCGCCAGGTCCACGTCGCGCGCGGCGGGCAGGCTGCGCACGCCGATGCCGGTGCCCTCGGCCGAGAGCGCCTTGCCTTCCAGGATCTTGCGGGTGTGGCCTTCCGTGCCGGCATTCGCGATGTCGTCCGCCGTGCGCGCCATCTGCCGGTCGAGCAGGCGCAGGCCGCTGCGCGCGACGGAGAGAGCGAGATCGAGGGTCATTGGAACTCCTCGTTCCCGAGGCGCTGGCGGCCGGCCACCGGACGGCCGAGGCCGCGAATGCGGCCCGCGCCCAGGCTGCCCGCGCCGCCGGCGCGACAGCGCGTGGCGCGCAAGGCAAGCGCGCGGAGCGCGCGCCCGCCGTTTGAGGGCACGAAAACAACACCCATCAACATGCGGCTACCGCCGCATGTTGATGGTGTCCTGCAGCATCTCGTCTGCGGCGGTGACGATGCGCGTGTTCGAGGTGTAGGCGCGCTGCGCCAGGATCAGCTTCGAGAACTCGCCGGCGATGTCCACGTTGGATCGCTCCACCGCGCCCGTCACCAGCTTGCCCACGCCATTGGAGGCGGCGTCCGTCACCCGCGCCTCGCCGCTCTCCACCGTGCGCATGAAGGCCTGGCCGTCCAGACGCTGCAGCCGGTCGGGATCGTTGAAGGCGACCACCGGCACGCGCGCGACGATGCGCGTCTGGCCGTTGTCGTAGTTCACCGCGACGTCGCCATTCTCCCGCACGATCACGCCGGAATAGGCGCCGAGCGGCACGCCGTCCTGGCTCAGGTCGCGCACGCTGTATTCCGTGCCGGCATAGTTGGTCAGGCCGGTCGGCACGCCATAGCCGCCGAGCCGGAGCGTGATGTCCTGGTTGCCGAAGCCGTAATCGGCGGTGAAGCCGAGGAACGCGGGATCGCCGATGGCCAGCGGTGCCGGCACCGTGCCCGTGGTGGCGGAGAGCGGGACGATGGAGGAGATGGTGCCGGGCGGCGCGGTCACCGCGGGCGGGCCGACGCTGATCACGCCGCCGAAATTCACGTCCACGAACCGCCCGTCCGGCGGCGCCAGCGTGTCGCCGGCCGGGGTGATCCGCAGCCGCCAAGTGTCGTCGTCGAGCTTCCACCAGTCCAGCGTGACCTGGCGCTGATTGCCCAGCGCATCGAAGATCTGCAGCACGGAGGAGACGGGCGGTTCCGCCGGCGCCCAGGGGGCGGCGCCCGGGGCGGCGGCCACCTGCGGCACGTTGAAGGGCAGGTTGGCGGCGAGGTCGATGCGGCTGGTCGGCACCGGGTTGTAGACCAGCTCCGTGATGCGGATCGGCGCCAGCGCGGTGCGGTCGGGCTCGCCGCTCGGCAGCATGCGCCAGCCCTCCAGGTAGTAGCTCGAGCCGTTCACCATGTAGCCGTCGCGGTCGAGGGCGAAGTCGCCGGCGCGGGTGAAGAACTGCCGCTCGTCGAACAGCGGGTTGCCGATCGTGCCGCCGCGCGACTGCGCGACGGAGAAGAAGCCCTGCCCGGCGATCGCCATGGCCAGCGGATTCTCCACCTGCTCGATCGCGCCTTGCACGGTGTTGGTGTAGTCCGGCCGCGCCTCGACGCTGCCGGGCATGTGCAGGCGCAACGTGGAGCGCGTCAGCCAGCTCGTGAAATTGGTGTCCACGCGCTTGAAGCCGACGGTCTGGCTGTTGGCGACATTGTCCGAGACATGGCCGAGCGCGCGCGACTGCGCGGTCAGGCCGCTGATCGCGGTGGTCATCGAGCCGAGCAGCGACATCCGGGATGATCCTCGTGGCGGATTCGTTCAGTGCAGCGGATCGCAACCGGCGTGCCAGCGTCGGCGTGGGTGATGCGCGACAAGGCTTGCCGCCCGCCGGCAGGATCTGCCCGGTGGCGGCGCGTGATTGCCGCCCCGCGATGCGGAGCGCGCGGCACGGCGCTTGCGCAGGCGGCGCCACATGGATGCGCTGCCCGCCCTGTCGCCCCAGCCCGTGATGCCTGCCGCCGCGCCGGCGCAAGACAGTGCCGATGCCGCCGGCTTCGCCGCGCTGCTGGCCGGGTTCGTCACGCCGACGGCGGAGGCGCAGGGACCGACACAGGGCATCGGATTGGTGCCGGCATCGCCCGTCGCGCCGGCGGTGCTGCCGCCTGCCACGCCTGCACTCGCGGTGGCGCTGCCGTCGCTGCCGCTCGCCGCCCCGATCATCGTTGTCGAACAGGAGGCGGTCGAGACCGCGCCGGAGCATGTCACCGCGACGCCCGTCGCGGAGGAGACGGCGAAGGCGGACAGCACGAAGGTCGTTGAAGAAGCGCCTGTCCTTATCGCCGCTCTGCCGGTCGCGCCGTCCCTCGCGCCGCCGCCGCCGGCACCCGTCGCCGCTGCGCTCGCACCGGCGGAGGAGTCGCGCGTCGCAGCCGCGCCGATGCCGAGCCTGCGCGCCGAGCCCGCGCCGGCTGCACCGCCACGGCAGGCGCAAGTCACGCCGGCTGATCCGCCTTCGCCTGCTCCGGCACCGCTTGCGCCAGGCGCCGCGCCGCCCCCGGCTGCGCCGCCGCCGCCGGCCGTCGCCCCGGCTGCGCCGCCGAAAGCGGCGAAGGCCGCCGCGCCGGAGCTGGTGGCTTCGCCGCGCGCCGGTGCACCGACCGTCGCTGCGCCGGTGCCGTCGGCGCCGCGCGCGGCGGGCGGCCCGCCGCCCGGCCGCGGGGCCGAACGGCCCAACGGAACGCCTTCGCCGGTTGCGCCGCCCGCGCCCGCGCCGCGGGCCGCACCGCGGGCGATCACCGCGACGGCGCCGGTTGCGGCGCCCGAGGACGCGCCCGCCATCCCGCCGCCCGGCGCCGCGCCTGCCGCGCCATCGCCCGGTGTCGCGCTGCCATCGGCGCCGAAGGATGCGGAGCCAGCGGTGCAGCTCACCGCGCATGTCGCCTTGCCTGTCGTGGTGGAGCCGGAGCGCGCGCGCCACGTCGCCGCGCCCGATTCACCCTCCGAGGTGGAGCCGGCCGCCTGGCAGCCGCCGGCGCCGCCCCCCGCCGATGCATCCGCGCCACCCGCGCCCGCGCCCGCGCCTGGAATGTCCCGCACGGCGCCGCCCGTGCCCTGGCCGGCGCGTCAGGTCGCGCCTTTCGTTGTGGCGCTCGCGCTCGGCCCCGATTCGCGCCTGGAGCTGACTCTGGAACCCGGGGAGCTCGGCCGTGTCGAGGTCGCCATCGAGCGGAGCGGCGGCGAGGCGATGGTCAGTCTGCGCGCCGAGCGCCCCGAAACCCTCGCGCTGCTGCAGCGCGACCGCGCCGAGCTGGAACGCGCGCTGTCCGATGCGGGACGCGGCGGCGATGGGCGCGGCACAAGCCTCTCCTTCGGCCTGGGCGGCGACGGATCGGCGCGCCGCGAGCGCCGCGAGGCGCGACACCAGCCGCCGGCGGCGCCACAGCGCGACATCGTCGCCGCGCCCCTCCCCGGCAGCGCGCCGCGCGGCCTGATCGATCTCGCCATCTGATGAAGGAGCCCGCGCGATGAGCGGCAGCCTTTCCGTGACCGCCGCGACCGGCAGCGCCGCCCGCCAGCAGGGGCCGCGGCTCTCGGCCGATCTCGGCACCTTCCTGACGCTGCTGACGACGCAGCTCCGCAACCAGGACCCGACCAAGCCGATGGACACCGAGACGCTGACCCAGCAGCTCGTGCAGTTCGCCGCCGTCGAGCAGCAGCTCGCCGGCAACCAGACGTTGGAGCGGCTGCTCGAGCTGCAGCAGGCTGGGCAGCTCGCTGAGACCGCCGGGCTGATCGGCCGGCGCGTGACGGTGGAGAGCGACACGCTGCCGCTGCAGAACGGACGGGCGGAGGTGGTGCTGCCCGCGGCCGGCGCGGCGCGGCGCGCCGGGGTCGCGGTGCCGGACGCCACCGGCGCCGCGCTGCGGCGGGAGACGGTCACCCTTGGCGCCGCCGCGCAAAGCTGGATCTGGGACGGCCGCGATTCGCGCGGCACGCAGCGCAGCGACGGCGCCTATCGCGTGGTGGTGGTCGGCCGCGCCGAGGACGGCACCGACCTGCCGATGACCGCCACCGTCGCCGGCCGCGTGACCGGCGCGGCCCGCAGCGAGGGCGAACTGGTGTTGCGCCTGGGCACGGCGACCATCGGCTTCAATCGCCTGCGCGAAGTGCCGGGCTCTTAACGCGGCAGTCACCGCTCCCCGGCAAGAACTGCCGGCGAAGGACGGCGGAGCGGGATTGCCGGGATGGCTTGCGCAAGAGGCGCATGGGCGTATGCGGCCGTGGGCGGCGTATGGGCGGGCTGATCGCGCAGCTCCGCGGCTTCGGGCCGCTGCGGCTGGCCGCGCTGGCGGGCGTCGGCGCGGCCATCCTCGGCCTGCTCGCCTTCCTCGCGCTGCGCGCGGCGGACCCGCCGATGGCGCTGCTCTATGGCGAGCTCGACCAGCGCGACGCAGGCCAGGTGGTTGCCGCGCTGGAGCGCCAGCGCATCCCGCATCGCCTGGCCGGCGGCGGCAGCCAGGTGCTGGTGCCGGAAGCCGAGGTGGCGCGGGTGCGGCTGCTGCTGGCGCGCGAGGGCCTGCCTGCCGGCGGCTCCGTCGGCTACGAGATCTTCGACCGCGGCGAGCGGCTGACCACAACGCCCTTCCAGCAGGACATCAACCGTCTGCGCGCGCTGGAAGGCGAGCTCTCGCGCACCATCCGCGGCCTGAATGGCGTGCGGCAGGCCCGCGTGCACCTGGTGCTGCCGCGGCGCGAGCCCTTTTCGCGCGAGCGGGGGGAGGCGCAGGCCTCCGTCGTGCTCACCATGGTCGGCGCGCAGCGCCTGGACCGGGAGGGCGTGCAGGCGGTGCTGCACCTGGTCTCCACCGCGGTGCCGGGCCTGAGGCCGCAGAACGTCTCCATCGTGGACAGCCGCGGCGAGCTGCTGGCGCGCGGCGGGCAGCCGATCTCCGGCCCCGCCGCCGCGCAGACCGCCGACGAGCTGCGCCGCGGGCAGGAGCTGCGCCTGGCCCGCGCGGTGGAGGACCTGCTGGAACGCACCCTCGGGCCCGGGCGCGTGCGTGCGGAAGCGGCGGTGGAGCTGGATTTCGACCGCGTGCAGACGCAGGAGGAGCGCTTCGACCCCGAGAACCAGGTGCCGCGCAGCACCCAATCCACGCAGGAGACCAGCCGCAGCACCGAGCCGGGGAATGTCTCCGTGCAGAACCAGCTGCCGGGCGGGGCGAACGAGCAGGGTGGCGCGCGCACAGAGCAGTCGCGCCAGGAGGAGACGACCAACTTCGAGATCGGCCGCCTGACGCGCAGCACCTCGCGCGAGCAGCCCTCTCTGCGGCGCATCTCCGTCGCGGTGCTGGTGGATGGCGTCTGGGAGCCGGTGAACGGCGGCGCGCCGCGCTGGCGCGAGCGTACGGCCGAGGAGATGGCGCGCATCGCGGCACTCGCGCGCTCCGCCGTCGGCTTCGACGAGCGGCGCGGCGACAAGGTGGAGGTCGTCAGCCTGCGCTTCGCCGAGCCGCCGCCCGCCGACATGGCGCCGGAGGGCTTCGTGATCCTCGGCCAGACCGTGCCGCCGGCGCTGATGGGGCGCATCGTCGAGAGCGCGATCCTGGCGCTGGTGGCGCTGGCCGCGATCCTGCTGCTCGGACGGCCGCTGGTCGGGCGGCTCGGCGTGGCGCTGGCGCCGCCGCCGGCGCGGGCCGCGGCCGGGGTCGGCGCGCTGCCGGGCGGCATGGAGGCGGAGGGCGCGCTGCCCGGCGGCGGTCCGGCCGCGGGG
>NZ_JBWXTD010000003.1:669477-669832 GCF_056682175.1 Falsiroseomonas sp. RANM36
GGGGGGGGGGGGGGGGGGGGGGGGGGCGCCCGCCCTGGGGGGCGGGGGGGGGGCGCCCCCCCCCCCCCCCCCCCCCCCCGCGCCGCGCGCGGCGAGCTGACCGACCTGATCCTGATGGACATGCAGTTCTCGCGGTTCCTGCGCACCAATGCGAATGTGGACGCCTATCGCGACCAGTTGCGGCTGGCCGCGGCGGCGTCGGGCGCGCAGCTCTTCAGCCGCTGGTCGATCATGCAGCATTGGGCGGAAACCGAGACGCTGGACCTGGAACGTGCGCCGCGGGAGCGGCGGCGCCCCCGCGCCCCCCCGCGGCCCCCTTGACGGGCGCGCGCCCGGGGGGGGGGAAAACCACAAC
>NZ_JBWXTD010000003.1:669932-677760 GCF_056682175.1 Falsiroseomonas sp. RANM36
CTGTCGGGCAGCGCGAAGCCGGCGACGCCGGTGTGGATGCCGCAGACCAGCTGCCCGCGCGCGCGGCCCGCGGCGCGCGTCGGCCCGGGCGCGGGCGGGGGGGGGGGGGGGGCGGCGGCGCCGGCGGCGGGGGGCCGAGGGGGCGACCATGCGCCGCCCCCCCAACCGCGCTATTCGCCCCGCACCTCGATCCGCCGCGCCTGCGGCTTGGCCTGGGCCGGACGTGGGATGCGGATGTGCAGCACGCCCTTGTCGAAGCTCGCCTCGACCTTGTCGGCCTCCGGCTCGAAGGGCAGGGCGAAGCGGCGGAGATAGGTGCCGGACTGGCGCTCCAGGATGTGCCAGCGCTTCTCCTTGTCCTCCTCCGTCTTCTCGCTGCTGCGCTCGGCGCGCAGCGTGAGCACGTCGTCCTCGAGGTCGATCGCGACATCCTTCGGCGCGATGCCGGGCAGTTCGGCCGTCACTTCCAGCCCTTGCGGCGTCTCGGCCACATCCACCTTCGGCGTGAGCACGCCGGTTCCGGTGAAGGCGGCGGGCATCCCGCCCCATCCGCCCATCACCTGGTCGAACAGGCGGTCCATGCCACGGCGCAGCGACAGGAAGGGATCGTTGTCGCCGCGGGCGGGCTGGTTCGGATTGGAGGCGCTCGAGCTCATGGCATTGTCTCCGTGTGCTTCCGGCTGGCACCGGCCGCACGCGCTGAGGCGGGGCCGGGCGCGCCTCAATTGGGGCGCCCGAGCCGCCGCCGCGCCTTGACGCCGATCAATCCAGCGCCCGCTTGGCCGGAAGCCGGTTGAACATTGCGTGACGCAGCCCCGGCGGCAGCGCGCCCACCAGCCGCGCCGACAGGTAGAGCGGCAGCGGATAGGCCACCCGCACCCGCCCGCGCGCGATCCCGTGCAGCGTGCGCCGCGCCGCATCCGCCGCATCCATCAGGAAGGGCATCGGGAAGTCGTTGCGCGCGGTCATCGGCGTGCGGATGTAGCCCGGGCAGATCGCATGCAGCCTGACGCCGCGCGCGCGCTCCGTCGCGTCCAGCGCCTCCGCCCACCGCTGCACCGCGGATTTCGAGGCGCAATAGGCCGGCGCACCAGGTGCCGCGACGAAGGCGGCGATGGAGGCGATCACGGCCACGCGCCCGCGCACCCCGTCCGGCCCCGGCGCCTGCCGGGCCATCGCCTCGATCGCCGGCAGGGCCGTGTTGAGCACCCCCGTGACGTTCGTCGCGAAGATCCGCTGCGCCTGCGCCGCCGGCTCCGTCGCCCCGCCGGTGCCGCCGGAGATGCCGGCATTGGCGATCACCAGGTCGAGCCGCCCCGCCCCCCGCACCCAGGCCTCGGTCGCCGCGGCATCGGTCACGTCCAGCACCGCGGCCTCCACCCGCCCACCCCTTGCCCGGCAGGCCTCTGCCGCCGCCTCCAGCCGCGCCCCGTCGCGGCCCGAGAGGTGGAGCGTCACCCCCGGCGCCGCGCATGCCTCCGCCAGTGCCCGCCCGAGCCCCGAGGACGCCCCGGTGATCGCCACATCCCGCCACGGCCACGCTGCCACGCTTGCCCTCCTGCCCGCACGGGAGGACAAACCCGCCCATGAGCACGCTCGCCTCCATGACCGGCTTCGCCCGCGAAAGCGGCACGCTGCCGGACGGCACCTCCTTCGTCTGGGAGGTGCGGAGCGTCAACGGGCGGGGCCTCGACCTGCGGCTGCGCCTGCCGAACGGGCTCGATGCGCTGGAGCCCGCCCTGCGGGAGGCCGCGGCGAAGCGCCTGAAGCGCGGCAATGTCTCGGCGACGCTGACGGTGAAGCGGGAGGAACGCGCGCCGCGCCTGACGCCGGATCCCGCGGCACTCGACCAGGCGATCGCGCTCGCCCAGGCGGTGGCCCAGCGCCTCGGCGCCCCGCCGCCCCGCGCCGAGGCGATCCTCGGCCTGCCCGGCGTGCTGCGCGCCGAACAGGCCGAGCCCGACGAGGCGGCCGAGGAGGCGAAGCGCGGAGCGGTCCTCGCAGCCTTCGAGACCGCGCTCGCCGCGCTCGCCGCCGCCCGCGTGCGCGAGGGCGCGCAACTGACGACGATCCTCGGCGTGCTGCTCGACGAGATCGAGGCGCTGCGCGTGCAGGCCGGAAGCGAGGCGGCGAACCAGCCGGAAGCGCAGCGCCAGCGCCTGCTCGAGAATCTCGCGCGCATCCTGGGCGAGGGCGAGGTGCGCGCGCGCATCCCCGAGGAACGCCTGGCGCAGGAGGTTGCGATGCTCGCGCAGCGTTCCGACGTGCGCGAGGAGCTGGACCGCCTCGCCGCCCATGTCGCGGAAGCGCGCCGGCTGCTTGGCGCCGGCGACGCCGTGGGACGCAAGCTGGAATTCCTGACGCAGGAATTCGTCCGCGAGGCCAACACGCTGTGCAGCAAGAGCGCGAGCGTCGGCCTCACCCGCCTCGGGCTGGAACTGAAGGCCGCCATCGAGCGCCTTCGCGAACAATCGGCGAATGTCGAGTGATGGAAGCACGTCAACGCCGGGGCGTCTGCCTCGTCCTCTCCTCCGCGCCGGGCGTCGGCAAGACCAGCGTGTCGCGCGCGCTGCTGGAGATGGAGCCGGATCTCAAGCTCTCCGTCAGCGCCACCACCCGCGCCCGCCGCCCCGGCGAGCTCGACGGCGTGCACTACTTCTTCCGCTCGCAGGCCGAGTTCGACGCGATGGTCGAGCGGAACGAGCTGCTGGAATACGCCCGCTTCCTCGACCGCTCCTACGGCACGCCGCGCGCGCCGGTGGAGCAGGCGTTGGCCGAAGGCCGCGACGTGCTGTTCGACATCGAGTGGCAGGGCCATCTGCAGCTGCGCGAGAGGCTGCCGGGCGACGTGGTGGGCATCCACCTGCTGCCGCCCTCCCTCGACGAGCTGGAACGCCGGCTGCGCGGCCGCGCGCAGGAGAGCGAGGCGGAGATCGCCCGCCGCCTGGAGATCGCGCGCGCCGAGATCGCGCATTGGTCCGACTTCGACCATGTGCTGGTGAACCGCGACTTCGACCGCACGGTGGCGGAGGTGCGCGCCATCCTGCACGCCGCCCGCAGCACCCGCGCCCGCCAGCCCGGCCTGCCCGGCTTCGTCGCGGGGCTGCTGGGATAGGCGACGCCACGCGATGACCGCGCTGCTGGAGATCGTCACGCCGGTCTTCGCGCTGATCGCCCTCGGCTACGTCGCAGCGTGGCGGAAGATCCTGGATGACGCCGCCTTCAAGGGCATGACGCTCTTCGTCTTCGGCCTCGCCGCGCCCGCCCTGCTCTTCTCCGGCGGCACGCGGCCGCATGAAGGCGGCGGCGGCGCGGCCCTCGCGCTGCTCGGAACCTCCGTGGTCTTCTTCTTCGCGCTGATCCCCCTGGCGCAGCGCATGCTGAAGCTGACGATGGCGGAGGCCGCGGTCTTCGCGCTCTCCTGCGTCTTCGGCAACTCCGTGATGATGGGCGTGCCGATCATCATCTCGGCCTATGGCCAGGCCGGCGTGCCGCCGATGCTCGCGATCCTCGGCCTGCAGACGGTGATCGTGCTCGGCATGGCGACGATGATGATCGAGGTCGGCCTGAATGCCGCGGCGCCCTGGCGCCGCCTGGTGACGGCGACGCTGATGGGCATGGCGCGCAACCCCGTCGTGCTCTCGGTCTTCGCCGCGCTCGCCTGGAACCTGCTCGGCCTTCCCGTGCCGCCCGTGCTGCGCCGCACGCTCGATTTCCTCGGCGGCGCCGCGCCGCCGATGGCCTTGTTCTGCCTCGGCGGCGGTCTCGCCGGCATCGCGGCCAGCGCGATCTGGAAGGAGACGGCGGCGATCGTCGCCGCGAAGCTCTTCGTCTTTCCCGCCCTCGTCTTCGCGGCCGGCCGGAGCCTCGGCCTCGCGCCCATCGACCTGGCCGTGGCGGTGACCATCGCCGCGCTGCCGACCGGCGCCAACGCCTTCATCCTGGCGCGCCGCTACGCCACCGGCGCGGACCGCTCGGGCAGCGCGGTCGTCGTCTCCACCGCCCTCTCCGTGCTCACCATCTCGGCGCTGCTCGCGCATTTCCGGGGGACGCTGCCGTGACGCTGGTGATCGAGCCGGGCTGGGCCTGGGATGCGGAGGGCGGCCTGCGCCGCGGCGTGCACGTCATCGTGCGCGACGGCGCCATTGCAGACGTCGTCACCGAACGCCCGACGCTCGATGCGCGGCGCATCGCGGCCCCCGATGCGCTGCTGCTGCCCGGCCTGATCAACCTGCACAACCACGCGCTGTCGGCGCCGCTGTTCCGCGGCCTCGCCGACGACATCGCGCCGGGCGACCTGCCGGGCCACATCGTCTATTCGCTGCTCATGCCGCTCGGCGACGTCGCCGCCGCGACGATGACCGAGGAGGAGATCGGCGACGCGGCGGAGATGGCGCTGCTCGAGGGCCTGCGCAGCGGCATGACCGGCCTGCTGGATGTGTACCGCGTCGCGCAATGGCCCTTCATCGAGCGCGCGAAGCGCCTCGGCCTGCGCTCCTGGTCCTGCCCCTATACCTTCAGCGAGACCATCGGCATGACCGCCGAGGGCAAGGCCACCTACACCCCCACGCGCGAGACCGGATTCGAGGCGACGCTCGCCCTGTTCGACCGCTTCGACGAAGGCCCGCGCGGCGTCACGCGCGTGGGGTTCGGCCCGCATGGCCCGGATTCCAACACGCCCGAGCTGCTGCGGCGGATCGACGCCGCCGCGCGGGAGCGGCAGACCATCGTCTCCATCCACGCCGCACAGAACCCGATCGAGATCGCCCGCGTGAAGGAGCTCTTCGGCGTCGGCTCCATCGACCATCTCCGCAATCTCGGCCTGCTGCGGCCCGGCGTGGTGCTGGCGCATGGCATGTTCGCCACCGACGAGGAGTTTTCGATCGTTGCGCAGCACGGTGCCGCGCTGGCCTCCTGCCCGCTCGCCTTCGCGCGCTCCGGCCGCTTCGTGCCGCTTGCGCGGATGGAGAAGGCGGGGCTGCGCCTCGGCATCGGCACCGACGGCGTCACGCTCGACATGCTGGCCGAGATCCGCACCGCCTCGATCTTCGCAAAAGTGCAGTCCGGCACGCCGCATGGCCTCGCCGCGCCGCGCATCCTGCGCGCGGCCACGCGCGATTCCGTGCTTGCCTTGCAGCGCGACGACCTCGGGCTGATCGCGAAGGGGCAGCGCGCCGACCTGGTGATGTTCGACCTCGCCTCCTCGCGCTACCAGCCGGTCTGGGATCCGCTGAAGGCGCTGCTGACGAATGGCAGCGCCGCGGACCTCGTGCTCTCCATGGTGGAAGGCCGCGTGCTGCTGCGCGACGGCACGGTGATGACGGCCGATGCGGCCGCCGTCACCCGCCGCGGCCGCGCCGCGATCACCCGCGTGTGGGAGGAAGCCGCACGCCGCGGCGCCATCCCCGCCGGCATCGCCGCGCGCGGTCCCTTCGGTTGAGCTTTCCCCGCGGCCAAGGCCCGGCATAGGCTGGCGGCGTCAACCGCCGGAGAACGACGCGATGCCCCGCCTGCCCCGCCGCACGCTGCTGCTCGCCACGCTGGCGACGCCCGCGCTCGCGCAGTCGCGCCGCCCCTTGCGCATCATCGTCCCCTTCCCGCCCGGTGGCGGCGTGGACAGCCTGGGCCGCGCGCTGGCGGACCGGCTGGTGCCGCTGCTGGACCAGCAGGTGGTGGTGGAGAACCGCAGCGGTGGCGGCGGGCTGATCGGCGCCGATGCGGTGGCCAAGGCGCCGGCGGACGGCACCACCATCGGCATCATCGGCGCCGCCACGCTCTGCGCCGCGCCCTTCCTGCAACCCTCCATGCCCTTCGACGTGGCGCGCGACCTGCGCGCGGTGACGCAGATCACCGACAGCGCGGTGCTGCTGGCGGCGAATGCCCAGATCGCGCAGCAGCGCGGCTGGACCAGCCTCGGCGCCCTGCTCGACTGGGCGCACGCCAATCCCGGCGCCTTCCGCGTGGCGAATGCCGGCCCCGGCACCGTGACGCATCTGGCGATGTCGGCCCTCGTCGCGCAGTCGCGCGCCGACCTCACGCCGGTTCCCTATCGCGGCGGCGCCCAGGCCGCGACGGACCTGATCGCCGGCACCATCGAGGGCAGCGCCGATCTGCCGGCGACGCTGATCCCGCAGGCGGCCGCCGGCCGGGTGAAGCTGCTCGGCGCCACCTCCGGCCGGCGCATGGCGCTGCTGCCCGATGTGCCGGCCTTCGCCGAGACGCCGGGGCTGGAGGGTTTCGACATCCGCTCCTGGAACGCGATCATGGTGCCCGCGGCGACGCCGGAATCCGAGGTGACGCGCCTGCACGCAGCGATCCGCCAGGTCGGCAGCGCGCCCGACTTCGTCAGCGCCCTGCGCCCCTTCGGCTACGACGCCGTGGTGAGCGCCACCCCGGCTGCCGCCGTGCAGCTCATCCGCGACGAGACGCCGCGGTGGCAGCGCCTCGTGCAGATCTCCGGCGCCAAGGTGGAGTGAAGGCAGGGGCGGGGGGGGGGGGCCCCCCCCCCCCCCGCCCCCCGCGCCCCCCCCCCCCCGCGCCGTCGCCGACGCGCTGCACGATTGCCTGGCGCGCGCGCTGGTCGTCTTCATCCGGCATGGCGTGGCGGATGTGCGCCGCTGAGATGCGGCGCGTCGCGCCCGCCCATGCTCGGAAGGCAGGAACCGCCGGTAGGCATGGACGCTCTATCCCCGATGAGCGCGCAGCTTCGACCGGCGGAGGCGCCGCCCCCGGCGGCGCGCGGGCCTGACCGCGACACGGGCCCCGCCGGCGACGCGGAGCGGAGGATTTCTGGCTCATCGTAACCGCCGAGGAGTGAAGATGAGCCAGAAACCCCTCGCTCCTCAACGTCCGCGACCTGTCCCATAGAGGTCGACGCTGGACACCGTTGAAACGTTACGCTAGCCTATGTTGTAAAATGATGTTGTTCAGGAGGGCGACCTGTAGCGGGTCGGGTGCGTAAATGAGCAGCATTTCCGAGGCGGAATTTCGGGCTATTTTGCTTGGAACAGAACATGGCGGCAGTTCGGCAAAAATCTATGTTGTGAGCTACGCCGTTCCTGATGCACTTCTCGGAAAAAGCCCTGGCGGCAATAATAGTGCGTTCTCTTTTGGAGTTGTTCAACTCGACATAGGCTATTCAAAAGGACAAAAATCCGATGGCTATGCGGAGAAGACCTACAAGACTATTATAGCCAGAGCCCTTGCTGATAATATTATTGATGCCACTACGCACGATAGATTAGTTAATTACAGTGGAAAATCACGTTACGATCTGGACCCTGTTTTGAGTTTGACGTATCGAAATGATATGAAGTTGATGAACGAGAAGATATTTCCGACGTCTTGGGCAAAATCAATCGTTGATTCAGAGTCATCACGATACATTAATAACGATCTCGGTCCGGCGGTAAATGCATTCTTAGATGCAGTTGAGAGTAAATGGGGCAGCGCGTCAGTATTTCATTCGTCACACCAGGATTATCATACAGCCGTTGCTGCAATAGTATCGTTAAAAAATCGACATGGGAGCCTTCCCAATACAACGGAACATTTTATCAAAAATCAGCCTGAAGATCTTGCTGATGTTGAGGAATGGTTCAAGTTGGTGGACATTCAGGATATCAAAAATCATCCCGAGCGCTGGCGATTGGTGACGGTCGGCGGAAATCTATTTGATGAAGCCGACGATTCTTTGCTGTACAACGCGTCGATCAACGACGTGTCGGCGGAGGAGGGGAACAACCTCCGCTTCACGGTGAGCCTGGACAAGGCGGCCGAGAGCGACCTGCGCTTCAGCTACGAGACGCGGACCGGCACGGCCGGCAGC
>NZ_JBWXTD010000003.1:677856-685348 GCF_056682175.1 Falsiroseomonas sp. RANM36
GCGACAAGACGGCCACCATCACCATCGTCTCCACCGAGGACAGCCTGGTCGAGGCGGACGAGACCTTCTCGGTGGTGCTGACCGCGGCGCCGACCGGCGTCACGCTGGCCGACGCCACCGGCATCGGCATGATCAGGAACGACGACAAGCCGCCGGCGGCGAAATACAACGCGTCGATCAACGACGTGTCGGCGGAGGAGGGGAACAACCTCCGCTTCACGGTGAGCCTGGACAAGGCGGCCGAGAGCGACCTGCGCTTCAGCTACGAGACGCGGACCGGCACGGCCGGCAGCAGCGATTTCGACGCCAAGTCGGGCAAGGTGACGGTCGCGAAGGGCGACAAGACGGCCACCATCACCATCGTCTCCACCGAGGACAGCCTGGTCGAGGCGGACGAGACCTTCTCGGTGGTGCTGACCGCGGCGCCGACCGGCGTCACGCTGGCCGACGCCACCGGCATCGGCACGATCAGGAACGACGACAAATCCTCAGCAAGACCTGATCTTCGCATCACGGACGTGAGTTTGGACAAGACAACGATCAAGCGTGGTGAAGACACCACAATTCGGTACACTGTGCGGAATGATGGCGACGCAGCGACGAGCGAGGAGGCGAGGCAAGGGATATACATATCCAAGAAGTCTACGTTTGATTCATCCTCCGCGACGCGGATAGACTATGAGGATGTCGGAAAAATCGAAGCCCGCGGCAGCCTCCGGGATTCTGAGCGTCTCCAAAAATTAGATGATTATGGGACAGGAACATATCACCTCTTTGTTGTGGCAGACTACAAGGACGATATACGTGAACTGTATGAATCTAACAATATATCGCCGCCGATTACCCTTTGGATAGTGTGAGATACTGTCGCGGGGTCGTTTGGCGTTAGCCTCTTGCTGCCCCAGCTGCGCCGCCTCGACTGATGCTCGCGCGACATTGGGCCGTCAGAACAGCCCCTCCACATTCCCGGCCGCGTCGAGGGTGATCGTCTCGGCGGCGGGGCGGCGGGGCAGGCCCGGCATCGTCATGATCTCGCCGCAGATCGCCACCACGAAGCCCGCGCCGGCTGAAAGCCGCACGTCCCGCAGCGGCAGCACGTGGCCGCGCGGCGCGCCGCGCGCGGTCGGGTCCACGCTGAAGGAATACTGCGTCTTCGCCACGCAGACCGGCAGGTGGCCGAAGCCCTCCTGTTCCCAGCGCGCGAGGCGCTGCGCGACCGGCCCCGGAATGGTCACCTCCGCCGCCCGATAGATCTCGCGCGCGATGGTGCGCAGCTTCTCGGCCAGCGGCATCGCATCGGGGTAGAGCGGCGCGAAGCGGGCCGCGCCGCGATCGAGCCGTGCCTTCACCGCGCGCGCGAGATCCATCGCGCCGGCCGCGCCATCGGCCCAGTGCGTGCAGATCAGCGCTTCCGTGTCCAGTCGCGCCATCGCCTGCTGGATGGCGGCGATCTCGGCCGCCGTGTCCGAGGTGAAGCGGTTCAGCGCCACCACCACCGGCAGGCCGAACTTGTGCATGTTCTCCACATGCCGGGCGAGGTTCACCACGCCGCGCTCCACCGCCGCCACGTCCTCACGCCCCAGATCGGCCTTGGCCACGCCGCCATGCATCTTCAGCGCGCGCACCGTGGCCACGATGACGCAGGCCCCGGGCTCCAGCCCGGCCAGCCGGCACTTGATGTCCAAAAACTTCTCCGCGCCGAGGTCGGCGCCGAAGCCCGCCTCCGTGACGACCACATCGGCCAGCCCGAGGCCGAGCCGCGTGGCGACGACGCTGTTGCAGCCATGCGCGATGTTGGCGAAGGGCCCGCCATGCACCAGCGCGGGCGAGCCCGCGATGGTCTGCACCAGGTTCGGCGACAGCGCATCGCGCAGCAGCACCGCCATCGCGCCATCCGCCTTGAGGTCCGCCGCCGTCACCGCCTTCCCGTCGCGCGTGCGGCCGACGATCATCCGGCCGAGCCGCGCCTTGAGGTCGGCCAGGTCGCGCGCCAGGCAGAACACCGCCATCACCTCGGACGCGACGGTGATGTCGAACCCGTCCTCCCGCACCACGCCCTGCGTTGCGCCGCCGAGGCCGACGACGCAGTCGCGCAGGTTGCGGTCGTTCATGTCCATCGCCCGCCGCCAGGTGACGCGGCGGGGATCGAGGCCGAGCTCGTTCCCCCAGTAGAGGTGGTTGTCGAGCATCGCCGAGAGCAGGTTGTTGGCGCTGGTGATGGCGTGGAAGTCGCCGGTGAAGTGGAGGTTGATGTCCTCCATCGGCAGCACCTGCGCATGCCCGCCGCCGGTGGCACCGCCCTTCACGCCGAAGCAGGGACCGAGCGAGGGCTCGCGCAGCGCGATCATCGTCTTCGTGCCGAGCGCGTTCAGCGCATCGCCGAGGCCGATGGTGGTGGTGGTCTTGCCCTCCCCGGCCGGGGTCGGGTTGATGCCGGTCACCAGCACCAGCTTGCCGGGCGGACGGGCGGAGGCCTCTGCGACGAAGTCCTGGGACAGCTTGGCCTTGAACCTGCCGTACGGCTCCAGCGCCGAATCGGGAATGCCGGCCTTCCCGGCGATCTCGGCGATGGGGCGGAGGGTCGCGGCGCGCGCGATTTCGAGGTCGGTCGGCATGGCGCGGAATCCCCCATTGATGCTGGACGTCCCGCGGGCGCTTATCCGCCCATGCCGGAAAGGTAAAGCGGTTGCAATTCGCCGTGCCGCGGTCCACCTGCCGGTCATTGCCGAACGCCAGAGGTTCGATGCGAGTCCTGCTTCGCGCCGCCGCGGCGCTGTTTGCCTGCCTCTCGGCCACACCCGCCTTCGCCCAGACCGGCCTTGCGCCGCAGGCGGCGCCGGCGGTCGGGGCGCCCATCACCGACCGCTGGCGCTTCGCGATCGGCGTCGGCGCGCTCTACACGCCCGACTACCTCGGCTCCAATGACTGGATGGTGCGGCCGCTCTTCTCGCCGGACATCCGCGGGCCCAACGACAGCTTTTTCCTGTCGTTCCGCGACGGCGCCGGCGCGACGCTGCTGCGCGACGGTCCGCTCTCGGCCGGCGTGGTGCTGCGTCCCCGCTTCGGCCGCGACCAGGACGATAATCCGGCGCTGGCCGGCATGGGCGACATCCGCATCTCCGGCGAGGCGGGTGCCTTCCTGTCCTACTCGGATCGCGAATGGCTGGTGCGGGGAGAGGTGCGGCAGGGCTTCGGAGGCTATTCCGGCGTGGTGGCCGATGCCCGGCTCGACCGCGTGTTTCGCCCCCGCCCCGACCTGATCCTCTCGACCGGGCCGCGCCTGTCCTGGGGCAACAGCGGCTTCGCCGAGACCTTCTTCGGGGTGGACCCGTCGCAGTCGCAGCGCAGCGGCTACCAGGTGTTCACGCCCAACGACTACTGGTTCGCCGCGCTGGCCGCCGGCGCCACCTGGGTCGTGTCGGACCGCTGGGCGGTGATCGGCTTCGGCGAGGTCGGACGCATCTTCGGGGCCGCCGCCGACAGCCCGCTGGTCGAGCGCGGCAGCACGACACAGGCCGTGGTCGGGCTGACGCTCGTCTACCGCTTCTGGCCCTGAGCCGCGCCACGACGGCACCGCGCGGGTGGCGCCGCGGCCGGCCAGGCCGATCTCGATCCCTGGGTCATCGGCGCGAGCGCCCAAGACCGCTTCCGACCTCCGGCGGGTCAAGGCCGATGCGGTTGGCAGAGGGGTGCGGGGCGCGGTAGAAGCCCGGCCTCCCCACCCTCCGCCGGAAGTCCCAGCCGATGCCTGCGTGGCAATACGTCTATGTGATGAAAGACCTCACCAAGTCCTATCCGGGCGGCCGGGAGGTCTTCAAGGGCATCACCCTCTCCTTCCTCCCCGATGCCAAGATCGGCGTGCTCGGCCCGAACGGCGCCGGCAAGTCCACGCTGATGAAGATCATGGCCGGCCTCGACAAGGAATTCGGCGGCGAGGCCTGGGCCGCGGAGGGTGCGCGCGTCGGCTACCTGCCGCAGGAGCCGCATCTCAACCCGGACAAGACCGTCGGCGAGAACGTCATGGAGGCGTTCGCCGAGCTCAACGCCCAGATGAAGCGCTTCAACGAGATCTCGGAAGCCTTTGCCAACGAGATGTCGGAAGACGAGATGAATGCCCTGCTCGCCGAGCAGGCCGCGCTGCAGGAGAAGATCGACGCCGCCGAGGGCTGGGAGATGGAGCGGCGGGTGGAGATCGCGCTGGATGCGCTGCGCTGCCCGCCCTTCGACAGCCCGGTGGCGCATCTCTCGGGCGGCGAGCGGCGGCGCGTCGCGCTGTGCAAGCTGCTGCTGGAGAAGCCCGACCTGCTGCTGCTCGACGAGCCGACCAACCACCTCGATGCCGAGAGCGTGGCGTGGTTGGAGAAGACGCTGCGCGAATGGCAGGGCGCGGTGCTCGTCGTCACCCATGACCGCTACTTCCTGGACAACGTCACCAACTGGATCCTGGAAGTGGATCGCGGCCGCGGCTTCCCCTACCAGGGCAACTACTCCGCCTATCTCGACCAGAAGCGCAAGCGCCTGCAGCAGGAGGAGCGCGAGGAGAGCGCGCGCCAGCGGCAGCTCGCCCGCGAGCAGGAATGGATCGGGCGCAGCCCGGCCGCCCGCCAGGCCAAGTCGAAGGCCCGCATCACCGCCTATGAGGAGCTGCTGCAGAAATCGCAGGAGAAGGGCATCGGCGAGGCCGAGATCGTCATCCCGCCGGCGCCACGCCTCGGCAACCTGGTGATCCAGGCCGAGAAGCTGCGCAAGGGATACGGCAATCGCCTGCTGATCGAGGACCTCGACTTCAAGCTGCCGCCCGGCGGCATCGTCGGCATCATCGGCCCGAACGGCGCCGGCAAGTCCACCCTGTTCAAGATGATCACGGGCGTCGAGCAGCCCGATGGCGGCACGCTGACGATCGGCGACAGCGTCAAGCTCGGCTATGTGGACCAGTCGCGCGACAGCCTGGATGACAACAAGACCGTCTGGCAGGAAATCTCGGACGGGATGGACCAGATCACCATCGGCAAGCGCACCATCCCCTCGCGCGCCTATGTCGCGGCCTTCAACTTCAAGGGCGCCGACCAGCAGAAGCGCGTCGGCATTCTCAGCGGCGGCGAAAGAAACCGCGTGCACCTGGCGAAGATGCTAAAGCGCGAGCACAACGTGCTGCTGCTGGACGAGCCGACCAACGACCTCGACGTGGACACGCTGCGTGCGCTGGAAGACGCGCTGGAGGATTTCGCCGGCTGCGCCGTGGTGATCAGCCACGATCGCTGGTTCCTCGACCGGCTGGCCACGCACATCCTCGCTTTCGAGGGCGACAGCCATGTCGAATGGTTCGAGGGCAATTTCGAGGCTTATGAGAACGACAAGCGCCGCCGCCTCGGCGCCGCCGCGACCGAGCCGCACCGGCTGAAATACAAGCCGCTCGCCAGGTGAGCATCGGCCTGCATGGCGCGCCGCGCACACTGAACACGGCGCGCCTCTCGCTGCTGCCGCCGGCGCCGGAGCAGCTTCCGGACCTGATCCGGCTGAAGGCGGATGAGCGGGTCTTCGGCTACATGCTGCATGGCGTGCGCACGCCCGAGCGCACGCGCGAAGAGCTCGAGGACGACATCGAGTTCTGGCTGGTGCGTGGCTACGGCACCTGGTCTGTCTTCGAGCGGGAGAGCGGTGCGTTCCTCGGCATCTGCGGCCTGATGGAGCGGCCCGACGGTCGTGGCGTGGCGCTGCGCTTCGCGTTCTGGCCGGAATGCCGCGGCAAGGGCTATGCGCGGGAGGCCGCGGCGGCGGCCCTCGCCTTCGGCCATCGCGCGGGCCTCAGGCGCATCATCGCAGTGGCGCGGGAGACGAACCTGTCTTCACGCGGCGTGCTGACGGATATCGGCATGCGCGAATGCGGCGAGTTCCGGCACCAGGGCCACCGCATGCTGGTGTTCGAGAACACCCGCTGATGCGCCAGCGTCGCTGACGCCGCTTCGATCCACGGTCGGCGCTCAACCCCCTTCGCGCGCCGCCATCTGCTGGATCTGGTTGCGCATCGCGGCGAGCAGCGCCGCAACCTGACCGCCATTGCGGGTGATCACGCTGCTGTATTCGCTGCGCGTGGTCAGCCGCAGGCTGGTGCCCTCGGCGATCACGTCCACCACCTTGGGCTGTCCGCCGATTTCCGCGACACGCCAGTCCAGCCCGAAAGCCGGGTTGCCCGGCCGCTCGACGACGGTGTTGACCAGCGCATCCTCCTCCGTGCGCGCCTGGGTGCGCCCAAGCGTGAAGCGCACGCCCTGATACTCGCCGAAGCGCGACGACAGATTGTGGATCAGCACCTGCTCGAACAGCTTCAGATATTCCTGCTGCTGGTCAGGCGTTGCCTGGCGCCACCAACGGCCGAGGATGAAGCGCCCGACACCCTCCACATCCACGGCGCGGCGCAGGATCTCCGCCACACGCTCCCGCCGCTGCGCCACCGACTGGCCGGTGGCATTGATGGCCGCGACCAGCTGCTCGCCGGTCTGCTGGATGAAGGCCGTGGCGCGCCCGATATCCACCTGCTGCGCCCGGGCTGCCTGGAGCGGCAGGCCAGCTGCGACCGCAGCCGCGACGGCAAGGAGAAGGCGGCGGGGCGTCGGCGTCATCGCGATGTCCTCTTGCTTGGGCGGCTCTCGATCTCCGGCGTCACCGGCGCGGTCCTTCGACGCCGGTGCCGGCGCCGAAGCCGGTGCCGCGCGCGGCAGGCGCTTCGAGGCCTCGGTTGTTGATCTCGTTGACGCGGCGCTGCCGGTAGGCGCTGCGCAGGGCGGCGTATGGGTCCAGCGAACCCTGGCGCAATGCATCAAGGGGCTCGATCAGTCCTTCCCGCGTGTCCAGCCCGCCCACGACGGTGCGGCTGACGGTGACGGTCTCGATCAATTCTCCCCCGCTGAGCCAGGAGAATGGGTTGGTAGCAAAATCCACACCCGCGCCGGTCAGGTCGCGTGGATTCGACGGGCCGAGCACCGGCACGAACAGATAGGGACCTTCCGGAAAGCCCCAGACGGCAAGCGTCTGCCCGAAATCCTCGGTATGGCCGAGCAATCCGAAATCCTTCGCCACGTCGAAAATGCCGCCGATGCCGAGCGTGGTGTTGATCAGGAAGCGCCCGGCCGTGGTGCCCGCGCGTTGTGTCTCGCCCTGCAAGACGTCGTTCACGAGGATGACAGGCGAGCGCAGGTTCCCCAGCGCGTTGCGGATCGCCACGCGAACCTCGGGCGGAAGGAAGATCCGATAGGCTTCGGCGGCGGGGCGAAGGATCAGCGTGTCCAGCCCGTCGTTCACGAGATACATCGCCCGGTTCCAGGGCTCGATCGGATCGTTGTTGGCCTCGAACTCCGCAACCGCCTCGGGATCGGTGGGGTCCGGGCGCGTCGCGCCGGCGCCGCGCCCCCGCCCGGCGCGCGGCGCGCTGGCGCCGCGTTCCGTGCCGGGTTCCACCGTCACGCCTGGCTGCCGCGCGGCGTGGGCGCGCGCC
>NZ_JBWXTD010000003.1:685448-698507 GCF_056682175.1 Falsiroseomonas sp. RANM36
CGCCGAGCGCCAGCGCGGCGCCGAGGGCGAGCGCAAGGGGAAGGCGGGACGCGGACATGCGCGTACGGCTCAAGGGGACCTCCGGGCGGATATCCGGCGGAGCAGCACCGGACCGTCGCGCCCCGGGACTTCCAAGTGGCGCGGCGGCGCCCTTATAAGCGCCAACGCGCCGTAGCGGAACGGTCGTGCTGTTGCGGCGTGTTGCGCGACCTTGGCGCAGCGTGCCGAGTTCGCGAGGGAGCATTAGCGAATGAACATGGCCCTGACGGGCACGCTGCAGCGCTGGCTGACCGGGCCGCGCGTCGCCGGGCTGCCGCAACCGACCGAACTGCCGCCGCCCAAGCTCTCCTTCGAATTCTTTCCGCCGAAGAACGAGACGCTGGAGCAGCAGCTCTGGGCCGCGATCCGCCGGCTCGAGCCGCTCGCCCCGCGCTTCGTCTCCGTCACCTACGGCGCCGGCGGGTCCACCCGGGCGCGCACGCATGAGACCGTGTCCCGCCTGGCGCGAGAGACCTCGCTGACGCCGGCCGCGCATCTCACCTGCGTCGGCGCCACCTGCGACGAGGTGGACGAGGTGGCGCGCGGCTATCTCGCCGCCGGGGTGCGCCACATCGTCGCGCTGCGCGGCGACCCGCCCGCCGGTGCCAGCGAATACACGCCGCATCCCGGCGGCTACGCCCAGGCCGAGGATCTGGTGCGGGGCCTCCGCCGCATCGCCGATTTCGACATCAGCGTCGGCGCCTATCCCGAGACTCATCCCGCCGCGACCTCCGCCGATGCCGACCTCGACTTCCTGAAGCGCAAGATCGACGCCGGCGCCACGCGGGCCATCACCCAGTATTTCTTCGACACCGACATCTATCTGCGCTTCCTGGATCGCTGCGCGGCGGCCGGCATCACCGTGCCGATCGTCCCGGGCATCCTGCCGGTCTCCAACTTCAAGCAGGTGCAGAAGTTCAGCGCCATGTGCGGCGCCTCGGTTCCCGCCTGGATGGCGCGGCTGTTCGACGGGCTGGACGACGACGCCGAGACGCGCCGCCTGATCGCCGCCGTCGTCGCGGCCGAGCAGGTGCGCCTGCTGCAGGCCAATGGCGTGGACGAGTTCCACTTCTACACCCTGAACCGTGCCGACCTGACCTATGCCATCGCGCATTTGCTGGGGGTGCGGCCGCAGGCGCCCGGCTGAGGGAGCCGCCCCGGGGCGGGCCGCATGGGCAAGGCTGGCCGCATGTCGGCCAGCCCGAAGCTGCCCTTCCGCGCCCCACCGGACGGCGGGGATCAGCGCAGCAGGTTGAACTTGTCCGCGATGAACAGCGTGCCGAAAAGCGTGCCCGCGAAGATCAGCAGATGGTTCCGGATCGCGTCCTTCCGATAGACCATCGCCGGCGGCGGGTCGGGCAGGGCGGAGGCGGCAAGCGCGGCGAGCCCCCGCGGCGCCTGCTCCGGCGGCGACGCGGCCGGTGTGGCCGCGGCGACCGCGTCGGCGACCGCCGCCTGGGCCTCGGAGGGCGTCATGCAGGGGCCGAGATAGACGAAGCGGCGTGCAGCCTCCTCCGGCCCGATCGTGCTGCCGTCCCACAGCACCCAGTGGCGCAGATGGGTGTTCCACCCGATCGGCAGCGGATGGCCCCCGGCTTCCTCCGCCCGGCTGACCCAGTGCCAGGGCCGGTTGGGGTCGGCGGGCTCGCCGAGGCGGGTTTCGGGCCAGGACATCGCGTCACCCAGGCTGTTGCCCGGCGAGCCTAGAGCACCTCGGCGCTCCGCCGGAACCCCGCGCCGTCAGACGACAGGACGCAAGCGGTCATAGACCGGGCGCAGCAGGAATGGGCTGAGGAAGAGCGGGAACTGGCAGAGCGCGAAGAACAGCAGGATGCGCGGCTCGGTCGCGGCCGGCAGCACCGCCAGATACAGCGCCATGTTGCGGTTGCCGCTGAGCAGCCCGGTCGCGAGCGCAACCCGCGGCCCGGCAGGCCAGGTCGCCGCCGCCGTCAGCGCGTTGAGCCCGAAATTGCCGAGGACGGCGAGCGCCAGGCCCCCCGCCACCCAGGCCGGCTCGGCCAGCAGCTTCGCCTGCATCCCATCCATCACGCCGATGCCATACATCACCAGCAGTACCACGACGGTGCCATCCACCATGCCGGACCAGCCCGCCAGGCGCGGCGCCGGCACCACGCGGCGGATCGCCAACGCCAGCAGCAGCGGCAGGCCGACGATCAGCACCAGCCGTGCCATCAGCCCGCCGATCGAGATCGCGAGGTCGATTCCGAGCAGCCCGAGCGCCAGCGGTGGCGCCGTGAAGGGCACCAGCAGGGTGGAGATCACCGCGACGACCAGCGAGATCGAGGCATCGAGTCCGACCAGCCGCGCGAAGGCCGGGGAGGAGGTGGCCGCGCAGCCCGTCGCCATGATCACCAGCGCCGCGCCGAGCGGCCCGTCCAGCCCTGCGAGACGGACCAGCGCGAAGACGATCAGCGGGCAGGCCAGCAGGATCCACCCGACCAGCGCCGCCACCAGCAGCGGCCGGCGCAGATAGCCCACAACCTGGCCGAGATCGATGCGCAGCATCACCAGGGTCATCAGCCCGGCGACCGTCAGGGTCAGCGTCTCGCGCAGCACCGCGGCCAGCGGCGGCAGCGCGACGCCCACGAAGATGCAGCCGGCCAGAAGCAGCCCGCCGCGCCGCGCCGACCATTCGAGGAAGAGCCTGAGCGGAGCCAAAGGGGGTGAGCGCGGCGGCCGTGGTTGGAGACGTTCGACCTGTGTTCTATATCCTGTGGCGTGTTCCCGCGCCAACTCCTCCTGCTCCTCGCGCTGGCGCTGCTCGCCGCGCCTCCCGCCCTCGCTGCCTGCACCGACCCGGCCGGGCCGGAGGTGGTGTGGCGCCGCTGCCTGCTGGACGGGCGCGACCTGGCGGGGGCCGACCTCTCGCGCGCGCAGCTTCGCGACACCTCGCTGCAAAGGGCGCGCATCGTCGGCGCGCGGCTGGTCGGCGCGGATGCCTTCAATGCCCGTTTCGTCTCCTCCGACCTGACCGATGCCGACCTGACCGACGCGACCCTGCGCGAGACCGACTTCACGCGCGCGGTGCTGCGCGACGCCCGGCTGGCGGGGGCCGATCTGCGGCGGGCGCGGCTGTTCCGCGCCGATCTGTCCGGCGCGGACCTGACCGGCGCCAATCTGGAAGGTGCGGATTTCTCCAATGCGATCCTCGCGGGCGCGCGCTGGACCGACGGGCAGCGCATCTGCGCCCCGGCCAGCGTCGGGACCTGCCAGTGACGGATCTCGGCGCAGCGCAGGCCGCTGGGTGGGCGAGGAGCGCAGCGTGACTCCGACCGAAGGGCGTTTCACCTATCTGGCCGGCCTGAACCCCGAGCAGCGCCAGGCGGTGGAGACGCTGGATGGCCCGCTGCTGGTGCTGGCCGGCGCCGGCACGGGCAAGACCCGCGTGCTGACCACGCGCTTCGCGCACATCCTGATGAGCGGCAAGGCGCGGCCCTGGGAGGTGCTGGCCGTCACCTTCACCAACAAGGCCGCGCGCGAGATGCGCGAGCGCGTCGCCCACATCCTGGGTCGCCCGGTGGAGGGGCTCTGGCTCGGCACCTTCCACGCGCTTTGCGCACGCATGCTGCGCCGCCATGCCGAGCTGGTCGGGCTGAAGAGCGGCTTCACCATCCTCGACGCCGACGACCAGCTGCGGCTGCTGAAGCAGGTGATGGAAGCCGAGCGCGTGGACCTGAAGCGCTGGCCCGCGCAGGGGATGATGGCGATCATCCAGCGATGGAAGGACCGCGGCATGACGCCTGCGCGCGTCACGCCGGCGGAGGACACCGACTACGCGATGAACCGCGGCCGCGCGCTCTACGAGGCGTACCAGTCGCGCCTGCGCGAGCTGAACGCCGCCGATTTCGGTGACCTGCTGCTGCACATGACGGAGATCCTGCGCACCCACCCGGAGGTGCTGGCCGACTACCACCGCGCCTTCCGCTACATCCTGGTGGACGAGTACCAGGACACCAACCTGGTGCAGTACTACTGGCTGCGCCTGCTCGCGCAGCGCCCCGACCCGCAGCCCCAGAACATATGCTGCGTTGGCGACGACGACCAGTCGATCTATTCCTGGCGCGGCGCGGAGATCGAGAACATCCTGCGCTTCGAGAAGGACTTTCGCGGGGCGCGCATCGTCCGGCTGGAAGCGAATTACCGGTCCACGCGGCCGATCCTCGGCGCCGCATCCGGGCTGATCGCGCGCAACACCGGCCGGCTCGGCAAGACGCTGCGGCCCGGGCGCAACGACGCCGATGGGGAGAAGGTGCGCGTCGTCTCGCTCTGGGACAGCGAGGAGGAGGCGCGCATGGTGGGCGAGCGCATCGAATCGCTCCGCCGTTCCGGCCACTCGCTCAACGAGGTCGCGATCCTGGTGCGCGCCGGCTTCCAGACCCGCAGCTTCGAGGAACGCCTGATCGTGCTCGGGCTGCCCTATCGCGTCGTGGGCGGGCTGAAATTCTACGAGCGGCAGGAGATCCGCGACGCGATGGCCTATCTCCGCGTGCTGAACCAGCCCGCCGACGACCTGGCCTTCGAGCGCATCGTGAACACGCCGAAGCGCGGCCTGGGCGATTCCGGCATGCGCGCGCTGCACGAGCTCGCCCGCGCCGAGCGCATCCCGCTGCACGATGCCGCCGCGCGCATCACCGAGGGCGATGCGCTGAAGCCGAAGCCGCGCAACGCGCTGCGCGAGTTGATCCAGGGTTTTGCGCGCTGGCGCCAGGTGAACGAGAAGGAGGGGCACGTCGTCGCCGCGGCGACGGTGCTGGAGGAAAGCGGCTATACGGCGATGTGGCAGGCCGACCGAAGCCCGGAGGCGCCGGGGCGGCTCGAGAACCTCAAGGAATTGCTGCGTGCGATGGGCGAGTTCCAGAACCTCTCGGGCTTCCTCGACCACGTCGCGCTGGTGATGGAGAACGACGAGAACGCGGAAGGCGAGCGGCTGCAGATCATGACCCTGCACGCCGCCAAGGGGCTGGAGTTCGACACCGTCTTCCTGCCGGGCTGGGAGGAAGGGCTGTTCCCCTCCCAGCGCAGCCTCGACGAGGGCGGCGAGAAGTCGCTGGAGGAGGAACGGCGCCTCGCCTATGTCGGCATCACGCGGGCGCGCAAGCACGCCATCATCAGCCACGCCGCGAACCGCCGCATCTACGGCAACTGGTCGCCCGCCATCCCCTCCCGCTTCCTCGACGAGTTGCCGGAGGAGATGATCACGCGCGAAGGCGCATCCTCCATGCGCGGCATGCGCGACACGCCATCGGTCTTCGGCGGCGGCGGCCTGCTCGCGCGCCGCCCGCGCGTGATCGAGGCCGGCGCCTGGGAGGTGCAGGAGCGCCCCGCGCAATCCACGAGTTTCGCGCGCGGCGAGCGCGTGTTCCACGACAAGTTCGGCTACGGCACCGTGCTGCAGGTCGAGGATGACCGGCTGGAGGTCGCCTTCGACAAGGCGGATACCAAGCGCGTGCTGGACCGGTTCCTGCGCAAGGCGAACGAGGCGTGATGCGCGACACCTATGCCGGGCCGCGCGACCGCCGCGCCGATCCGCTCGAGACCATCTGGCTGGACGCGCTGCCCGAGCATGCCGTCCCGCCCTACGAGGCCGCGCTGCAGACCGTATGCCGCTCCGTCGCGCTGTTCCGCGACGAGGCGACGGACACCTGGCGCCTCGAAGGCGTGCGGCCGCAGGGCGCGGGGGAGGAGGAATTGGCCGGCGCGCTGGCGCTCGCCGCCGTCGTCACCGGCCATGACGCGGCGCTGCAGGCCGCGCCGGTGGAAGCCGAGGGCTGGCTCGCCCGCACAGCCCAATCCTTCGGCGAGCAGGAGATCGGCGGCGACTTTCTCATCCGCCCCACCCATGTCCCCGCGACGCGCGTGTATGGCCGCGCGGTGCTGGTGCTGGATGCCGGCATCGCCTTCGGCTCCGGCGAGCATGCCTCGACCCGCGGCTGCCTGATCGCCTTCGCGCGTGCGCAGAAGGACCGGCGGCGGATGCGGCGCATCCTCGATCTCGGCACGGGGTCGGGCATCCTGGCGATGGCCGCGGCGAAGCGGCGCAAGCGCCCAGTGCTGGCCACCGACATCGAGCCCTGGAGCGTGCGCGTCGCCGAGCAGAACGCGGCCATGAACGGCGTGGGCAGGCTGGTGCGCGCGCGCCTTGCCGATGGCTGGGGCGAGCGCCATGTGCGGGGCGGCCGGCCCTATGACCTGGTCTTCGCCAACATCCTCGCCCGCCCGCTCTGCGCCATGGCGAAGCACATGGCGAGCGGGCTGGCGCCCGGCGGCACGGCGATCCTGGCGGGGCTGCTCGGGACACAGGCCCGCATGGTGCTGGCGGCGCATCGCCGCCACGGCCTCAGGCTGGAACGCGCGCTGCCCGTCGGCCCCTGGACCACGCTGGTGCTGCGCAAGGCGAGCTGACGCCAAGGGCCGCGCGGCTCACGCGGGGCCGATCGGCGCCAGGTGGCGGATCGGCAGGCCCACGGCCTCCGCCACCAGCGTGCGGTGGCACTGCGCCGGATCGGCTTCGAGGCAGAGCAGGCAGACCGGCTCGCGCGCCGCGCGCGCCTTCAGCTCGGCCAGTGCCGCCTGAGGCTCCACCCCGGCGAGGTGCGCGGCGAAGATGCGGCGCATCACCTCGGGCCTGCCGCTGCGCGCCGCCTGTCGTCCGGCTGCCGGCGTGCCGAGGGCGGGCATGTGCGCGTAGCCGATCCCGGCTTCCGCCAGCGCGGCGGACAGCGCGCGCTTGGCGAAGCCGGGACGGCGACTGTTCGCCAGCGCGCGCACGTCCACCACGGTGGCGATGCCGGCCTGCCGCAGCGCCGCGACGAGCGCCGCCGGCGTCGCCTCCTCGTAGCCGATGGTGGCGACCGCCGGCCCCGTCACGTCGTCACTTCGTCGCCGCGGCGTGCGCGGCGAGACAGGCGACGTCGAGGATCTGGTTCACGCCCGCCTGCATCGGCACGATCTGCGCCGAATGCGTCAGCCCGGTCAGGAGCGGCCCGATCACCTGCGCGCTGGTCAGCTGCGGCACCGCCTTGGTCAGCACATGGGCGGCGTGCAGGCCCGGCATGATCAGCACATTGGCCGGTCCGGTCAGGCGGCAGAAGGGATAGAGCGCCGCACGCAACGCCGGGTCCAGCGCGACATCGGCCGACATCTCGCCGTCGAACTCGAAATCCGCGCCGCGCTCCGTCAGCAGCTTCACCGCTTCCCGGATGGAGCCGGGAATCGTCCCGCGCGGATCGCCGAAGGTGGAGAAGGAGAGGAAGGCCACGCGCGGCTCCAGCCCCAGGCGACGCGCCGCCGCGGCCGAGCCGCGCGCGATGGCGGCCAGCGTCTCGGCGTCCGGGCGCTCATGCACCGCCGTGTCGGCCACGAGGACCGTCCCGGCGTTGCGCGAGACGATGATCGAGACGCCGAACACCCGCCGCCCCGGGACGGGATCGATCGCCATGGAGATGCCCTCCATCGCCACCGAGTAGGAGCGCGTGGTGCCGGTGACCACGGCGTCCGCATCGCCCGCCGCCACCATGCAGGCGGCGAAGACGTTGCGGTCCTGATTGACCAGGCGCTGGCAGTCGCGGAACAGGAAGCCGTCGCGCTGCTTGCGGGCGTAGAGGAAGTCGGCATAGCGGCGATTGGAATCCGACAGCCGCGCATTCTGGATCTCGATGCCGTCGGGCAGCGGGATCCCGAGCGCCGCGGTGACGGCGTTGATCCGGTCTTCCCGCCCGACGAGCACCGGCGTGCCGTAGCCGGCGTTGCGGAAGGCGATCGCGGCGCGGATCACCTTCTCCTCCTCGCCTTCGGCGAAGACGACGCGCTTCGGATTGGCGACGACGGATTCCGCGATCGCCTCCAGCGCGCCGACCGTCGCGTCCAGCCGGTTCGCCAGGTCGCGGGCGTAGCGGTGCAGGTCGGCCAGCGGCTTGCGCGCCACGCCCGATTCCATCGCCGCCTTGGCCACCGCCGGAGAGACGCGGCTGATAAGGCGCGGGTCGAAGGCGTTGGGGATGATGTATTCCGGGCCGAAGCGCAGCGACTTGCCGGCGCCGGCGCCCGCCACTTCCTCGGGCACGTCCTCCCGCGCCAGCATGGCCAGCGCCTCGGCGGCCGCGATCTTCATCGCGTCGTTGATCGTGCTGGCCCGCACATCCAGCGCGCCGCGGAAGATGAAGGGGAAGCCGAGGACGTTGTTCACCTGGTTCGGATAGTCCGAGCGGCCCGTGGCCACGATCGCGTCGGGCCGGGCGGAGCGCGCCTCGTCCGGCGTGATCTCGGGGTCGGGATTGGCCATGGCGAAGATGATCGGCTTCGGCGCCATGGCGCGAACCATGTCGGGCGTCAGCGCGCCCTTCACCGACAGGCCGAAGAACACGTCGGCGCCGTCGAGCGCCTGGGACAGCGTGCGCGCCGGCGTCTCCACCGCATGCGCCGACTTCCACTGGTTCATCCCCTCCGTGCGCCCCCGGTAGATGACCCCCTTGGTGTCGCACAGAAGAACGTTCTCGGGCCGCATGCCCATCGCCTTCACCAGCTCGGCGCAGGCGATGGATGCGGCGCCGGCGCCGTTGATCACCAGCTTCGTCGTCTTGATGTCGCGCCCGGTCAGGTGGATCGCGTTGATCAGCCCGGCCGCGGCGACGATCGCCGTGCCGTGCTGGTCGTCATGGAAGACCGGGATGTCCATCAGCTCGCGCAGGCGCTGCTCGATGACGAAGCATTCGGGGGCCTTGATGTCCTCGAGGTTGATGCCGCCGAAGCTGGGCCCGAGGTAGCGCACCGAGTTGACGAAGGCGTCCACGTCCTCCGTGTCCACGCAGAGGTCGATGGAATCGACGTCCGCGAAGCGCTTGAACAGCGCAGCCTTGCCCTCCATCACCGGCTTCGACGCCAGCGCGCCGAGATTGCCGAGGCCGAGGACCGCGGTGCCGTTCGACACGACCGCAACGAAATTGCCCTTCGCCGTGTAGTCGTAGGCAAGCTTCTTGTCGCGATGGATGTGCAGGCACGGCTCGGCCACGCCCGGGCTGTAGGCGAGCGACAGGTCGCGCGCGGTGATCAGCGGCTTGGTGAGGCGGATCTCCAGCTTGCCGGGGCGTCCCTCGGCATGCATGGCCAGCGCTTCCTCCGCGGTGATCCGGGCCGTGCGTGTGTCCCCGACAATCTCGCCCGGCGTCTTGCGCGCGTCGTCCATCGTTCCGGCTTTCTCCCCAACCGAACACCCCTTATGAGGCCGCGCGCGCTGCGGCGGAAGCGGGGCGCTTCGCAGGTGCGGCGAGGCGGGGATCAGCCCGGCGCGGCGCGCCTGGGCGTCTCCTGCGCCTCCAGCAGGGAGAGCAGGCCTTCCAGCAGCTGCAGCGGGGTGGGGGGGCAGCCTGGGATCACCAGGTCCACCGGCAGCACATTGGCCACCCCGGCCTCCACCCCGTAGCTGCCCTTGAACACGCCGCCATCCGCCGCGCAGTCGCCCGCGGCGACGATCCAGCAGGGATCGGGCGTGCAGTCCCGCGTGCGCAGCAGCGCCTCCCGCATGTTGCGGGTCACCGGGCCGGTGACGAGCAGAACATCGGCGTGGCGGGGGCTGGCGACGATGCGCAGGCCGAAGCGCTCGATGTCGTAGAGCACGCCGGCCATGGCGTTCACCTCCAGCTCGCAGCCGTTGCAGCTGCCGGCATCCACCTCCCGGATCGCCAGGCTGCGGCCGAGCCGGGCGCGCGCCGTCGCCTCCAGCCGCGCGGCCAGGGCCTGCACCACCTCCTCCGGCGCCGCGGGGGCCGCATCCGTCAGCGGGCGGCCGAGCAGGCGCTTGCCGAGCCGTGGCCAGAGCATCGGGTCTCCCTTCCTAGGCCAGCCGCGCGATGCGCAGCATGTCGTTGCCCTCCGGGTCGCGGAGGACGAGTTCCGTGCCCGGCGGCACGCGCTCCGCGATCAGGCCGAGCTCGGCCAGCGCCTGGCCGCGCTCGTCATAGGCCCAGTGCTCCGCGATCGGGCGGCCCTTGCCGGGCTTCACCAGGGTCACGGTGAACATGCCGGAGGCGCCGGCGGCCTCGCCCGCCAGGGTCGGGAAGCGCGCCATGTCAGGCCGCCTTCGCCATCACAGGTCCACCCCGCTGTAGGAGCAGTTGAACGACTTGTTGCACAACGGGAAGTCCGCGACGATGTTTCCTTCGATCGCCGCCTCCAGCAGCGGCCATTGCAGCCAGGACGGATCGCGCGGGAAGACGGCGCGGATGATGCCGCCATCGTCCAGCGCCATCCAGGTCAGGATCTCGCCCCGGAACCCCTCGACGGCCGCGATGCCCTCGCCGCCCTTCTGCGGCAGGGGCAGGTGGATCTCGCCGGGTTCCAGCGCGGCGAGCAGCGCGCGGACGATCCGGATGCTTTCCTGCAACTCCGCCACGCGCACCCGCACCCGCGCATCCACATCGCCTTCGGCGAACACCGGCACCTCGAAGGCGATCGCGTCATAGGGTGCATGCGGCAGCGCGCGCCGCGCATCGAAGCCGCGGCCGGAGGCGCGGCCGACATGACCGCCCGCGGCGAAGCGCGCGGCGAGATCGCGGCGCAGGACGCCTGTGCCGACCACGCGGTCCTGCAGGCTGGCATGCGTCTCGTAGATCGTGAGCAGCGGCGCGATCTCGGCCTCCGTCGCGGCGAGCGCGGCCAGGATCGCCGCCTCCCCGCCCGGCGCGAGGTCCACGGAAAGCCCGCCGGGGATGACCACATCCATCATCAGCCGGTGCCCGAAGGCCGCCGCATTGGCGCGCAGCACGCCTTCGCGCAGCTCGCCGCAGCGCGCATGCGGATAGGCGAAGGCCGCGTCGTTGCACACGAATCCCCAGTCATTCAGGTGGTTGGCGATCCGCTCCAGCTCCAGCATCGCGGCGACTTGCCGACCATGAGCGAAAGCGTGCCCTTGTGCGTGTAGCCGAGCAGCTGTTCCAGCCGCACCACCGTCTCGCCCTGCACGGTGAAGCGGAAATGGCCGGGCTCGATCACGCCGGCATGCACGGGGCCGACGGGAATCTGGTGCCAGCCCTCGCCCTCGATCGGCAGGAACTCCGGTTGCAGCGGCGGCACGGGTTCGCGCGAGGGTCTTGCGGAGAGCGGCGCCTGCACGGGCCAGCGGCCGTGATCCAGCCAGGGGCGCAGGTCCACGCCGCCTTCGGCCGAGAGGCCCCAGAGATCGCGGATCGCACGCTCGAACCGCACCGCCCCCGGCCGCACCGGCGACAGCGCCGGGTATTCTTGGTCGCTGGCGAGGCACGTCGCGAGCAGGAGCGTGCCCTGTTCCGCGCTCTCGTCCAGGAAGGCCGCGTGGATCGCGGAGGGCTCGGCCCAGAGCGAGAGCAGCGCGAGCGTCGGTTCCTGCGCCAGCGCCTCGCGCAGCCCGGCGAAGGCGGATTGCGTCAGCAGGAAACGCTCGAAGGGCCTGCAGCCCTGCGGCGCGCCGCGACGGATCAGGTCGGACGCAGCGCCGCTCATCCCAGAATCTCCGCCCCCCCGCGCAACAGCGCGGTGAAGGCCGGCGGCGCCAGCAGGATCAGCGCGGCGGCCAGCGCCAGATGCAGCCAGACCGGCACCGTCGCCCAGGCCAGCCCGCCAGGCAGGTGGAAGGCGCCGGGCACGGGGTTGTCGCGCGTCGGCTCGCCCAGGCACATCTGCTGAAGCGCGCGGATCAGCGCCGCCGCGGCGGTGAGCAGGCCGAGGCCGATCGGCAGCACCAGCCACGGGGCGTGCGCCGCCGCCTCCGCCACCAGCCGCAGCTCCGACAGGAACAGCGCGAAGGGCGGCATGCCCGCGAGTGCGGCGATGCCGAGCGCGAGGCCCCAGCCCAGCGCGGGATGGCTCGCCGCCAGCCCGCCGATGTCCTGCAGCTTCTGGCTGCCCTTGAGCTGCGCCGCGGCGCCGACCGCGAAGAACACGCCGCTCTTGATCAGCGAATGGCCGAGCAGGTGGATGATGCCCGCGAGGTTCGCCACAGCGCCGCCGATGCCGAAGGCGAGGGTGGCGAGGCCGACATGCTCGATCGAGCTCCACGCGAACAGCCGCCGCGCATCGCGCCGCCGCCAGAGCGAGAAGGCTGCCAGCAGCAGGGAGAGCAGGCCGAAGCCGATCAGGAAGGGGCCGGGCGGCAGGGCGGCCGGATTGGCGCCGACGATCGCCTCGGCGCGCAGGACCGCGAGCAGCGCCGCGTTCAGCAGCAGCCCGGAGAGCACCGCGCAGATCGGCAGCGGCCCTTCGGCTTCGGCATCCGGCAGCCAGGAATGCAGTGGCACGAGGCCGGCCTTTGTGCCGTAGCCGACCAGGAGGAAGACGAAGGCGAGCGAGAGCAGCCCGGGATCGCAGCGCGCCGCGACGGCATGCAGCGCCGCCCAGGACAGCCCCGGATCGCCGCTGCCGACGACCGGTTGCGCCGCGAGATACAGCAGGATGGTGCCGAACAGCGCCAACGCGATGCCGACGCCGCAAAGAACAAAAAACTTCCAGGCGGCCTCGATGGCGGCGGGGGTGCCGTGCACGCCGACCATCAGCACGGAGGCGAGCGTCGCGATCTCGATCGCCACCCACATCACGCCGAGATTGTCGGAGACGAGCGCCAGGAACTGTGCGCCCATGAAGACCTGGAAGGCCGTATGGTAGGCGCGGATGCGCAGGCTGTCGAACTTCTCCGCGTCCAGCGTCGCGGCGGAGAAGATCGCGGTGGTCAGTCCCACCAGCGCCGAGACCGCGACGAAGGGCAGGTTGAGCGCATCGGTGCGCGTCCAGCCCTGCTCGCCATGCGGATGGCCGAGCAGCAGCAGTGCGATCACCAGCGATCCGGTCGCGATGCCGATATTGACGAAGCGCCCCACGCCGAAGCGCGGCGGGATCAGCGCGAGAGCGACGGCGCCGAGCCAGGGGAAGAACACCAGGACCCAGGGCAGGGGCATCATGTCGTCGACGCCCTCAGACGCCGGGCGCCGCCGGGCCCCCCCGCGGGGGGGCCCCCCAGTGGCGCGGGCGGCGCGG
>NZ_JBWXTD010000003.1:698607-715688 GCF_056682175.1 Falsiroseomonas sp. RANM36
GCCGCCGGGCGGCGGGGCGGCCCCCGCCGGCCCTCACCCCCGGGGGGGGCCCCCCCGCCCCCACGCCCACGCCAAGCGTGAAGCCCGCCGCGGGGCGCGTCGCGGCGAAGCGGAACAGCCGGCCGGCGGCCTCCACCTCCAGCCGGGCGGCGCTGCGGCCGGTCAGCACCAGCATCGCGTCGGGATCGGCGCAGTCGCCGGCGAACCACGCGCCGCGGAGCGGCGGCGGGATCTCCTGCGCCGCCGCCGGCGCGCCAAGCAGCAGGGCAGCGACCAGCAAGGCCAGCGCGCGGGGCAGCATGCTCATTGGATCTCGATCTCCTCGCCGGCGCAGAGGTCCACGCCGCGCTGCACCACCTCGCGCCCGTCGCGGAACACGGCGACGAGGTCCGCCGCGCAGGCATCCGGGCCGGTGGCCTCGATCTCGATCGCCGCGCCGATCGGCAGCGTGTCCTCGCCCAGCCGGTCGGCGCCGCGCGGCCCACCCGGTCGCCCGGTGTAGATCTCGACGATCGGCAGCGGCCCAACGTTGCGCAGCCGCAGCTGCCTCGCCCCCCGGCGCCGCCGCGTCCGGCGCCACGGGCTCTTCCCCGTCCAGCCGCGCCGCGACCACCCAGCCGGGCCGCAGCACCACGCGCGTCGTCTCGCAGATGTCGATGGCGCGCCGCTCCTCGGCGGCGCCATCGGCGAAGACGATGCGCAGATCGGCCCGGCAGCCGCCGGTGGTCTCCACCGTGGTGTCCTCGTCCACTGCCAGCATGGCGCTGCCCAGGCGGTCCGGGCCCCAATCGGGCTCGGCGCTGTCGGAGAGATACACCTGCCGCACCGTGGCCAGGTGGCGGTTGGCCAGGACGATCTGCCGCGTCGGCGGACGAACCAGGGCGCTGCGGTCGAAGGCGACCTCGCGCTGGGCGCAGAGATCCATGCGCTGCCGCAGTTCCTCCTGGTTGTCCTCGTAGACGGCGCGCAGGTCGAAGACGCAGTCGCGGGTGCGCATCCGCAGCGCCAGGCGCCCGCCGGGCGGGATCACGGCGCGGCCGAGCCGGTCGCGCCCCCAGGCCGAAGGCCCTTCCGCCGAGACGTGCAGCTCCCGCAGACGGAGCTGGCTGCGGTTCGCCACGGCGAATTCCAGCGTCGGCAGGGCGGGGTCGCCGAAGACCAGGCGCGGCGCGGCGCAGATGTCGAGGCCGCGCCGAACCTCCTTGCTGCCGTCGGCGAACCGGGCGACGGCATCGAACACGCAGGCCGGCACGCGGCCGAGCCGGATGCGGTGGGTGCTGGCCGGCCGCACCACCTCGGCGCCGAGCAGGTCCGGGCTGCGCGCGGCGCTGTCCGGCGGCAACAGGAAGAACTGCATCAGCGCGAGGTCGGTCTCGTTCTGCAGCACCAGCTCGCGCTCCGGCGCCGGCTGCGCGGGCGGGGCTGGCGGGGCGGGTTGCGCCGCCGCCCCGAAGGCCAGGGCCAGGCAGGGGATGAGCGCCATGGCGGCGATGGCGCGGCGCGCCAGGACCTGCAACCTCGTCATGCGGCGTCGTTCCCCATCGGACCGGCTGGCCGCCCGACAATGCGTCGCGCGGCGCGGTGTCGGCAAGCGCGGCTCAGCCATCCCCGGCTTCCGGCGCGGCGTCCATGGAGTCCGGCGTGGCGGCGGGCCGCAGCAGGGCGAAGGCGAGCAGGATGGCGCAGAGCAGCGCGCCGGCCAGCGCCGGGGCCCGCCAGTCGCCGGCCAGCACGCGGTTGACCAGCAGCGCGGCGCAGACCAGCGCGCCCGCCGCCGGCACCGCCGCCGGCACCTCGAAGCCGCCGCGCGGCTCGCCCTGCCGGCGCTGCAGCACCAGCAGCGCGACATTCACCACGCTGAACACGCCGAGCAGCAGCAGCACCGTCGCTGCGGCAAGCTGGCCGATGTCGCCCGCCAGCACCAGCGCGAGGATCACCGGCAGCAGCGCCAGGATCGCCACATGCGGCGTGTGCCGCCGCGGATGGATGCGCGTCAGCGCGCGCGGGAACAGCCCGTGCCGTGCCATGCCGAGCAGCAGGCGCGAGGCGGTGACGTAGTTCAGCAGGCCGGTGTTCGCCACGGCGAAGAGGGTGATCGCGGCATAGCCCCAGGCGGGAAACCAGGGCGCGGCGCGCGCCATCACCTCCACCAGCGGGCCCGGCGCGACCGCCAGCTCCTGCCAGGGCACCACGGACACGGCGGTGATCGCCACCGCGATGTAGAGCGCCGTCGCCGCCAGCATCGCGGCGATGATGCCGAGCGGCAGGGTGCGGCGCGGGTCGCGCGCCTCCTCCGCGACGTTCAGCGTGTCCTCGAAGCCGATGAAGGCGAAGAAGGTCAGGATCGCGCCGGTCATCAGGAAGGACAGGCCGATGCCCTCGCCGCCCGGCGTCTCCAGCAAGGGCCGGCTGCCCCACCAGCCGATGCCCACCACCACCACCAGCACCAGGCCGCCGGCCTCGACGAGGGTGCAGACGATGTTCACCCACATGCTCTCGCGGATGCCGCGCAGCACGACGCCGGCGAGCAGCAGCACGAAGCCGGCCGCCAGCGCCACCGCCGGCACCTGCTGCAGCCCGGTCAGCGCCAGCAGGTTCGCCGCGACCACGCGCGACTGCGTCGCGACCGAGGTGAGGCCGGAGGCCATGACCGCCAGCCCCACCACCCAGGTCAGCAGCGGACGGGCGAAGGCGCGGCCGGTGACATAGGCGGCGCCGCCCGCGCGCGGATAGCGGCTGCCGAGCGAGGCATAGGAAAGCCCGGTCAGCAGCGCCGCGACCATCGCGACGAGGAAGCCGAGCCAGACCGCGGAACCGAGCTCCCCCGCCGCCCGCCCGACCAGGCCGTAGATGCCCGCCCCGAGCATCCCGCCGAGCGTGTAGGCGAAGAGCTGGAACGGCCCGATGCTGCGGCGCAGGGCTGGCTCTGCCTTGGCTCGCTGCTCCGCCATGCGCCGGGGTCCTCCCCTGTCGGATGAGCGCGGCGGCCGGCCCGAGGGGTGCGGCCGCGCCGTTTGCACCGGTGTTGCGGCTGTCATAGGCTTCGCGCAACACCGTGGACCGGTCGATTCCGGGGAGGAACCATGAATCTCTATCGCCGCAACGTCCTGACCGCCGCCCTCGGCCTGTCCGCCGTCGGCGGGTTGGGGGCGCCCGCCTGGGCGCAACAGCGCTTCGCCAACATCTTCATGTTCGTCCCTGCCGGCCCCGGCGGCGGCTGGGACGGGCTCGGCCGCGCCATCGAGCAGGTGGCCCGCGGCGCCGGCCTGGTCGGCAACTTCCAGTTCGAGAATGTCGGCGGCGCCGGCGGCATGGTCGGGCTGCCGCGCTTCGTCGCGCAGCGCCGCGGTCGCGCCGACGCGCTGATGGTCGGCGGCTCCGTGATGGTCGGCGCCGGCATCACCAACAAGTCGCCGATGACGATCAAGGACGTGGTGCCGATCGCGCGCATGACCGAGGAGATCGGCGTCATCGTCGTCCCCTCCGCCTCCGAGTTCCAGAACATCGGGCAGCTGCTGCAGGCGCTGCGGACCAATCCCGGCGCGGTGGCGGTGGGCGGCGGCTCGGCCGGCGGCACCGACCACATCACCCTCGGCCTCGTGCTGAAGGCGCTCGGCCGCAACCCGCGCGAGGCGTCCTATGTCGCCTTCGCCGGCGGCGGCCCGGCCCAGGCGGCGATCATCGGCGGGCAGGTGAAGGCCGGCATCTCCGGCTATTCGGAATTCGCCGAGCAGATCAAGGCCGGGCGGATGCGCGCGCTGGCCACCACGGGGGAACGCCGCTCGGATGCCGCCATCCCGACGCTGAAGGAAAGCGGCGTGGATGTCGTGACGTCCAACTGGCGCGGCGTTTTCGGCGCGCCCGGCATCAACGCGACGCAGCGCCAGGCGCTGACCGACCTGATGACGGCGATCCATGCGCTGCCGGCGTGGAAGCAGATGCTCGAGACCCGCGGCTGGGACGACGCCTTCCTCGCCGGAACCGCCTTCGAGCAGGCGCTTGCCAGCGACATCGTCGCGACCGAGGGCGTGCTGCGCGACCTCGGCCTCGCCACGTGACAAGGGCGCGTCCGGACCGCGCGGATCTCGGTGCCGGGCTCTTCGTGTTGGGGCTCGGCGGTGTCGCGGTCTGGCAGGCGCTCGCGATCCCGACCTCGCCCCTCTATGCGCAGGTCGGGCCGAAGCTCGTGCCCTGGCTCATCGCCGCCGGTCTCGTGGCGCTCGGCATGGGGCTGACCGCGGCGGCGCTGCGCGGCGGCTGGTCGGCCGACATTCCGGAGATCGCGGAGGCGCCGCCGCCCAATCCGCGCTCCTTGGCGCTGCTGCTGGCGGCGTTGCTGGCCAACCTCGTGCTGATCGTGCCGCTCGGCTTCACGCTGGCGGCGACGGCGCAGTTCACGCTGGTCGCCGCCGCTTTCGGCTCCCGCGCCTGGCTGCGCAACGCGGCGATCGCCTTCGTCCTCGCGCTCGGCGCCTACACGCTGTTCGTGAAGCTGCTCGGCGTGAACATCGGCGCGGGCGTGGTCGAGGCGCTGGTGTTCGGCAGCCCCGAGTGACCGCGCGGCGCCATCGCCAGGGCCGCGACTGCGGCCCCGCGCACGACGCGACCGACGGCGCCAGCGCAGTGGTGCATCGGCGCGCAAGGCAAGCCACCGGAGGTGGCGCCCGCCGCCTGAGGGCAGGATAATGGACGCCATCGACGGCCTTTCGATGGGCTTCGCCCATGCGCTGAGCCTGAGCAACCTGGGCTGGGCGCTGCTCGGCTGCTTCCTCGGCACGGCGATCGGCGTGCTGCCCGGCCTCGGCCCGGCGCTGACCATCGCGCTGCTGCTGCCGATCACCTACAGCGTCAGCGCCACCGGCGCCTTCATCCTGTTCTGCGGCATCTTCTACGGCGCGATGTATGGCGGCTCCACCACCTCCATCCTGCTCAACACGCCGGGCGAATCGGGCTCGATCATCACCGCGCTCGAGGGTGCGAAGATGGCGAAGAACGGCCGCGCGGGGCCGGCGCTGGCGACCTCGGCGATCGGCAGCTTCGTCGCCGGCACGGTCGGCACGCTCGGCATCGCCTTCCTCGGCCCGATCGTGGTGGAGCTGGCGCTGAAGCTCGGCCCGGCCGAGTATTTCTCGCTGATGGTGCTCTGCTTCGTCACCGTCTCCGCCGTGCTCGGCGGCAGCGCGCTGCGCGGGCTGACCAGCCTGTTCTTCGGCCTGATGCTCGGGCTGGTCGGCATCGACCTGCAGACCGGCCAGCCTCGCCTGACCTTCGGCATCCCCGAATTGCTGGACGGCGTGAACGTGGTGCTGGTGGCCGTCGCGCTGTTCGCGGTGGGGGAGACGCTCTACCTCGCCTGGCGCTACGTGGAGGGCAAGGCGGAGGTGCTGCCGGTCGGGCGCATCATGATGAGCCGCAGCGACTGGAAGCGCAGCTTCTGGCCCTGGATCCGCGGCGCCGGCCTCGGCTTTCCCTTCGGCGTCATGCCCGCCGGCGGGTCCGAGATGCCGACCATGCTGAGCTACTACGCCGAGCGGAAGCTCGCCTCGCCCGAGGCGCAGAAGGAATTCGGCACCACCGGCGCGATCGAGGGCGTGGCCGGGCCGGAGGCGGCGAACAACGCCGCGGCGGCGGGCGTGCTGGTGCCGATGCTCACCCTCGGCCTGCCGACCAGCGCGACGGCCGCGATCATGCTGAGCGCCTTCCAGAGCTACGGCATCCAGCCCGGCCCGCTGCTGTTCACCACCCAGGCCGAGCTGGTCTGGACACTGATCGCCAGCCTGTTCATCGCCAATGTCATGCTGGTGGTGCTGAACCTGCCGCTGGTCGGGCTCTGGGCGCGCATCCTGAAGATCCCGCAGCCGCAGCTCTATGCCGGCATCCTGGTCTTCGCGACGATCGGCACCTACGGCATCAGCAATTCGGTGGTGGACCTGGTGCTGCTCTACGCCATCGGGATCGTCGCGATGTTCATGCGCCGCTTCGACTTCCCGGTGGCGCCGGTGGTGATCGGCATGATCCTGGGCCCGATGGCCGAGCAGGCGATGCGCCAGGCGCTGACCATCAGCCAGGGCGACTGGTCCACCTTCGTCACGCGGCCGGTGAGCCTGGCGATCCTGCTGGTGGCGGTGAGCGCGCTGCTCGGGCCGCGCCTGTACGGGGCCTGGGTGCGGCGGATGGCAGGGTAGCCCCGCCGGCATCACGAAGCCGTTCGATCTGTTTCCGCTGCGTTTCAGCGGCGGCGCCGCGCTTGATCCGGTGCACGCGCCACCCGAGATCGCCGGCATGATCGACGCCAAGCGACTGCTCGACAGCTTCCTCGGGACGCAGGGAACAGGCCGGTTGCCCAGCGCGCCGACCGCCGCGCCACCCGGCCCCGGCGGCGGGTTCCAGCTGCCGGGCGGGCTGTCCGACATCACCCGGCATGTGCCGGGCGGCGCGGCGGGGCTTGCCGCCGGCGCGGGGCTGCTCGCGGCGATGCTCGGCGGCAGGAAGCTGCGCAAGATGACCGGCGGCGCGGTGGCCTATGGCGGCGCCGCGGCGCTCGGCGCGCTGGCCTATCGCGCGTGGCAGAACTGGCAGGCGCAGCAGGGCGCGCAGCCCGCGCAGGGCGTGCCGCCGCCGGCCGCCGGACGCGTCCTGCCCGCCGCCGCCCCGGCCGCGGACGGCGCGCCCTTCGAACTCGCGCTGGTCCGCGCCATGGTGGCCGCGGCCAAGGCCGATGGCCATGTGGACGCCGACGAGCAGCGCGCGATCTTCGGCGCGGTGGAACGCGCGGGGCTGGATGCCGAGGCGAAGGCCTTCGTCTTCGACCTGCTGCGCCGCGACATCCCCTTCGAGGAGATCGCCGGCGGCGTCGCCACGCCCGAGCAGGCGGCGGAACTCTATCTCGCCGCGCGGCTGGCGATCGACCCGGACGAGGCGTCGGAGCGTGCGTGGCTGGCCGCGCTGGCGCACCGCCTGGCGCTGCCGGACGGGCTGGTCGCCGAGATCGAGGCGGAGGCCCGGCGCGCGGGCTGAGAGCGCGCCGCGCCGCCTGCCGCACGCCCGCCATCATCCTGGCCGATGCGGCGCGCGTGACCGACGAGAATCCGGTGCTGCGGCGCGCGCTGTTCGGGGCGCTGGTCGCGGCCATCGCCCTGCTGCTGCTGTTGCTGACCTGGCGCGCCCTGGCGCCAGGCGGGATCAACGCCGCGGAGGCGCTGATCCTGCTCGGCGTGCTGCTGGTGACGCCCTGGGCGGCCCTCTCGGCCGGCAATTCGCTGGTGGGGCTGGCGATCCTGCTGCTCGCCCGCGACCCGCCCGCCGCGGTGCTGCCGGCGCTTCGCCTGGCGCGGCCGGGCGCGCCGAAGGCGGTCACCGCGCTCGCCGTCTGCATCCGCAACGAGGACATGGCGGCCGTTCTCCCGCCGCTCGCACGGCTGCTCGAGGGGCTGGCGGAGACCGGCGCGGGCGACCGCTTCCGGCTCTGGCTGCTGTCGGACACCCAGGATCCGGCGCTGGCCGCGACGGAGGAGACGGCCGTGGCGCGCTTCGCCGCCGGCCGGGCGCATGTCCGCTATCGCCGGCGCGCGCAGAACGCCGGCTTCAAGGCCGGCAACGTGATGGACTTCCTGGACCATCACGCGACGGACGAGGACTTCTTCGTCACGCTCGACGCCGACAGCGTGATGACGGCGGCCGCGGTGCTGCGCCTGGTCGCGATCATGGAGGCCGATCCGCGCCTGGCGATCGTGCAGCAGCTCATCGTCGGCCGCCCGGCGCGCGCCGCCTTCCCGCGGCTGTTCCAGTTCGGCATGCGCGCGGGGATGCGCAGCTGGGCGACCGGCCAGGCCTGGTGGCAGCTCGATTCCGGCCCCTACTGGGGCCACAACGCGATCCTGCGCTGCGAGCCCTTCCGCCGGCATGCCCGGCTGGAGGCGCTGCCGGACGGCAGCCGCATCCTCTCCCACGACATGGTGGAATCGGTGCGGCTGCAGGCGGCGGGCTGGCGCGTGCGCTGCCTGCCGATGGAGGAAGGCAGCCTGGAGGCGAACCCGCCGGCGATGCCCGAATTCATGCGCCGCGACGAGCGCTGGGGTGCCGGCAACATGCAGTACTGGCAGCTGCTGCGCCTGCCGAACTTCACCGTCATGGGCCGCCTGCAGCTGCTCCAGGCGATTCTCCTGTTCCTGGGTGCGCCGCTCTATGCGGCGATCCTGTTGCTGGCGGCGATCAACGCCGTCTCCGGCGGCGGGGCGGGGACGCCGATGGGCGCGCTGGCGATCGCGATCCTCGCGCATTGGCTCTGCTACTTCTCGCCGAAGCTCGCGGGCTATGCGCATGCGCTGCTGAAGGGCGAGGTCGCGGCGCGCTATGGCGGGCGCGTCGCCTTCGCGAAGGGCGCGCTGACCGAGATCGCCTTCATGCAACTGTTCGAGCCGCTCTCGACGCTCAACAAGGCGATCTTCCTGGCGAGCCTGCCTTTCGGCCGGCGCACCGGCTGGGCGCCGCAGAACCGTGCGGAACGCGGCATCGCCTGGGGCGACGCGGCGCAACTGCTGTGGCCGCACACGCTGATCGGCGTTGCGCTGACGCTCGCCTTCGCGACCGTCTCGCCGGCGGCGTTGCTGCTGGCCCTGCCCTTCACGCTGGGCATGGTTCTGGCCGTGCCGCTCTGCGTGTGGAGCGCCGATCCCGCGGTCTCCCGCTGGCTCGCCGAGCGCCGCATCGCCGCGACGCCGGAAGAGCTGGTCCAAGCGTGAGCGACTGATTCACCGCTCCGGCGAGTCCGCCTCCGCGGATCAGGCGCTACCGGGTGACCAGCTCGAGAAAATCGAGCAGCGCACGCAGATCCTGGTCATTGTCCACGCGCTGCACCGGCATCTTCGTCCCCGGCGTCACGGTGTCCGGGCCGCGGGTGAACAGGTCCGCCACCGTCTCCCGCGTCCAGACGATGTCGCCGCGCGCCAGCCGCTCGGAATACTCGTAGCCGGCGACGCTGCCCATGCGGCGGCCGAACAGGTTGTGCAGATGCGGCCCGGCCATGTTGCCGCCCTCGGCGGTCAGCGAATGACAGGCGGCGCAGGCCCGCCAGACGCGCGCGCCATGCGGGTCCGCGCCGTCGGGGATCGCCTGCTCGGCCTCCGCGCCCAGCGGGCCGATGGGCCGGCCGGTCGCCACGTCCCAGCGGCGCACGCGACGATCCGTGCCGCCGGTCCAGAGGCTCCTGCCATCCGGGGCGAAGATCGCGGACCACACCGGCAGCCCGGGACCTTCGAGCGTGTGGCGCAGCCGCAGCGCGGCGGGCTCCCACAGCGTGACGTTGCCGCCGAGCGAGGCGGCGGCCACCAGCGCACCGCCCGGCGCCGCCGCCAGCGCGACGATGGGCCGCGCGCCCGCCCGCACCTCCCGCACCGCGCCGTCCGGCGCGACCAGGCGCAGCATGCCGTCCACGCCGCCCACCGCCAGCGTGCCGTCCGGCAGCGCGGCCAGCGTGTTCTGCGGGAAGCCGAACTCGACCACGACCAGCCCGGCCTCGCCCGCCGGCCACAGCCGCACCGTGCCGTCGAAGCCGGCGGTGGCGAGGGTGCCGTCGGGGCGGAAGGCCACGGCATTGACGTTGCCGCGATGCCCCTCGAGCACCTGCGCCGCACCGGTGGCGAGGGTCCAGATCCGCGCGGTGCCGTCCCAGGCCGCCGAGGCCAGCCGGCTGCCATCGGGCGACAGCGCGAGCGCCACGACGGGCTCGGTATGGCCTTCCAGCACGCGCGCCGGCTGCAGGCCCGGCCGCGCCGGCCACAGCGCGATGCGCCCATCCTCCCCGGCCGAGGCGAAGCCCCCGTCCGGCAGCGGCGCCAGCGCGTTCACCGCCCCGGCATGCCAGCGCACCACGGCGCGCGCGCGGCCGGCCTCGGCGTCCCAGACGATCATGGACTGGTCGAAACCCGCGGAGGCCAGCGCCGCGCCGGAGGCCGCCAGCGCCCGCACCGGGCCGCCATGCACGGCCTCCTGCGCGCGGGCGCCAGGCGCAAGCAGCAGCAGGATCAGCAGCAGGAATCGCATGCCCGGCAAATTGCCGAACTCGGCGCCGGCTGCAACCATCCCCCGCAGCGATCGCAGCCAGGGACAGATGCCGATGAGGACACACGCGCAGGAAGTCGCCTGGGCCCGGCTGACGGCGGCCGAGATCCAGGCGCGCGCGAAGCCGGAGACGGTCGTGCTGGTCCCCACCGCCTCGATCGAGCAGCACGGGCCGCATCTGGCGACGGGGGTGGACATGTGGCTGGCCTCGGCGGTGGCCGAGCGCACGGCGCGCAAGCTGCAGGCGGCCGGCACGCCGGCGCTGGTCACGCCCTGCATCTGGTCCGGTCTGGCGGACCACCACATGCCCTTCGGCGGCACGCTGACGCTCGACATCCACGGCTTCGCCGCCGTGGTCGGCGGCGTCGCGCGCTCCGTCGCGCGCCACGGCTTCCGGCGCATCGCCCTGGTCAACGGCCATGGCGGCAATGTCGAGGCGATCGCGACCGCGGCGATCGAGCTGACGAAGTCGCTCGGCGTGCCGGTGGTCGGCGTCACCTACTGGCAGGCCAGCGCCGACCGCTTCGCCGCCATCCTGGAGAGGCAGACGAATGTGCAACATGCCTGCGAGGCCGAGACCTCGATGGTGATGGCGGTGCAGCCCGACGGCGTGCGGCCGGCCAACATCGCCGCCGCGGTGCCGAAGCGCGCCGTCCCGCCGGCGCCGCCCGGCTTCAAGCGGCATCGCGGCTTCATCGAGATGACGGACACCGGCGTGATGGGCGATCCGCGGGCCGCCAGCGCGGAGAAGGGCGAGCGCCTGCTGGAGGCCGCGGCGACGCGCCTGGCGGAGGAGATGGCGCGGCCCGAGCTCTGGGCCTGAGGCTACAGGACGAAGTCGCCGGCCGAGAGCTGGCCCGGCGCCAGCCCGGCCAGCAGCAGGCCGTCGCCCCCGCCAAGCGCGATGGAGACGCCGCCCGGCACGGCGCTGGCCAGCGCCATGACATCCGCTGTGGACAGCCCGAACCCGGTCAGCACCAGCCGGTCCTGGCCCGGCGCGAAATCCTCGATCCGGTCCCAGCCATCGCCGCGGCGCAGCACGAAGCTGTCGGCGCCGAGGCCACCGCGCAGCGTATCCGCGCCGCCGCCGCCCTCGACGAGATCGTTGCCGGCGCCGCCGTCCAGGCTGTCGTTCCCGGCGCTGCCGCGCAGATGGTTCGCGCCGCCATTGCCGATCCCGGTGCCGGGGACAAGCAGGCGCAGCATCTCCACCCAGGCCGGAAGCGCGATGGGCAGCGCCGCCTCCACCAGCAGGCGGTCCAGCCCGCCGCCGGGCTGCTCGATCACCAGGTCGCCCGGGCTGTCCACCATGAAGCTGTCGAAGCCCGCGCCGCCGATCATCGTGTCGGCGCCCGCGCCGCCGATCAGCAGGTCGTCGCCGTCTCGGCCATCGAGCCAGTCATTCCCCGCGCCGCCCTCCAGCCGGTTGGCGGCCGGGTTGCCGGCCAGCGTGTCGGCGCCCGTGCCGCCGATCGCGTTCTCGATCAGCGAGGCTGTGTTGCCCTCGAACAGCAGGCTGTTGAAGACATTGCCGCGCGCCTTGGTGCCGTCGCGGGTGTCGAGCGTGGCGAGCTGCGCGGCCGACAGCACCGAGAAGCCGCCCGGCGCCAGGTCCACCGACACGCCGCCGGCGTAGTTGGACAGGTCGTAGGTGTCCACGCCGCCGCCATCCCAGATCGTGAGGAAGACGCGGTTGGCGTTGCCGCCGATGCCGTTGCCCGGCGCGCCCTGGCCGATGCCGTCCACGAAGCTCTCGCCCGTCGCGGCATCCCAGCGATAGACCGTGTCGCCCGCGCGGTGCGTGTAGTCCGCTCCGTACATCGCCTGCAGCGCGGCGATGTCGAGCATCATCCAGCCCTGCGCATAGTCGAAGGTGCCGTTGCTGTAGCCCGCGGTGGTGGAGGCGCCGACCTTCGAGCGATAGGACATCACCGTGAATTCCAGGCTGTCCCATTCCAGCGGCATCGCGCCGAAGCCGTTCCAGCTCTCATGCGGATGCTTCAGGCCGAGCGCGTGGCCGAGCTCATGCACCGCCACCATGAACTGGTAGGTGCCGAGGCGGGGCGAGTCGAAGCTGTAGCGGCTGCCGAACCACACATCCCCGCCCTCGCGCCCGTTCGGGTAATAGGCCCAGGCGGTGGACGGGGCGGAGGAACGGGCGATGCGGATGTCCGCCCAGCTGTCCTGCGCCTCCTCGACCAGCGCCAGGCGGGTGAAGGCGGCGACGGAAGGCCCCGGGCTGCCCGGCCCGGTCGTGATCCCCGCCGCGTCGCCGAGCAGGATCTTGCGCACCGCGTCGCGCATCCCGGCGCCGATCTGGGCAAAGCCGCGCGCCGGCTCAGAGGCGCCGTAGAAGGCCTCGTAGTCGCTCGCGCTGTCCGGGAACGCGAAGGAGACCGGATCGCCCATGCTCCAGGCGAAGCCGCTGAGCAGGCCGTCCACGCCGGCATGGCCGGTCGGGGCCAGATGCAGCCGCGGCGCGGTCGGCTCGGCCGCCACGGCGGCGACGCCGAGCGGCGAATCCGGGGAATCGGAGCTGAAGCCGTTGGCGGCCCAGCACTGCCAGCACATGCGGGGGCGGTGTCACGGAGGATCCGGCGTGGCGGCCCGTCCTCATGACCTGGCCGGCCTCCGCCTCCTGCGGGACGCGAGGCCACGCGCCGGCGCGCCTCGCATGTCGCATCCTGGCGGACGGCGATGAAGACTTGATGAAGCCGCGCGCGCATCGCCGTGCCCGCGCGGCAGATTGAACGCCGCGCCCGTCCGGGCTAACGGAAGCAGCGGCTGGGGCGTAGCCAAGCGGTAAGGCAGCGGTTTTTGGTACCGCCATTCCCAGGTTCGAATCCTGGCGCCCCAACCACGCCGATCCTGGTCGGGCCGGACGGTTCGCGCTGCGCCGCCCTCAGTAGCCGGCGCTGAAGTCCACCAGGTTCAGCAGCGTCTCGCCCGCCCGCGCCCGCCGCAGGTTCTCCACCACCTGCGGCGCCGCGCTGGCCGGGATGGTGATGCTGGCCGCATGCGGCGTCATGACCACGCGGGGATGCCGCCAATAGGGATGCTCCGGCGGCAGCGGCTCCGGCTCGAAGACGTCGAGCGCGGCACCCGCGACCTGGCCGCTGTCGAGCGCCGAGAGCAGGTCGGCATCCACCACATGCCCGCCGCGCGCGCCGTTGATCAGGAAGGCGCCGCGCGGCAGCCGCGCCAGCAGCCCTGCATCCACGATCCCCCGCGTGGCCGGGGTGAGCGGCAGCAGGCAGATCAGGATGTCGGATTGCGACGCCATGGCGGCGAGGCCCTCATCGCCATGGAACGTCCGAACCCCCTCCACCGCACGCGGCCTGCGTGTCCAGCCCATCACCGGGAAGCCGAGGCCGCGCAGCAGCGCGGCGGCATGGCTGCCGAGTTCACCGAGGCCGAGGATGCCGATGCGGCGCTCCGCGGTGACGGGCGCCGGCAGTTCCCGCCAGACCCGCTCCTGCTGCAGCGCGCGGTACTCCAGGTCCTGGCGGTGGAAGCGGAGCACGTTCAGCAGCACCCACTCGCCCATCTGCGTGGTCAGCATCCGGTCCACCAGCCGCGCCACCGGGATGCCCGGCGGCGGCCCCGGCGGGCGCAGCAGATGGTCCACGCCCGCGCCCATCGAGACGATAAGCTTCAGGTTCGGATAGCGCCGCAGCTCGGCCATGTCGTGCGAGGTCCAGACCACCGCGGCCTCGATCGCCGCGGGATCGTCGGCACCGGGGAACATGCGGATCTCGAGGCCGGGATCGAGCGCCAGCAGCGCCGTGCGCCAGGCTTCCATCGCATTGGCCTTGGTGGACAGCAGAACGGCCATCAGGCGGCCTCCCTCGGCGCATCCGGCGCGGCATGCTCTCGCGCCACCAGGCGAACGAAGCTGCGCCAGTCGTCGCGGTGCGTGGCCGCGACCTTCCGCCCGTCCGGCAGTTCCGCGAACAGCGTCAGGACGCCCTTGGCCCAGAGCCCGTCGAAATGCGCATCCGACTGCAGCGCCCAGGCGGAGGCGCGCTCGAACACGCCATCCTTCACCCGCGGCTGCACCTTCGCGAGCCACCACCAGCAGCCCACGGCGAGGATCGCGAAGCCCAGGTAGAAATGCACATACGCGGTGGCGGCGAAGGATGTCGCAAGGATCAGGCCCGCCGGCAGCACGTTCTCGCCCGTGCGATAGACCGGGCTGCCGGGCGAGTTCATCTTGCGGATATGCACGCCGAGCTTCATGCGCTCCGTCGCGAGAAGCTCGCGCAGGATCTCCAGGGGCGCCCGCGGCTCCGGCTCTTCGGTCATGTTCTCACCTGGCCCGGCTCGGCGGCCGCCAGGTCGAAGGCCGCCGCCATCAGCGCCCGCGTGTAGGGCTGCTTCGGCGCGGCGACAACCGCCTCCGCCTCGCCTTCCTCCACCACGCGCCCGTCCTTCAGCACGATGATGCGATGCGCCATGGCGCGGACCACGCGCAGGTCGTGGCTGATGAACAGATAGGCGAGCCGGTGCCGCGCCTGCAATTCGCGCAGCAGCTCCACCACCTGCGCCTGCACGCTGACATCGAGCGCGCTGGTCGGCTCGTCCAGCACCACCAGGCGGGGCTTCAGCACCAGGGCGCGGGCGATGGCGATGCGCTGGCGCTGGCCGCCGGAGAATTCATGCGGGTAGCGCTCCGCCATCTCCGGCGTGAGGCCGACCTCGCGCAGCGCGGCGGCGACGCGCTCCGCGCGCTCGGCGGGCGCGAGCTTCTCATGCACGGCGAGGCCCTCGCCCACGATCTCGCCGACCGTCATGCGCGGGCTGAGCGCGCCATAGGGGTCCTGGAAGACGATCTGCATGCGCGCCCGCAAGGGCCGCAGCGCGGCGCGATCCAGGCCCTGGATGTCGTGGCCCTCGAAGCGGATCGCGCCCTCGGAGCCCTCCAGCCGCAGCATCGCCAGGCCGAGCGTGGTCTTGCCGCTGCCGGATTCGCCGACGAGGCCGATCGTCTCGCCCTCGCGGATCGCCAGGGATACGCCGTCCACCGCCTTCACCACGCCGACGGTGCGCCGCAGCAGGCCGCGCCGGATCGGGAAATGCACCTTCACCTGCTCGCCCTGCATCACCACCGGTGCAGCGGACTGCACCGCTGCGGGGCGGCCGCGCGGCTCGGTCGCCAGCAGCATCTTCGTGTAGTCGTGCCGCGGATTGGCGAAGACTTCCGCGACATCGCCCTGCTCCACCGCCTGGCCGTGGCGCATCACCACCACGCGGTCGGCGTGGCGCTTCACGATCTGCAGGTCGTGGGTGATCAGCAGCATCGCCATGTCCAGCGTGCGCTTCAGATGCGCCAGCAGCTCCAGGATCTGCGCCTGGATCGTGACGTCGAGCGCGGTGGTCGGCTCGTCCGCGATCAGCAGCGCGGGATCGTTGGCCAGCGCGGCGGCGATCATCACGCGCTGGCGCTGGCCGCCGGAGAGCTGGTGCGGATAGGCGTTCAGCCGGTCCTCCGCCTGCGGGAAGCCGGCACGGCGCAGCAGCTCCACCACGCGTGCCTGCAGCGCCTCGCCTTTCAGCGGGCGGTGCAGCGTGATCGCCTCGCTCACCTGGCGGCCGACCGTGTGCAGCGGGTTGAGCGAGGTCATCGGCTCCTGGAAGACCATGCCGGCGGTGCCGCCGCGCAGCCGCCGCAGATCCTCGCCCTGGGCGGCGAGCACATCGGTGCCGTCCAGCACGATGCGCCCTTCCGGGTTCGCGCCGGCGCCCGGCAGCAGGCGCAGGCAGGACAGCGCCGTGACCGACTTGCCGGAGCCGGATTCGCCCACCAGCGCCACCGTCTCCCCGCGCTTCACGTCGAAGGACACGCCCTGCACCACGCGCGTGCCGCGGAAGGCGACGGAGAGATTCTCGACCGAGAGGATCGGAGAGGTCATTTCGTGCCGCCCGGCAGCTTCCGCGGATCGAAGGCGTCGCGCACCGCCTCGCCGACGAAGATCAGCAGCGTCAGCACACCGCCGAGCACGACGAAGGCGGTGATGCCGAGCCAGGGCGCCTGCAGGTTGTTCTTGCCCTGCGCCACCAGCTCGCCGAGCGAAGGCGAGCCGGGCGGCAGGCCGAAGCCGAGGAAGTCGAGGCTCGCCAGCACCGTCACCGAGCCCGACAGGATGAAGGGCAGGAAGGTGAGCGTCGCGACCATCGCGTTCGGCAGGATGTGGCGCCACATCACGGTGGTGTCGCTCACGCCCATCGCCTTCGCCGCGCGCACATAGTCGAAGTTGCGCCCGCGCAGGAACTCCGCGCGCACCACGCCGGTCAGCCCCATCCAGGAGAACAGCAGCAGGAAGACCAGCAGCGTCCAGAAGCTCGGCTCGATGATGCTGGCCAGGATGATCAGCAGGTAGAGCTGCGGCATGCCCGACCAGACCTCGATGAAGCGCTGGAAGGACAGGTCCACCCAGCCGCCGTAATAGCCCTGCACCGCGCCGGCCGCGACGCCGATGATGGAGCTCACGATGGTCAGCGAGAAGCCGAACAGCACGGAGATGCGGAAGCCGTAGATCACCCGCGCCAGCACGTCGCGGCCCTGGTCGTCCGTGCCGAGCCAGTTGCGCGCGGAGGGCGGCGCGGGCGAAGGCCGGCCGAGATCGCGCACCACCGTGTCGTACTTGTACGGGATCGGCGGCCACAACGCCCAGCCGCCGCGCTGCTCGAACTCGCCCACCACCGTGCGATCCTTCCAGTCCATCTCGACCGGCAGGCCATCGGGGATCACATCGCTTTCGGCATAGCCGACCACGGTCGGGAACAGCCAATTGCCGTCCACGCGCGCGAGCAGCGGCTTGTCGTTGGCGATGAACTCCGCGAACAGCGTCAGCACGAACAGCAGCAGGAACACCCAGAGCGACCAGAAGCCGCGCCGGTTGGCCCTGAAATTGGCAAGGCGCCGCCGGTTGATGGGGGTCATGGGCGGTCGCTCCGGGTGTTCCTGCTGCTGTTCGTGCTGACGCTGTTCGCGGTGTTCATCGCCAACGACAAGCCGCTGC
>NZ_JBWXTD010000003.1:715788-717305 GCF_056682175.1 Falsiroseomonas sp. RANM36
GGGGGCGCCGTTGGATCCCTCCGCTGGCGGGGGCCGGCTGGGGGTAAACCCCCCAACCCCGCCCCCCCGCCGCCGCGCGCCGCGGGGCGGCGAGCAACGGATTGCCCGCCCGCGGCGCCTGCAGCGCGGAGTCGCGCGGCACCTCCAGCACGCCGGTGACCATCGGCTTCACCAGGTTCCGCCGCAGCAGCAGGCGATAGGCGACGACCGCCAGGATGTGCAGCGCCGCGCAGCCGACGATCACCCAGAACACGCGCAGATGCACCGAGGTCGCCGCATCGGAGAAGGCCGGGTCCACGCTCCGCGCGAGCGGACCGCGGCTCATCACCTGGTCGTCGGCGAAGAGGCCCGCGGCGGCCTGGGCCAGCAGCAGCACCAGCAGCAGCAGCACCATCCAGCCGCCGGCCGCGTTGTGTCCGATCTCGGGCGACGCGTCACGCCGGCGGACATGCGCCAGGTGGCGCAACGCCTCGGCCGGGCCGCGCAGGAAGTGCGCGAAGCGCGCCGTCTCGGACCCCACCAGGCCCCAGGCGATGCGGAACAGCACCAGCGCCAGGATGGCGTAGCCCGAGAGGAAATGCAGGTCGAAGCGGCCGGTCTCGGCGGTCCACCAGGAAAAGGGGATCAGCAGCACGATGGACCAGTGGACCAGGCGCACCCAGGGGTCCCATACCTTGAGCCGGCGCGTCGCGCCTGCATCCGTCTGCGTCGTCATGCGGCATCCTGTCGTCCTGCCGGCGCACTGTGCTGGGACCGCCCCGCGCCGGGCAAGTTTCGCTTGGTGACCGATCGCCCGCCGCGCGCCGGCCAGATGGGAGAACGGCCATGCCGGCGCCGGACCTGATCGGACTGCTGCAACTGCATCGCGGCGCGGTGCTGGCCTTCGCCGTGACGCTGGGATTCGCCCTGGCGGCGCGCGGTCTGCGACGGCCCCTGCCGGCCGGGATCGCCGCCGGCGCCGGGCTGCTCGCCGGCTGGTGGCTCACCTTCGGCCTGCTGACCGCCAGCCCGCGGCAATTGCCGGAACGGCTGCCGCTGCTCGTGCTGATGCTGCTGCTGGCCACGTCGCTGCTGCTGCCGCCGGCGCGGCGCTGGCCGCGCCTTGCGCTGCCGGCCGCGCTGCTGGGCGCGCTGCTCGCCGGCTGGTGGATGGCCGGCGCACCGCTGGTTCGGGCAGACCTGATGCGGGCTGCGCCGGTCCTGGCCGGCGTGGCCGCGGCGACCTTCCTGCTGGCGCGGGCGCTGGCGCCGCGCTGGGCCGCCGCCGCGGCCGCCGCGGCGCTGCTCGGCGGCCTGCTGCTGGCGCCGCTGCCCGGGCCGCAGGCGGTGCTGGCGGCGGCCTTGCTGGCGGCGACGCTGGCCGCCGCCGCCGTGCCGGCGCGCAATGGCGCCGCGCCCGCCCTGTCCTTCCTGCCGGTCGCCGGCGCGACGATGGCGCTGGCCGCGCTGCCGGTGATCGGGCGCGGGGGCCCCGCCCCCGGGGGGGGGGGCGCCGCGGCCCCCCGCGCCCCCCCCCC
>NZ_JBWXTD010000003.1:717405-728928 GCF_056682175.1 Falsiroseomonas sp. RANM36
GCCCGCCGCGGGCCCCTCGGCCCCTTTGCCGCCCGCCGCCGGGCCCGCGGGGGCAACCGCGCCGCGCCGCGCCGCAGGCCCCCATCGCCGCCGCGCCCCCGGCGGCCGCGCCCCCGGCAGCCACGCCCACGGCAGCCGCGCCCACGGCAGCATCGCCGCCGGCGACCGCTCAACCGGCCGCCACGCAACCCGCTGCGCCGGCGCCCGCGGCAGCCGTCTCGCCCCCCGCTCAGGCCACCCCGGCGCCGCAGGAGCCACCGCGCTTCGACGTGGTGCGGATCGGCGCGCGCGGCGCGGCGGTGGTCGCCGGGCGGGCCGCTGCCGGCGCCGAGGTTCTGCTGATGGAGGAAGGGCGCGAGATCGCCCGCGCCCGCGCCGATGCCCGCGGCGAATGGGTGATCCTGCCATCCGAGCCGTTGCGGCCCGGAACCCGTCGTTTCGTGTTGCTTGCCCGCCTGGGCGGCGAGGAGGTGGCCGGGCCTGACACGGTGGTGGTCGTGGTGCCCAATCCGGCGCCGGCCCTGGCCGAGCCGTCCCGCGCCGAGCCACCGACCAGCCGGGCCGAGGCAGCCCAGTCGCCGACCCCGTCCGCAGCCCGGCCCCAGGCCGCGCGCGCTGCGGAGGCGCAGCCAATGCCGGGGGCGACCGCAAGCGAGACCCTCGCCGCCGCCGCGCCCGCCGCGCCGGCAACGCGGCCGGACCCCGGGGCAGCCGCCGTCAGCCCGGAGGAGCCCGCGGCGCGGCCACCGGCGATCGCGCTGGCCACGCCCGCCCCGCCGCCGCCGCAGGCGACGGACAGGATGGCCGCCGCCGAGGCCCAGCCCGAGCCTCCGCCGCACCCCCAAGCCGAGGCCACCCGGCGCGCCGAGACGCCGGCACCGCGCGAGGAGGCGCCCCCACGCCGCGCCGAGGCGGCCGCCCAGCCCCTGATCGTGCTGCTGCCCGGCGCCCAGGCGGAGGCGCGGGTGCTGCAGCGGGCCGCGCCGCAGCCCGGGCTGGCCATCGGGCAGGTGGACTATGACGATGCCGGCAGCATCCGCTTCGCCGGCACGGCGACGCCTGGCGCGACGCTGCGGCTCTATGTGAACGACCGGCACGCCGGCGACGCGCAGGCGGACGATCAGGGCCGCTGGGCGCTCGCGCCCGGCGAGGCGGTGGAGATCGGCCGGCATCGGCTGCGGGTGGACCAGATTGCCGCGGCGGGCGTTGTGGCCGCGCGCATCGAGGTGCCCTTCCAGCGCGACCGCCTGCCCGAGACCGCGACGGCCGAAGGCCGCATCGTCGTGCAACCGGGCCACAGCCTCTGGCGCCTCGCCCGCGCCGTGTATGGCCAGGGCGTGCGCTACACGGTGATCTACGAGGCCAACCGGGAGCAGATCCGCAACCCGAACCGGATCTTCCCGGGTCAGGTCTTCGCCATGCCGGGTCTGTCGGCGGAAGGCAGCCCGGCCGCGCCGGCCGATTCCAGCCGGTCCAGATAGGGGTCGAGGGCCAGCGCGAAGCCGACAAGCCGCCCGACCAGGGCGGTCGCCGTGGTCGGCGCCGGCAGTTGCTCTTCCGTCTCAAGCCGCAGCTGATGGTCGGGCAGCAGGCTGAGCCGCCAGCCCGCCGGAAGATCCGCCGGAAGAGCGCCGAGGGCCGCCAGCATCACCGCGCGCTGCCCGGGGGATTCGGCCGTGTAGGGAATGGCGCCGGCCGTCGCGGTCAGCCGCATGCGCCCGCCGCCCAGCCGCGCCTCGCAGCGCCGCCCGCGCCAGATGAAGCGCAGCGAGGGGGCGGCACGCGGGTGCAGGCTGCCATCGCCCTCGACCAGGAAGGGGCCGTGCGGAAAGGGCGCGTCGGGCAGGCAGGCCCCGTCATGCGGCGGATCGGGAACGGACGGCATGGCTTCATGTTGTCCGGGAAAGGTGAAGGGACCATAACCCGCCGCATGGATCTTTCCTCGACCATCCGCATGGTGCTCGCGAAGCCGCATCCGGCAGGCCGGCCCTTCATCTGGGGCGGCGCGGCCGTTGCCGTCATCGGCGGCCTCATCCTCGGCAGCTGGCTGTTCTGGATCGGCGCCGCCTTCACCGCCTTCTGCCTGTATTTCTTCCGCGATCCGGACCGCGTGGTGCCCAGCCGCCACAACGCGGTGGTGGCGCCGGCCGATGGCCGCGTCGTCTCGGTCGCGCCCGCCGTGCCGCCGGCCGAGCTCGGCCTGGGCGATGCGCCGCGCTGGCGCGTGGCGATCTTCCTCTCCGTGCTCGACGTGCATGTGAACCGCGCGCCGATCGAAGGCCGCGTCACGCGCATCGCCTATCGCCACGGCGCCTTCGTCAATGCCGCGCTCGACAAGGCGAGCGAGGACAACGAGCGCAACGCGCTGGCCATCCGCACCCCGGACGGGCGCGACTTCGCCGTGGTGCAGATCGCCGGGCTGATCGCGCGGCGCATCGTCTGCACCGTGCGGGAAGGCGAGATGCTCGGCACCGGCGAGCGCTTCGGCATCATCCGCTTCGGCAGCCGCACCGACCTCTACCTGCCGGAGGGCGTCCGGCCGCTTGTGGCGGAGGGCCAGACGATGATCGGCGGCGAGACCGTGATCGCCGAGTTGCCGCCGCTGGTGGCGCGATGAGCGATCCGGCGCGGCGGCCCGCCTCGCTGCACCGGCGCCTCGGCCGGCGCTTCCGGCCGCGCACGCGCCCGCGCTTCGAGGGTCTGTCCTTCAACCGGCTGATCCCGAACATCATGACCATGCTCGGCCTCTGCGCCGGGCTCGTGGCGATCCGCTTCGCCATAGACGGGCGCTGGCCGCAAGCGGCGACCTTCATCGTCGTGGCCGGCGTGATCGACGGGCTGGACGGGCGGCTCGCGCGGCTGCTGAAGGCCACGAGCCGCTTCGGGGCGGAGTTCGACAGCCTGGCCGATTTCCTCTCCTTCGGCGTGGCGCCGGCGCTGGTGCTGTATCTCTGGTCCATGAACGCGATCGGGCCGCTCGGCTTCGTTCCCTGCCTGCTGTTCGCCGTGTGCTCGGCGCTGCGGCTCGCGCGCTTCAACGCCGCGCTGGATGTCGGGCTGGAGAAGCCGAAGCCGGCCTATGCCTACAACTTCTTCACCGGCGTGCCGGCGCCGGCCGGCGCGGGCTGCGCGCTGTTCCCGCTGTTCGCCGCGATCGCCTTCGGCGAATGGGGCTGGGAAGGCTTCGCGCATGCGATCCGCCACCCGATCTTCGTCGCCATGGTGCTGGTGGCGGTGGGCGGGCTGATGGTCAGCACCCTGCCCACCTGGTCCTTCAAGAACTTCAAGGTGCCGCGCCAGGCGGTGCTGCCCCTGCTGCTTGGCGTCGGCTTCTACGTCGCGCTGCTGGTGGCGGAGCCCTGGGCGGCGCTGGCGGCGGCGGGGATCATCTATCTCGGCATGCTGCCTTTCTCCGTGCGGTCCTACCTGGCGCTGAAGGCGGAGGCCGAAGCACTGATCGAGGATCCGCCCAAGGCGCCCGCCAACCTGCCGTGAGCGCCGCGCCTCCCGCCAGGGTGGCGCGCGCAGGCGGAACGGCTACCGGCAGGTTGTTGCCTGCTTTCGGAATGTTGGTGCAGCATCCTTGCGCGTCCTCGTGACGCGTTGAGGGAGCGAAGCACGTGAAACGTCTGCTGAGCGCGGCGGTGGCCGCGTTGTGCCTGGCCGGCCCCGCGGCCGCGCAGGACGCCGCGCTGATCGAGCGCGGGCGCTATCTGGTGGAGGTCACCGCCGCCTGCGGCAACTGCCACACCCCGAAGGGTCCGACCGGCAACGTGCCGGGTCGAGAACTGGCGGGTGGATTCGTGGTGGTCGATGCGCCCGTGTTCCGCGCCATCGCCCCCAACATCACGCCGGATCCCGAGACCGGCATCGGCCGCTGGACCGATGCGCAGCTTGCGCGCGCCATCCGTGAAGGCATCCGCCCGGATGGCAGCCTGATCGGCCCGCCCATGCCCTTCGAGTTCTATCGCCACCTGTCGGATCGCGACCTGGCCGCGATGGTCGCCTATCTCCGCACCGTGCCGCCGATCCGCAACGCGGTGGAGAAGAGCACCTATCGCATCCCGCTGCCGCCGAACTACGGCCCGCCGGTCACCACCGTCGCCGCGCCGGCGGACAACCCCGTGGCGCGGGGCGAGTACCTCGCCGGCCCGGTCGCGCATTGCATGGAATGCCACACGCCGATGGGCGCGAACGGGCATCTCGACATGACCCGGCTCGGAGCCGGCGGGCAGCAATTCCCCGGCCCCGGCGGCGTGGCGGTGGCGCGCAACATCACCCCGGCGGGCCTCGGCCAGTGGAGCGACGCGGAGATCGCGCGCGCCATCCGCACCGGCGTCTCGCGCGACGGCTCGCAGCTGATGCCGCCGATGGCCTTCTACGCCTATGCGAACATGTCGGATCGCGACATGAGCGACCTGATCGCCTATCTGCGCTCGCTGCCGGCGCGGCAGTGAGGATACGCGGCACGCTGCCGCTGACCGTGGCGGGCCGCGCGGTGACGATCACCGGCGGCCCCTTCGACGCGATCCCGGAAGGCGCCTTCGGAATCTGCCTGGAAGCCGCCTCGGAGAAGGCGTGGCTGGCCGACATCGCGCTGCCGACGCCCGATTTCGGCCTGCCCGATCCGGCGGCGCTGCGCGCGGCGGTGGCGGCGGCGCTGGCGCAGCTGGAAGCCGAGCCGGAACGGCCGCTGCATGTCGGCTGCCGCGCCGGCGTCGGCCGCACCGGCCTGTTTCTCGCCTGCCTGGCCCGCGCGGCGGGGGTGGAGGGCGATCCGCTGGACTATGTGCGCCGCCACTACCTGCCGCATGCCGCCGAGACCGAGGCGCAGCAGGCGATGGCGCGCGGCTTCACCTGGCCCTGAGCCAACGGACCCTGAGCCAGGCCGTCAGGCGCCCGTCGATCAGCAGCAGCCCGAGCGCGATCACCGCCATCCCGGCGAAGTGCCGCGGCGCCAGCGTCTCGCCCAGCAGCTGCGTGCCGAGCAGCAGCGCGGTGACCGGCACCAGCAGCGTCACCAGCATCGCGTTGGTGGCCCCGGCGCGCGCGATCAGCGCGTAGAACATCCAATAGGCGAGCGCGGTCGAGAACAGCCCGAAGCCGACCAGCGCCAGCACGGCGGAAACCGGCGGCGCGGCGAAGGTCCAGGGCTGGTCGAAGACGAGCACGAGCGGAAGCATCATCAGCGTGGAGGAGGCGCATTGCCCCGCGGCCGTCGGCAGCGGCGCGAGGCCCGCCCGCTTCACCCGCCGCGACCACACCCCCGACAGCCCGTAGGAGAGGCACGCGCCGAGGCCGAGCGCGATGCCGATCAACTCCGCCCCATGCCCGGCCGTGAAGACCGCGGGTCCGGCCAGGATGCCGACGCCGAGCAGGCCGGTGAGCGCACCGCCGAGCCGGTTCGGCGTGAGCTTCTCATCCGCCGTCAGCCAATGCGCGCAGAGCACGGCGAAGACCGGCGTCGCCGCATTCACCACCGCCGCGAGGCCCGAGGGGATGAAGAGCTGCGCCGTGACGATCAGCGCGAAGGGCAGCGCGTTGTTGAGCAGCCCCATCCCCACGCAGGCCATCCACGCTTCCCGCCCGCGCGGCAGCGCAAGGCCGAGCAGCCGGCATGCGAGGAGCAGCGCCGCCGCCGCGATCCCGACACGCGCGAGCACGATGGTGAAGGGCGGGAAGCCCGTCAGCGCGATGGCGACGAAGAAGAAGGACGCCCCCCAGACCAGGGAGAGGGCGAGGAGCAATCCCCATTGCTGCGGCGTCATCGGGCCCGGCATGGGTCGTATCTGCGCCCGGTTCGGTGCAGCGCGCCATCCGCCCGTTGCGCGCATCCGGGATGCGCGGCTGTGCCCTACCGCGCGGGCGTCGCTTCCATCAGCTGCGCGGTCACCATCCGCCGCACCGGCGCGAGCGCCGAGCCCAGCCGCAGCACCGCGCCGCGCAGCAGGCGCGCCGGTGCGCGGTCGTCGGTGTAGAGGCTCGCGATGGTGTTGGTCGCGGCGTAGAGCGGCGCCGTCGCGATCCGATGCGCTTGCTCATACCGCAGCAGCCCGCCGGGATCGGCGATGTCGCGCCCGCGCGCGAGGGCGCCGCGGATCTCCTTCGCCAGCCGCGCCGCGCCGGCCAAGCCGAAATTGAAGCCATGCGCGGTGACCGGATGCATCCCGACCGCCGCATCGCCCACCAGCGCGAAGCGCGTGCCGACGAAGCGCATCGCATAGGTCGTCACCAGCGGATAGGCGTGGCGCGTGCCGACGAGGCGCATCGCGCCCCAGCGTTCCTGCGTGCGCCGCCTCGCATCCGCGCCGAATTCCTCCGCGCTCATCGCCATGAGGTCGGCGATCTCGCGCGCCGACAGGGTCAGGACGATGGAGGAGACATCCCCGTTCAGCGGCAGCATGGCCACCGTCTGGCCGTGGCCGAACCACTCCGTCGCGACGCCGCCATGAGACTTCTCATGCGCGACGCGCGCCACCAGCATGGACTTGCCGAAGTCGCGCATCCGCGTGGCGATGCCCATCTGGCGCCGCGCCTCCGACATGCGGGTGTCGGCGGCGACCACCAGCTTCGCGCGGATCGTCTGGCCATCGGCCAGCGTCAGCCTGCCATGCCGCGGCGAGGTCTCGACCGTGGTCACGGCGACGCCGGCCAGCAACGTCGCGCAGCCGCTCTCGCGCACGCTCTCGTGCAGCGCGCGGCGGATCAGGTGGTTCGGCACCAGCATCCCCAGCGGCGTCTCGCCCGGCGGCGAGAAGTCCAGCACGAAGGGCGAGGCGCCGTCCTGCACGCGGGCGTGGCGCAGCGGCGCCATCTCGTTCGCCGGAATACGGTCCCAGGCCTCGATCTCCTGCAGGATGTCCTGGGAGCGATGGGTCAGCGCGATCTCGCGCCCGTCGAAGGCGGGATCGGCGATGGCGGCTTCCGGCGCGCGCTCGACCAGCACGACGGAAATCCCGCTGCCGGCGAGCAGCCGCGCGAAGGAGAGCCCCGCGGGGCCGGCGCCGATGACGGCGATGTCGCATTCCATCCCCGAACCCTCCGCGGATCTTGCCCGCTCCGCCATGACGTAGGTCAGGTCCGGCGCTTGTCCACCACGATCCCTGTGGCCGCGAGCTCGGCGATCTGCTCCTCCGTGAAGCCATGCGCGGCCAGGATCGCCGCGCCATGCTCGTTGAAGCGCGGTGGCGCGGCGCGCGTGCCGCCCGGCGTGCGGCTCATCTTGATCGGCGTGCCGAGACCGCGATACCAGCCGAGCTCCGTCACCATCTGGCGATGCGCGGTGTGCGCGGCCGCCATCGTCTCGTCCACATGCAGCACCGGGCCGGCGGGGACGCCGCTGCGCAGCAGCCGGTCGGCCAGCTTATGCCCGTCCTCCTCTGCCAGCCGCGCATCGAGGATCGCGTCGAGCGCCTCGCGGTTGTCCAGGCGCAGCGCATTGGTCGTGAAGCGCGGGTCCTTCGGCAGATCATCCAGGCCGAGAAACGCGCAGAACCTCCGGAAGGTCGGCTCGTTGCCGATGGCACAAAAAATCTCGCAAGTGCGGGTGCGGTATTTCGAATAGGGGCTGATGTTCGGATGCGGGTTGCCGGTGGCCTTGGGCCGCTTGCCGTTCAGGAAGTGGTTCGCCGCCTGCGGATGCAGCAGCGCCATGCCGCAATCATGCAGCGTCATGTCCAGGAACTGGCCCTGGCCGCTCCGCTGGCGCTCCTGCAGCGCCATCAGGATGCCGATGCAGGAATAGAGGCCGGTGGCGAGATCCACGATCGGCGTGCCCATGCGCAGCGGCCCGGTCGTGTCGTTGCCGTTGATGGACATCAGCCCGACCATCGCCTGGATCACCGCGTCATAGCCCGGCAGCGCGCCGAGCGGCCCGTCGGCGCCGAAGCCGGAGACCCGGCAATGCACCAGGCGCGGAAAGCGCTGCGACAGCACCGCGTAGCCGATGCCCCATTTCTCCATGCTGCCGGGCTTGTAGTTCTCGATCAGCACATCCGCGCCCTCGAGCAGGCGCAGCAGCACCGCGCGCCCCTCGGGCTTGGAGAGATCGAGCGCGAGCGAGCGCTTGTTGCGGTTCACGCCGATGAAGTAGCTGGCATCCGCATCATGGAAGGGTGGGCCCCAATCCCGCACCTCGTCGCCCTGCGGCGGCTCGATCTTGATCACCTCCGCACCGTGATCCGACAGGATCATCGTGCAATAGGGCCCGCCAAGCACGCGCGTCAGGTCGATCACCTTCAGCCCGGCCAGCGCGCCGGGAGACAGCGCCAGGCCCTTGCCTTCCGCCATGGGCACCGCGTCCGTCATGCCGCCTGTTTCCTTCCGAAGACCCGGGCACAGAACTCCGGGTAGGTTTCCAGCATCTCGTCGCAGACCGGGCCGCGCAGCAGCGCGAGTTCCGCCTCGGTCGGGTCGGGCGTTTCCGGCACCGCGTCCGCGACGTCGAAGTCGAAGCCGGTCTGTTCGCGGATGGACTGCACGCTCTCGCCCGGATGCACGCTCTCCAGCGAGAAGCGCGCGCGGTCAGGGTGGAAGCGGAACACGCAGCGCCCCGTCACCAGCGCCTGCGCCGTGCCGCGGCGGAACACGCCGGGCGGCGAGACGCCGGGGGCGGAGACGTTGTCCACCCGCTGCACCAGCACGCGCGGCGAATGCTCCTCGCGGAACAGGATCGTGCGGGGCGTCATGAAATACATGAAGGCGCTGCCGAAGCTGCCGGGGAAGCGCACGCCCGTCCCCGGCCAGTCGCCCGTGCCGACCAGGTTGATGTTCGCCTGCCCGTCGATCTGCCCCCCGCCGAGGAAGAACAGGTCGATCCGCCCCTGCCCCGTCAGGTCGAAGAGTTCGCGCGAGCCTTCGGTGAAGGGATTGCCGCTGCGCTTGTGCAGCAGGGAAAGCCGCACCGGATGGCCCTGCTTGCGCAGCAGCCAGCAGGCGGCGGCGGGTATGGGGGAGGCCGCGCCGACGGCGATGTGCCGCGCCGGCGGCGCCGACGGGTCCAGGATCAGCCGCGCCAGCGTGGCGGCCAGGCGTTCCTCGGGCTGGATGCTCATTCGGCGGCCTGTGCGCGCGGGGCGGAGACGAAGCGATCGAGGTATTCGCGGAAGCCGGAATCGGTCTTCGCCAGCCTTGCGTATTCCGCGACATGCGCCGCGTCGAAGCCGTATTCGTCGAGCAGCGCCACGGGATGGGCGCCGCGCTCCGCCACCACGATCGCCTCGATATAGGTGGCGCTGATGCAGCCGGGGGCGAGGCGCTCATCCTCCAGCATGTTTCCGTGCATGCGGCGCTCCACCGTCACCAGCACGCGGCGCGACGCGTGGGCGAGGGTGGCGAGTTCCCGCCTGCGGCCCACCCAGACATTGCCTTCCTCATCGGCCATCACGCCGTGGATCGCGGCGACATCGGGCGATTTCGCAGGCAGCAGGACGATGCGGTCCTCGGCCTCCGAGAAGGGATTCTGGATCACCGTCCAGTCCGGGCGGTTCGCCAGGATGTCGCTCCCGATGATCCCGCGCAGCGGCATGAAGGGCACGCCCTTCTCGGCGGCCTGCAGCATGGTGTGAATCGCCGGGCAGGTCGCGTCGCGCACCGTGATGGCGCCCGCCTTCAGCGCCGCGGTGAAGCGCGGGGCGAAGCCGGCCTCGCCGAGCGAGACGGCGCTGGTCTCCACCTCCGCCACGCAGCCGGCGCCGATCAGCAGGTCGGTCGCGAAGCCCGAGACCGGCACGCCGAGCAGCCGCAAGCCCTTCGCCCCGCGCCGCACCAGCGCCCGCGCCAGGGCCACGGAGGGCAGCGAATTGTCGGGCGGCAGCGCGAGCAGCGCGCCATCCGGCACGGTCGCGGCCAGCGCATCGGCATCGGGCAGGAACATGGGGCCCTCCTTCGGCGGACTTACCTACAGGCTGGCCGGAGCGACGCGAAGGGGTCACGGGCCGCGCCGCAGCCGCTACACCACCCCAAGGGAGAAGGATCGCCGCTCATGACAGTCCAGCCTGTCACCCTGCACGGCCCGCGCGTGACGCTGCGCCCCTGGCGCCTGCCGGAGGATCTGGACCCCCTCTTCGCCATCAATAGCGACCCCGCGGCCATGCGCTTCTTCCCGAACGTGCATGACCGGGCCGAGAGCGATGCCTGGGGCCGCCGCATCGCGGAGGATTTCGCCACCCGCGGCTGGGGCTTCTGGGCCGTCGAGCTGCCCGGCGAGGGCATGGTCGGCTCCGTCGGCATCAAGCCCGCGCCCTTCGAGGCCGAGTTCACCCCCTGCACCGAGATCGGCTGGCGCATCGCGCCGCGCTTCCAGCGCCGAGGCCTGGCGGAGGAGGCGGCGCGGCTTGCGCTGGCCCATGGCTTCGGACCGGCCGGGCTGGAGCGGATCGTCGCCTGGACGCCGCCAGGCAACGAGCCCTCCTGGCGGTTGATGGAGAAGCTCGGCATGCGGCGGGACAGGATCTTCGACCATCCGAGCCTGCCGCAGGGCCACCCCCTGCGGCCTCATCTGCTCTATGGCATCGACCGGGCGGAGTGGATCGCGAACCGCTTTGCCTGACCCGCCATCTTGTCGCCGCAGGGGCTGGTTACCATTCTTTCATCATGCGGCGCGCCCTTCCGGTCCTCGTCGTGACGCTTGCGGCCCCGCTGCTGGGCGGCGCGGCCTCGCCCGGCCGCACCGCGCCGGAGCTGGAGGCGGCGGGCTGGCGCAAGGTGCAGTGGCACGGCATCCGTCCCGCCCACTTCGTGGCCGCGCCGGATGGCGGCATCCGCGTCTCCGCCCGTGGCGAGGCGAGCCTGATCGCCCTGCCCATGCAGGGCAGCCCGGCCTGCCTCAGCTGGCGCTGGCGGGTGGATCACGCGCCGCCGCCGACCGACCTGACGCGTCGCGGGGGCGATGACCGGGCGGTGGCCGTGGCGGTCGGATTCGCGGGCTTCGGACCGCAGGCCGGACTGACGGTGCGCGCCCAGCATGCCGCGGCGCAGATGGCCAGCGGCCAGGCCCGGCTGCCGCGCAGCGTGCTGATGTATGTCTGGGGCGGCACCGGCCATGAGGGCCAGGACGCCCCCGGCGGCTTCTTCCCCAGCCCCTGGAGCCACGGCGTCTCGATGATGCGGGTGATGCGCCCGGCCCGGGCCCCGCGCGGGCAGTGGGCGGAGGAGCGGGTGGACCTCGGCGCCGACTGGCGCGCCGCCTTCGGGGGCGACCAGGTGCCGGCGGTGATCGAGGTGATGATCTCCACCGACAGCGACGACACCGGCGCGCGGGTGGAGGCGCAGGTGAAGGATATCCGGCTCGGCCCCTGCCGCTGAGGCGATTCGCCCGCCCGTCATTGCTTTGCATGGGCGGCCTACCGCACCATCTGGGTGCCTATGACGATTTCCAGCCAGGAGTTCCGCGACGCGATGGCGCGGCTCGGCGCCGCGGTGAACGTGGTCACGACGGACGGCGCCGCCGGGCCCCCCCCCCGCCCCCCCCCCCCCCGCGCGGCCGCCACCCCCCCCCCCCCCCCCCCCCGCGGCAGGGGCCCC
>NZ_JBWXTD010000003.1:729028-730372 GCF_056682175.1 Falsiroseomonas sp. RANM36
GGCGGCCGCAGAAGCTCTCCGGCACGGCGTGCCTTGGCGCGCGTTGCCGCGCCGGGGCGTTCAGGACGCGCCGGGGGCGCCGCTCACATCTCGGCGTAGGAACCGTTGCGCCAGACGTAGAAGACGTAGTCCGGCACGGTCACGTCGCCCTTCTCGGTGAAGGAGATGTCGCCCAGCACCGTCGGCCACGGACCGCCCGACTTCATCAGCGCCGCCAGCCGGCGCGGGTCGAGCGAATTCGCGCGCTTCGCCGCCTCGGCCCAGACCTGCACCGCGGCGTAGGTGTAGAGGACATAGCCTTCGGGATCGACGTTCCTCGCCCGGAAGGCCTGCACCACGGAAGCCGCGGTCGGGCGCTTGCGCGGGTCGGAGCTGAAGGTCATCAGCGTGCCCTCGCCGGCCGCGCCGGTGATCTGCCAGAACTCGTTGGTCACCAGCGCATCGCCGCCGATCAGCGTGATGTTCATCCCGCGCTCCTTGGCCTGGCGCAGGATCAGCCCGCTCTCGGTGTGGTAGCCGCCGACATAGACCACCTGGATGTTGGCCTGCTGCAGGCGGGAGACGATGGCGGAGTAGTCGCGCTCGCCCGGGTTGTAGGCGCTGAACAGCGTCTCCTGCTTGCCGGCGGCGTTGAGCGCCTTCTTCGTCTCCTCCGCCAGGCCGCGGCCATAGGCGGAGTTGTCGTGCAGGATGGCGATGTTCCGGTCGCGCATGTTCTGCGCGATGTAGCGGCCCGCCACCTGGCCCTGCTGGTCGTCGCGACCGCAGACGCGGAAGGTGTTCCACTTGCCTTCGTCGGTGAAGCGCGGGTTGGTGGAGGCGGGGCTGATCTGCAGCACGCCTTCCTCGGCATAGACGTCGCGCGCCGGGATCGAGCTGCCGGAGCAGAAATGGCCCGCCACCAGCGCCACGCGGCGGCCGGCGAGCTGGTTGGCGACGCTCACCGCCTGGCGCGGGTCGCAGGCATCGTCGCCGATCTCGAGCGCGAGCTGGCGGCCGCGCCCGCCGCCGGCGGCGTTGCGGCCCGCCACCACCTGCTCGGCGCCGGCCCGCATCTGGCCGCCGAAGGCGGCGTATTGGCCGGTCATGGGGCCGGCGGTCGCGATGCGGATCGGGCCGCTGCCCTGCGCGAGCGCGCCGCGCCCCGCCAGAACGACGGGCGCGGCGAGCGCGCCCAGCATCACGGTCCTGCGCTGCAGCATGGTCCTGGTCATCTCCTGTGCCCCGGGCGCCACCGGCGCCGTCCGGCGCAGGTTAGGCGAGCCGACCGGTCCGTGACCAGTCCGGAGAGAGGCGCGGGGGGGCCGGGCGGCGCCCCGGGGGCCCCCGCCGACGCGGCGGGGC
>NZ_JBWXTD010000003.1:730472-742118 GCF_056682175.1 Falsiroseomonas sp. RANM36
ACGGCGGCCAGGTTCACATCGGCGATGGTGAAGGCGCGGCCCAGCAGCCAGGGCCCGCCTTCCGCCAGGTGCTTCTCCAGAACGGCCAGGCGCTGGCCCCGCGCCGCCCCCCCCGCCGCCCCCCCCCCCCCCCCCTCCGCTCAGCTGTGGAAGCGGCGGGAATTGTGCTCGCTGGCCCAGTCATGGGCATGCACCAGCCCGTCGTCATGCGCCTCCTCGATCACGCGGCTCGCGCGGGGCGGCGTGGCCGGGCGCAGCAGCTCGCCCACCGCGGGCGGCGGCTCGGTGGCCCACCGGTGGCCATGGACCAGGCCGTCGTCGTGGTGATCGTCGTTCATCGCCATGTTCCTTTCCTGGATGCGTCCGAAGCGGATCAACGGGCGGGCGCGAACTGCGCCGCCTCGGTGGAGGCGGCCAGCGCGGTGGTGCTCGCCGTGCCGCCGGAAGCGGCCGTCGCGACCGCGTCGAAATAGCCGACGCCGACCTCGCGCTGGTGGCGCACCGCGGTGAAGCCCTCGGCCTCGGCGGCGAACTCGGCCTGTTGGAGCTCGCTGTAGGCGCCCATGCCGCGCTCGGCATAGCCGCGCGCCAGCTTGAACATCGAGAGGTTCAGGCTGTGGAAGCCGGCGAGCGTGACGAACTGGAACTTGTAGCCCATCGCGCCGAGCTCGCGCTGGAAGCGCGTCGCGGCCTCGACGCCCATCTTGCGCTGCCAGTTGAAGCTCGGCGAGCAGTTGTAGGCGAGCATCTTGCCGGGGAAGTCGCGCTGGATCGCCTCGGCGAAGTCGCGGGCGTCCTGCAGGTCGGGGTCGGAGGTCTCCCACCACAGCAGGTCGGCATAGGGCGCATAGGCCAGGCTGCGCGCGATCGCGTAGGCCTTGCCGGCACCCGGCCGGATGCGGAAGAAGCCCTCCGGCGTGCGCTCCCCGGTCAGGAAGGGCCGGTCGCGCTCATCCACATCGGCGGTGAGAAGCTGCGCGGATTCCGCGTCCGTCCGGCACAGCAGCACGGTCGGCACGCCCTCGACATCTGCGGCCAGCCGCGCGGCGTTCAGCGTGCGGATGTGGCTCTGGATCGGCACCAGCACCTTGCCGCCGAGATGGCCGCACTTCTTCTCGGAACTCAGCTGGTCCTCGAAATGCACGCCGGCGGCGCCGGCCTCGATCATGTGGCGCATCAGCTCGAAGGCGTTGAGCGCGCCGCCGAAGCCGGCCTCGGCATCGGCGACGATGGGCGCCATCCAATGCGTCGCGTCGCCCCCATTCTTTCCATTCGGGCCTTCCTGCACCGCGATCTGGTCGCAGCGGCGCAGCGCGTTGTTGATCCGGCGCACCACGTTCGGCACGGAATCCACCGGATAGAGCGACTGGTCGGGATACATCTCGCCGCCCGTATTCGCATCCGCCGCGACCTGCCAGCCGGAGAGGTAGATCGCCTTCAGCCCGGCCTTCACCTGCTGCACCGCCTGCATGCCGGTGAGCGCGCCGAGCGTGTTGACGAAGGGCTCGGTCTTCAGCAGCTGCCACAGGCGCCGCGCGCCCATGTCGGCGATCGTGTGCTGCACCCGAAAACTGCCGGAAAGGCGCGCGACATCGGCCGGGCTGTAGTCGCGGCGGACGCCTTCGAAGCGGCCCGGCATGGGTGCGCCGCCGCCGAGGCCGGAACCGTCCGGGGCGAAGGTCGGGGTGGGTCGGGTATGGTGCATCGGAACTCCTTTCGCCGCGCGCCATCGATGCGCGGCGCAAGTCAATAATTCACATTGCGGCGCCGAAGGTCACGCGCCAGCCTGCATGAAAACCGGCAATCCTGTGGCTCCGTTGACCAGCGGCAGGGCCGTATTGTAAATTGAGTAAATGCTGTGAGGGACACGCCATGGCGCGACCGCTGATCGGCCGCACCGTACGCCGGCTGCGCATGGAGCGCGGCCTGACGCAGCAGGCGCTCGCGGCCCGGCTCGGCATCTCCGCCAGCTACCTGAACCTGATCGAGCACGACCAGCGCGCCGTCACCGCCAGCCTGCTGATCAAGCTCGGCGAGACGCTGTCGGTGGATCTCGCCGCGCTGTCCGGCAACCGCGAACGACAGACCGAAGCGGGCCTGCGGGAGGTGCTGTCCGATCCGCTGCTCGGCCTCGATGCCGTGCCGGAGATGGAGGTCGCGACCCTCGCCGCCTCGGCACCCAATGCGGCACGCGCGATGCTGGCGCTCTACCGCGCGTGGCGCGTGGCGAAGGAGGATGCCTCCGGCATCGCGCTGCCGACCGGCCGGCGCATCCTGCTGCCGACCGAGGAGGCGCGCGACTTCTTCCACGACCACGCCAACCATTTCCCCGCGCTGGAGACGATCGCGGAGCGCCTGGGCGCGGAGCTGCGCGCGAGCCCGGCGGAGATGAACCACGCCATCGCCGAGAGGCTGCGCCACACCCATGGCGTGACCGTCGCCGTCGGTCCGCTGGAGAGATCGCTCCGGCGCTACGATCCGGCGCTGCGCCGGCTCGATCTCTCGGAATCGCTGCCGCGCGAGACCCGCGGATTCCAGATGGCCTTCCAGCTGATGCTGCTCGAGGCGCGCGACGCGGTGGAAGCGGTGGTCGCGCCGGCCGAGCCGTCCACGCCCGAAGCCGCGGCGATCATCCGGCTCGGCCTGCTGAACTACCTGGCCGCGGCGTTGCTGATGCCCTATGCGGCCTTCCTGCATGCCGCGCGCGCGTTGCGCCACGAGGTGGAAGCGCTTGCCGCGCGTTTCGGCGTCAGCTTCGAGCAGGCGGCGCATCGGCTCTCGACCCTGCAACGCGACGGCGCCCGCGGCGTGCCCTTCTTCTTCCTGCGCGTGGATCCGGCCGGCAATGTGGACAAGCGCTTCAGCGCCGCCGGCTTCCCCTTCGCGCGCTTCGGCGGAAGCTGCCCCAAATGGATCGTGCACCGCGCCTTCGCTCACCCCGGCGAGACTCAGGTGCAGGTGTCGCAACTGCCGGATGGTGCGACCTTCCTGACCTTCGCGCGCGCCATCGCCGCGCCCACGACGCGCTGGGGCGAACCCGCGCCGGTACATGTCGTGGCCATGGGCTGCGACATCGCGCGCTCGGACGAGCTCGCCTATGCGGATGCGCTCGACATCCCGCACGCGGCCGTGGGGATCGGCCTGTCCTGCCGGCTGTGCGACCGCGCGGATTGCCGCAGCCGCGCCTTCCCGCCGCTGGAGCACCGCCTGACCCTCGACCCCAACGAGGACAGCGCCGCGCCCTGGCGATTCGAGACGATGAAGCGGCTCTGAGACGGCGGGCGGCAGGCGTCCGGCCCAGGCCGCACCCGCGTATGCAATGTTTCACGACTCCGTCATTGCGCCGCGCGCGAATCAACTCCTTACTCCGTGCACGAAGCGGCGCCGGGCAAAGGTCCCGGTCGGGAGAAAGAGCGAGCGATGTCGGCCTGGATCAACGAATTCCACTACGACAACACCGGCACGGATACCGGCGAGTTCATCGAGATCGCCGGCAAGGCGGGCACCGACCTCACCGGCTGGACTCTCGTGCTGTATAATGGCAACGGCGGTGTGCCGTACAACGCCACCGGCCTCGGCGGACCGATCCAGCTCAGCGGCACCATCCAGAACCAGCAGAACGGCTTCGGCACCGTCTCCGTCCTCGCGCCCGGCCTGCAGAACGGGGCCCCTGACGGCTTCGCACTCGTGGACCAGAACGGCGCTGTGGTGCAGTTCCTCAGCTACGAAGGCAGCTTCGTCGCGGTGGGCGGCGCAGCCAGCGGCATGACCAGCACCGATATCGGCATCGCGCAGGCCGGCACCGAGCCGGTCGGTGCGTCCCTGCATCTGGTCGGCAGTGGCAACGAGTACGCGGACTTCACCTGGGTTGCCACCCCGACCAATTCGAGCGGCCTGGTGAACACCGGGCAGATCTTCGTGGCCGAGTCCGTCCCGGTCGTCATCAACGAGTTCAGCGTCAGCACGGTCGGCGCCGATGTCGAATACATCGAGATCAGGGGCGCGCCGAACACCGACCTTTCCGCCCTCTGGCTGCTGCAGATCGAGGGCGACAACGCCGTCTCGGCCGGCACGGTGGACAGCGCGCTGCGGATCGGCACCACGGACGCGGCGGGCTTCTGGCTCGGCAACGTCGCCGCCAACACCTTCGAGAACGGCACGCTGACCCTGCTGCTCGTCTCCGACTGGAGCGGCACAGTCGGCACCGACCTCGACACCGACAATGACGGCGTGTTCGACTCGACGCCCTGGACCGCGATCGTGGACAGCGTCGCGGTGAACGACGGCGGTGCCGGCGACATCACCTATGGCGGCGCACCGGCGCTCACGCCGCTTTACGATGGACTGGCCTTCGCGCCCGGCGGCGCCAGCCGCATCCCGGACGGCACCGACACCGACACCACCGCCGACTGGGTGCGCAACGACTTCGACCTGGCCGGCATCCCCGGCTTCACCGGCACCGCGGTGGTGGGCGAGGCGCTGAACACGCCCGGCGCGCCGAACCAGGCCTATGCCCCGCCGGTCGGCGCGAGCGTGACGATCAATGACGTCTCGATCGCCGAGGGCGATTCCGGCACGACGCAGCTGGTCTTCACCGTGACGCGCAGCGACAACACGGGCGCCTTCACGCTGGACTTCGCCACCGCCGATGGGACCGCCACGGCGGGCAGCGATTACGAGGCCGCGAACGGCACGCTGACCTTCGCCGCCGGCGGCGACCTGACCCAGACCTTCTCCGTCACCGTCAACGGCGACACGGCCTTCGAGGGCGACGAGACCTTCACCGTCACCCTTTCCAACCTCGTTACCACGGTCGGCACGGCGACGCTGGACGACGCCTCCGGCATCGGCACGATCCTCAACGACGATGCGAATTTTCGGAAGATCCACGAGGTGCAGGGCGCGGGGGCGACCAGCCCGCTGGTCGGCCAGACCGTCACGGTCGAGGCGATCGTCGTCGGCGACTTCCAGAACGGCGATTCCGACACGAAGCGCAACCTGCAGGGCTTCTACCTGCAGGAGGAGAATGCCGATGCGGATGCCGATGCGCTGACCTCGGAGGGCATCTTCGTCTTCCAGGGCGGCGCCCTCGGCGACGTCGCGATCGGTGACCGCGTCCGGGTGACCGGCACCGTCTCCGAGTTCTTCGGCATGACGCAGATCACCGCGGCGAGCATCAGCGTGCTCGACACCGGCAATCCGCTGCCCACCGCGGCCGAGATCCTGCTGCCCGCCGCCGGGACCACGCTGAACCAGAACGGCCGCGTGCAGCCCGACCTCGAAGCCTATGAAGGCATGCGGGTCGTCTTCACCCAGACGCTGACCGTGACCGAGCAGTTCCAGCTCGACCGCTTCAACGAGATCAAGCTCGTCGCCGGCGACCGGCCGATGCAGTTCACCCAGGAGAACCTGCCGGACGCCGCGGGCTACCAGGCCTCCCTGCTCGAGGTCGGCGCGCGCACCATCACCTATGACGACGGGCTCAATCTGCAGAACGCGCCGATCGGCAACCTGGCCGGCTTCGGGCCGACCTACGACACGGCGAATGCGCCGCGCATGGGCGACACGGTCACCAACCTGACCGGCGTGCTCGACTACCAGTGGGCCGGCAACGCGACGAGCGGCGCCACCTGGCGCGTCCGCGCCGTCGGGGACGGCGAGAACACCTTCGTGGACGCGGCGCCCCGCCCCGCCACGGCGCCCGATGTGGGCGGCACGCTGCAGGTCGCCTCCTTCAACGTGCTCAACTTCTTCACCACCCTGAATGCCGGCGGCGCGCTGACCGCGATCGGGCTGGAGCCGCGCGGCGCGAACAGCGTCGCGGAATTCGACCGCCAGGCGGAGAAGCTGCTCACCACGCTCGATCTGCTGGGCGCGGACATCATCGGCCTGATCGAGCTGGAGAACGACTTCCTGCCCGGCTCGTCCGGCAACGCGATCGAGTTCATCGTCGAGGGTCTCAACGATCTCGCCGGCAGCGATGCGTGGTCCTGGGTGAACCCGAACACCCAGTTCGTCGGCAGCGACGCCATCGCGGTCGGGCTGATCTACCGCACCGATGCGGTGCAGCTCGCGGGCGGCACCACGGTCTCCATCCTCGATGCAGGGCTGATCGCCGAGGACGGGCGCGCGCCGATCGCGGCGAGCTTCGAGGACCTGACGAGCGGCGAGGTCTTCACCGTCACGGTGAACCACTTCAAGTCGAAGGGCTCGGCCGCCGGCCTGACGGGCGATGCCGATGCCGGCGACGGCCAGGGCCAGTCCAACGCCACGCGCGTGCAGCAGGCGCAGGAGCTGTTGGACTGGCTCGCCACCGACCCGACCGGCGCGAACGACACGGACGTGCTGATCATCGGCGACCTCAACGCCTATGCGAAGGAGGCCCCGATCCAGCTGCTGGAGAATGCCGGCTACGTGAACCTCGAGCAGCCCGGCGGCTATTCCTACGTGTTCGACGGGCTGACCGGCTCGCTCGACCATGCCCTCGCCTCGGCCTCGCTCGCGGCGAAGGTGTCGGGCGCGGCGGCGTGGCACATCAACGCCGACGAGGCCGATGCGCTGGACTACAACCTCGACTTCGGCCGCGATCCCGCGATCTTCGACGGCACCGTGCCCTTCCGCACCTCGGACCACGATCCGCTGCTGGTCGGCCTCGCCTTCGTCAACGAGGACGAGCTGATCGTGCGGGGCGACGGCGACGACACGGTGGATGGCGGCGCCGGCGACGACACGATCATGGGCGGCGGCGGCGATGACAGCCTGATCGGCGGCATCGGCGACGACGATCTCGACGGCGAGACCGGCAACGACACGATGGAAGGCGGGGCAGGCAACGACCTCTACCACCTCGACAGCATCCTCGATGTCGTCATCGAGCGCCCCGGCGAAGGCGCTGACACGATCATGGGCGAGATCCGCCTCCGGCTCGGCCAGAACATCGAGGCCGGGCAGCTCGAGGGTGAGGCGAACCTCAACATCCGCGGCAACGGGCTCGACAACCTGCTGCTCGGCAATGCCGGCGCCAACAAGATCGAGGGCTTCGAAGGCGCCGACACGATCGGCGGCGGCGAGGGCAAGGACACGCTGATCGGCGGCGACGGCAACGACCTGCTGCAGGGCGGCGCCGGCGGCGACGTGCTGTTCGGCGGCGAGGGGGCGGATACGCTCGACGGCGGGGCCGGCGCGGACTGGCTGCGCGGCGACGCCGGCGCGGATTTCTATCTCTTCTCCGCCGCGCCGGGCGCCGGGAACGCGAAGCTGATCCACGGCTTCGTCTCGGGCGAGGACGTCATGGCGATCCTGGCCAGCGCCTTCGATCCCACCCTTGCGGCCGGCGCCCTCGATCCGTCGCGGTTCGAGGCGAATGCGCGCGGCCAGGCGAGCACGGCGGGCCAGGGCGTCTTCGTGTTCGAGACCGACAAGGCCTGGCTGTGGTGGGACACCGATGGCGAAGGCGCGGGGCGCGAATTGGTGGCCCGCTTCGGCGCGCCGGCGCCGCTCGCCCTCGGCGACTTCATCGTGGTGTGACACCAACGGCCGCTTTCAGCGGCTCGTTGATGTTCCTGGTTGTGGCCTCAGGCGCTGGGCGCCCGCTTCGCGGACTTGGCTCGCCGCACGGGCGGCGGGCCGCATTCGCGGCCTCGGCCGTCTGCGACGGCCGCAGGCCATGTCGTGCGGCCGTTGGTGTGACACCCGGCGCCCGGACCTGGGCGAAGCGGTATCGCGGCGCGGCGGGCGGGAGTAGCCTCCTGCCCCCGTGACCCCCCGCGACACCCAGGCGGAGGCCGAGCCCGTCACGCGGCCGGCCGCAAGCCGGCCACGGCCGCCCATCTGGCTGCTGGTGGCCATGATCGGCCTCGGCCCCTTCACCATGCAGATCGTCGTGCCGTCGCTGCCGGCCATGGCGCGCGACCTCGGCGCGTCCATCGCCACGATCCAGCTCACGGTCACGCTCTACCTGCTGGCCGTGGGCTTCGGGCAGCTCATCTATGGCCCGCTCTCCGACCGCTTCGGCCGGCGCCCGCTGCTGATGGGCGGCCTTGCGATCTACGCGGTGTCGAGCCTGGCCGCGGCGCTCAGCATCGGCGTGCTCGGCCTGGTGGCCGCGCGCAGCTTCCAGGCGATCGGCGCCTGCGCCGGCGTGGTGCTGGCGCGGGCGGTGATCCGCGATGTCTGGTCGCGCGAGGAAGCCACCAGCGTGCTCGGCTACGTCACCATGGGCATGACCATCGCGCCGATGCTCGCGCCCGTGCTGGGCAGCCTGCTGGAGGAAGCGTTCGGCTGGCGCGCCACCATGCTCGCCTGCCTCGCCTTCGCGCTGCCGCTGGCGGCGGCCTGCTGGTTCCGCCTGCCGGAGACGCTGGCGGCGCCGCAGAACCTGCCGGGGCTGGCCGCCATCTGGGGCGCCTATCGCGGGCTCTGGGCGGTCCCGTCCTTCCGCGCCTATGCCGCGCTCACCGCGAGCGCCACAGGGGTGTTCTTCGCCTTCCTGGGCGGCGCGCCCTATGTCGTGGTGCAGGGCATGGGCTATTCGCCGGTGGCCTTCGCGCTCGCCTTCGCCGCGATCTCGGTGGCCTTCGCGCTCGGCAATTGGGTCGCCGGGCGCTTCGCGGCGCGGCTCGGCGTGCTGCGGCTGCTGGATCTCGGGGTCGCCGTCTGCACCGGCGGCGCGCTGCTGGCGACGCTGCTGCTCTTTGCGCTGCCGCCGCACATCCTGGTCTTCTTCGTGCCGATGGCGCTGGTCGCGGTGGGCAACGGCATGACCCAGCCGAGCTCGATCGCCGGAGCCCTCTCGGCCCGGCCGCAGATGGCGGGCACGGCATCGTCGCTGGTCGGCGCGATGCAGATGGGCTTCGGCGCGCTGATGAGCTTCGTCGTCGGGCTGGTCGAGTTCGGTGCCGGCATCGGCACCGGCCTGACCATGGCCGGCTGCGGCGTCGGCGCCTATCTCGCGCTGCGCGGCGTGCGCCGGGTGGCCGCGCGCTGACGGCAGCGGCCTATCGCGCCGCCTGCTCGGCCGGGCGGCGGATCATCACGGTGATCGGGGCGATCACCACGCCGCGCGCCTCGAGCCCGGCGCTCCAGCCGGCGATGGCCGCGACGACGGAAGGCACCGGATCGTTCGCCAGCCCGAGCGCGGAGCCGTTCTGCCGTGCCAGCGCCTCGAGCTCCGCCAGGCGTCGCTCCACCTCCACCCGCACCGCGGAGGGCTCGTCGAGCAGGACATCCACGCTGCGGCCGAAGGCGCGCGCGGGCTGCGGCGCGCCGGGCCGCGGGTCCACATAGAGCAGGCCACGGCGGGTGAGCGAGGCCTGGATGATGCCGAGCAACTCGGGATTGGCGGCGAAGCGCTCGCCGCGCATCCCACCCAGTCCGCCGATCGCGCCGACCTGGCCCTGGATGCGCGACAGCGCCCATTCCAGCCGGTCGAGGTTCTCGCCCACCGTCAGGCTGGTGAGCAGCGCCTGCTGGCCCGGATCGGCCTGCGCCCCGAAGCCCTGCGGCTCCAGCGGCAGGGCGATCAGCGCCTCCATCCCCCGGGCGCGGGCGCGCTCCAGCAGCGGTCCCTGGCGCAGCGCATAGGGGCTGAAGGCAAGCGTGACGCCGCCCGGCAGGCGGCGGATCGCGTCCTCCGAATGCGGGGCGAAAAGGCCGATGTTGTTGATGATGATGCCGACCCTGGGGCGCCGGTCCTCGCGGTCGAAGGCGCGGGCATAGGCGCGGATCGAGGTTCGCTCGCCGGGTCCCAGCCGCGGCACCAGGCCATGGCGGGACCCTTCCAGAAGCTGCTCGTCCGGCGGCGCGATGACCGGCTCGGGCGCGGCAGACCCGATATCGGCCCTGAGCAGCGGCGGGGGCGCGGGTGCGGCCGGCGGCGCGGCGGGGGCGGACGGGGCCGCCGGCGCGGCGGACGGTGGTCCGGCAGCGATGGGCGCGGCGGCGGCTGCGGGCGCAGCCGGCGGCGCGGCCGCGGCCGGGGGGGATGAGGGCGCTTCCAGGCTGGCCACTGGCGGTTCGGCCGGCGGCCCGAGCCAAGCGAGCACGCCGATGCCACCGGCCAGCGCCAGCAGCACCACCGCCCAGAAGAGCCCGAGCAGCCTCATGCCGCGCTCATCCGCGGGACAGGCCCCCGGGATGTCTCAGCGCTGCGCGCGGCGCTGCGGGCCACCCTGCGCCGCGGCAAGGTTGCGCAGGAACTGGGCCGCCTGCTGCAGCTGGTGGTCGGTCTCCGGCTTCGTCGGATCGAAGGCCGGGGCGCCTTCGGCCGGCATGCGGGCCACGCGCTCCTGCACGCCCGCCGGCAGGTTCAGCGGCGCCGGCGGGGTCGCGGGCTGGGCGGCCGGACGCTCGCCATTGTCGTTGCGCAACGCCCGGCGCAGATCGGCCTCCCGGTCGCGCTGCGGCGCGTTCGGATCGGGCCGCGCCGCCAGCACCTCGATGTCGGGCTCGATCCCGGTCGCCTGAATGGATCGGCCGGAGGGCGTGTAGTAGCGCGCCGTCGTCAGGCGGATCGCGCCCTGGCCGGGGATGGGCATCACGGTCTGCACGCTGCCCTTGCCGAAGCTCTTGACCCCCATCACCACGGCGCGACGGTGGTCCTGCAACGCGCCGGCGACGATCTCGCTGGCCGATGCCGAACCGCCATTGATCAGGACCACCATAGGCAGGCCCTGGGCGATGTCGCCGGCCCGCGCGTTCCAGCGCTGCGCGTCCTCGGTGCGGCGCGCGCGCGTGGAGACGATCTCCCCCTGGTCGAGGAAGTCGTCGGCCACCTGCACCGCCTGATCGAGCAGGCCGCCCGGGTTGTTGCGAAGGTCGAGGATCAGGCCCTTGAGGTTGCCGCCGGCCTGCTGGCGCATGGTGGAGATGGCGCGGCGCAGCGCGCCTTCCGTCTGCTCGTTGAAGGCGGAGAGGCGGACATAGGCGATGTCGCCGCCCTCCAGCCGGAAGCGGGCCACCTGCGGGCGGATGACGTCGCGGGTGAGGGTGACCTCCACCGGCGTGCGCTCGCCCTCGCGCCGGATCGTCAGGCGGATCTGCGTGCCGCGCTCGCCGCGCATCTGCTCCACCGCTTCCTGCAGCGACAGGCCCTGGGTGGACTGGCCGTTCAGGTGGGTGATCAGGTCGCCCGGCTTCACCCCGGCGCGCGCCGCGGGGGTGTCGTCGATCGGGCTGATGACCTTCACGTAGCCGCCTTCCTGCGTGACCTCGATGCCGAGGCCGCCGAACTCGCCGCGCGTCTGCACCTGCATGTCGCGGAAGCTGCGCGGATTCATGTAGGAGCTGTGCGGATCGAGGCCCTGCAGCATGCCGTTGATCGCGGCCTCGATCACCTCGCGGTCGTTCACCGGCTCGACATATTCGGCCCGGATGCGCTCGAACACGTCGCCGAACAGGTTCAGCAGGCGATAGGTCTCGGCCCGGCCGCTGTCCTGCGCCCAGGCCTGGAAGGTCGGCAGGGCGATGAACGGCCCGGTGACCGCGCCGGCGAGGAAGGCCGCGCCGATCGCGCCCATCCGCAACAGCCGGCGCCGCCGGCCGTTCATCGCCCTGCCGCCCGTCCCGGCCGGGGCGCAGGGCCGCGGCCGGGCCGAGCCCAATCGCCGGCGGGACCTGTTCGGGGACGTGTTCGAGCGCATCCGGGGC
>NZ_JBWXTD010000003.1:742218-742721 GCF_056682175.1 Falsiroseomonas sp. RANM36
GCCGACCGCCCCCATCCCCACCCCCGGGCGCCCCCGGCCGCCCGCCGGCCGGGGGGGGGGGGCGCCGACGCTCGGCACCCTTGCGTCGGCCCGCTGCGACGAACCCTGTCCAGACACGGCGCTCATGCGACCACCCGATCCCTTCGCCGGCGCCGCGCGGCGCCGACCTGAAAACCATCCATCCGGGCCGATCACCCGAATTCTACCCTCGCGCCGCGAACCAGGGCCGCGGATCAACCGGCTGCCCGTTCCGACGCAACTCCACATAGAGCGTGGCGCCGTCATTGCCAGCGCTCCCCAGCACACCGACAGGCTCGCCCGCCAGGAGCCGCCGCCCCGCCGCGGTATCGAGCCGGTCGAGGCCAGCCAGGACAAAATGGTATCCCCCGCCGCAGTCCACAATCAACAACAGCCCGTAGGAGCGGAAAGGCGCGGCGTACACGGCCCGGCCCGCGCAGGGCGAAACCACCCGGGCACGGCCCGAAGCGGCAAAGGTGAGGCCC
>NZ_JBWXTD010000003.1:742821-756361 GCF_056682175.1 Falsiroseomonas sp. RANM36
GGGGGGGGCCCCCCCCCGCGGCGGGGGGGCCCGCGCCCCCCCGCCGCCGCTCTGCGGCGACCCGCTCCGCCTCGCGCACATCGCGGGCGGACTGCGCCAGGGCCGGCTCGGCCGCGAGGACCGGCAGCAGCAGCAGCATCGCCAGGCGGCGGATCATGCGGGCGCGACAGGACACGCGGCATTGTCCGCCCCGGGCGCGCCCCGCGGCAAGCGTCGTCGGGTGAGCGAGCGTTGCAGCCTGCGACACGGCGTGTCGCAGGGAACCGGGAAGCCGCTTCAGGCCGGGCGCAGCAGCGAACGGCCGGTCATCGCCGGCGGCTGCGGCAGGCCGAGCAGCGCCAGCAGGGTGGGCGCGATGTCGGCCAGGCGCCCATCGGCCAGCGCCATGCCGGCCGGAGGGTTGTGCAGCAGCACGGGGACCGGGTTGGTGGTGTGGGCGGTGTGCGGGCCGCCGGTGACCGGGTCCCGCATCAGCTCGGCATTGCCGTGGTCGGCGGTGACCAGCAGGCGGCCGCCCGCCGCCGCGATCGCCTCCGCGATGCGGGAGAGGCCGGCATCCACCGCCTCGCAGGCCTTGATGGCGGCGGGCAGGCTGCCGGTATGGCCCACCATGTCGGCATTGGCGAAGTTCAGCACGATCAGGTCGTATTTGCCCGATCCGATCGCCTGCACCGCCTTCTCCGTCAGCTCCGGCGCCGACATCTCGGGCTGCAGGTCGTAGGTCGCGACCTTGGGCGAGGGCACCATGATGCGGTCCTCGCCCGGATAGACCGCTTCCTCCCCGCCATTCAGGAAGTAGGTCACATGCGGATACTTTTCCGTCTCCGCCATGCGGAGCTGCGTCAGCCCGGCCTTGCTGACGACCTCGCCGAGGATGTCGGCCATGGACAGCGGCGGGAACAGCGTCAGCAGGAAGGGGTTCAGCGCCGCGCTGTATTCCGTCATGCCCGCGGCGGCGGAGAAGCGCACCGTCGGATCGGCGTCGAAGCCGTCGAAGGCGGGGTCGAGCAGGGCGGTCAGGATCTCGCGCACGCGGTCGGCGCGGAAATTGAAGCAGAGCAGCCCGTCGCCGTGATGCATGCCGTTGTAGTCGCCGATCGCCGCCGCCGGCACGAACTCGTCGAATTTTCCGGCCGCATGCGCGGCCGCGACGGCCTCCTGCGCGGTGGCGTGGCGGGCGCCTTTCGGGTTCACCATCACGTCATAGGCCTGCTTCACGCGCTCCCACCGCTTGTCGCGGTCCATCGCGAAATAGCGGCCGCAGACGGTCGCGACGCGGGCGCCGTCCGGCAGCTTCGATTCGAAATCGGCCAGGAATTGCGGCGCGGCCTGCGGCGCGGTGTCGCGGCCATCGGTCCAGGCATGCACCAGCACCTGCAGCCCGGCGGCGGTCGCGGCCTTCGCCAGCGCGATGGCGTGATCCTGGTGGCTGTGCACGCCGCCGGGCGAGAGCAGGCCGAGCAGATGCAGCCTGCCGCTGCCCGCCTTCACCTTCTCCACCAGCGTCCGGAAGGCCGGCAGCGTCCCGATGGACCCGTCCTCGGTGGCCGCGTCGATGCGCACCAGGTCCTGCATCACCACGCGGCCGGCGCCGATGTTCAGGTGCCCGACCTCGGAATTGCCCATCTGCCCCTCGGGCAGGCCGACATCGCGGCCCGAGGTGCGCAGGAAGGCATGCGGCTCCTTCGCCCAGAGCGCGTCGAAGCAGGGCGTTTCGGCCTGCTTCACCGCATTGTCCGCCGCCTCCTCCCGCCAGCCCCAGCCATCGAGGATGACCAGCATGACGGGGCGATGGGCGGGGCGTGGCATGGCGGTGTCCCTCGGCGTGCAGCGGCGCAGCTAGGACCTGCGCCGGCCAGGGTCAACCGGGCCGCGCGGCGCGCAGGTCCCGCACTTCCGCGCGCAGCGCGCGGATCTCCGCCAGCAGCGTCTGCGAATCGAGATGCGCTTCCGACCGCGCCGCCGCGGTCGCCGCCTGGGCCGAGGCGGCGGTCGGGATGTCGCGCTGCTCGCGCAGCGTCTGGATGCTGTCCACGATCACGCCGATGAACAGGTTGAGCACGACGAAGGTCGCGATCAGGATGAAGGGCACGAAGAACAGCCAGGCCAGCGGCTGGTGCTCCAGGATCGGGCGCACATTGGCCTCCGCCCAGCTTTCCAGCGTCATCATCTGGAACAGCGTGAACAGGCTCGCGCCCAGCGTGCCGAAGCGTTCCGGCGCGATCTCGCCGTAGAGCTTCGTCGCCATCACCGCGAAGACGTAGAAGATCAGCCCCATCAGCAGGACGATGCTGCCCATCCCGGGCAGCGCCTTCAGCATCGCCTCCACCACCAGGCGCATCGAGGGCACGGCGCTGACCAGCCGCAGCACCCGCAGCACGCGCAAGGCACGCAGCACCGAGAGCGGGCCCGAGCTCGGCATCCAGGCCAGCGCGACCACGACCAAGTCGAACAGGCCCCAGGGATCGCGGAAGAAGCGCCCGCGGAACGCATAGATCCGCAGAGCGAGCTCGGCCGTGAACAGCACCAGCAGGATGCCGTCCAGCGCTCCCAGCAGCCCGCCCCAGCCGGCCATGACCGTCTGCGAGGTCTCGAGCCCCAGCGTGACGGCGTTGAGCAGGATCAGCGCGATGATCGTCTTCTGGAAGACGGGCGACAGCACCAGCCGCGCGACGCGCGCGCGCGGATCATCGGCCTCGTCGGCCCGCGTGAGGACTTCCTGCATGGTTCCCGGCTTGTGAAGGAGCTTTGTTGCCGCAGGGAATGGCGCGGCGGCCGGGAGAGTTCAAGGGCAGGGCGTGGCGCCCTGTGCGGACCGATTCAGACCTTCGGGCCTTGCGGCCCTGCGGTCATCGGGCCGCATTACCCGCCCAGGATCAGCGCGGGCACGCCGAAGATGCCGCGGTGGAAATGCAGCATCGCCGCCCAGAGAACCAGGCCCACCACCGGCGGCATCCAGCCGATCTCCGACAGCACCAGCCGGTTCCGCCCGGACAGGATCGCGCCGAAGGGCAGGATCGAGGTCCTTTCGGCAAAGCTGCGCCAGGCCTCCGGGCTGCGCCGCGCGAGCTTGGCGTCGATCGAGGGCATGCCGGCCAGGGCGGTGACCAGGAAGGCGCCGAAGAACACCAGGCTCGCCGTGTCGCCATTGCCGAGGACATGCACGAAGCCCCAGATCGCGAAGGAGCACAGCATGGGGTGGCGCGTGACGCGCTGGATGCCGCGCGGCTCCTCGCCCAGGCCCTTGTTGCCGACCGCGGTCGGCTTGCGCTTGTGGCTGGCCATGAACAGCACGAAGGCCGGCAGCATCAGGAAGGCCAGGATCCAGCGCAGCCAGCCCGGCGCCGCCCAGAGGAGGGTCGTCTCCGCATTCCGCCAGGCCAGCACCAGCAGCAGGATCGAGACGGCGGAGGCGATGGAGAAGACCAGGGTGAACCGCCCCTCGCCCAGCCGCGCCACCACGGCATCCCGCAGGCGCGTGCCGGAGATGCCGATATGGATGAAGATCCAGAGGGCGGCGGCGAGGATCAGCAGCGTCACCGGGGCAGGCTCCGTGGTTGCGATGCGTGAGCCTGCCCCGACGGGGCGCCGCGCGGCAACGGGGCGATGCGGTTCAACCCGGCCGCCAGGCCCGGTGATAGGGGTGGTTCTGCCGGATCGCCTGCGCGCGGTAGAGCTGCTCGGCCAGCATCCCGCGGACCAGGAAATGCGGCCAGGTCATCGGGCCGAGCGAGATCCGGTGCTCCGCCCGCGCCAGCACCGCCGGATCCAGCCCCTCGGCCCCGCCGATCAGGAAGGCCGGCGGGCGGCCCGCGCCGGACCAGCGTTCCAGCAGCGCGGCGAAGGCCTCGCTGTCTGGCATCTGCCCGCCGAGGTCGAGCGCCACCGCGGTGCAGCCCTCCGGCAGGGCGGCGAGCAGCGCGGCGCCTTCGCGCCGGCGGACTTCCGCGGCGCTGCCACGGGCCTCGGGGATCTCGACCACCACCGGGGCGGGGCGCAGCCGGGCGGCGTAGTGATCGAACAGGGCGCGCTCCGGCCCGGGCTTGAGGCGCCCGACGGCCAGCAGCGTCGCGGGCCTATTCGTCGTCCTCCTCCGTCGCGGTCGAGCCGCCGGCGCCGTCATCGGGCAGCGGCGTGCGGTCCTGCGGCGCGGCGGCGGCGGGGCTGTCGGGGCCCCACATGCGTTCCAGCGCGTAGAGGCGGCGGGCCTCCGGCTTGAACAGGTGGACCACGAGGTCGCCGGCGTCGATCAGCACCCAGTCCGGGCTCGCCTGGGTGGCGTCGCGGCGGAGCTTCAGCCCCTCCTTCTCGAAGGCGTCCTCCAAGTGGCTCGCCATGGCCTGGATCTGCCGGTCGGCGAGGCCGGTGGCGATCACCAGGCGGTCGGCGTAGTCGGCGCGGCCGGTGACGTCGAGCACGACCACCTCCTCGGCCTTGTCGTCCTCCAGGCTCTTGCGGGCGGCCTCCACCAGGCGGTCGAGCAGCGCCGGCTGAATCTTCGGCTTGCGGGCGCGCGCGGCGCGGGCGGGGCGCGGCGCGGCCGCTTTCGCAGCGGTCTTCGCGGCCGGCTTGGCGGTGGCGCGCGGCTTGGCCGCGGTGGCCTTGGGCGCCGCCGGCACCTTGGCGCGCGGCCTCGCCGGCGCCTTGGCGGCCGCCGTCGCGGTCTTCTTCGCGGGCGACCCGGCCGGAGCCCTGGAGGCGGCGGGCTTCGCCTTCGCCGCCCTGGCCGGCGTCGCGGCCTTCGTCGCCGTGGTCTTCGGCTTCGGCTTGGCCGGGGCCGCCTTGGCGGGCGCGCGACGCGACGCGGGCTTGGGTGTGTCCGGACTTGCCTTTGGCGCGCGGGCTATCTCCGCCTCCTCTCGATTGGCCTTCGCCTTCACCTAGCAGCAGCAGCCGCCGCCTGCATCCGCGGCGATGGCGGCACGCGGCGCATTGCTGCCGGGCGTGGCACGAGCGCACGCCGCGGCGCCCGGGCGGCCGCCGCGCGGATGGCGGTGGCGGAGGCCGGATGCTCGGCGGCGGGCAAGAAGGCCCAAGGCGCATGAGAAGGGGGCGCATGGGTGGGCCGCGGGCCGGCCAGCAGCGCGCCGGGGCGGCGCCGGTGCCGCGCCAGCCGCTTCGCGGCCTTCGAGGCCAGCGCCTTGCGCGTCCAGCCGGGCCGCGGCAGCACGGCGATGGGCGTCCGCGCCGCGAGCCGCGTCCAGCCCTGCCAGCGCGGCAGCTGCGCCAGGTTGTCGGCGCCGATCACGAAGACGAAGCGGCTGCGCGGGAAGCGCCGGTGCAACGCCCGCAGCGTGTCCTCGGTGTAGCGGGTGCCGAGCGCGGCCTCGATGTCGGTGGCGACGATGCGCCGCCCATCGGCGATGGCCCGCGCGGAGGCAAGGCGCTCGGCCAGCGGTGCCATGCCCGCGCGCGGCTTCAGCGGGTTGCCCGGCGAGACCATCAGCCAGACCTCGTCCAGCCGCAGCGCCCGCCGCACCCGCTCCGCCACGTGGCGGTGGCCCGCATGCGCGGGGTTGAAGCTGCCGCCGAGCAGGCCGATGCGGCGCCGCCTGCGGTCGCCGCGTGGGTTCGGAACCACGTTACGCGGGCCGGGACCGGCATGCGGTCGAGCACATCAGCGGAAGCGCACCTCCACATGGACAGGCTGCGCCGCCAGCCCCTCATAGGTCACGCGGTAGCTGCGCCCCGCCTGGGGTTGCACCGGGGGGGAGAAGCCGCCGAGCGAGACATAGTCGCCCGCACGCAGCGTGCGCCCGCGGGAGCGAAGATCCGCCACCAGCCAGGCCAGCGCATTCATCGGCTGGCCCAGGATGGCGCGCCCCGGCGCGCGGCCGATCTCCCGCGTGTCGTCCGCCAGGATCACGGTCATCGCGGCGAGGCGGGCGGCGAAGTCCGGCGTCGCCTCGGCCGGGATCGGCGTGCCCAGCACCCCGAGCCGCGCGCCGACATTGATCGCGACGATCATCGGCGCGGTCCAGGGCGCATTCGGCGGATAGACCAGGTCGGCCAGCTCGATGAAGGGGATCACGCTCTCGACATGGCGCAGCAGCGCCACCGGGTCGTCGCCGGCGGTGTTCACGCCCTCGTCGCGGATGCGGACCAGCAGGTCGCTCTCGACGATCGGCAGGATGCCGAAATTCGCCGGCAGCTCGGCGCCCGAGCTTTCGCGGATGGTGCCGTGGAAGATGGCGCCGGCCACCGGATGGTTCACGCCGAAGCGGCCCTGGATGACCGGATTGGTCAGCCCGACCTTCCAGCCGACCTGGTCGCCGAAGGGCTGCGCGAGCACCGCCACGAACCGGTCCTGCGCGCAGAGCGCATCGGCCATGGAGAGATCGGGGTAGAGCGGCGGCGGGGGCGGCGCGCTGCGATCCAGGAAGGCGCGGGCGAAGCGCGCCACATCCGGCACCGAGGGGCAGGCCGCGAAGGCCATGCCCGGCAGCAGCGCGAGGCAGAGGGCAGCGAGGATGGGGCGCATGGGTCCTCCCGGTCAGGTCGGCCCCAGTCTAGCGCAGGGCGCGGCCGCGCTGAATCGTCATGCGGGCGGGGCGTAGCCCTCCACGAAGGCCACCTCGCTGCGCGCGCTGGCCAGGCGGAGTTCCAGCAGCGGGCGATAGTCGGCGCTCTCGTAGAAGCCCTGCAGCGCGGCCATGGTCGGGAATTCCAGGATCACCAGCCGCTTGAGGGGCAGGTTGCCCTCCACCGCCTGATGCGCGCCGCCGCGCACCAGGTAGCGACCGCCATGGGCTGCGATCACCGCCGGCACGGCGCTGCGGTAGCGCTCGAAGCCCGCTGGGTCGGTGACTTCGATATTGGCGATCAGATAGGCAGGCATGACGATGCGCCTCCTCGCGCGATCTCAGGGCCGGGTCTGGCCGGTGCCGAGCACCTGGTAGCGATAGGTGCAGAGCTGCTCGAGGCCCACCGGCCCGCGCGCATGCAGCCGCCCCGTGGCGATGCCGATCTCCGCGCCGAAGCCGAACTCGCCGCCGTCGCAGAACTGCGTGGAGGCGTTCCACATGCCGACCGCCGAGCCGAGCCGATCCAGGAAGCGCCGCGCCGCTTCCTCGTCCTGCGTGACGATCGCCTCGGTATGCTCGCTGCCGAAGCGGCGGATGTGATCCAGCGCCGCGTCCACGCCGTCCACCACCTTCACGGACAGGATCGCATCCAGCCACTCGGTGCGGAAATCCTCCTCGGTCGCAGCGGGCAGGTCCGGGCAGATCGCGCGCGCGCGGTCATCGGCGCGGAAGTCGCAGCCGAGCGCGCGCAGGTCCGCGACGATGGCGGGCAGCAGCGCGGGCGCGATCGCGGCGTCGATCAGCAGCGTCTCGGTCGCGCCGCAGACGCCGGTGCGGCGCATCTTCGCGTTGGCGATCAGGCTGCGCGCCATGGCGTGGTCGGCGGCGGCGTGGACATAGGTGTGGCAGAGGCCCTCGGCATGCGCGAGCACGGGCACGCGCGCCTCCTCCATCACGCGGGTGACGAGGCCCTTGCCGCCGCGCGGCACGATCAGATCGATCAGCCCCGCCGCGCGCAGCATCGCCGCGACGAAGCCGCGATCCGCCGTGGGCGCCACGCTGATCGCGGCTTCCGGCAGCCCGGCCTCGCGCAGGCCCTGCGCCATGCAGGCATGGATAGCGAGCGCGCTGCGCAGGCTCTCGCTGCCGCCGCGCAGGATCACCGCGCTGCCCGCCTTGAGGCAAAGCGCGCCGGCATCGGCCGTCACGTTCGGGCGGCTCTCGTAGATCATGCCGACGACGCCGATCGGCTGCGCGACGCGGCGCATCACCAGGCCGTTCGGGCGCGTCCATTCGGCCAGCACGCGGCCGACCGGATCGGGCAGCGCCGCGACCTCCTCGATGCCCTTCGCCATCGCCTCCACGCGCGCGGGCGTGAGCGCGAGGCGGTCGCGGAAGGCGGGCGAGAGGCCGGTCGCGGCGGCGAGGTCCTGCGCATTCGCCTCCAGCAGCTCCGCGCTGCGCGCGCGCAGCGCGGCGGCCGCGCCCAGCAGCGCCGCATCCTTCTGCGGTCGCGGCGCGACGGCGAGCGCATGCGCGGCTTCGCGCGCGTCGCGCGCGGCGGATTGCAGCAGGCGGGTGGCCTCGTCGGCGAGGGCGTTCATCGTCCGGGTCTCCTGGGCGCCATCCCTAGCCTGCGGCATTGGGCGAGGGAAGCGCCGCGGCAAGCCGGCCCGGCCATCGGGATCCCGAATGAGGCCGATGCGCGGAGGCGATTGGGCGCAGGACCCGGCGCGACACATCTGCCGCAGCGTCACGGCGGGCAGACCACCGCACCGCCAGCACGAAGGAGAACGAGATGAGCATCGCCTGCCGCGGCCTCGCGCGACGCTGACGCAATCGTCGCACGCGAAACCCGCGCAATGGGCCGCCGTCGCACGCGAGTTCGTTTGCGACATGCCGCTGAAACCTCGCCGCGCCAGATTGCCGCCCATCGGAACGCCGGCACTCGCCAAGCCGAACCGGCGCCGAAGCGGCCAAGCAAGGGCGCGGTCGCACAGAGAACAGACACCAACAGGAGACCTGTCATGAACGCCTATACCCGTTTCGCCGTCGCCGCCGCCTTCGCGGTGTCCTTCGGCACCGCCGCCGCCGCCGAGGAATGGACCGGCCCGCGCGTGGTCGGCACCGGCCAGAACGCCTCGGTGGTCTATGCCAGCCCGAGCCGGAACATCGTCGGCGGCGCGCTGACCCGCACGATCGGCTCCGGCGAGAGCGCCGAGGTCGTGGTGCTGGATGCGCAGCACGCCCAGCCGGGCCGCGTCGCCCGGGTGGTCGGCTCGGGCGAGAACATGAGCGTGGTCCATGAGGCGCCCGCGACGCAGGCGCTGATGGCCAAGGCCGGCGAGCGGGGCTGATCCATACGGCCCCGCAGGGGCGGCGGCGCAACCGCCGCCCCGCCGCGGCTCAGCGCGGCAGGCGCAGCCCGGCCAATCGGATGATGCCGTCCGGCCGCGGCTCGAAGCTCTGCAGGTCGGCGCGCATCGCCCAGAACCAGCGGTAGTGGTAGAGGATCATCAAGGGCCGCTCGGCCAGCCAGATCCGCGCCGCCTCGTGATACAGGCGCTGGCGCTCCGGCACGGCGGTCACCGACCGCGCCTGCGCCAGCAGCCTGTCGAGCGCCGGGTTCGAATACTTGCCGCGATTGAGGAAGCCGTCCGTCGCCAGCCAGAAGGCGATGTTGCCGTCCGGATCGGGACGGCCCGACCAGATGTTCATCGTCGCCTCGAAGTCGCCGCGCTGCGCCGCCGCGACCATGGTCGAGGCCTCCGTCACCTCCAGCTTGATGTCGAAGCCGCCTTCCGCCGCCATCGCCTGGATGATCTCGGCGATCTGCGCCTCCAGCGGCTGGTTCGGCACGCGGAAGGTGAAGCTCACGCGGTCATGGCCCGCGGCGCGCAGCAGCGCGCGCGCGCGCGCCGGGTCGCGTGCGGGCGGCGTGAGATCGGCGAAGTGGAAGGTGGTGCCGGGCGGCTCCGGCTGGTTGTTCGGCGTGAAGCGGCCCTCCAGCGCCACCTGGTTGATCACGGCGCGGTCGATCGAGAGCTCGAAGGCCTCGCGCACGCGCGGATCGGTGCCAAGCGGATTCTGCGCCGCCGGCCCGTGCCCCGTGTTGATCTGGATCGCCTGGTAGGCGATCGAGGCGCCGGCCACGAGGCGCAGCCGGCGGTCGCGCTCCACGGTCGGGATGTCGGTGGGCGAGACGCGCTCGATCAGGTCGAGCTGCCCGCCGCGCAGGTTCAGCAGGCGCACGTTGTTGTCGGTGAGCGGCAGGAAGACCAGCCGGTCGAAATGGATGTTGGCGGCGTTCCAGTGGCCCGCATGCTTCTCCATCTCGATGCGGTCCTGCGCGACGCGGCGCGTCAGGCGGAACGGACCGGAGCAGACGGGGTTCTCGCTCACGCGCTCGCCCATCGGCAGGACCGAGGGCGCGAGCATCATGCCCGCACGGTCCGACAGCACGGAGAGCAGCGGCGCGAAGGGCTCGCGCAGCACCAGGCGCACGGTGCGCGCATCCGGCGTCTCCACCGCGCTGACCTGCTGAAGCTCGCTTCGGCGGCGGCTTTCGCGGGCGGTGCGATAGCGATCGAGATTCGCCTTCACCGCCGCTGCATCCACCGGCGTGCCGTCCTGGAAGCGCGCGCCGTCGCGCAGCGTCAGCGTCAGCGCGCGGCCGTCCGGCGCCCATTCCCAGCGCGTCGCGAGCTCCGGCTGGAACTGCAGGTCGGGCCCGACATCCACCAGCTTGTCGCACATCGCCGCGAAGACGACGCGATCGACGAAGGCGCTGGACTGCGCGGGATCCAGCTGGTTCGGATCGGCGCCGATGCCGATGCGCAGCGTGGTCTGCGCCAGTGTCGGCGTGGCGAGCAGCGGAAGCATCGCAGCGGCGAGGCGAAGGGCACGCATGATCTGTCTCCCTGCGGCGGACAGGGCAGGCTGACCGATTCCGCCAGCAGGGACAACAGAGGTGCAGCCCGGCAGGATCGCTGGTCCTGCCGGGCGAGGGCGATCAGCCCTCGATGCGGATGCCGCTGTTGCGGATCGCCGGGCCCCACTTCTCGCGCTCGGCGACGAGCGCCTGCGCCATCTCCTGCCGCGTGGAAGGCAGCGCCTCGAGGCCGGCGCGCGCGAGCGTCTCGATCACGTTCGGGTCGTTCAGCGCCGTCACCGCCGCCTGGTTCAGCCGGTTCAGCGCCGCATCCGGCGTGCCGGCCGGCGCGACCAGGCCGTACCAGGACGGCACGTCGTAGCCGGGCAGGCCGCTTTCGGCGACGGTCGGCACATCCGGCAGCAGGCGGGACCGTTGTGCCGTCGGCACCGCGAGGGCGCGCACCCGGCCCTCCCGCACCTGCGGCAGCACCGAGGGCGCGGTGGGGAAGCCGAAGTCGAGCCGGCCGGAGACGAGATCCGTCACCACGAGGCCGCCGCCGCGATAGGCCACGCCGATGGTGTCGAGCCCGGCCATCTGGCTGAACAGCAGCCCGGCCAGCTGCGGCGCGCTGCCGATGCCGCTGTGACCCCAGGACAACTCGCCGGGCTTCGCCTTCGCCGCGGCGATCACATCCGCCGCGCTGCGCCAGGGCCGATCGGCCGGCGTGACCATGATGTTGAAGAGGTTCACCGCGGTCGAGATCGGCACCAGGTCCTTCGCCGGGTCCACCGGCAGGCGCATGATCATCGGGCTGATGACCAGCGCGCCCAGCGTGGCGAGCAGGATGGTGTGGCCATCCGCCGGGCTGCGCGCGACGATCTCGGAGGCGAGGTTCGAGCCGGCGCCGGGCCGGTTCTCGACCACCACGGGCTGGCCGAGCACCTCGCTCATCTTCGGAGCGATGGCGCGGGCCGAGATGTCGGTCGCGCCGCCGGGCACGAAGCCGACCACCAGGCGCACCGGGCGATCCGGGAAACCCGACTGCGCCAGCGCGGGGCTGGCCAGCGCGACGGCTGCGGTCCCGGCAAGCAGCCGGCGGCGGCTGAGGGTTGGCTGGAACATGCTGTTTCCTCCCTGTGCATGTCTCTCTTGGCGCGGCGTTATCCCATGAATCGCCCGTCCGACGAAGCGCCGCCCGGCAGGCGGTCAGAGCAGCACGAGGTCGTCGCGATGGATGATCTCGTCGCGCCCGCGCCAGCCCAGGATATCTTCCAGTTCCTCGCTGCGGTGGCCGGCGATGCGCTGGGCATCCGCGGAGTCATACCCCACCAGGCCGCGCGCCAGTTCGCGGCCCGCCTTGTCGCGCACGCTGACCGGATCGCCGCGCCGGAATTCGCCCGAAACGGCGCGCACACCGGCCGGCAGCAGCGACGATCCCCGTGCCAGCGCGTGCGCCGCGCCCGCATCCACCACCAGCGCGCCAAGCGGCGCGAGCGATCCCGCGATCCAGCGCTTGCGCGCCGACCGCCCGGCGGGCTCCGGCAGGAACCAGGTGCAGCGCGCGCCCTGCTCCATCGCCTGCAGCGGACGCTCCGCCTTGCCGAGCGCAATGGCCATCGCGCAGCCGGCGCCGGTCGCGATGCGCGCGGCGATCAGCTTGGTGCGCATGCCGCCCGAGGAATAGCCGGGCGGCGGCTCGCCCCCCATCGCCATGATCCGGTCCGTGACCTGCGGCACCACCGCCAGATGCTCGGCCGCCGGATCCCGGCGCGGATCGGCGGTGTAGAGGCCGTCGATGTCGGACAGCAGCACCAGCGCGTCGGCCTCCACCATCTCCGCCACGCGCGCGGCGAGGCGGTCGTTGTCGCCGAAGCGGATCTCGGTGGTGGCGACGGTATCGTTCTCGTTGATCACCGGCACGCAGCCCAGCGCCAGCAGCGTGCCGAGCGTGGCGCGCGCGTTCAGGTAGCGGCGGCGATCCTCGCTGTCCTCCAGCGTCAGCAGCAGTTGCGCGGCGTTCAGCCCGACGGCCGAAAGCGCCTGCGCCCAGGCGCCGGCCAGGCGGATCTGGCCGACGGCGGCGGCCGCCTGCTTCTCCTCCAGCCGCAGCTTGCGCCGCGTCAGGCCGAGGGCGCGGCGCGCCAGCGCGATGGCGCCGGAGGAGACGAGGATCACCTCCACGCCGCGGGCGCGCAGCGCCGCGACATCGGCCGCGACGCCGGCGAGCCAGGCCTCGCGCGGCGCGGCGGTGGCCTCGTCCACCACCAGGGCGGAGCCGATCTTCACCACCAGGCGGCGCGCGGCGCGAAGGTCGGGCATGTCGGAAGCGGCCGGGGGCATGGCGGCGGCGCTTAGCATGGGCCGCGGCGAAGCGGGAGGCTGCGGCGGATCAGGCCAGGCCGAGCAGCAGCAGCAGGGCCGCGCCGCCCAGCCAGAGCCACATCGCGCGCTCGAGCCCGAGGCCCAGCCGCTCCGCGATCGCGGCCGGCACGGCGGAGAGCAGCAGCGTCGCGGTCGCGACGATGAGGCTGGCGCCGTAGAAGACCAGTTCCGGCACAGGGGTGATCGCCTGCGGATACCAGAGCGGCCAAAGGCCGAAGACCACGCCGAGCATCGGGCTCATCAGCCCGTTCATCAGGCTGACGGCCAGGGTCAGCACAAAGAGGGTCTGCGGCGCCACCTCAGCCTCCCGCGCCGGCGGCAGGGGCGAAGCGCGGCGCCCAGCCGGCGACCCAGAGCGCGATACCGAGGCCCATGCGCAACGCGAAGATCCAGAAGGCAGCGACCAGCGGCAGGAAACCCGGGGCGACGTAGCTCGGCACCAGCAGCCGCGCGGCCGCCACCGCCCAGTCGGTGAGCCAGCGGAAGGCGCGCCAGATGTAGAGCGGGCTGTCCTGCGGCACCAGGAACTGCAGCATGAAGCGCCCGATCAGCGTCCAGCCGACCACGGCGAATCCATAGGTCACCGCCCAGAAGGGCAGGTGGCCGAGGATGAAATGCGGTTCCTCCATGCCGGCCGCATCGCATGGAAGGCCCTACAAGGAAAGGGGGGGGGGGCCCCCCGCCCCCCCCCCCCCCCGGCGGGGGGGGCGGGCCGGGCGGGGGGGCGGCGGGGGGGCGGGCCCCCCCCCCCCCCCCCCCC
>NZ_JBWXTD010000003.1:756369-761350 GCF_056682175.1 Falsiroseomonas sp. RANM36
AACACGGAAGGGGGGGGGGCGCCCCCGGCCCCCCGCCCCCTCGGTCGCGGACGCTGCGCCGTCAGTCGAGCGCGCGTTCGCCTTCCACCAGCCGCACGCCGCCGCGCGGGGTGCGGATGCTGTCGATGAAGTCCTGCATCGCCTGCGAGGGCGCCTGGGTCATCAGGCTGACCACATAGGTGACGATGAAGGCGGCGGGGATGCCGAACAGGCCGCAGGAGATGTTGCGCACCCCGAACCAGAGCGGCATGCCCATGTATTGCGTGCCGATCAGGTAGAACAGGCAGACGCCGTAGCCCGCGATCATGCCGGCGATCGCGCCCGCCGAGGTGGTGCGTTTCCACCAGACGCCCATCACCAGCGCCGGGAACAGCCCCGATGCGGCGATGGAGAAGGCCCAGGCCACCATGGCCAGGATGCCCGCCGGTCGCGTGCTGGCCACCCAGGCGGCGACGATCGCCACGCAGATCAGCAGGATGCGCGCGACGATGAGGCGACGCTTGGCGTTCGCGTTCGGGTCGATCATCCGGTAGTAGATGTCGTGGCTGAGCGCGTTGGCGATGGCCAGCAGCAGGCCGTCGGCGGTGGAGAGCGCGGCGGCCAGGCCGCCCGCCGCCACCAGGCCGGCGATGACATAGGGCAGGCCCGCGATCTCCGGCGTCGCCAGCACGATGGCGTCGGCGTTGATGGTGAATTCGCGGAACTGCAGGATGCCGTCGGCATTCGCGTCGCGGACGCTGACCAGGCCGATCTGGCTCCAGATTCCGACCCAGCTCGGCAGGTCGGCGATCTGCGCGCCGATGACGTTGGTGAACACTTCCAGCTTGGCGAAGGCCGCATAGGCCGGCGCCGTGAAGTAGAGCAGGAAGATGAAGAACAGCGACCAGGCCACGCTCTTGCGGGCATCGCGCACCGACGGCGTGGTGAAGTAGCGCATCAGGATGTGCGGCAGGGAGGCCGTGCCGACCATCAGGCAGAAGATCAGCCCGAAGAAGTTGAGCGGATCGTAGGTGGTGAAGGGCGTGATGTGCGATCGGGCGCCCTCCAGCGCGGGCTTGGTCGCGATCAGCGTCTCGATCTGCTCCAGCGCCTGGCCGTACATCAGCTGCGGCACCGGCACGCCCGTCACCTTGGCCGAAAGCAGCACGACCGGGATCAGGTAGGCGATGATCAGGATGATGTACTGCGCCACCTGGGTCCAGGTGACGGCCCGCATGCCGCCCAGCATGGAGCACACCAGGATGCCCAGCAGGCCGACGAAGACCGCGACCTCGAACTGGATGCCGAGGAAGCGGGACGCGATGATGCCGGTGCCGAAGATCTGCGCCACCACATAGGTGAAGGACGCGGACATCAGCACGATCACGCCGCAGAAGCGGGCGAAGTTGCCGCCGTACCGCGCGCCGAGGAAGTCCGGCACGGTGTAGGCGCCGAACTTGCGCAGATACGGCGCGAGCAGGATCGCCACCAGCACGTAGCCGCCCGTCCAGCCCAGCACGAAGGCCAGGCCGTCATAGCCGAGCAGGTAGAGCGTGCCCGCCATGCCGATGAAGGACGCCGCGGACATCCAGTCGGACCCGGTCGCCATGCCGTTGTAGAAGGCCGGCACCCGGCGCCCCGCGACGTAGTATTCCGACACCTGCGCGGTGCGGGACAGGTAGCCGATCAGCGCATAGACGCCGATGGTGAGGAAGACGAAGAGGTAGCCGATGATCCTGTTCGGCACCCCGATCTGCTCGAGGATCGCGAGGAAGATCACGAAGGCGGCGAAGCCGCCCGTATACCAGCCGTAGATCTTCCCGAGGTTCGAGAGGAAGTCGCCGCCCTGCGACTTGCCGGCGGAGGTATCGGACATCTTATTCCTCCTCGACGCCGAATTCTTCGTCGATCGCGTTCTGGCGCTTCGCGAACCAGAACAGCATGACGACGAAGACGACCAGGCTGCCCTGCGCGGCCATGTAGAAGCCGAGCGGGAAGCCGAAGATCTTGATTCCATTGAGTGTCGGCGCGAAGGCATGCACGCCGAAGCCGGCGACCAGCCAGATCACCAGCATCGTCCACATCAGTCCGGAGGTCTTCCGCCAGTATGCTTCCGCGGTGACCTTGTCCACAGCCGGGCCGGATGGGCCCTGGCGCTCTTGCACGTCTCCCACCAAGGGCATTCTCGTTGTCTCCCCACCATGACGCGTCCCGGACCGATCCGGCACGAACTTTAGATAGCACTGCCGCCGCACGGCCGCGAAACCTTCTCGGAGGACGCCGGCGCGATCTATCTGTGCGGAAAGGCAGGACGGCTGCCAAGGGGGAGTTCTTAATAAATGGTCACCTGGCTTTGGCATGCCCTCCGGCGCCGGCCCGCCGGCGATCCGGCCGCCCTGGAGGCCTTCCTGGCGCGCCATTCGGCCTATGTCGCGCAGAAGACAGTGCTGGACTATTGCCGCGTGAAGGTCGGCCGGGCCGAGCGCGAGGCCTTCGCCGACCCGGATTTCCAGGCCGCCCTGCACCATTGCCGTTGGCAGACCTTTGCCGCGACGGTGCCCGACGTGACCGCCATGGTCGAAGCCTGGCTGCGCCCGCACGCCACGGCCAGGGAACCGGCCCTGGCCGATTCGCTGGCCGCCCTGGGCAGCGCCGTGCTCGCCAAGGCAGAGGCGCCGGAGGCAGAGCGCCCGACGCTGGCGGCCGCAAGCGAGGCGCTGGCGCAGCACCTGGCGCGGTTGCAGGCCGGCCCGCCGCTGCCGGCGAATCGCCTGCCGCTGCTCGCCGAGGCGCCGCTCTTCGCCACCCTGCCGATCGCCGCAGAGCAGCGGATCGGCGAGAGCGTCTCGATCAAGGGCGCGCTGCGCTTCCACTTCGTGTCGGTCCAGCAGGAGCTGGAACGCGCCTTCGACGCGCCGACGCTGACTGCCCGGATCCTCGACTGAGCCCCCGCTGGAAGACCCCCGCGCCCGGGTCGCCAGGCATGTCATCCAGGCAATATGTTACACGAAATCCGTAGCAGAGATGAAACTGGACACGAATTAACCGCCGCCCCTCGGCCCCGTCCATGCGTCCGCAGGGATTTTGTGCGCCGCAGCACGGCCGCCGCCGGCTGCGCGGGCGCCAGGCGCCCGCCAACGCAAGCGGGCCCGCACGCGGCCGGAAAGGTGAGGGGATGGCAAGAGCGATCGGCGACAAGGCGCGGCCGATGACGCGCGAAGAGCGGAAGGTCATTCTGGCCTCCTCGCTCGGCACGGTGTTCGAGTGGTACGACTTCTACCTCTACGGTTCGCTGGCTGCCGTGATCGGCGCCAAGTTCTTCGGCATGTACGACGAGACCACGCGAAACATCTTCGCGCTGCTCGCCTTCGCCGCCGGCTTCCTGGTGCGGCCGCTCGGCGCCCTGGTGTTCGGCCGCCTCGGCGACCTGGTCGGGCGCAAATACACCTTTCTCGTCACCATCCTGATCATGGGCGCCTCGACCTTCATCGTCGGCATCCTGCCCACCTCCGACCAGATCGGCTTCCTCGCGCCGATCATCCTGATCGCGCTGCGCATGCTGCAGGGGCTCGCGCTCGGCGGCGAATACGGCGGGGCGGCGACCTATGTGGCGGAGCACGCGCCGAACGGGCGCCGCGGCTTCTACACCAGCTTCATCCAGATCACGGCGACGGCCGGCCTGTTCCTGTCGCTGCTGGTGATCCTCTCCACCCGCTCCATCCTGGGCGAGGCGACCTTCGCCGAATGGGGCTGGCGCGTGCCCTTCCTGCTCTCGATCGTGCTGCTCGGCGTCTCCGTCTGGATCCGCATGCAGATGCAGGAAAGCCCCGCCTTCAAGAAGATGAAGGAGGAGGGCACGGGCTCCAAGGCGCCGATCAGCGAGGCCTTCGGCCAGTGGAAGAACGCGAAGATCGCGCTCTTCGCGCTGCTCGGGCTGGTGATGGGCCAGGCGGTGGTCTGGTACACTGGCCAGTTCTACGCGCTGTTCTTCCTCGGCACCGTGCTGAAGGTGGACGGCTTCACCACCAACATGCTCATCGCCTGGTCGCTGGTGCTGGGCTCGGGCGGCTTCGTGCTGTTCGGCTGGCTGTCCGACAAGATCGGCCGCAAGCCGATCATCCTCGGCGGCTGCCTGATCGCGGCGCTGACCTACTTCCCGCTGTTCCACGCCCTCAGCCAGAACGCCAACCCGGCGCTGACCGAGGCGCACAACACCATCACCACCGTGGTCGAGGTTGACCGCTCCACCTGCTCCTTCCAGTTCAACCCGACCGGGACCGCGAAATTCACCCAGCCCTGCGACATCGCCAAGTCGGCGCTCGCGCGGCTTTCGGTGAACTACTCGGTCGAGGACAAGCCCGGCCAGCGCGATGCGGTGGTGCGGATCGGCGATCAGCAGGTCTCCACCGCGCAGCCGAACTTCGCCCAAGCCCTGCCGGCGGCGGTGACCGCGGCCGGCTACCCGGCGGCAGCGAACCCGACGGTGTTCCGGATGGCGAGCGCGCTCGACATCTTCAGCCCGCGCGGCCTGACGCTGGTGGGCATCCTGACGCTGCTGGTGATCTACGTGACCATGGTCTACGGCCCGATCGCCGCGGCGCTGGTGGAGCTCTTCCCCACCCGCATCCGCTACACCTCCATGTCGCTGCCCTATCACATCGGCAATGGCTGGTTCGGCGGCCTGATGCCGGCCACCGCCTTCGCGATCATCGCCCAGACCGGCGACGTGTATTCCGGCCTCTGGTATCCGGTGATCATCGCGCTGGCGACGGTGGTGATCGGCACCCTGATGATCCCCGAGACCAAGGACCGCGACATCTTCGCCGACGATGCCGGCGGCGCGCCGCGGCGGCGCAGCCCGCACGGGCTGGAGCCGGAATCCAGCCTGCCCTGAGGCGGCACGCCGCCTGAGGCTGCGCGGGGGGGCGGGGGGGGGCCCCCCCCCCCCCGCCCGTGCGGCGCGTCAGTGCCGCACGAAGGACATCACGATCTCGAAGGCGAT
>NZ_JBWXTD010000003.1:761450-778241 GCF_056682175.1 Falsiroseomonas sp. RANM36
GCGCCGCGGCGGCGCAGCCCGCACGGGCGGGAGCCGGAATCCCGCCTGCCCGGCGGCGGCACGCCGCCGGAGGCGGCGCGGCGCCGGGGGGCGACCCCCGGCGCCGTTCGCCTGCCAGGCGCCGCATCGGGGCGTTGCGCTGCGTCAAGCGCGGCGGGATCCGAATGTGGCAATGTGGGAGCCGCCATGACGCCCCCCTCGCCCGCCGCCGCGCTGCTGCGGCCCGCCGCAGCCGCCGTCGCGCCCTGTCCGCCGGCGCTGCCGCCGGAAACGCCGCTGTCCGAGGCGCTCTCGGCCATGGCCGGCTCCCGCGCCTCGGCCGTGCTGGCCGTGGATGCGGCGGGGCGGCCGGTCGGCATCCTCACCGAGCAGGACATCGCGCGGCGCGTCGCCTTCCGCCTGCCGCCGGACGCACCGCTCTCCGCCGCGATGACGACGCCGGTGATCGGCATCACCGCCGAGGACGGGCTGTGGCGCGCCGTCGCGCTGCTGCGCGCCCACCGCCTGCGGCACCTGCCGCTGCTCGATGCCGGCGGCCGTTGCGTCGGCATGCTGCACCGGGCCGAGGCGCTCGAAGCCGCCTCGGGGCGGATGGTCGCGCATCTGGATGCGCTTGCGGGCGAGGACGCGGCGGTGAAGCAGGCCCAGGCGGGGCTCGCGACCGCGCTGCTCGCCGAGGGTCTCTCCGCCACCGAGGTCGTCGCGCTGGTCAGCGGCATCAATGCCGACCTGCACCGCCGCATCCTGGAGCGGGCCATCGCCGCGGAGGCGGAGCCGCCGCCGGTGCCCTTCACGCTGCTGCTGATGGGCAGCCTCGGCCGCGGCGAATCGCTGCTGCGGCCCGACCAGGACAACGGCTTCATCCTGGAGGACTACGACGACGCCGGGCACGACCGCGTGGATGCCTGGTTCCGGCGGGTTTCGGAGCGCTTCTGCACCGCGCTGGACGGCGCCGGCTTCCCGCTCTGCAAGGGCGGGGTGATGGCGCAAAGCCCGCTGTGGCGGAAGACGCGCACGCAATGGCGCGACCAGATCCGCCTGTGGGCGCAGCGCCGCACCGGCGCCGCGCTGCTCTTCGCCGACATCTTCCTCGATTTCCGCGCAGGTTGGGGCGACCCCGCACCGGCCGAGGCGCTGCGCGCGGAGGCGATGCGCCTGCTCGCCACGCAGCCCGCCTGGACCGCGATGCTCGCCGGGCAGGCGGCGCAGCTCGGCGTCGGGCTGACCTTCTGGGGGGGCTTCGCCGATGACGAGCCGGGCCCCGGCACGCGCACCGACCTCAAGCTGCATGGGCTGATGCCGCTGGTCGCCGCGGCGCGGATCGCCGCGCTGCATGCCGGCATCGGGGCGCCTGGCACGCCGGACCGCCTGGCCGGCCTCGCCGCGCGCGGCGCCCTCTCGGCCGCGGAGACGGCGCGGCTGCAGGCGGCCTTCGCCGCGCTGCTCGACGCCGTGCTGCGCCAGCAGCTGGCCGACCATGCAGCGGGGATCCCGCCCGGTTCGCTGGTGGACACCGCCGCGATGGAGCCCGGCCGCCGCGCGGCGCTGAAGGAGGCGCTGAAGGCGGTGCGCGGCTTCGCGAAATCCGCCATCGCCGGCGTGACGGGCCAGCTGTGGTGACGCGGCCGGCGCGGTCAGAAGTGCTGCGCGACCTCCGCGATGCGCGCGGCCATGCGGCTGCGGAAGGCGAGGTCCGGCAGGGAGAGCACGCCGCGCGCCGAGGCGCGGGACAGCAGGCTCATCCACAGCGCCGCGGTCGCGCGCGCGTCGCCGAGCGCATGGTGGCGATGCGCGATCACCAGCCCGGCGCGGCCGCAGAGCCCGTCGAGGGAAACGTCGGGCTCCCGCGGATCGAGCCAGCGCGCCAGCATCATCGAGCACATGGCCGGGTTGGGCAGGCGTGGCGCCGCCTGCCGTTCCGCCGCGCCGGCCAGCGCCGTCAGGTCGAAGGCGGCATTGTGCGCGACGAGGACGGCGCCGGCGGCGAAGTCGCGGAAGCCGGCCAGCGCCTCGGCCGGCTTCGGCGCATCGGCGACCATCTCATCCGTCACGCCGTGGTAGCGGATGGAGACCGGCGGGATGGGCCGCCCGGGATGCACCAGTGTCACGAAGCTGGCGGTCTCGACCCCGCCTTCCAGCCGCACCGCCCCGATCTGCACGATGTCGTCGCTGACGCTGGGGCGCAGGCCGGTCGTCTCCAGGTCGAAGACGACATAGGGCTGCTCCTCCACCGGGCCGTCCGGCAAGGGCGCGGCGGCGGGCGCGATGGGCGATCCCGCCGGCACCGTTGCGAAGAGCGACCGCCAGGATTGCCAGACACCTCCCGCCATGGCGCCGAGGATGGCACAGTGACACGCCGGCGAGGAAGCGGGACGCCGTGCAACCGCGAAGGGGAGGACGCAGCGCCATGTCCGGACGCATGACGCCGAGCCGCTACGACGAAGCCTACAAGGGCTGGAAGGCGGACCCCGACGCGTTCTGGTCGCGTGCCGCACGGGCCATCGACTGGACCAGGGCGCCCGCGACGGTCTTCGACCCGAAGCTCGGCGTGTATGGCCGCTGGTTTCCCGATGGCGTGCTGAACACCTGCTGGAACGCGATCGATCGCCATGTCGGCGCCGGCCGCGGCGCGCAACCGGCCATCGTGTGGGACAGCCCGATCACCGGCCGCAGCGCGACGATCACCTATGCGCAGCTGCTCGACCGCGTCGCGCGCTGCGCCGGCGCGCTGGCGGCGCGCGGCGTCGGCAAGCGCGACCGCGTCATCGTCTACATGCCGATGGTGCCGGAGGCCGCGATCGCCATGCTGGCCTGCGCGCGGCTCGGCGCCGTGCATTCCGTGGTGTTCGGCGGCTTCGCCGCGGCGGAGCTCGCCGCGCGCATCGCGGATGCGAAGCCGAAGGCGATCGTCAGCGCTTCCTGCGGGCTCGAGCCGGGGCGCATCGTGAAATACAAGCCGCTGCTGGATGCGGCGATCGCGCTGTCGCCGCACAAGCCGGATTTCTGCCTGATCCTGCAGCGCCCCGAGAGCCCCTGCGAACTCACGCCGGGCCGCGACACGGATCTCCTCGAAGCCGAAGCCGAGGCGCCGCACGAGCCCTGCACGCCGGTCGCGGCGACCGATCCGCTCTACATCCTCTACACCTCCGGCACCACGGGCGCGCCGAAGGGCATCGTGCGCGACAATGGCGGCCACGCCGTCGCGCTGATGAACTCGATGGGCATGCTGTACGGGCTGCGCGCGGGCGACACGATGTGGACGGCATCCGATGTCGGCTGGGTGGTGGGGCATTCCTACATCGTCTACGGCCCGCTTCTGGCCGGCTGCACCTCCATCCTCTACGAGGGCAAGCCGGTCGGCACGCCGGATGCGGGCGCCTTCTGGCGCGTGCTGTCGCAGCACGGCGCGAAGGTGCTGTTCACCGCGCCGACCGCGCTGCGCGCCATCAAGAAGGAAGATCCCGAGGGCAAGCTCGTCGGGCAGTACGACCTCTCGAAGTTCGAGGCGCTGTTCCTCGCCGGCGAGCGCTGCGATCCGCCGACCGCGGAATGGGTGAGCGCATTGCTGAAACGCCCGGTGATCGACCATTGGTGGCAGACCGAGACGGGCTGGTCCATCAGCGGCAATTTCCGCGGCTTCGGCCTGTTCGAGAGCCGCTTCGGCTCGGGCGGCAAGCCGGCGCCGGGCTACGATTTGCGCGTGCTGGACGAGGGCGGGCAGGAAGTGCCGCGCGGGCAGATCGGCACGCTGGCGGTGAAGCTGCCGCTGCCGCCCGCCAACCTGCCGACGCTGTGGAACGCCGATGAGCGATTCCGCAGCGCCTATCTCGAAACCTTCCCCGGCTACTACAACACCTCGGATGCCGGGATGGTGGACGAGGACGGCTATGTCTGGGTGATGAGCCGCACCGACGACATCATCAACGTCGCCGGCCACCGCCTCTCCACCGGCGCGATGGAGGAGGTGCTGGCGGCGCACCCCGATGTCGCGGAATGCGCCGTGGTCGGCGTGAAGGATTCGCTGAAGGGCCAGGCGCCGATCGGCCTCGTCGTGCTGAAGGCCGGCGTCGCGCGCGCCGAGGCAGACATCGCGAAGGAGCTGGTCGCGCTGGTGCGCGACCGCATCGGCCCGGTGGCGGCCTTCAAGGAGGCGCGCGTCGTCGCGCGGCTGCCGAAGACGCGCAGCGGAAAGATCCTGCGCGGGACGATCCGCAAGATCGCCGATGGCGAAAGCTATGCCGTGCCGCCCACCATTGACGATCCGGTCATCCTCGACGAGATCGGGGAGGTGCTGCGGGCCGCGGAGAAATAGCGATGGATGGTGGGAACGCGCTGCTGCTGCGCGCCGATCTCGGCGAGGGCGTGACGCGGCTCGTGCTCAACCGCCCGGCGCAGCGTAACGCGCTGTCTTTCGCGCTGCTCGGCGCGATGCAGGACGCGCTGGCGCAGATCGCAGATGACCAGAGCGTGTGGGTTGTGATTCTCGCGGCCGAAGGCCCCGTCTTCTCCGCCGGCCACGACCTGCGGGAGATCACGCGCCGCCGCGCCGACGCGGATGGCGGCCGCGCCTTCTTCGAAGCGGCGATGCGGCGCTGCGCGCAGGTGATGCAGGCGATCGTCGCGCTGCCGCAGCCCGTGATCGCCGAGGTGCAGGGTGTTGCGACCGCCGCCGGCTGCCAGCTCGTCGCCACCTGCGACCTGGCCGTGGCGAGCGACGAGGCGCGCTTCGCGACGCCGGGGGTGGATATCGGCCTGTTCTGCTCGACGCCCGCCGTCGCGCTCTCCCGCGCGGTGCCGGCCAAGGCGGCGATGGAGATGCTGCTGACCGGCGAGATGATCGGCGCCGACCACGCCGAGCGGATCGGCCTGGTGAACCGCGTGGTGCCGCAGGAGCAGCTTGCGGCCGCCACGATGGAGCTTGCCCGCGGCATCGCCGCGCGCAGCGCGCACACGGTGCGCGTCGGCAAGGCCGCCTTCCACAGGCAGCGCGGGCTGCCGCTGGCCGAGGCCTATGCGCATTGCGCCGCCGTGATGACCGAGAACCTGCTGGCCGAGGACGCGATCGAGGGCATCGGCGCCTTCCTCGGCAAGCGCAAGCCCGTCTGGAGGGACCGCTAGAGATGGCCGCCGCCGACTACGACGCCCTGCCGCGGGTTCCCGCGAACCACCAGCCGCTGACGCCGCTGCTGTTCATGGAACGCTCGGCGCAGGTCTATCCCGACAATGTCGCGGTGGTGCATGGCGCGCTGCGCCGCAGCTACCGCCAGCTGCGCGACCGTTGCGTTCAGCTGGCGCATGCGCTGCACAACGCCGGCATCGGCCGCGGCGACACCGTGGCGGCGCTGCTGCCGAACATCCCGCAGATGCTGGAATGCCATTACGGCGTGCCGATGACGGGTGGCGTGCTGAACACGCTCAACACGCGCCTCGATGCCGGCACCATCGCCTATTGCCTCGACCATGGCGAGGCGAAGGCGGTGATCGTGGACCGCGAGCTGGTGTCGCTGCTGCGCGTCGCGCTGACGCAGTGCAAGGCGAAGCCGCTGCTGATCGAGGTGGACGACCCGGAAGCGAGCGAGGCCGCGCGCGCCAACCGGCTCGACGGCGCCACCGACTACGAGGCCTTCATCGCAGCGGGCGATGCGACCTGGTCCTGGATCATGCCCGGCGACGAGTGGGACGCGATCACGCTGAACTACACCTCCGGCACCACCGGCCGGCCGAAGGGCGTGGTGTATCATCATCGTGGCGCGCAGCTTCTGGCGATCGGCAACGTGCTGAGCGCGGGGATGGGCAAGCATCCCGTCTATCTCTGGACGCTGCCGATGTTCCACTGCAATGGCTGGTGCTTCCCCTGGACCGTCACCGCGCAGGCGGGCGTGCATGTGTGCCTGCGCGCCGTGCGCGGCCCGGACATGTGGCGGCTGATGGCGGCCGAGAGCGTGACGCACATGTGCGGCGCGCCCATCGTCATGTCCACGCTTCTCGCCACGTCGGAGAACGAAAAGAAAAAACTGCCGCGCGAAGTACAATTCGTCGTCGCCGGGGCGCCGCCGCCGGAAGCGGTGCTGGCCGCGATGAAGGACGCGGGCTTCGCCGTGTGCCATGTGTACGGGCTGACGGAGGTCTATGGCCCCGCGGTGGTGAACGAATGGCACGCCGAGTGGAACGCGAAGCCCGCGCAGGAACAGGCCGGGCTGATGGCGCGCCAGGGCGTGCGCTACCTCGCGCTCGAGGGCCTCGACGTGATGGACCCCGACAGCATGGCCGCCCTGCCCGCCGATGGCGCGACCATGGGCGAGGTGATGATGCGCGGCAACGTCGTGATGAAGGGCTACCTGAAGGACGCGGAGGCGACCCGAAAAGCCTTCGCGGGCGGCTGGTTCCACACGGGCGACCTCGCGGTCAAATACCCGGATGGCTACATCCAGCTGAAGGACCGCTCGAAGGACATCATCATCTCCGGCGGCGAGAATATTTCTTCCATCGAGGTCGAGGACGCGCTGTACAAGCACCCGGCGGTGGCGGTGGCCGCGGTCGTCGCGAAGCCCGACGAGAAATGGGGCGAGGTGCCCTGCGCCTTCGTCGAACTGCGCCCCGGCATGTCCGCGACGGCGGAGGAGCTGATCGCCCATTGCCGCCAGCTCCTCGCCGGCTTCAAGCTGCCGAAGCAGGTGCTGTTCGAGGAGCTGCCGAAGACCAGCACCGGCAAGATCCAGAAGCATGTGCTGCGGAGCAAGGCGAAGACGTGAGCGAGAACACGCTTGCTTTCGCGGCGTGGGGCGTCCAACCTTCCCTCATCCGCAACCAGCTGAAAGGAGGTGATCCAGTGTCTCATTGCAGTTCGGCCCATCCCGTGGGCGCCTGGATCATCGCCATCGCCACCGCGACGGCGAGTCACTAGGCACGCCGCGGCGCAAGCCACCGGCAATGCGGGGGGCCTCGCGGAGCGATCCGCGGGGCCCTCTTCAGTTTCAGGCGGGACGCCCGTAGCCCTTCAGCTGCGCCGCGGCCGCCGCCAGTTCTTCCTCGCCCAGCAGCACCGGATCGAGCCCCGCCGCCAGCAGGTCGAGATACTGCCCGGCCAGGTTCTCCGTCTCCCGCGCCAGCGCCACCGCGCCGGCCAGCGTCGCACCGAGCGCCACCACGCCGTGATTGGCCAGCAGCGTCGCGCGCAGCCCCGCTCCCAGCGATGCGACGCAGGCCTGCGCCAGTTCCTCCGTGCCGAAGGTCGCGTGGGTGGCGCAGGGGATGCCGCGCTGCCCGACAGGGCCCGCCAGCGTGATCATGTAGTGGATCGGCGGGATCGGCTGCCGCGCGCAGGACAGCGCGGTGGCGCGCGGGCTGTGCGTGTGGACGATCGCCTGCGCGTCCGCCCGGGCACGATAGATCGCCGCATGCAGCCGCCACTCGGAGGACGGCCGCCCGTTCGTCAGCACCGCGCCATCCGCCGCGCATTCCACCAGCGCGGCCTCCGTCATCGCGGCATAGGGCAGGCCCGAGGGCGTGATGACGAAGCCGCGCGCCGTGCGCAGCGAGAGGTTGCCCGATTTCTGCGGCATGAACCCCGCCGCATCCAGCGCGCGCGCCGCCGCGACGAGGTCCCTCCGATCGCTGTCCGTCATGCCGCGCCTCCCGCGCGATCCTCCCGCGCGGAGGGCGCCGGCGGCAAGACGCTCAGCTCGGCTCGATGCCGGCCGCGCGGATCAGGCGCTGCCACTTGGCGGCGTCGGAAGCGAGTTGGGTCGCCATCGCGTCCTCCGTCGTCGGCCAAGGGGTCAAGCCGCGCCGGCCGAAGCCTTCGACCACCGCCGGGTCGGCGAGCGCCGCGCGCAGCAACTCGCCGAGCCTGGCGCGAATCGGCGCCGGTGTCGCGCGCGGCACCACCATGCCGTCCCAGTTCAGCACCTCGTAATCCGCCAGCCCGGCCTCCTGCATGGTCGGCAGCGCCGGAAGCTGCGGCGCGCGCATCCGCGTGCTGACGCCGAGCGCGCGCAGCGTGCCGGCCTGCACATGCCCGAGCACGTTGCCGAGCGGCGAGAAGCCGAAATCATGCTCGCCCGCCACCGCGGCCAGGATCTGCGGCCCGCCGCCGCGATAAGGCACGGGCACCGTCCTCGTCCCGGCGAGGTGATCGAACAGGATGCCCGAGAGATGGCCAGGAGAGCCGACGCCGCCCGTGCCGTACGTGATCGTCTCCGGCCTTGCCCTGGCCGCCGCGGCCAACTCGGCCACCGAGGTCCAGGGGCGGTTCGCCGGCACGTAGAGCACGTTCGGCACGTTGAAGATCATGGAGACCGGCGCGAGCTCCGCCACCTCGAAGCCCATGTTCCGCACCAGGGCGGGGTTCACCGCCAGCGTGCCGATATTGGCCGAGCCGATCACCGTGCCGTCCGGCGCGCCCCGCGCCACCGCCAGCGCGCCGAGATTGCCGCCCGCGCCGGCGCGGTTCTCCACCACCACCGTCTGGCCAAGCGCTGCCTGCAGAAGCGGCGCGATGATGCGAACCGCGGCATCGGAGGCGCCGCCCGGCGGGAAGCCGAGCACCAGCGTCACCGGTCGGCTCGGAACCCAGGGCTGCGCGAAAGCGGGCCGGGAGAGGGCGGCGCCGGCCAAGCCGGCGAGGAGGAGGCGTCTGTTCATGACAGAACGGTAAGCAATTGGCAGGCCAGGCCGCCTGCCGGGGCGAGGCCGGCGACTACTGCGCCTGCGCGCTCGCGTCCGACCGGGTCGTGCCCACCCGCAGCGCCAGCGCCGCGGCCATGAACTCGTCCAGCTCGCCATCCAGCACCGCGTCCGGGTTGCCCTTCTCCACGCCGGTGCGCAGGTCCTTCACCATCTGATAGGGCTGCAGCACATAGGACCGGATCTGGTGGCCCCAGCCGATATCGGTCTTGCCGGCCTCGGTCGCCGCGGTGATGGCCTCCCGCTTCGACAGTTCGAGCTCGTAGAGGCGCGCCTTCAGCATCTCCATGGCGATGGCGCGGTTGCGGTGCTGGCTGCGGTCCTGGGTGCTGGCCACCACGATGCCCGTCGGGATGTGGGTGAAGCGCACGCCCGATTCCGTCTTGTTGACGTGCTGGCCGCCGGCGCCCGAGGCGCGGAAGGTGTCGGTCTTGAGGTCGGCCGGGTTGATCTCGATCTGGATGCGGTCGTCGATCACCGGATAGACGTACACGCTCGCGAAGCTGGTCTGCCGGCGCGCCGCCGCATCGAAGGGGCTGATGCGCACCAGCCGGTGCACGCCGGTCTCGGTCTTCAGCCAGCCATAGGCGTTCGGGCCACTGACCTGGATCGTGGCGGACTTCACCCCGGCCTGCTCGCCCTCGGACTGCTCGGTGATGGTCACCTTGTAGCCGCGCTGCTCGGCCCAGCGGGTGTACATGCGCAGCAGCATCTCGGCCCAGTCCTGCGCCTCGGTGCCGCCGGCGCCGGCATTCACTTCCAGGTAGCAGTCGTTGCCGTCCGCCTCGCCGGACAGCAGGCTCTCGATCTCGCGGCGCTTCGCCTCGGCGGCATAGGCCTTGAGGTCGGCGACCGCGGCGTCGGCCGTCGCGGCGTCCTCCTCCATCTCCGCCAGCTCGATCAGCTCGAGCGCGTCGGCGACGTCCTTCTCCAGCTTCTGCACGCCCTCGACCTGGGCGGCGAGGCGGTTGCGCTCGCGCATGACGGACTGGGCCTCATCGGCCTTGTTCCACAGCTCCGGGTCCTCGGCGCGGGCGTTCAGCTCCGCGAGGCGCACCACGGCGGCCTCCCAGTCGAGGTGACGGCGGAGCAGCGCGATGCTGTCCGCGATCTCGGTCTTCAGGCTCTCGGCATCGGCGCGCATGATGGGGCGCTCAGTACAAACCCCCGAGACCTCTGTCCAACCCGACCGCCGCGGAACCACCGCCGCCGCCCCCGGTCGCGAAGGGATCGGAAGGGGGCCGGGCGGAATTCTCCGTCCCCGGGCGGAAGGGCTCCAGGATGGTCTGGCCGTTCGCCACCTGCACGCGGACCAGCGCGGTGCCCGGCGGCGCGCGGAACGGCACCGGCGCGCTGTCCTGCAGCGCGGCGGCCATCACGTCGCGGAAGATCGGCGCCGCCAGCCGGCCGCCCGTGACGTCGGCATCGGGCAGGCCCGGCATCGCCATGCTGCGCGGCTCGTCATAGCCGATCCACACGGCCACCACGAGGTCGGGGGTGAAGCCGACGAACCAGGCATCCTTGTAGTCGTCGGTCGTGCCGGTCTTGCCGGCCACCGGGCGGCCGAGCCCCTCGCCCGCCCGGGTGCCGGTGCCGCGCTGCACCACGCCCTGCAGCAGGCTCACCATCTGGAAGGCCGCCACCGGGTCGGCGATCTGCCGCCGCTCCTCGGTCAAGGCCGGCGGGCCGGCGGCGGGGTCGGCGCTCTCGCAGCCCTCGCAGCGCCGCTGGTCGGTGCGCCAGACCAGCCGCCCATGGCGGTCCTGCACGGTGTCGATCAGGGTCGGCGCCACCTGCCGCCCGCCATTGACGAAGCCGGCATAGCCGGCGGCCTGGCGCAGCACCGTGGTCTCCCCGGCGCCGAGCGCCATGGACAGCAGGCGCGGCATGTTCGGGATCACCCCGAAGTTCCGCGCCGTCTCCGCCACCGCGGCGATGCCGACCTGCTGCGCCAGCCGCACCGTGACGAGGTTCAGGCTGCGCTCCATGGCGCTGCGCATCGTCACCCAGCCCTGCGGCGCGGTGGAGCCGTAGTTGCCGGGCCGCCACAGGCCCTGCGGGGTCATGATCTCCACCGGCGCGTCCAGCAATTGCTGGTTCGGCGGAATCCCGGCCTCCAGCGCCGTCAGGTAGACATAGGGCTTGAAGGAGGAGCCGGGCTGGCGCTGCGCCTGGGTGGCGCGGTTGAACCAGGACTTGTCGAAGGACCAGCCGCCGACCATCGCCAGCACCCGGCCGTTGTTCGGGTCGAGCGCGACCACCGCGCCCTCGACCTCCGGCACCTGGCGCAGGGCGAGCCGCTCGGGCCGGGCGGGGGTTCGGCCCTGGGCGGGGGTGGCGGGCAGCACCTCCACCATCACCACGTCGCCGGGGGCGATCACGTCGCCGAGGCGCCGCGGCGCGGGGCCGAGCCGGCCGTCCCGCACCGGACGCGCCCAGCCGGAAATCTCGTCGTAGAACAGCGACATGCTGCGCGGCTGCGGGGCGCTGCGCGAATCGGGCCGGTCAAGCCAGGTGAGCCGCGCTTCCCGGTCGCGGACCTCCAGCGCCACGGCCAGGCGCCATTCGGGCGCCATGCCGGGCGGGCGCTGCACCTGCTGCAGGGCGGGCAGCCATTCCGTCGCCGAGGCCGGGATCTGCGCCACCGGCCCGCGCCAGCCGCCGCGGCGGCGGTCGTAGTCGAGCAGGCCGCGGCGCAGCGCGCGCTCGGCCTCGGCCTGCAGCGTCGGCTCCAGCGAGGTGCGCACCACCAGCCCGCCCATCGTGGTCTGGTCCGCGCCGAAGCGGGCGACCAGTTCGCGCCGCACCTCCTCGGTGAAGTGCTGCCCGACGGCGATCATGTCGGGCCGGCGGGACGGGCGCGGCTCGATCGGCTCGGCCATCGCCCGCTCGGCTTCCGCGCGCGGGACGTGCCCGTCCTCGGCCATGCGGCCGAGCACCCAGTCGCGGCGGGCCTTGGCGGCGTCGGGGAAGCGCAGCGGGTTGTAGTTGTTGGGCGCCTTGGGCAGCGCGGCCAGGAAGGCGGCCTCGGCCAGGGTCAGCTCGTCGAGCGACTTGTTGAAGTAGTTCTGCGCGGCCGCGGCCACGCCATAGGCCTGGGCGCCGAGGAAGATCTCGTTCAGGTAGATCTCGAGGATGCGCGCCTTCGGCATGGCCTGCTCGATGCGCATCGCCAGCACCGCCTCGCGCAGCTTGCGCGCCAGGGTCTGGTCGTTGCCGACCAGCATGTTCTTGGCGACCTGCTGGGTGATGGTGGAGGCGCCGATCGGCCGCCGGCCGGTGCCCATCTGCTCGACATTCACCAGCACGGCGCGGGCGATCGCCATCGGGTCCACGCCCGGGTGGCTCCAGAAATTCTGGTCCTCGGCGGAGATGAAGGCCTGCTGGATGCGCGCAGGGATCGCCTCGATCGGCACGAAGACGCGCCGCTCCTGTGCCAGCTCGGCCATCAGCCGGCTGTCGGCGGCGTAGATGCGGCTCATCTGCGGCGGCTGGTAGTCGGCGAGCCAGGTGTGGTCCGGCAGGTCGGTCTCGGCGGAGCGATAGAGCGACCAGCCCGCCACGCCCGCGGCCAGACCGCCGGCGACGCCCAGGACAAGCCCGGTGCGCAACACCAGGCCGAGGAAGCTCACGCGCCGCCGCTTGCGCGGGCGCTTTTCGGGCGGCGGAGGCGCGGCGGGATCGGCGGGGGCGCCGCCGACCATCCGCCCCTCGGCGCGAAGCTCAGGCACATCCATGTTGCATTCCATACACCAGCTCTCGCCCGCTGGCACATGCCAGCCGCGCGAGCCTGCTACCCGGCGGCCAGCGCCGGCGAACGCCCGGCCTGGGCCAGGTAGCCCTGCACCGCGCGCGACAGGGCCCGGGCGACCTTGGCGCGGTGGTCGGCGCGGCGCAGCGCGGCCTCGTCCTGCGGGTGGGAGAGGAAGCCGATCTCCACCAGCACGGATGGGATCTCGGGCGCCTTGAGCACCACGAAACCCGCCCGACGATGCGTGTTCGGCAGCAGCGGCACCTGGCCGTCGAGCGAGTCCACCACCTGCTTCGCCATCCGGGCGCTGCCCGCCCGGGTCTCCGCCCGCATCAGGGAGAGCAGGATCGCCTGCACCTCAGGCGAGAGCGAGGGCATGCGCAACCCGCCGGCGCGGTCCGCCTGGTTCTCCCGCCGCGCCAGCGCGCCGGCCAGCGCGTCCGAATTCTCCCCGAGCGTATAGACCGAGGCGCCCCGCGCACCCGGCGCGCTGTCGGCATGGATGGAGACGAACAGCGCCGCATTGCGCCGCCGGGCGAATTCCACCCGGCCGCCGAGCGAGACGAAGCGGTCGCCGGTGCGGGTCATGGCCACCCGGCAGCGGCCGGATGCCTCGAGCTGGCGGCGCAATTCCTGCGCGGTGGCCAGCACGATGGTCTTCTCCCGCGTGCCGCGGCCGCCGATCGCCCCCGGGTCGCGGCCGCCATGGCCGGGATCGAGCACGACGAGCGGCTTCGGCGCCGAGGACCGCCTCGGCGCGGCTCTCCTGTCCTGTGCGGCTGCCGGCAGCGGCAGCGCGGCGAAGGCGAGCAGCAGGCCCGCCAGGTCGCGACGACGCAGCATCCGAATCCCCTGTGCCGGCACCCCCCCCCGCGGCCCGGCCAAGCGAGAGTACCACATGGCGGCCGTGACTTGCCAGGAAACCCTGCCGCGACGGTTGAAGGACGCGTGAGCACAGTTGCGGCCGCGGCGGCGGCCGCACGGCAGCGCCTTGTGGTCGGCGGGTCGGGCAACTATGGTGCATCGCCCCGGCGGCGACGCCGTCGGCAGGGTCGTTCCGGTTCGCGTGGCCCGCCTGGCCCCGTCTCCGACCGCAGCGTGCGGCGGATGGCGGCAGGCCCGGGCCTCAGTCCTGGCATGGGACGGGCAGCAGCCCGCCTCGCGCTTCGCCAGGTGCCGCAGCCGCGTCCCCGCCGGCGCGGAGCGCGCGCGACACGCCCCCTCCCTGGCCAGTTCCGCCCGGGCCTGGGGTCTGCCCTTCGCCCGCCGCCTGCCCGACCGCGCCTGCGATCGGCGCCCGCGACCGCCACCCTGCCGCAAGGCAGCCGGCCCGCGCGCCGCCCGGAGGGCATTGGGGCATCGCGAGGCGCTTCCGCCGGGCCGGCGGACGTGGATGCGGCATTGCGCCGCGGCCGCGCAAGCCGGTCCAGAGACCCCACCAGGACCCTCCCCGCCCGGGGACGGTCCACCGAGAAGAGGATCGGGTCGCCGCCGCATGGTCACTGTCCTGACGGTCGATGTCCTGATGGTCGCTGGCCTGATGGTCGCTGGCCTGATGGTCGCCGGCCTGACGGTCGCCGGCCTGCCGCGCCGCCGCCGCTTCCCGGGCCCCGCCACCCTTCTCCGCCGCAGCCTGGCCGCGTGTCGCTGCGGCGCGGAGTTCCCGCTTCCATGACCAAGCGCATGCTGATCGACGCATCCCACCCGGAGGAGACCCGTGTGGCGGTGCTGGACGGCAACCGGCTCGAGGCCTTCGACATCGAGTCCGCCAACCGCCTGCCGCTCAAGGGCAACATCTACCTGGCCCGCGTGGTGCGGGTGGAGCCCAGCCTGCAGGCCGCCTTCGTCGAATACGGCGGCAACCGCCATGGCTTCCTCGCCTTCGGCGAGATCCACCCCGACTACTACCAGATCCCGGTCGCCGACCGGCAGCGGCTGCTGGAGATGCAGCGCGCCGAGGCCGAGGAGGATCGCCGCCGCGAGGAGGCCGAGGACGCCGCCCGCGCCAACGACACCGCGCTGAACGATGCGCTGGAATCCACCGCCGCCGAGCTGCCGGGCGAGGGCGGCGAGACCGGCGAGCCCTTCCCGGCCGCCGCGGATGCCGGACCGGACACCGAGGCTGCGGCGGGCGAGCCGGCCGAGGCGCGGATCGTCACCATCGAGGCCGCCGCGGCCGAGGCGACCGTGCCGCATGAGGGCGTGCGGCTGCCGCCCGAAGGCGTGTCCTCCGCCGCGCCCGAGCCGGCCGTCGAGGCCACCCCGGATGGCGAGGACCGCCTGCCGGGCGAGGCCGCGCAGGACGCCGAGGCGGCCTTGCAGGAAGCCGAGGGCGAGCCCGATGCCGGGGGCGAGGCCGCCGACGCCGAGGCCGAGCCGGCACTGCCGCCCGAGACCGTCGGCGGCTCCACCGAGGACGAGATGCGCGAGCGCCGCATCCCGCCGAAGTTCCTCCGCCACTACAAGATCCAGGAAGTGATCAAGCGCCGGCAGATCATGCTGGTGCAGGTCGTCAAGGAGGAGCGCGGCACCAAGGGCGCGGCGCTGACCACCTACATCTCCCTCGCCGGCCGCTTCTCGGTCCTGATGCCGAACAGCCCGCGCGGCGGCGGCGTCTCCCGCAAGATCACCTCCGCCGCGGACCGCAAGCGCCTGCGGGATGCGATCGACGAGCTCTCCCTGCCGGACGGGATGAGCCTGATCGTGCGCACCGCCGGCGCGCAGCGGCCGAAGCCGGAGATCAAGCGGGACTGCGAATACCTGCTGCGGCTCTGGGACAACATCCGCGAGCGGACCTTCGCCTCCACCGCGCCGGCGCTCATCTACGAGGAAGCCGACCTCATCAAGCGCTCGATCCGCGACACCTTCGGCAAGGATGTGGAGGAGGTCGTCGTCGAGGGCGACGACGCCTACAACGACGCGCGCGACTTCATGCGCATGCTGATGCCGCAGCACGCGCAGAAGGTGCGCATCTCGCGCGACGGCGTGCCGCTCTTCGCCCGCTTCGGCGTGGACCAGCAACTGGAGCAGATGCACAGCCCGGTCGTGCAGCTGAAGTCGGGCGGCTACATCGTCATCAACCAGACCGAGGCGCTGGTCGCCATCGACGTGAACTCCGGCCGGGCCACGCGCGACCGCCACATCGAGGACACGGCGCTGCGCACCAACCTCGAGGCCGCGGACGAGGTGGCGCGCCAGCTTCGCCTGCGCGACCTGGCGGGGCTCATCGTCATCGACTTCATCGACATGGAATCGTCGAAGCACGACGGCATGGTCGAGCGCCGGCTCAAGGAGGCGCTGAAGCAGGACCGCGCGCGCATCCAGGTCGGCCGCATCAGCCATTTCGGCCTGCTGGAGATGTCGCGCCAGCGGCTGCGCCCCTCCCTCGTCGAGCACGCCTTCATCGCCTGCCCGCACTGCCAGGGCCGCGGCCTGGTGCGCAGCGTGGAGAGCAGCGGGCTGGCCGTGCTGCGCGCCATCGAGGAGGAGGGCGGCCGCCGCCGCGCCGCCGAGATCGTCGTGCATTGCGCGACGCCGGTGGCCTTCTGGCTGCTGAACAAGAAGCGCGAGCGCCTGATGGAGGACGAGCAGCGCTTCGGCATGACCATCCTGGTGCAGGCCGACGACACGCTGGTCGCGCCGGCGGTGCGCATCGAGCGGACCCGGGCGCAGAACCCGGATGCCATCGCCGAACGTCCCGCCGCGCTGCGCATGGACTACGCGCCCGAGCCGGAGGAGGCCGAGGCGGCCGAGGCCGAGCCCGAGGCGGCGGAGGGCCGCCCCGAGGGCGAGCCGCGCGGCGAACCGCGTGCCGAGTCCGAGGCCGAGGCCGCGGCGAATCGCGGCCGCCGCCGCCGCCGCCGCCGCCGCGGGGGCCGCCGCGAGGGGAGCGAGGCCGCACCGGGCGAGGCCGCCGCGTCCGAGGAGGGCGAGGAGGAGGACGAGTCCGAGGAGGCCGAGGCCGTCGCCGCGGCCGAAGGCGCCGAAGCGGCCGAGACCGCCGCCGCGTCGGAGCCGGAGGCCGAGGCGGACGCGGAGGCCGAGGCCGATGCCGCCGAATCCCGCCGCCGACGCGGCCGTCGCGGCGGCCGCCGCCGGCGCCCGGAGGGCGAGGCCCCGGCCGAGGCGCCCGATGCCGGCGCCGCGCCGGCGCCGGCTCCTCCGGCCGCGCCGCCTTCGCCGCGCCGCGCCCCCACCCCGGCCGATCCCTTCGCCGGCCAGATGGACGAGATCCTGATGGCGATGGAGGCCGCCGAGCAGGAGGCCGGGGGGGGGGGGGGGCGCCCCCCCCCCCCCCGCGCCCCCCCCCCCCCCCCCCCCCCCCCCCCCCCCCCCCCGCCCCCCCCCCCCCCCCC
>NZ_JBWXTD010000003.1:778341-785435 GCF_056682175.1 Falsiroseomonas sp. RANM36
GCCTGGCAGCCCCCGCCGGCGGCCCCCCCCGCCCCCGCGGGGGGGGTGACGGCCGCGCCCCACCCCGCGCCGCCGGACCCGCCGCCCCCCGCGGCGGCGGCCGCGGCGGGCCCCGAGCCGGAAGCGGCCCCGCTCGTCGCAGCGCAGCCCGCCGCGCCGGAGCCCCCGCGGCCAGCGGCCGAAGCCAGCGCGCCGGCGCCGGAACCGGCGCCTGCCGCCCCCGAAGCCCCGCCGACGCCCGCCGAGCCGCTGATCGGCACGCCGGTCGCACCCATCGTGCTCGGCGCGGAGCCGGCCGCCGAACTGCCGCGCAAGCGCGGCTGGTGGCGCCGCTAGGCCTGGCCGGCCGACCGGCGCGATCGACGATCCGCGATCGCGCCGGGGGCGGCAGCCATCCCCGAAACCAGGACGGCCGCCACGCGGCGGCCGCAACGCAGGAGCCCCGCACGTGGCGCGACTGACCGTGCTCGAGCCGGAAGCGATGTATCCGGACACCCTGCTCGAGCAGGAGGTGCTCGGCCCCGAGGTCGAGGTCATCCATGGCGGTGCGCCGCATACGGGCAGCCTCGACATGCTCGGCGACGAGGTCTGCGCCCGGGTGGACGGGCTGCTGATCTTCCGCCACTGGCTGAAGCCCCACCACATCGCGCGCTTCCCGAAGCTCAAGGTCGTGGTGCGCATGGGCGTCGGCTACGACCGGCTGGACCGCGAGGCCTGCGCCGCGCGGGGCATCACCGTCTGCAACGTGCCCGACTACGGCACGATGGAGGTCGCCGACCACGCCATCGCGCTGACGCTCGCGCTGCGGCGGGGCCTGCTACTGCACCACGACCTGCAGCGCGCCGATCCGCCGGCGCCGTGGCGCTACCTGGACAGCCCGCTGGTCCGCCGGCTCGGCGTGCAGTCCTTCGGCATCGTCGGCCTCGGGCGGATCGGCACCGCCGCGGCGTTGCGCGCCAAGGCGCTCGGCTTCCGCGTGGTGTTCTTCGATCCCTTCCTGCCCAACGGCGTGGACCGGGCGCTCGGCATCGACCGCGCCCGCACGCTGGAAGACCTGCTGCCGCAGGCCGACGTGCTCTCCATCCATGTGCCGGACACGCGCAAGACGCGGGGCCTTGTGGGTGCGAAGGAACTGGCGCTGCTGCCGAAGGACGCGGTCGTGGTGAACACCGCGCGCGGCACCAGTCTCGACATCGACGCGCTCGAGGCGGCGCTGCGCGCCGGCCACCTGGCGGGCGCCGGGCTCGACGTGATCCCGGTGGAGCCGCCGGTGGAGCCGGTGCCCGCGCTGCTGGCCGCCTATCGCCGGCGCGAGCCCTGGCTGCAGGGCCGGCTGATCGTCACCCCGCACAGCGCCTTCCATACGCCGGAGGCCTGGGCCGACATCCGCCGCAAGAGCGCCGAGACGATGCGCGATGCGCTGCTGCTCGGCGGCTCGGCCAACGCGATCGCGCCCGGATCGGATTGAACCGGCTCGTCGGCCGGTAGCGATGCGCGCGGGATGAACCATGCAGGGGTGCAAAGCCTGCAATCCACGGTTGCAGACATTCCGATGACGCACCTTTGATTGATCGTTGCGCGCGCCGGGCGCATACTCGCGCGTCGCGTCAGAAAAACCTGAACCGTCCATGCCCGAATGGCGAACATTGCCCTCGGTCCTGGAACGATGCGATTCGTCGTGTTAGGGGCTCGCGTGGTCTTTGGGGGGTCGGTTGCAGGTCATCCTCGACATCTCCCGGCTTCTCACGGTGGCGCATCGTCCGGCGCCGACCGGGATAGACCGGGTCGAACTCGCCTATGCCCGGAGGTGGTCGGCGGAGACCGAAGACCGCTGCACCTTCGTCGCGGAAATCCCGCTTGTCGGCTTTGCCGCCCTGCCACGGCAGGTTGTGGCGGACCTTGTTGCCGCGCTGGAGGAATGCTGGCTGCATGGCGGGCGCAGCGCCGCCCCGGCCGCCCGCCGGGCCCGGCTGGCTCTGCCCTTCGGCCGCTCCGCCCTGGTCGGGCTGTTGCGCCGGCCGGGGCCCAAGGCCTTCCTGCTGGTCTCGCACCGCGCCCTGGAGCGTCCGGCCCGGATCGCCGCGCTCCGCCGGCAGGGCTGCTGGTTCATCCCGCTGATCCACGACCTGATCCCGCTGCAGCACCCGGAATTCGCGCGCGCCGGCGTGGCGGAGACGCATCGGCGCCGGATCGCCACGACCGCGGCGCTGGCCGACGCCATCGTGGTCAATTCCGCGGCGACGGGCGCCGAGCTGACGCCCTGGCTGGCCGGCCGCTCCGTCCCGCCCCCGGTCGCCGTCGCGCCGCTCGGCGTCAGCCCGCCGAAGGTGGACGCGCCGCCGGTTGCGCTCCGGCCCTATTTCGTCGCGCTCGGCACCATAGAGCCGCGCAAGAACCACCTTCTGCTGCTCAATCTCTGGCGTCAGTTCGCCGCGACGCTCGGCACCGCCGCGCCCCGCCTCGTCGTGGTCGGTCGCCGCGGCTGGGAGAACGAGAACGTGCTCGACATGCTCGAGCGCTGCGCGGCCATCGACGGCCTGGTGCGGGAGACCGGGGCGCTGCCGGACCGCGAGGTCGCCAGCCTGCTGCGCGGCGCCCGCGCCCTGCTGTTCCCCTCCTTCGCCGAGGGCTTCGGCCTGCCACTGGCCGAGGCGCTGGCGCTGGGCGTGCCGGCCATCGCCTCCGACCTCGCCGCGCTGCGGGAGGTGGGGGGGCAGCGTGCCGGACTATCTCGATCCGCTGGACGGGCCGGCCTGGCGCGCCAGCATCCTGGACTACGCGCGCGCCGACAGCGGCGCCCGGCGCGCACAGATCGGCCGGCTGGGCGGCTGGAAACCGCCTGGGTGGTCCGATCACTTCGCCGCCGTGGACCGCCTGCTGGAGGCACTGGTCGGCGGACCCGCGCCGGAACGCCTGCCGGTGCCGCACCCGCCGCCGGCGCGACAGCATGGGCGCGAACGGGCCGTGAAGCTCGACACGGTCGGCCGGGACGATCCGGCCGGATGACCAGGCCCGCGATGACGGACCGCGCGCCGGCGCACCGCGCAGCACCCGGCCGCGCGCATCCGCCGGTCGGCCGCCCCTGACGCCGTACGGACCAGACTGATGGCGCTTCGCAGCCGTCGCCCGCCGGCGGCCCCTGCCCCCGTCCCCGTCGCGATCGTCGGCGCCGCCTGCCGGCTGCCGGGCGCTGCCGATCTCGACGCCTTCTGGGCGCTGCTGGAAGGCGGCGCCGACGCCGTCTCCACCCTGCCGCCGGACCGCTTCAGCCAGGCCTTCTTCTTCCATCCCCGCCGCGGCGAGCCCGGTCGCAGCTATACCTTCGCCGCCGGGCATATCGGCGACGCCTATGCCTTCGACGCCGCCGCCTTCGGCATCTCCCCGCGCGAGGCGCAGGAGATGGACCCCCAGCAGCGCCTGCTGCTGGATGTGGCGCTCGGCGCCGTCGAGGACGCCGGCTGGCGGCAATCCGCCCTGGCCGGCCAGGAGGTCGGCGTCTTCGTCGGCGGGTCCTCCACCGATCATGGCGAGCTGCGCCTGCAGGACCCGGCCGGCGGCGACCGCTACTTCATGACGGGCAATGCGCTGTCCATCCTGTCGAACCGCCTGACCAACGTGTTCGACCTGCGCGGCCCGGCCGAGACCATCGACACCGCCTGCTCCTCCTCCCTCGTCGCGCTGCACGCGGCCTGTCGCGCGCTGGCGGAGGGGCGGGTTCCCGTGGCGATCGCGGCGGGGGTGCAGCTGCTGCTCTCGCCCTATGCCTTCCTCGGCTTCTCGCGCGCGGGCATGCTCTCCCCCACCGGGCGCTGCCGCGCCTTCTCGGCGCGGGCCGACGGCTATGTGCGGGCCGAGGGCGCCGGGGCGGTGATCCTGAAGCCGCTCGACGCCGCGCTGCGCGACGGCGACCGGGTGCGCGGCGTGATCCATGCGACGGGCGTGAACAGCGCCGGCCGCACCATCGGCCTCGCCTTGCCGAACCGGGAGGCGCAGGCGCGGCTGATCCGGCAGGTCATGGCGGAGGCCGGCGTCACGCCCGACCGGATCGCCTATTTCGAGGCGCATGGCACCGGCACCCAGGTGGGCGACCCCGCCGAGGCCTGGGCGATCGGGGAGGCTGCGGCGAAAGGCCGCCCCGCGCCGCTGCCGGTCGGCTCGGTGAAGACCAATATCGGCCATCTGGAACCCGCCTCCGGCATCGCCGGGCTGATCAAGGCGATGCTGGTGCTGGAGAAGCGCCGCGTGCCGGCGACGCTGCACCAGGGCGAGCCGAACCCGCACATCGCCTTCGAAGACCTGAACATCCGCGTCGCGGCCGAGACCGAGGCGCTGGACGCGCCGGCGGATGCCCTGGCGGGCGTGAACTCCTTCGGCTTCGGCGGGACCAATGCCTGCGCGCTGCTCGGCCCGGCACCGAAGCCGAAGCGCGCGCGCGTGGCAGCGTCGAAGGCGATGCCGCCGCTCGTGATCTCGGCGCGCTCCGCTGCCGCGCTGACGGCATTGGCGGAACGCTGGGAGGCGCGGCTCGCGGGCGCGGATGCGCAGCAGGCCGCGGCGCTGGCGCGCGGCGTGGCGCGGCATCGCGACCTGCTGCCCTGGCGGCTGGCGCTGCGCGGCGCGGATGGCGCGGCGCTGGCCGGTGCGCTGGCCGCCTGGCGCGAGGGCGGCGTGGCCACGCAAGCCGTCTCGGGCGGGCTCTGCTTCGTCTTCAGCGGCAATGGCGCCCAGCATGCGGGCATGGCGCAGCAGGCGCTGCGCCTTTCCCGCGTTTTCCGGACGGCGCTCGGCGATGCGGACGCGGCGCTGGCGCCCTTGCTCGGCTGGTCCCCGCTCGCCCGCATCGAGGCCGGGGTCACCGCCGGGGAGCTTGCCGCCACCGACGTCGCGCAGCCGCTGATCTTCGCCATCCAGGCCGCGATGCTGCCGGCGCTCACCGCGCAGGGCATCGTGCCGGAGATGGTGCTCGGCCATTCCGTGGGCGAAGTCGCGGCGGCGCATGCGGCCGGGCTGCTCGATCTGCCGGAAGCGGCGCGGCTCGTCGTGGCGCGGAGCCGGCACCAGCATGCGCGGCGCGGCGTCGGCCGCATGGCCGCGCTGAACGCACCGCCGGAGGAGGCCGAGGCGCTGGCCGCGGCGGAAGGCGTCGAGATCGCCGCCCGCAACGCGCCCGGCGCCTTCACCCTCGCCGGCCCGGCGGAGGCGCTGGAGCGGGTGCGCGCGGCGGCAGAGGCGCGGCGCTACGTCTTCGTGCCGCTCGACCTCGACTACGCCTTTCACAGCGCGGCGATGGATCCGGTACGGGACGCCCTGCTGGCGGAACTCGACGGCCTCCGTTGCGGCGCGCCGGCGCGGCCGATGCTCTCGACCGTCACCGGCGCGGCGCTGGAGGCGGGCGAGGCCGATGCCGCCTATTGGTGGCGCAACCTGCGCGAGCCCGTCCGCTTCGAGGCGGCGGTGCGCGCGGCGCTGGAGCGCGGCGGGCGGATCTTCCTCGAGATCGGCCCGCATCCGGTTCTGCAATCCTACCTGCGCGACACCGCCCGCGCCGCGGGGAACGAGGCGAGCCCCCTCGCCAGCCTGTCGCGCCGCGATGCGGAGGCGGAAGGCGACCCCTTCGCGGCCATCGCCGACCGCGCGGTGCAGGCCGGCGCCGATCCGCGCGGCGGTCCCGCCTTCGCCGGACCCGCCGAGCGCCGCCTGCCGCTGACCCCCTTCGCCCGCCAGCGCTATGTGCAGGCGCACACCGCCGAAGGCTCCCGGCTGACCGACCCGGTGCTGGACCATCCGCTGCTCGGCTTCCGCGACGGCAACGAGCCCGGCGTCTGGACGCGGATGCTCGACACCGCGCTCGAGCCCTGGCTGGCGGATCATCGGCTCGGTGCCGATGCGGTGCTGCCGGCGGCGGCGATGCTCGACATCGCGCTGGCCGCCGGCCGCGCCCGACACCCTGACGCGGCGGCGCTCGAAGCCGCCGAGTTCCGCATCCTGCGCCCGCTGGTGCTGGAGGAGGACGCGGCGCGGGAGCTGCGGAGCACGCTCGCGCCCGATGGCGCCTTCCGTCTGGAGAGCCGCCGCCGGCTCGCCGAGGACACCTGGACGCTGCATGCGCTGGGCGAGGTTCGCCCCGTGACGCCCGCCGCGCTGGACGCGCCGCGCAGCGCCCCGGCGGCCGGCGTAGTCCTGGACGGCGCGGCGCTGCGTGCGCGCGCGGCCATGCTCGGCCTGACCTATGCCGATGCCTTCGCCACGGTCGAGTCGGTGCAGGCCGAGGGCGAGCGCGCCCTGGTGCGGCTCACGCTTCCCGAAGCCGCGCCCACGGACGAAGGCTTCGTACTGCATCCGGCGCGGCTGGACGGGGCTTTCCAGGGACTTTTCGCGCTGCTCGATCCGGCAGCGCTGCAGCCGGGCGTCGGGCTGGTGCCGGTGAAGGCCGGGCGCCTCGTCGCGCTCGCCGCCGGCACGCCGGCGGCCGTGGCGGAGGTCGTGCTGGCGCGGCGCGGCGCACGCTCGGCCGCGGCGGATTGCGTGTTGCGCGACGGCGCCGGCCGCGTCGTCGCGCGGCTGGACGGCATCGTCTTCCAGCGCATCCCGCTCCCCGGTGCCGCCGATCCGCTCGACGCCGCCGCGCGCATCGAGCTGGTCCCCGCCGCCGAAGGCCCGCCGCCCTTGCCCGCTCTGCCGCCCGCCATCGCCGCGGCACGGCAGGAGGCGGCGCGGCGCGACCTTTCGGAAGCCGCCCTGCTGCTGGAGGCGCATGTCGCCGCGGCCGCGCAGGAAGTGCCGCTGCGCACCGCCGCCCCCTCCGCCGCCGCCTATCTCGCCTTCCTGCGCCTGTCGCTGGTGGAGGACGGCGCGGCCGAATCCGGGCCGCGCGGCTTCCGGCTGCTGCCGGAGAACGGCCTGCCGCCCTCGGCCGAGATCTGGCGCTCGGTGCTGGCGGAGCATCCCGACCTCGCCCTCGACCTCGCCTGGATCGCCGAGGCCGCGGAACGCGTGCCGGAGGCCCTGCGCGGCATGCCGCGCCCGGGGGCGCCGCCCCCCCAGGCCCGCGCCCCCCCCCGCCGCCGGGGCGCGGCGGAGGCGGCGGGGGGTGG
>NZ_JBWXTD010000003.1:785535-795575 GCF_056682175.1 Falsiroseomonas sp. RANM36
GCGCCGCCCGCCTCGCCCGCGGCGCGGCGGCGCCGGAACGCCTGGAATTCGGCCCCGTGCCGGCGCCGCGTGCGCTCGCCGGCGCGCGCGTCGTCGCGCTGCTGGCGCCGGAGCCGCCCGACCTTGCCGCCACGCTGACCGGGCTGGTGGCGCTGGCCGAGGCCGCGCATGGCAGCGCCGCCGAGTTCGTCGTCGTCACCCAGGGCGGCGCGCAGCCGGCCGAGGGCGCGCATCGCCCGGCCGCGGCGGCAGCCCAGGGCCTGCTGCGCGTGCTCGCCAACGAGATGCCGGCGCTGAAGCCGCGGCGCCTCGATCTCGCGCCCGACCTGCCGATCCAGGCGGCCACGCGGCGCCTCGCGGCGGAACTCGAGGCGCGGGACGGCGAGCCGGAAGCGAGCCTCGCGGCCTCGGGCCGGCTGGTGCCGCGGCTGATCCCGGGGATCGCGGAGCCGCCACCCGCCGGCCCGCTGGCCCTCGGCATCGCCCAGCCCGGCCGGCTCGGCACGCTGCACTGGGAGCCCGCGGTTCGGCGCCGGCCGGGACCGGGCGAGGTGGCGATCCGCGTGGAGGCCGCCGGCCTCAATTTCCGCGACCTGATGTGGGCGCAGGGCCTGCTGCCGGAGGAAGTGCTGGAAGCCGGCTTCGCCGGTCCGACCCTCGGCATGGAATGCGCCGGCGTGGTCGAGGCGGCCGGGCCGGGGGTCGCGCTGCGCCCGGGCGCGCGGGTGTTCGGCGTGGCGCCGGCCGCGCTCGCCGCCCGCGCCGTCACGCGGGTGGAGGCGCTGGCGCGGCTGCCGGAAGGGCTTTCGGCGGAGCAGGCCGCGACCATCCCCGTCGCGTTCCTCACCGCGGTCTACGCGCTCGAGGAATGCGCGCGGCTGCAGCCGGAGGAGACGGTGTTGATCCATGGCGGCGCCGGCGCCGTCGGGCTCGCCGCGCTGCAGGTGGCGCAGGCGATCGGCGCGCGCGTGGCGATGACCGCCGGCAGTCCCGCCAAGCGCGCCTTCCTGCGCGCGGCCGGCGCCGACCTCGTGCTGGACAGCCGCGATCCCGGCTTCGCCGACGCCCTGCGCGCACACTGGGGCGAGGGCGTGGACGTCGTGCTCAACTCGCTCGCCGGCGAGGCGATGGAGCGGAGCCTCGGCCTCATGAAACCCTTCGGCCGCTTCGTGGAGCTGGGGAAGCGCGACTTCGTGGAGAACCGCCGCGCGCCGCTGCGCCCGCTGCGGCGCAACGCGACCTACTACGCGGTGGATGTGGACGAGTTGCCACGCGCCCGGCCGGCGCTGGCCGCGCGGCTGCTGGCCCGGATCACGGAAGGCCTGCGCGACGGCACCTTCCGACCTCTGCCCCTCTCGGTCTTCGGGCCTGAGGAGGTGGAGGCGGCGTTCCGCACGCTGCAGGCCTCCGCCCATATCGGCAAGCTGGTGATCCGCCCGCCGGCGCCGCGCGAGGCCGCGGCGGCGGCACCCTGGCTGCCGGAGCCCGACCAGGTGGTGGTCGTCACCGGCGGCACGCGCGGCTTCGGGCTCGCCTGCGCGAGATGGCTGGCGCGCCAGGGGGTGAAGCACCTGGCGCTGATCGGCCGCCGCGCGGCGGGGGACGACGCGGCGGCGCTGCGCGAGCTCGGCGCGCTCGGCGCCCGGGCCGCGATCCACGCCTGCGACGTCGCGGACGCGCCCGCGCTGGAGGCCACGCTCGGGCGCATCCGCAAGGCGCATCCGATCGGCGGGGTGGTGCATGCCGCGGGCGTGCTCGCCGATGGCGCGGCGGTGGCGACGGATGCCCAGCGATTCCGGCAGGTGCTGGCGCCCAAGCTGCAGGCCGCGGAAAGCCTGGACCGCCTGACCGCAGGCGATCCGCTGCGCCTGTTCCTGCTGTTCGGCTCCGCCACCACCGCCTTCGGCAATCCGGGCCAGGCCAACTACGTCGCCGCCAATGCCGGGCTGGAGGCGCTGGCGCGGCGCCGGCGCGCGGCCGGGAAGCCCGCGCTGGCCGTGGCCTGGGGGCCGATCGCCGATGTCGGCATGCTCGCCGACGACGCGCGGAAGGCGGAGACCCTGCATCGCCGCCTCGGCGTCGCCGCGATGACGGCGGAGGAGGCGCTCTCGGCCCTGCCCGCCCTGCTCGCCGCGCCGCATGCCGCGCCGATCGTCGCGCGGCTCGCCGGCATGGGCACGCGGCTGCGCCTGCCGGTGATGGCCGAGCCGATCTTCGCCGCGCTCGCCGCCGAGGAGACCGGCGCCGGCGATGGCGACCTCCGCGCCCGTCTCGCCGCCATGCCGCGCGAGGAGGCGGAGGCCACCATCCAGCGACTGGTGCAGGAGGAGATCGGCCGCATCCTGCGGTTGCCGGCCGAGGCGGTCTCGGCCGACGCACCGGTGACAGGCCTCGGCCTCGACAGCCTTGGCGCGCTGGAACTGCGCGGCGCGCTGGAGGCGCGGATGCAGCGGCAGGTGCCGATCGCCGGCCTGTCCGAGGAGTTGACGGTCGCCACCCTGGCGCGGCAGATCGCTCAGGCGGTGCTGGCGCCGGCGGCCGGAGAGGCCACGATCGCCGTGCTGATGGAGACCTTCGAGCCCTCGCAGCAGGATCTGCGCGCGGCCGGATAGGCAGAGAGGGGCAGGTCGCAGCGGATGGGCAGAGGGCAGGCTTTCGGACTTTCCACGACTGCCCGGCTCGCCCTGGTCCAGCGCCTCGCCCGTCGCCGCGAGGGGCAGGAGGCGCAGGCCGCCTCCGATCCGCGCGGCTTCGGCGCCGTGCAGAACGTCAAGGACTGGGGCCTGGTGCGCGACGCGATGGATGCGCTCGGCATCGAGAGCCCGTTCTTCCGCCAGCATGAGGGCATCGCCGGCGCGCGCAGCCTGATCGGCGACCGCGAGGTCATCAATTTCGGCAGCTACGACTATCTCGGCCTCAACGCCGATCCGCGGCTGCACCGGGCGGCGATGGACGCGATGGCGCGCTACGGCATCTCCGCCTCCGCCTCGCGCCTCGTCTCCGGCGAGCGGCCGGTGCATGGCGCGCTGGAGCGCAAGCTCGCCGCCCATTACGGCGCGGAAGCGGCGCTCGCCTTCGTCAGCGGCCACGCCACCAACGTCACGCTGATCGGCCATCTGATGGGACCGCGCGACGTGATCGTGCATGACGCGGCGATCCACAATTCCTGCGTCGAGGGCGCGCGGCTGTCCGGCGCGCGCCGCGTGCCCTTCGCGCACAACGACGCGGCGGCGGCGGAGCGCGAGTTGCGGGCCGCGCGGCGCGGCGCGCAGCGCGCGCTGCTGGTGGTCGAGGGCCACTACTCGATGGATGGCGACGTGCCGGACCTCGCCGCCTTCGTGCGCATGGCGCGCAAGCACGACGCCTGGCTGATGGTGGACGACGCGCATGGCCTCGGCGTGGTCGGCGCCACCGGCAAGGGCGCCTTCGAGGCGGCGGGCGTGGACCCGGCCGAGGTGGACATCTGGATGGGCACGCTCTCCAAGACGCTCTGCGCCTGCGGCGGCTATGTCGCAGGGCGGGCGGAGCTTGTGGACTGGCTTCGCCACACCGCGCCGGGCTTCGTCTATTCGGTCGGCCTGCCGCCGCCGCTCGCCGGCTCCGCCGCCGCCGCGCTCGACATCCTGCATGCCGAGCCGGAGCGCGTGGCGAAGCTGCAGGCGAATGCGCGGCTGCTGCGCGACCTCTGCCGCGCGCGCGGCTTCGACACCGGCGAGACCGCCGGCCTCGGCATCGTGCCCGTCGTGCTCGGCAGTTCGGTGCGCGCGGCACGCGTCTCGGCGGCGCTGCTCGAGCGCGGCGTGAACGCGCTGCCGATCGTCTTCCCCGCGGTGCCGGAAGGCTCGGCGCGGCTGCGCTTCTTCCTGTCCTCCGCGCATGAGGAAGCGGATATCCGTGCGGCGGTGGAGGCGCTGGCCGCGGCGGTGGACAGCGTGCCGGTGGCCGACGCCGCCGGCTGATCCGGCGCGGCGATGCGCATCGCGCTGCTCACCCTGCCTTCTGTGATGAGCGACGCGGCCGCGCTGGCCTTCTGCACCGCCGAATCGGGCCGGCTCGCGCTGATCGGCCTGTCGGACCCGCGGCGCGCCTCGGCGGGCGGCGCGATCGGGCAGCTGCGGCGGCACCTCGCGCGCTCGGGCCCGGGCTTCCTGCCCTATCTGGCACTCGGCTTCGGCCTGCCCGGGCGGCGGCGGGATTTCTCGCGGATCGCCGGCGCCGCGGGCGTGCCGCTGCTCACCGTCGCGGACGTCAACGGGCCGGCCATGCATGCCGCACTCCGCGCGGCGCGGCCGGACCTGATCGTGACGCTGCATTTCGACCAGATCCTCTCGGCCGAGACGATCGCGCTGGCGCCGCGCGGCGGGATCAACCTGCATCCCGGGCTGCTGCCGCGGCATCGCGGCCCGGTGCCGGCCTTCTGGGCGCTGGCGGAGGGCGAGGGACGGACCGGCGTCAGCATCCACCGCCTGGTGCCGCGCATCGATGCCGGCGCGGTGCTGGCGCAGCGCCGGGTGGCGCTGCCCGCCGGGGTCTCGGCGCTGGAGGCGGCGCGGCACCTGCATCTTGCGGGCCTGCCGCTGCTGCGCGACCTGGTGGCGCGGCTGGCGGCGGGCGAGGAGCCGGCGGGCAATGCGCCGGCGCCACTGCCCTATTGCCCCTTTCCGGACGCCGCGGCGCTCGGCGCGGCGCGGCGGCGCGGGGTGCGGCTGGTGGCGGCGCGCGACGTGCTGCTGCCGTTCCGGGGGCGCCCGGCAGGTTGACCCTGGGGCGGGGCGGTGCGAATGCCGCCGGGCCGATGCCGTCCTCCCCGACCTTCTCCGCGCGGCGGTGCTTCCTGTTCCTGCAGGGACCGATCAGCCCCTTCTTCGCGGAGGTCGCGGCGGGGCTCGCCGCGCTCGGCCATGAGGTCCACCGGATCAACCTCAACCTCGGCGACCGGATGTTCTGGCGCGGCGCGCCGGGCCGTGTGGAGGATTACCGCGGGCGGCCGGAGGATTGGCCGGGGCATGTCGCCGCCCGTCTCGACGCGCATGGCGTCACGGACATCGTGCTGCTCGGCGAGCAGCGCGACTACCACCGCGCCGCGATCGCCGCCGCCGCCGCGCGCGGCATCGCGGTGACGGTCACCGATTTCGGCTATTTCCGCCCCGACTGGATCACGCTGGAGCGCGACGGCATGGGCGGCGACAGCCGCTTCCCGCGCAGCCCCGCGGCGATCCGCGCGCTGGCCGCGACCCTGCCGCGCGCCGACCTGACCGAGCGGATGAAGGACGACTTCCCGCGCCAGGCGCGCTGGGACGTGGCCTATCATCTCGCCACCATGCTGCCCTGGCCCTTCCCGCACTACCGCAGCCACCACCTGCATCATCCGCTGGCGACCTATGCGGGGATCGGGCTGCGCCTGCTGCGCCGCCGCGCGGAGCGCGCGGAAGGCGCGCGCGCCCTGGCGGCGGTGGGCGGGAGGCCCTTCTGGGTCTTCGCGATGCAGATGGAGACCGATTTCTCCATCCGCGCCTATTCGCGCTTCCGCGACATGGACACGCCGCTCGCCGAGGTCTTCCGTTCATTCGCACGCCACGCGCCGGCGGAAGCGCGGCTGATCGTGAAGGTGCATCCGCTCGATCCCTGTCTGAAGCGCTGGGGATCGCGCGTGCCGGCGCTGGCCGCCGAGGCCGGCATCCCGGACCGGGTGCATCTGGCGCATCACGGCGAGCTGGATGCGATGCTCAGGACCTCGCGCGGCCTGGTCACCGTCAACAGCACCGTCGGGCTGCGCTCCATCGTGCTGGACCGCGCGACCAAGGCGCTCGGCAGCGCGGTGTGGGACGTGCCGGGGCTGGCGCATCAGGGGCCGCTCGACGCGTTCTGGGCCGAGGGCACGCCGCCCGACCCGGTGCTGCGCGAGGATTTCCTCGCCGCGCTGCAGGCGACGACGCAGATCCGCGGCGTCTTCTACGCGCCGCCGGGCCGCGCGATGGCGGTCGCGGAGACGGTGCTGCGCCTGCATGAAGGGCGCGTCGGCGTGCCGGAGCGCCTGATCCGCGACGGCGGAACCGCCGAAGCGGTCAACCAGTCGTCCCGATGATGCCCGGCGCAGGCCGGTGACGATCGGCTGGCCCGCTGAGCGGGTCAACCCGATCGGGCGCTGCCCTAGGCCGTGCGTCCGCGCCACTGCAACGCCGTCAGCGCGAAGGCCAGCACCAGCCCGACCCAGTGCGGATGAGGCACGAGGTCGGCCAGCAGTGCCTCGAGCGCGGCGGGGAAGACCATCAGCACGCCGGCCAGCGCCAGCAGCAGGCGCTCCCACGCGGCCAGGGCGCGCAGCAGCCATCCCTGCGTCGCGGCGGCGAGCGCCGCGAGACCGAGGGTGGCCAGCACCACCTGCCACACCACGTCGCCCCAGCCCATGTCCCCGGTGAACTGCAGCAGCAGGCCGACGCCTTCGGGATCGGTGACGAAGACGAAGGGCAGGACGAAGGCGGGCAGGGTGTATTTCCAGGCCTGCAGCGTGGTGCGGTACGGCCCCGCCCCGGTGATCGCGCTGGCCGCGAAGGGGCTCAGCGCGGTGGGCGGCGAGACCTCGCTGAGCACCGCGTAGTAGAAGACGAACATGTGCGCGGCGTAGTCCGGCACGCCGAGCTTGATCAGCGCCGGGGCGGCCACCACCGCGCAGATGATGTAGCTGGCCGTCACCGGCACCGCGAGCCCGACCACCCACACGATCAGGCCGGTGTAGATCGCCGTGACCACCACCGATCCGCCTGCCGCCTGGATCGCGATGTCGGAGAATTTCAGCCCCAGGCCGGTCAGCGTGATGACGCCCACGATGATGCCGGCGCAGGCGCAGGTGGCTGCGATGCCGACCGATTGCACCGCGCCCGCCGACAGCGCCTGCACCAGGCGCCGCGGCGTCAGCGCCGTGTCGCGCCTGAGGAAGCTCAGCACGACCGCGACGATCATGGCGTAGAGCACCGACAGCGTGGCCGAGTAGCCCATCACCATGAAGACGACGATCGCGATCAGCGTGGAGAAGTGGAAGCCGTATTCGCGCAGCAGCTTGCCGACCGGGTCCACCTGCATCTTCGTGGCCGCAGCGGCGTCGCCCGCCGCGGCGCGCGCGCGGATGCGGCGCTGGTCCAGCTCCACCATGAACAGCAGCGAGGCATAGTAGAGGCAGGTGGGGATGATCGCCATCACCAGCACCTCGAGGTAGCCGATCTTCAGGTATTCGGCGATCAGGAAGGCCGCCGCGCCCATCACCGGCGGCGACAGGATCGCGCCCATGCCGCCCGCGGCCAGCAGCCCGCCAGCATCGGCCGCCGGATAGCCCACGCGCCGCATCATCGGCCAGGCGACGGTGCCGAGCGTGACCGTCGTCGCCACGCCCGAACCCGAGGGCCCGCCCAGCAGGAAGGAGGAGAGCACGACGGTGCGCCCCGCGCTGGTGGGCTTGCCGCCGGTCAGCGCGAAGGAGAAGTCCACGAAGAATTTCCCTGCACCCGAAGCCTGCAGGATGGCGCCGTAGATGGTGAACAGCACGATCAGCGACGCGGAGACGTCCACCGCCGTGCCGAAGATGCCTTCCAGCGTGATGGTCAGGTGCGGCACCAGCCGCTCGGCGTCGTAGCCCTGGTGCTGCCAGGGGGCGGGCAGCAGGTTGCCGAAGAAGCCATAGAGCAGGAACACCAGCGCCACCGCCGGCATCACCGGGCCGGTCGCGCGCCGCGTCACCTCCAGCACCAGCGCGATCAGCATCCAGCCGACCACCAGGTCCATCGGCTCGGGAAAGACGTAGCGGTCGAGCAGGTCGTCGCCGCCGGCGACGAGGTACCAGATCACATAGACCCCGGCGGCGATCAGCGCCGCGTCCCAGGGCATCAGCCGGTGCCGCCAGCGCCGGTCGGCCGGGAACAGCGCGAAGCCCAGCACCAGCGCGAAGCCCACATGCACGAAGCGCAGCGTGGTGGTCGGCACGATGTCCCACGCCGCCCACAGGTGGAACAGCGACATCGCGAGCGCGACGACCACGGTGGCGTAGCCGAGCAGGCCGGGCAGGCGGTTCTGGACGCCCTCCTCCTGCTCGATCAGCTCTTCGAGGCGCGCTGCGGTGGCTTCGTCGAGCGCGCCCTTCGGCACCTCGGGCGGAATCAGGGTGCTGCTCATCTGCCCGAGGCGCCGCGCCGGCTCAGCCCAGATTGCCGCCGGCGGCGCGCCAGAACGCCTCGGCCGCCGGATGCCAGGGGATGCCGGCCGCCGCGCTCTTCTGCGCCGCCAGCGTGAAGTCGCGCGCGGCGGAGTGGGTGCGCACCAGGTCCTCGCGCTTGCCCCAGGCCACCTGCAGGATCTTCGTCACCAGATCCGCCGGCATGTCCTCCCGCACCGCCAGGATGTTGGCGACGGAGAGCTGCTTGTTCGGCGCCGTCTGGCCCGGATAGGTGTTGGCCGGGATCTCCTCGGGGAAATAGACCGGGCCGTTCTTCTCGACGATCTTCTGGAAGAACTCAGCGTGGTCCACCAGCACGAGCTGCGTGCCCGGCGTGGCGGCGAGATCGGTGATCGCGCTGGTCGGCACGCCGGAGACGAAGAAATAGGCATCGAGCTTGCCGTCGCGGATCGCATTGGTGGATTCCGCCGGCGAGAGCCGCTCGCGCGCGCGGAAATCCTTCTCGCGGTCGAGGCCCGCCGCCTCGATCAGGCGGAAGGCGAAGAGCTCGGTGGCGGAGCCCGGCGCGCCGGTGGAGATCCGCTTGCCCTTCAGGTCCGCCATGCTGCGGATGCCGGTGGCGGCCGTCGTCACCACCTGCATGCGGTTGGTGTAGAGCACGGCGATCGCGCGGGCCGGAACCTTGCGGCCGCGGAAGGGGCCGCTGCCGTTGATCGCGTCCACCGCGGCGTCCACCTGGCCGAACAGCATGCCGACGCGCCCGGCGCCGAGCAGCTGGAAATTCGCCACCGAACCGCCGGTGACCTCGGCGGTCGCGCTCATGCCCGGGATCTCGCGCGACATCAGGTTGGCCAGCGCGCCGCCCAGCGGGTAGTACACGCCGCCCGTCGTGCCGGTGGCGATGGACATCTGCATCGCCGCCTGCGCGCGCGCCAAGCGCGGCAGGCCGAGCGCGGCGGCGCCCGCCACCGTTGCAACGCGCAGCGCAATATCGCGTCGGCCGATCGCATGCGTCATGGACATGATCCTCCCGGTTTCGCCCGGGCAGGAATACAGGCGTGTCCGCCCCTGTCAAACCGACGGCCGATTGACCTGCGTCAAGGTTCGCCCACCCGCCGGAGCCTAACATGGTGTTATCCTGCACCGGAGCAGAGGGAACGCCCCGATGACCAGCCTCAGAGCACGCGACCTCATGACCGCCGACGTCGTCACGGTTCCGCCCGAGACGCCGGTGATGGCGATGGCGCGCCTGCTCGCCGATCGCGGGATCTCTGCCGTGCCGGTGGTGGATGCGCAGGGCCAGGTGCTCGGCGTCGTCACCGAGGCCGATCTGATCCGCCGCCTCGCCGGCGAGGCCGACAAGCCCGCGGGCTGGTTCGCGAGCCTGTTCGGCAACCAGGAATACGACGCCGAGCGCTACGCGCGCACCCACGGCGTCACCGCGCGCGACGTGATGACGGCGGAGGTGGTCGCGGTGGATCCCGACGCGCTGGCCTCGAAGGTGGCGCATCTGATGGAGGATCGCGGCATCCGTCGCGTGCTGGTGACGCAGGACGGCAAGCTGAAGGGCCTTGTCTCCCGCGCCGACCTGCTGCGCGCCCTGGTCGGCCCGCCGCCCGAGGGTGGCGAGTTCCCGGATGAGCGCATCCGCCGCGCGGTGATGGCGGCGATGAAGAAGGAGCCCTGGGCCGACACCTTCTACACGCTGGTCGAGGTGAACAACGGCATCGTGGAGTTCCACGGCTTCAGCCGCAGCGCGGCCGTGCAGCGCGGCCTTCGCGTGCTTGCGGAAAACGTCGCGGGCGTGAAGGGCGTGGTGGACAGCACCCAGCCGATGCCGGCTTACCTGTTCGCTTCGTCGTAAGACGAAGCGAAC
>NZ_JBWXTD010000003.1:795675-799422 GCF_056682175.1 Falsiroseomonas sp. RANM36
CCGCGCGAATTGCCCGCCGCCCCCGCGCCTTCCCCAATCCCACCGCCGCCCGCGGTCCACGCCGGCGCCCCGACCGGCCGCCGCCGCGCGACCTAGGCCGCGGCGGCCCAAGGCTGGGCGGCGTATCCCGCGGGGGCGCGGCGGCGCGGGGCGCGCCGCGCCGCGTCGGCGCGCAGCCGCCGCAGCGCCTCGGCGGCGAAGCCGATGTCCGGCTCGGCCCAGCGCATCGCCGGGAAGTGGTAGGTGCGCTGCGGGTCCTCGGCGGGCACGAGCGTCCAGGGCACCGGCACGCCGACCGAGGTGTCCAGGAAGTCGGCGCTGCCGGACCAGCCGGTGGCGAGGACAGGAATGCCGCGTCGCATCGCCTCGGCCAGCGTCAGCCCAAAACCCTCGGCGCGGTGCAGGGAGAGCAGCAGGTCGGCCTCGGCATACAGCGCCTCCATCCCGGCATCGTCGAGCGTGGCGTCGCGGAGCTCGATGTTGGGCCCGGCGGCGAGCGATTGCAGCCGCGCCGCCTCGGCCGGGAAGGTCGCCAGGCGCTGCGTCTTGATGATCAGCCGCACGCCCGGATCGTCGCCGAAGGCCTGGCGGAAGGCGGCGATCATCCCCTCGGGGTTCTTCCGCGCGAGGCTGGAGGCGGCGTCGAGCACGGCCAGCACGGTGAAGGGTGCGCCGGGCGGCCGCGGCGCGCGCGGCGGCGCGGGGGCGAGCGCCACCGGATGCGGCACCACATGCACCGGCCGGCCGCCGGCGATCGGCGCGATGGCGGCGGCGGTGAAGGCGCTCGGCACCCAGATCTCGTGCACCAGCCTCACCCCGAGCCGCCACTCCGCCGGGACCTCCGGCAATTCCCAGGCCCAGTAGCCGATCACGCGCCGCCCCGCCGCGCGGCGCCGCCCGAGCGCGAGCATCGCCAGCCCCATCAGCGGCGCATTCACATGCAGGATCAGCGTGCCCCGGCCCGCGGCGGGATCGGGATCGGCGGCCGGCAGGGGCAGCGACGCCGTCTGGCGCAACGCCTCGGTCACGTCGCAGGCGGCGGCCGGCACGCCCGCGGCGCGCAGCGCGTCCAGGCAGAGCCGCGCCGAGATGCCGAGGCCCGAGGCGGTGCGCAGCGCGCCCACCACGATCGGCGGCGGCGTGGCCGGCGCGGCGCGGGCGATGCGCGGCGCCGCCAGCGCGCTGGCGCGGAACAGCGCGGCGCGCCTGAGCCCATAGGGCAGGCGCTGCCAGAGCTGGCGGTGGAGGAAGCCGATCATCGCGCCCTCATCGCCGCCACCGGGCGAAATGCCAAGGGCGGCGCCGCGCCGGCTTAACCGCGGCTTCACGCCGGCTGCGCCAGAACCGGCGCATGACCGCTGCAAACTTCCGGTCGAGCATCGGCTCGCCGCGGGCGGACAGCATCGTCACCTGGCGGTTCCTGGCCACCGGCGGGGATTCCTGGGGCGGCACGCTCATCGCCGATGCCGGCCTCCATGCCGCCGGGGACACGCTTGCCGGGGCCTTCGGCACCTACACCATCCTGCAGGTGGAGGATCGCGGCCTGGACCTCTCCGCCTTCGGGCTGGAGGACGGGCAGGTCTTCGTGGACTGGTACTGGGACGTGCAGACCGCGCAGTTCCTCGCCACGCGCAACGGCGCCGGCACCGCCGCGGGCGCCGCCGGCCTCGGCAGCGAGCAGGACTTCGCCTGGACCGGCCTCGCCTGGATGGCCTTCGGCATGGCCGGCGCGCAGCAGGCCGATGCCGCGACGGTCGCGGCCGATACGCGCTTCTCCTGGGTGTTCGAGGCGAATTCCGGCGACCGGTGGGGCGGCTGGCTGTTCGACCTGGGCAGCCGCTACGACGTCGGCAGCCTCATCCCCACCGCGCATGGCCGCTACCGCATCACGGCGGAGGAATCGGTGCCGGGCGGGGCGGCGGTGGCGTCGGGCAGCGTGCGGCTGACCGGCGGATACAGCGACTCCGCGAGCGGCATGCAGTTCAGCATCGCCGGCGCCGACGGCATCCAGGAGCATGGCGGCACGGGCCTCGGCAGCGAGCTCGGCGAGGCCTGGAACGACGCCGCCTGGGTCGCCTTCGGCCAGGGTGGCGGGCTGCAGGCGGATCCGCCGCCGGGCCCGCGCCTTGCGCTGACCGAATTCGGCTTCGTCGCCGGCAGCTGGTCCAGCCAGAACCAGTATCCGCGCGGCGCCGCGGATGTGAACGGCGACGGCCGCGCCGACATCTTCGGCTTCGGCAATGCGGGGATGTGGGTGGCGCTCGCCAATGCATCCGGCGGGTTCGACACGCCCTACCTCGCACTGGGCAATTTCGGCTTCGTCGCCGGCAGCTGGTTCAGCCAGAACCAGTATCCGCGCAGCGTCACCGACGTGAACGGCGACGGCCGCGCCGATGTGGTCGGCTTCGGCAATGCGGGTGTCTGGGTCGCGCTGGCCGACGGCGCGGGCGGCTTCGGGCCGATGCGCCTGGTGCTGGACGGCTTCGGCCTGCAGGCCGGATCCTGGGTCAGCCAGGATCGGTTCCCCCGCGCCATGGCCGACCTGAACGGCGACGGCCGCGCCGATGTGGTCGGCTTCGGCAATGCGGGTGTCTGGGTCGCGCTGGCCGACGGCGCGGGCGGCTTCGGGCCGATGCGCCTCGCCCTCGACGCCTTCGGCTTCGTGGCGGGCAGCTGGGCGAGCCAGGACAGCTACCCGCGGGGCGTCGCCGATGTGAATGGCGACGGCCTGGCCGATGTCTATGGCTTCGGCAATGCCGGGGTGTGGGTGGCGCTGGCCGACGGGAATGGCGGCTTCCAGCCCGCGCAATTGATGCTCGGTGCCTTCGGCCTGCAGGCGGGAAGCTGGGAGAGCCAGAACCGCTTCCCGCGGCAGCTCGCCGACATGGATGGCGATGGGCTGGCCGATGTCGTCGGCTTCGGCAATGCCGGGGTGTGGGTCGCGCTGGCCGACGGTGCCGGCGGCTTCGCAGCGCCGAGGTTGGTGTTGGAGGGCTTCGGCGTCGTCGCCGGAAGCTGGGAGAGCCAGGACCGCTACCCCCGCCTCGCCGCCGATGTCACCGGAGACGGTCGGGCCGAGGTGATCGGCTTCGGCAATGCGGGGGTCTGGGTCGAGTCCCTGCTCAACCTCGGCTGAAATCCACGGGCCGGGCCGCCGCCTCGGCCCCCGGGCCGCGATCCTCGGCCGGGCGGAGTGCGGGCAGCGCGGCCAGGATGCGTTCGGCATGGTGGACCATGTAGCCGTCGAGCCGGTGGACATGCCCGGCCAGGGCCTCCTCGACCTGGGCCACGACCGTCTCCGCGCTGCGGCGCTGCGCGGCGTCCTGCGCCGCGGCCAGTCCGGCAAGCGCTGCGGCGTGCTCGGCGCGCGCCGCGCCCAGTTCGGCGCGCGTGGCGGCCAGTTCGGCGCGCAGCGCGGCCGAGGCGTCGGCAAGCCGGGCGAGCTGCGCTTCCAGCAGCATCAGCCGCTCGCGCATCTCCTGCCGCCCGAGCAGGCGGGACACCCAGCGCCTCATGCGACGATGCGCTCGGGCGCGCGTTCGGGCATGTCGGCCGCCGGCGGGAGGATCGCGGCCCATTGCCGTTCGGCAAGCGCGGTGTCGAACCTGGCCACGATTCGCGGCTGGAAGGCGCGCATCGCCTCGGCAAGCGCCTGATCGCCCGCCAGCAGGCGCCGCGCCTTGGCCCGCATCTCCGCGGCATCGGCGCAGGCGCCGGGCCCGCCGCCCGCGCGGCTGTCGCAGAGCC
>NZ_JBWXTD010000003.1:799432-805763 GCF_056682175.1 Falsiroseomonas sp. RANM36
CCCCCCCGGCCCCCCGCCGCGCCGCCCCGGCGCCGCGCCCCCCCCCCCGGGCGCCCCGCCCCCCCCCCCGGGCCCGCCGCCAGCGAGGATGTCGCAGAGCGCGTTCCGCCGGTAGAGCACCGGCGTGCCGACGATCATCGCCTCGATCGGCGCGTAGTGGACGTGGCGCGGCTCCGTCGAGGGATAGATCATCGCCGGCGCCGCCGCGTAGAGTTCCATCAGCGCGTCATCGGTGAGGTCGGGGATGACGGCGGGATCGTCGATGGTCTCGATCTGCCGACCGAAGATGCGCAGCGGCAAGGCGCCGAAATCCCGGCGGATGGCGTCGTAGACATCCCGGTAGTAGCCCTCCCGCAGGATGCCGGGGCAGTAGGCGATCGCTTCCGCGCCGCGGCCGTGCCACGCGCCGGCATGGGCGTAGATCCTCGCCGGCAGCGGAACCGTCGCGGTGCGGGCGCGGCGGGCGAATTCGGGCGGCTCGATCTCGGCAAGGTTGTCGAAGCCCTGGGCGAAGACGAAGGAATCCCCGCGCCGGGCGATCTCGTCCCGCAGCTCGCCATGCCCGAACAGCTCGAGGCCGCGGGCATAGGTGTTCGGATGCTGCAGGCCGAACACGCGCATCGCCACGAGGCCGCGGAAATGCCGCACCGCTTCCCGCAGCGGCGTCACGAAGTCCGAGGCGGACGTGACCAGGACGTCGAAATGCGCATTGAGGATCTGGTGGATGGTCGGGCTCCAGCCGCGCCGGCCGAGGCTCCTGCCGTAGAAATCGTGGGCGTTGAGCACGTCGAGCGTGGCGGCCGGAAGGCTGAGCGACGCGTCGTGCTCGTAGGTGACGACGCTGCTGCGATACGCGCTTTCGGGCGGGACGATCTTCGGGATGAAGACCTCGTAGCCGAGGCGGCGGAAGATCGGCACCTCCGCGGGCAACAGCGTGCGGTGGTTCACGATCCAGACCAGGCGCCGCGGCCTGTCGCGCGATGTCAGCATCGCCTCCTCGTCAGGCCGCCCTTCGTTCCGATGCTACATGCGAAATGCATGATTCATCGTCAAGGCCGCCGGCCTTGCAGGGCGGCGCTTGACGGGCCGCGGACCGCGGCGCATGGCGAGCCGCCCATCGGAACCGCTGCGCTTGGACCGTCGTGACATGCGACTGGCGATCATCCTCGCCGCCGAATGGCGCGGCGGCATGCTGCGCAATGCGCTGCTGCTGGCGCGGCTCTACGCCTCCCGCCCATGGGCGGGGATCGGGCGTGTCGAGGTGGTGCTCGCCCTGCCGCGTGGCGGCCCCTATGACTGGCAGGCGCTGCGCCGCTGGTGCCGGGAGGCCGGCGGCGTCTCCATCCGACCTTTCGCATGGCGTGCCATGGCGGCCGACGCGGCGCGGCTCGTCTTCCCGGCCGAACTGGTCCCGCCCGGCCCGGCGCCGGTGCTGGTGCCCGACGACGCCGGGCGCGAGCTGCGCGATGCCGATGCCTGGATGTTCTTCGCCTCCCACGGGCACGGGCGGGTTCCCTGGCTGCGGCCCACGGCGGTGTTCTGCGCCGATCTCCTGCCGCGGCGCGTCGCCGCCGCGGAGGGCGGCCCGCACGGCGTCGGCGATCGCTCGAACCTGGCCGAGGTGATGATCGGCTGGCGCCGGGCGCGCTGCGTCTTCGCGACGACGCCGACGACGCATGCGGACCTCGTCAGCTATGCGGGGGTGCATCCGGACCGCGCGGTGCTGGCGCCGCTGCAGACCGAGGCGGCGATGCCGGAGACGGAGGTCGCGCTGCCGTCGCCGGGATCGGCACCGGCGATCCTCTGGGTCACCAACCGGGGGGCGCACAAGAACCACCGCGCGGCGATCGCGGCGCTGCGACTCTATGTAAGCTGCGGCGGCAGCCTCGACATCACCGTCTGCGGCGTGGGCAGCCGCGCGCTCGACCCCGCCACCGGCAGCGACCACCCGGCCGCGCGGGCGCTGGCCGAAGCGCCGGAGGTGCTGGCGCGGATGCGCTTCGTCGGCGAGCCGCCGGACCCCACCTACCGCCGCCTGGTCGCGTCGCATGGCGTGCTCTGGCACAACGCGCTGGCGGACAACGGCACCTTCGCCGCCTTCGATGCCGCGATGGCCGGCGCGCATCTGGTCAGCACCGACTATCCGCCGATGCGCTTCATCTGCGAGCGCCACGGCGTGGCGGCGCTGTTCCACCCGGCGCGCGACCCCGACGCGGCGGCGGCGGCGCTGCTGGAAGCGGAGCGCCGCCTGCGCGCAGGCATCGCGCCGGCGCACGACCTGCGGCCGACGCCGGAGGCCGAGCTCGCCGCCGCCTATGGCGGCATCCTCGGAAGGCTGGTGGACCATGGCTGAGCCATCGCGGCGCCGCGTCGCGCTCGGCCTTTGGGTCGCCTGGGATTTCCCGGTCAACTTCGTCGGCGAGGGGATGAGCCGCCTCCTCGCCATGCTGGTCGAGGGTGCCGCGCAGAGCGGCCGCGTGACGCTGCATGTCTGCGTCCGCCCGGTGAACGCGGCGGCGGCGCGGACCATGCTGGAGGGGTTGCGGGCCCGGGAGGGCACCGACTGGACGCTCGGCATCATCGCGCGGGCCGCCCCGAAGCCGGCGCCGCGCCCCGTCGAGCCGCCCGCCGCCAAGCCGCCCGACGCCGAGCCGCCCGCCGCCGCGCTGCCGCCCGTCGCGCAGCGCCTGCTGGCCATGCCCGATCAGCGGATCGGCCTCGGCCTGTTCGCGGCGGGCGTGGCCGCCACGCCGCTCCTCGCCCTGCGCGCCCTGCTGCGCCCGTTCTGGCGGTTCGGGGTGCGGAGCGGCCTGGGCCTGGCCATGGCCGCCCGGCGCGATCCCGTCGCCACTGCGCCGCAAATCGCCGTCGGACTCCGCCGGCTGCGGCTGCCGCCCTTCCCTCGGCTTGCCGATGGCCTCGCCGCCTGGGCCGCGCATCGCGGCGCCGAGCGGCAGGCCGAGGCGGAGGCGGCGATCCGGTCGGCGGAAACCGGCGGAGCGCGGCCAAACGACGCCGCGGCGCCCGCGCCCGCCACGCCGCCGCCGGAGCCGAGCTGGGAGGTCCGCGGCCTCGACCCAGGCAGCCTCGACGCCTGGCTCGGCCTGATGGCCGACATGGTCGTGCCGGACAGCCTGCCCGGCCGGCGGGCGATGCTGCTGCCGGATGCGATGATGGTGGATTTCGGTTCCGGCTGGAATCCCGCCGACCTGGAACCGGACGGCCCGATCGCCGCCTGGTTCCCCGCGGTGCGCCGCAACCTGCAGGTCTGCGAGGCGATCCTGACGTTCTCGGAGCATGTCGCGCGGCGCCACGCGGTGGAGGCGCTGGGCGCCGATCCGCGCCGGCTGCGCATCGTGCCGCACGCGCCGCCCGATCTGCACTACGCGCTTCCCTTCCTCGGGGCGGACCGACGCCGCACCGAAGCGTCCCGCCACACGGCCGCCGCCATGCTGCGGCGCTACGCCGGCCTGCGGGGCTGGCGCTATCTCGCCGACTTCCCGCTGGAGCATGTGGACTACCTCGCGGTGTCCACGCAGGAGCGCCCGAGCAAGAACATCCCGACCGTGATCGAGGCGCTGCGCATCCTGGTGCAGGAGCGCTTCGGCGCGATCAAGCTGCTGATGACCACCGACCTGATCGACGATCCGGCCACGCCCTTCCTGCGCAGCCTCGGCCTGGTCCGCGAGCACGGGCTACTGCTCGACGCCGTGTCGGTGCCGCGCCTGCCGAACGCGGAGCACGCGGCGCTGTATCACGCCGCCGCGCTCACCGTGCATCCGGCCTTCTTCGAAGGCGGCGACGCGCCCTTCCCCTTCTCGGAATCGGTCAGCGTCGGCACCCCATGCCTGATGGCGCGCGGCCCGCACACGGAAGAGCTGCTCGCGACCTATCCGGAACTCGCGCCCTTCGTCCTCGACCCGTACGACGCGGAAGCGCTGGCCGATGCCATCCTCCGCGGGATCGCGGATCGCGACGCCATCCTGGCCGTGCAGCTGGCCGTGCATGAACGGATGCGCCGACGCAGCTGGGCCCAGGTCGCCGAGGAATATGCCGCGGCGGCGTCAGGCGTGCCGCTGGCCCCGGTGCGCGGGCTCGTCGGCTGACGGTCCGCGGCGCGGCGATCGGCGCGCGGACCGTCCGCAACCCGGCTTGCCACCGATGCGGACCGAAGGTCTGGCGCTGACCCGCCATGCCGTCTAATCCAGGCCCATCGGCATACAACAGAGGCGAGGCCATGCCCCGCGCACTCATCACCGGCATCACCGGCCAGGACGGCGCCTATCTGTCGCAGCTGTTGCTGGAAAAGGGCTACGAGGTCTGCGGCCTGCTGCGTCGCTCCGCCTCGGCGGAAGTGATGGGGGAGCGGTTGCGCTGGCTCGGCATCGAGGGCGAGGTCCGCATGGTGGACGGCGACCTGATGGACCTCTCCTCCATCATCCGCGCCATCCAGGCGGTGAAGCCGGACGAGGTGTACAACCTCGGCGCGCAGTCCTTCGTGAAGACTTCCTGGGACCAGCCGCTGCTGACCGGCAACGTCACCGCGATGGGCGCGCACAACGTGATCGAGGCGGTGCGCCTGGCGGCGCCGGGCGCGCGCTTCTACCAGGCCTCGTCCTCGGAGATGTTCGGCAAGATCCAGGAGCAGAGGCAGAGCGAGCGCACGCCCTTCTATCCGCGCAGCCCCTATGCGGTGGCGAAGCTCTATGCGCACTGGATCACGGTGAACTACCGCGAGAGCTTCGGGATGCACGCATCCTCCGGCATACTGTTCAATCACGAGAGCCCGCTGCGCGGCATCGAATTCGTCACGCGCAAGGTCACCGACGGCGTCGCGCGCATCAAGCTCGGCCTGGCGAAGCAGCTGCCGATGGGCAACCTGGATGCCACGCGCGACTGGGGCCATGCGAAGGACTATGTGCGCGCGATGTGGCTGATGCTGCAGCAGGACGTGCCGGACGACTACGTGGTGGCGACGGGGCGCACGATCAGCGTGCGGGAGATGTGCCGCATCGCCTTCGAGGCCGCCGGCCTCGACTGGCGCGAGCATGTGACGGTGGATGAGCGCTTCCTCCGCCCGGCGGAGGTGGATGTGCTGCACGGCGATCCGGCCAAGGCGAAGGCGAAGCTCGGCTGGGAGCCGACCATCAGCTTCGAGGCGATGATGGCGGAGATGGTGGAAGCCGACATCGCGCGGCATCAGTCCCGCGCGCGCTGACCGGCCGTGCGCCGCATCCTCGTCACCGGCGCCTCCGGCTTCGTCGGGGAGCATCTCCGCCAGGCCTTGCGCGCCGCCTTCCCGGCCGCGCGGCTGCTGGCGGCCACGCGGGGCGAAAGCGTGGCGAACTGGGACGAGGCGGTCACGCTCGACCTGCTGGACCCGGACGGCTGCACGGCGGCGCTGCGCGCGAGCCGGCCGGATGCGGTGCTGCACCTGGCCGCGCTCGCCGCCGTCGGCGCCTCCTTCCGCGATCCGCTGCTGACCTGGCGGACCAACCTGCTCGGCACCCTCGCGATCGCCGAGGCGGTGCGGACGCAAGCGCCGGATGCGCTGTTCGTCCACGCTTCTTCCGCCGAGGTCTACGGCCTGTCCTTCATGGACGGGACGCGGCTGGCGGAGGATGCGGCGCTCCGCCCCGCCAATCCCTACGCCGCGTCGAAGGCGGCGACCGATCTCGCCGTGGGGGAGATGGCGCTGCGCGGGCTGCGGGCGGTGCGGCTGCGCCCGGTGAACCACACCGGCGCCGGCCAGTCGGAGGATTTCGTCGTCGCCGCCTTCGCGCGGCAGACGGCGCTGATCGCGGCCGGGCGCCAGCCGCCGGTGATGCGCGTGGGCGCGCTGGAACGCTGGCGCGACTTCCTCGACGTCGCCGATGTCTGCGCCGGCTACGTCGCAGTGCTGCGCCAGGCCGACCGGCTTGAGCCCGGCGCGCTGTTCAACCTGGCGAGCGGCGCGCCGAAGCATGTCGGCACCATCCTGGCGGACCTGCTGCGGCTGGCCGGCATCGCGCCGCGCATCGAGGAGGAGCCGGCGCGGCTGCGGCCGACCGACGTGATCCGCACCGAATGCGATGCGGGCGCGGCGCGCGACACGCTCGGCTGGGCACCGCGAATCCCGTGGGAAACCACCCTCATGACGGTGCTGCAGGACTGGCGGGCGCGGATCGGCTGATCAGCCGATCGCCGCCAGCACCGCCGCCGCGGTGGCCGACCACGGCGTGGGCCGGTACTCGGCGGCGATGCGGGCGTCCCGCCCCGCGGTCAGGTCGGGTTCCGCGGTGGCGCGGCGGTAGACGCGCCCCGCGGCGGTGGCGCGGGCCGGCTCGGGGGG
>NZ_JBWXTD010000003.1:805863-819919 GCF_056682175.1 Falsiroseomonas sp. RANM36
GGCGCGGCCCGGGGGGGGCCCGGCCCCCGCCCCCGCGCGCGGCGCGGGCGCCGGGGGGGGGGGGGGCGGCGAGGCTCACCTGGCCGCCCGGGGTCGGCACCTGCAGGCGCCGCAGCGCCGGGTGGCGGGCCAGTTCGGCCACCCCGTTGACGAACCCATAGGCGGTGCCCGAGGCATCCAGCCGCGCCGCCGCCTCCTCCCGGCTCAGCCGGGCGAAGGCGGCGCCGACATGCGCGTCAACCAGATTCCGGTTCTCGACCCGCTCCATGTTGCTGCGCCAGCCTTCGCGCGCCGGCAGGTCCGGCTCGCCCAGCACACCGGCGCAGAAGCCGGCCCATTCGCGCTCGTTCTGGATCGAGATCAGCACCAGCGCCCCGTCGGCGCAGGCGAAGGCGCCGTACGGGCAGATTGACGGATGCGCCAGGCCGACCCGCTCCGGCGCGCGGCCGGTGCCCTCGAAGAACAGCAGCGGCACGTTCATCCAATCCGCCATGGCGTCGAACAGGCTGACGGCGATGCCCGCCCCCTGCCCCGTGATCCCGCGTGCGATCAGCGCCTCCAGCACCGCGGCATGGGCGTTCATGCCGCAGGCGATGTCCACCACCGAGACCCCGACCCGCCCCGGCCCGGCCGGATGCCCGGTGATGGAGGCCAGCCCGGATTCGGCCTGGACCAGCAGGTCATAGGCCTTCATCCGGGCGTATTCGCCCTCCTCGCCATAGCCGGAGATGTCCACCGTGATCAGGCGCGGATGCCGTTGCCGCAACTCGGCGCTGCCGAACCCCGCGCGGGCCAGCGCGCCGGGGGCAAGGTTCTGGATGAACACATCGGCCTTCGCGATCATCCGCGCCAGCAGCGCCTTGTCGCCAGGATCCTTGATGTCGAGGGCGATGCTTTCCTTGCCGCGGTTCAGCCAGACGAAATAGCTGGACTGTCCGGCGGCCGCGGTGTCGTAGCCGCGCGCGAAATCGCCCTCCCGGCGCTCGATCTTGATGACCCGCGCACCGGCATCGCACAGCTTCTGGGAGCAGGTCGGCGCCGCGACCGCCTGCTCCATCGAGACGACGAGAAGGCCGGCGAGCGGCCGCGCCGTGCATTCCGCAACTCCGGTCAAGTGGTCCTCCCTTGCCCCGCGACCGATGCCGCGCCACCTCCGCCACCGCTGTCGCAACGGACCGAGCGATGCCGAAAAGCTGGGACCAAAAGTATCGTGGCGCGAAGCCGCCGCATGTCGCCGTGCTGGAGAAGCCCTATGCCGGGCTCAAGCCGGGCCAGCGCCTGTTCATCGCCGACCCGCCCCTGCTGGATGCGCGCATCCGCGCGCTGCCACCCGGCACGGTGCAGGACATCGCGACGCTGCGGTCCGAGTTGGCGCGCGAGCATGGCGCCGACGCGACCTGCCCGACCTCCACGGCGATCTTCCTGCGCATCGTCGCGGAACGCGCATTGGAGCAGGCGGCGGACGCGGCGCCCTTCTGGCGCGTCGTCGCACCCGACTCGCCGCTGGCCCGGAAGCTCTCCTGCGGCCCCGACTACATCCGCCACCGGCGCGCCCTCGAAGCTCAGTAGCTCCGCGGCATCCCAAGCACGTGCTCGCCGATGTAGCTCAGGATCAGGTTCGTGCTGATCGGCGCCACCTGGTAGAGCCGCGTCTCGCGGAACTTGCGCTCGATGTCGTATTCCTCGGCGAAGCCGAAGCCGCCATGGGTGTTGACGCAAGCCTCGCCGGCGGCCCAACTCGCTTCCGCGGCGAGCATCTTGCCCATGTTGGCTTCCTCGCCGCAGTTCTGGCCCGCCTCGAACTTCGCCAAACCCTGCTTCACGATCGCCTCGGCGGCGCGCATCTGCGCATAGGCCTTGGCGATGGGGAACTGCACGCCCTGGTTCGCGCCGATCGGCTTGCCGAACAGCACGCGCTCCTTCGCGTAGGTGCGCGCCTTCTCGATGAACCACTTGGCGTCGCCGATGCACTCCGCCGCGATCAGCAGGCGCTCGGCGTTCATGCCGTCGAGGATGTAGCGGAAGCCCTTGCCCTCCTGCCCGACCAGGTTCGCGGCCGGCACTTCCATGTTGTCGAAGAAGACCTCGCAGGAATTGTGGTTCATCATCGTGCGGATCGGGCGGATCGTCAGGCCGTTGCCCAGCGCCTGGCGCATGTCCACGATGAAGGTCGAAAGCCCCTCGGTCTTCTTGGCCACCTGGTCGCGCGGCGTGGTGCGCGCCAGCAGCAGCATCAGGTCGGAATGCTCCGCGCGGCTGGTCCAGATCTTCTGGCCGTTGACGATGTATTTGTCGCCCTCGCGGCGCGCGGTGGTGCGCAGCGCGGTGGTATCGGTGCCGCTGGTCGGCTCGGTCACGCCGAAGGCCTGCAGGCGCAGCTCGCCGGCCGCGATCGCCGGCAGGTACGCCTGCTTCTGCTCCGGCGAGCCGTGCCGCAGGATCGTGCCCATGATGTACATCTGCGCGTGGCAGGCCGCGCCGTTGCAGCCCGTGGCCTGGATCTCCTCCAGGATCGCCGCGGCGCCGGAAAGCGGCAGGCCCGCGCCGCCGAACTCCTCCGGGATCAGCGCGGCGAGCCAGCCGGCCTCGGTCAGCGCGGTCACGAATTCGGTCGGGTAGCCGCGGCGGCTGTCGAGCTCCCGCCAGTATTCGCCGGGGAACCGCGCGCAGAGCTTGCGCACCTCGGCGCGGATCTCGGCATGCGGGTCGGCGGCGCTGTGCATGTCCATCATCGGGTCTCCTGGCTGCCGCGGATTAGGGCGCGGCGCCCGCCCTGTCCAGGATCAGCGCAGCAGCGGCAGGACGCTCAGCGCCAGCAGCACGCCCATGGCCATGTTGAAGCGCCGCAGGCTGCGCGCATCCCGGAGCACGCGCCGCGCCCCGGCGCCGAGCCCCGCCCAGACCAGCAGGCAGGGCATGGAGATGGCGCCGAAGACCAGGGCGATGGTCAGCACCTGCGGCAGCAGCGCCTCGCCCGGCGTCGTGTATCCGGCGATCGCGGCGCCGGCGATCATCCAGGCCTTCGGGTTCACCCATTGGAACAGCGCCGCCTGCACGAAGTTCATCGGCGGCCGCGCCGGCCCCTCGCCCGGCGGCGGCGCCGTCGCGATCTTCCAGGCGAGCCAGAGCAGCCAGAGCACCGCGACCACCTGCAGCCCGGCATGGATCGTCGGGCGGGCCGCCCGGGGCCCCCCCCCCCCCCCCCCCCCCCGCCCGCACCGCCGCCGCGGTGGCCGACCACGGCGTGGGCCGGTACTCGGCGGCGATGCGGGCTTCCAGCCCCGCGATCAGTTCGGGTTCCTCGATGGCGCGGCGATAGACGCGCACCGCGTCGGTGACGCTGTCCGGATCGTGGTAGAGGCAATAGTCGCCGCCAGCCTCGGGCAGGGAGGTGGCGCTGGAGGCCACGCAGACCCGGCCGAAGGACAGGCTCTCGGTCACCGGCAGCCCCCAGCCTTCGTAGAGCGAGGGAAACAGCGTGAACCGCGCGCCCCGATAGAGCGCGGCCAGGGTCGCATCGTCGGCATCCTCGACCAGCACCAGCTTGCCCGAGAGATGGTCCGAATTGCGGATCTGCTGCAGCAGGTCGCTCACCATCCAGCCGACGCGGCCGGCGAAGACCAGGTGCGGCACCTGCCTCGCCGGAAGGGCCTCCTGCAGGTGCCGCCAGGCCCGGAAGGCGAGGAGGTGGTTCTTCCGCGCCTCCATCGTGCCGACCAGCAGCACATAGCTGCCGTCCGCCAGCCCCTCCGGCAGCGTCGCCGGCGGCGGGTGGCCGAAGCCGATGCCGACGGGCAGGACGCGCGGCGGAGTGCGCAGCGGCAGGCCTTGCGCCGCCGTCCAGCCCGTCACGTCGCGCGCGGTGGCCTGCGACATGGTCAGCAGCAGGTCGGCCTGCGGCAGGCAGCGGCGCATGAAGGCGCCGAACAGCGCGCCGCTCTGCGCCTCGTAGAATTCGGGCCGGACCAGCGGGATGAGGTCATGGACCAGCATCGCAAACCGCATGCCGACGGGGCGCGCGCAGCGATCCAGCAGGCCGACATAGTCCGGATGTCCCCAGGGCGATCCGAAGGCCGCCACCACATCGCCCGCGCGGCCCACTTCCCGGATGTCGGGCAGGCCCTTCAGCGCGGCGGCGGAGGCGGACGCTTGCGCCTTGCCCGGCAGCGCTGCCCGCACAGCCCGCCCGAAGGCGCGGAAGGCGGCGAGCTGGCCATAGACCGCCTCGCCCACCGGGTAGCGGAGTTCGACGGGAAGCCGCCAGGCCAGCCAGCGCAGCGCCTGCCGCGCCCGCCCCGGCGCCGGGGCGGGGGCGGGCTCGCCTTGCGGCTCGGCGGCCGCGGGGTCGCTGTCCGGGATGTCCGGTTCGGACGGCGCCGGGCGCAGCGGCGCGCAATGCGCCGACACCTCGGCCCAGGACATCGCCCGCATCGTGCCGGCGACGGGATCGTGGCGGAGGAAGCCGACGCGGTCCGGTGCGGCGGCGTCGAGAGCGGCATAGAGTTCAAGGCAGACGCGCTGGATGCCGCTCGGCCGGCTGGCGATGTGGACGTAGTCGAGCAGATCCTGCACGTCGAACCAGATCTTCGGCCCGGGCGGTGCCACGGTCGGGCTCACCGGCGTGCCAGCTGGTCCAGGATCGCGGTCGCCGTCACGCCCCATGACGTCGGGCGGTAGCCCGCGGCGATCTCCGCCTCGAGGCCGGCGATCAGGCCGGGCTCCTCGATGGCGCGGCGATAGAGCGCGACCGCGTCCGTCACGCTGTCGGGGTCGTGATAGAGGCAGAACCGCCCGCCCGCTTCCGGCACCGACGTGGTGCCGGAGGCAAGGCACACCTTCCCGAAGGCCAGGCTTTCCGAGACCGGCAGGCCCCAGCCTTCGTAGAGCGAGGGAAAGAGGGTGAATCGCGCGCCGCGATAGAGCGCCGCCAGCGTCCCGTCATCCGGGTTCTCGACGATGGTGAGCTTGCCGCCGAGATTCTGGCAGTTGCGGATCTGCTGCATCATGTCCGCCACCATCCAGCCGATGCGGCCGGCGAAGACGAGCTGCGGCACCCGTTCTGCCGGCATCTCGTCGAGCAGCCGGCGCCAGGCGCGGAAGGCGAGCAGGTGGTTCTTCCGCGCCTCGACCGTCGAGACGAACAGCGCATAGCCGCCGGGCGCGAGGCCGTCCGGCAATGGCCGGCTTTCCGTCTCGGTGGAAAAGCCCGTGCCGATCGGGATGGGGCGCGGCGTTGCCGCCAGCGCGACGCCGATCTTCGCCGACCACGCCTCGAGGTCGGCGGCACTCGCGCGGGAGATGGTCATCAGCTCGTCGGCGAGCGGCAGGCAGCCCAGGATGAAGGACGAGAACAGCATCACCAGGCCGCGGTCGCAGAATTCGGGCCGGACGACCGGGATCAGGTCGTAGACCAGCAGCGCGAACCGCATGCCCGTCTGCGCCTTCAGCCTTGCGACCAGGGCCGGATACCCCTGGCTGGACCAGGGCGAGCCGAGGGCGGCGAGCACGTCGCCGGGCTGCGCCACCTCCCGGATGTCGAGGCCGAGCGACGGCGCGGCGGCCGGCTCCGTGCCGGCCGCTGCGGCATCGGCAGGCACGCGGGGCTGGGAAGCGGCGCCGCGGCGGCGCGATGCCGCCACCACGCCGGGCAGCGCCGCAGCGAAGCGCCCCGCGCCGCGGAAGGCGGCGATCTGCGCGCGTGCCGCCTCGCCGAGCGGCCGGCGCACCTCGGGCGGCAGGCGGCTGGCCGCCAGCCGCATGGCATCCCCGACCAGCGGGATGCGCGCCGCCCTGCCCTGCAGGAGCGGCATCTCGCCCTGTTCCGCCGGCGTTCCGGATTGCGCCGGCACGCCATGCGTCATGCTGCGGTAGATCGCCTGCACCTCGCTCCAGTCCACCACGCGCATGGTTCCGCCCAGGGGATCGTGGCGCAGGAAACCGACCCGCTCCGCGTCGGTGGACTGGATCGCGGCATAGATTTCGTACGACAGGCGTTGGATACCGCTGGGCCGGGCAACGGCGCGCGCGTATTCGAAGAGGTCTTCGACGTCGAACCAGATCGTCATGGAGACAGGAGCTACTCCGTGCGGCCGACGCCGTGCGCCGGCGCCCTTATATCCATTGTACCTCAACAACAAACCCGGGGTCGCGGCGAGACCCGGATCATTTTTCCGCGGGGCTGCGGCCGCCCGGGGCAGCGAGGGGAGTGCCGAGAACCATGGCGATGGACCTCGTGATCGTGGGGGCCGGCGGTCACGCCAAGGTCGTCGTCGAGGTGTTCCGCGCGATGGGAGGCTGGCGAATTGCGGGTCTGCTCGATGCCGGGCGATCCGGGGAGTCGGTGCTTGGCCTGCCGGTGATCGGTGGCGACGAGGATCTGCCGCGCCTGCGCCGGGACGGCGTGACTGCCGCTTTCGTGGCCATCGGCAGCAACGCCCTGCGCCAGCGGCTCGGCGCCGTGCTCGCCGCACACGGATTTGTTATACCGGTGGCCCAGCATCCCTCCGCCGTGGTCTCGCCGACCGCGCAGATCGGGGCGGGGGTGGCGATCATGGCGGGCGCGATCGTCGGGACCGAAACCGTGTTGCGCGATTTCAGCATCCTCAACAGTGGCGCGGTGGTGGACCATGACAACCTGCTCGGCGTCGCCGCCCATGTCGCTCCGGGATGCGCCCTCGCCGGCAACGTCCGGGTCGGCGACCGGGCGCTTGTCGGCGTGGGCAGCGCGGTGCGACCAGGCATCCGGATCGGCGCCGATTCGGTCGTCGGCGCCGGGTCGGCCGTGGTGGCGGATGTGCCGGAGGGCGCCGTCCTGGGCGGTGCGCCCGCCCGTCCGCTGGGGACGGCGCCGATTGCCCGCTGACCGGCCGGCGAGCACAATGCCGGCAACGAATCCGGACCTGACCGCGGGGGCGATTGAACCGGTGGTCGGGTCGGCATGCAGGCTTGCGGGCGGAAACGAGGATCCCGTGGGATGAATGAATTGTCCAAGCCGCGGCAGGCGGACACGGCGCCCTTCCTGCCCGTCTACGATCCGGATCTGTCCGGGAACGAGCGGCGCTATCTGCTGGAAGCGTTCGACAGCACCTGGATCTCCTCACGCGGCGCCTTCCTCGACCGGTTCGAGGCGGCGTTCGGCGCCGTGGTCGGCACCCCGCACGTGACCGCGGTCAGCAACGGCACCGTCGCGCTGCACCTGGCACTGCACTGCCTCGACCTCGCGCCCGGCGACGAGGTGATCGTGCCGAGCTTCACCTACATCGCCTCGGTGAACACCATCGTGCAGGCCGGCGGCGTGCCCGTCTTCGCGGATTGCACGGCGGCGGACTGGCTGCTCGACCCCGACGAGGTGGAGCGGCGCATCACGCCGCGCACCCGCGCGATCATGCCGGTGCATCTCTACGGCGCCGTCTGCGACATGGACCGGCTGACGGCCGTCGCCGCCCGGCACGGCCTGGCCGTCGTGGAGGACTGCGCCGAGGCGCTGGGCAGCACCTGGAACGGGCGGCATGTCGGCAGCTTCAGCGACGTCGCCACCTTCAGCTTCTTCGGCAACAAGACGGTCACCACCGGCGAAGGCGGCATGGTGATGGCGCGCGACGCGGCCATGCTGCGCAAGCTGCGCATCGCGAAGGGCCAGGGCATGGACCCCGAGCGTCGCTACTGGCATGTGGCGATGGGCTTCAACTACCGCATGACGAACCTGGCCGCCGCGATCGGGCTCGGCCAGATCGAGCGCCTGCCGGCCATCCTGGCGCGCAAGAAGGCGATCGCGGCGCGCTACCGCGCGAACCTCGCCGCGCACCCCGTCGTCTTCCAGCAGCCGCGGCCGGAGGCGGACGGCTCGGAATGGCTCGTGAGCCTGCTGCTGCCGCCGGGCGCGGACCGCGATGCGGTGATGGAGCGGCTGGCGCGTGCGCGGATCGAGACGCGGCCCGTCTTCTATTGCGCGCACCACATGCCGCATCACGCGCGGCCCGACCTGCACCTGCCGGTCGCCGAGGACATCGCGGCGCGCGGCATCAGCCTGCCGAGCTATCCGGGGCTGACCGATTCCGATATCGACCGCGTCTGCGAGGCGCTGGTGGCGGTGTTGCCGCGCCAGGGCTGAGATGCCCGGACCCGCAATGCGCCCGGACCCGAGGGGGTCCGGGGCTCAGGCCCTCGGCCTTGTTCTGACGGTCGCGCTCGGCGGCGCCACGGCCATCGCGCACCGCGATCTCCTGCTCTCCGGCTTCCAGGCCATGACAGGAGACCAGCACGACGGCCTGATCGCCGTCGCGCTCATCTCGCACTGGCACAACGTGATGGCGGGACTGTCGTCCTGGCACGATGTCGAGTGGTTCCACCCTGTCCCGCGGACGCTCGGCTACAACGACGGCTACCTGCTGTTCGGGCTGGTGGCGCATCTGTTCCGGCTGGCGGGGGCGGATCCCCTGCTGGCGGTGGAACTGGTCCCGCCGGTTTTCGGCGCGATGGGCTTCGGTGGCGCCTACCTGCTCGGCCGGCGCATGTTGTCCCTGTCGCCGGCCTGGGCGAGCCTTGGTGCGGCGGTCAGCGTGCTCAGCCCCGGGTTGCTCCAGGCAGGCGCCATCCACATCCAGCTCTACGCCGTCGGACCAGGCGTTCTCTGGTGCGCCGTCCTTCATGCGCTGGCCATGGCCTTCCTCGCCGGCGCGCGGGCTCGCTTCCTCTGGCTTTCGGCGGCGGCAGGCGTGTTCGGCGGCGTCCTCATGCTGACGGCCTTCTACGTCTTCTGGATCGTCGGCCTCGCCGTCCTGCTCGCCGCCGCCATCTTCGCGGTCGGCATGCCGCGGTCCGAGTTCCGGGCGCTGTTCGGCAGGCCGCGTCCCTGGGTCCTGCTGGCCGTTCCCTGCCTCGTGCTCGGCGTGGCGCTCCTGCCGGCGCTCTGGCTCTACCTGCCGCTGCTGGCGCAGACCGGCGGCCATGACATGCGGGCGGCGCGCGTCTTCGCGCTCGGGCCGCTGTCCATGGTGGATGCCGGGCCGGGCAACATCGTCTGGGGCTGGCTGAGCCCCTGGCTCGACCGCGACGCGACGGGCGTCTCACTCCGCACGCGCTTTCCGGCGCGGGGCATTCCGCTCCTCACCGCGCTTGCGATCCTGGTGGCGATGCCGCTGCTCTGGCGCCGGCGCGCGAATCCCGCGCTGCGCTTCGCGCTCGCCTTCCTGATCGCGGCGGCCATCCTGGTGCTCGCCACCGTCGATTTCGGCGGCCGCGCCTGGGCGTGGCCGGCGACCTTCCAGAAAGTGCCGGGCGCCGGCGCCGTCCGTGAGATCTCGCGGGTTATCGTGGTGCTCGCGCCGCTTGCCGTCATCGTCGCGGCGCTGCCCTTGGCGGCCCTTTGGCAGGCGCGATGGCGCGCGGCGGCGCTGCTCGCCGCCGTGCTGATGCTGGCCGAGCAGTGGACCTCCATTCCCGATACCGGGATGCGCCGCGCAGCGGAGCTGCGCCGGCTCGAGGCCCTGACGCCGCCGCCGGCCGGATGCGCGCTGTTCGTGGCGACCGTGCCCCGCATGGGTCTGGCCAGGAACCTGATCGAGGAACTCTACAGTCACAACGTGGATGCGATGGTGCTTGCCGCGACGGCAGGGCTGCGCACGGCCAACGGCTTTTCGACCTTCAACCCGCCAGGCTGGGACTTCGGTGCGCCGAACCGGCCCGACTACCCGGCCCGGCTGCAAGCCTATCTGTTGGCGCATGGCCTGCAGGGCCGCGCCTGCGGGGTCGATTTCCGCAACCTGGCCTGGGCAGGCCCCGGCGCACCCTGGGTCTTCGAGACCGCCGCGCCACCGCGCCTTCCGGCGCCGCCCGGCGTGCTCCACCCCCTGGCGGGCCGGGCGGAGAACGTGGCGTGGCTGGAAAGCGGCTTTCACAGCCTGGAGCCCTGGGGCGCATGGGCCGGGTCGCGGGCGACCATGCTCCTGCCCCTGCCGGAGGACTGGGACGGCGCCGGCGGCGCGCTGCTTCTCCGTGTCCAGCGTTTCGCAGCCGGCCCCGGCCAGCCGGCGGTCATCTTCACGATCGCCGGCGAGGCACCCCGGGAAATCGCCTTCCAGGACGGCCAGCCGCAGGAGATCGTGCTGCCCTTCGGCGCCGCGGCGACCCGCCTCGGCAGCCTGCGCCTCATCATCGAGGACAGCCGTGCGGTGGCGCCCCACGCCATCGGAGCCGGGCAGGATCGGCGGGTGATCGGCGTCGGGGTGACGGCGATCGGCTTGCGCCGCTCCTGAGGCCGCAGCCTTCACGACGCTGAGGCGATTTGTGGCAAGGGCGCGCTTGCTGTATCGCCGGGGCCAGAGGTGCCGCTGCCGTGACCGCCTTCCACAACCTCCATGCGCATGGCTTCATCCGCGCCGCCGCCGTCGCGCCGCGGCTGCGCGTGGCCGATCCCGCCTTCAACGTGGCCGAAACCCTCGCCATGGCGCGCGGCGCGGCGGCCGAGGGCGCGTCGCTGGTGCTGTTCCCGGAGCTCGGCCTCTCGGCCTACGCCATCGACGACCTGCTGCAGCAATCGGCCCTGCTGGACGCCGTGGAGCAGGCGGTCGGGCGGCTGCTGGCGGAATCGCGCGACCTCGCGCCGGTGCTGTTCGTCGGCGCGCCGGTGCGCGTGGGCGGTCGGCTGTTCAACACCGCGCTCGCGATCCATCGCGGCCGGCTGCTGGCGGCCTGGCCGAAATCCTACCTGCCGGGCTACCGCGAGTTCTACGAGAAGCGGCACTTCGCCACCGGCCTCGGCGCGGTGCCGCCCGTGCTGCACCTCGCCGGGCAGGAAGCGCCCTTCGGCACCGACATCCTGCTGCGCGCCACCGACCTGCCCGACCTGACGATCCATGTGGAGATCTGCGAGGATGTCTGGGCGCCGGTGCCGCCTTCCACCGCCGCGGCGCTCGCCGGCGCGACGGTGCTGCTGAACCTCTCGGCCAGCAACGTCACGGTCGGCAAGTCGGCCTATCGCCATGCGCTGTGCCAGGTGCATTCGGCGCGCTGCATCGCCGCCTATCTCTACTCGGCCGCCGGCAACGGCGAATCCAGCACCGACCTCGCCTGGGACGGCCAGGCGATGATCTACGAGAACGGCGCGCTGCTGGCCGAGGCGCCGCGCTTCGCGCGCGACGCGGCACCGATCCTGGCGGATATCGACCTCGAGCGGCTGCAGCAGGAGCGACTGCGCCAGACGAGCTTCGGCGACGCCGCGGACTTCAACCCGCCCGCGCGTCCCTTCCGCGTGATCCCCTTCGCGCTGGCGCCGGACACCGTCAGCGACCTCGGCCTGCGGCGCGCGATCGGGCGCTTCCCCTTCGTGCCGGATGACGACGCGCGGCTCTCGGAGCTCTGCTACGAGGCGTACAACATCCAGTCCTACGGGCTGCGGCAGCGGCTGGAATCCACGGGCATCAAGCGGCTGGTGATCGGCGTCTCGGGCGGGCTCGATTCGACGCAGGCATTGCTGGTCGCGGCGCATGCCTGCGACACGCTCGGCCTGCCGCGCAGCAGCATCCTGGCCTACACCCTGCCGGCCTTCGCGACGACCGCGCGCACCAAGTCGAACGCCTGGGCGCTGATGAAGGCGCTCGGCGTCTCCGCCGCCGAGATCGACATGACGCCCGCCTGCCTGCAGATGCTGCGCGACATCGGCCATCCCTTCGCCGAAGGCCGGCCGGTGCACGACGTCACCTTCGAGAACGTGCAGGCCGGCGCGCGCACCTCGCTGCTGTTCCGCCTGGCCAACCACCACGACGCGCTGGTGCTGGGCACCGGCGACCTGTCCGAGCTGGCGCTGGGCTGGGCGACCTATGGCGTCGGCGACCACATGTCGCACTACAACGTCAATGCCAGCGTCCCGAAGACGCTGATCCAGCACCTGATCCGCTGGGTGGCGGAGAGCGGGGCCTTCGGCGCGGCGGCGAAGCCGGTGCTGCTCGACATCCTGGCGACCGAGATCTCGCCCGAGCTCGTTCCGGGCGAGGGCGATGGCCAGCCGGCGCAGCGGACCGAGGACTTCGTCGGCCCCTACGCGCTGCAGGACTTCACCCTGTACTACACGACGCGGTTCGGCTTCCGGCCCTCCAAGGTCGCCTTCCTGGCCTGGCACGCCTGGCGCGACGCCGCCGCCGGCGCCTGGCCGCCGCACACGCCGCCGGACAAGCTCGTGGCCTACGACCTGCCGGTCATCGCGAAATGGCTCCGGGTCTTCGTCCGCCGCTTCTTCGCCACCAGCCAGTTCAAGCGCTCGGCCCTGCCCAACGGGCCGAAGGTCAGTTCCGGGGGCTCGCTGTCGCCGCGCGGGGACTGGCGGGCGCCGAGCGATGCCTCGGCGGCGGCTTGGCTGGCCGATCTCGACCGGATCCCCGCGGCCCGCGATTAGCCGGGTCGCTGGCGGGCCGGCGTCGGGCGGGGTATGAGGCGCGCCATGCGGTCCCCCAACATGCCCCTGGCATCGCCCCGCTATGTGCGCGACGCCGCGGACCCGCGCCGCACGGAGCGCGCCCTGCAGGACATCACCGGCGGCTTGGCCAGGTGGCGGCTGGCGCTGGCGCTCGCGCAGCTCGACATCCGCAACCGCTATCGCGGCTCGGTGATCGGGCCGTTCTGGCTGACGGTCTCGACCGCGGTGATGGTGGCCGGGATCGGGCTGCTCTACTCCACGCTCTTCAAGCTGCCGCTGGCCGAATACCTGCCCTACCTGGCGGTGAGCCTGCTGGTCTGGAACACGCTCGGCCAGATCATCAACGATGCGGGCAACAGCCTGATCATGTCGGAAGGCGTGATCCGGCAGGTGCCGCTGCCCTACACCGTGCATGTCCTGCGCTTCGTCCTGCGCAACGTGATCGTCGCGGCGCACAGCCTGCCGCTGATCGCGGTGGTGTTCCTGATCTTCGGCGTGGTGCCGGGATGGGAGGCGCTGCTGGCGCTCCCCGGCCTGGCGCTGCTGTTCCTCAACGCCTTCGCCGGCGGCATCTTCCTCGGCATGGTCTGCGCGCGCTTCCGCGACATCCAGCAGATCGTCGCCAGCGTGATGCAGCTCGCCTTCTTCATGACGCCGGTGATCTGGAAGCCGGAACTGCTGGGCGAGCGGCAGGTGTGGCTGCCGCTGAACCCCTTCTTCGTGCTGATGGAGACGGTGCGCGGACCGCTGGTGGAAGGCGGGGCGTCCTGGCTCGTCTGGCTGGCGGCGCTGGCCTACACCGCGGCGGCCTGCGCGCTGGCCTTCGTGTTCTTCGTGCGCTTCCGCGCGCGCATCGCCTTCTGGGTGTGAGCCGCCGCCGATGCCGCTGATCCAGGCCGAGGGGATCTCGATCGAGTTCCCGCTGTATCATGTGGGCGCACGGTCGCTGAAGAAGCGGCTGCTCGCGCGCTCGCCGATCCGGCTGAAGGAGGATGAGAGCCACCGCATCGTGGTGGCGGCGCTGCGCGACCTGAGTTTCCGCATCGAGCCCGGCGAGCGCGTGGCGCTGGTCGGCAACAACGGCGCCGGCAAGACCACGCTGCTGCGCACGCTGGCGGGCATCTACGAACCCGTCGCGGGCCGGCTCGAGGTGAATGGCAGCATCGGTTCGCTGATCGACCCCGGCGCCGGCATGGACGCGGAGGCGACCGGGCGCGAGAACATCATGCTGCGCGGCCTGTTCCTCGGCATGTCGGAGCGCGACTGCGAGAAGCTGGCCGAGGAGGCCGGTCGGTTCAGCGGCCTCGGCGAGTTCCTGGACGTGCCGATCCGCACCTATTCGGCCGGGATGTCGGTGCGGCTCGCCTTCGCGGCCGCGACGCTGATGGAACCCGAGATCCTGCTGATGGACGAGTGGTTCCTGGCCGGCGATGCGGACTTCATCGAGCGCGCGAACGAGCGCCTGGCGCAGCTGGTGGAAGGCGCCGACATCCTGGTGCTGGCCACGCACAACATGAGCATCGTGCGCAAGTGGTGCACCCGCGCGATCCGGCTCTCGGGCGGGCGGATCGTGGCCGACGGCCCGGTGGCGGAGATCGTCGAGGCCTGACGGGCGTCGCGCCGGCCGACCGGCCGACGGCAGGTTTA
>NZ_JBWXTD010000003.1:820019-824553 GCF_056682175.1 Falsiroseomonas sp. RANM36
CCGCGGGGGGGGGCCCCAGCGCCCCCCCCCCCTGGGGTAAAAAACGGCGGGGGGGGGCCGGGGCCGCTTCCCCCCCCCCCGCGCCCCCGCAGAAGCAACCACCCATCACCTCGTTCACCGCCGCGCCTCGAAGTCGATGCGCGGGTCCACGACGGTGTACATCACGTCGCCGACGATCTGCATGATCAGCCCGAGCAGCGTGAAGATGTAGAGCGTGGCGAACATGATCGGGTAATCGCGCCGGATCGCCGCCTCGAAGCCGAGCAGCCCGAGGCCGTCCAGGCTGAACACGATCTCCACCAGCAGCGCGCCGGTGAAGAGGATGCCGATGAAGGCCGCGGGGAAGCCCGCGATGATCAGCAGCATCGCGTTGCGGAAGACGTGGCCGTAAAGCACGCGCGTCTCGCTGTTCCCCTTGGCGCGCGCCGTGACGACGTACTGCTTGCCGATCTCGTCGAGGAAGCTGTTCTTGGTCAGCATCGTCAGCCCGGCGAAGCCGCCGATCACCAGCGCGAGGGTCGGCAGCGCCATGTGCCAGAAATAGTCGAGCGCGCGATCCCAGAAGGGCCAGCTCTCGCTGCCCGGAGAGGCCAGGCCGCGCAGCGGGAACCACTGGAAGAAGGACCCGCCGGCGAACAGCACCACGAGCAGGATCGCGAAGAGGAAGCCCGGGATCGCGTAGCCCACCAGCACCACGCCGCTGGTGGCCACGTCGAAGCGCGTGCCGTCCTTCACCGCCTTGCGGATGCCGAGCGGGATGGAGACCAGGTAGATGATCAGCGTGGACCACAGCCCGAGGCTGACGGAGACCGGCATCTTCTCCAGCAGGAGCTCGATCACCGGCCGGTCCTGGAACAGGCTGCGGCCGAAGTCGAAGGTCAGGTAGCCGGCCAGCATCTCCTTGAAGCGCACATGCGCCGGCTTGTCGAAGCCGAACATCCGCTCGATCTCGGCGACGATGTTGGGGTCGAGCCCGCGCGCGCCGCGATAGGTGCCCACCGGCCCGCCGCCCACATCGCCGCCGGGCATCGCGGTCGGCCCGCCGCCGGGCTGGCGGGTCTCCCCGCCGCCCTCGCCGGTGAGGCGCCCGAGCGTCTGTCCTTCACCGCGCAGCTCGGCCAGCATCTGCTCCACCGGGCCGCCGGGGGCGAACTGCACGACCGCGAAGTTGATCAGGATGATGCCGAGCAGCGTCGGCACCACCAGGATCAGCCGGCGCAGGATATAGGCGGCCATGTCAGCCCGCGGGCGCGGCCCGGCGCGGGCCGGGCGAGGACAGGGGCGCGCGCATCGGGCTCAGAGCGTCCGGCGGGCTTCGGCCAGCGCGCGTTCCTTCTCCGCGTCGATCCACCAGGCATCGAGGCCGATGTCGAAGCGCGGGTTGCGTCCCGGGCGGCCGAACTTGTCCCAGTAGGCGACGCGGAAGCTCTGGATATGCCAGTGCGGGATGAGGAAGTCGTGCGCCAGCAGCACGCGGTCCAGCGCGCGGGTGCGCGCCACCAGCTCCGCCCGGTCGGGCGCGTTGATCACCAGCTCCACCAGCGCGTCGATCGCCGGGTCGCAGATGCCGGAGACGTTGCGGCTGCCTTCCTCGCGCGCCTTGGCGCAGGTGAAGAAGTCGCGCTGCTCGTTGCCGGGCGAGAGGCTCTGGCCCTGGCCGCCCACCGTCATGTCGTAGTCGAAGCTGTCCATGCGGCGCTGGTACTGCGCGGGGTCCACGGTGCGGACATTCACCGTCATGCCCACGCGCTGCAGCGCCTGCACATAGGGAAGCGCCACGCGCTCGAAGGTGGGGGAGACGAGCAGGATCTCGAACTCGAAGGGGCGGCCCTGGGCGTTGACCAGGCGCCTGTCCTGCACGCGCCAGCCGGCCTGCTGCAGCAGGGCCAGCGCGCGGCGCAGGCCATCGCGGTTGTTGCCTGATCCATCGGTCACGGGCAGCCGGAACTCGGTGGTGAAGACGCTGTCCGGGATGCGGCCGCGGAAGCCCTCCAGGATCTCCTTCTCGCGCCCCTGCGGCAGGCCGGAGGAAGCGAGCTCGGAATTGCTGAAGTAGCTGTTGGTGCGGGCGTAGGCGCCGTAGAAGATGTTCGCGTTCATCCACTCGAAGTCGAACAGCTCCACCAGGGCGCGGCGCACGCGCTGGTCCTGGAACAGCGGCCGGCGGAGGTTGACGATGAAGGCCTGCATGCCGGTCGGCAGCTCGTGGCGGATCTCCTCGAGCTTGACCAGGCCGCGGCGACGCGCGGGGAAGTCGTAGCCCGTGGCCCAGTCGCGCGCGACATTCTCCGTGCGGAAGTCGATCTGCCCGGCCTTGAAGGCTTCCAGCGCCACGGTGTTGTCGCGGAAATACTCGAAGCGCGTCACGTCGAAATTCTGCGTGCCGCGCATCGTCGGGATGTCCTTCGCCCACCAGTCGGCGACGCGGCGATAGACGATGCTGCGCCCGGCGTCGAAGCGCTCGATCCTATAGGGGCCGGAGCCGAGCGGAGCGTCGAGGATCGGGCGCGTGAAGTCGCGGCCCTCCCACCAATGCTTCGGCAGCACCGTGAGCTGGCCCAGGATCAGCGCCAGCTCCCGGTTCTCGTCGGAGCGGAAGCGGAAGGTGACGCGGCGCGGGGTCTCGGCCACCGCCTCGGTCACGTCGGCGTAGTAGGCGCGGAAGAAGGGGCGGCCGTGCTGGCGCAGCGTCTCGAAGGTCCAGACCACGTCGGCCGCGGTCAGCGGCTGGCCGTCATGCCAGCGTGCGGCCGGGTTCAGCGCGAAGCTGACGCCCTTGCGGTCCGCCGGCAGCTCGATCCATTGCGCGATGTAGGGGTATTCGGTGCTCGCCTCGTCGGCGCTTTCCTTCAGCAGCGTGTCATAGATCAGCGTCGAGCCGACCGCCGGCGTGCCGCGGATGATGAACGGATTGAAGCTGTCGAAGCTGCCGAGCGCCCAGCGCGCGATCTCGCCGCCCTTCGGTGCATCCGGATTGACCCAGGGGAAATGCGGGAAATCGGCCGGCAGCTGCGGTTCGCCCAGCAGCGACAGGGCATGGGTGCGCACTGCCTGGCCGGGCGCGGCAGCGCCGCCGGCGGGGGTGACGGCACGGGCCGCGGCCGGCGCGAGGCCGAGCGCGAGGGACAGCGAGAGCAGGTCACGGCGACGCATGGCCGAGAGAGTGGGGACTCGCCGCGCGCGCGGCAACAGCGCCGTCACAAGTCGAGCAGGGCGGAAACTTCCGGCAACAGGGCCGGGTCGCCGACCGCCAGCACGCTGCCGTCGCCGTCCAGGCGGAGCGGCCGGCCGGCCCAGTCGGTGCAGCGCCCCCCCGCACCCTCGATCACCGGCACCAGGGCGGCCCAGTCCCAGGGCTTCATGGTGGCGTCCACCACCACATCCACCAGGCCGAGCGCCAGCAGACCATAGGCGTAGCAGTCGCCGCCCCAGGTGGTCCGGCGCGCCGCCGCCTTCACCCGGCCGAAGCGCGGCGCGGTGGCGGCGTCGAACATGTCGGGCGAGGTGCAGGACAGCTCGGCCTCGGCCAGGGCGGGGCAGGGCCGGCAGCGCGGCGTGCCGCCGAAGCGGGAGGCGAAGCGCGTCGCCTCGCCGCCGATGCCGATCCAGCGTTCCCCGGTGGTCGGCTGGTCGATGATGCCGAGGACCGGGCGGCCGCGATGCAGCAGCCCGATCAGCGTGCCGAACAGCGGGCGCCCGGTGACGAAGGCGCGGGTGCCGTCGATCGGGTCCAGCACCCAGACCCATTCGGCATCCGCGCGTTCCTCGCCGTATTCCTCGCCGATCACGCCGTGGGCGGGCAGGCGGCGCGCCAGCAGGTCGCGGATCGCGCGCTCGGCGGCCTTGTCGGCTTCGGTGACCGGGCTGGCATCGCCCTTCGCCTCGACCAGCAGGGCGGAGCGGAACAGCGGGCGGATCACGCCGCCCGCGAGATCGGCCGCTTCTTCGGCGACGGAGAGGAAGTCGGCTGCTTGCGGCATATCGGTGGCCCCCTGGCGCCCTGCCGTGGCTTTGCCACGGCAGGATGAGCCATCACCCCAGCATCGGCGCCAGTCCGGGCCCCCCGCGAAGACGCGAGCGGCTTCGTGGGGACTTAGGGCAGCGGCTTCGGGCTGTCGTCCAGCGAGCGCAGGAAGGCGATGACGTCGGCGCGCTGCTGCAGGTTGCGCAGGCCGGCGAAGGCCATGCGGGTGCCGGGCATGGCCTCCCGCGGGTTGGCGATGAAGGCGTTCAGCGCCTCGTAGTCCCAGGGCTTCTCGGCCAGGGCCCGGTTCGCCGCCGAATAGTTGAAGCCCGCCGCATGGGCATGCGGCCCGCCGACCACGCCCCAGAGGTTGGGCCCGACGCCGTTCGGCCCGCCCTTGGCGAAGTTGTGGCAGGACGCGCAGAGCCGCTGCGCCAGCTGCCGGCCGTTGTCGGCGTTGGCCGAGGCGAGGAGCGGCCCTTCGACGCCATGCAGCGCAAGGAGGTCTTCGCCACCACCGGCCCGCGCATGCTGGTCCGCGTCTTCGGCGGATGGGAGTTCGAGCCGGCG
>NZ_JBWXTD010000003.1:824653-836040 GCF_056682175.1 Falsiroseomonas sp. RANM36
GGGCCGGGGGGGGGGGGGGGGGGGCGGGGGGGCGGGCGGCCCCGCGGGGCGGGGGCGGGGGGGGGGCGGGCGCGGCCGGGGGCGCGGCCGGCGGCGGCGCGCCGGTGGCGATCGCGGCCTCATATTGGTGCGGCGGCGAGACCAGGAACTTCCCGACCAGACCCGCGAGCATGAAGGTGATGCCCGCGGTCAGCACCGCGGCCGCGGCCTTGTTGAATTCCAGACTCATCCCGGATGCCACCCTTCCCGAACGTGGCCCGAGCGCCGACCGGCCGCAGGCGGGCACCGCGCCTGGCGGAGCCGCAGGCCGGCCCGCGCCGGCAGGCTTGCGCCGAGGCCAACGTGCCGTAAAACCGCGCGGAACATAGAGGCGGCGGGAAAACTCGACAACCCGCCCGCCCGCCGAACGCGCGGCCGCATTGCCGCCCACTGCCCGCAGGACAGAAATGGACAGCACCGCCGCCGCCCCGCGCCAGACCGCTTCGCCGGAAGCCGCGCAGATCATCGCCTTCCAGGGCGTGCCCGGCGCCTATTCCGATCTGTCCTGTCGCCACGCCTATCCGGGCTGGAGCACCCTGCCCTGTCCCTCCTTCGAGGCGGCGATGCAGGCGGTGCGGGAAGGGCAGGCCGCGCTGGCGATGCTGCCCTGCGAGAACTCGCTGGCCGGCCGCGTGCCGGATATCCACCGCCTGCTGCCGGAGTCCGGCCTGCATGTGGTCGGCGAGCATTTCGAGCGCGTGGAGCACTGCCTGCTGGCACCCAAGGGCGCGAGCATCGCCACGCTGAAGCGCGCGCACAGCCATCCGATGGCGCTCGGCCAGGTGCTGCGGGTCCTGAAGGAGCTCGACCTGCAGGCGGTGATCGAGGCCGACACCGCCGGCGCCGCCAAGCTGATCGCCGAGCGCGGCGGCGTCGAGGATGCCGCGATCGCCAGCGAGCTGGCGGCCGAGGTCTACGGCCTCGAGATCCTGCGCCGCAATGTCGAGGATGAGGCGCACAACACCACGCGCTTCTACGTCATGGCCCGCGCGCCCCTCGCCCCGCCCTATGGCGAGGGCCCCAACGGCGGGAAAGCCTGGGTGACCAGCTTCGTCTTCCGCGTCCGCAACATCCCCGCCGCGCTCTACAAGGCGCTCGGCGGCTTCGCCACCAACGGCGTGAACATGACCAAGCTGGAAAGCTACATGGTCAACGGCGCCTTCACCGCGACGCAGTTCCTGGCCGATGTGGACGGCAAGCCCGATGAGCCGGCCCTGGCGCGGGCGCTGGAGGAACTGGCCTTCTTCTCGGCCGATCTCCGCATCCTCGGGACCTATCCCGCGCACCCCTACCGGCTGGCGCAGCGCGAGGGGAACTGACGCGGCGGCCGTGCAAGAAGGCAGGCGCTACCAGTAGAAGCCCTGCGGGCGGACGCGCTCCACCCCGCCGCCGCGGATCACGCCGCGGCGTCGGAGGCAGGCGTCGAAGGCGTTGGATTCGGCCACGGTGGCTGCCGCGGTCAGCCGGTCCTGCTGCGTCCGGTCGGTCGAGTTCCATTGCCGCCAGGTGTCGCGCACGGCGGGCGCGCGCCGCGCTTCCTCCCGGCACTCCGCCACGGCCGGGTTGTTCGGCAGCTCCGCCGCAACCTGGCGCTCCTCCGGCGTCCGGCCGCAGCCGGCGAGCAGCAGCACCGGCAGGGCCAGCGCGAGCAGGCTTGCGCGCCTCATGCCCCGGCCTCCAGCCAGTCCTCGATGAGCCGGCGCGCGATGGAATCCACCCGCGGCAGGGAGAAGCCGAGCGCCTGGTGGTCGCGCAGCTCCGCGCGGGAGAACCAGCGCGCGTCCTTCAACTCCTCCGGGTCGATGCGGATCGCCTCGGTCAGGCCCTCGGCGTGGAAGCCGATCATGATCGAGGACGGGAAGGGCCAGGGCTGGGAGGAATGATAGGCGACCTGCCCCACCGCCACGCCCGCTTCCTCCATCACCTCGCGCCGCACGGCCTCCTCGAAGCTCTCGCCCGGCTCCACGAAGCCGGCGAGGGTCGAGTACATCGTGACGTTCGGGAAGCGGTGCGAATGGCCGAGCAGGCAGCGGTCGCCGCGCACCACCAGCATGATCACGGCGGGGTCGGTGCGCGGGAAATGCTGCGTGTTGCAGCCGGTGCAGACCATCGCATGGCCGGCGCTGCGCGGCGAACAGGGCGCGCCGCAGGCCCCGCAGAAGCGGTGCCGCGTGCGCCAGTGCATCATGCCGCGGGCATGCGCCAGCACGCTGGCCTCGCCGGGCGGCAGCAGCCCCGCCACCTGGCGGAGATCGGCGAAGCTGCCCATGCCCTCGGGCAGCAGCGGCAGCGGGTCCTCGGCGGCGGAGCAGTCCACGGCAAAGACCGGCCGCTTCTCCCACAGGCCGAGGAAGGCCCAGGGGCCGTCCTGCATGCGCACGGCCTCGGCGGCCTCGGCGGTGAGCAGCACGGCCTCGGGATGGCCGTCCTCCACGCCCTTCATCAGGTTGCGGCTGCGCCAGACCGGGGCGAATAGGGTCTCGGGGTCGGCGAGGGTCTGGTGGATCCAGTCCGCGTCCTCGCGCAGGTGGCCGGCGCGGTCGAGGGGACTGCCGGTATAGGCGTTGGGCCGGCTGGCGGGGATCGAGAGCATGCGCCGGGTGATGTGCCATGCGGCCCGGGGGCCGGCAACCGCGGGCGTGGCGGGAGACTTCCGGGATCGGCTATTCTCGGCCAGCGGAGGCGAGCATGCCCGACGACCTCTATGACCGTGACATCCTGGCCTGGAGCCAGGCCCAGGCCGAGCGCCTGCGCCGCCTCGCCGCCGGGGAGCGGGTGAACGACCTCGACTGGGCGAATGTCATCGAGGAGATCGAGGAGGTGGGGCGCAGCCAGCTTCTTGCCGTGGAATCGCTGCTGTTGCAGGCGCTGGTGCATGCGATGAAGGCGGCTTGCTGGCCGGACCACCCGGCGGTGCGGCACTGGGCAAGCGAGATCGTCACCTTCCTGGTCCAGGCAAGGCGCCGCTACGCGCCGAGCATGGCGCAGGCGCTCGACCTCGGTTCGATCCACGCCGACGCGCTGCGGATTGCGCGCCGCGCCGACGTACCGGGCGAGCCGCTGGCTCTGGTGCAGGCGCCACAACTGACCCTGGCCGAACTGCTCGACCCCGAACTTGCGCCCGAGACGCTGATCGCGAGCCTGCGGGACGATCATCCCTGACCATTGCCCCGGGACGCCCGAACCCCGATATTGGGGGCGGAAGGTCGGCGACGGACGTGCCCCTCGCCAACCCGGTCAGGTCCGGAAGGAAGCAGCCGTAACGAGTTCTCGCGCGGGTCGCCCGCCGGCCTTCCACCCGGCCTTTTCCCACCCTGGCCCGACCGGCCCCCCCAGCGATCCCGGACCGATGGCCAGCGATCTCCTCGGCAATTCCGTCCCCGAAGACCTGCCGGAGCCCCCCGCGCCCGACGGGCCCGGCCTGTTCGGCGACCCGGCCCCCGCCGCCCCGCCGCCCGCCGCCGCAAGCCTTTCGGCCGAGCCCGCCGCGCCCTATCGCGTCCTCGCCCGCAAATACCGCCCCACCGCCTTCGACGACCTGATCGGGCAGGAGGCGCTGGTGCGCACCCTGCGCAACGCCTTCGCGCACGGCCGCGTCCACCACGCCTTCATGCTCACCGGCGTGCGCGGCGTGGGAAAGACCACGACCGCGCGCATCATCGCCCGCGCGCTGAACTGCATCGGCCCCGACGGCAAGGGCGGCCCGACGCCCGATCCCTGCGGCGTCTGCCCGGAATGCCGCGCCATCCTGGCCGACCGCCACCCCGACTACATCGAGCTCGACGCCGCCTCCAACCGCGGCATCGACGATGTGCGGGAGCTGCGCGACATGCTGCGCTTCCGCCCCTCCCAGGGGCGGTTCAAGGTCATCATGCTGGACGAGGTCCACATGCTGACCGAGCCCGCCTTCAACGCCCTGCTCAAGACGCTGGAGGAGCCGCCGCCGGACGCCAAGTTCATGCTGGCGACGACCGAGCTCAGGAAAGTGCCGGCCACCATCCTCTCGCGCTGCCAGACCTTCCACCTGCGCCGCGTGCCGCAGGAGCAGCTCCGCGCGCATTTCGCGAAGATCTGCGCCGCCGAGGCGGTGACGGCGGAGGAGGAGGCGCTGGCGATGGTCGCGCGCGCCGCCGATGGCTCGGTGCGCGACGGCCTCTCCATCCTGGACCAGGCGATCGCGCTGGCCGGCGGCGCCGGCGTCACCGCGCAGGGCGTGCAGGAGATGCTGGGCCTGGCGGAGCGCGGCCTCGCGCTCAGCCTGATGGAGGCGCTGATGGGCGGCGACGTCGCCCGCGCGCTCGATCTCTCGGCCGAGGCGCATGCACGCGGCACCGATCCCGGCGTGGTGCTCTCGGACCTGCTGGCGCTGACGCATCTGCTCTCGCGGCTCAAGACCATCCCGGCGCTGCGCAACGACGCCGCCCTGACGGAAGACGAGCGGGTGCGCGGCGCGGCGCTGGCCGACAGGCTCGCCATCCCCGTGCTCGCGCGCGCCTGGCAGATGCTGCTGAAGGGTGCGCAGGAAGTCGCGCAGGACGGGGTGGACCGCCGCGCCGCGATGGAGATGGTGCTGATCCGCCTGGCGCATGCCGCGGAGTTGCCGACGCCGGGCGACCTGGTGCGGCGCCTGACCGAGCAGGGCGGCGCCGCGCCGGCCCCGCCCGGCCCCCGCGGCGGGGCGGGGGGCGGCGGGCTGCGCGCCATCGCCGGTGGCGGCGCCCTGGCCGCCGCCGCCGCGCCGGCCCCGGTGGCCGAAGCGCGGCCACAGCCGACGACCTGGCGCGAGGTGGTGGCGCTGGCCTCGGGCCGGCAGCCGCTGCTGCACGCGCATCTCGTGCACAGCGTCCATCCCGTGCATGTCGCGCCCGGCCGGATCGAGCTGCGCCCGAGGCAGGACGCGCCGCGCGACCTGGCGCAGCAGCTTGTCGGCCTGCTGCAGCAGGCGACCGGCGCGCGCTGGACCGTCAGCCTGGTGATGGCGGGCGGCGAGCCGACGCTGGCCGAGCAGGGCCGCGCGGCGGAGCAGGACCGGCTGGCGCTGGCGCGCAGCCATCCGCTGGTGCAGGCGGTGCTGCAGGCCTTCCCCGGCGCCACGATCGAGGCGGTGCGCGACGGCGCGCTGGACGCCTATGGCCTGCCGCCGCCCGCGGCGGCGGAAGAGGGCGGCCGCGACTTCGCCCCGCCCGATGCGGAGCCGGCCGGCTTCGACGACGAATTCCCCCCGGAGGACTGAGACACGATGAAGAACCTCGGCAACATGCTGAAGCAGGCGCAGCAGATGCAGGCGCGCATGCAGGAGATGCAGGCGAAGCTGGAGGCGATGGAGGTCGAGGGCGCCTCCGGCGCCGGCATGGTGAAGGTGACGCTGTCCGGCAAGGGCGACCTCCGGCGCGTGGCGATCGACCCCTCGCTGATGACGGCCGAGGAGAAGGAGGTGCTGGAGGACCTGCTGGTCGCCGCGCATGCGGATGCGAAGCAGAAGGTGGAATCCACCATGGCGGAGGAGATGCAGAAGGCCACCGCCGGCCTCAACATCCCCGGCGGCCTCGGGGGCCTTGGCGGCATGAAGCTGCCGTTCTGATCATCCCCAAGAAGCCGCTTCGCGTCTTCGCGGGGGCCCCGAATTCGTGCCCCTCTTGCACAGGTTGGCGCCGCCCGCCGCGGCAAGGCCGCGGCACGGCGCCTGGGGGCGGAAACACGCCTGAGGGCGCATGGACAACGACGATCCGATCGAGCGCCTGATCGCCCTGCTGGCCAAGACGCCCGGCATGGGCCGGCGCAGCGCGCGCCGCGCCGTGCTGCGGATGCTGATGCGCCCCGCCGAGACGATGCTGCCGCTGGCCGAGGCGCTGACCGAGGCCGCGCGCGCCGTGCGCCCCTGCGAGGTCTGCGGCAACCTCGATGCGCAGAGCCCCTGCGGCATCTGCCGCGATCCGCAGCGGGACCGCCATCTGGTCTGCGTGGTGGAGGGGGTGGCCGATCTCTGGGCGCTGGAACGCGCGCATGCCCATCGCGGGCTGTACCATGTGCTGGGCGGCGTGCTGTCGCCGCTCGGCGGCGTGGGGCCGGAGGATCTGGCGATCGGGCCGCTGCTGTCGCGCATCGCGGCAGGCGGCGTGGAGGAGGTGATCCTGGCCCTGCCCGCCACGGTCGATGGCACGGCGACGGCGCATTACGTCACCGATCGCCTGCGGCCCGCGGGCGTGACGGTGACGCGGCTGGCGCAGGGCGTGCCGCTCGGCGGCGCGCTGGATGTCCTGGACGAGGGCACGCTGGCCGCCGCGCTGCGGGCCCGCCGGCCGGCCTGACCGCGGCCCGCCGCGACACGGCGCCTTTGCCCGCGTCATGACGGCGCGGCGGCGATGTGCTATGTCGCCTTCAGGTTCCCGTAGCTCAGCTGGATAGAGCACCAGATTCCTAATCTGGGGGCCGTGGGTTCGAATCCCGCCGGGAACACCAGCATCTCAGCCGTCCCGCCGTCGAACCCACGGAGCCTCGTTCGCATGCCTCCGGCATGACGGTCCGAATCCCGCCGGGAACGCCAGACAGCCCGACGTCTGATTGCGCTCGACCATCATTCGCTTGTTCCGCAATCTTGCAATGCTGGTCCCTGCGGAACCCATGCGGACCCGCAAGAGCGCCCGAAGCGGCTCCGTTGCCCTGAGGCGCCCAAGGCTTTCTTGCCGCTTCCCGCGGACCGCGACCGATCCGGCCTCACCGGCCGGCGCGCGCACGGACGCGCCGACCTTCGCCGCCTACGCGGCCGCGCCCATTGACGTGCCTGGCCGGCTTCGCTGTCCGCCGGTTGCGACCAAGGCGCGTTGGCAGGATCGGACAGGGACGACCTGTCATGGCTTGGGATCGTTCGGTGCCACCATGCGCATTTCCGGGGCGATGGAACGGGCGGCTTTCAGCATGGCACTCATCGACGGGCGCTCATTTTCGATGGACTGATCCTCGCTGCCGGATGCGTCCTTGCTGACCCGCGGCAACTTGGCGACCCGCGGCAAAAGGCCAGTCGCGCTCGCCGATGCGGCGGGGTAAGGCATCCTCCAATCCTTCCACTGCGTCCACCAATCGCTTGCGCTGTCTTCCGATGGCGCGGCGGGCACTGCGCGACCAATACCGCCAATGACTCCCCGGAGGCCTGTCGATCCGCCGAAATTCTCTGTGTTCCCAAACGGAGAAGCCCATCGGGCCCGAGCAAGCCACTTTGCTCGGAACCGCGCATTCTTCGTCCCGTCACCAGAGATGCCGATGTAGAATTGCTGGCGGATGAGAGCGAGCCGAGAGCAGGCCTCCATGATGTCATGCGACTCGACGTAAAGACTGAGGGCTTCGACGGTCTGAGGCCCGATTGACCCATCCGCGGCCGTGCCGATCAGTTCCTGCAGCATCTTGGTCGCGCGCCCGGGTCCCGACATCATCGCGGCGTCGACCGCGATGGCGACCAAGGGGCACCACATCAGCTTGTCGAAACCGTGCTCTTGGAACAGCGATCTATAGTAAACGTCCGCCGCGTTGTCTGCTTGTCCGAATGCTGCACGCATGACGGCCTCATCAATCCAAGACGCGTCTATGCGGAGATGCCGCGCCAACTGAAGTGGCGTGACGCCAAAGCATTTTCCGACCAGTCTGCCGGTACCGTCCTGGTCCTGAACATACTGCTCGCGATCGGTCGGATCGCACTCCCACCCCGGCTCCCATTTTTCCAAGCAATCACTGATGTATTTTTTCGGATGAGGCGGTAGAGATGGCGATTTTTCATCAACAAAATGACTTGCATAACCAGAATCAAATTTTGTCTTGAATATGACACATTGTGTTTCGCCCCAAAGAACTTCTGTATGTTCTGTTTCTTTGAATCCAGGTAAATTCTTTATTTCTGCCTCACGAATAGCGATTTTTGTTTTGCGGTCTTCATTCGGAGGAACGATCATCATTTCTCTTTGGACAATAGATGTCATCAGTCGCCTCCTGCGTCCGCTCCCTCCCGCCGAGAGCTGTCTTCTTGGGCGTTTTTCGGGTGGCTGGCTTCTTCGTCCATCGGGCTGCGACCGTATCGGAGATCTCGGAGTATGTGCAACGGCGACGGGCACTTGGATCAGGCTCGCTGCGGCGCGTTTGAACGGACGCCCTCTTCAGAGTGCTGCCGCGCCTCCGCCGATCACCCCTTCGAATGGCTGTCCGGCTTCAGCCTGCTTATACGCGGCGCACGAAGTTCCGACCTGCGGCCGGCGTAGCCGGCCGTCGTGCCCGAGGCACGCCTTCAGCGTGACGCCGCGAATGCGGCCCGCCGCATAGGCGTCATGCGAAAGCATGCCTTCGGCATGACGAGCCAAGCGAAGCGCCGGCGCTTGAGGGCATGAAGGTGAAACCTTCATGCGCCCGGTGTTAGAACTTAGAGCATCAGCACCGTGAAGACCGCCATCACTACCGCCTCGTCATAGGCCGAGAGCGCCACCGCGATCCCGATCGCGCCCGTGGCCCAGAGCCAGGCGGCCGTGGCCGTGCCGTGCACCGCGCCGCAGGGCATGGAGTCCAACTGGATCCCGACCGCGGGCAAACGCCCGCTGCCCGCCATGCGCGTCTACGGCCCGACCGAGGCGTTCAACAACAAGACCTTCAGGCTGCCGGACTTCGAGCGGGTCTCCTGAGGACGAACGCCGCGCGGCGCTCCCGCTACTTGCGCAGCAGCTGCTTCGTCAGCTTGGCCGCGATCGGCTTGCGCGGCAGGTCGAAGAAGCGCGAGAGGCTCCAGCGCCCGTGCCGCACGCGGGCGCGCATGTCGGAGAATTCCAGGAAGCCCGCGCGCCCGTGATAGCGCCCCATGCCGGAGGCGCCGACGCCGCCGAAGCCGAGCGAGGGAAAGGCCGCGTACTCGATCGCGCGCCCCGTCACCAGCGCGCCGGAGCGCGTGCGCGATGCGACTTCGGCTTCCTCCGCGCGCGTCGCGCCGAACAGATAGATGGCCAGGGGCGCAGGGCGCGACGCGATCCAGGCGATGGCGGCATCGAGATCCGCGACCGTCTGCACCGCCAGCAGCGGTCCGAATATCTCGTTCCGTTCAAGTGGCGAATCCGGCGCGGGTTCCGCCAGCGCGATGGCGCGACACCGTCCCGCGCCATCCGCGGCGAGCGGTGTGAGGCGCGCGCCTGCGGCGAGCGCATCCAGCCGCGCGGCCTGCGCATCCGACGCGATGGCGCCTTCCGGCAACGCGATGCCGCTGGCGCGGCAAGCGGCGGCGAAGGCCTCGGGCGTGTGGCCGACGAGCAGCACGGTGTCGGGCGCGATGCAGGTCTGGCCCGCATTCACCGCCTTCCCCGCCAGGATGCTCTGGGCGGCGCGATTCAGGTCGGCGCCGGGCAGCACGATGCAGGGGCACTTCCCGCCGAGCTCGAGCGTGACGGGCACCAGGTTGCGCGCGGCCGCTTCGGCCACCTTGCGGCCCGTCGCGGTGCCGCCGGTGAACATCAGGTGGTCCCATGGCTGCGCGCAGAAATCCCGTGCGACCTCGGCATCGCCCTGCACGCAGCGTGCGATGTCCGGGCCGAGCGCCGTCTCCAGCACCGCCGCGATCAGCGCGGCGGTGCGCGGCACGAACTCGGACGGCTTCACGCAGACGCGGTTGCCCGCGGCGATCGCGTCCACCACCGGCCAGAGCGCGAGCTGCACCGGGTAGTTCCAGGGCGCGACGATGCCGACGACGCCCTTCGGCACCGGCTCCTCGGCCGCCGTGGTCGGCCAGAAGGGATAGGGCACCCAGGCACGACGCGGCCGCGCCCACCAGCGCAGCCAGCGCCGCGAATACATGGCGGCGTCGGCGACGATCAGCACATCCGCCAGCAGCGTGTCGTAGCGCGAGCGCCCGCCATAGTCGGCGTCCAGCGCGGCCACGAAATCCTCGGCGCGATCGCGCAGCGCCGCGGCCAGGCGGGCCAGCAGGTCGCGCCGGCGCGCCGGCGGCCGGCGCCCGTCGCGCGCCGCGGCGGCGCGCAGCGCCGCCAGCGCAGCGGCAGGTGTCATGCGGGCTCCTTCGGCAGCGGCGCGCTCATCAGCACGGCGGCCGCGGTCTCGCCGGAGCGCACCGCGGCCTCGATCGTCGCGGGCAGGTCGGGCAAGGTCCAGTCGCCAGCGAGCGCGACATTCGCCAGCGGCCGCCGGGGCGGGCGCGGGGGCCGGCCCCCGGGCAAGGGCCGCGGGGGCCCCCCGGGGCGCCCCCCCCCCCCCCCCCCGCCGGCGGGGGCCCCCCCCCGCCCCCGGCCCGTAGCCATGCGGCACCGGCCGCCCGCCGACCCGCGCCACCGTCTCCAGCACCTGCTTCACCGAATAGCCCGTGCCGTTGCCGAGGTTGTAGCGGACCGAGCGGTGGTCCAGCACCGCCAGCGCGCGCAGATGCGCCTCCGCCAGGTCGGTGACATGGACATAGTCGCGGATGCAGGTGCCGTCCGGCGTGTCGTAGTCGTCGCCGAACACGGTCAGCGGCGGGCGCAGGCCGAGCGCCGCGCCGATCGCCAGCGGGATCAGATGCGTCTCGGGGTCGTGGTCCTCGCCCGCGCGGCCCGCCGGGTCCGCGCCCGCGGCGTTGAAGTAGCGCAGCGCGGCGAAGCGGATGCCGTGCACTTTCTCCGCCCAGGCGAGCGCCCGCTCGCAGAGCAGCTTGCTCTCGCCATAGGCCGAGGCCGGCTCCAGCCGCTGCGCCTCGTCGATCGGGATGCGCTCGGGGAACCCGAACAGCGCGGCGGTGGAGGACAGGACGAACTTGCGAACGCCATGCCCGGCCGCGGCCTCCAGCACCACCGTCACGCCGGCGAGGTTTTCCCGCAGGTAGCGCATGGGCTGGGCCATGCTCTCGCCGACCAGCGACAGCGCGGCGAAATGCAGCACCGCCTCGAAGGGACCGTGCGCGAAGGCGCCCGCGACGGCGCGCGGATCGTCGCAGCGCCCCTGCACGAGCGTCGCCCGCGCCGGCACGGCGCCGCGATGGCCCTTGGAGAGGTCGTCCAGCACCACGACCTCGTCGCCGCGGTCGAGCAGCGCCAGCACCGTGTGGCTGCCCACATAGCCGGCGCCGCCGGTCACCAGGAAACGCGCCAAGGACGTCACTCCAAGCCAGGCCGAACAGCGCCCCGATAGCACGCCGGCACTGTGGCCGGCAGAAGGCGGCGGTCCGGCGGCTTCATGCCGGCCCGCTTCCCGGCCTATCACTCGATGCCGACATCAGGCGGAGCGGGCGCGATGCGCGGAATCACCTGCCGGACCGACCGGAAGCTGGCGGCGATCGCCCTTGCCGGCCTTCTCCTGCTGCCGGCCGTGCGGGCCGGCGCGGCGGAGGGGCCGGTGGCCGC
>NZ_JBWXTD010000003.1:836140-852920 GCF_056682175.1 Falsiroseomonas sp. RANM36
CGCGGGCGCCGAGCCTGGCCTCGCGCACATGCGACCCGGCGGGTCGCTTGGTCACCCCGCGGCCGGCACCGGGGGGGGGGGGGGCGGCGCTGCCGGCCGCCGTCGCGCCCGCCGCGACGCAGCGCGAGACCAGGTCCGGCACGATGTCGAAGACGGCGACGCGGTGTCCCGCCTTCGCCAGGTTGCGCGCCATCGGCCCACCCATGTTGCCGAGGCCGACGAAGCCGATGCGCGCCGCCATGTCAGCGCCGGCGCTGGATGTAGGGCTGCGAGACGCATTCGCCGGTGGGGTCGATGTAGCTCGGCGGGATGCAGGGCGCGGGCTGGTTGGACTGGCTGCACCCGGCGAGGCACAGCAGGAACAGGAGCAGAGCCGGACGCATCGGTTTCCTCCCTCGGTCGCCATGCGATGCTGCGCGTGCCCGCCGGCGCCTGTCCAGGGCAACGTGCCCCGCGGTGGCCACGATGGTGCCATGCGGAAGCCGGGCCGGGCGTGGATGGCGCGGGGCATGATGGTCCTCTATGTCACCGCCATGCGTGCCGCCCTTCTCCTGGCGCCGCTGCTCGCCCTTGCGGCCTGCGGCCCCCGCTTCTCGCCCGATGCCTATGCCACCCGCGCGGTCCAGCAGATGAACCGCGTGGAACAGGGCGTGGTGATCGGCCGGCGGGAGGTTTCCGTGCAGATGGAGGGAGCGACGGGCGCGGCCGCCGGCGGCGCAGCAGGCGGCGTCATCGGGTCCCAGGTGCCGGGCGGGAACATGGCCGGGGCGATCGGCGCCGTGGGCGGAGCGCTGGTCGGCGGGCTGTTCGGCAGCGCGGCGGAACGGGTGGTCGGCGACACCAGGGCCTTCGAATACATCGTCCGCAAGACGAACGGCGACCTCGTCTCCGTGACGCAGCGCGACGAGCAGCCGCTCGGGATCGGGCTGCGGGTGCTGGTGATCGCGGGCAACCAGGCGCGGATCGTGGCGGACTACACCCAGCCCGGCGAGGCGCCGCCGACGGCCATCCCGGCCGAGCCGGAGCCGCCCGGCCCCGCGCCGCAGACCGCCGCCCCCCCCGCCGCCCCCCCCCCCCCCGCCCGCCGCGCCCCCCCCCCCGCGGCGAGCGAGGTGCCGCCGGCGATGCGCGCATGCGGCGCCTTCGGCACCTCGCCGATCGCCTGCACCCGGGCCGAGACCAGCTCGATCCCGCGGTCGCGGATCGCATAGCCGTATTCGCGCGCATGCGCGGCGTGGAAGCGCTCCTGCATCTCGGCGAGGTCGGGAGCGCCGAGGCCGTCGCACGCCACCTTCACCTCGAAGTTCTGGCCGCGATAGCGCGCATCGAGCACGCGGCGGAAGCGCCGCCCCGCGGGCGCCACGCCTTCCCGCGCCAGCCAGGCGTCGCCCTCGCGCTCCATCTCCGCGAACAGGCCGAGGATGGCCTGCCAGGAGGCCTCCGAGGCATCGGCGAAATGGCTGCGGACATAGTCGGCCGAGACGTCCGTCAGCAGCATGCCGCGGGCGCAGAGCGTGCCGGGCTCGCGCGGCACCAGCACGCGCGGGATGCCGCATTCGATCGCGACCTCCGCGGCATGCAGCGGCCCCGCGCCGCCGAAGGCGGCGAGCGCGAAGCGGGTGATGTCGTAGCCGCGCTCGACCGAGACGGAGCGGATCGCGCGGCTCATGCCCGCATTGGCGATGCGGATGATCCCATGCGCCGCCTGCTCCACCGGGATGCCGAGCGGTGCGGCGATGCGCTCCGCGATCACCGCCCGCGCGGCCTCGGCATCCAGCGTCATCCGCCCGCCGAGCAGCGTGTCCGGCACGAGGCGGCCGAGCACCAGGTTGGCGTCGGTGATGGTCGGCTCGGTGCCGCCGCGGCCATAGGCCACGGGCCCAGGGTCCGCGCCGGCCGATTGCGGCCCGACCTTCAGCGCGCCGGCATCGTCGATCCGCGCGATGGAGCCGCCGCCCGCACCGATGACATGGATGTCGATCATCGGCGTCTTCACTGGATAGCCGGCGACCAGCCGCGCGCTGGTGTAGAGCGGCCTTCCGTCCTCGATCAGCGACACGTCGGTGGAGGTCCCGCCGACATCGAAGGTGACCAGGTTGGGCAGCCCCGCCGCGACACCGATGGACGCCGCGCCGACCACGCCCGCCGCGGGGCCGGAGACGCAGCTGCGCACCGGGCATTCCCGCGCCGTCTCCACCGACATCAGCCCGCCATTGGAGTGGATCGTGTAGGGCTCGGCCGGGATGCCGAGGCCGCGCACGCGCTCGCGCAGCCGTTCCAGGTATCGGCCCATGCGCGGACCGACGAAGGCGTTCACCGCGGCGGTCGAGCAGCGCTCGTATTCGCGGAACTCCGGCAGGATGGCGGAGGAGACGCTGACATAGACGTCGGGCAGCGCCGCCGCCACGGCCTCCGCCGCGCGGCGCTCATGCTCGGGATTGCGGTAGCTGTGCAGGAAGCAGATCGCGACGCTCTCGACCTGTGCAGCGGCCAGCGCGGCGACGGCGGCATCGAGGCTTCCGGCGTCCAGCGGATGCAGCACGGCGCCGTCCGGGCCGATGCGCTCGGCGACCTCGAAGCGGCGGTCGCGCGGCACCAGCGGCGGCGGCTTCTCCACCCGGTAGTCGTAGATCGAGGGGCGCGACTGGCGGCCGAGTTCCAGCACGTCGCGGAAGCCCCTGGTGGTGATCAGGCCGGTGCGCGCGCCGCGCCGCTCGATGACGATGTTGGTCGCGACCGTGGTGCCGTGGCCGAGCCAGCCGACCTCCGCCGCGGCGGCGCCGAACAGGCCGAGCATCTGCGCCAGGCCCTCGCCGATCGCCTCGGACGGGTCGCGCGGGGTGGAGGGCAGCTTGAAGAAACGGATCGTGCCGTCCCGGTCGTCGAGCAGCGTGAAGTCCGTGAAGGTGCCGCCGACATCCACGCCGATCCTGTACATCCGCCCCTCGCTGCGCATGACCCGCACGGGCGGGCTTCGCCACCGGCACGGGATCGGATAGTTGTATAACAGCTAGCCGAACCCGGGCGGGCTTGACCACCCCCGGCCGGCGGCGGAACGACCGCAGCAAGAGGACAGGGCGCATGACGGGCACGGGCAGCACCCAAGAATCCCCCCTGACGCCGGAGGTGCGCCGGCAGTTGGAACGCGTGGCGGTGCCGACGGTGGTCTCCACGCTCTATCGCCTCGGCCTGCGCGGGATGATGATGCAGGCGCCGAAGGCGCTCAATCCGGCCGCGCCCCGCCTGCTCGGCACCGCCTTCACGGTGCGGACCATCCCCGTGCGGGAGGACCTGGTCGAGGCGACGGCACGCGGCGAGCGGCCGAACCTGCAGGGCGAGGCGGTCGCCCGCATCGGCGCGGGCGAGGTGCTGGTGGTGGCGATGGACGGCGAAAGCCGCACCGCCTTCATGGGCGACATCATCACCACGCATCTGCTGGCCAAGGGTGCGGCCGGCGTGGTGCTGGACGGCGGCGTCTCGGACGCGGCGGCGATCTCTTCGATCCCGCTGCCGGTCTATTGCTGCGGCACCGCCGGCACGCCGGTCACGTCGCACCGGCTGGTGGTGGACCTGCAGGCGCCGATCGGCTGCGCCGGCGTGCCGGTGTTCCCGGGCGATGTGGTCCTGGGCGACGCCAACGGGATCGTCTGCATCCCCGCCCATCTCGTGGCGCAGGTGGCCGCGACCGCCGCCGAGCGCGAGGACTTCGAAGAATGGGTGATCGCCGAGGCGCGGAAAGGCCGCCCGCTGGCCGGCCTCTACCCACCGGACGCGGCGACCAGGCAGGAGTACGAGGCCCTTCGCGCCGCCCGCACGGGCGGCTGACCGGGGCCGCCCGGGGTCAGCGGCCCCGCGCGGCGGCGATGGCGACGGCGAGCGCGCGGAGGATCTCGGCCACGCCCTCCCCCGCGACGCCGGAGACCGCCATCGCCGGCCGGCCCGCGGCGCGCGAGAGCGCCTTCAGCCGCGAGGCGCGGACCTGCGGCGTGATCGCATCCACCTTGTTCAGCGCCACGATCTCCGGCTTGTCCGCCAGGCCGTGGCCGTAGCCTTCCAGCTCGCGCCGCACCGTGCGATAGGCGCGCGCAGGATCCGCCTGCGTGCCGTCCACCAGGTGCAGCAACACCGCGCAGCGCTCGACATGCCCGAGGAACCGGTCGCCGAGGCCGGCGCCCTCGCTGGCCCCTTCGATCAGGCCGGGGATGTCGGCGAGGACGAACTCGGTGGACGCATCCGGCCGGACCACGCCGAGTTGCGGATGCAACGTGGTGAAGGGATAGTCGGCGATCTTCGGCCGTGCGGCGGAGACGGCGGCGAGGAAGGTGGACTTGCCGGCATTCGGCAGCCCGACCAAGCCAGCATCGGCGATCAGCTTCAGGCGCAGCCAGACGCTGCGCTCCTCTCCCGGATGGCCCTTGTCGGCGCGGCGCGGGGCGCGATTGGTCGAGGATTTGTAGTGGGCATTGCCGAACCCGCCATCGCCGCCTCGGCACAGCACGGCGCGCTGGCCGACCTCGGTGAGGTCGGCGATCAGCGTCTCCTTGTCCTCGGCGAGGATCTGGGTGCCGACGGGAACCTTCAGGATCACATCGTCGGACGCCGCACCGGTGCGGTCCGACCCGGCGCCATTGCCGCCCTTCCGCGCCCGGAAATGCTGGCTGTAGCGGTAGTCGATCAGGGTGTTGAGGCCATCCACCGCCTCGGCGATCACGTCGCCGCCCCGGCCGCCATTGCCGCCATCCGGCCCGCCGAACTCGATATACTTCTCGCGGCGGAAGGCGACGACACCGTCGCCGCCGTCGCCCGCCTTGAGGTGGACCTTCGCCTCGTCGAGGAATTTCATGCCGGTGGCGCCCGGAAACGCGAACGGGGGCCTTGCGGCCCCCGTCCTGGCGTCCCGTTCGGGACGAGCCCTACTCGGCCGCGGCCGGCAGCGGCACGACGGAGACGTGCACGCGGCCTTCGGCCTTGCGCTCGAACTTCACCTGGCCGTCGATGGCGGCGTGGATGGAGTGGGTGCGGCCGACGAGCACATTGGTGCCCGGGCGCATCTTCGTGCCGCGCTGGGTGACGATGATGTTGCCGGCCTTCACGACCTGCCCGCCCGAGCGCTTCACGCCGAGCCGCTTGCCGGCCGAATCGCGCCCGTTGCGCGAGGAGCCGCCTGCCTTCTTGTGTGCCATGGTGGGGTGCTCCCGTTAGCTCTGCGTCAGGCCGCCGCGATCTCGGCGATCTTCAGCACGGTCTGGTGCTGGCGGTGGCCGTTCTTCCGGCGGCTGTTCTGCCGGCGGCGCTTCTTGAAGATGATCACCTTGTCGCCGCGGGTCTGCTCGACCACGGTGGCGGTCACCTTGGCGCCCGGCACGGTCGGCGCGCCGAGGGTCAGGCCGGCATCGGTGCCGATGGCCAGGACGTCGTGGAAGGTGATGGTTGCGCCGGGCTCGGCCTCGAGCTTCTCGACGGTGAGCACGGCGTCGGGGGTGACGCGATACTGCTTGCCGCCGGTGCGGATCACTGCGTAGGTCATTGCGCGCGCTCGGGCTTTCGGGGTCCGGTGCTTCGATCTGTCTGGGCGGGCCCAGGTGGTGTGGTTCGGCAGCGCATGTCCAGAGCGGCCAAACGCAACCGCCGGCTGCTTGTGGTCCGCCGGAGGAGCGGGCGTATAGCCGGGCCCGATGGCGCGAGTCAACGGCGGGGCGACCGGGCACGTGTTGCCAGCCCCGCGCGCCGCTTCTATACCGCGCCGCCGACCTGCGGAGAGGTGGCAGAGTGGTCGATCGCGTCGGTCTCGAAAACCGAAGTCCGTGAAAGCGGACCGTGGGTTCGAATCCCACCCTCTCCGCCATCCACCCGTCTAAGCCGATCTACAGACCCCTACGACTTCCCTCGAAAACCTAGTTTTTCCAAGGCTTCCACCCCGAACGGTGCGGAAAGCTATCCACGCGCATCCACCGCAAGCTATCATCCGCTGTGGGAACCGGCGTGGGAATGGCGGGTGATGATCCCCCAATTCCCACAGGCCGGCGCAGTGGCGGAGCGCGGCATGGGCGACCTCACCATCATGGCCTTGCGGGCGCGACTGGCGGAGCTGGCCCGCCAGCCCTTCACCACCCCGGTGCGGATCGGGGACGGCGGCGGGCTGCATCTTCTGGTCAAGCCCGGCCTGGCGGAGCGGCGGGAGCGGCGGGACCGGCGCGAGGGTGGCGACGTGTCGGACGGCGCCTGGGTGCTGCGCTACAGCTTCGGGACCAAGCGCCGGGACATGGGCTTGGGCAGCTATCCGGCGGTCGGGCTGGCCGAGGCGCGGGAGGCCGCCGAGAACGCCCGCAAGCTGCTGCGCCAGGGCACCGATCCCCTACAGGCACGGGAGGACGCCAAGGCCGCACAGGCACAGGCTGCCGCCGAGGCCAAGGCGCGGGCCGTGACCTTCCGGGAGGCCGCCAAGGCGACCGTCGAGGCCCGACGAGACGGGTGGAGCAACCCGAAGCACGCCGCCCAATGGCTGGCGACGATGGAGCAACACGCCTTCCCGCAGATCGGGAACATGCCGGTGGTCGAGGTGGACACGGCGGCGGTGTTGAAGGTGCTGCGCCCGATCTGGCCACGCATCCCCGAGACGGCTTCCCGCCTGCGGCAGCGAATGGAGGCGGTCCTAGACCTCGCCCGCGTGCGCGGCTGGCGTCAGGGCGAGAACCCGGCCCGCTGGCGCGGGCTGCTGTCCGAAGAACTGCCGCCGCCGCGCAAGGTGCAGCGGGTGGAGCATCGCCCGGCCCTGCCCTGGCAGCAGATGCCGGCCTTCTGGACGGCGCTGGCGAAGGTCGAGGGCAGCGGCGCCGCCGCGCTGCGCTTCGCCATCCTGACGGCGGCGCGCACTGGGGAGGTGCGCGGCATGACGTGGCGGGAGGTGAACCCAGACGCTGCCCTGTGGACCGTCCCCGCCGGCAGGATGAAGGCGCGGCGAGCGCATCGGGTGCCGCTGTCGGCTGCCGCGCTCGACGTGCTGCGCGTCGTGCGCCCCGACCAGCCGAAACCCGACGCCCATGTGTTCCCCGGCGCCGATGGGGCGATGCTGTCCGACATGACGGTTTCGGCGGTGATCCGCCGCATGAACGAACCGGCCGAGGGCGACGATCCGGCCGCCCCGCCGCGCTGGTCCGACCATGAAGGCCGGGCGGTGGTGCCGCACGGCTTCCGCAGCACCTTCCGCGATTGGGCCGGGGAGACGCGCACCGAGGGCCGGGAGGTGGTGGAGCGCGCCCTTGCCCATACGATCAAGGACAAGGCCGAGGCCGCCTATGCGCGCTCCGATCTGCTTGAAAAGCGCCGGCCGCTCATGGACGCCTGGGGGGACTGGTGCCTCCGCCCGGCGGTGCCGGCCGAGGTGCGGAGCTTGACGGCGGAGCGGAGCAAGCGGACCCGGAAGGCCACCACCGCCGCCTGACCGCCCGCGCCCGATGCATCGCGGGCGGGGGATCGTGTTTTTCGGTCGGGATCGGTCGGGATGGTCGGGATTGGCGCGGTGTCCTGCGGCTTTCCGCCCGATCCCGACTGGTCGGGACTGGTCGGGATGGTCGGGATTGACCGCGCGTGGCGCGAATCAGCAACGACCGTCTAGACTGGTCTATGGCGGGGCTAGGTTTGGCCGCCGAACGCGCGGAACCTCTGCCCGCGCTGCCCTGCCGACCATCGCAGAGACGCGCGGCAGAGGCGCAGCATGTCGGAACCACCGTTCCCGCCGGGTGACGGCTGGACGCCATGCGAAGCGGCCCGGCCCGTGGGGGAGCTACCGCCGCCCGGTGGGTGGACGCTGATAGAGGCAGCGGAGGCGCTGTTCCCTGACTTGGTGGAGTTCTGCCGGGCACAGGAGAACTGGCGGGAAGCGTTCCGGCGCCTGAGTGTCACTCTCGGCCGGGCTGTCCTGCGGGAGCGCGATGACCTCGCGATTGCGGGACACGACCTCGCGCGCGGCATTGATGCGCCGCCCGTTGTGGTGCCGCGCGCACTGTATGACGACGACACGATGCCGGAAGGCTCATGGCTCGCCCTCGACATCTGGAACTCGACTTTCGAGTTGAGGATGCCGTCCCCGACCCCGCCCATCGTCCTGCGCGGTGTTCGCATCTTCGCGGTGAAGGACATACCGCCTGTCACCACCCTTCACCCTGCACCCGGCCGCCCCGCACCTCTTGGTGAAGCGCACGGCGGCGGGGCAAGAGAGCCGCAGTCACCCAAACCCGAGACCGCCGAAGCCGCAACTCCCGCACCGAGGAACCGGGGCGGCCGTCCCGAGCGTGACGATTGGGTGCCCTTCGACCGAGAGATGATGCGCCTGCTCGCGCTAGACGGCGGCAACATGACGCTGCGCGTTTTCAAGCGGTGCATGAAGGATTGGGCAGCGCAGAACATGGAGCCGGTCCCCGACGACCGCACCATCGAAAGGCGCGTTAACGCTCGCGCACCGGCAGGCGTGTTCGTGCCCGACTAGTTTTGCCGGGTTGTGCCGGGTTCGGCCGTGCGGCGGAACCGCGCATGTGAATCCTTGGGAGCCACCACTACGCATGGAGGTGGCTTCCCGTGTCCGATTCGCCTTCCCGCGCGGCCCTGCTGACCAGCGCCGCCAACGTAACCCCCTCCGCACCCGGCGCCCGCAAGGCCGCACGTCGCGCGCGCCGCGCCGAGCTGCGCGCCGCCGCGCCCGACCCGCTGCTGACGGCGGAGGAAGGCGCCGCCGAGACGGGCCGCGCCCTCTCGACCTTCTGGCGCGACGTGAAGCGCGGCACGCTGCCCGCGCCCTACTACATCGCGCCGCGCTGCCCGCGCTGGCGGCGGTCGGAGCTGCGCCAGGTGGTCGAGGCGGCGCCGCGCGCGCCGACCGCCGCATGATGCGCGCCGCGCTCGTCGCCCCGCTGGTCGGTGTCGTCGTCGTGCTGCTGATCCTGGCGGCGCTGCGGCTGCTGACCTTCACCACCGGCTGAAACGAAACCGCCCGGCGCCGTGGGGCACCGGGCGGGGAAGGTTACGCGGCTACTCGACTGGACAGCGCCGATATAGCGCACCGCCTGCCTTCTGCGCCACCGCCCCGCGCGTCGCGGCCTCGACCATGAGGACGTGACCCCGTGACGATAGACCTGCGAACATGCGCCGAGCTGGCGCAGTTGATCGCGCGCATGGAAGCGGCCGGCGCCGGCTGGCATGTGCCGCTGATCCGCGCCGCGATGGCCGGCGCGCTGAGTGCCGTGTTCCTGCCGCCCGGCGCCCGCGTGCCGCGCGACATGCTGGACACCACGCCGCCGCGCCCGCCGCTGGCGGTGGTCCTGGCCGGCGACGGCAGCACCCCGGCGCCGCCTGACGCCTTCCCGCAGGCACGGCGGCTGCTGCGCTGGTCTCGGTTCATCGTCCTGCATGGTGCCGGCGGGCTGCCCTGGCACTACGCCCTCGCGGCCGAGGCCACGATCCACTGGCGCCGCGTGCTGATCGTGGAGACGACCTCCGCCCTTCTGCCCGAATGGCTGGCGCTGCGGATGGCGCTGGCGCCGCGCACGCCCGGCATCGGATGGGCGGTGCCGCCCGGCGACGGACAGCACCCGCGCGAGACGGCACCCGCCGGGACGGTGCTGCAATGACCCGCCGCCCCCACCGCCAGGTGCGCCCGGCCGAGCTGGCGCCGCTGCCCTTGTTCGCATGGGCCGCGCGACACCAGCCGCGCCCGACCAGCGCCGCGCATGTCGTCCTGCGCGACGATCTGCGCGACGCGAACGGCGAGCCGCGCGCCTGCATCGTCATACCCGGCCGGCGGCTGCCGCTGGCCTTCCCGTCCATCCCGGCGGCGCTGGCCGCCCTCGCCCGCATGGAGGCTGCCCATGCCGGGCGCTGATCCCCTCGACCCGCACGCCCTGACGCTTGCGACCGCGCGCGGCCGGCGCCTGTGCAAGACGCGCCACGCGGACGGCAGGGCGGAGGACTACGACGCCGCCCGCACGCTCGACCTCGCCACCGCCGACGCGCCCGCGCTCGACGTGCTGGCGCGGCTGCTGCGCGGGCTGCTGACACGGCGCGATACCTGCATCCTGCGCGGCGCGATCCGCGACGCGACCCGCACGCGGCGGGTGCGGCGGCTGCTGCATCCCGATCCCGAGACTGGCGAGTTGCCGACGCTGGCCGAGACGCCGCGCGCCTGGGTGGCGCTCGACCTCGACGGGCTGCCGCTCCCAGCCGGCGCCGATCCGCGCGACCTTGCAGGCTGCGGCGCGGTCGCGCGTGCGGCGCTGCCGGTGGCCTTTCATCGCGCCGCCTGCATCGTGGGCGCGACGGCAGGGCACGGCTTCAAGGACGGTGCCCGACTGCGCCTGTGGTTCCTGCTGACGCGGCCTCTCACCGGAGGCGAGTGCAAGCTGTGGCTGCGCGACGCGCCGGTTGACCGCAGCGTGTTCGGCGCCGTGCAACCGATCTACACGGCGGCGCCGCTGTTCATCGGCATGTCGGACCCGCTGCCCGCGCGACTGGTCATGCTCGACGGGGCGGAGCGGGTGACTGCGCCATCGCCCGCCGATCTGGCGCCACGCGCGCCGCAGCGCCAGGCCGGCGAGCTGCCGCCGCCCGGTGCAGCGGCCGGGCGCTATGCCAGCGCCGCCCTGGCACGCGCGGCCTCTGCTGTCGCGCGTTCATCGGAGGGTGCGCGTCATCCCACCGCCGTCTCCGAAGCCTGGGGACTGGCGAAGCTGGTTGAGCGTGGGCTGTTGACCGCCGACGATATGGCCCGCGCGCTCGACGGCGCCTTGCAGATGGCGGGGAAGCCGCCCGGCGAGGGCGCGAGGATCGCCGCATGGGCAGTCGCACAGCGCCGGGGAGGTGTGGCGCCATGAGCAAGCCCAACGGTGCTGATCCTGCCGCGCTGGCCGCGCTGGTCGCGCGGCTGGCCGATCTTCCGACGCTGGCGCGCGAGACTGCAATGCGAGAGGCGGTGCCCACCGTGCCAGGGCTGACGCTGCGCGACCTGAAGGCCGAGGTGCAGCGGGAGTTGCGGCAGCGGCGCGCGACCGCCGAGGCCGCGATGCGCGCCGCCGGCCCGCCCGCCGAGGGCGAAGTGCGGTGGCCCTTCGGCTATGCCATGCGGCCGGAAGGTCTGTTCTTCGACGGCGGCGACGACAAGCCGCCGATGCGCCTGTGCGACGCCTTCGACGTGATCGGAGAGGCACGCAATCAGGCGGGCGAGGATCGCGCGCTCTTCATCGGCTGGCAGGATGGCGACGGGCGCGCGCACCGATGGGCGATGCCGTTGCGGCTGACGGTGGCGGAGCCCGGCATCCTTGAAGGCGAGCTGATCGGGCGCGGCCTGCGCGTGAACGCCGATCCCGCCGCCCGCCTGCGGCTGCGCTGCGCGCTGGCCGATGTGCGCGTGGGTGGTCGCGTGCTGCTGATCGCGCGCGCCGGCTGGCACGGCGGCGCCTATGCGATGGGCGACGGCGCGGTGATCGGCAGCCCGGCGGAACCGCTGGTCATGCAGCGGCACAGCGAAGCCGGCGCGGCGGCGGTCGAGGTGGCCGGCGACCTCGAAGGATGGCGCAGCGGCGTGGCCGCGCTGGCGGTCGGCAACGACCTGCCCGCCTTCTGCCTCGCCGCCGCCTTCGCGGGACCGCTGCTCGACGTGGCCGGCGAGGATGGCGGCGGCTTCCACCTCTTCGGCAAGTCGAAGAGCGGCAAGACGACTGCCGCGCAGTTAGCCGTGTCGGCATGGGGGCCGCCGACCAAGGCCGGCGGGCTGCGCGACTGGCGCGCGACGACTAACGGGCTGGAAGCCGCCTGCGCCGAGGCGGGCGATGGTCTGCTGACGCTCGACGAAATCCACCAAGCGGACCCGCGCGAGGTGGCCGGCGCCATCTACGCGATGGCGAACGGCGCCGGCAAAGGCCGCATGTCGCGCGAGCTGACGGGGCGGCGGCGCTCGACCTGGCGCACGCTGATCCTCTCGACGGGCGAGGTTGACGTGCAAACGGTGGTGGAGCGCAGCGGGCGCAAGATGCCGGCCGGCGCGGCGGTGCGGCTGCCGTCCCTCGCGATCCGCGACGCCGATGCATGGCCGCAGCGGCATGGGCGCGAGGATCGGGCCGCGATGCTGGCCGAGTTGCACGCCGCGATGCGCCGGCATCACGGCACGGCGGCGCGCGCGTATCTGGCGAAGCTGGCCGAGGCGCGCGCCGCTGATCCCGAAGAGCTGCACGCCGCCCTCGCTGCGATGCGCGACCGCTTCGCGACCAAGCTGCCGGCCGATGCAGATGCACAGGTGCGGCATGTCGCGCGGTTCTTCGCGCTGGTCGCGACGGCCGGCGAGTTGGCCGCCGCGTGGAACGTGCTGTCGTGGCCTGGGGGCGAAGCGGAGCGAGCCGCGCTCGCAGTCATGCGCGACTGGATAGACCGGCGCGGCGGTGCCGTGGCCGGGGAGGACAGCGCCGCCCTGACGACGCTGCGCGCCTTCATCGCCGCGCATGGTGCATCGCGCTTCGACACGATCCTTCCCCCGCCGAAGGACGGCGAGGGCGAGGCCGAGGTGCGCGACCAGCGCACCATCAACCGCGCCGGCTGGCGGGAGCGGGATGGGGGCGGGCGGTGGGCCTACTTCCTGACCAGCGCGGCGTGGCGGGAGGTGTTCGCGGACGCCGATCCCCTCGCCGCTGCGCGCGCCCTGGCGGCGGCTGGCGTGATCCGGCGGGGCGACGGCAAGAACCTCATGGTGTCGAAGGTGATCCCCGGCGAGGGCAAGTTGAGGCTGTACGCGGTCGCGCCCGGCATCCTGGCGGAACCGGAGGCCGGCGCATGACGGGCGGCGCCTCTTCGCGCCCTGCTGACGCTGGCGGCGGCGGAGAGGCGCATCCCGACCATCCCGACCTGTCCCGACCAGTCGGGAACGCCACGAAAGGCGCGGGCGACGGCGATTTTCCCGACCATCCCGACCAATCCCGACCGGATTGCACGATCCCCGGCCCTGCTGCATCGCCGCTGTGTAGCCTCCTGGCATCTTGGCGGGATCGGTGGGCGGCGGAGGCCGAGGCGGAGCCGGGCGACACGCCCGCGACCCTGGCAGCGGACGGCGAGGGCGAGGCCGAGGCGATGGCCGCGCACTATGCAGCGCCGGCCGCGGCATCGCCCTACCGTCCTGGCGATCCTGACCCGCTTCGGGATGGCCTGCTGCGCGGCTGGCGGCGGCATCGGCAGCGCACCCGCGCCGAGAGCTAGCGTTTCTTTCTGCGCCACCCGCCGGAAAATGGCTGCGCGAGTTGTTTTTCTACCCATCCCCGCAGAGAAGCTGTCCAACGAAAAAATCTCTGCGTGAGGCCGATGCGGTCACGACTCACACAACCGCCAGGGATTACCCCCCCCTCCCGGTGAAACCGGCCCGGCCGTGACTGCCTTCGGGTCCTTCCTCGAAGCTAGGTCTTGCAGTGGTTCAGACCCCGGCGGTCCCCTAGTGGCTGCCGTTGCGTGAGGGTGCAACCGCGCAACGCTGGTTGCGCGAGGTGAGGCAACACACCGGCGGGCGAAGCTACAGGCAGCGGTGAGCCTCGCGGCAGTGAGGTGTCACGCGGTCATGACCGTAACCGTCATTCGTGACGGCCCGGCTGGCGAGGCTATGCCGTCCAAACCACTGCACCCCATCGCCGCCAAGAGGGACCCGTCCCCCACGGTCGCGGCTTATCCGTGGGAACCCACGTGGGAACAACACGACCGATGGCGCCTAACGTCATGATCTCGAAGAGGACAATGGCAGTCACCCTCTCCGCCAGTCGCCCTTCGAAGCGCAATCTCCACCCCGGGCCACCGCGCCGAGAGGCGCAGGTTTCCCGCGGGTTCCGCCCCTGACCTGTTGAGCGGCAGGGGCCGCGGGTAGGCCCTGACGGGTCTCCGGGGGCCCGGTTCTCTCCGAACCTATTGACCTGACGGATTTAGTACGGAACCCAAGATCCTAGGTAAAAGGCCGGTTTCACCGGGGTCGAAGTTTTCTCTGGTTCGCATCCCACTTGCCCGAGATGCGATTTACACCGAGCCGCCGCTCCGGCTCGTAGACCTCCACCAAGTCCGCCTCATCCGTCACCGCCTCGACGCGGCTATGCGACGATAGCGCATGGTCATCGCAGGCCATCACTGCCAACGGACGAGACTCCAGCCCCTTTGTCAGTAGCGGTGCATCGGGACACAGATCTGGACACGCCGTGGACCCACCTGCCTAGCGGAGTGTTTCGAGCAGACGTTTCCCGCGCTGGTGCTTGCCGATGATGGTGTCGGCGGGAGCGGTCCAGCGGAAGGGCTTCGGGTCGGCGTTGTGGGCGTCGAGGTAGTCGCGGATGGCCTGGTTCAGTTCGATAACCGAACGGAACACGTCGCGCTTGAGGCGCCGTTTGGTCAAGGTGGCGAACAGGCCCTCGACGGCGTTGATCCAGGAGGCGCTGGTCGGCGTGAAGTGGACATGGAAGCGCGGATGCTGGGCCAGCCAGCGCTTCACGGCCCCGGTCTTTTGGGCGGCGCAGGTGTCGAGGATCAGGTGCAGGTCGAGGTCGGTCGGGGTCTGCCTGTCGATCAGCCGCAGGAAGCGGATGAACTCGGCGGCGCGGTGGCGGAGCATGCACTGCTGATCACCGTGCCCGCCTTCACGTCAAGGGCTGCGAATAAGGTCGTCGTGCCGTGGCGCTTGTAGTCGTGCGTCATGGTCGTGCCCCGGCCGCGCTTCATCGGCAGCCCCGGCTGGGTGCGGTCGAGCGCCTGGATCTGGCTCTTCTCGTCCACGGACAGCACCAGGGCATGCTCGTGCGGATTCACGTAAAGGCCGACGATGTCGCGGACCTTCTCGACGAACTTCGGGTCGTTGGAGAGCTTGAAGGTCTCGACCCGGTGCAGCTTCAGGCCGTGGTCGAGCCAGATGCGGTGGATCGTGGACGGCGCCAAGCCGCTCGCCTTGGCCATCGACCGCAGCGTCCAGTGCGTCGCCGCGGGCGGGTCGTCGTGCAGCGTGCGCTCGACCACCGCCGCGATCTGCCCGGGCGAGGCCGCGGCGAAGGCACGGCCTCGCGGGGCGTCGCGGAACAAGCCCTCGGCGCCGTCCTGCAGGTAGCGCGCCTGCCAGCGCCAGATCGTCGGCTTAACCTTCCCCGTGGCGGCGCGGATCGCCATCGTCCTCGCACCGTCCGCGATCATCAGCACCATCTGTGCCCGCCAGACGTGGTGCTGCGGGCTCTTGCGGTCAGGGACCACGCCTTTGAGCCGCTCCCGGTCGCCCGGTCGAAGCCGGACCTCAACGCCTTCTCTCATGCACCCAGACTCGCAGGTCCGGGCCCCCATGGGAATCATCAACTTCGCTCAATTCACTAGGATAGCGACGGCCCGCGGACCGCATCAGCATCCGGAAGGCTGGTCAGACCGAGGGAATGCACCGCGCTTGGCGTGGCGAGAGCCTGTCCCGCACGATGCCGAATCTCCTGCGCAAGAAGGCCCAGCCCGATCAGCAGGACACAGGCCGCACCGGCCACCTGCACGAGGCGCCCAGCCCGTGCGCCGCCGCCGCCAAGCCTTCGATGAGCCCAGTCGCGACCCAGGATCGCGACGATGCCGATCCCCGCCATCGCGACCGCCATGCCGGCCGAGATCGCCACCACCATCAGCGTCGCCGGCAAAAGCAGGTCGTTGGCGATGCCGAACAGCAGGACCAGCAGCGCGCCCGTGCACGGCACCGCGCCAACCGCGGCCGCAAGCCATGACGTGGCCACGGCCGGTCGAACCTCCTCGCAGGACCAGCGCGACGCCGTGCCCGACCCCGCCGCCGCGCAGGCAAGGCAGCCGGCCTGGCCCGGCGTGTGGCCGGCCCCCGAGGCGAGCCGCGACGCCGGCCGCAGCGCGCGCCACAGCATCACGCCGCCGATCAGCACGATGGCCGCATAGCTCCCCATCCGCACCAGCGAAAAGTCGGACAGGGACGCGCCGGTGGCCTGCCGCACCGCGAAGTCGGTCGCCCACACGAAGACCACGGCCGACAGGACGTGGAAGATCGCGATCTGCGCGCCCATGAACAGGCCGCGGCGGAGACTGCCGCCCTCGCCGACGAAGTAGGAGACGACGATCGCCTTGCCGTGCCCGGGGCCAAGTGTATGCACCACGCCATAGAGGAAGGCGACGACCAGGGCCTGCAGCAGTGCCGCCGTGCCGCCGCCCTGCGTGCCGGTCATCGCGCGCGTGAACAGCGACGACATTCGCGCCTGCAGGTCGTTCCACCAGGTGCCGCCGGCGTCCGGCGCAGGTGGCGGCGCGGCCGCCATCGCGCGGCCCGCCAAGGGCTCGATCGTCACCGCCGTCATCGAATACGCGACGTTCACCCGCAGCGTGCCGTCCACATGGAACAGGTCGTAGGCCGCCGGCCGGTGCTCGAGGCGGCCGGTCACCCGGAACGCCGCGAAGGGACCGGGATCGTTCATGCCGCCCGGCACGATCACACGGATCATCTGGTTCGGCGGCGGGGGCGGCGTATGGACGCAGGCCCCGACCCAGGGGACGAAAAGGAACTCCGTCACGCGCACGCCGTCGCGGACGAGGGGCAGCACGAAGCCCCCGAGGGCGATCCGCTCCCCGTCGAGGCCACGATCCACGGCCTCCGCCCGGGCGCGCCGCATCTGCGCAACGCGCTGGCGCTGCGCGAGCAGCGCCTCGGGCTCGATCCCCGCCGCAACGAGGCGCGCGGCCCCCCCCCCCGCCGCCCGGCCCCGGGGGGCGGGCGCCGCCCCCCCCCCCGCGGCGCGGGGGG
>NZ_JBWXTD010000003.1:853020-863452 GCF_056682175.1 Falsiroseomonas sp. RANM36
CATCACTGCCCGCATCCTGGTCGAGGCGATGGGCGGCGCCTTCCCCCGCGGCTTCGCCATCGAGAACCGCACCGGCGCCCGCGGCCACCAGGCCGCCCCAACCCCCCCCCCCCCCCCCGCCCCCCGCCCCCCCGCCGCGCGCGCCCCGCGGCCCCGGGCCGCGCGCCACGCCCGCGCCGCGCGCGCCGCGGCCGACGCGCTGGTGCAGCGGCTGGAGGATTTCGTCGTCCGCGCCCCGACCGATGGCGTCGTGCTGCGCCGCGACGCGGAAGCGGGGGAGGTGGTGGACACCCCGGCCTCGCTGTTCTGGATCGGCGAGAGGCTGCCGTTGCGCGTCACCGCCGAGGTGGACGAGGAGGACATCGCCCGCATCGAGCCCGGCCAGCGCGTGCTGCTGCGCGCCGATGCCTTCCCCGCCCAGGTCCTGACCGGGGAGGTGGCGCAGATCACGCCGAAGGGCGACACCACGCGGAAGGCCTATCGCGTGCGCTTGGCCCTGCCGGAGGACACGCCCTTGCTGATCGGCATGACGGTCGAGGCCAACATCGTCCTGCGCGAGACGCCGGAGGCGGTGCTGGTGCCGCCCGCCGCCGTGGTGCTGCCCTCCGCCGGCCGCGGCACGGCGCCGCCGCCGGTTCGCCCCGGCGCCACCCGCGACGGCACGGTCTGGGTGGTGGTCAAGGAAGTCGCGCATGAGCGGCAGGCCGGCATCGGCGTGCAGGGCCCGCGCGCCACCGAGATCCGCCGCGGCGTCGCCGCCGGCGAGGCGGTGGTCCTCGACCCGCCCGCGGCGCTCCGCGACGGCCAGCCGGTCCGGCTGCGGCCATGAGGCTGATCCTCGAGCTGGCCCGCGGCATGCTGCGGCGGCGCCGGCGGCAGACCCTCGTCTCGGTCTCGGGCGTCGCGCTCGGCGTCGCCTTCTTCATCGCCATCGCCGCGCTGATGCGCGGGTTCCAGACCTATTTCGTCAGCCAGATCATCGATGTGGCGCCGCACATCACGATCAAGGACGAGACGCGCCGTCCGCCCGCCCAGGCGGCGGAGCTGGCTCTGGTGGCCGGCGCGGTGCAGGTGCATGGCGTGAAGCCGCGCGACAGCATCCGTGGCATCCGCGCCGCCGGCGACAAGCTCGCCATGCTGGAGGCGATAGACGGCGTGGCCGCCGCGCCGGTGCTGCAGGGCCAGGCGCTGCTGCGCTACGGCTCGCGCGACGTCTCCGCCGTGATCACCGGCATAGATCCGGCGCGCCATGTCCGCGTCTCCAACATCGAGAAGGACATGACGGCGGGGCGGCTCGAGGATCTGCGCAGCGTGGCGAACGGGATCATCATCGGCGAAGGGCTGGCCTACAAGCTCGGCGTGCAGATGGGCGACACGCTCTCGGCCGTCTCGCCCACCGGCGTCGCGCTGTCCATGAAGGTGGTGGGGCTGTTCCGCACCGGCATCCAGACCGTGGACCAGGCGCACGGCTTCGCCCTGCTGAAGGTCAACCAGGTGCTGCAGGACCGGCCGAACGTGGTGAACCAGATCCTGCTGCGCCTGGCCGACGTGACGCGCGCCGAGCCGCTGGCCCGCCAGATCGAGGCGCGCTTCGGCGAACGCACGGAGAGCTGGGAGGAGCAGAACCAGAACATCCTCACCGTCTTCGTGATCCAGAACGCGATCATGTATTCGGTGACGGGCGCGATCCTGCTGGTCGCCGCCTTCGGCATCTACAACATCATCTCCACCGTGGTGTTCGAGAAGACGCGCGACATCGCCATCCTGAAGTCGCTCGGCTTCACCGAGGGCGACATCCAGCGCCTGTTCCTGGTGCAGGGCATCATCGCCGGCCTGCTCGGCGCGATCGCCGGCTGCGTGCTGGGCGCGCTGATGGTGGAGGCGCTGGCGCAGATCCGCTTCGACGTGAACACGCCGGCCGGCAATGACCGCTTCATCCTGGCGCGCGACTGGCGCGTCTATGTCGCGGGCAGCATCTTCGCGGTGATGGCCGCGGGCATCGCGGCGGTGATCCCGGCGCGCCGGGCAAGCCGGCTCGATCCGGTGCAGGTGGTGCGCGGCGCGGCCTGAGCGCGCGCCGCTATCGCCGCAGCAGCGCGAAGGCGAAGCTGCGGCCGAGGCCGCGGTTCAGCGCCAGGTCGATCCACAGCATCGCATGCGCCTCCAGCAGCCGCGCATTGGCCAGCGGCCCCGCATCCACCGCCTCGAAGCCGAGATCGGCCACCAGCGCCATCACCGCCGGCTTGCGCGCGGCATCGTCGCCCGCCACGAACATCACCGGCGCGGCGCCATAGGCCGCCGGATCGGCCATGGTCTCGGCGCCGGTGGTGTTGAGCGTCTTGAAGACGGAGGCGCCGCGGCACCACGCGGCGACGCGCTCGCCGCCCGAATCCGAGTGGCCGAAGGCGAGGCCGAGCCCCTGCGGTCCCATCGCCAGCGGGTTCGTCGCATCCAGCACCAGCCTGCCGGAAAGATCGCCGAGCGCGGCGATCGCCGCTTCCGTCTGCTGCCACGGCGTTGCGAGCAGCACGGCCTCGGCCCCCGCCGCCGCCTCGGCGGGCGAGGCCAGCCTGCCGGCCTCGGCGAGCGCCGCATATTTCGGCGCCGTCGGGTCACGCAGCCCGAAGGTCACCGCATGGCCTTGCCGCGCCCAGTTCCGCCCGAGCGCCGCGCCGACATTGCCCGCCCCGATGATCGCAATGCGCATCCGCCGCCTCCGCCCGTTCCGCGCCACGGCATGAGATTGCGGCCAGGGCGGATCGCACGCCATCGCATTCCGCTCATGCCCGATATCGACCGGCCGGCAATCACGCGCGCGCCGCGTCCCGCAGCGCCTCGCGCAGGCGGGCGAGCAGCCATTCGCGCAGCGCGCCGCGCGCCTGCCGCCGGTGCCACACCGCGGAGACGTCGAAACTGCGCAGCGGCAGCGGCGGCCTCGCCTGGGCCAGCCGGAAGCGCCGCGCCTCCGACCTGACCAGCCGCGCCGGCAGCGTCGCGAGCAGGTCGGACCGCGCGACGGTCGCCAGGGCCGGCAGGAAGTAGGGCACCGCCGCGACGACCCGGCGCGCCTCGCCCCGTTCCGCAAGCGCGCGGTCCACCACGCCGCGCAACTCGCCGTCCAGCGAGACGATGACGTGCTCCGCCTCCAGGAAGCGCGCCAGGGTCAGCCGGCGCAGCGCGGGATGCCCGGCGCGGCCGACCACCGCGTAGCTCTCCTCGAACAGCCGCTCATGCCCGAACTCCTCGGGCAGCGCCCAGAAGAAGCCGAGCGCCAGATCCAGCTCGTCGGCCGCCAGCGCCCGCAGCGCGTCGCGGCGCGCCACGGCGCGGAAGCTGACGGTCAGGCCCGGGGCCGCGGCCCGGATGCGCGCCAGCAGCGGCGCGGCCAGCAGCGCGCAGTGGTAGTCGAGCCCGCCGATCCGCAGGCTGCCCTCGGCCACCGCCGGATCGAAGCCGGAATCCGCGCCCAGCGCCTCGCGCGCCAGGTCCAGGATCCGGCGCACGATCGGCGCCAGCGCCAGCGCATGCGCCGTCGGCTCCACGCCATGCGGGCGGCGCAGGAACAGCTCGTCGCCGAAGATGTCGCGCAGGCGCCGCAGCGCATGGCTCACCGAGGATTGCGTCACGCCCAGCCGCTCCGCCACCACGGTCGCCTTCCGCTCCCGCAGCAGCCCGTCGAACACGAGCAGCAGGGCCATGTCGAGGCGGCGGAGGTCGATCTGGCCGATGGTCGTCACCCGGTGATTTCGCTCCGGTCGAAGTCGCGGTTCAAGCGATTTCAGTTCCGCGCCGTCACGTCGCCGCGCAGCCTGTCCCCACCCGCATGGGCCGACACAGCGCCGAGGACCGCCGAGCCGTGAGTCTCAAGGACCCCAACCCCGTCAACCGCACGCGCCCGAAGCGCATCGCCCTGGTCCTCTCCAACCCCGCCACCTCCACCACCACGGGCTGGCCGGTCGGATTCTGGTGGAGCGAGCTGACGCATCCCTGGCTCGCCTTCCACGAACGCGGCTACGCGGTGGAGCTGTTCAGCCCCGATGGCGGCGCCTGCGTGCCCGATGCGATGAGCGATCCGCGCGACGCCTCGGGCTATTCCGCCGACGACCTGGTCAGCATGGGCTTCATCGCCACCCCGCGTCTCGCCGCGCTGATCGAGGCGACGAAGCCCGCCGAGGCGATCGCGCCCGACGCCTTCGACGCGATCCTGGTCGCCGGCGGCCAGGCGCCCATGTTCACCTTCCAGCATGCCGAGGTCCTGCAGGCGAAGTTCAGCGCCTTCCTCGAGGCCGGCAAGGTCGCCGCCGCGCTCTGCCACGGCACCGCGATCCTGCGCTATGCGCGGCTGTCGAATGGCGAGCCCGTCGTGCGCGGCCGCACCGTCACCGGCTTCGCGAATGTCGAGGAGGACTTTGCCGACGCCGCGGTGTGGTCGCTCGGCGCCCTGCCGCGCGGCCAGTCCCTGATGCCATGGCGCATCGAGGACGAGCTGAAGGCGCTCGGCGCCAACTACATCCAGGCCGGGCTGTGGCGTGGCTTTGCCGTGCGCGACGAGAACCTCGTCACGGGCCAGCAGAATTTTTCGGGCGCCGAGACCGCGCAGGCGGTCATCGCGGCGCTTGGCGGCTGATCGGGCATGGGAAACGCAGGCATGCTCATGACACTCCGGCGCCGCGCGCTGCTCGCCGCCGCGCCGCTCGCACTCGCCCTGCCACCGCGCGCACGCGCACAGGCGCGCCCGCCCATCGTCCTGGTGCATGGCGCCTGGATGGGTGCGGCGGTCTGGCAGCGCACCGCGCAGGCCCTCGCCGCCGCCGGCCACGAGGTTCTGACGCCGGAGCTTCCCGCCCATGGCGCCGACCCCACGCCGGCCGCCGAGGCGACACTCGCGCGCTACGTCGCCGCCGTGCTGGCGGCGATCGGCGACCGGCGAGAGGTGGTGCTGGTCGGCCACAGCTTCGGCGGCATCGTCATCTCCGCGGTCGCCGAGCAGGCGCCGGAGCGGGTGCGGCGCCTCGTCTATGTCGCGGCCTATCTGCCGCAATCGGGCGAGAGCGCCTATGCGATCTCGCAGCGCGACCGCGACAGCCTGGTCGGCCGCCACTGGCGGCAGGAGGACCCGGCACGCAACACGCCCGCGACGATCGCGCGCGAGGGCATCGTCGAAACCTTCTGCTCCGATTGCGACGCCGCCGACGCGACCTGGCTGGTCGCCAATCACAGGGCGGAACCCGTGCCGCCGCTCGCCACGCCGGTCACGCTCACGCCCGCCCGCTTCGGGAGCGTGCCGCGGGCCTACATCCTCACCACCGCCGACCGCACCATCCCGCCCGCCCTGCAGCGCTCCATGGCGGAAGCGGCCGGGATCGCGGCGCCGGCCGAGCTGCCGACCGGCCATGTGCCGATGCTGTCGGCACCGGCGGCGCTGGCCGAGGCGATAGCCCGGATCGCCGCCGATCCGTGATGCCGACGCGGCCTGCAAGCAGGCCGTGAATGCGCGTAGTATCCCGGGCGTGGCCGAGACCGAGACGCAGCCCCGCGCGCAGACCGCGCCCGCCCCGCCGCTGATCGAGGCGCGCGGCGTCACGCGCACGCTGCCGGAGGGCGTCACGCTGGTGCGCGACATCTCGCTCGCGATCGGGCCGGGCGAGTTCGTCGCCATCACCGGGCCGTCCGGCTCCGGCAAGTCCTCGCTGCTCTACCTGCTCGGCCTGCTGGACCGGCCGACGCAGGGCGAGGTGCTGCTGGAAGGGCGCGACACGGCGCGGCTGCCGGCGAAGGAGATGGCGGCGCTGCGCCTCGCGCGGCTCGGCTTCGTGTTCCAGTTCCACTTCCTGCTGCCGGAATTCAGCGCCCTCGACAACGTGCTGATCCCGATCCGCCGGCTGGGCCGGCTCGGCGAGAAGGCCGGGCGGGAGCGCGCGATGTTCCTGCTCGAGACGCTCGGCCTGGCGGATGCCGCCCAGAAGCTGCCGGAACAGCTTTCGGGCGGCATGCGACAGCGCGCGGCCATTGCGCGGGCGCTGGCCAATGACCCGGCCCTGCTGCTGGCCGACGAGCCGACCGGCAACCTCGACACGAAGAACGCCGCCGCGGTGTTCGACATCTTCGCGCAGATGGTGGCGCGGGACGGGCGTTCGGTGATCGTCGTCACGCACGATCCCGGCCTCGCCGCCCGCGCCTCGCGGCAGGTGCATCTGGTGGACGGGCGGATCCTCTACGACGAGGCGACGCATCCCTGAGGCGCCGTGCCACGCCTCACGGCACGACGATGCCGAGCGGCTCGGGCGCGTCCGTCACCTCCACCGGCAGCAGACCGGCCGGGTCGCCATCCGCCTGCACGGGCACCGCGCCTGTCGCGGCAAGGCGGATGCGTCGCGCCGGCACGATCTCCACGCCGGGCAGGCGCGGGATCAGCCCGAGCGGCAACGCCGCGCCGGCCAGCGCCGCCTGCAGCGCGCCGCTGCGGCGGAACAGCACCAGCTGGAAGCCCGGCTCGGCAGGGCGCGCATCGGGCGCGATGCGGTAGCGACCGGCATAGAGCCGGCCCTTGGTGACGATCGCGCTCGCCGCCGTCGTGGTGACGCCGTCGCAGGTCACGGCGATCGGCGGGAAGTCGTAGCGCGTCATCTGCCGCAGCGATTCCAGCACATAGGCCGCGCGCCCGATGCGGCGCTTGAGGCCGAGATCGAGCCGCGCCACCACCGCCGCGTCGAAGCCGGCGCCCAGCATCTGCACGAAGAGCCGCGCGCTGCCGTCGGCGAAGCGCGCCACCCCCGGCCGCAGGCTCGCCATGCGCCCGGCCGCGATCACCGCCGCCGCGCGCTCCGGCGCTCGCGGCAGGCCGAGTTCCCAGGCGAGCACATTGGCGGTGCCGAGCGGCAGCACACCGAGCGCCGCGGCGCTTCCCGCGATACCCGCCGCGACCTCCGCGATGGTGCCGTCGCCGCCGGCCGCGACGACGAGCCGCACGCCGGACGCCGCCGCGCCGCGGGCCAGCGCCTCCGCATCGCCGGGCCCGCGCGTCTCCGCGACCTGCGGCGCGAGCCCGCTTGCGCGCAGCGCGCCGAGCGCGCGCGAGAGGCGGCGTTGCCGCCCGGCGCCGGCCGCCGGATTGAAGACGATGAGCACGCCCGGCGCGTAGCGCCGCCGCATGACGATTCGCAAACGCTTTGCTGACAGCCGCGTGACATGCGGCGCGCGCATCGCTCCACAGCCCGCCGCGCTGCCGACGTCATGCAAGATTCACGTCGAATCGCCGCGTTGCCGGCTACAGCGCGGCAACGCAACGGAAGTCGTCACGCCGCGGGCCGCGGTGGTGGCGGCGGGAACCGGACAGGCATGCACAGCATCGAGCCCAAGCGGCGCTACCGCACCGTGTTCCTCTCCGACATCCATCTCGGCACGCGCGGCTGCCGCAGCGACTTCCTGGTGGATTTCCTGAACCGCGTGGAATGCGACCGCCTGTTCCTGGTCGGCGACATCGTGGATGGCTGGCGGCTCAGGAAATCCTGGTACTGGGACGCGCAGCATGACGAGGTGATCCGCCTGGTGCTGCGCGCCGCGCGCAACGGCACGGAGGTCACCTACATCCCCGGCAACCACGACGAGGCGCTGCGGGACTGGCTCGGCATGGAGATCGCCGGCGTGCGCCTGGCGAACGAGGCGGTGCATGTCGCCGCGGATGGCCGCCGCTACCTCGTGATCCATGGCGACCAGTTCGACAGCGTGGTGCGCTACGCCAAGTTCCTCGCCCATCTCGGCGACTGGGCCTATGACTGGGCACTGACGATGAACCGCTGGTTCAACGCGGCGCGCCGGCGCTTCGGCTATCCCTACTGGTCGCTCTCGCAATGGCTGAAGCGCCAGGTGAAGGAGGCGGTGAAGGCGATCGACCGCTTCGAGACGGCGCTGGCGCAGGAAGCCCGCCGCCGCGGCCTGGACGGCGTGGTCTGCGGCCATATCCACCACGCCGAGATGCGCATGGTGGGCGGCGTGCTCTACATGAACGACGGCGACTGGGTGGAAAGCTGCACCGCGCTGGTCGAGCACCCCGACGGCCGCTTCGAGCTGGTGGACTGGGCGCGGGAGAACCGGCTCTCCTTCTTCCAGGCGCCGGCGGGCTCCGTCGCCGCGGCAGCCTGAGCCGGGCCCGCCCCTTGGACAGCACCGCCCCCTGGGGCATGGGCGGACTGGCCGGCACCCGGCCGGCACCGCGTCGCATCCTGATCGTCAGCGACGCCTGGCATCCGCAGGTCAACGGCGTGGTGCGCACGCTGTCCATCGTGGTGGACGCGCTGCGCGCGGCGGGCGACGCGGTGGAGGTGATCGGGCCGGACCGCTTCGCCTCCTTCCCCATGCCGGGCTATGCGGAGATCCGGCTGGCGCTGGCGCCCGGCCGGTCGCTGGCGCGCATGGCGGACGGTTTCGCGCCGGACGCGGTGCACATCTCCACCGAAGGGCCGCTCGGCTGGGCGATGCGCGGCCTCTGCCGCAAGCGCGGCTGGCGCTTCACCACCAGCTTCCACACCCGCTTCCCGGAATACCTGCACGCGCGCACGCGCATCCCCACCGCCTGGTCCTGGGCGGTGATGCGCCGCTTCCACGGGGCCGGGTCCGGCACCTTCTGCGCCACGCCCTCCCTCGCCCGCGAGCTCGCCGGCCGCGGCTTCACCCAGGTCGTGCCGTGGTCCCGCGGCGTGGACCTCGCCCGCTTCCGGCCCGAGGCCGCGCGCCACGGCGCGCCCGAGCCCTGGGAAGGCTTGCCGCGGCCCATCTTCCTCTATGCCGGGCGCGTCGCGGTGGAGAAGAACATCGAGGCCTTCCTCGCCCTCGACCTGCCGGGCAGCAAGGTGGTGGTGGGCGACGGGCCGCAGCGCGCGGCGCTGCAGAAGCGCTTCCCCGCCGCGCATTTCACCGGCTACCGGGAGAATGGCGCTCTCGCCCGGGCCTATGCGCAGGCCGATGTCTTCGTCTTCCCCTCCCGCACCGACACCTTCGGGCTCGTGCTGCTGGAGGCGTTGGCCAGCGGCACGCCGGTGGCCGCCTATCCGGTGACCGGGCCGCTCGACGTGATTGCGGATGCGCCGGTGGGGGCGCTGGACGCGGACCTGCGCGCCGCCTGCCTGCGGGCGCTGGGGGCAGACCGGGCGCTCTGCCGCGCCCATGCCGAGCAGTATTCCTGGGACGCCTGCGCCCGCCGCTTCCGCGACAGCCTCGTCCCGATCGGGGGGTGAGGGCAACGCGGAGCTGAAATTTCCTGTCCCGCGCCGGCCGTGCTAGGGGCGCGGGCATGACGTGCCTCCTGCCGCGGGATCCATGCGCCGGCTGATCCGCCATCCCGCCGTGCAGGCCGGGCTGGCGCGCATCCTCGGCGCCTACATCGCCTTCGTCGCCCGCACCACGCGCTGGACGCTGCTGAACCGGGACGCCGCCCTGGCCGAGGTGGCGTCGGGGCGGCCGCTCATCCTCGCCTTCTGGCATGAGCGCCTGCCGGTGCTGCCGGTGGTCCGCCGCCTGGCCATCGCCGAGAACCCCGCCATCGCCCGGCTGACGCCCTACATCCTGGTCAGCCAGCACCGCGACGGGCGCTTCATCGGCGCGGCGGTCGAGCGCTTCGGCTTCCGGATGGTCTATGGCTCCTCCTCCCGCGGCGGCGGGCAGGCCCTGCTCGAGATGATGCGCATCCTGGAACGCGGCGACCCGGTGGCGATCACCCCGGACGGGCCGCGCGGGCCCCGCCGGCGCGCCGCGCCGGGCGTGGCGCAGCTCGCCGCGCTCTCCGGCGCCGCGGTGCTGCCGCTCGGCGGCGCCACCCGCCGCCATCGCCTGCTGCCGAGCTGGGACCGGATGATGCTGCCGCTGCCCTTCGGCCGCGGCGCCATCGCCTGCGGCCGGCTGATCCGCGTGCCGCGCGACGGGGCGGAGGCGGCGCTGGCGGAGATCGCCGCCGAGCTCGACGCCGCCTGCGACGCGGCCGATGCGGCGGTCGGCATCCGGCCATGAACCCCGGCCCGCTCGCCTGGCGCATCGGCGCGACGCTGCTCGCGCCGCTGCTGCCGCTGCACCTCGCCCGGCGCGCCCGGCGCGGGAAGGAGATCGCGGCGCGGTTGGCGGAGCGGCGCGGCGCGGACGCCGCCCGCCCGCCCGGCCGGCTGTTCTGGTGGCATGCCGCCAGCGTCGGCGAGACGGCCTCGATGCTGCCGGCGCTGCAGGCCATGGCGACGCGCGATCCGGCGCTGCGCTTCCTCGTCACTACCGGCACCGTCACCTCGGCCGAGCTGCTCGGCCAGCGCCTGCCGGCGGCGCTGGCGCCGCGGGTGGTCCACCGCTTCGTGCCGCTCGACGTGCCGGCCGGGGTGGCGCGGTTCCTGCGCGCCTGGCGCCCGGCTGCCGGCGCCGTCGGGGAAAGCGAGCTGTGGCCCCACCTGCTGGC
>NZ_JBWXTD010000003.1:863552-864038 GCF_056682175.1 Falsiroseomonas sp. RANM36
CGCTCCCCGGGGGCCGCGCGGGCGGCCCCGCGGGGGGGGGGGGGGCGGGCGCCGCGGGTGATCCACCGCTTCGTGCCGCTCGACGTGCCGGCCTGGGTGGCGCGGTTCCTGCGCGCCTGGCGCCCGGATGCCGGCGCCTTCGTGGAAAGCGAGCTGTGGCCCAACCTGCTGGCCGAGGCGGCGCGCCAGGCGGTGCCGCTGGCCCTGGTGAACGCCCGGATGAGCGCGCGCAGCGCCGCCCGCTGGCGCCGCGCCCCCGGCCTGGCCCGGCAGACCCTCGGGAGCTTCCGCACCGTGCTGGCCCGCGCCGCGCAGGATGCGGCCCGGCTGCGCGCCCTCGGCGGGGCGGAGGTGCTGTGCTGGGGCGCCCTCAAGGCCGCGGCGGCGCCGCGGCGGGCGGCGCCCGCGGCGCTGGCGGCGCTGCGGGGCGCGATCGGCGCGCGCCCGGGCTTCCACCCCCCCGCCCCCCAACCAGGAGAGGAGGCC
>NZ_JBWXTD010000003.1:864138-870900 GCF_056682175.1 Falsiroseomonas sp. RANM36
GCCGCCGGCCCCGCCCCGCCGCCCGCGCCCGCCCCCGTCTCCGCCGCCCCGGGCACCACCCCCTCCGCCACCACCCCCGCCCAGCCCCCGCGCGACTGCGGCTGCGGCGTGCGGCGCCGCGCGCCGGGGTAGGCGTTCAGACGGTCGCGCGGCGGGCGAGCAGCAGGCCGGCGAGGGCGAAGCCGAACAGGCCGATGGCGGCGGGCGCCGGGATCGGGTTGGTCGGGTCGGGCCCCGCGCCGAGCAGCTTCTGCGAGATCACCTGCCCCTGATCGTTGAGCGGCGTGTAGAGGGTGCCGCGACCGCCGGTGATCGAGGTGTCGGCGTTCAGCGCGTTGATCATGGCCTGGAGCGTCGTCGCGCTCGGCTCGGCCTTGAAGGTGTAGGCCGGATAGATCGTCTGCCAGATCGCCGCCTGATAGGCGGCGGAAACGCGGTCGGGCCCCCCCCGGCCCGCTGCGCGAGCCCGGCGCCGCGGCGGCGGCGCGGTCCGGCGCGGCGGTGCTGATCGGCAAGGACGAGACGGGCGCGCTGGCACAGCTTCCGCCCGGCCTTCCCGTGCTGCGCGCGAAGCTTGTCGCGGGTCCGGAGGCGGCGATGCTCGCCGGCCAGCCGGTGTTCGCCTTCTGCGGCATCGCCAACCCGCCGAAATTCTTCACCACCCTGCAGGAGGCCGGCGCGGTGCTGGCCGGTCGCGAGGCCTTCGCGGACCACTACCCCTATGACGAGGGCGACCTGAAGGAGCTGCTGGGCCAGGCCGAGACGCTCCGGGCCGTGGCGGTGACGACCAAGAAGGACTTCGTCCGCATCCCGCCGCAGTTCCGCTCCCGCGTGACGGTCGTGACCATCGCCCTGGCCTGGGAAGAGCCGGCGGCGATCGAGAGCCTGCTCGACCCGCTCGCCGCCAAGGTGCCGATCCCCGCCTGACCGTCCTGGCGGAGGCGGGACTATACCGGCTGGACGGTTTGTCCTTGACAGACCGTCCAGCCGGTATAGTTGAGGGCCATGACCGACGGCCCTCCCGGCGCACTGCCCGATGTCCGCACCCGCGTCCTCGACGCCGCCGAGGCGATCATCCAGCACCGCGGCGTCGCCGGCCTGACGCTGGAGGCCGCGGCGCGGGATGCCGGCGTGTCGAAGGGCGGGCTGCTCTACCACTTCGCCTCGAAGGAGGCGCTGCTGGCCGCGCTGATGGCGCGCCTGGCGGAGTTCATGCGCAGCGAATACCGCGCCTGCGTGGAAGCCCAGCCGCCCGGGCCCGGGCGGGTGGCGCGCGCCAATCTCGAATGGGGCTTCGGCGACGGCGAGATGTCGTGCAACGAGAAGCACGACCGCGCCGCCGCGATCTTCCTGGCCGCCTTCCACCACGATCCCGCGCTGCTCGACCCGGTGCGCGCCGTGATCGCGCAGATGCGGCAGGACAACGCGGCGGACGGCCTGCCGCCAGGCCTCGGCGAGGTGATCCACGCCGCCGCCGACGGCATGTTCATGGCCCGCATCTTCCGCCTCTACGCCCCGACCGATGCCGAGCGTACCGCCATGCGGCGCATGCTCGAGACGCTGCTGGAGGGCGCACGATGACGCGCGGCGCGAAGCTGATGCTCGGCGCCGCCCTGCTGGCCGCGGCGGCCGGCGGCGGCTTTGTCTGGACCAGGCATGGCGAGGCGGAGCGCGGCCCCGCGCCGGTCGCCGCGCCCCCGGCCGCCCCGGTCGGCATCGGCGCATTGGGGCGCGTCGAACCCGCCACGCGCATCCGCCGCCTTGCCCCGGGGCCGGGCCAGGAAGGCGCGCGCATCACCAGGCTGCTTGTCAGCGAAGGCGACCGCGTCGCCGAGGGCCAGGTGCTGGCCGAGTTCAGCGAGGCCCCGCTGCGCGACGCCGCGGCGCAACAGGCCGAGGCGCAGCTTGCCCAGGCGCGGGCGAAGCTGGCGCGCACCCGCGCCGCCGGCCGCCCGGCAGAGATCGACGCCCAGCGCGCCCGCATCGAGGCGCTGCGCAACGCCGAGGCCAGCGCCCGGCGCGAGGCGGACCGCGCCGAGCGGCTGGAGCGCAGCGGCGCCGGCGCCGAGGCCGTGGCCGAGCGCGCCCGCTTCCTGGCCAACCGCAGCCGCGCCGAGCGCGCCGAGGCCGAGGCCATCCTGGAAACCCTGCTGCACCCCCGCCCCGAGGATGTCGCGCTGGCGGAGGCCGAGCTGGCCGCCGCCGAGGCCGCCCTGGCCCGCGCCCGCGCCGAGGCCGACCTCGCCCGGCTCCGGGCGCCGATCGCCGGCACCGTCATCCGCGTGATCGCCCGCGCCGGCGAGCGCGCCGCCACCGACGGCGTGATGGAGATCGCCGACCTCACCCGCATGGATGTCGTCGCCGACATCTACGAGACCGACCTGCCGCGGCTGCGTCTCGGCGCGCCGGCGGAGGTCCTGGTCCCCGGCGAGGGCGCCCGCTTCCCGGCGACGGTGCGCGAGATCGGCTGGCAGGTGCGGCGCAACACCCAGGCCAACACCGACCCCGTGGCGGCGGTGGATGCCCGCACCGTGGAGGTGCGGCTCGCGCTGGCGCCGGAGGCGGCGGAGGCGCTGGCGCGGCGGTCCAACATGCAGGTGCAGGTGGCGATCCGCCCGTGAACGAGATCACCCGCCCCGAGACGCTCCTGCCCTGGGCGCCCGAGCGCAGCGGCGAGGCCCCGCCGGCCGCCGCGCCGCCCGCCGGGCGGCCTGCCACGCCGCCCGCGGAACGCCGCGGCCCCGGCCTGCTCGCCGCCACCTGGCTGGCCGTCCGGCTCGCCTGGCGGCAGCTCCGCGCGGAGAAGGCAAGGCTGGCTTCGGCCATCGCCGGCGTCCTCTTCGCCTGCGTGCTGGTCTTCATGCAGCTCGGCTTCCGCGCCGCGCTGTTCGAGAGCGCGACGAACCTGATCGGCAGCATGCGCGGCGACCTGTTCCTGATGCACCCGCTGACCCTGGCGAGCTTCCGGCCGGAGCCACTGCCGCGCGTGCGCGCGCAGCAGGCGCTGGCGCTGCCGGAGGTGGAGCGCGCGGCGCCGATCTACCTGGCGCAATCCACCTGGCGGAACCCGGTGGACGGCTCGCGCCGCACCATCCAGCTGATCGGCGTGGACGTCGCGGCCGGCGTGCTGGACTTCCCCGGCCTCGCGCCGCTGGTGGACCAGCTCAAGCGCGCCGACACCGTCGCCTTCGACCGCAGCTCGCGCCCCGAATTCGGCCCGGTCGCCGACCTGCTCGCCGAGCGCGGCGGCCCGATCGAGGCGGAGATCGGCAATCGCCGGATGGACGTGGTCGGCCTGATCGAGATCGGCCCCTCCTTCGGCGCGGACGGCAACGTCGTGCTGTCCGAGGTGAATTTTCGGCGCGTCGTGAAGGAACGCCAGGTCGCGGCGGTGGACCTCGTCGCGGTGAAGCTGCGGCCGGGCGCCGACCTCGCCGCCGCGCAGGCGCGGCTGCGCGCGCTTCTGCCGCCCGACGTGATGGTGCTGACGCAGGCCGAGCTGCGCGCGCATGAGCGCCGCTACTGGGAGGAAGCCACGCCGATCGGCTTCATCTTCGCCTTCGGCAGCCTGATGGGCCTCGTGGTCGGGATGGTGATCGTCTACCAGATCCTGTTCAGCGACATCGCGAGCCATCTGAAGGAATACGCCACGCTGAAGGCGATGGGCTATTCCGGCTTCTACCTGGCGCGCGTGGTGCTCGGCGCCGCGCTGATCCTGGCCGTCGCCGGCTTCATCCCGGGCGTCGTGCTCTCCTGGTTCCTCTACGGCGTGGTCGCCGACGCCACCTTCCTGCCGCTGCGCCTCGACCTGCCGCTGGCCGGGCTGGTGTTCGGCATGATCTTCACGATGTGCGCCTTCGCCGGGCTGCTCGCGGTGCGCAAGCTGCGCGACGCCAACCCCGCGGACATGTTTTGATGGTGCCCTCAAACGCCGGGCGCGGCGCATCCGCGCCGCTTGGCTTCGCGCAGGCCACGGTTGCGCCGGGCCACGCGGCTGGTCTGTGCGCGGGCCGCATTCGCGGCCTCGGCGTGCTGCGCACGCCGTCAGCGCCCCGTTCGGCTTTCAGCTCATGAACCCCGTCGAGTTGCGCGGCCTCTCCTATGCCTATGGGGAAGGCGAGCTGCGCCGGCCGGTGCTGCGCGCCGTGGACCTCACCGTGCGCACCGGCGAGATCGTGCTGCTCACCGGCCCCTCGGGCAGCGGCAAGACCACGCTGCTGACGCTGATCGGCGCGCTGCGCGCCATGCAGGAAGGCAGCGCGCGCGTGCTCGGCGAGGAGCTGATGGACGCGAGCGAGGCGGCGCGGGTAGGGCTGCGCCGGCGCATCGGCTTCATCTTCCAGAACCACAACCTGCTCGGCTTCCTCACCGCGCGGCAGAATGTCGCGATGGCGCTGGAGCAGGACGGCGCCCTGACCGAGTCCGCCCGGCTGGACCGCGCCGGCGCTCTGCTCGCGGCGGTCGGGCTGGCGGGGCATGAGGACCGGGTGCCGGCGAAGCTCTCCGGCGGCCAGCGCCAGCGTGTCTCGGTGGCGCGCGCGCTGGCCGCCGATCCCGGCCTGGTGCTGGCCGACGAGCCGACCGCGGCCCTCGACAAGGCCAGCGGTCATGAGGTGGTGCAGCTGCTGCGCGAACTGGCGAAGTCGCGCGGCGTGGCCATCCTGCTGGTGACGCACGACCCGCGCATCCTCGACATCGCCGACCGCATCGTGGCGATGGAGGATGGCCGCATCGTCCAGTCGGACACCGTGCCGGGCTGAAGCAGCCCGCATCACGCGGGCGCCGGCGCGGGGATTGAGCGTGCGGCCCGCGGCTGCGAAGCTCGGCGCCAACAATCCTGCGGGTGGAAGCCTTGGAGGCCGGTCCAGGTCGGCGCGTCTTCGCGGTGCCGGATTTCCGGCGCCTCTGGCTTGTCGGCCTGGTGGTCTCTGTCGCGCGCTGGCTGGAGATGCTGGTGATCGGCGTCCTGGTCTACCAGGTCACGCAATCCGCCCTGCTCGTCGCCGCGATGACGCTGCTGCGCCTGCTGCCGATGGGCCTGTTCGGCGCCGTCCTCGGCGTGATGGCCGATCGCCTGCCGCGACGCGGCGCGCTGCTGGCCGTGCTCGCCCTGCAGGGCGTCGCGGTCGCGGGGCTGGTGGCGGCAGACCTCGCCGGCACGCTCGCCGTCTGGCAACTCGGCCTGGCCAGCCTGCTCGGCGGCCTCGGCTGGGCGACCGACAACCCGGTGCGCCGCATGCTGATCGGGGAGGCGGTGGGCCCCGCGCGCATGGGCCAGGCGATGTCGCTCGACGTCATGGCCAGCAATGCCAGCCGGGTCGCCGGCCCGGTGCTGGGCGGCACGCTGCTCGCGCTGCTCGGCCCCGGCGCCGCCTTCGGCCTGTGCGTCCTGTTTTATATTCTTTCCTTCGGCGCGGCGGCGACGCTGCGGGTCGGCACCGTCGCCGAACGACAGCGCGAACGCGGCGTGCTGCAGGAGATGCGCGAGAGCTTCGGCTTCGCACTGCGCCATACGCGGCTGCGCGCCGTGCTGCTCCTGACGATCGTATTCAATCTCTCGGCCTGGCCCTGCACCAGCATGATCCCGGTGATCGGCCAGTCGGCGCTCGGTCTCGGGCCGGAGGGTGTGGGCGTCCTCGCCAGCATGGACGGCGCCGGCGCGCTGCTCGGCGCGGCGCTGGTCGGCGCCTTCGCCGCCGCGCACCGCCACGCGGCGATCTATGTCGGCGGCATCGTCGTCTACCTTGCCATGATGGCCGGCTTCGCGCTGGCACCGTCGCCGCTGCTGGCCGGGCTGATGCTGTTCGGCGTCGGCGTGGGCGGCGCCGGCTTCGCCAGCATGCAGGCGACGCTGATCTATCTCTCCGCGCCGCCGGACCAGCGCGGCCGTGCCCTCGGCGTGCTGTCCACCGCGATCGGGACCGGACTGCTCGGCTTCCTCCAGCTCGGGCTGCTCGCCGAGTCGCTCGGCGCGGGCACCGCCACGGCCCTGGTCTGCGCCCAGGGGCTCCTGGTCCTGGCCGCAACCTGGAGCATATGGAAGCCGCTCTTCAACGATCATTAGCGGTTTCGCTGGCGCAGTCGTGATGGTAACAGGCGGCGGGAGATTGCCGGCCAAGCGAAACTCACGCGCAATTCATGCGCGCCTTGGTCGAACGCATGGCCATCTCTGGCATCGCAGCGGGGCTACTCACCCGGGGCAAGGGAAAGAAGAAGATGGCCACTACCGATACCGATACTGGGCATCGCGCGGGGTCGAATCCACCCGCCGAGCGTCCGGGCCAGCGCGCGAATGCTGCAGACCGCCATGTCGGCGCCCGCATCCGTGAGCGTCGGGTGATGATGGGGCTGTCGCAGCAGCAACTCGCCAAGATGATCGGCGTCACCTACCAGCAGGCGCACAAATACGAGCGCGGCCTGAACCGCATCTCCGCGGGCCGGCTGTTCGAGATCGGGCAGGTGCTCGGCGTGCCCGTCTCCTGGTTCTTCGAAGGTCTCGCGCCGGACTCCGACGCGCAGGAAGCCAGCCCGCGCCAGCGCATGTGCCTCGAGCTCGCGCGGAACTTCGCGCTGATCGACAACGAGAAGCACCAGGAAGCGCTGAGCCAGATGGCCCGCGCGCTGGCCGCTCAGTCGCAGGCGGAGCGCGACGGCCACTCCTGACGGCGCGTCACGCGTCCTCGGCGGGGGGGGGGGGGGGGGGGGGGGGGGGGGGGGGGGCGGGGGGCGCGGGCGGGGCGGCGCGGCGGGCGGGCCCGCGCC
>NZ_JBWXTD010000003.1:870910-876247 GCF_056682175.1 Falsiroseomonas sp. RANM36
CCCCGCCCCGCGCGGCCGCCGGCCCCCCCCCCCCCCCCCCCGCGCGGCGCCGCGCCCCTCGACGACCTGGCCGCGATCGTCCGCACGGCCGGACGACGCGTCGGTCGCCTGACCGCCCGCCAGCGCGGGCAAGGGTGCCAGCCACAGCGCGAAGAGCCCAGTGACGGCGGCACGTCGGATCGGTCGCATCTCGTCTGCCTCCTTCGGCATGCGAGGAGGCTGGATGTCGCCGGGGGCGACGAAAGGGCCGGGTCTTGGCGGGAATGCGGCAGGCTGGTCGCGCCGCCGGACGCGCGATAGCCTCCGCGCGACACGCCACGGAGGAGACGGCATGACGATCACCATCCGCCCCGCCGATCCCGCGCGCCCGGATTTCGTCGGCGAGGTGTCGGGCGTGGACATCCGCCGCGGCATCGACGCCACGGAAGCGGCGGCGATCGAGGCCGGCATGGACCGCTACGCGGTGCTGGTGTTCCGCGGCCAGGACATCGACGACGCGCAGCAGATCGCCTTCAGCCGCCATTTCGGCCCGCTGGAGCAGGCCAGCGGCGACATCGCGCGGCCCGACCAGCGGCGCCTTTCCATGGAGGTGAACGACATCTCCAACCTCGACCGCGACGGCAGCGTGCTGGCGCGCGACGACCGAAGGCGCCTCTTCGCGCTCGGCAACATGCTCTGGCACAGCGATTCCAGCTTCAAGCCGACGCCGGCGAAGTATTCGCTGCTCTCCGCGCGCGTCATCCCGGGATCGGGCGGCAACACGGAATTCGCCGACATGCGCGCGGCCTGGGACGCGCTGGAGGCGGAGACGCAGGCGCTGGTGCGCGACCTGGTCTGCGAGCACACCCAGATCCACTCCCGCAGCACCCTCGGCTTCACCGACTTCACGGATGAGGAGCGCGCGCGCTGGGCGCCGGTGCCGCAGCGCCTGGTGCGCCGCCATCCGCGCACCGGGCGGCTCTCGCTGTTCCTCTCGGCGCATGCCGGCGGGATAAGCGGCTGGCCGAGGCCGGAGGCGCTGATGCTGCTGCGCGACCTGACCGAGCACGCGACGCGGCGCGAATTCGTCCACGCCCATCGCTGGCAGCCGCATGACCTGGTGATGTGGGACAACCGCGTGACGATGCATCGCGCGCGGCGCTACCCGGCCGAGCAGAAGCGCGACCTGCATCGCACCACCGTGGCCGATTCCGCGCCGACGCTGGAACAGGCCGCCTGACGCGGCCCGCGGACCGCTTTACGCAGCGGCCGCGACCGGCCGGCCCTCCCGCAGCCGCAGCCACGCCACGGCCAGCGCGGCGAGGCAGAGCAGCGCGAGCGAGAACCCGTTCAGCGCGAACCAGCCCAGCCGCTCCTGCAGGACGCCGGCGGTGAAGCTCATCAGCGCCGTGGTGCCGAAGATCAGGAAGTCGTTCAGCGCCTGCACCTTGCCGCGTTCGTTGGGGCGATAGCAGGTGGTGACCAGCGTCGTCGCGCCGACGAAGAGGAAGTTCCAGCCGACGCCGTTCAGCGTCATCGCGATGCGGAAATGCCATTCGCTCAGTCCCGCCAGCCCCGCGGCGACGCCGGCGAACAGCAGCACCACGCCCACCGTCATCACGCGCGTGGTGCCGAAGCGGGTGATGAGGTGGCCGGTGAACAGCGCGGGGACGAACATGCCGAGGACATGCATCAGGATGACCATGTGCGCTGCCGTGTGCGGCATGCCGCAGCCGACGATCGCCAGCGGCGAGGCGCCCATGAGGAACACCATCACCCCGTAGCCGACCATGGCCGAGACCACGGCGGCGACGAAGCGCGGCTGCCGCGCGATCTCCGCCAGCGGGCGCGGCGGCAAGCCGCCCGCGTCCGGCACGCCCGCCATCGCCGCCCGCGCCTCGGGGAAGCGGACGAAGGACATCACCGTGAAGACGACGGCATGGATCAGGAAGATCGCCGCATAGGTGCCGATGTAGAACGGCATCCACTGGTCATGCGTCCAGCGCACCAGGTTCGGCCCCATGAAGGCCGCGACGATGCCGCCCGCCGTCACCCAGGAGATCGCCTTGGCGCGGTGCGACAGCGGCACCAGCTCCACCGCGGCGAAGCGGTACTGGTGCAGGCAGGCCACCGCGTAGCCGAGCAGGAACCCGCCGGCGCACATGGTCAGGAAGCTGCCGTTGTAGAGCCCGGTGCCGATCGTCGCGGCGCCCGCCATGCCGAACAGCGAGCCCACCCGGAAGCCGAAGCGGCGCCCCATGCGCTGCATCAGCAGCGCCGCCGGGAACACCCACAGCATCACGCCGAGGTGCTGCATCGTCACCGGCAGCGTCGCCAGGTCGCGATTGGCATAGAAGGTCACGACGGACAGCGCCGTGGCCGCCAGCATCATCGTGTTGCAGGCCTGGCCGAGCGCCTGGCAGACGGCCAGCAGGCCGAGATTGGCCCTGGCCCTGGCATCCAGGGAAGGATCTTGCTGCGCCTGGGGCATTGCGGGGAAGGCTATCCTCCGCGCCGCGCCGCCCTCAAGACGGGCGCGCGAAGGGGCAGCCATGCGCCGGGTGGGGGCCCCGGCCCTTCGCAGTCAGTGCAGCCGGAATTCTCCGCCGGCGTAGCGCAGCTCGGCCGGCTTGATCAGCGCGGCGGAGGCGACGCGGACGGAATGCAGCGGCGCCTCGATCTCGCGCTTCCAGAAATCCAGGAACCGGCCGAGCTCGGGGAAGCGTGGGGCCAGGTCGTGCTTCTGCCAGATGAAGCTCTGCAGGACGCCCGGATGGTCCGGCATGTGATAGAGCAGTTCGGCGGTGGTCAGCCGCCAGTCGGGCAGCGTCGGGAAACGGGCGAGACGCTCGAGACCGCTGAGATCCATGCTGTTCCTGTCCTCGTTCCGGCGTGATGGGCCGTGCCGTTCCTTCCCTGTTCCCGGCCCTGTTCCCGGCCCTGTTCCCGGCGTCGCGCCGCGGCGCCGCCGCCGGATGGGGGGAAGCATGCCATGGGGGGCCGGGCGCGATGCAAGAAAAACGTTGAAGTTCAACGCATTAGCACTCGCACTCCGAGAGTGCTGCCGACGCTTGACGACGCGGCGGGGCTGCCCTAGATCGCTGTCACTCCTCTGGGGGGAGTGCTAGCGGGCGCCGGAATGGGTCCGTTGGCGGCGGGAAGCAGGCCGGGTCCGGCATGCCCCCGCGTATCTCCGGAAGAGCTTGCCACTCATATGGAAGCAGTCAGGAGAGGATTCGCATGAACTTCCGTCCCCTGCACGACCGCGTTCTCGTTCGCCGCGTGACGGCCGAGGAGAAGACCGCGGGAGGCATCATCATCCCCGACACCGCCAAGGAGAAGCCGCAGGAAGGCGAAGTGATCGCCGTCGGCTCCGGCACCATCAACGAGAAGGGCGAGGTCCGCCCGCTCGACGTGAAGGCCGGCGACCGCATCCTGTTCGGCAAGTGGTCGGGCACCGAGGTGAAGCTCAACGGTGAGGAGCTCCTGATCATGAAGGAGTCCGACATCATGGGGATCCTCGACAACCCTTCCGTCGCGAAGGCGGCCTGAAGTCGTCGTCCCGCGAGGAACGCGGAAAGACGCATCTCAGGCTCGTCGTCTCGGACACACACACCTAGGGAACGGAAAACATGGCTGCAAAGGACGTCAAGTTCGGCGCCGGCGCGCGTGAGCGTATGCTCCGCGGCGTCGACATCCTCGCCGACGCGGTGAAGGTCACGCTCGGCCCGAAGGGCCGCAACGTTGTGATCGACAAGAGCTTCGGCGCGCCGCGGATCACCAAGGACGGCGTGACCGTCGCCAAGGAGATCGAGCTGGCCGACAAGTTCGAGAACATGGGCGCCCAGATGGTGCGCGAAGTGGCCTCGAAGACCAACGACATCGCCGGCGACGGCACCACCACCGCGACCGTGCTCGCCCAGGCGATCGTCCGCGAGGGCGCGAAGTCGGTGGCCGCGGGCATGAACCCGATGGACCTCAAGCGCGGCGTGGACAAGGCCGTGGCCGAGGTCGTGAAGTACCTCGAGAGCAACACCAAGAAGATCACGACCTCCGCCGAGGTCGCCCAGGTCGGCACGCTGTCGGCCAACGGCGAGACCGAGATCGGCGAGATGATCGCCAAGGCGATGGAGAAGGTCGGCAACGAGGGCGTCATCACGGTCGAGGAGGCGAAGTCCATCCAGACCGAGCTCGACGTCGTCGAGGGCATGCAGTTCGACCGCGGCTACGTCTCCCCGTATTTCATCACGAATGCGGAGAAGATGATCGCCGAGATGGACAACCCCTACATCCTGATCTTCGAGAAGAAGCTGTCGGGCCTGCAGCCCATGCTTCCGCTGCTCGAGGCGGTGGTGCAGTCGGGCCGTCCGCTGGTGATCGTGGCCGAGGACGTCGAGGGCGAGGCGCTGGCCACGCTCGTGGTCAACAAGCTGCGCGGCGGCCTGAAGGTCGCGGCGGTGAAGGCGCCGGGCTTCGGTGATCGCCGCAAGGCGATGCTCGAGGACATCGCGATCCTCACCGGCGGCCAGGTGATCTCCGAGGATCTCGGCATCAAGCTCGAGAACGTCACCCTCAACATGCTGGGCAAGGCCAAGACCGTCCGCATCGAGAAGGAGAACACCACGATCGTCGACGGCGCCGGCTCCAAGGAGGAGATCCAGGGCCGCTGCGAGCAGATCAAGGCGCAGATCGAGGAGACCACCTCGGACTACGACCGCGAGAAGCTGCAGGAGCGCCTGGCGAAGCTCGCCGGCGGCGTGGCGGTGATCCGCGTCGGCGGCTCCACCGAGGTCGAGGTGAAGGAGCGCAAGGACCGCGTGGACGACGCGCTCCACGCGACCCGCGCCGCGGTCGAGGAAGGCATCGTGCCGGGCGGCGGCGTCGCCCTGCTGCGCGCCTCCACCAAGCTCGGCGGGCTGAAGGGCCTGAACAACGACGAGCAGGTCGGCATCGAGATCGTGCGCCGCGCGATCCAGGCGCCGCTCAAGCAGATCGCCGAGAACGCCGGCAAGGACGGCGCGGTCGTGGCGGGCGAGATCCTGCGCAACGACGGCGCCTCCTACGGCTACGACGCGCAGAAGGACGAGTACAAGGACCTCGTCGCCGCCGGCATCATCGACCCGACCAAGGTCGTGCGCACGGCGCTGCAGGATGCGGCCTCGGTCGCCTCGCTGCTGATCACGACGGAGGCGATGATCGCCGAGCGTCCGGAGAAGAAGGCTCCGGCCGGCGGTCCTCCGGGCGGCGACATGGGCGGCATGGACTTCTGATCCGGCGCGCCGGCCCGGGCCGGGGCCCGGGGGCCCCCCCCGCGGGGGGGGCGGGGTGGGGGGGGGGGCCGCGCCCCCCCCCGTGGGG
>NZ_JBWXTD010000003.1:876347-879963 GCF_056682175.1 Falsiroseomonas sp. RANM36
GGCCCGGGGGCGCCCCGGCCGCCCGCCCCGGGCGCCCGGCCGGGCCCCGGGCGGGGGGGCCACCGCGATCGGCGTTCGCGAGATGGGCGGGCCTCCGGGCCCGCCCATTTTCGTTGATGATGCACGCCGCGCGCAGCATGCCGCACGCATCTTGCGCTTTTCCGTACGCCGTCTGCGCCGTGCGGCAATCGCCGGCTGACAAACGCGTGACCAACCCGCTCATGCTTTGACTTGGCTTCCGGCGCCCGCGCATGGTGGCGCGGTCAACGCGTATGGCTCGCCGTGCCTGCCGGGTATCGCATCGCCCGGTCTGCCAGGAGTTTCCGCCGGCGCGTGGCCCCAGTCCGCGCGATTGGCGCGCGGGCAACAGCGTTGAGGAGCCCGCGTCGCATGGCGATCGGCACCGTGAAGTGGTTCAATGCAACGAAGGGCTTCGGCTTCATCGTCCCGCAGGACGGCGGGAAGGACGTGTTCGTGCACATCACAGCCGTGCAAAAGGCGGGGCTGCAAGGCCTGAACGAGGGCCAGAAGCTGTCCTACGAGGTCGAGATGGAGCGCGGCAAGGCGGCCGCCACCAACCTCCGGCCGGTCTGACCGGCCGCTTCGCCATCGCCGCTGTGGCACCGGGCGGCCCGGCGCGGGCCGCCTTTTTCGTTGCGGGCCGCAGGGTCAGCCTGCGCGGGCTTCCTGCGCCGGCACGCGAAGCCCAGCCGATTCGCACGGCAGGGCATCGGCGCGCCGCGCCGCAACTGCCGCTGATGGCGTTGACCCGCCTCCTCCAGGCGCTCCGCCGGTAGCACGTCCTGGCGGTCTTCATGCGCTGCGCGCGGCGGCGGCGCCAGGCGGCCCGAATTGTCGCGCGCCGCCGCATCCGGGCATCCGCCCCCGCGGCACCTTCACGGCCGGCGGACTCTCCTGCCGCTTCGCGGGTCAGCGGCCGCGGTCCACCGTGATGGCCACCGCAGATCCCTCCGCTATGGTTGTCCGTGGCGCGGCCAACACCCATGCCGCGCCGTCGCTTCGTCTGGAGGTTCCGCGTGTTCGACCTGCCCGCCCTGGAAGAGGCCGCAAGACTGGTGCACGGCGTCTTCCCGCCGACGCCGCACTATGCATGGCCGCTGCTGGCGCGGCGCGCCGGCGCGGAGGTGTGGGTCAAGCACGAGAACCACACGCCGACCGGCGCCTTCAAGGTGCGCGGCGGCATCACCTATTTCGACCGGCTGAAGCGGGAGCGCCCGGATGTGCCGGGCGTGATCTCCGCCACCCGCGGCAACCACGGCCAGAGCCTCGCCTTCGCCGGCGCGCGCGCGGGCGTGCCCGTCACCATCGTCGTCCCGCGCGGCAACAGCGTGGAGAAGAACGAAGCGATGCGCGCCTTCGGCGCCACGCTGATTGAGCATGGCGCCGATTTCGACGCCGCGCGGGTGGAAGCGGCGCGGCTGGCGGAGGAGAAAGGGCTGCTCTTCGCTCCCTCCTTCGCGCCGGCGCTGGTGCTCGGCGTCGCGACCTATGCGCTGGAGCTGTTCCGCGCCGCGCCGAAGCTCGATGCGCTCTATGTCCCGATCGGCCTCGGCTCGGGCATCTGCGGCTGCATCATGGCGCGCGACCTGCTGGGCCTTTCCACCGAGATCGTCGGCGTTCAATCCACGGAAGCGCCCGCCTATGCGCTCTCCTTCGCCGCGGGTCATGTGGTGGAGACGCCGACGGCGAACACCCGCGCCGACGGCATGGCGACGCGCGTGCCCGATCCCGCGGCGCTGGCGATGATCCGCAAGGGCGCCGCGCGCATCGTCACCGTCACCGACGACGAGGTGGCGGCGGCGATCCGCGCCTATTGGCAGGATACGCACAATCTGGCCGAGGGCGCGGGCGCCGCGCCGCTCGCCGCCCTGCTGCAGGAAAAGGACCGCATGCGCGGCAGGCGCGTGGCCGTCATCCTCTGCGGCGGCAACATCGACCTGGCGCTGTTCCGCGAGTGGGTGCTGGCATGACGACGCTGCTGATCCGCGACTGCCGCACGCCCGAGAGCGGCGCAGCGACCGACATCCTCATCCGCGACGGCCGCATCGCCGCGATCGGCCGGGGCCTCGACGCGCCGGCGGGCGCTATGGTGGAGCAGGCGCGCGGCCTGCTGGCGCTCCCCGCCTTCGTCGAAGGGCACACGCATCTCGACAAGACGCTCTGGGGCATGGGCTGGTACCGCAACGCGGTCGGATCGCGGCTGATCGACCGCATCGACAACGAGCGGAACGAGCGCAAGCGCCTCGGGCTCGATCCGCGCCGCCAGGGCGAGCACATGGCGCGGATGTTCCTCGCCCTCGGCACCACGCGCATCCGCACCCATGCGGATGTGGACATCGCGGTCGGCACCGCGCATTCGGATGCGCTGGTCGCGCTGCGGGACGCGATGCGCGGCGCCATGGACATCCAGGTGGTCGCCTTCCCGCAATCGGGCCTGCTGATCCGGCCCGGCACGCTCGAATTGCTGGATGCCGCGCTGCGCAACGGCGCGGACATCGTCGGCGGCCTCGATCCCTCCGGCATCGATCGCGATCCGAAGGGGCATCTGGATGCGGTGTTCGGGCTGTGCACGCAGCACGGCAAGCCGCTCGACATCCATCTGCATGAGCCGGGCGAGCTCGGCGCCTTCGCGCTCGACCTGATCATCGAGCGCACGCTGGCACTCGGCATGCAGGGCAAGGTCGTGGTCAGCCACGCCTTCTGCCTGGGCGAGGTTTCGCGCGCACCCGCGCTGTACGAGGCCCTGGCGGAAGCGGGCATCGCGCTTGCGACCACCGCGCCACCGTCGCGTCCGGTCCCGCTGGTGAAGACCGCGCGCGCGCACGGAACAAAAATATTCGCGGGGAATGACGGCATCCGCGACACCTGGGGCCCCTATGGCAAGCCGGACATGCTGCAGCGGGCGATGATCCTCGGGATGAAGAACGACCTGCGGCGCGACGACGAGGTGGCGCTGGCCTTCGCGACCGTGAGCGACTGGGCCGCCGAGGCCTGCGGCTTCGAGACCTGCCGCCTCGCCATCGGCGAACGCGCCGACCTGGTGCTGCTGGAGGCCGAGACGCTGGCCGAGGCGGTGGTCGCGCAGCCGCCGCGACGGCTGGTGGTCAGCCATGGACGCATCGTGGCGCGCGACGGCGCGCTGGTGGCGTAGGAGAAGCGGAGATGCCGCAGCAGATCACCAAGGGCTATCGCCAGCTCGTGGACGAGGCCAACGCGATCGTCGAGGAGATCGACGTGGATCGCGCGAAGGCTCTCTACGGCCGCGACGACGTGCAGTTCGTGGACATCCGCGACATCCGGGAGCTGGAGCGCGAGGGCCGCGTGCCCGGCGCCTTCCACTGCCCGCGCGGCATGCTGGAATTCTGGATCGACCCCGCCAGCCCCTATGCCAAGCCGCAATTCCAGCAGGACAGACACTTTGTCTTCTTCTGCGCCGGCGGGCTGCGCAGCGCCCTGGCGGCGCGCGCGGCGCAGGAGATGGGGCTGAAGCCCGTCTCGCACCTGAAGGGCGGCTACGGCGCCTGGCGCGCCCCCCGCGCCCCCCCCCCGCCCGGGCCGCCCCCGGAGGCCGCGGGGGGGTGGAGGGGCCCCCCCG
>NZ_JBWXTD010000003.1:880063-884695 GCF_056682175.1 Falsiroseomonas sp. RANM36
CTGGACCCGGGACGGCCTCGCCACGCTGCTGCTGCCGCTGGGCGTGCCGGCCGGCCCGCCCGGGCGCGGGCTGATCGAGCTGCGCGGCCCGCCCGGCGGCCGGGCGCGCCGCCGGCGCGCCGACCGAGCCCTTGCCGCCCAAGAAGGCCGCGGGTTGATGAAGATCCCGCCCTTCCCCTTCACGGTCACCGACTGGTCGCAGGTGGAGCCGACGCGCCATCCCGGCGAGACGGGCCACGCGCTGTGGCGCACGCTGACCATCGGCGACCTGCGCGTGCGCATGGTGGAGTATTCGCCCGGCTACCTGGCCGACCATTGGTGCGACCGCGGCCATGTGCTCTTCGTCGTCGAGGGCGAACTCGAGACCGAACTGCGCGATGGCCGCCGCTTCACGCTGAAGCCGGGCATGTCCTACCAGGTCTCCGATTTCGGCGACGCCGCCCACCGCTCCGCCACGCGGACCGGCGCGAAGCTCTTCATCGTGGACTGACCCTCTTGCGCTGATTGGGCGCCTGTCGAAATCGCGCATCGCCGCGCGTCATTCCCACGGACCGGCATCACGCCGCGTCCGTCGAGGAAGGACAGGATGATGCAAGCCACGACCATGCTCGCGGCCCTCGCCGCGGCCACGATGCTCGCCGCCCCCGCCGCTGCGCAGGGTTTCGCCGACAGGGACAGGCTGGCGACGCTCCAGGGCGTCTGGGCCAGCCCCGCGCCCGAACCCTGGTATGGCGGCTACGGCACGCGCCGCTTCGAATTCGCGGATGGCCGTTGGAGCCTGGTCTTCACCCATGCGCTCGATCCCGCGATGACGCAGCGCACCTTCGCCTTCCGCACGCATGGCGCCTACGCGATCGGCGCGGCGTCCTCCGCGGTGCCCGGCGCCTTCGAGGCGGTGTTCCAGGAGGATCGCAAGCTGGTGACGCTGCTCACCGCCGATCCCGCCGTCGTCGCCGCCTTCGGCTTCGCCGCCTGCGGGCTGCGCGCCGGCCAGGAGGTGGACATCTCCGAGCGCGGCTGCGCGGGATGGAAGCCGGTGGCGCTCTGCCGGGAGGACCACGACCTGCTTGCGCTGGATGCGCGCGGCCGGCATTTCGGCGTGCGGCCGCGCGACAACGACATGTGCACGCCGGACCGCCGGCCCGCCGCGCTGCTGCCGCCCGTCACGCGGCAATAGCGCGGCACGGTCGCGCCGTTCTGTTCCCGGCGAAGCAGTAGAACAGGCCGGCGCCGCCGCTGCTGCGCAGGTTGTCCTGGCTGCAGCCGCGCGACGGGTGCGAGGTGTTCCAGGACTTCGAGGGCGCGTCGTCGCGCAGCCCGATGCGGTCGTGATGGCCGACCATGGCAGAGCCCTCGGCGCCGCTGTAGGTCCAGTTGCGGCAGGTCCGGTCCTCCGCACCCGCGAAGGCGGTGCCGTCCTCCTGCGACCCGGTCAGCACGTCATGCTCGTTCGGCGTGTCGCCGCGGCCGTTCACCACCTGGCCGCGCTCGTTCACATTGGTCTGCTTGGTCATCGCGTTGCCGGGCGAATGCAGATCCGCGACGTTGCGGGCGATGACCACGCCGAGCGCGTTCTGCCACGGCCCGGCGCCGATGCGGTCGCGGGCATTCACCGCGCCCTGCCCCTGGGTGCTGAGATAGGCGCGCCAGCTGCGGTTGCCCGCGCCCGCCGCGGCCGCCAGCGCCTGGCAATGCGCGTCGGCGCCGGCCAGGCCGCCGAGATCGGCGCCGCGCCCGATCCCGACGCTGGTCACGAAGAAGGTCATCGCCGCCGGGTTCGGCGCGGGCGATTGCGCGTCGGCGGCCGGCAGCCCAACGAGCAGGCAGCCGCCGGCCAGAAGGGCCTTTACAGCGTTTCGCATGGCGTTCCTCCGCGGCCGGGTCGGATGCCCGCCGCGCAGGAAGCATGCACCCCGATGCGGGGATGCGAAACGAAAAATCAGATGACCTGGTAGCGCGCCTTGGAAGCCCGCTCGATCGCGCCCGCGATCAGGCGGTCCAGATCGAGGCCGATGCGGAGGTCCTGCAGGAACTGCAGCTCCTCCTGCGTCGCCTCGCCATCCGCGGCACAGACCTCGCAGGCCAGCAGATAGGCGGTCTCGCGCAGGCGCATCGGCAGCGCATCGCGCAGCAGCGTCATGGCCTGGTCCAGGCCGTCGCTGCGGCCGAGCAGCCGGGTGACGGCATCGGTCACCGTCTCGATCTCCTGGCTGTGGAAATCGCTGAAGGCGGGAAGTTCCTGCACCATGCGGCTCATCGTCGCGAGTTCCGCATCGGACATCGGGCCGTCGGCGACCGACATCAGCACCATGGCGCAGACCAGCGCCTCCTGGGCGGTGAAGCGGGCGATCGGGGCCGCGCTGCGAGCAGTCATGGGCCTCTCCGGCAAACCAGGGTGGATCCTCCCTGGTCCGGCGCCGCCGGCCGGTCAAGCCGCCCGCCGGTCACGTCTCCCGCACCGGCGCGCGTCACGGCGGGGGGGGCGGATGGCGCATGCGAGAAGATGGTTCCTTGCTCCACCACCCTCGACCTAGGCTCGCCGGCGGATCGGAAGGGACCGACGACCATGGGCCAGGGCGGCTGCCTCTGCGGCGCGGTTCGATTCGGGGCCCGTTTCCCGAGCAAGTGGGTCGCGCATTGCCATTGCGGCATGTGCCGGCGCGCGCATGGCGCGGCCTTCGTCACCTGGGTCTGCCTCCCGGCCGAGGGCTTCGCCCTGCAGGAGGGCGCCGAGGGGGCGCTGGTCTGGTACGGCTCGAGCCCGGAGGCGGAGCGCGGCTTCTGCCGCCACTGCGGCTCGCCGATGCTGTTCCGCTCGCGCCTCTGGCCCGGCGAGGTCCACATCACGGCCGCCTCGCTCGATGACGGCCCGGACCGGATGCCGCAGATGCATGCCTTCTGGGACGGGCATGTCGGATGGACGCATGCCGATCCGGACCTGCCGCACCGGACCGAGGCCGAGATCCGCGCCGCCCTGGCCGTCCGGGCTGCCAAGCCTGCAACCGCGGAGCCATCCTGAATATCCATTAATTAGTATATTGCTAATATACTAGATTCATAATTGACTACGTCGGCAGGAGGGCGTGGTCATGGGTGGTCGGCCTGAAGACGCGTGTGAGCCCATCGGGGATTCGCGGTCGGCAGGATGCGCAGCATGATGCCGATGCGCCTCCCATGCTCCGGCATTGTGGCCTCCGCCTTCGGGGCGGCGCTTCTCTTGCTTGCGGGCTGCGGCGCGGTGCCGGACCCGATCCGGGATGATGGGGGGCCGACCCTGGCCGGCACGACACGGGGGCAGCCCGTGCCGGTCCTCGCGGTGGCCTCGGCGCCGCCCGCCTTGCCGGGCCCGCCGCCGGCGCTCGGCGTCGCAGGCGGCGCCGGGCTGCCGACCCTCGCCACGCTCGGCGGCGCCGGCTACGGCGCGGTGGCGATGTTCGGCGCCTGCCTGCCGAGCGGCCCCTTCGCCCTGCTCTGCCTGCCGGTCGGGGCTGTGGGCGGCGGCACCGCGGGGCTGGCTGCCGGCGCCATCGATTCCGCCCGCAGCCCGGGCACGGAGGCCGAGGCGCTGCGCCGGGCCGAGGTGCTGGCGCGCCACCTGCAGCCGGAACGGCTCGGCGCCTGCCTGCGCGACACGCTCGTGGCGCGGTCTGGCGGACGGCTGGCCGCCGCCGGCGCGCCCGGGCCGGATGTGCTGCGGACGTCTCTCGGCGAGATCCGGCTGGCACCGGAGCGAGACAGCGCGTTCAACCCCTCGAACCCGTCCCTCGTGCTGACGGTGACGGCCCGGGCCGGCTTCGGCGCGGAGGCCGGCGGCCCCGCGCGCAGCTTCACCTGGCGTGGAACGCCTTCGACCTACGCCAAATGGGCGGCCGACGAGGGGGCGCTGGTCGAGGAACAGATCGGCATCGCCCTGGGGCTGATCGCGCGCCGCGTGCTGGCAGAGATGTTCGGCGCGGCCGCGTTCCCGCTGCCGCGGGACCCTGCGGCGCTGCGCACGGCCTGCCCGCCCCCGGCCGGCGACGTCACGCCGCCCGCAACTGCGCCGTGAAGTCGCCGACCTGGGTGCGGATCGCGGCGGCCTGCGCCCCGACATCGGCGCCGGCCGTCCGCACGCGCGCGATCCCGCCCGCGCCCGCCGCGACATCATCCGTCATCTGCGCGATCTCGCCCGCCGCCTCGCTGGTGCCGGCCGCCGCTTCGGCCGCGTGGCGCGCGATCTCGCGCGTCGCCGCGCCCTGTTGCTCCACGGCGGCCGCGATCGCGCCCGTCACCTCCTCCATCCGGCCGACCGAACCGGCGATGCCGCGCACCGCGGCCACCGCCTGCTCCGTCGCGCCGCGCATCGCGGCGATCTGGGCGGCGATCTCCTCGGTCGCCTTGGCGGTCTGCGCGGCGAGGGACTTCACCTCGCCCGCGACCACCGCGAAGCCCTTGCCGGCTTCGCCGGCGCGCGCCGCCTCGATCGTGGCGTTGAGAGCCAGCAGGTTGGTCTGGCCGGCGATGTCGCTGATCAGCCGCACCACGTCGCCGATCCGTCCCGCCGCCTCCGACAGGCTCGCCACCGTGCCGTCCGAGGCGCGCGCCGCCCCCGCCGCCACCAGCGCCGGGCGCGCGCCCGACCCCCCCAGGCGC
>NZ_JBWXTD010000003.1:884795-885082 GCF_056682175.1 Falsiroseomonas sp. RANM36
GATGTCGCTGATCAGCCGCACCACGTCGCCGATCCGCCCCGCCGCCCCCGACCGGCGCGCCACCGTGCCGCCCGCGGCGCGCGCCGCCGCCGCCGCCTCCTGCGCGGTGCGCGCGCCTTCCGCCACCTGGCGCGTGATCTCGGCGACCGAGGCCGCCAGTTCCTCGGCCGCGGCGGCCACGGCCTGCACATTCTCCGTCGCGCCGGTCAGCCGCGCCGCGCCCTCGCGCCCCCCCCCGGCCCCGCCCGCCCCCCCCCCGCCCCCCCCCCCCCCCCCCGCCCCGCCGC
>NZ_JBWXTD010000003.1:885182-899336 GCF_056682175.1 Falsiroseomonas sp. RANM36
CTCCCCACCCCCCGCCGCGCCGGCCCGCCCCCCGGCCCCGGCCCGCCCCGGCGCGCCGCCGCGCTCCCCCGCCGTTCCCGCCGCCTCGGCCGCGTCGCGCAGCTCCACCGCCGCGGCGATCAGGCGCCCGGCCGCCTCGCCCACGCCGGCCTCGAGCCGCGCGGCGCTGTCTGCCCGCTCGGCCAGCAAGCGGGCCTGCGCCGCCTCCCGCGCCGCCTCGGCCTCGGCCTGCGCCGCCCGGGCGGACCGCGCCGCATCGCGCAGCGTCGCCACGGCGCGCCCGATCGCGCCCAGCTCGTCCGAGCGACCGGTGCAGGGCACGGTCGTGTCGAGCTGCCCGGCGGCGATCTCGTTCAGGCTGGCGGCGAGCCCGCCGAGCGGCCGGAGCTGGCGCCGCAGCGCCAGCCAGAGCAGCAGGGCGACCGCGGCGAGCACCGCGCCCCCGGCCAGCACGGCCTGGCGGATGGCCTCGTCCTGCATCTTCGCGACGTCATCGAGGGGCAGGCCGACGAAGAGGATGCCGATGGTGCGGCCGTCGCCGCCAAGGATCGGGTCGTAGATCGTCAGATACGGGCGGCCGAGGATCATCGTCTCGCCACGGAAGGCATGGCCCGCCCGGATCGCGTCCCGCGCCGGTCCCGCCGCCAGGGTGGTGCCGGTCGCGCGGCCGCCCTGCGTGCCCGGCACCGTGGTGGCGACACGCGTCTCGCCGGCGAAGATGGTCGCGACGCCGCCGCCCACGGCGCCGATGCGATCCACGATCTCGGTCTGGCCGTTGAGCTCCGTCCCGTCCAGCAGCAGCCGCCCGCCGTCGAGCCTCCACTCGCTGCCGATGTCGCCGAGCAGCAGATACATCAGCCGCAGGTTGCTCTCGAGCTGTTCGCCGGCCAGCGCGCGGGCACGCCCCCGCAGGTCGCTCACCGTCACGGTGGTGAGCACGCCCAGCCCGAAGCCGAGGCATGCCAGGGCGATCAGCAGGATGCGCGCGCGCACCCCGAGCCGTTTCACTCCGCCAGTTGCGCCGCGAAGTCTTGCCAGCATGGAGGTCCTCCGCCCACTTGCCGGGGCGGAGGATGATCCAGGCGCATGAAAGATTGGTGAAGTCCGGAGCCGCCCATCGGCAAAATCCGGCCTTCGGCAAGATCGCCGCCCGCGCCCTGCCCGTCGCGCGCCCCGGCGGCGAGCGCCTTCTCCCAGGCACCCGGCGCGCGCCGCGACGCGCGGGCGCGCAGCATGGCCAGCACCGCCGCCCCGCGGCCCGCCGCGGCCGCGCTGGCCAGGCCCAGCCGCTCCAGCACGTCGCGCTGCGCCGTGCTCCCGCCGATGCGCGGCAGGTCCCGCCGCATCGCCTCCAGCAGATCGGCGGCCTGGGCCGGATCGTCCCCGGCCGCCGCGGCGATGGCGCGCGCCACCGGCAGCCCGACCTGCGCGATCACCTGCGCCTGCGTGCCACCGCCCCGCAGCGCGCGGCGGCGCATCCCCTCGATGAAGGCCGCGAGCGCCGCGCCGCGCCGCGCACCGGCCAGGCCGAGCACATGGTGCAGGTCGGCGAAGGCGAGCATGTGGTCGCCGATGCGCCGCTCGGCGATGTCCGCGACCTCGGCCCAGCGCGCGCTGCCCACAGCGACGCCCTGCGCCTCCAGCCGCCAGAGCAGCGAGGCGGCGTTGGCGACGTCGCGGAATTCCTCGCTGCCGGTGTGCCGCAGCCGGGTGTCGTAGAGACGCAGCGCCGTCTCCGCCTCGCCGAGATGCAGGTGGCAGAGCGCCGCATGCCAGGCCAGGTGGCGCGCGAAGCCGCCGGCGTCGCGCGCGCGGCCGATCGCCGCCTCGAGCCAAACCAGCCCTTCCCGCGCGCGGCCCTCGCCTTCCATGACATGGGCCACCGCATGCGCACCCCAGAGATCGTCCGGCGCCAGCGCCACCGCGCGGCGACCCACGCGCTCCGCGGCCGCACGGTCGCCGCTCTCCTCCAGCGCGAAGGCGTGGCAGCCGAGGACATGGCCGAAGCCCGGCACATCCTCGCCCCAGGCCGGCAGCGCATGCTCCAGCGCCAGGCGCATCCCCGCCGCGTCGCCCAGCATGAAGCGGATGGCCTGGGCGAGCTTCAGCGCGGCGGCATCGCGCGGCGCCGCGGCCAGGGCCGCCTCGAGCGCCGCGGCGGCCTGCTGCATGTCGCCTTCCTCGACCCAGACGGCGAGCGCGGCGACGAAGGCGCGTTCCCGCGGCGTGCCGCCGCGCGCCGCGATCGCAAGGCGCGCCCGCGCCAGGCTCCGCGCGGCCTCCGGCATCACCTCGCCACGCGCCAGAAGACACAGCTGCAGGCCGCGCAGCGCATGCGCCAACGCAAGTTCCGCGTCGGCGGCAAGCGCCGCGCCGAGATGGTCCATGACATCGGCGCGATGGCCGAGCATCGCGGCCACCGCCGCATCGAGGCTGCGCACCGCCGCCGCATCGCCTGTGGTCACCGGCAGCCCGCGCGCATCGCGGCAGAGCGACGAGGTCATGGGCGGCCTTCCCTGCGACGTGTCCTGTCGCAGCCTTCGCCCGCCCGGCCCGCCGGGTTACGCCCGGGCGGCGCCTTCCCTTCGCGGCCGGCCCGCTACCCCTGCCCGAGCGCCCAGAGCAGCACGCCCTTCTGCGCGTGCAGCCGGTTCTCCGCCTCGTCGAACACCACGCTCTGCGGGCCGTCCATCACCTCGTCGGTGATCTCCTCGCCGCGATGCGCCGGCAGGCAGTGCATCACGATCGCGTCGGGCGCGGCATGGCGCAGCAGCGCGGCGTTCAGCTGGTACGGCGCCAGCAGGTTGTGGCGGCTGACCGTCGCGGCGTCGGGCTTCTCGTCCGACATGCTGACCCAGGTGTCGGTGACGACGCAGCGCGCGCCGCGCATGGCCGCCTGCGGGTCGGAGGTCAGCTCGATCGCCGCGCCTTCCTTGCGGGCCCATGCGATCAGTTCGGCCGGCGGCGCGAGTTCGGGCGGGGTGGCGATGCGCAGGACGAAGCCGAAGCGCGCGGCGGCCTGGATGAAGGACTGCGCGACGTTGTTGCCGTCGCCGGTCCAGGCGACGGTCTGCCCGGCGATCGGGCCGCGATGCTCCTCGAAGGTCATCACGTCGGCCATGATCTGGCAGGGATGCGAGACGTCCGTCAGCCCGTTGATCACCGGCACCGTCGCATGCGCCGCCAGTTCCCGGATCTTCGCCACGTTGTCCGTGCGCAGCATGATCGCGTCCACGTAGCGCGACAGCACGCGCGCGGTGTCCGCCGGCGTCTCGCCGCGGCCGAGCTGCATGTCCTTCGACGACAGCACGATCGCATCGCCGCCGAGCTGGCGGATCCCGACCTCGAAGGAGACGCGGGTGCGGGTGGAGGGCTTCTCGAAGATCAGCGCGACATGCTTGCCCGCCAGCGGCCTGCCGCCGATGGCGCCCTTCTTCGCCTGCATGCCGAGATCCAGCATCCGGCGCAGCGTCGCCGGATCATGGTCCATGATCTCGAGGAAATGGCGCGGGGGCGCCTTGCCGGCGCCCCCCGTCACCTTGAGCGCAGCGCTCACTGCGCCGCGACCTTCTGCGGCGTCACGCGCAGGCAGGCGCGCTCCAGCAGCGCGACCGCCTCGTCCGCATCCGCATCGGTGATGATCAGCGGCGGCGCCACGCGCAGCACGTTCATCCCCGCCGCCACCGTCAGCAGCCCCTCTGCCGCCGCCGCCTCCTGCAGGGCGGAATTGGTCACGACCTCGTGCAGCCGCAGCCCGAGCAGCAGCCCGGCGCCCTGCACGCCCGCGATCACCTCCGGATGGCGGCGCGCCAGGCCTTCCAGCCCACGCCACAGATGCCGCGCCACGCGGTCCACGCCGTCGAGGAAGCCGGGCGCGAGCACCACGTCCAGCACCGCGTTGCCCGCCGCGCAGGCCAGCGGGTTGCCGCCATAGGTGTGGCCATGCGTGCCGGGCTTCAGGTGCTTCGCCACATGCTCCTTCGCGAAGACCGCGCCGAGCGGGAAGCCGCCGCCGATGCCCTTCGCCGCGGACATCACATCGGGCTCGATCCCGGCCCATTGATGCGCCCAGAGCTTGCCCGAGCGGCCCATGCCGGTCTGCACCTCGTCCAGCGCCAGCAGGATGCCGAACTCGTCGCAGGCGGCGCGCAGGTCGCGCAGGAACTGCAGGCTGGCCGGGCGCACGCCGCCCTCGCCCTGCACCGGCTCGATCAGGATCGCGGCGGTCTCGGGCCCGATGGCGTCGCGCACCGCGTTCATGTTGCCGAAGGGCACATGGTCGAAGCCCTGCACCGGCGGGCCGAAGCCGGCGAGATACTTCGCGTTGCCGGTGGCCGAGATCATCGCCAGCGTCCGGCCGTGGAAGGCGCCCTCGAAGCAGATCGTACGGAACCGCTCGGGGTGGCCGTTCTCCGCATGGTATTTGCGGACGGCCTTGATCATGCCCTCGTTCGCCTCGGCGCCCGAGTTGCAGAACAGCACGCTGTCCGCGAAGGAATTCTGCACGTGGCGCGCGGCAAGCTCCTCGGCCTGCGGCACCCGGTACAGGTTCGAGACGTGCATCACCTTCGCCGCCTGATCGGCGATGGCCTTCACCAGATGCGGGTGGCCATGGCCGATGGAGCTGGTCGCGATGCCCGCGCCGAAATCGAGGAATCGTCGCCCGTCCGCCGTCCACAGACGCGCACCCTCGCCCCGCTCGAAGGCAAGGTCGGCGCGGGCATAGTTCGGCATCAGGGCGGGGATCACGATGTTCCTCGCTTCCTCCAGTTCCGCGCGGGCCGCGGGCGACATGCCCCGGCAGGCGCGGAAGCGGAGGAAAATGCCCGAATCGCCGGGAAGGGTCAAAACGCGAAGGGCCGGCGAGGCATGCGCGCCCCGCCGGCCCGGCATGACAGGGCGGCGCGGACTACTGGCGGACGCCGCCGCTGTTCGCGGGATAGGCGCCGGAAGTGTTCGACCCCGTCGCGCGGTCATAGGCGCGCTCGGCCGCGGTGCCGGGCGGATTGGCCGGCGTGCCGTCGCGCTGCGCGGGATAGGCGCCCGACACGTTCGTCCCGGCGGCCCGGTCGAAGGCGCGCTCGGCGGCGGTGCCCGCCGGATTGTTGCCGGTGCCGTCGGGGCTCGTGCGCGGGCTGCCGGTGATCTGGTCGTAGGCGCGCTGCGTCGCGGTGGAGGGCGGATTGCCCGGGGTGCCGTCGCGCGTATCCGCGCAGGCGACGACAGGCAGCGCCAGCGCCGCCAGCAGGAGGAAGCGGGTCATCATCGGATCCTTGGCCTGGAATGGCGCGGCCGCCACATGACGGCCGGGCGGTTGGCGTGCTCGCCGCGTCAGCCGCGGCGGCCGCGCTCCTCGTAACTGAAGGGCGCCATGCTCTTCAGGCTGTCCTTGGTGGCGCCGGTCAGCAGCCAGCGCTCGCGCTCGGCATTCCACTGCAGCCGCTCCGTGGGCACCGCGACCAGCCTCGCGCCGATGCCGAGGAAGCCACCGACCGAGATGATCGCCACCGGCCGCTGGGCGCCGTTCAGGGTCAGGATCAGGTCCTCGACCTCGCCGATGCTCTCGTTCTGCTCGTTGTAGACATTCGCGCCGATCATCTTGGTCGCGCGCCGGCCGTCCTGCAGGCGGGCGCTGTCCGCCGCGACGGCAGCCGTCCCGCCATGCGTCGCGCGGCTGGCCGGCGCGGTGCGGTCCGGCGTGGTCGCATCGCTCACCGCGTCGGCGGCACGATCGAGGGCGCGACCGACCGCGGTGCCCGGCGGGTTGTTGCCGGTCCCGTCCGGCGAGGTCCGCTGGCCGGTCACCGAATCAAGCGCGCGCTGGGTGGCGGTGGAGGGCGGGTTGCCCGGCGCGCCGTCGGGCACGCTGCCGGCCTGCGGGCGGGCCTGGGTCGCCGCCGGCGGCATGGTGCCGGACGCGGTGCCGGTGGTCGCCTGGCCGAAGGCCAGAAGCGGCGCGGCGCAGAGGGCCGCCGCCGTCGTCATCATCAGCCAGCGATGGGTGGTCCGCATGCTTGGGTCTCCGTGGTGTGGATGCGACGCGACAACGCCCTCTTGACCTCTCCGGTTCCGCTCCCGCCGAGCGCCGTATCGTCACGCGCCGCCACGGCGTGGCAGAACGCCGGCATGGCCGATCCACGCCGCCGATCCTCGCCGCGACCCGCCGGCGCGCCACCCGATGCCGCCGGGCTCCGCGAAGCCGCGCTGGCCCATCTCGCGCGCTTCGCCGCGACCGAGGCCGGGCTGCGTCGCGTGCTCGCCCGCCGCGTGGAACGCTGGGCGCGCGCCGCCGAAGCGGAAGGCCAGGAGGACACGGCCGCCCGCGCCGCCGCCGCGAAGGCTGCCGCGGCCGAGGTCGCGCGGCGGATGGTGGCACAGGGCGCGGTGGACGACGCCGCCTTCGCCGCAAGCCGCGCGAAGCGCCTGCTGCGCGCCGGCCGCTCGCAGCGCGCGGCGCTCGCGCATCTGCGCGCCAAGGGCGTGGATGCCGAGACTGCGCTGGCCGCCGTGCCGGAAGGCGAGGAGGCCGAGCTCGACGCCGCGCTGGCCTTCTGCCGCCGCCGCCGCATCGGCCCCTTCGCGCGCGCCGCGAGCGAGGGCGAGGACCCGAAGGCGCTCGGCGCGCTCGCCCGCGCCGGCTTCGGCCGCGAGGTCGCCGCCCGCGCCCTGGCGATGGAGCCGGCCGAGGCCGAAAGCCGGCTGCTCGCCGCGCGCCGCGCATGAGCGGCGGCGTCGTCTTCACCCGCGCCGGGGTCTGGCGCGGCGCCGTCGCGAGCCTGCCGCTCTGGCTCGGGATGGTGCCCTTCGGCCTGGTGATCGGCGTGCTCGCCGACGCCAAGGGGCTGACCTTCGCCGAGACGGTGCTGATGAGCGCGCTGGTCTATGCCGGCGCGGCGCAGTTGCTGGCGCTGGAGCTTTGGACCGACCCGGCGCCGATCATGGCGGCGATCGTCGCCGCCGGCGTGGTGAACCTGCGCATGGCGCCGCAGGGGGCCGCGCTGGCCGGCTGGCTGAACCGGCTGCGTGGCTGGAAGCTCTGGGGCACGCTGGCGACGCTTGTGGACCATTCCTTCGCGCTTTCGGTGCAGGAGCAGCGGCGCGGCGGGCGGGATGCGGGCTATCTGCTGGGCGTCGGGCTGGGGCTCTGGGCAAGCTGGGTGCCGACCACCGCGATCGGCTGGCTGGCCGGCAGCCTGGTGAAGCTGCCGCCCGGTCATCCGCTCTATTTCGCCTCGGTCGCGGCCTTCATCTCCATCCTGGTTGGGTTGTGGCGCGGGCCGCGGGTGGACCTGGCGCCCTGGGTGGTGGCGGGTCTGGTGGCGCTGGCGGCGCATCGGGCGGGCCTGCCGGTGCCGCTGCCGCTGCTGGCCGGCACGCTCGCCGGCGCGACGCTCGGCGCCTGGATCGAGCTGCGCGAGAAGCGCTCGCGTCCGATGACCGGCGGGCCGCAGGCCCAGAGGTCTGAATCGGACGCGCAAGGATGATGGAGATCCGCACGGATGTCCTGCTCGCGATCCTCGGCATGGCGGCGGTGACCTATGCCTGCCGCGCCGGCGGCTATGCGATCCTGCGCAGCGTCCGCCCGCCAGAATTCGTGGAGGCGATGCTGCGCCACCTGCCGGGCGCGCTGTTCATGGCCTATGCGACCCCGCCCCTGGTGGCGGGCTCGGTGCCGGCCTGGATCGGCGCTGCTGCGGTCATTGGCGTGCAGCTCGCCACCCGCAACCTGGGGCTCGCGATCTGCGCCGGCGTCGCGGCGGTGTGGGGCGCCCAGGCGGCGCTGTGGTAGGATGGCCCCATGGCCGAGGCGACCTATCCGGACTGGGAGACGCTGAACGCCCGCCACATCGCGGCGCACCGCGCGCAGGCGGTGAAGGCGGCGCAGGCGGCGGCGGCCGCGGCGGCGAAGCTCGGCGTGCGGGTGATCGTGTTCGGGTCGCTGGCGACGGGGCGCTTCCACCGGCGGTCTGACCTGGACCTGGCGCTGGATGGGCCGGAGCCGGCGATGTTCGCGGCCGGCAATGCCGCCTTTGCGGCCGCCCTCCCCTTCGGCTTCGAGCCCGACATCGTCGAGCTGGACAGGGTCTCGCCGCGCCTGCGGTCCAAGATCATGGAGCAGGGGCGTGACGCCGGCGACCTGGGCTGACATCCAGGACGACCTGGACACGGCGCTGCGCGCGGCGGACCTGGCTCTGCGGAAGGCGGCAGCACTCGAGGAGGTGCCGCCGGACTATCGGGCGGACCGCGAGATCGCCATCGGCAAGCACCTGCACGACGCCTTTTCGGCGGCGGAGAAGGCCTTGCAGCGCATGGTTCTGGCCGTGGACAAGGACCTACCCGCTGGCTCAGACTTTCACCGCGCCCTGATCGAACGGGCGGCTCGCCCGGTGCCGCAGGGCCGAGGCCCCATCCTGACGGCAGACACGGCGGAGAAGCTGCTCATCCTCATGCGCTTCCGCCACCTGTTCCGGCACCTGTACGAGACCTTCGTGTTTCCGCGCGCACGAGAGAACCTCGCGGTCGCGGAGGTCGTCATCCCCCGCCTGCGCGACGAGATCACGGCCTTCGCCGCAAGGCTGGGGCTCGCGCCGCGCGCTTGACCCCCACCCGCCCCCGTCCGCATATGTCGGCCATGTTCCGGTCGCGCGTGCCCGCCCGAATTATCCGCCCGGCCTTCCGCTGAAGGCCGGGATTCTTTCGCGCGCGCATCCCACCGAAACCCCCGCGGCCCCGCCCGGCCGCCCGAGACCCAGACCGATGACCGATGCTCCCGAGACACCGACGGCCCGCGACTATCGCGGCACGGTGATCCTGCCGAAGACCGACTTCCCGATGCGCGGCGACCTGCCGAAGCGTGAGCCCGACTGGCTCGCCCGGTGGGAGAGGATGGAGCTGTGGAACCGCCTCCGCGCCGCATCGGCGGGCAAGCCGAAATTCGTGCTGCATGACGGCCCGCCCTACGCCAACGGCCCGCTGCATATCGGCACGGCGCTCAACAAGATCCTGAAGGACGTGATCAACCGCGCCGCCCAGATGGCCGGGCACGACGCCGACTACGTCCCCGGCTGGGACTGCCACGGCCTGCCGATCGAATGGAAGGTCGAGGAGGAATACCGCGCGAAGAAGAAGAACAAGGACGAGGTCCCCATCCTGGAATTCCGCGCCGAGTGCCGCGCCTATGCGCAGCACTGGCTCGGCGTGCAGCGCGACGAGTTTCGGCGCCTCGGCGTGTATGGCGACTGGGCGGGCCGCTACGCGACGATGGACTTCCCCTCGGAAGCGGTGATCGCCGGCGAGATCGGCAAGTTCCTGATGAACGGCTCGCTCTATCGCGGGCTGCGCCCGGTGATGTGGAGCCCGGTCGAGAAGACCGCGCTCGCCGAGGCGGAGATCGAATACCACGACCATGTCTCGCCGACGCTCTGGGCGCGGTTTTCGGTTGTCAGCGCAGGGGCGCCCGATCTGGTCGGCGCGAGCGTGGTGATCTGGACCACCACGCCCTGGACCATCCCCGGCAACCGCGCCGTCGCCTATGGCGAGGAGATCGACTACGCGCTGGTGCATGTCGAGGGCGTGAACGAGGGCAGCCTGCTGCGCGTCGGCGAGTTCCTGGTCGTTGCGCTCGCCCTTCTTCCGCAATTCGAAAAGGACACGGGGCTCGGCGCGCACAGCATCAGGCGCGTGCTGAAGGGCGCGGAGCTTGCCGGGGTGATCGCCGCGCATCCGCTGAAGGGCATGCCCGAAGCGAACGCTGGCTACGACTTCGATGTGCCGCTGCTGCCCGGCGACTTCGTCACGACGGAGGCCGGCACCGGCTTCGTGCACATCGCCCCCGGCCATGGCGAGGACGACTTCAACCTCGGTCGCGCGCATGGGCTGCCGATCCCCGAGACGGTCGGCGACGACGGCACCTACACGCGCCACGCATACGGCTTCGAAGGGCTGCATGTCTGGAAGGCGCATGACGCGGTCTATGCCGCGATGGCCGCGCTCGGCACGCTGGCGGCGAAGGGCAGGCTGACGCACAGCTACCCGCATAGCTGGCGCTCCAAGAAGCCCGTCATCTTCCGCGCCACGCCGCAGTGGTTCATCGCGATGGATGATGGCAACGCCATCCGCCAGAAATCGCTCGATGCGATCGCGGCGACGCATTTCGTGCCCGACATCGGGCGCAACCGCATCGGCTCCATGGTGCAGAACCGCCCCGATTGGTGCATCAGCCGCCAGCGCGCCTGGGGCGTGCCCATCGCCGTCTTCGTGGACAAGCGCACCGGCGAGCCGCTGCGCGACCAGGCGGTCATGGACCGCATCGTCGCAGCCTTCACCACCGAAGGCGCCGATGCCTGGTATCAGCCCGGCGCCGCCGCGCGCTTCCTCGGGCCTGACCGCAACCCGGCCGACTACGAGCAGGTGATGGACATCGTGGATGTCTGGTTCGAGTCCGGCTCCACCCACGCCTTCGTGCTGACGCCGCAGCGCGGCCTGCCCTGGCCGGCGGACCTCTATCTCGAAGGCTCCGACCAGCATCGCGGCTGGTTCCAGTCCTCCCTGCTCGAAAGCGTCGGCACGCGCGGCGTGGCGCCCTTCAAGGCGATCCTGACGCATGGCTTCGTGCTCGACGAGCAGGGCCGGAAGATGTCGAAGTCGCTCGGCAACGTGGTCGCGCCGCAGGAGGTCGTCTCCAAGTCCGGCGCCGACATCCTGCGCCTTTGGGTGATGAACACCGACGTCACCGAGGACCAGCGCATCGGCAAGAACATCCTGGAGCAGCAGGGCGAGCTGTATCGCCGCATCCGCAACACGCTGCGCTGGCTGCTCGGCAACCTCGACGGTTTTTCCGCCGACGAGATCGTGCCTTTCGCCGAATTGCCGGAGCTGGAGCGCTGGGTACTGCACCGGCTGACGGAGCTGGATGCGAAGCTGCGGACGGCGCAGCGCACGCATGACTGGACCGGCGTCTATCCCGAGATCCACGCCTTCTGCGCCAGCGATCTCAGCGCCTTCTACTTCGACATCCGCAAGGATTCGCTCTACTGCGACGCGCGCGACAGCCACCGCCGCCGCAGCGCGCGCACGGTGATCGACCAGCTGCATCGCTGCCTGACCACCTGGCTCGCGCCGGTGCTGGTCTTCACCGCCGAGGAAGCCTGGCTCGCCCGCTTCCCGGCGAGCGAGAGCGTCCACCTGCAGGACTGGCCGGTGCTGCCCGAGGCCTGGCGAGATGAGGCACTGGCGGCGAAGTGGGCCGCCATCCGGGAGGCGCGCGGGATCGCGACGGCGGAGCTCGAGGTCGCACGACGCAACGGGCTGATCGGCGCCTCGCTGCAGGCGCGGGTCGCGCTGACCGGCGATGCCTTCGCCGCACTCGGCGCGGAGGACTGGGAGGAGGTGCTCATCGCCTCCCAGGTCGCGCTCGCGCCCGGCGCGGCGGCCTCGGCGGCCGTCGAACCCGCCCCCGGCACCAAATGCGACCGCTGCTGGCGCGTGCTGCCGGAAGTCGGGCAGTCCGCCGCCCACCCGACGCTCTGCCGCCGCTGCGAGGCGGTGGTGGAGGGCCAATCCAGCTGATGCTGCGCCTCGGCCTCATCCTCGCCGCGGTGATCCTGGTCGCCGACCAGGCCACGAAGTGGTTCATGCTGGAGGTGCTGGACCTCGACACGGTGCGGCACATCCCGCTGCTCGCTGCCGGTCCCTTCGGCTTCGACCTGACCATGGTGTGGAACCGCGGCGTCACCTTCGGGATGCTGGCCGGCGACGCGCCCTGGACCCAGGCGGCGCTCGGCGCGCTCGCGCTGGCGATCGCGGCCTTCCTGCTGCGCTGGATGGCGCGGGCGGAGAACCGGGCCACCGCGCTGGCGCTCGGTGCCGTGATCGGCGGGGCGGTCGGAAACGTGATCGACCGGGCCCGCTTCGGCGCCGTGGTGGACTTCTTCGACGCCCATGCCTGGGGCTGGCACTGGTACGTGTTCAACATCGCTGACGCCGCGATCGTGCTCGGCGTCCTTGCGCTGGTCGCGGATGCCTTGTTCAGGCCATCGCCCAGGGTTAAGCGTTCAGGGTGATGAGACGCCTGCGCCCCGCCCTGATGGCCCTGCCGCTCCTGGCGCTCGCCGGCTGCGGTTCCGACACCTCCCGCGCGCTCGGATTCACCCGCGACGCGCCGGACGAGTTCCTGGTGACCACGCGCGCGCCACTCTCTGTCCCGCCGCAACTGGGCCAGTTGCCGGTGCCCACGCCCGGCGCGCCCCGCCCGCAGGACAGCCGCAACGCCGCCGCGATCCTTGCCCCCGGCACCGCCGCAACCGCGCCCAGCTCGGCGGAGCGGGCGCTGCTGGCGCGGGCGGGCGGGCCGGTGGAAGGCGACATCCGTCGCCAGGTGGACGAGGAGACGCTGCGCCTGGACCGGCCATCCTCCGGCACGGTGGATCGCCTGATGAACTGGCTGAACTCCCCGCCGCCTGCCGGCATCGCGGTGGATGCGACGCGGGAATCGCAGCGCCTGCGGGAGAATGCCGCACTCGGGCGCGAACCGGGGCAGGGCGAGACGCCGATCGTCCAGCCGCGCTCCCGCACCTTCCTGCAGCGCTGGCTCGGCCTCGGCGGCTAAAGCATTTTCAAGCCAAGCGGCCTCGCTTGGCGACTCGGAAACTGCGTCAAAGCAAAAGGCTAGAGCGGTCTCGCCGCATGCGCATGCGGTGAAGCCGCGCTAGCGCCAGCGGCCGGCGCGCCCCCCCCCCGCCCCGGCGCCCGCCCCCCCCCCCCCGGCCCCCCCCCCCGGGGGGGGGGGGGGCCCGGCGCGGGCGGCGGGGCGTGGCCGAGACTCATTCCTCAGGTACGCCGCTGGTTCGCCGTCGCGCGGCGCAGGCGGTTCGCCATGTCGCCGATCGCCTGCGCCGGTGGCTTGGTCTGGAGCAGCGCCGCCTGCACTTCCTCGCCGACGATGTTGGTGATGTCGGCCGCATTCGGCCAGGTGGAGGGCTCGTCCATCTCCGCCGTGCCGGCGTTGCGCGCCCATTCGACCACATAGGCGTCGTCGCCGAGCTTCGCGAGCGCGGAGCGCGTGACGGGGAACAGCCCGACCGCGCGGAAGTAGCGCAGCTGCACCTCGTCATCCATCGCGAGGTGGCGCACCAGCTTCGCCGCCGCCGAATCCGCGCCGATGCGCGCGCCGCGCGCATTCGGCAGCACCAGCAGGTGCCCCCACATCAGCGACCGTGTCGCATCGCCGGCGCGCAGCACCGGCGTGGCGAAGGCCGCGACATTGGCGTCGAAGGCCGCGCCCTGGCCGGAATTGTCGCGCGCGAAACCGCGGGCGAGCGGCGCATCGTGATAGAAGGCGGTGCGGTTCTGGCCGAACAGGCGGCGCGCATCGGGCCGGTCCACGTCGCGCGCGATCAGCCCCTCCTTCGCAAGATCCACCAGGAAGGACAGCGCGGCGCGCGCCGCGTCGCTCTCCACCGCGACCTTGTCCTCGGCGTCGAACAGCCGCCCGCCGAAGGTCCACAGCCACACCTGGAAGTCGGGCGACATGGTCAGGTTGTTCTTCGTGGCGAAGGCATAGGGCACGACCTCCGCATTGGCGCGCTTGATGCGCCGCAGCGCATCGGCGAAGGCGTCCACCGTGCGCGGCGTCTCCGTCACGCCGGCATCGGCGAGGACCTTCCTGTTTGCCACCATGCCGATGGAGGCCGCCGTCCAGGGCAGGCCGAGCTGCGCGCCGCCGACCTGGCCGATGCGCAGCAGGCCGGGATCGATCGCTTGCGCGATCTCCGCGCCCAGCACCTCGCGCATGTCGGCGGGGCGCAGCACGCGGGAGAATTGCGGCAGCCAGCGCTCCGCCAGCTGCACCACGTCCTGCGGCTGGTTGCTGCGCTGGCGCAGCACCAGGTTCTGCTGCATCTGCGCCCAGGGGAAGCCGACGACGTCGAGCCGGATGCCTGGGTTTGCCGCGCGGAAGCCGTCGAAGGCCTGGGTCAGGACGGGCTTCGACGCCGCCTCGTCCTGGCTCCAGCCGACATAGGTCAGCGTGCCGCCTTGGGCGCGCGCCGTGCCGGAAGCGGCGAGCGCCGCCGCGCCGCCCAGCAGCGCGCGGGGGCCGGGTGTGGGATCCAGCATGTGCCTGCGCCCGTGGCGGGTGATACGCCGCAGGCGCCC
>NZ_JBWXTD010000003.1:899436-901681 GCF_056682175.1 Falsiroseomonas sp. RANM36
GCGGCGTTGGTGGTGCTGAAGGGGTTTTTGGAGATCACGACCGGGCGGGCGCGGGGCGTGTGGGGGGGGGGGGGCGGGGCGCCGCCGCCGCTCGGCGCGCCCGGCGGCATCCAGCGCGAAGATCTGCCGAGGAGTTGAGGGGATGCCCGTGACCTTTGCGAACCCTGCTGGCGTGCATGCGCCGGGCTCGCGCTATTCCCACGCCGCGCTGGTGGAGGGGCCGGGGCGGCGGCTGGTGATCTCGGGGCAGATCGGGGTGGCGCCGGATGGGACGGTGCTGCCGGCGGGGGAAGACCAGATCCGCCAGGCGATCGCCAATCTCGGCGCGATTCTCGCGGCGCATGGCATGGGGCCGGCCAACATCGTGAAGCTGGGCGTGTTCCTGACGGACCGGGCGCTGATCCCGGTCTGGCGGGCGGAGCGCGAAAAATTTTTGGGGACGCTGGCGCCGACCAGCACGCTGCTGCTGGTGGCGGGGCTGGCCGACCCGCGCTTCGTGTTCGAGGTGGAGGCCGAAGCGGTCGGATGAGCGTGGCTGCGCCGCTTTAAGACTTCGCCACCTTCGCACTTCGTGGCTTGGTTGCGGAACGAGCGTGATAGGCTCGACGCTCCCAAAGGGGTCAACGTCATGCCGAAGGTCATGCGCCGCGCGGTGCTCGCGGCGGGTTTTGCCGCACTGGCGGCGGGTCGGGCGGGAGCGCAGGGCGCGCCGGCGCTGCGCCTGCGCGGCCGCATCCTGGGCTTCGCCGATGGCGTGCTGACGGTGGCGACGCGCGACGGTGGCACCGCCGCGGTGACGCTGCCGGAGACCGCGCCGGTTTCCGCGCTGCGGCGCGCGACGCTGGCGGAGCTGGTGCCGGGGACGAATCTCGGCGTGGTGGCGGAGCCGGCGGGCGACGGGCTGCGCGCGGTGGCCGTGACCCTGCTGCCGGCGACCGCCACGCGGCAGTTCCAGTCCGAATGGGACCTGACGCCCGGCAGTTCCATGAACAACGGCGCGGTGGCCGCGGTGATGGAGCGCGCCGCTGGGCATGAGCTGACCCTGACCATCAATGGCCGCAGCGTGCCGGTGCGGGTGGATGCACAAACCGCGCTGGTGCGGCCGGTGCCGGCGACGCGCGCGGATCTGCGCGAAGGGGCGGCGGTGTTCGTGCTGGCGACGCGCGGCGCGGATGGCGCGCTGACGGCGGTGCGGGTGAGCGTGGAGAAGGACGGCGTCGCGCCGCCGACCTGAGTTTTCTGGCGTGCGGCGTCAGTAGCGATAGCGGCAGGCGACGATCTCGACGCGCTGCTCGGCCTCGCGCCCGACGACGCGATAGACGAGGCGATGCTCGGCCGTGATCCGGCGTGACCACCAGCCGGACAGGTCACCCTTCAGGGGCTCGGGCTTGCCGAGACCCTTGAAGGACGAGCGCAGCACATCCCGGATCAGGTCGTTCAGGCGGCGCAGGGTATCGGAGTCGCTTGCAACCCAGTGCTGATAGTCGTCCCACGCACCCGGCGTGAAGAGCAGCTTCACCGCGCCGGCGGCTCGACCAGCGCGTGTTCAGCGGTGGCGCCGGCATCGGCATCGCGGATCGCCTGGAGCAGGCGGGCTGCGTTGCGCGGGCTGGAGAGGAGATGGACGGTCTCACGCCAGCCTTCGAACTCGGCTTCGGACATGAGCACGACATTGCCCTTGTCGCCCTGGCGGGTGACGAGCAGGGGGGCGCGGCTTTCGACGACCGCGTCCATGTGGCTGGCGAGGTTCTGGCGGAACTCGGTGTAGTTGATCGCGGCCATGGGCGCCTCCGTACAGAGATATGTACGTTGCCGGTGTTCAGGGCAAGCGGCGCGAGGGTTTCGGACAAATTGCCTTGTCGTGCCGCGGAGTGGCTTGGAGGGGGGGCCGGATTCGCGGGGTCAAAGAGCGGGGTGCGGCCCTGTGCTTGCCCGCAGGCTGGCGCACCATCCGGAATTAGGACATTTTTCTTAGACTCTTGCAATGGCGGCGTTGCGGGCGCTGAGTCGCGCGATAGCGGTGCGCAACCGAACTTGGTCGGCAGGCCGCGAGGCCCAAGCCGCGAGCGTCCACTTCGGGCGGGAAGCGGACATCGGACCTAGCGCCGCTGGAGTCCTTTCTGAGAGGCTGTCTCGAAACAGCATCGTTACAAGCCGGCGCTGGGCTGGATGGGCGAGTTGCGGGCAAACCGCACGCGGCGCCGCGCTACGCCTCCCTCCGACACCCCGGTGGAGGTGCAGATTT
>NZ_JBWXTD010000003.1:901781-904702 GCF_056682175.1 Falsiroseomonas sp. RANM36
CCGCCGTCTCGCGAAGGACTTCGAGGCCTCCCTCGCCTCCGCCGAGGCCTTCCTCTACGCCGCCTCCGTCATGCTCCTGCTACGGCGCATCGCCCGTTGCACATGAGATTCGAGACAGGCTCTGAGCCCTGCGCGATAAACCCCGAGCGGCACGGGCCGCGTCTCCAAAGCAAAATCCTGGGAATCCCTGCTCGCGGCGACCCTCTTGGACTTCCACCTGGCTCATTTTTGGACTTTGCGCCTAGGAATCAACCGATTTCTTTCTGACCTCAGAGCGGCTATCGTAGAAGCAAGGATCTAGCACGGGACGGATGGTCACCCGCTTTACAAGAGAATGGTTTGAGATGACAGATGTCACCCGCGCGCGTCTAGCGACGGGTGTCTGGGTTCCGCTGTACGCTAGCGATCAGGCAGCAGAACAGAACTTCGGCGATCCAAGTTACTGGTCCGACTACAACGGGATTCGTTCGTTCGCGGTGCTACGTAAAGACAGGGCAGCGGCGGAAGCCGTTGACTGGTCGCGTGCGGCCCAGCCCCATGGCCCACGCGCGTTCGGCAAGAAGTACTATCCTACCGAAATAGTCTTATCCGAGGACGAGAAGCCGATTGGAACTCACCTCGCGCTAATCCATAATTTACCCGGGGGTTCAGCAAGCCAATGGACGCTCAATCAAGACCTCACCTTTGCATTGAACCTGCTGCAAGAAGGGGACGCTTGGCTTAGCCCCGAAGATGGGTACGCCGAAGTGGCCAAACTACGTAGGAATGGGTCAGGGGAATTGGTTGGACTCTACATTAAGCCTGAGTACCTGAAAGATTATTTAGCGGCACGGAAAATGGCGCTGCGGATCGTGCAGTTCCGCCAACGACAAGCCACATTGCGAACCGAAGATACATTCGGCTGGCTCCGGGAGCGCTTCGTTGTAGAGCGCGATGGTGGCTCCTTTGCAGGTTATGCTTGGCCGGTTGGCGGTGAGTCTGTACTGGTGATGCGTGTCGGCCGAACGGACGATTGGTCTCGGGACGAACTGCCCGAAATGGGCCCGCCATCCGACAGCAACACCGTTTCCGCAAGCCAAACATTCAATAGGCGTCAGCATGGCCTCTATGCGATCGAAGGCGAGTTCCGACGCGCTGAATGGCTAGAGGCTGCCGCAGCCAGCCCACGTGTGCGGTTTGATAAGGTCCCGTCCGCGGCGAGCTTCGTCGTAGACGGCGCGGGGCATCGGCAGTCAGCGGACAAGCTAAATGACGAGGATATCGGTAAGTGGCTATGGTTTAAGCCAGGCGTGGTGCCTGAGATACTTTCGTATCGAGGCGCATCAATCGAGTGGTATACGCGCGAAACTGCTGGTATTTCGCTTTCTGCTTCGAGTCTGCCTGTGCATTTTGGCTTGAATTCGGAGGAGCTTGTTGTCACGTACGCTCACGATGTCGCGCGCTTACTTGAGTGGGAACGTGTGGTTTGGGCGGGCTTCAATGTCGCTCCAAATGGCGGCCTTCCAGACGAACTTAAACAGGCGCAAGTCGCAGGTACGGCTGCTAACACTAGAGCACCCGAGGCATTCTTTGGAAAGGCGTTAGTAGCACTCGATCAAGCATCGATCTCTCGTTGGGGTTGGCCTTTATTACGCGTACATGCCAGTACGGCAGAGATCGCCTCCACCATCCACCGTTATCGCGCGCTCGACGAAACCGGGTTTCTCGCGCTCGCAAAAAATATCGCACGTCTAACTGCAGATAGCATCAACTCAGCAAAGCTGCAGGAGGTTGTGGCGCTTGCAAAAGGCGAGAAGCTTGGATCCCTCAAATTATTGGAGCGCAGCTTGGGCACGATTGTGTCGATCGAAGAGGCTAGGTCGGCAATGACGATACTGGTGGGCGTCTATGAACTGCGTTTGGGAGACGCGCATCTTCCATCTGAAAAGCTACGTGAAGCGTTTAAGCTCGCCGGAGTATCAGAAGCTGAGCGACCGCTATTCCGGGCCGCTCACCTTATTCACAACGTGACGACGGCATTGTTCCGTATATCGAGAATTATTGGAAAGAGCGCCTCATGAATGTCGGTATTTAGGATCATCTGATCGGGCGGAGTATTCTCTAGCTAACAATCGCGCTGCCGGTCCACTCCTGCATTCGGGATCACAGTTGCGTAGGACCGCTTCGGGTCGAAGGGCGTCCTTCTCTCCGCGCCGCTCAATCCGTCAGTCGCCACAGCCTTCGCTCGCCCGGGATGGCGTCGTGCAGGGCGATCATCCAGCGCAGCAAAGGGGGGCGGGCGCCGGGCAGCAGCGGGATGAGGCGGTGGAGGACTGCGATCAGGTGCGGGCGCGGCAGATTTCGCGGGGCGCAGGGGAGGGCGGTGGCGAGGCCGAGGCGCTTGGCCATGAGCAGTTGCGCCATGGTCAGCAGGCGGGCGACGCGGCGGATGGCGCGCAAAATGCGCCAGGCGAGGGTTTCGAGGCCGTCGCCGCCGGCGAGCGGGTGGGGCGAGGCGGCGATCATCAGGCGGTCGAGGGTGCCGTTGCGGGCGTGGCGGCGGAGCGCGCGGTGGGCGCTGTCGGCGCGGCCGAGCCGCTCGGGCAGGGCGCGCCAGGGCTCGCGGGAGCAGGCGATCCAGAAGATCGCGTCCCAGAGGCGGCGGGGATCGGCGGCGGGCCGGCCGGGCCCGCCTGCCCGGACCAGCGGGGCGAGGGCGGCCCATTCGGCGTCGGTCATCGGGGACCAGGCCTGCCGGGCCGTGGGACGGAGCGGGTAGGCCTGCGGCAGCATGTTTTGGGCGAGCCCCCTTGCGGCTGTTGCTCGCCTGACGGTATAGGAATATTGTCCGTATTGGCAAGGGCTTTATTGAATGGAGGGGTGGGGGGGGGGGCGGGGGCCCCGGGGGGCGCGGAGGGGGGGAGGGCGGAGGGGGCCGCCGG
>NZ_JBWXTD010000003.1:904802-909807 GCF_056682175.1 Falsiroseomonas sp. RANM36
CGGGAGGCCGGGGCGGGGGGGGGGGGGGGGGGGGGGGGGGTGTGGCGGGGGGCGGGCCCCGCGGCGCCGTCGCAGGCTTGTCCCTATCCGGACGAGGTCCGGGAACGCGAGGCAAGGCTCACGCATTCAGGCGGCGGGCAGAAGCGGCGGAGCAGGCAGACCAGGACACCCGCATCCGCCACGCGACCGCGCCGCGGCTGCATGGAGGACCGCATGCACCTCGATCTCCGGCTCGAAAGGGCCCTCGAACGTGTCGAACTGGTCACCGGCGTCGGCACCCGCGATGCCGGGCGGATGTGCGTCATGTCGCTGGTCGCCTGCCTGGCCGGCGAGGAGCATGGCGACAGCCCGAACTGCGCATCGCCGCTGATCCGCGCCTTCGCCATCCCGCTGAACGACAACATGCCGCATGCGGTGCGCCAGCGGCTGAAGCCCTTCGCGCCGCGCATCCTGGGCACGCGGGACGGCCACGACGCGGTGCGGGCCGAATTGCTGCGCATGGCGCTGGCCGAAGAGATCGTGCCGCGGCTGGGTGGGCGCCAGGCGACGCCGGCGCGGCGCTTCGCCGGGCCGCTGTGGCGGCTGTGGTCGCTGCTCGGCATGCGCAGGCTGGAGCGCGAGGCGGAATGGATCATGGACCGCGCGGTGGCGCTGGCGGAGGGCGCGGACATGGCGCGGGCCATCGCCGCGGCCGGCGCGGTTGGGCGGCTGATGGCGCGCGCCGCGCGCGACGCGACCGATCCGCGTGAGGCGGACCGGCTGTGGGACATGGCGATCGGGCTGCTCGACCGGATGTGCGACATCGGCGCGGCGCGCACGCCGGCGCCGGCGGTCTGGGCGTCGCGGCTCGAGCAGGTGTTCGCGGCGCGCGGCCCGGCGCGGGACGCGGCGAGGGCCTGAGCGGGGCGGCACGCCACCCGCAACCGGACTGGCGCATGGCGGCGGCGGTCACCGGTGGTGGCCGCCGTTTCCGCATGCGCGGTCCGCCCGCCGGCTGGCGCAGAAATTGTTTGACGCCGACCTGCACCCATGACTAGATCCGTTCGTATCTGGATGATGCGTTCATATATGAACGCATTCGCCGGGACGAACCCCAAGGACGGGAGGCGCGCGCGATGGCTCGCACGGTGCCCGCGCTGGAGATGCAGGCGGTCGCGCGGCGCTTCCCCGCGCGGGATCGCGCCGCCCCGTCCTTCACCGCGATCGAGCGCCTGACCTTCCACGTCGCGCCCGGGGAATTCGTCGCCCTGGTCGGGCCCTCGGGCTGCGGCAAGAGCACGGTGCTGAACCTTGTGGCGGGGCTCGACCGGCCGAGCGACGGGCAGGTCTTCCTGAACGGCGCCGAGGTGACGGGGCCGAGCAGCCATGTCGGCTTCATGCTGCAGAAGGACCTGCTGCTGCCCTGGCGCAGCATCCGCCGCAACGTGGAGTTCGGGCTGGAGGCGCGCGGCCTGACCGCCGCCGAGCGCGCCGCGCGCATCGAGCGCGAACTGCGTCGCTGCCGCCTGACCGACTACGCGGATCGCTACCCGCACCAGCTTTCCGGCGGCCAGCGGCAGCGTGCCGCGCTGGCGCGCACGCTGGCGATCGAGCCCTCCCTGGTGCTGCTGGACGAGCCGTTCAGCGCGCTCGATGCACAGACGAAGATCCTGCTGCAGCGCAGCTTCGCGCAGACGATCTCGGCCTCCGGCGTCACCACGCTGCTGATCACGCATGACCTGAACGAGGCGGTGGCGATGGCCGACCGCATCCTGGTGATGAGCGAGCGGCCCGGCCGCATCGTGGAGGAGATCGCGGTCGGCCTGCCGGAGCGCGACAACCCGATCGCGCGGCAATCCATGCCGCGCGCGCAGGAGCTGGTGCGCCACCTGCTGCACGCGCTGCACCTGGACGAGGCCGTGGATGCCTGAGACCAAGGGAGAACTGGGAATGACGATCAGCCGCCGCATGATGCTCGGCGCCACGCTTGCGCTGCCGGCGCTGGGCAGCGCCTCGGCGCAGGAAGCCGTGACCTATCTGTTCCCGGCACCGCCCTTCCTGCCGGCCTTCGCGCCGCACCAGCTTGCGATGAAGCGCGGCTACTACGCGGCCAACGGGCTGAACGTGACCTTCCAGACCGGCCAGGGCGGCGCGAATGTCGCGACGCAGGTGGGCACGGGCAACGCAACGCTCGGTGGCGGCGTCGGCGAGACCTCCATGCTGGTGCGCGCCAACGGCGTGCCGGTGCGCGGCGTGGGCCTGCTCGGCGGGCGGTCGCTGTTCCACATCGCCGTGCGCAAGGCTGCGGGCATCCCGGACATCGCGGCGATGCGCGGCAAGAAGGTGGGGGTCATCGGCTTCCAGGACACCGGCTTCTACGCGCTGCTCGGCGTGCTGGCGGCCAACGGCATGCGCCGGACCGACCTGCAGATCCAGGCGGTGGGCGCGGCCGGCGTGGTGCAGCTGATGATCTCGGGCGGCGTGGACGCGATCATGGCCGTGCCGGAATGGACGGCCGCGATCCGCGACGCCGGCGTGGAGGTGGATGTCATCGACATCAACGCGATCTTCCCCGCGCTGGCCCAGGCGATCATGACCAGCGACAGCACGGCGCAGCGCCGCCCGGACGTGGTGCGCGGCTTCGTGACCGCGGTGCTGAAGGCGGTGCGCGACTGCATGGAGGATCCCGCCGCCGCGGCGCGCGACTACGTCGCGCAGGTGCCGCAGCATCGCGGCAAGGAAGCGGGGATCGAGCAGATCATCCGCACCTATGCCACCACCGTCTATCCGACCACGCCGCCTTCCGCGCTCGGCCGCTTCGATCCGGCGCGCCTGGCGGCGACGCAGAAATTCTACATGGACAACGAGATCATCCGGAACGCCGTGCCGGTGGCCGATCTCTATTCCAACGACTTCGTGGGCTCATGAGCGGCGCGACGGACAGCGCGGCCGCCCCCAAGCCCAGCCGGGCCTTCGGCGGCACGCGGCGCGACTGGGCCGGCGGGCTGATGCTGCCGGCGGCAACGCTGTCCGTCGCGGTCGTCGTGCTGCTGGCCTGGCAGTTCCTGCCGCCGGCCTTCGGCGTGCCGAAATACGTGATCCCGACCGTCACCGACCTGGTGGCGGAGATGGGGCGGATGTGGGCGGACGAGGATCTGGCGACGCATGTGATCTCCACCGCCGTCTGGTCCGTGGCGGGCTTCGTGCTGGGCGGGCTGTTCGGCGCGGTGTTCGGCTACCTGCTCGGCCTCAGCCCACTGTGGGAGAAGGTGCTCTCGCCCTATCTGCTGGGGCTGCAGATCGCGCCGAAGGTCGCCTTCGCGCCGCTGTTCATCATGTGGTTCGGCTACAACGCGATGCCGAAGCTGCTGGTGACCGTCCTGATCGTGTTCTTCCCGATCCTGGTCAACGTGCTGCAATCCATGCGCGTCGCCGACCGCGACCTGGTGAACCTGGCGCGGGCCTATTCGATGTCCCGCGCGCAGGTGTTCTGGAAGGTGCTGTTTCCCTCCTCCATGCCGTCGCTGATGGCCGGGCTGCGCATCGGCGCGACGCTTGCGGTGATCGGCATCACCGTGGGCGAGGTGGTGGGTTCGCAGACCGGGCTCGGCTACCTGATCGTCTATGGGCAGGGCGCGGCGAACACGGCGATGGTGTTCAACGCCATCATCCTGCTGACGGTGATCGGCATCGCGATGTACTGGGCGGTGGCGGCCATCGAGGCGCGGGTGCTGCACTACATCCCGCGGGCGGTCGCGTGATGGCAGCGCTGGACGGTCGCACGGTGCTGGTGACGGGCGCGGCGCGCGGCGTGGGGCGCGCGCTGGCCGAAGCCTGCATCGCCGCGGGCGCGCGGGTGGTGATCGCGGATGTGCTGGAGGAGGCGGGTCGCGCGACGGCCGCGCAGATCGGCGCGCGCTTCGTGCCCGTGGACCTCGCCGATCCCGACAGCATCACGGCGATGGCCGACGCCATCGCGCGCCACGAAGGCGTGCTGCACGGCCTCGTCAACAACGCCGCGATCGCCACCGGCATCGGCGGGCCGGAATACGACGCGATCGAGATCGGGACCTGGGACCGCGTGATGCGCGTGAATGTCCGCGGCACCTGGTTGGTGACGCGGGCGCTCGGAAAAATGCTGGCGGAGAGCGGCAGCGGGCGGGTGGTGAACCTCGCTTCCGACACCGCGCTGTGGGGCGCGCCGCGGCTGCTGGCCTATGTGGCGAGCAAGGGCGCGGTGATCTCCATGACGCGCAGCCTGGCGCGCGAGATGGGGCCGCGCGGCGTCGGCGTGACGGCGGTGGCGCCCGGCATCCTGCGCAACGAGGCGACGGAATACGTGCCGGCCGAGCGGCATGAACTCTACGAGAAGGGGCGCGCCGCACCGGGTGCGATGGTGCCGGAGGACATCGCGCCGACGGTCGTGTTCCTGCTGACGCCGGGCGCGCTGGCGGTGACCGGCCAGGTGCTGCCGGTGAACAACGGATTCGTCTTTGCATGAACCGCCTGACCGTCGCCGGCACCGCGCTGCTGCATCGCCCCGGCACCGGCCCGGCGCTGGTGCTGCTGCACGGCATCGGCAGCGACGCCGAGACCTGGCTGCCGCTGATCGGCGCGCTGCCGGCGGACTGGAACCTGCTGGCCTGGTGGGCGCCGGGCTATGGCGCCTCCGCGCCCGTCGCGCCGGACGCGCCGACGCCGGACGACTATGCGCTGCGGCTCGCGGACATCGTGATCGGGATGCGGCTGGAGCGCGTGGCGGTGGCGGGGCATTCGCTCGGCGCGCTCTTCGCCGGGCGTTTCGCGGCGCGCTGGCCGGAGCGTGTGGCGGCGCTGGCGCTGCTCTCGCCGGCGCTCGGCTACCGCGTGCCGCCGGGCGCCGCGCTGCCGGCCAATGTGCAGGCGCGGATCGACGATCTCGTCGCGCTCGGGCCCGCGGAATTGGGCCGCCCGCGCGGCGGGCGGGGGGGGGGGGGGGGGGCGGGTGGTTTGGGCCGCGCGCGGGGGGGGCGGGGTGTCGGGCCGC
>NZ_JBWXTD010000003.1:909907-917022 GCF_056682175.1 Falsiroseomonas sp. RANM36
GCCCCCCGCGCCGGCCGGGCCCGGCGCACGGCGCGGGGGGGGGGGCGCCGCGGCTGGTGCATCGGCCGGAGGCGCTGGCGGGCGTGCAGCGGGCGATGGCGCTGGTGCAGCCGGAAGGCTACGCGCAGGCGGTGCGGGCGCTGGGCGCGGGCGACCTGCTGGCGGATGCGGCGCGGCTGGCGCGACCCGCCCTCGTGGCCTGCGGCGCGCAGGACGTGGTGACGCCGCCGGACACCGCGCGAAGCCTGCACGCGGCGTTGCCCGCCGGCAGCACGCTGCACCTGGTCCCCGAGGCAGGCCACGCCATGCCGCAGGAAGCGCCGGCGGCGCTGGCGGCGCTGCTGGTGGCGGCGGTGGAGGCCGCGCATGGGTGAGGCCGCCGAGGACGCCTATCTCTCGCCCCCGGTGCAGCGCGCGACGCGGCTGCTGCGCCGCATCGCGGAAGGCGACCGCGTGACGAACATGTCGCGCACGGCGCGCGACCTCGACATCAGCCGCACCACGCTGCTGCGCCTGCTGCACACGCTGGAGGCCGAGCGCTTCATCGAGCCGGCGGGCGATGCCGGCTGGCGCATCGGGCCGGGGCTGATCGGCATCGCCGCGCATGCCTTCGGCTCCGGCGACCTGGCGGAGGCGGCGCAGCCGGTGCTGCAGCGGCTGGCGGAGACGCTCGGGCTTTCCGCGCATCTCGGCGTGCTGGACGGGCGCGAGGTTGTCTATCTCGTGCGGCGCACGCCAAACGCGTCCTTCGTGTCCAACATCCGCGTGGGCTCGCGGCTGCCGGCGCATGCGGCCAATATGGGCCGCATCATGCTGGCGCATCTGCCGGAAGCCGAGGTGCGCGCGCTGTACGCCGGCGTGCCGATGCCGGCGGCGACGGCGCATACCGCGACGACCCCGGACGGGCTGCTGGCCCGGCTGGCGCAGGACCGGGAGGCCGGCCTCGCCTGGAGCGACGGGCATTACGAGCCGGGCATCGCCTCGGTGGCAGCGGCGGTGCGCGACGCGACCGGGCGGCCGGTGGCGGCGATCAATGTCAGCGGCCAGGCGGCGAGCTTCGAGGCGCATCGCGCGCGCATCGGCGCAGCCGTGGCGGAGGCGGCTTCGGAGATCTCCGCGCGGCTCGGCTTCACCTTGCGGAAGGTGGCGTGATGGACCTGGGCTATGCGGGCCGCGTGGCGGTCGTGACGGGCGGCACCTCCGGCATCGGGCTGGCGACGGCGAAGCTGCTGCTGGCGGAAGGCGCGCGCGTCGCGATCTGCGGGCGCGACGCGACGCGGCTGGCGGCGGCGACGGATGCGCTGCGATCCGAGCGGCTGCTGGCCTGTCGTTGCGACGTGCTCGATGCGTCGCAGGTGGCGGCGTTCGCGCAGGCCGTCGCCGAATGGGGCGGCGGCGCGCTCGATCTGCTGGTGAACAACGCCGGGCAGGGACGCGTCTCGACCTTCGGAAATACGAGCGACGCGGATTGGCGGCAGGAGCTCGACCTGAAGTTCTTCTCGCAGATCCTGCCGATCCGCGCCTTCCGGCCGCTGCTGGACAAGGCGGCGGCGCCGGCGATCGTGGCGGTGAATTCGCTGCTGGCGCTTCAGCCGGAGGCGCACATGGTCTGCACCAGCGCGGCGCGCGCCGGCGTGCAGAGCCTGATGAAGTCGCTGGCGACCGAATTCGCGCCGCGCATCCGCGTGAACTCCATCCTGCTGGGGCTGGTGGATTCCGGCCAGTGGCAGCGCCGCTTCGCCGCCCGCGCCGACCAGTCCCAGACACGCGAGCAATGGTACGCCGCGCTCGCGAACGAGAAGAAGATACCCCTTGCCCGCTTGGGCGAGCCGGAGGAGCCAGCGCGGGCAATCCTCTTCCTCGGCTCGCCGGCGGCCAGCTACATCACCGGCGCCAGCCTGGAGGTTTCGGGCGGCGTGTCGCGGCACATCTAGGACGGGTTCGATGGACGCCATCGTGGACACGACGCTGGAGCAGCCGGTCGGCGACCTGATCGCCACGGCGCTGGCCGATCTCGGCGTGACGCATGCCTTCGGCGTCATCTCGATCCACAATATGCCGATCCTGGACGCGATCGCGCGGCAGGGACGCATCCGCTTCATCCCCGCCCGCGGCGAGGCGGGGGCGATGAACATGGCGGATGCCTTCGCGCGGGTGACGCGGGGGCTCGGCGTGTGCATCACTTCGACCGGCACGGCGGCGGGCAACGCCGCGGGCGCGCAGGTGGAGGCGCTGACGGCGGGCAGCCCCGTCCTGCACATCACCACGCAGATCGACCGCCCCTTCATGGACCGCGACCGCGCCGCGATCCACGACGTGCCGCGCCAGCCGGACATGCTGCGCGCCATCAGCAAGCAGGTGGTGCGCGTGTGGGAGCCGCACCAGGCGGTGGATGCGCTGCTGGCCGCGGCGCAGGCGGCGCTGAGCGCGCCGAGCGGGCCGGTCTCGCTGGAGATCCCCGTGGATGTGCAGCGCGTGGCGCTACGCGGGCGCGCGACGCCGGCGCGGATCGCACCGCAATCCGTGGTTCCCGATCCGCGGCTGCTGGATGCGCTGGCGGAGCGCATGCTGCGGGCGGAGCGGCCGATGCTGTGGCTCGGCGGCGGGGCGCGCGGCGCGGCGGAAGCGGCGACGGCGCTGGTGGAGCGCGGCATCGGCGCGGTGACCAGCACCAATGGGCGCGCGGTGGTGCCGGAAGGGCATCGCTGGAGCCTCGGCGCCTTCAACATGACGCCGGATGCGCAGGCGGTGTACGATGCGGCCGACCTGATGCTGGTGGTGGGCTCGCGGCTGCGCGGCAACGAGACGCGGAACAACGCGATGCGGCTGCCGCGGCTGCTGCAGGCCGATGCGGATGCGACGCAGGCGGGGCGCAACTACCCGGTCGAGCTTTTCGTCAGCGGCGATGCGCGCCTGGTGCTGGAGGGGCTGCTGGCGCGGCTGCCTGCGAAGCTGGCGACCGACATCGCGTTCCTCGATTCAATCGGCGCGGCGCGCGCGAAGGGCGAGGCGGCGCTGCGCAGGATGCTGGGGCCGTACGCTGACGTCGCGGATGCGATCTCGGCGCGCGTCGCGGAAGGGCGGCCCTGGGTGCGGGACGTGACGATCTCCAACTCCACCTTCGGCAACCGCCTCGTGCGGCTGGCGGCGCCGGAATATGGCGTGCATGCGCTGGGCGGCGGGATCGGGCAGGGCATCGCGATGGGCATCGGCGCGGGGCTGGCCGGCAAGGGCAAGGCGATCACGCTGGTGGGCGACGGCGCGGCGCAGCTTTCGCTCGGCGAATTGGCGACGGCAGTGGAGAGCGGCACGGACGCCGTGTTCGTGCTGATGAACGACCGCGGCTATGGCGTGATCCGGAACATCCAGGACGCGCAGTATGGCGGGCGGCAGCACTACGCCTCCATCCTCACGCCCGATTTTTCCCTCGTCTGCCAGGCGGTCGGACTACCCCATCAGCGGGTCGCACGCGCCGAAGAATTCGGCGCGGCGCTGGATGCCGCGCTGGCGGCGACGGGGCCGTGCATGATCGAGGTGGACATGCTCGCGATCGGCCCCTTCGCCGAAAGTTTTGCAGGCCCGCCGGCGGGCGCGGCGGGGTCGGTGCGATGAAGCTCGGCCTGATCGGCGCGGGCGGGATGGCGGCCACCATGCTGGAGGCGATCGCCACGCATGAGCCGCGGCTGCTGGATCACCTGGCCGTGCTGGTGCGCGACCGCGCGAAGGGCGAGGCGCTGGTCGCGGCGCAGGGCAACTGCGCGCGCGTGACCAGCGTGCACACGGGCATCGAGGATTTCCTGCACAGCGGCGCCGGCATGGTATGCGAATGCGCGGGACATGGCGCGGTGCGCGAGCATGGCGCGGCGGTGCTGGCGGCGGGGCGCGACCTGGTGATCGCCTCGACCGGTGCGTTGGCGGATGATGCGCTGCTGGCATCGCTGAAGCAGGCGGCGGCGCAGGGCGGGGCGCAGTTGCTGCTGCCGGCGGGCGCCGTGGGCGGGCTGGATGCGCTGGCGGCGGCACGGCTGCGCGGGACGCCGCGCGTGACCTATATCGGCCGCAAGCCGCCGCGGGCATGGCAGGGCACGAAGGCCGAGACGCTGCTGGAGCTCGGCGCGGTCACCGAGGCGACCACCTTCTACGAAGGCGCCGCGCGGGAGGCCGCGCGCGACTTTCCGCAGAACGCGAATGTCGCCGCCACCATCGCGCTGGCCGGCGTCGGGTTCGAGGCGACGCGGGTACGGCTTGTGGCCGACCCCACCATCAGCGCCAATGTGCACGAGCTGGAAGTGGAGAGCGACGCGGTGCGCTTCGCGATCCGCCTGGTCGGCGTGCCCTCCGCCGCCAATCCGAAGACCTCGCTGACGGCGGGGCTCAGCATGGCGCGGGCGGTGCTGAACCGTGACGCGGTGGTGGTGGTCTGATGGCGGACGCGCTGCCACAGGCGACCCGCGCAGCCGTCACCGGGCGGCGCACGCTGCGCGTGAAGCGGATGAGCTGGGAAGCGCCGGGCGTCGTCTCGCTCGATCTGGTCGCGCCGGACGGCTCGGCGCTGCCGGCCTGGGAGCCGGGGGCGCATCTCGATGTCCATCTTCCCGGTGCGCCGGTGCGGCAGTATTCGCTGTGCGGCGATCCGGCGCGGCGCGACACCTGGCGCGTGGCGGTGCGGGAGGTTGCGGGCGGGCGTGTCTCCGGCCTGGTGCACAAGGCGCTGCGGCCCGGCGCGCTGATCGAGGCGGAAGGGCCGCGCAACAACTTCGTGTTCGTGCCGGCGGCGCGCTACCTGTTCATCGCCGGCGGGATCGGGATCACGCCGATCCTGCCGATGCTGCGCGCCGCCAGGCTGGCCGGCGCGCAGGCGACGCTGCTGTTCTGCGCGCGCAGCGCGGCGGAGGCGCCGTTCCTGGATGAGGCGCGCGCGTTTGCCGATCTCGTCACGCATTGCACCGACGACGGCACGCGGCTGGACGTGGCGGCGCGGCTTGCCACGCCGGAGGCGGGCACGCTGGTCTATTGCTGCGGGCCGGAGCGGCTGATGAATGCGGTGGAGCAGGCGACCGCCGCCTGGCCCGAGGGCAACGTGCGCTTCGAATGGTTCACGCCGCGCAGCCGGCCGGAGGGCGAGGGCGCGGACGCCTTCGAGGTGGTGTGCGCCCAATCGGGGCTGACGCTGAAGGTTGCGCCCGGTGTCTCCGTGCTGCAGGCGCTGCGCGAGGCGGGGCTTGATCGGCCGTCCTCCTGCGAGCAGGGCGTCTGCGGCACCTGCGAGTGCCGCGTGCTGGAAGGCGAGGTGGATCACCGCGATTCGATCCTCTCGGCCAGCGAGCGCGCGGCGAACGACGTGATGATGACCTGCGTGTCGCGCGCGAAGGGCGCGCGGCTCGTGCTGGATATCTGATCAGGGAGCAGGATCATGGCGACCTACCGCTTCCCCTATCTCGATCCCCACCAGTCCCGAACGCGGGAGCCGACGGATTGGGAGATGGCGCTGGCCGGCGCGATCGAGCAGGCCTTCGGCAACGGGCACCATGAGCTGCCGGCGCTGGTCGCGGCACTCAACGCCTCCCGCGTGCGGCCGCGCGATGGCGGCGCCTGGACGGAGGAGAATTTTTCCGAGTTGATGCGCGAGTTGGGGAGGTAGGGTCATGAGCAGCGTGCTGGAACGCCCCGCCGCGGGGCTCGCGACGCCGACCGACAAGGAGGTGCAGGGCGCACTGGCCACCGGGCTGCGGAACCGCTGGTATCCGGTGCTGCCGTCGCGCTTCGTGGAGACAGGTGGCCGCCCGGTCGGACTGACGCGACTGAACGAAAAAATCGTGCTGTGGCGCGATGTGCAGGGGGCGATCCATGTGCAGACGGATCGCTGCCCGCATCGCGCCGTGCCGCTCTCCCGCGGGATGAACGAGGGCGATCGGCTGCGCTGCGCCTATCACGGCGTGGAGGTGGGGCCGGACGGCACGGTGCTGTCCGTGCCGGGCCAGCCGGGCTGCCCGCTGGAAGGGCGCAAGGCGGTCAAGACCTTCCCCGCCGTGGAATGCGCGGATGCGATCTGGGTGTGGTTCGGCGATGCGCTGCACGAGGAAGCGGCGCCCTTCAACCCGCCGGAGCAGCTGGCGGGCGGGGAATGGGGCAGCTTCTGCTGCTATGCGGACTGGAACGCATCCTGGCGGTACATCTACGACAACCTGATGGACCCGATGCACGGGACCTTCCTGCACGCCAATTCCCATACGATGTACCAGGGCGACACGCAGGCCACCTTCGTCACGCGCGACACGCCGAAGGGCTTCGTCTTCGAGAAGGCGGGGCAGCGCGACGTGAACTTCGACTGGTCGGAATTCCTGGACGACGGCGCGCTGTATGTGCGGCTCGAGATCCCCTATCCGAAGACCGGCGGGCCGGGGGGGAATTTCGGCATCGTCTCCGTCATCACGCCGATCGACGAGACGAACTCCGCCTGCTTCTTCTTCCGCGTTCGCAAGGTGCAGGGCTGGCAGCGCGACGTGTGGCGCTTCCTGTATCGCACCAAGCTGGAGCCGCGGCACTGGCATGTGCTGGAGCAGGACCGCGAGATGATGGATGGCTGCGGGCTGGGGCTGGAGCGGCATGAGATGCTCTACCAGCACGATGCCGGGCTGATCCGGCTGCGCCGGTATTTTGCGAAGGAAGCGCGCGGGCAGCTGATGGCCTTGAAGGAGGCCGGCAAGGCATGAGCGCGCTGGATCGCCGCAGGGCGGAGGCCCCGGAGGGGCCGAGCACCGGAGGCGTGACTCCATCGCGCCAGCAACATCCGATAGCCATCCTTGGCGGCGGCATCGGGGGGCTCGTTGCGGCGATCGCGCTGCGCAAGGCCGGGCGCGAGGTGATGGTGTTCGAGCAGGCCTCGCGCTTCTCCCGCGTCGGCGCGGACATCAACCTCACGCCGAATGCGGTGCGCGCGCTGGATGGGCTGGGCCTCGGCCCCGCGCTGCGGCAGACGGCCGCGGGGGCCCCCGGGCCCTGCCCGGGCTGGGGGGGCCGGCCGCGGGCCTGCGCCCCGCGCGGCGCCGCCGCGCTGCCCGACTTCGCCGACCTCGCGGAGCGCGTGCTGCCCGCCGTCGTCAACATCGCCGTCA
>NZ_JBWXTD010000003.1:917122-921381 GCF_056682175.1 Falsiroseomonas sp. RANM36
CACCATGTCCAGCGCGCCCTCCACCTCGTCGCGCGGGGTGGCTTCCGCCCGGGCGACCCGCACCCCCAGCCCGGCCCCCCCGGCCCGCGCGGCCGCGCTTCCGCATCAGCCGCATGTGGGACAGCGGGGCCGAGACCTCGCGCCTGCCGATGGCGGACGAGGCCGAGCGGAAGTACGGCGCGCCGCAGCTCACGCTGCATCGCGCGGACCTGCTTTCGGCGTTGGAAGCGGCATTGCCGGAGGATGCGATCCAGCTCGGCCGCCGCGCGGTGGAGGTGTCGGAGGAGGGCGACCACGCCACCATCCGCTTCGCCGATGGGCGGGAGGAACGCGTGCAGGCGCTGATCGGCGCCGACGGCATCCATTCCGTCGCGCGCACCGCGCTGCACGGGGTGGAGCATCCGCGCTTCACCGGCGTCGTCGCCTTCCGCGCCGTGGTGCCGGCGGCGAAGCTTGCGGGGCTGCCCAACCTCGACAGCTTCACCAAGTGGTGGGGTCCGACTCCGCAGAGCCAGATCGTCACCTTCCCGCTCAATCTCGGCGAGGACATCTTCATCTTCGCGACCATCGGGCAGGAGAGCTGGCGCCACGAAGGCTGGACCCAGCCCGGCAGCGTGGAGGAACTGCGCGATCTCTATGCCGACTACCACCCGGAGGCGCGCGCGCTGCTCGATGCCTGCGATGCGGTGCTGAAGACCGCGCTGTGGGAACGCGATCCCCTGCCCTTCTGGTCGCGCGGGCATCTCACCTTGCTCGGCGATGCCGCGCATCCGATGCTGCCCTTCATGGCCCAGGGCGCCTGCCAGGCGGTGGAGGACGGCGTGGCGCTGGCGCGCTGCGTGCAGGCGGCGAACGCGCTGCCCAGCGCCTTCGCCGCCTATGAGCGCATGCGCCTGGTGCGCACCGCGCGCATCCAGATCGGCTCGCGCCAGAACACCTGGCTGCGCGAAGGCGGCAATGCCGACTGGGTCTATGGCTATGATGCCTGGGCGGCGCCGCTCGGCGAGCCGGCCGCCATGGCGGATTGACGCGAGGGAGTTGGGGAGAATCGCGATGGGCTTCTCGGGGGTGGATGCGGTCGTGTTCGGCGTCGCCGACATGGCGGAGGCGCGGCGCTTCTGCGACGATTGGGGCCTCAGCCTGCTGCATGCGGAAGCGGACCGCGCCGTGTACGAGACGCGCGACGGCGGCGAGGTGATCCTGCGGCCGCAGGATTCGCCGGACCTGCCGCCGGCGATCGAGCCGGGCAACACCTTGCGGGAGGTGATCTGGGGCGCGCCGGATGCGGCCGCGCTGAAGGATTCGCTTGACCGCCTGAGTGCCGCCGGCGCGCTGGTGCCGGGGCCGGACGGGCTGCCGCGCGCGCATGACCCGAACGGGCTGCGGCTCGGCTTCCGCGTCAGCCGCCGCCGCGCGGTGAAGGTGACGCCGACGCCGGCGAACGCGCCCGGCAATCCGGCGCGGATCGACCGCCGCTCTCCGGTGCATGAGCGGGCGGAGCCGATCAAGCTGGGCCACATCGTGCTGTTCGCCGCGGATTTCGCCGCGATGCGCGCCTTCTACGCGCAGACTATGGGCTTCATCGTATCGGACGAGTATCCGGGCCACGGCGTCTTCCTGCGCTGCCGGCGGCGCGGCGAGCACCACAACCTCTTCATCCTGAATCGCCCGGGCAAGCCCGGCGTGAACCACGTGGCCTTCACGCTGACCGACGTGCATGAGGTGATCGGCGGCGGCATCGCGATGGCGAAGAAGGGCTGGAAGACGGAGATCGGGCCGGGCCGGCATCCGATCTCCTCGGCCTATTTCTGGTATTTCCACAACCCGCTCGGCCCGCCGCTGGAATACTACGCCGACGACGACTATTGCACCGAGGCCTGGCAGGCGCAGGAATGGACGCGCAAGCCGGAACTGTTCGCCGAATGGGCGGTCGCGGGCGGCATCGACGGCACGACGCGGCGGCAGGTGGTGGCGGTGGACAACAGCGGGCGCGGGCATGCGTGATGCGCGCTGAGTTGCGCCGGATCGTCGCGGCGGAGGCGCAACGTCGGCGCAGCGGGCGCTGCCCGGCGGTGCTGCACGCGCTCGGCACCGGCGAATCCTTTGCCTTCGTGGCGCGCGAGGACGGGTTCGTGGATGCGGCGAGCGGAATGGCGGTGCGCGCGGAAGCGGACCGGCTGGTGCTGCCGGACGGCACGGCGATCCTGTTCGCGCTCGACGGCGATGTGGGCTTCGCGGGCTACGACCCCGTCTCGCGCGAGCGCTTCACGGGGCGCGGCGCGGCGGGGGCGTCGGTGACGATCTATGACGCGCGGGGGGACCACTTCCAGTATGCGATGCTGGAGTGGGAGAGGGGGTGAGGCGGGCGTCGGTGGCGCGCGCGTGAGGCAGCGCAGCGCTGGCCGCCACCCCATCCAGCCTGCGTAAGCGGCGCTGATGCGCCGCTACTCCGGCGGCCGACGCTATGCGTCGTCCCCCCCGCTGTCGCGGGAGAGGGAGGCGCTGGGCGGGGGAGGGTGGCGCCAGAGGTCAGGCGGCTTCGAACGTCACGCTCTCGGGCTCGGCATTGCCGACCACGCACCAGGCGGTGCAGGGGCCGATACCGGTGTTGCGGAACCAGTGCGTCCGGCCGGCGGGGTTCAGCACCAGGTCGCGCGGGCCGAGTTCCATCTCCACGCGCTCGCCATTCTCCTCCCAGCCCACCGTCAGGCTGCCTTCCAGCACCATCAGCGCGTCCTCGACATCGCGGACATAGGGGCGGACGCCGGCGCCGGCGGGGATGCCGTACATCTCCTTGCGGCAGGTGTCGCTCTCCACGCCACCCGAACCGACATAGACGCGGCGCTGGAAGCCCGCGGCCTCGTGGATCGGCGCCTGTTCCGCGTGGCGGATCACGTTGCGCGCCATCTGCTGCTGCAGCGGATGATCGCCCGCGGGATCGAAGGGAATGGTCTTGCCGGGCGCGGCGCCGAAGCTGCGGGCGAGCGCCGGATCGGTGCCGAGCTTCGGGTGATACAGGTAGCGCGGCGGCAGCGGCTTGCCGACATCCACGCTGATGCTCATCAGCACCGGCTCGATCCCGTCGTTGCGGAAGCCGTGGCCGACATCGCGCGCGTTCAGGATCATGTCCTTCGGGCCGAGCTTCACTTCGCAGACCTCGCCCTCGCGTTCCCACCCCACCGTGAGCACGCCGGCGATGACGAGGAAGGATTCCTCGATCTCGTGGGCGTGGCAGGCGGCGTAGTTGCCGACGGGCTTGTGGATCAGGCTGACGGTGAAGTGCTCCGGCGCGAGTGTGCCGGGCTCGCCGACCTTCGGGCTGCCGCCGGCGCCGACATAGCGCATCTGCGCACGCGCGAGCTCGGGATAGCCGCGGTTGGAGGGGAAGGCGTCCCAGTCGAAGCTCTTCTGGGTGTGGCGGACCACCTTGCCGCGCAGCGCGGCGGCGAGCGGGCTGGGCGTGGGCTTCGTCATCACGTTCATGGCGCGTCTCCTCGGCGTGGCGTGTCGCGGCTTTCCATAGCGTCAGGGCGCCGGGACGCGTAGGCTGCGTTTCATGGGCAAAACACCCTTGGGCAAAGCACCGGCCGAGCCGCAGGACCGCTACCTGGTGCCCGGCCTGGTGCGCGGGCTGGAGGTGCTGGCCGCCTTCACGCCGCAGGCGCCGCGGCTGACGCAGGGCGAGATCGCCGCGGCGCTCGGCGTCAGCCGCTCGGCGGTGTTCCGGGTGGTGTACACGCTGGCCGAGCTCGGCTTCCTGCTGCATGACCCGGCGAACGGGCGCTATGCGCTCGGCCCGGCGCTGCTGCGCCTCGGCCATGGCGTGCTGCCGGCGCGCGACGTGATCGGCGTGGCGCTGCCGGTGCTGGAGGCGCTGCGCGACGCCACCGGCTGGTCGGCGCATCTCGGCGTGCTGGAGGGGGCGGAGGTGGTGTATCTGCTGCGCGTGCCGGCGCGGCGGGGGATGCGCAGCATCGTCCATGTCGGCTCGCGCCTGCCGGCGCATGCGACCGCGATGGGCCGCGTGCTGCTGGCCGGGCTGGAGGAGGCGGCGCTGGCCGGGCTGCTGCGCGCGGCGCCGCCGCGCCGCGTGGCGCCGCCGCCCCTGCCGGTGCTGGCCCGCCAGGCGCGGGCCGATCGTGCGCGCGGGCATGTGGTGCAGCTCGGAACCTTCGAGGCCGGCATCGCCTCGGTCGCCGCGCCGCTGCGCGACGCGGCGGGCGGGGTCGTCGCCGCCATCAACCTCTCGGCGCGGCTGG
>NZ_JBWXTD010000003.1:921481-923532 GCF_056682175.1 Falsiroseomonas sp. RANM36
GGGGGGGGGGGCCCCCCCCCCCCCCGGGCGGCGGGGGGGGCGCCGGCCCCGGCGGCGCGCCGGCGCGCGGCGCGCGACGCGTTGCTCGCCGCGGCGGCGGATATCTCCCGCGGGATCGGCTGGCCCGGAGGCTGAGCGGCGCGGCGGGTTGCGCATCATCCGCATGGCGCCGAAGATCGGCGTGGCATGAGTATGGGAGGCCAAGAAACATGAAACGCGCCGAATTCCTCAAGACGCTGGCCGCGACGACGCTCGCCGCGACCGCCGGCCTGCCGCGCATCGCGCGCGCGCAGACCGCCGCGGCGGACACGCTGCGCGCCGGCATCAAGCTCAGCCCGACCTCGATGGATCCGCATTTCCGCCTGTCGGGCGAGCAGAACGTGCTGCGCGCGCTGCATGCGCGCTTCGTCGGCATGTCGCCGGACGGCAAGCCGGAGCCCGGGATCGCCGAGGCCTGGCAGCCGGTGGAGGAAGGCCGCGCCTGGGATTTCCGGCTGCGCGCCGATGCGAAGTTCAGCGACGGCAGCCCGATCACCGCCGAGGATGCCGCCTATAGCCTGGCGCGGGTGCCGACGATCACCGGCTCGCCCGGCGCCTACCACATCTTCGTGCGCGCGATCACGCGGACCGAGGTGCTCGATGCGCGCACCATCCGCATCCACACCGCGAACCCCTATCCCTTCATGGTCGAGGACATGACGGAGATCGCGGTGCTGTCGAAGTCGCTCGGCGCCGAGCTCAAGACCGCGGACTTCAACGCGCAGACCGTGAAGGTCTTCTCCGGGCCGTACACGCTGGAGGACTACCGCTTCGGCGAGTTCCTCGCCATGCGCCGCAACCCCCATTGGTTCGGCTCGCGGCCGGATTTCGAGCGGGCGAATCTGCGCGTCATCCCGGTCGATTCGGCCCGCGTCGCGGCGCTGCTGGCGGGCGACGTGCAGGCGATCGACGAGCTGCCCGTGGCGGACGTGCCCCGACTGCGCCGCGATGCGGGCCTCAACGTCACGCAGATCGCCGGCATGCGCGTGATGTACGTGGCGATGGACATGGACCGCGACGCCAGCCCCTTCCTGCGCGACAGCAACGGCCAGCCGCTGACGCGCAATCCGCTGAAGGATGCGCGGGTGCGCAAGGCGCTGTCGCTGGCCATCAACCGCCAGGCGATCGTGGACCGGGTGATGGACGGCACCGCCACGGTCGCCTCCAACCTGCTGCCGGAGGGAACGCCGGGCACATCCTCCGCGCTCGGCGTGACGCCCTTCGATCCCGACCAGGCGAAGCGGCTGCTGGCCGAGGCCGGGTATCCGAACGGCTTCCAGGCGACGATCCACGCCACCAACGACCGCTACCCGAACGACGAGAAGGTGGCGCAGGCGATCGCGCAGATGTGGAGCCGCGTCGGCGTGCGGACGGAGGTGATCACCATGCCGAACGCGACCTATTTCGCGGCGGCGTCGCGGCAGACCTTCAGCATCATGGCGGCGCAGTACGGCGCGGACAATGTCAGCTACGCCTATCGCGCGCTGGTCCACACCTTCGACCGGGAGCGTGGCCTCGGCACCGCGAACCGCACGCGCCATTCCAGCCCGCGCGCCGATGAGCTGGTCGGCCGGGCGCTGACGGAGATGGACGAGACGAAGCGCAACGCGCTGCTGGCCCAGGCGGCGGACATCGCGATCGGGGAGGAAGCGATCATCCACATGATCTACCACCCGGCGTATCTGTATGCCGCGCGCAAGCCGCTGTCGGTGACGCCGTACTACAATGGGGCGTTCCTGCCGCAGGCGGTGAAGAAGGGCTGAAGGGCGGGGCGCGCTGACCGCGCGGCGACGGGAAGGTCGGTCGGGCCCCCACCCCGACCAGCCTGCGTAGGCGGCGGCAGCCCGCCGCAACTCCGGCCTCCGCCCCCCGGGGGGGGGGGGCCCCCCCCCCCCGGGGGGGGGCGCGCGGCGCCGCGCGCCCACGGGGCCGCCCTGGCCGCGCAGCACCAGCTTGGCTGCCAGTGCCGCGACCTGCGTGGCCGTCTCCACCTTGGGCAGCATTACCGTCAC
>NZ_JBWXTD010000003.1:923632-926747 GCF_056682175.1 Falsiroseomonas sp. RANM36
CCCGCGGGGGGGGCGCGGGCGCCCCCCCCCCCACCCCCGCCCCCCCCCGCCGTGGGCGCCCAAGCCCCCGCAAGCGGGGGAGGGAGGCTATCTCGCCCTTGCAAGCACGCGCTGGGCGGCGCGGAGGACGGGGAGGTCCACCATCTTCCCGTCCACCACGCAGACACCGCCCGCGGCGGCCTCCATCGCGGCGACGATGCGATGCGCCCAATCCACCTGCGCCGCGCCCGGCGTCAGCACGGACTGGATCGGCGCGACCTGCTTCGGATGGATGGCGAGCTTCGCGGTGAAGCCGAGCGCCTGCACGCGGCGCGTCTCCTCCGCCAGGCCGGCCTCGTCGGCGATGTCGAGGAAGGGCACGTCCAGCACGGCGCGCCCGCCGCGCGCGGCGGCGACGACCAGGGCGGCGCGGTGCGGCAGCAGCGGCTCCCACGCGACGGCGCAGCCGAGATCGGCCGAGAGGTCCACGCCGCCGAAGCCGAGCGCGGCGCAGCCTTCCTCCAGGGCGATGGCGCCGGCGCGCGCCAGGCCCTCCGCGCTTTCGATCAGCGCGATGAGCTGCGGCGGGCGCGGGGCGCGGGCGAATGCGCGGCGGACGATGCGCAGCTCCTCCGGCGCCTCGACCTTGGGCAGCATCAGGAAGTCGGGCGCGGCGGCGCCGATCAGCGCGGCCAGGTCGGCGATGCCCTCGGGCGTCGGCAGCGGGTTCATGCGGATGCCGAGCGCAACCCCGGCCGGCGGGGCGGGACGGTCCAGCACGGCGGCGCGGGCCGAAACCTTCTCGCCGGGCGGGACGGCGTCCTCCAGGTCGATCACCACGGCATCGGCGCCGGTGGCCAGCGCCTTGGCGAAGCGCTCCGGCCGGTGGCCGGGCACGAAGAGGACGGAGCGGGCGAGGGCGATGTCGGGCGGGCTCATGCCCCGCTGAGTGCCAGAGTTGCGGCGCCGGTGCAGCCCCCGTGGGGCAGGATCGCGCGTTCCGGCTTGACATGGCGGGAGAGTGCCTTAACTGCCGTTTCAGAAATTTCTGAAATCATAGCCGAGACCCCGCCGGACCGCCGATGCAGCTCCCCCCCCTGATCCAGGCCTTCGTGCTGCACTTCGGCGAGATGGGCAGCCGCTGGGGCATCAACCGCACGGTCGGCCAGATCTATGCGCTGCTCTATGTCTCGCCGGAGCCGCTGAACGCCGACCAGATCGTGGAGGCGCTCGGCGTCTCGCGCTCCAACGTCTCGATGGGCCTGCGGGAGCTGCAGGCCTGGAACCTGGTGAAGGTGCGCCACATCCCGGATGACCGGCGCGACCATTTCGCGACGCCGGGCGATGTGTGGGAAATCCTGCGCGTGCTGGCGGAGGAGCGGAAGAAGCGGGAGGTGGACCCCACCCTCTCGGTCCTGCGCGAATTGCTGATGCAGGCGCCGGCAAGCGAGGCCGAGCGCCACGCCCAGGCCCGCATGGCGGAGATGCACGGGCTGATCGAGCAGCTGACCAACTGGTACGAGGACGTGAAGAAGCTGGAGACGGAGCGGCTGGCGCAGCTTCTGGCGCTCGGCTCGCGCGTCGCGCGCCTGGTGGAGGCGACGGAGAAGGTCGTCTCGCTCGGCCGGCGCAAGAAGGGAGCCTGATCCATGGATGCGCTGGTGCTCGCGCGGATACAGTTCGCGGCCAACATCTCCTTCCACATCCTGTTCCCGACCATCACCATCGCGCTGGGCTGGGTGCTGCTGTTCTTCAAGCTGCGCTTCAACGCCACGCGCGACGACAAGTGGATGGACGCCTACCGCTTCTGGGTGAAGGTCTTCGCGCTGTCCTTTGCGCTCGGCGTGGTCTCCGGCATCACCATGAGCTTCCAGTTCGGCACCAACTGGCCGGGCTTCATGGAGAAGGTGGGCAATGTGGCCGGGCCGCTGCTGGCCTATGAGGTGCTGACCGCCTTCTTCCTGGAGGCGACCTTCCTCGGCATCATGCTGTTCGGCTTCCGGCGCGTGCCGGGCTGGCTGCACACCACCGCGACCGTGCTGGTGGCCTTCGGCACCTCGATGAGCGCCTTCTGGATCCTGGTGCTGAATTCCTGGATGCACACGCCGGCGGGCTTCGAGCTGCGCGACGGCATCGTGCATGCGACCGACTGGTGGGCGATCGTCTTCTCCCCCTCCATGCCGTATCGGCTCGCGCATATGCTGATCGCCTCCGGCCTCACCTGCGCCTTCCTGATCGCGGGGATCTCCGCCTGGCGCTGGCTGCGCGGCGACCGGGTGCCGGCGGTTGCGGCGGCGCTGCGCACGGGGGTGGTGATGGCGGCGGTGCTGGCGCCGACGCAGCTTTTCGTCGGCGACATGCACGGGCTGAACACGCTGCAGCACCAGCCCGCGAAGGTCGCGGCCATGGAAGGCCACTGGCACACCGGCGGCAACGTGCCGCTGATCCTCTTCGCCATCCCGGACGAGGAGACGCGCTCCAACCGCTTCGAGATCGCGATCCCGAACGGCGCCAGCCTGATCCTGACGCACAGCCTGGACGGCGTGGTGCCCGGCCTCGACCAGTTCGAGGGCAGGCATCCGCCCGTCGCGCCGGTCTTCTACGCCTTCCGCGTCATGGTCGGGACGGGGATGCTGATGATCGGCCTCGGGCTGCTCGGCGCCTGGTTCCTGTGGCGGCGCGGCGAGTTGCCGAAGCTGCTGCTGCAGGGCTTCGTCGGCATGACCTTCGCCGGCTGGGTGGCAACGCTTGCGGGCTGGTACGTGACGGAGATCGGCCGGCAGCCCTGGCTGGTGACGGGCGTGCTGAGCACGGCCGACGCCGTCGGGCCGGTCGGGCCGACCGCGGTCGCCTCGACGCTGGTGATGTATCTGGCGCTCTACGTGGTGCTGCTGGCGGCCTACATCACCACGCTCTATCGCCTGGCGGCGAAGGGCCGCATGGTGGAGCACCTGCCCGGCAACCAGCCCCTGCCGGCAAGCGCGTGATGCCCGTCGTCCTGCGCGCCGTCCTGCGACCGGCAAGGCCGGCCGAGCGCCCGAATGGGCGCCGCCCCGCGGGTGGCGAGCCAAGCCGGCGGATGCCGGCGCCGGCGCATGAGGGCGGTTGCCGCCCCGCGGGCCCCCGGGGGTGGAGG
>NZ_JBWXTD010000003.1:926847-931654 GCF_056682175.1 Falsiroseomonas sp. RANM36
CGCGCAGGCGGCAACGCGGGAGAGGACTCGATGACGCCCTTCCTGCCCGCCGACACGCTGGCGCTGGTCTTCGCCGCGCTGATGGCGATCTCCATCCTGGCCTATGTGGTGCTGGACGGCTTCGACCTCGGCGTCGGGCTGCTCATGCAGGCGACGCCGGACGAGGCCGAGCGCGACCGGATGGTGGCCTCGATCGGGCCCTTCTGGGATGCCAACGAGACCTGGCTGGTGCTCGGCGTCGGGCTGCTGCTGGTCGCCTTCCCCACCGCGCATGGCATGGTGCTGACCGCGCTCTACCTGCCGGTGGCGCTGATGCTGGCCGGGCTGATCCTGCGCGGCGTCGCCTTCGAGTTCCGCGCCAAGGCCGCGACGCCGGTCCACAAGCGGCGCTGGGACCACGCCTTCATCGGCGGCTCGGCGCTGGCGGCGCTGACGCAGGGCTGGATGCTCGGGCGCTACGTGCTCGGCTTCGACGAGAGCGTGCAGGCGCTCGGCTTCGCCGCGCTCTCGGCGCTCGGCGTCGCGGCGGCCTATGCCTTCATCGGCGCCTGCTGGCTGATCTGGCGGACGGAGGGCGACCTGCAGAAGCGCGCGGTGCTGTGGGCGCGGCGGACGCTCTGGGTGGTGGCGGGGGGGATCGTCGGCGTCTCGCTGGCGACCCCGCTGGCCTCGCCGCGCATCCTGGCGCGCTGGTTCGAGATGCCGAACCTGCTGCTGCTGGCGCCGCTGCCGCTGGCGACGGGGGCGCTGATCCTCGGCCTGTTCTCGCTTCTGCGGCACATGCCGCTGCCGGGCGATGCGCTGCGGCGCGTGCCCTTCTGGGCGGCGGTCGGGCTGTTCTGCCTCTCCTTCGCCGGCCTCGCCTGGTCGTTCTTCCCCTATGTGGTGCCGGAGCGGCTGACGCTGTTCCAGGCGGCGAGCGCACCGGAAAGCCTCTCGCTGATCCTGGTGGGCGCGCTGTTCGTGCTGCCGGTGATCCTGCTCTACACGGTGCTGGCCTGGCGGATCTTCGGGGGCAAGGCGATTGACCTCCGCTACGACTGATCACGCTGCCCCTTGTGCGGCCATGTCGGCCGCGCTATCTCTCACGTCAGAAAACTTTCCGCCTTGCACGGAGGGTGGCCCCAAAAGGGCCGCCCTTTTTGTTTGGCCCGGCCTCAGGCCGGTTCACACCGCCCCGGACCCATGGACCCGACCGCCGCCGCCCCGCCGCCCGATGACGACCTGCCCCACCATGAGGGGCTGGAGGCGCGGATCGCGGCCACCATCGTGCCGAGCCTGCGCCAGATGGGCTACGAGCTGGTCCGCGTGCAGGTCAGCGGGAAGGAACGCCCGGTCGTCCAGATCATGGCCGACCGCGCCGACCAGGCGCCGTTCCGCGTGGAGGATTGCGAGGCGATCAGCCATGTGATCGGCGCCGTGCTCGACGTGGAGGATCCGATCCGCGGCGAGTGGACGCTGGAGGTTTCCTCCGCCGGGATCGACCGTCCCCTCACCCGCGCCAAGGACTGGAACCGCTACGCCGGGCATGTCGCGACCGTCGAGCTGGTCGTGCCGCAGAACGGGCGCAAGCGCTTTCGCGGCGTCGCGCTGGGCGCGGACGCGGCCACCGCCCGGTTGCGGCTGGAGGACGGGACGGAAGAAAGCTTCCCGCGCGGGAACATCCGCAAGGCGAAGCTGGTGCTGACCGATGAACTGATCGCCGCCACCGCGGCCGAACCCAGGGAACACTGACATGGCCCTCGACGTCGCCATTGCACGCCCCGAACTGCTGCAGGTCGCCGACGCCGTCGCGCGCGAGAAGATGATCGAGCGCGAGGAGGTGCTCGAGGCGATGGAGCAGGCCATCCAGAAGGCCGGCCGCGCCAAGTACGGGCACGAGAAGGACATCCGCGCCGTCATCGACCGCAAGACCGGCGAGGTGAAGCTCTCCCGCTGGACGGAGGTGGTGGAGGCGGAGCCGGTGGAGAACGAGGCCACCCAGATCCCGCTGCGCATCGCCCAGAAGATCCGCCCGGGCATCGCGACGGGCGAGTTCATCGTGGACCCGCTGCCGCCGATCGATTTCGGCCGCATCGCCGCGCAGACCGCCAAGCAGGTGATCGTGCAGCGCGTGCGCGAGGTGGAACGGTCCAAGCAGTTCCACGAGTACAAGGACCGCGTGGGCGAGATCATCAACGGCATCGTCAAGCGCACCGAGTACGGCAACCTGATGGTGGATCTCGGCCGCGCCGAGGCGCTGCTGCGCCGCGACGAGACGATCCCGCGCGAGGCCTTCAAGAACGGCGACCGCGTGCGCGCCTACATCTACGACGTGCGCGAGGAGCCGCGCGGCCCGCAGATTTTCCTTTCCCGAACGCACCCGGGGTTCCTGGCGAAGCTCTTCGCGCAGGAAGTGCCGGAGATCTATGACGGCATCATCGAGATCAAGGCGGTGGCCCGCGACCCCGGCAGCCGCGCCAAGATGGCGGTGATTTCGCGCGACAGCTCCATCGACCCGGTCGGCGCCTGCGTCGGCATGCGCGGGTCGCGCGTGCAGGCGGTGGTGCAGGAGCTGCAGGGCGAGAAGATCGACATCATCAACTGGTCGCCCGACAGCGCCACCTTCATCGTCAATGCGCTGGCGCCCGCCGAGGTGACCAAGGTGGTGCTGGACGAGGACGGCCGCCGCTGCGAGGTGGTGGTGCCGGACGACCAGCTTTCGCTCGCCATCGGCCGCCGTGGGCAGAATGTGCGCCTTGCATCGCAGCTGACGCGCTACGACATAGACATCCTGACGGAAGCCGAGGAATCGGAGCGCCGGCAGGAGGATTTCCGCAAGCGCAGCGGGCTGTTCGTGGAAGGCCTCGACGTCGACGACGTGATCGCCGGCCTGCTGGTGACGGAGGGCTTCGGCTCGATCGAGGAGATCGTCTCGGTCGAGGACGAGGAGCTGGCCGGGATCGAGGGCTTCGACGAGAACATCGCCGCCGAGCTGAAGCGCCGCGCCGCCGCCTTCCTGGAGAAGCGCGACGCCGAGTTCGACGAGAAGCGCCGCGAGATGGGCGTGGAGGACAGCGTCGCCGAGGTGGGCGGCTTCTCGGCGCAGATGCTGGTGCAACTCGGCGAGAAGGGCGTGAAGACGCTCGAGGACCTGGCGGACCTGGCCGGCGACGAGCTGGTGGAGATCCTCGGCACCGAGACGGTGGACGAGGAGAGCGCCAACGCGATCATCATGGCCGCGCGCCAGGCCGCGGGCTGGTTCGGCGACGAGCCGCTCGAGACGGCGGGCGAGGACGAGGCGGCCGGGGACGAGGCCGGCGAGGACGAAGCGCCCGGCGACGGGACGGGCGAGGACGGGGAGGCTGACGACGAACGCGCAGGCTGAGCCTCTTTCCGGGCCGGAGGCGGACGAGCCGGAACGCGGGCCGTTCCGGCGCTGCCTGGTCACGCGCGAGCGGCAGGCGAAGGAGGCGATGATCCGCTTCGTGCTCGGCCCCGACAGGAAAGTGATCCCGGATCTCGCGGAACGACTGCCGGGGCGGGGAATGTGGTTGAGCGCCAAGGCCGATGTGATAGAACAGGCGGCGCGCCGCGGGGCCTTTGCGACGGCCGCCCGCGGCGAGGGGCGTGTGCCCCCCGACCTTCGCGCGACGATCGAGGATGGCCTGCGGGGGCGCATCCGGGACCTTGTCGGCTTCGCGCGGCGCGCGGGGCAGGCGGTCAGCGGCTGGCAGGCGGCCCGGGAATGGCTGCAGGCGGGCCGCGCGGGTCTGCTGGGGCAGGCGGCGGATGGCAGCCCGGCCGAGAAGGCCAGGCTGGTCGGCCCCCGGCCGGGGGCGGGGGTGGCGCCACTGGATGCGGCCGCGCTCGGTGCGGTCTTCGGCCGGGACCGGGCCGTGCATGTCGCCATCGCCCCCGGGCGGCTGGCGGAAAGGATCGCGGCGGAGGCCGCGAGGCTGGAGGGGGTGACCCCTTCGTCGGGCACCGCGCCCTCGCGCGGTTCCCGCAAGCCGGGCGGGGACCCGGCGGAGGATCGCGCCCGACCGGACGCGAGCGACGACGGCCGCGATGGCGCGGCCGGCGCATAGGTTTGATTGGAAGAGATCGGGTTCGGATCGGCGGATGAGCGACCAGAACGACCAGGATGCAGGCAAGGGCCGGCTCTCGCTCCGGCCGGGCGGGCGCCTCGACCTGGGCAAGACAGTGGATGCCGGCAGCGTGCGCCAGTCCTTCAGCCATGGCCGGAGCAAGGTCGTGCAGGTGGAGGTGCTGAAGAAGCGCCCGGCGCCCGGCGCGCCGGCTGCCAAGCCGGGCGTGACCGGCCCGGCGGCGAAGCCCGGCGCGCCCGGCGCCAAGCCTGCCGCGGGCGGGTCCGCCCAGTCCGGCAAGGCCGGGACCGGCGGGCGCCCGCTGACGCAGGCGGAGATCGCCACGCGCCAGCGCGTGCTCGATGAACAGCGCAAGGCCCAGGCCCATCGGGAACGCGAGGAGCGCGAGCGCCAGGCGCTGATGGTGCGCTCCGCCGCGGAGGAAGCGGCCCGCCGCGCCGAGGAGGAGGATCGCCGTCGCGCCGAGGCCGCCGAGGAGGCTGCCCATGCCGCGGCGGCGGCGCGCCGCGCCCCGCCCGCGGCCGAGCGCGCGCCGGAGCCACAGGCCGCGCCCGTAGAGGCCGAGCCGCCGCGCGGCGCCGACATGCAGCCCGTCGCCGCGGCCCCGCCCGCCGCCGAGACGCCGCGCATGGCGCCGCAGGCCCCGCCGTCGCGCCCGGCCGCACCGCCCGCCCGCGGCGACTATCCGCCGCGGGGCGACTACCCGCCGCGCCGCG
>NZ_JBWXTD010000003.1:931754-934006 GCF_056682175.1 Falsiroseomonas sp. RANM36
ACGCCGGCGCGGTCGGGCAGCGTCGCGGCGATGCAGCGGCCGCCCCGGCCCCGTGCCCACCGGCTTTGGCGGTCCGCGCCGGCCGGGCGGGCCCGGCGCGCCGATGGTGCCGCCGCCCTCCGACACGCCCTCCAAGCTGACGCTCCGCCCGCGCACCGGGCGCGACGACGACCGTCGCCGCGGGCCCGATGCGAAGAAGGGCGGCACGCCGGTCCCGGCCAAGAAGAACACGCTGAGCGGCCCCGGCCGTCGCGAAGGCCGCATCGACATCGGCGCCGCGATCGAGGGCGAGGACGAGCGCACGCGCTCCATCGCTTCCATGCGCCGCGCCCGCGAGCGCGAGCGGCGGCAGCAGGAGCTGGCGCGCCTGCGCGCCGGCGCCGAGCGCGTGGTGCGCGACGTCGTGGTGCCCGAGAGCATCACCGTGCAGGAGCTGGCGAACCGCATGGCCGCGCGCGGCGGCGAGGTGGTGAAGGCGCTGTTCCGCATGGGCGTGATGGCCACCCTGACCCAGTCCATCGACGCCGACACGGCGGAGCTGGTGGTGCAGGAGTTCGGCCACCGCGTGCGCCGCGTCGCGGAAGGCGACGTGGAGATGGGCCTCGAGGGCATGGAGGACGTGGCGGAGGACATGCTGCCGCGCCCGCCGGTCGTGACCATCATGGGCCATGTGGACCACGGCAAGACCAGCCTGCTGGACGCGCTGCGCAAGGCCGATGTCGCCGCCCACGAGGCCGGCGGCATCACCCAGCACATCGGCGCCTACCAGGTGGCGCTGCCCGACGGCAGCCGCGTGACCTTCATCGACACGCCGGGCCACGAGGCCTTCACGGCGATGCGCGCGCGCGGCGCCAGCGTGACCGACATGGTCGTGCTGGTGGTCGCCGCCGATGACGGCGTGATGCCGCAGACGATCGAGGCGATCAGCCACGCCAAGGCGGCGAATGTCCCGCTGATCGTGGCGATCAACAAGATCGACAAGCCCGGCGTGAAGCCCGACCGCGTGCGGCAGGAACTGCTGCAGCACGAGATCGTGGTGGAGAGCCTCGGCGGCGAGACGCAGGAGGTCGAGGTCTCGGCCACGCAGAAGATCAACCTCGACAAGCTGCTCGAGGCGATCACGCTGCAGGCGGAGGTGCTGGACCTGCGCGCCAACCCCGACCGCGCGGGCGAGGGCACGGTGATCGAGAGCAAGCTCGACCGCGGCCGCGGCCCCGTCGCCACCGTGCTGGTGCAGCGTGGCACGCTGCGCCAGGGCGACATCGTGGTGGCCGGCGCCGAATGGGGCCGCGTGCGCGCGATGCTCGACGACAAGGGCCGCCAGGTGAAGGAGGCCGATCCGTCGGCGCCGGTGGAGATCCTCGGCCTGTCCGGCGTGCCGGGCGCGGGCGAGACCTTCGTCGTCGTCGAGGACGAGGCCCGCGCGCGCGAGATCAGCGAGTTCCGCCAGCGCAAGCTGCGGGAGAAGCAGGTCGCGGCCAGCGCGGCGCTGCGCGGCAACCTGACCGACATGCTCGCCCGCATCCAGGCGGGCGCGCAGAAGGAGGTCGCGGTCGTCGTCAAGGCGGACGTGCAGGGCTCCTCGGAAGCCATCGCCGTCACGCTGGGCAAGATCGGCAACGACGAGGTGAAGGTCCGCGTGCTGCTGAGCGCGGTGGGCCAGATCACCGAATCCGACGTGCAGCTGGCCAAGGCGTCGGACGCCGTGATCGTCGCCTTCAACGTCCGCGCGACGACGCAGGCGCGGGAGCTGGCGCAGCGCGAGGGCGTGGACATCCGCTACTACTCGATCATCTACCAGGTGGCGGACGACATCGAGACGCTGGTGCGCGGCAAGCTGGCGCCGGTGCAGCGCGAGAAGTTCCTGGGCTACGCGCAGATCCTGCAGGTGTTCGAGGTCAAGCGCCTCGGCAACATCGCCGGCTGCCGCGTGACCGAGGGCGTGGTGCGCCGCGGCGCCGGGGTGCGGCTGCTGCGCGACGGCGTGGTGATCCACCAGGGCGAGCTCAGCACGCTGCGCCGCTTCAAGGACGACGTGAAGGAAGTGACGAACGGCTACGAGTGCGGCATGTCCTTCGCGAACTACAACGACATCCGGGTCGGCGACCAGATCGAGTGCTACGAGACCGAGACGGTGGCCGCGGAGCTGTAGCGCCGCGCCACCCCGGATTGGACTGGCGGGGGGGGGGGGGGGGGGGCGCCGCCCCCCCCCCCCCCCGAAGGGGGGGGCGGGGGGCGCGGCCGACAAACAC
>NZ_JBWXTD010000003.1:934106-935948 GCF_056682175.1 Falsiroseomonas sp. RANM36
AATCCCCCCCCCCCCCCCCCCCCCCGCCCCGCCCGGGCCCGGGCCGCGCCCGCCCCCCCCGCCCCGCGCGCGCCGCGCGCGCGCACCGCCTGCGCGTTGGACAGCGTCTTGGCGAGCTGCTCGTCGGCCTGCGCGCAGACGATCACCGGGGAACCCTCGCGCACCAGCGCGATCGGCCCGTGCTTCAGCTCGCCCGCCGCATAGCCTTCGGCGCGGATGTAGGAGAGCTCCTTCAGCTTCAGCGCGCCTTCCAGCGCCAGGGCGGCGCCAGCACCGCGGCCGATGAACAGCGCCTCCTTCTCGGCGGCGAGGCGATGCGCGAGATCGCGGATCTGCGCCTCGCAGCCTTCGGCGGCGGCGAGCACGGAAGGCAGGGTGTTCAGCGCCGCCGCCAGCGTCGCGCGGAAGCCCGCATCGCCCCGACCATTCGCCTCGCCCAGCGCGAGGCCGAGGCGCATCAGCGCATGGGCCTGGCAGGTGAAGGACTTCGTGGCGGCGACGCCGATCTCGACACCGGCCGCGGTCGGCCAGCGCACCGCGGCGGCGCGCCCGATCGCGGAATGCGGCACGTTCACCACGCCCACCGTCGGCAGGCCGCGCGCCTCGGCGATGCGCATGGCGGCCAGCGTGTCGGCGGTCTCGCCGGACTGGCTGACCAGCACCACCGCGGTGCGCGGGGCCAGCGGCGGGGCGCGGTCGCGGAACTCGGAGGCGATCTCGAGATCCACCGGGATGCCGGCGGCGCGCTCGATGGCGCCGCGGGCGAGCGCGGCGGCGTAGAGGCTCGACCCGCAGGCGATCACCTGCAGCCGCGGCGCGCGGGCGACGCGGGCGGGAAGCCGCAGCCCGTCGAGCGCGACGGCGGTGGCGTGCAGCGCCGCCGGCTGCTCGGCGATCTCGCGCCGCGTGTGGCTGCCTTGCGCCGCCCCGCCGGTTCCGGCCGGCGTCACGACGACCGGCGTCCAGCCACGGCCGCGCGCGGGGCGCGCCCCCCGAATGCGCATCCCGCCCTGCGTCAGCTCCGCGATGTCGCCATCCTCCAGCGCGACGTAGCGCGTGGCGAGGCCGGCGAGCGCCACGGGGTCGGAGGCGACGGCGGCGCTGTCATGCCCTTCGCCGACCACCAGCGGGCTGCCCTGGCGCGCCACGAGGATGCGGCCGGGCTCGGCCTCCGCGATGGCGGCGATGCCAAAGGCGCCGGAGAGGCGCGCGCAGCTGGCCTGCAGCGCCGCCTCGAAGCCGGCGCCCCCCCCCCGGGGGGGGGCGGGGGGGGGGGGGGGGCGCAGGCCGCGCCCCTTCGCGCTTGAAGGAGGGCACAGATGGCCCGCAAGCATGACCACAAGGGCGGCGACACGCTCGGCCCGTCGCAGCGCCAGCTCCGCGTCGCGGAGGAGGTGCGCCATGCGCTCTCCGCCGTCTTCGCGCGCGAGGAGTTTCGCGACCCCGACCTGCACGACCTGCATGTGACGGTGACGGAGGTGCGTGCCTCCCCCGACCTCAAGCACATGACCGCCTTCGTCAGCGGGCTCGGGCGCGACCTGACGAAGGAGCAGTTCGCGGGGCTCAGGCGCGTCTCTCCCTTCCTGCGCAAGCAGGTGGCGCACGCCGTGCGGCTGAAATTCGCGCCCGACCTGCATTTCCAGCCCGACACCGCACTGGACTACGCGATGAAGATCGACGCCGTGCTGAAGCGCCCCGAGGTGCAGCGCGACCTGGCGCCGCGCGCGCCGGCGGATGGCGGGGCCGACGACGACGCGGGGTGATGCCGCAGCGTTTCCGTGCTAGAGCAGCGGGGGGGGGGGGGGGGGGGGGGGGGGGGGGGGGGGGGGGGGCGGGCGGCGC
>NZ_JBWXTD010000003.1:936048-945548 GCF_056682175.1 Falsiroseomonas sp. RANM36
ACCGGGCATCAGCTGCTCTAGAATCATTGTTCCTAGAGCACGACCTTCCGATCGACTGATTCCAGTCGATCGGAACGTGCTCTAGCTGCCCGGCCTCTCCCGGAGACAGGCATGAGCGAGCGTAGGGGTGACGGCCGCGGCCGTCCCGGTGGACAGGGCGTCGGCGGAAAGGGCGTCGGCGGGCAGCGCGGGCATGGCGGCCATCGCCGGCAGAACCGCAAGCCCAAGGGACGGCCGCTGGATGGCTGGCTGATCGTGGACAAGCCCTCCGGCATCGGCTCGACCGATGTCGTCAACAAGGTGAAGCGGCTGTTCGACGCGCAGAAGGCCGGCCATGGCGGCACGCTCGATCCGCTCGCCACGGGCCTGCTGCCGGTCGCCTTCGGCGCGGCGACCAAGACCGTTCCCTATGTGATGGACGGCACGAAGACCTACACCTTCACCCTGAAATTCGGCGAGGCGCGCGACACCGACGACGCCGACGGCAAGGTGATCGCGACCAGCGAGGCACGGCCGACCGACGAGCAGATCAGGGCGGCGCTGCCGGCCTTCCGCGGCGACATCATGCAGGTGCCGCCGATCTATTCCGCCATCAAGATCGCCGGCGAGCGCGCCTATGACCTGGCGCGAGAGGGCCAGGCGGTGGAGATCGCGCCGCGGCCCGCGCGCGTGGACCGGTTCGAGCTGATCGGGCGGCCGGATGCCGACACCGCCATCTTCCATGTGGAATCCGGCAAGGGCGTCTATATGCGCAGCCTCGCGCGCGACCTCGCCCGCGCCTGCGGCACGGTCGGGCATATCGCCGCCCTGCGCCGGCTGCGGGTCGGACCCTTCCGCGAGGAGCATGGAATCCCGCTGGACAGGCTGCTCGGTTCGGGCGATACCCCGCCCCCTTCCCCGGACCTTCTGCTTCCGGTCACGACCGCGCTGGCCGACATCCCGGCACTGGCCGTCACCGAAGCCGAGGCCGCCCGCCTCTTCCAGGGCCAGGCGCTGAGCCTGGTGGACCTGATGGGACGGGTTCCGGACGCTGCCGACCCGAATGGCGGGTTGGTGCGCGCCATGGCGGGGGGGCGCCTGATCGGCCTCTGCCGGCTCGAGGACGGATGGATGCACCCCGAGCGGGTGCTCACCGGCGAGCGCGCGGAGGTCGGGGGCGATCAACCCTGACTGCGAAGGACACGCGATGTCGACGACGACGACCAGCGCCGAGAAGCGCGCCGAGATCATCCAGAACTACGCCACCAAGCCGGGCGACACCGGCAGCCCCGAGGTGCAGGTGGCGCTGCTGTCGGACCGGATCTCTGGCCTGACCGAGCACCTCAAGGCACATCCGAAGGATTTCCACAGCCGGCGCGGGCTGCTGGTGCTGGTTGGCCAGCGGCGCGGCCTGCTGGACTACCTGAAGAAGAAGGACGTGTCGCGCTACGAGAGCCTGATCGGGCGCCTCGGCCTGCGCCGCTGACGGCAGGCGACGGGACACGCGAAAAAAGGCCGGGAGGGCTCGCCCTCCCGGCCTTTCCCTTGCCCGCGGCCGATCAGGTGCGGTTGCCGCCGTCCACCGCGTCGCGCACGGCGTCCTTGGCCTCGCCGGTCTTCTCCTGGATCTTGCCCTTGGCCTTGTCCAGGTGGCCTTCGGCCTCCATGCGCTCGTTGCCGGTCAGCTCGCCGACCGTCTTCTTCACTTCGCCCTTCACCTGATTGCCCATGCCCTTGAGGCGGTCCTTGTCCATGCGTTCGGCTCCCGTTCAGTCGCGGCGCGATTGCCGCGTCTGGGGGAAGAACGCGGCAGGGCCGCCCGGGTTCGATCAGCCTTGCGGCAGGCCGGCGAGGGCGGCTTCCACCGCATCGCCGAAACGTTCGACGATCGCCTCCACCTGATCGGCGGTGACGATATAGGGCGGTGCGAGCAGCACATGGTTGCCCTGGCGGCCGTCGATCGTGCCGCCCATCGGATAGCAGGCGAGCCCGCGCTCATAGGCCTCCGCCTTCACCCGCTCGTGCAGTTGCAGCGCGGGATCGAAGGGGCGCTTCGTCGCGCGGTCGGTCACGAACTCGGCGGCCCAGAAAAGGCCGCGGCCGCGGATGTCGCCGACATGGCGGTGATTGCCGAGGCGCTCCGTCAGGCGCTCGCCGAGCAGGGCGCCCATGCGCCGCACATTCTCCAGCAGGTTCTCCTCCCGGATCACCTGCTGCACGGCGAGTGCCGCGGCGGCGGCGACGGGATGCGCCTGGTAGGTGTGGCCATGCATGAAGGCGCCGGAGCCGTCGCGGATCGCCGCCACCACCTTGCCGGCGATCAAGATGCCGCCGACCGGCTGGTAGCCGCCGCCCAACCCCTTCGCCACCACCTGGATGTCGGGGGCCACAGCGTCCTGTTCCCAGGCATGCATGGTGCCGGTGCGGCCGATGCCGCACATCACCTCGTCCAGGATCAGCAGCGCGCCGTGCCGATCGCAGATCCTTCGGACCGCGTCGAAATAGCCCGGCAGGGCGGTGACGCAGCCAAGCGTCGCACCCACCACCGGTTCCGCGACGAAGGCGGCGACATTGCGCGGGCCGAGGCGCTGGAATTCCGCTTCGAGTTCCGCCGCCAGGCGCGCGACATAGTCGGCTTCCGATTCGTCGTCGCGGCGGTCGCGATACGCATAGCAGGGCGAGACATGGGAGAAGGCGTCGCTCAGGATCGGCGCGTAGGGCGCGCGGCGCATGGCGTTGCCGCTGGCCGCCAGCGCGCCGAGCGTGTTGCCGTGATAGCTCTGCCGCCGGGCAATGAATTTCGTGCGTTGCGGCTCGCCGCGTTCCAGGTGGTACTGGCGGGCCATCTTCAGCGCGGCCTCGGTGCCTTCGCTGCCTGACGAACACAGGTAGAGATGGGTCAGGCCGCCCGGCTCATCCGCCAGCACCAGGTCGGCCAACGCCTCCGCGCTCTCGCAGGAATAGAGCGCGGTATGGGCGTAGCAGAGCTTCTCTTCCTGGGCGCGCATGGCGGCGAGGACGCGCGGATGGCCGTGGCCGAGGCAGGCCACCGCGGCGCCGCCCGATCCGTCCATCACGGTCCTGCCGTTCGAATCACGAACGAAAATGCCCTCGCCGGACAGGGCCAGCGGCGGATCGCTGCGCAGGTTGCGCTGGAGCAGGCGGCTTCGCATGGGGCGATGCAATCCCCGCCGCACCACGGCGTCAAGCGGCGGCCAGCGCGATGCAGGAAAAGCCGATGCGCGCATCGGTCGGCACGCCGAAACGGACCGTGTGGCGCGCCGGCAGGCCGTTCGGGAAGTGCTTCACGTATTCGGCGTTGCATTCGTGGTAGTCGGCCGGATCGGTGATCAGCATGGTCACCATCACCACGCGATCCATGGAGCTGCCGGCCTCGGCCAGGATGCGCGCCATCTCGGCCAGGGCCTCCCGCACCTGCTCCGTCGCGCTCTCGCCGCGATGGACGCCGTTCAGCGGGTCATGCGGGGCGGAATGGCCGGAGACGAAGACGAAGCCGCCCGCCCGCGTCGCGTGGCTGAACGGGCGCGGGGAGCCGGGATGCGGTTCGCCGAAGAATTCGATCATGCTGGTCCTCCCTATGGCGCGGTCAGCAGCCCGACCACGGCGCCGGTCATGCAGCAGGCGATGGTGCCGGACACCAGCGCGGGCAGTCCAAGCTTCACGATATCGGCGCGCCGCTCCGGGCACATCGCCACCATGCCGCCCAACATGATCCCGACCGAGCCGAAATTGGTGAAACCGCACAGCGCATAGGTCAGGATCAGCCGCGTCCGTTCCGCGAGCCCGAGGCCGCCGGACATGCCGAGCTCGAGATAGGCGACGAACTCGTTGACGACGAGCTTGGTGCCGAGGGAGCCCGCCACCGTCATCGCCTGCTCGGCCGGCGCGCCCATCGCCAGCGCGACCGGCCAGAACAGGAAGGCGGCGAGGCGCTGCAGCGTGAGGCCGGCCAGCGGCTCCAGCGCCATGTTCACCAGCGCGACCAGCGCGATGAAGACGATCAGCATCGCCATGATTCCGAGCAACAGGTTGAGGCCGTCCATCGTGCCGCGCACCACCGCTTCCATCGCGCTGTCGTAGATCCGCGGCGTCTCCGGCTCGCGCTCCGGCGCGACGGCGTCCGTGTCGGGTGGGATCATCAGCAGCGCAACCAGCACCGCGGCGGGGGCGGAGATCAGGCTGGCGGTCAGAAGCTGGCCCGCGGCGTCCGGCACCACGGGCGCGATGAACAGCGCATAGACCACCAGCATGTTGCCGCTGATGGTCGCGAGGCCGGCCGTCATCACCACGAAGAGACCGCTGCGCGACAGGCTGCCGATCCAGTGCCGTACCAGCAAAGGCGCCTCCACCATGCCGACGAAGACATTCGCGGCGGTGGCGAAGCCGGTGGCGCCGTCTATGCCGAAGGCGCGGCGCAGCAGTCGCGACAGCGCATGCACCACGAAGGGCAGCACGCGCCAGTGATAGAGCAGGGCGGAGAGCGCGCCGACCACGAGGACCAGGGGCAGCGCCTGGAAGAACAGGATGAAGCTCGATCCGGGGACCTTCTCGTCGAAGGGCAGCGGCGCGCCGCCGAGATAGCCGAAGACCAGCGACGTGCCCTGCCGCGTCGCCGCGGCCAGCGCGTTCACGCCGTCGCCGAACAGCGCGAAGCCCGCCCGCAGCGGCGGCACATTCAGCAGCAGCACGGCGATGAGCAACTGGAGGCCGAGCCCCGCGACGACGATCCGCCAGGAGACGCGCCGGAAGCCGCCGAGCGCCCAGGCCAGCAGGCACAGCGCCAGCAGGCCGGCGGCGGATTGCAGTTGCAGCGGGGTCATTCGGCGGCCTTCAGCGGTGGGTCGTCCGGGATGTCCAGCGCGCGGATCGCCTCGCCGCGTCGCGCGATCTTCTCGGCGCTGGTCTCGATCTCGCGCATGTCCTGGCCCATCGCGGCGTGATGCGTGCGCAGCGCGGCGACGCGGCGCTCGAGCCGCGCGGTCTCCTCGGCCAGCGACTCCACCTCGGCGCGGATGCGCCGCGCCTCTTCCTGCAGCCGCGCGTCGCGCAGCAGGCCGCGCATGGTGTTGAGCACGGCCCAGAGCGTGGAAGGGCCGACGATGTGCACATGCCGCCGCGCCGCCTCCGCGACCAGCTCCGGCAGATCGGCGTGCAGCGTGGCGTGGACAGCCTCGCTCGGCACGAACATCAGCGCGCCCTCTGCCGTCTCGCCGGGCAGGAGGTATTTGCGGGCGATGTCCGAAACATGCCGGCGCACGTCGTTCGCGAAGCGGCGCCGCGCCAGGTCGCGCGCGGTTTGCGTCGGCGAATCCTGCCAGGCGGACCAGGCTTCCAGCGGGAATTTCGCGTCCACCGCGATCGGGCCGGGCGGGAAGGGCAGCAGCACCAGGCAGTCGCACCGCGTGCCGTTGGACAGCGTGTGCTGCCACCGGAAGCCCTGGGCGGGCAGGCGGTCCGCGACGAGGTCGCGCAGCTGCACCTCGCCCAGCGCGCCGCGGGCCTGCTTGTTGCCGAGGATGGCGGCGAGCGAGGTCACCTGCCCGCCCAGCGCCGCGATGTTCGCCTGCGCCGCGTCGATCACCGCCAGGCGCTGCTGGATGGCGCCGGCGGTTTCCTGCGTGCGCTGCGCAGCGGCGTCGAGCCGCTCGGCCAGGCTGCGTTCCTGGATGCGCAGCCTTTCCTCGGTGCGGGCGGAGAGACGTTCCTGCGACGCGGCGAGCGCCTCCAGCGTGGCGGAAAGGCGCGCGAGATGCTCCGCCTGCCGCCCGCGCAGCGCGGCGAGCAGCAGCAGCGCGGCCAGCGCCACGGCGGCGGCGATCAATGCAGGCGGCAGCCAATCCGGCACGCGAACCCAGAACTCCCCGATTCGGGCGGGGATTCTGGCACGGATCAGGCGGGTGTGAATCCGCCCGTCGTGCCGTCCAGCACCATCAGGCGCCCGGTGGCCACGCCGAAATGGGCGCCGCGCAGGCGCAGCGCCCCGCTTGCCACCGCCTCGGCCACCCAGGGGAAGGTCATGAGGTTCGCCAGCGAGATGCGGATCGCCTCCTGCTCTGCGGCTTCCTGGGCGGCGACGGGATCGTCGCAGCGCAGCGCGGCGGCGCGGGCGGTCTCGGCGATGCCGATCCAGCCGGCGACGAAATCCGCCGCCGCATCCGGCGTGCCCTCGATCAGCGCGCGGATGCCGCCGCAGAGCGCATGGCCCATCACCACGATCCGCCCCACGCCGAGCACGCGGACGGCGAATTCCACGGCGGCGCTGGTGCCGTGGAAGGCGGCGTCCGGCATGTAGGGCGGCACCAGGTTGGCGACGTTGCGCACGACGAAGAGCTCGCCCGGCCCGGCCGAGAAGATCATCTGCGGATCCACGCGGCTGTCGGAGCAGGCGATGACCATGGTGTGCGGCTTCTGGCCCTGCGCGGCCAGTTCCTCGAACCGCGCGCGCTGCTGCGGCCAGGTTTCCTCGCGGAATTTTCGGTAGCCGTCGAGAAGCGGGCCCATGCCTTCACGTCTGCTGTGGCGCGGCCCCCACCCTAGCCCTCCCCCGCAAGGCGGGGGAGGGAAGAGCGCGTGATCAATGCCTGAAGTGGCGCATGCCGGTGAAGACCATGGCGAGGCCGGCCTTGTCGGCGGCCTCGATCACCTCCTTGTCGCGGATCGAGCCGCCGGGCTGGATCACCGCCGTGACGCCCGCCGCGGCGGCGGCTTCCAGGCCGTCGGCGAAGGGAAAGAAGGCGTCGGAGGCGACGACGCTGCCCTTGGCGAGGCTCTCGGGCAGACCCGCCGCCTGCGCCGCGGCCTCGGCCTTCCAGGCGGCGATGCGCGCGGATTCCAGGCGGTTCATCTGGCCCGCGCCGATGCCCGCCGTCGCCAGGCCCTTCGCATAGACGATCGCGTTGGACTTCACATGCTTGCAGACGCGGAAGGCGAAGAGCAGGTCGGCGAGCTCGGCCGGCGTCGGCGCGCGCCGGGTGACGGTGCGCAGCATCGCCTCGCTCACGCGGCCGTCGTCGCGCGTCTGCGCCAGGAAGCCGCCGGCGACCGACTTCACCAGCAGGCCGGGCGCGGCGGGATCGGGCATGCCGCCGGTCAGCAGCAGGCGCAGGTTCTTCTTGCGGGCGAAGACCGCCTGCGCGGCGTCGTCGGCATCCGGCGCGATGACGACCTCGGTGAAGATCGCGGCGATGCGCTCCGCCGCCGCCGCGTCCAGCCTGCGGTTCGCGGCGACGATGCCGCCGAAGGCGGAGACGGGATCGCAGCGCAGCGCGAGGTCCCACGCGGCGGCGAGATCGTCGGCCTCCGCGACGCCGCAGGGATTGGCGTGCTTGACGATGACGATGGCCGGGCGGTCGAACTCGGCGACGCATTCGAAGGCGGCGTCGGTGTCGTTGAGGTTGTTGTAGGACAGCTCCTTGCCCTGCACCTGACGCGCCGTCGCGATGCCCGGGCGTGCGCTGCCATCCACGTAGAAGGCGGCCTGCTGGTGCGGATTCTCGCCATAGCGCAGGCCCTGCCGCAGCACGCCCGCGACCGCCAGCCGCTGCGGGAATTTTTGGTTCGTCTGCTGCGCGAACCAGGTGGAGATGGCGGCGTCATAGGAAGCGGTGCGCGCATAGGCTGCGGCGGCGAGGCGGCGGCGCAGGGCGAGAGTCGTGCCGCCCTCCTCCAGCTCCGCGCGGACATCGTCGAGCTGGTCCGGCTCGGTCACGACTACGACGCTGTCATGGTTCTTCGCGGCGGAACGGATCATCGCGGGGCCGCCGATGTCGATGTTTTCGATGCACTCGTCGAACGGCGCATCTCGGGAAATGGTGGACTCGAAGGGGTAGAGGTTCACCGCGACGAGGTCGATCGGCGCGATGCCGTGCGCCTCCATCTGCGCGCGATGCGCGTCGAGGTCGCGGCGGCCGAGCAGGCCGCCATGCACCTGCGGCACCAGCGTCTTCACGCGGCCGTCCAGGATTTCGGGGAAGCCGGTGTGCTCCGACACGTCCTTCACCGGGATGCCGGCGGCGCGGATCGCCGCGGCGGTGCCGCCGGTGGACAGGATCTCGGCGCCCTGCGTGGCGAGGAATTGCGCAAACTCGACGATGCCCGTCTTGTCGGAGACGGAGAGCAGCGCGCGGCGGACGGGGATTCTGTCGGTCATGGGGCGCGGTCTAGTCCTGTCCTGGTCCGGCCTGCAACCGCGCCGGCGGATCGGTCGCCACACCCCGGTCGTGCCGCCACTCGGCCAGCTCCTCGGGGCTCATGGTCAGGATCCAGGAGGCGAAGACCTTGGCCTCGCCTGCTCTCTCCTTGGGCTGCAGGCCTGCCATCAGGCTTTGCCACAGGAGGGGCTCCCGCGCGGCGGCCATGGCGAGGCTGCGGCGGTCTTCGCGCGCCTGGCGCTTGCGCGCCGCCGGGCTCGGCCGCTCGATCTCGGCCGGCTTCGCGCGCGGCGCGAAGGGCGTGTAGCGCCAGCCGATGAAGCTCGGCACGGCGCGCACGCCGGTGATCTCGCGCGGCGCGATCGCGCGCGGCACCAGCACCTGCATCCCGCGCGGGCCGGGCGTGGCACGCATGAAAGCCGCCACCGCCTCCGCGGCGGAGACCACGCGATGACCGTCGCCGAAGACGCCGACGAGCACCTTCTCCTCGTCCGGCAGGCGGAACTGCACCGCGGTCCCGCGCCGGCCACGCCCGGGGCCGGCGAGCTCGCGCATCCAATGGAAGGTGGATTCGGCATCGCGCATCACGGGGGCGCAGAACACGTAGCGCCGTGGCCAGCCGGGCGGGGCGTAGCGGCCGAAGTCGCGCCGGGACGGCTTGATGCCGGCGCGGCGGATGTCGCGCAGCAGGCGTTCGTCGGTGATGTGGACGAAACTCGCCATCAGCCTTCCAGCAGCGCGATGGTGCGCGCCACGACCTTCGCCTCGTCGAAACGGTCGAGCGCGCGCGCCCGCCCGGCCGCGCCCATGCGCGCCCGCAGCGCCGGATCGGCGGCGAGGCGCGACAGGGCCTCGGCCAGCGGCGCGACGGTCATCGGCGGCACCAGCAGGCCGGTCTCGCCCGCCGCCACCATCTCGCGCGGGCCGCGGATGTCGGTGGAGAGCACGGGCAGGCCGGTCAGCATCGCCTCGATGCCGGACATCGGCAGGCCCTCGAAATGCGAGGGCAGGCAGAAGACGTCGGCGGCGGCGAGCACGCGGTTCACGTCCTCGCGATAGCCCAGGCGCACCAGGCGCCGGCCCAGCGCGGCGGCGGCGCGGCTGAAATGCGGCGCGATGTCCTCGCCATGGTCGGTCGGCAGGCGCTCGCCGACCACCCACAGCACGCAGTTGTCGGGCGTGTCGCGCATCGCGGCCAGCAATTCGGGATAGCCCTTGTGCCGCACCATGCGGGAGACGGCGACGACCACGCAGTCGTCCTCGCGCGCGCCGAATTCGGCGCGGATCGCGGCGCCCGCCCCGGGGGCCGGGGGGGAGCGGGCCGGGGCGCGCCCCGGCACCCCCCCCGGG
>NZ_JBWXTD010000003.1:945558-946099 GCF_056682175.1 Falsiroseomonas sp. RANM36
CGACGCCCCCGCGGGCGTCCGCGGGCGCGCCGATGGGGGGGCGGCGCGGGGCGCGCGCCGCGGCGTCGGGATGGAAGCGCGCAGGATCGCGCCCGTTCAGCACCGCGGTGGCGCGCGGATGGATGCCGAGGCGGCGCGCATCCTCGGCCTCTTCCTGGCTGACGGTCAGGTAGGTGTCGGTGATGCGACCGGCGGCGCGTTCCAGCGCAAGCGAGAGGTGCCGGCGCCACCACGGCCCGGGCTGGTTGAACAGGAAGCCGTGGCAGGTATAGGCGATGCGCGGCACGCCGGTGATGCGCGCCGCCGCGCGCGCCAGCAGCCCGCTGATCGGCATATGCGCATGCACGAGGTCGGGCTTCTCGCGCTTCATCAACGCGACCAGCGCGGCAAGGCAGCGCGCCTGCGCGATCGGGTGGAAGCCGCGCACCATCGGCACATGCTCGATCCGAAAACCTTCGGCGCGCGGCGCGTCGAGCAGCGCGCCGGGGGGGGGGGGGGGGGGGCGCGCCGGGCGCGCCGCCGGCCGGGGCGGGGGGCCGCC
>NZ_JBWXTD010000003.1:946199-947102 GCF_056682175.1 Falsiroseomonas sp. RANM36
CGTGTAGGCGCGGTCCGGCGCATAAGGAAACACGTCGCCCGGACCGAAGATGTGGCAATGCGTGTCGCAGGCGCCCGGCGGCGGCCGGTAGCGCGGCGTGGTCGGGGGCCGGGGCCGGCCCCCGACCGCGCCCTACGCCTCCGCCGCCCCTCCATTCGCCGGGGCCGGCAGGCTCACGCGGCTGATCGCCCATTGGATGCTGCCGGCGCCGGCTTCCGCATGCAGGGCCACCTGCTGGCTGCGGCGGGGCTCGGCGGCCAGGTGGATGCTCTCCTCGATGGCCACGCGCGCGCCCATGGCGCGCAGCCGCCCGCCCACGCCGGAGGGCTGGCGCAGCAGCACCCCCGCCTCGTCCTGCTGCTGGCTGGCGACGACCGCGGGATGCAGGTGGAAGCGCACGGTGAAACCCGGCACCTGCACCTCGCGCTCCGGCTCCAGCACGTCCTCGCCGCGCAGGTCGTCGCCGGATTCGGAGAGGTAGAGGCGACGACGATGGCGCAGGCCGAACTGCTTCACCCAGCCGTCATGCGCGGCTTCCAGCCATTGCGCGCCGTTGGATTCCTGCCGGTCGGCCTCCACGCTCTCCACGCGGCGGCCGAGGCCTTCCGGGCGCAGCTCGCTGGAATTGGTGTCGGCCAGCACCAGGGTGGAATGGGCGGCGGTGGCGCGCAGCGCGTCGCGCCATTCGCCCTCGGCGGCCGGGGCCGCGCCGCAATTCACGATCAGCCGGCCGCGGCCCACCGACATCTCGACGCTGCGCGTGCCGGCAGGGGCGAAGCGGGCGGCGCCGCGCGGCAGGCCGCCCGGCGCGGCTTCCCGCCGTCCGGCGGGCGGCGCGCCGCAATCGACCAGCACCAGGGTGCGGCTGGCGGCCAGGCGGTGGAAGCCGGCATCGGGCAGCGC
>NZ_JBWXTD010000003.1:947202-955327 GCF_056682175.1 Falsiroseomonas sp. RANM36
CGCGCGCGGCATTCGCCCCGCACCCGGGGGGGGGGGGGGGCCTGGGGGGGTACGCGGGCTTGGGGCCGGGGGGCGGGCGCGCGGCCGCGCGACTGCGCCTGGGTCAGCACCAGGTCGAGCATGGCGGCGGGTTCCTCCCGCGTCCCGTTGAACATCGCGAGCCCGCCATCGGCGTGGCGCATCAGGCGCAACGCCGGGGCGGCGCGGTCCAGCACCACGGGTAGCAGCGGCGGCGTGTCCACCCCGGCGCCGTGCAGCAGGTTGCGGATCTCCACCAGGTCCTGGACGGCGGCGAGAAGCTGCGACGGGCTGCGCTCCACATGGCCGCCATCGGGGTGGAACTGGCGTTCCAGCTCCTGCGGCAGGAAGCGGACGCAGCGGGCGAGCCAAGTCTCCTCCTCCAGCGCCACGGAGGCGGCCATGCCGCCCTTCAGCGCCACCAACGCGCCGCGATGCGCCGCCTCGGCGGGCAGGGAGGCGACGACGTTCCGCGCATCCTGCGCCATGCGCTGCATGAGCTGGCGGCGGAACGCGTCCTCCGCGGTGGCGGCAAGGAAATCCCAATGGCCGAGCCAGGCGGAGATGCGCGCGCCGGCGACTTCCGGCGCCTCGGAGAGCGCATCGTCGCGCAGCGCGAGCCAATCGGCGGTCAGCGCCCGCCCGCGCAGCCGCGCGGCATCGGTGCCGAGCGCGCGCAGGTCGCGTAGCCAGGCGAAGCCATGCGCGGCGGCACGCCAGGCAGGCGAGCCCGCGGCCCAGTCCTGCGCGCCATCGGCCTCGGCCGGGCGCAGCGGGCGGACGGTGCCCAGCACCTCGAACTCGCCGCGCAGAAGGCGTGCGCCGCGGGCGGCATCGCCGGGCCAGAGGTCGCGGAAGGCGCGGGCCGGGCTGTCCGGCACCCGGATCGGCTTGAGATTCGCCAGGATGCGGCGGGCGCCGCGCAGCAGGCCTTCCATCAATCCTCCCCCGCCGTTCCGGCGCGCAGGGCGCGGATCGCACCGGCATAGTCCTTCGTGCCGAACACCGCCGTTCCCGCCACCAGCACATCCGCCCCGGCGGCGACGCAGTCCCGCGCCGTTTCCGCCGTGACGCCCCCATCCACCTGCAGCGCGATCTCCCGCCCCGACCTGTCGATCATCGCGCGCAACGCGGCGATCTTGGCAAGCTGGGACCGGATGAAGGACTGCCCGCCGAAGCCCGGATTGACCGACATCACCAGCACCAGGTCGCAGAGGTCGAGCACCGGCTCCACGGCCGAGACGGGCGTCGCCGGGTTCAGCACCACCCCGGCCTTCTTGCCCAACGCGCGGATCGTCTGCAGCGATCGGTGCAGATGCGGCCCGGCTTCCGGGTGCAGGCTGATCAGGTCGGCCCCGGCCTCGGCGAAGGCCGCGAGGTAGGGATCGGCCGGGGCGATCATCAGGTGGACGTCGAAGGGCAGCGCGCAATGCGGGCGCAGCGCCTTCACCAGCCCCGGCCCGAAGGAGATGTTGGGCACGAAATGCCCGTCCATGATGTCGAGATGCAGCCAGTCCGCGCCGGCGGCCTGGATGGCGCGCACCTCCTCGCCCAGCCGGGCGAAATCGGCGGCGAGCAGGGACGGGGCGATCCGGATCTTGCGGTCCGCGTCGGGCATGGCCGGACGGTTCTAGCCCTCATGCCCCCGGGGCGGAACCGCCAGGGGTGCTCAAATCGGCAGGGCGGTGGTGCCCTTCACCCGTTCCATGGCGAAGCGGCCGGTCACCTTGCGCAGCGCCGGGACGGCGGCCACGAACCGGCGGTAGAAGGCGTCGTAGCCCGCCATGTCCGGCACCACCACGCGCAGCAGGTAGTCCACGTCGCCGCCGAGTCGCCAGCATTCGACGATCTCCGGCAGGCCCTCCACGGCCGCGGCGAAGCGGGCGATCCAGTCCGCGGAGTGGTCGCCGGTCTCCACCGCGACGAAGACCGAGATCGGCAGGCCGACCTTCGCCGGGTCCACGATGGCGACGCGGGCGGTGATGACGCCCTGCTCCTCCATCCGCTTGATGCGCTTCCAGCAGGGGGTGGGGGTCAGCCCGACCTCCTGGGCGATCTCGGCGAGGGAGCGCGAGGCGTCCTGCATCAGCAGGCGCAGGATCTCGCGATCGATACGGTCCAACTCCGCAGCGGTGGACATGGTGGAACTCCGACGGCGTGAATTCGGGGTTACGTAGCACGAAAATCTTTCGCTTGCAGGGTTCCGGCGGCCATGCAGAAAAGATTTCCATGAACACGCCCCAGACCCGCGCGCCGGCCACGTCCCGGCGCTCCCTCCTCGCCCTGCTCGGCGCCGCGGCGCTGCCCGCGCCCGCGCTCGCCCAGGGCGCCTGGCCGGACCGGCCGCTGCGACTCGTGATCCCGGTGGCGCCGGGCGGCAGCCTCGACATCCTCGGCCGCACCTTCGCCCGCGCCATCACGCCTGCGCTCGGCCAGCCGGTGGTGGCGGAGAACCATCCGGGCGCCGGCAGCAACCTGGCCTTCGAGCTGGTGGCCCGCGCCCGGCCGGACGGGAACACGCTGCTGGTCGGCTCCGACCCGCTGACCATCAACCCCTCGCTCTATCGCCGCATCGGCTTCGACCCGGTGCGCGACTTCGCCCCGGTGATCGAGCTGGTGCGGGCGCCGCAGGTGCTGGTGGTGCATCCCCGCCATCCGGCGACGGACCTCGCCTCCTTCCTCAAGCTGGCGCGGGAGGCGGAGGGGGCGATGACGCTCGCCTCCCAGGGCAACGGCTCGATCGGGCATCTGGCGGGGGCGGTGCTGACGCAGCGCACCGGCATCCGCTTCACCCATGTGCCCTATCGGGGCGGCGGGCCGGCGGTGGTGGACGTGATGGCCGGGCATGTGGAGGCGCTGCTGGTCACGCTGCCGGCCGCCATCGAGCATATCCGCGACGGCCGGCTGAAGGCGCTGGCGGTCACCTCGGCGGGGCGCAACCCGGCGCTGCCGCAGGTGCCGAGCGTCGCCGAACAAGGACTGCCTGGCTACGAGGTGGTGACCTGGCAGGGCATCCTGGCGCCTTCCGGCACGCCGGAGCCGGTGATCGCCCGGCTCAACGCGGCGCTGCTGGAGGCGCTGCGCACGCCCGCCATCGCGGAGGGGCTGGCGCGGCAAGGTTTTGCGCCGCGCGGCGGCACGCCGGCGGAGTTCGCCGCGCTGGTCCGGGCGGAGGCGGCGCGCTGGCCGGCGATCGTGCGGCTGGCCGGCGCGACGCTGGATTGATCAGCGCTTATCAGCGCGCGGCCATGCCTTCCCGCCGGCCGATCAGTTTCGCGCGGATGCGGGCGGAGATGAGGTCGATGACGGCGACGGTGGCGATCATCAGGATGATGATGAAGGCCACCTCGTCCCAGTGGCGGACCTTGATGCGCTCCGCGATCTGCAGACCGATGCCGCCGGCGCCGACCACGCCGAGGATCGCGGCCGAGCGCGTGTTGCTCTCGAAGAAATAGAGGGCCTGGGCGAGCATCACCGGCAGCACCTGCGGCAGCAGGCCGAAGCGCGTGCGCAGCAGGCCGTTGCCGCCGACCGCGACGATACCCTCCGCCTGGCGCTTCTCGGCATTCTCGATCGCCTCCGCGTAGAGCTTGGCGAGCACGGCGGTGTCCGCGGTCGCGATGGCGAGCACGCCGGCGAGCGGGCCGAGGCCGACGGCGCGCACATAGGCCAGCGCCCAGATCAGCTGGTCCACCCCACGGAAGCCGTCGAAGAGGCGGCGGATGGAGAAATGCGCGAGCGTGCTGGTGATGACGTTGCCCGCGCCGAGCAGGCCGAGCGGCACCGCCAGCAGGGCGGCGACGAAGGTGCCGAGGAAGGCCATCGCCACGCTCTCCGCCAGGCCCTTCAGGATCTCCATCCAGAGCTCGCCCGGGGAGGGCGGGACCATCAGCACGAGGATGGTGCCGAGGCCGGAGAGGCCGTTCCACAGCCGCTGCGGCGTGATGTCGAACCAGTGGAAGAGGAAGCCGATCCAGCCGATCGCGGCGGCGGCCAGCAGGGCACGCAGCAGCCGCGTCCGCAGCGGGGCGCCGAAGGCTTCCGGCATCAGGCGGCGCCAGGTCGCGATGTCCTGCGCGGTGGGGTGGAGATTGGCCATGTCAGCGCGCCGCCCCGGCATCGAGGCCGCGGCGCAGCCGCTCCGACGCCAGGTCGATCACGGCCACGGAGAGGATGATGAGCACGACGATCGCGCTGACCTCCTCGTAGTAGTTGAAGGAGATCACGTGATAGAGCTCCTCGCCGATGCCGCCGGCGCCGACGAAACCGATCACGCTGGCGCCGCGGACATTCACCTCGAAGCGCAGCAGCGCGTAGCTGAGGAAGTTCGGCGCCACCTGCGGCAGCACGCCGTAGCGCATGCGGTGGAACCAGTTGCCGCCGGCGGCGCGCACGCCCTCCTGCGGGCCGGGATCGGCATTCTCCACCACCTCGGCGAAGAGCTTGCCGTTCGCGCCGGCGGTGTGGATGGCGATCGCCAGGATGCCGGCCAGCGGGCCGATGCCGAAGGCCCAGACGAAGATCAGCGCGAAGACGATCTCCGGCACGGTGCGGCAGAATTCCAGAACGCGCCGCACCAGGTGGTAGCTCCAGGCGCTGGGCGCGGTGTTGCGCGCGGCGACGCAGCAGAGCGCGAGGGAGACGGCGGTGCCGCCGACCGTCGCCAGCAGCGCCATCTGGCTGGTCTCGAAGATCAGCCAGAGCCATTTGTCGAGGCGGTAGAACCAGGAGGCGAGGCTGCCCTCGGTCTCCCAGTCGGCGAACAGCGTCTCCCACCGCAGGGTGGGGAGGATGCGGTGGAAATATTCGCCGATGCGCGGCAGGCCGGCGAGGATCGCCTCCGGCGAGGCCTCGCTGACCAGCGCCGCGACATAGATGCAGACGAGGAGGACGGCGCACCACAGCAGCGTCGCGTTGCGCCGCGCGCGGCGGGCCGCCTGGAAGGCGGCCTCACCCCGGGCGACGACGGCGGCGCTGCCGGACGGGAAGAGAACCGCCTCCATGCGCGACGATCAGGAGCGGCGGCGCCGCTCGGCCGCTTCCTCGCGGCGCAGCTGCACGATCGGCTCGAACATCGCATGCGTCACGGCGGCATAGCCCTGCCCGCCGCCGCGCTCGATCTGCGCGTAGACCTGCGGATGCGCCGTGGCCAGCGCCAGGTGGAAGGCGGTGAAGTCCTGCTTGAAGGCGGGTGGCAGGTCGGTGCGGACCGTCATCGGGCCGTTCGGGATCGGCCGCGACTTCCAGATGATGCGGAGGTCGCGCATGTTCAGCATGCCCTTCTCCACCATCGCGCGGAGGTTGCCGCGGGTGAAGCCCTGGCTCTCCTCGCCCTGGCCGGAGGCCCAGGTCACGGCGGCGTCGTATTGCCGCTGCAGCACCGCGACCACCGCCTGCTCATGCCCGCCGCCGAAGCCGGTGCGGGAGAAGTAGGTGTTGATGTCGATGCCGGCGCCGCGCAGCTCGGAGCGGGGAATCAGGTAGCCGGAGGTGGAGTTCGGATCGGCCCAGGCGAGCGACTTGCCGCGCATCTGCTCGAGGCTGGTGATGCCGCTGTCGGCGCGGACCACCATGCAGGAGATGTAGGCGATGGAGCCGTCGGCCTCGCGCGCGACGAAGAGCGGCTCGACGCCGCCATTGGTGTCGAGCCAGGCGCCGGCATAGGCGGAGGCGCCGAGCGCCGCGCCCTCGATCTGCTTCGCGCTGAAGGCCTGCATCACGCCGGCATAGTCCGCGGCGGGGAAGAGGCGCACGGGCACGCCGAAGGTCTGCTCCAGCAGCGCGCGATAGGCCTCGTAGCGGCCGAGGCGGTCGGCCTCGTTCTCGCCGCCGAGCAGGCCGAGGCGGATCTGCGGCACCTGCTGCGCCCAGGGGCGGCGGCCGGGGCTCGGCATCTGCGGCGCGGCCCCGCCCGTCTGGGCGGCGGCGGCGAGGGGCGCCAGGGCGGCGCCGGCGATCAGCAGGCGACGAGACAGCATCGGGGTTCTCCGTGGTCGGGGGGTCAGGCGACGGCGAGCCGGGCGGCCACCGGACGCGGGCGCATGGTGGTGTCCTCCGAGGCCTGTTCCTCGAACTCGTCCTCGGAGACGCCGTAGATCTCGCGCACGCGGGCGGAAGTGAGCTCGGCCGGCGTGCCGTCGAACATCACGCGGCCGGCCTGCATCGCGACGATGCGGTCGCAATACTGCCGTGCGGTGTCGAGGTGATGGAGGTTGGTGAGCACGGTGATGCCGTCCTCGCGGTTCACCTGGCGCAGCGCGTCCATCACGGTCTTCGCGTTGCGCGGATCGAGCGAGGCGATGGGCTCGTCGGCCAGGATCAGCTTCGGCTCCTGCAGCAGGGCGCGGCAGATCGCGACGCGTTGCTGCTGCCCGCCGGACAGCGTGTCGGCGCGCTGCAGCGCGCTGGCGGCGAGGTCGAAGCGATCGAGCGCGCGGAGCGCCATCGCGCGCTCCTCGGCGGTGAACATCTTGAGCATCGAGGTGACGTTGCCGAGCAGGCCGGGGCGGTGGTTGAGCCGACCGACCAGGACGTTGGTGAGCACGTCGAGCCGCTGCACCAGGTTGAACTGCTGGAAGATCATGGCGCAGTCGGTGCGCCAGCGGCGGAGCGCCGCGCCGCCGAGCGCGGTGACGTCGCGCCCGTCATGCAGGATGCGGCCCGCGGTGGGCTCGGTCAAACGGTTGATCATGCGCAGCAGCGTGGACTTGCCGGCGCCCGAGCGGCCGATGATGCCGACCATCTGGCCGGCGGGAATGGCCAGCCGCACCTCGTCCACGGCGACAAGCTCGCCGAAGCGCCGCGTCAGTCCCTGCAGTTCGAGCATCGTCCCGCCCTTCCGACGGGGCGGGATTACACCCGGGCGGTGACAGGCCGGCGACGCTGGCGTGACAGAGTCGTTGCGGTGCGCCCCGGGCACCTTGCACGGGGCGGGCTCCATCCGTTATGTTATACTGTAACGTTTCTTGCTATCGGGATTTCCATGCACCGTCGCTCCCTCCTGCTCGGCGCCGCGCTGGCGCTTCCCGCGCTGCTGCCGCGCCACGCCCGCGCGCAGGGCGGCATCCGGGTGGTCGCCTCCTTCTCCATCCTGGGCGACATGGTCGCGCAGATCGCGGGCGACCGCGTGCAGCTGCGCAGCATCGCCGGGCCGAACGTTGATGCGCACGGCTTCCAGCCGCGGCCTTCCGACGCGCAGGCGCTGCGGGAGGCGACGCTGGTGGTGCGCAACGGGCTCGGCTTCGACGGCTGGATGGACCGGATGATCCGCAGCGCGAATTACCGCGGGCCGGTGGTGACCGCGACCGAGGGCATCGCGCCGCGCACCATGCCGGCGCACAGCCACGGGCATGCGCATGGCAACGCGCAGGGCGGCCGTTCGCGGACCGTGCCCGATCCGCATGCCTGGCAGGACCCGCGGCTCGGCGCGCTGTATGTGCGCACCATCGCCCGCGGCCTGGCCGGCGCCGATGCCGCCAACGCCGCAGCGCATCTCGCCGCCGGCGAGGCCTATGCCACGCGGCTCGAGGCGCTGGATGGCTGGATCCGCACGCAGCTCGCGACCGTGCCGGAGGCCCGGCGCAAGGTCGTCACCAGCCACGACGCCTTCGGCTATTTCGGCGCCGCCTATGGCATCCGCTTCGTGGCGCCGCAGGGCGTCTCGACGGAGGCCGAGCCGAGCGCGCAGCAGGTCGCGGCGCTGATCCGGCAGATCCGCGCCGAGGGCATCACCGCCGTCTTCCTGGAGAACATGGCCAATCCGGCGACGCTGGAGCGCCTGGCGCGCGAGGCCGGGGTGCGCGTGCGCGGCCGGCTCTATGCCGATGCGCTCTCGGCGCCGGACGGGCCGGCGCCCACCTATGAGGCGATGTTCCGCCACAACATCGGCCTGCTGGTGCCGGCGATGCGCGGGGATGCGGCGTAGCGCGGCGGGCTAGAGCACGTTCCGATCGACTGGAATCAGTCGATCGGAAAGTCGTGCTCTAGGACACATGTTTCCAGAGCAGCTTATGCCCGTTCGGCGGAACCGCGCAGCGGTTGCCCGCGAACGGGCGCGGCGCTAGCAGGCTGCGGAAAATAGGCTGTTCGGTTCGGCGCGGGGGGTGTT
>NZ_JBWXTD010000003.1:955427-961720 GCF_056682175.1 Falsiroseomonas sp. RANM36
GCGCGGGCGCGGCGCCAGGTCATGGCGCGGCGTGGCGCGCCGTTCGCGCACCGCCCGCGCCCGCGGCGGCGCGACGGGCCAGTCGCCCGGCAGTCCGAAGGACAGCGCGGCCTCCCGCACTTCCGGCCAGATGCGCACGGCGGCGACATCGTCCGAGAGGCCGACCGAATCATCGGCGGCGCTGACCGTCACCGCGACGCCGCCAGGCCGCACCAGCAGCCATTGCGCCAGCCCGCCCAGCAGGCCGATGAAGCGCACCGGGCCCTCGGTCGCATGCGCGAAATGCAGGTTGAGGATCGGCGCATGGCGGTCCGGCGCCGGCACCTCCGGCAGCAGCCGCGCCGCTTCCCAGGGCGGGACGGCGAGCAGCACCTCGTCCTCCGGCTGCAGGGCGATAACCTCCTCGCCGAAATCGAGCGCGGTGGCGCGCCCGCCCTCGCGCGCGATCGCGCGCAGCCGGGCGCCGCTGCGCAGCGTCGCGCCGTGGCAGGCGAGCGTCGCGATGGCCGGTGCGACGAGATCGGGACCGAGGCCGCGCGCCGCCACGAACAGCCGCGCCGCGCCCGGCAGCGCCAGCCGGCGCAGCACGATGCCGAGCAGCCGCGCCGAGGCTTCCTCCGCCGGCGTGTTCAGCGCCGCGACGGTCAGCGGCTCGACCAGCGTGCGCAGCAGCGCCGGATGCGCGGCGAAGGCCGCCGCCACGGTGCGGTCGGCACCCGGCAGCGCGAGCCGCATGAGCGCCAGCAGGCCGCCGAGCGTCAGCCCACCCGGCCGGCGCGCGCCGCGCGTCCAGCCGAGCGGCGAGAGCGCGACGCAGCGCGCCTGGTGGTCCGCGAGGTCGAGCACGGGCAGGCCGAGCGGTTCCGGCTCGATCCAGGCGTCGCGCGCGCCGATCGCGCCGAGGAAGCGCAGCGCGACGCGGTTCGCGCCGAGCAGCGCATGGGTGCCGTTGTCGGTGCCGTCGGGCAGCGCGCGCGCCCGCCCGCCAGGGCTTGGCGCAGCTTCGTGGATCGTCACGCGATGCCCGGCCTTGGCCAGCAGCAGCGCGCCCGCCAGCCCCGCCACGCCGGCGCCGACGACATGGAAGGTCATGCCGGCCTCAGCGCCACCAGCGCCATCCGGAATTTTTCGGCACGTGTGAGGCGCGCGCGCATGCGCGGTGCGCCGAAGCCCTGCGCCAGCATGCGGTCCAGCAGGCGGCGATAGCCCCACATCATCACGCGTGCCGGCTTCAGCGCGCGCGCATCGTGGCGCGGCAACTCGGCCTCGGCGCGGGCAAAACCTTCCAGCGCCTGGCGCGCCAGCGCATCGCAGCAGGCGGCGAAGCCGGGATGCGCGACGATCGCGCGCGCATCGTCGGTCGCGACACCCTGCGCATCGAGCAGGCTGCGCGGGACATAGACGCGATCCAGCGCCGCATCCTCCTCGGCGTCGCGCAAAATGTTCACGAGCTGGAAGGTGCGGCCGAGCGCGAGGCCCCAGGCCTCCGCTCCGGGCGCGCCGAAGATGCGCACGGCCAGCGCGCCGACGCTGCCCGCGACGCGGCGGCAATAGAGGTCGAGCGCCGCCTCGTCGGCGATCCGCACCCGCCCTTCCGCATCCGTCTCCATGCCCGCGACCATCGCCTCGCATTCGGCGCGCGGCAAGGAAAAGGCGTCGCAGGCCCAGGCGAGTTCGGCGGAGAGCGCGCAGTCGGGCGTGGCGAACTTCGCCCGCCATTCCGCCAGGAATCGCCGCTTCTCGGGCAGCGGCATGGCGGCGTCCGCGATGTCGTCCACCGCGCGGCAGAAGCCATAGACGGCAAAGAGCGCGCGGCGCCGCTCGCCCTTCAACACGCGCATCCCCCGCGCGAAGGAGCTTTTCGCCCGCGCCACGCGCGCGCGCACCACGGCGGCATCGGAGGGCGTGGGCAAGGCGAGCGTGGCGAAGGCGGCGGCGAAATCGGCCTTGCCCAGCGCGACTCGGCCAAGCACCGGATCGTCTGCGCGCAGCTTCGCCAGCAGGCGCCAGGCGAGCGCCAGCGTCACCGCCGCCTGGCGGCGCAGGCGGGAGCGCAGCAGCCGCGGCAGCGGCGCCGCGACCTCCAGCGTCGCCTCCACGCGATCCAGCGCGGCGTCCAGCACCGCGCGGCGCTGCGGGTTGTGCGGCGCGAAGAACGCCGCCTCGCCGCCCGCCAGCGCCATCCAGGACTCCGGCAGGTAGATGCGGTCCAGCGCCTCGCGGTCCGGCACCAGGTCCTGCAGGTGATTCAGGATCTGCAGCGCGGTGCAGAGCGCGTCGGAGGCACGCTGCGCGGTGGCATCCTCGCCATGCACGCGCAGCAGCATCCGCCCGACCGGATCGGCGGAGCGCGCGCAATAGGCTTCCAGCTCCGCCCAGTCGGCATAGCGCCTCTGCACCGCATCCTGGCGGAAGGCGGAGAGCATGCGCACCGCCTCCTCCGCCCCGACATCGGCCAGCGCCTGCGGCGCCGTCGCCTCCAGCGCATCGAGCCGGCGCAGCTTCTCCTCGGCGTCCAGTGTCGCGGAATCGGCGATGTCGTCGGCGGTGCGGACGAAGCGGTAGAACTGCATCACCTTCGCCCGCGCCGCCTTCGGCAGCAGCAAGGAAGCGACCGGGAAATTCTCCTGGTCGTGATCCCGCGTGGGCGGGCCGACCGCGATGGGCCCGCTGCCCTCCATCGCGCTCAGGCGGTTCCGTCGGGCTGGTAGGCGCGGCCCTTCCAGCCCGCGGGCTTGCCCATCAGGCCGCGCACCAGCGCCGTCCACTGGATCGCCAGCGCGACGGCCACGGCGAGCGGGTGCAGCGGAATGGTCCACCACGGCTCCCGCACGCGCAGCGTGACGGCGGTGCGCAGCGCGAAGCCGAGCGCCAGCGCCAGGAAGGCCCAGCCATCCGGCAGCAGCGCGATCGGCCAGAGGAAGGCACCGGCGAGCATCACGGTCCAGATCGGCAGGCCGACCGGCGTGGCCATGCCTTCCCGCGCGTTCTTGATGAAGCCGGACCAGCTTTCGGCGAAGCCCTTGTACATCCGGCAGGTGGCGAGCGGCGCGCCTTCCACCACCTCCGTCGCGAAGCCCGCGGCGCGCATCCGGCGGGAGAGCTGCAGCGCATCGTGCAGCAGGCCGCGGATCGCGGTGTGGCCGCCCGAGGCGTCATAGGCCTTGCGCTCGATCATCATGAGCTGGCCGCAGCCGGCGGCCATGTCGGGCCGCTTGGTGAAGGCGCGGCCGCCGCCGGGCAGGTAGCAGAAGAGCAGGAAGTTGATCATCGGCACGGTCACGGCCTCGCCGAGGCTGCCGATCTCCTGCCGCGGCACGCCGGTGACCATCGCGGCGCCGGTGCGCATCGCGTGGCCCGCCATGGTCGCCGCCGCGTCGGGTTCCAGCCGCACATCGGCGTCGATGAAGAGCAGATGCGTGCCCCGCGCCTTCTCCGCCAGGCGCGCGCAGGCATGCACCTTGCCGGTCCAGCCGGGCGGGAGAGTTGGACAGGTTTCCAGGCGCACGCGCGGATCGGCCGCGGCGATCTCCTGCACGATCGCGGCGGTGCGGTCGGTGGAGCCGTCATCCATCACCACCACCTCCACCGCGACGCCGCTCGAGGCGAGCGCATGGCGGATGCAGGTGGCGATGTTGGCTTCCTCGTTGCGCGCGGGCACCAGGATGGAGACCAGCGCCCCCTCGCCCGGCTTCCCCTGCGGCGGGCGCACGAAGAACAGGTTCGCCGCGCCCATGGCGGCGGGGAACATGGCAAGGAACAGCGCCAGCCAGGCCCAGGTGAAGTCGAGGTCCATCAGCCGGCTTCCTCCCGCGGATCGTGGCGGGGATCGTAACGCTGCCCGCGCGCCGCCGCCACGATGCGGCGCCACATCTGGAAGATGCCGCCCATGCCTTCCCGCCCGCGCAGCAAGGTCTCGAACCGCTCCGGATCGCGCGCGATGGCGTCGCCGGCCAGGCGGTCCATGGTGGCGGCGAGCGCCTGGGAGAGCGCGAGGGCGCGCGCATCGCGGTCCATGGCTTCCAGCGTGCGGCCTTCGATGGGCTCGCCGAAGGCGCAGAGCATCTCGGCCTTGCGCTCGGTCCAGAAGGGGTAGTCGAGCGCGAGCGGCACGAAGACCGCATCGGGCGCGAATTCCGGCAGGCGCGTCATGCCCGGCGCGATCGGCACCGGACGTTCGCGCACATCCGCGAAGCGGCCCGGCGCGTTCATCCAGAGCATGCGGTCGGGCGCGGCCAGCACGTCCTTCGCGACCTTCAGGAAGGCGATGGCGCCGCGCGGCGAGCCGGTCTCGATGCCGAAGACGCCGATGCGGCGCATGAACGGGTATCGGTCGAGTGCGGCCTTGTCCATCGGGATATACATGCGCCGCGGCACGAAAAGCGCCTGGGACAGCAGCATGAAGGCGACGCCGTCCCACCAGCCCGGATGATTGGCGAAGACGACGAGCGGCCGATGCCCGTAGTCGCGCGGCATCCCCCAGCGCGCGACGCGCGCCGCGCGCTTGTGCTTCTGGAAGAAGCGCCGGAACATGAAGTGGAAGAACGCCATGCGCCGCGGGTCGTAGCGGCCGACGGGATCTTCCGTCGGCACCTTCCGGTCGCTCGGCGCGGCAGGGTTCACGACACGGCTACTCCGCCGCGGCGGCCAGTTCCCGGTCCCGCCGGCCCGCCTGGCGCGCACGCTCGCTCATCCCCCGCCCGCCGCGGTCCTGGTCCATCGCATCCGCGGCGATCCAGCCGGACATCATCACCATCGGCATGCCCGGGCCGGGATGCGCGGCGCCGCCGCAGAGATAGAGACCCTTCACGAACTTGCTGCGGTTGCCGGGCTTGAAGGCGCCCATGAAGCTGCCGTGGGACGCCAGCCCGTAGATGGCGCCGTTCAGCACCTTGTAGCGGTTGTGGATGTCCACCGGCGTGAGCTGGCTCTCGACCACGATCCGCTCCTCGATGTCCTCCATGCCCGCGGTACGCTTCAGCTTGTCGAGGATCTTCTGGCGATAGGGCCCATACATCTTCGACCAGTCGTGGTTCGGCCGCAGCCAGGGCGTGTGCACAAGCACATAAAGCGCCTCCCCGCCCGGAGGCGCGGAGGTGTCGTCGCTGCAGGACGTCGCGGCGAGATAGGCGGTCGGGTCCGGCGCGGGCTCGCCCCTCTTGTAGATCGCGTCGAACTCCTCCTCCGCGTCGCGGGAGAAGACGAAGCAGTGATGCGCCAGGTGGTCGTAGCGCTTCTTCAGGCCGAGATAGAGCACCACGCCGCTGCATGCCGGCTCGAATCCCTTGCCGTCATACTTGCGCGCGGGCTCGCCGCCGATAAGCTCGCGATAGGTGCGGATCGCATCCATGTTGGAGATGACGGCGTCGCAGGCGATTTTTTCGCCGCTCGCGGTCGTCACGCCCTTGATGGCGCCGTCCACCACATCGAAGCCCGTCACCTCGGTGTTCGGGCGCAGATCGGCACCGAGATCGGCGGCGAGCTTCGCCAACGCCTCGGCCACCGCGCGCGTGCCGCCCACCGGATACCACACGCCCTCATGCGCCTGCATGTCCGCGATCGAGGTCAGCACCGCCGGCGCCAGATAGGGCGAGGAGCCGACATACTGGCAGTAATGGTCCAGCATCTGCGCCAGCCGCGCATCCGGCACATGGCCGCGGATCACCTTCGCGACCGTGCGGCCCATCTTCAGGCTCAGCACGTCCTTCAGCGTGTCCGGCTTCAGATTGGCCTTGAAGTTGAGCGTGTCGCCGATGCCCTCCACCGGCTTCCAGAAGAAGAAGTTCTCCGAGACGCGATGCAGGTTCTCCGCCTCGGCCTGCAGACGCCGATAGCCCTCGCCCATGCCCTTGCCCGGCGCGAAGCGGTCCATCTCCGCCGCCATCGCGTCCACATTCTCGAGCAGGTCGATCCGCGTCCCGTCATCGAAGAAGCACCGCCACTGCGGATCCAGCCGGATCAGCGGCAACTCCGTCGCCTGGTCACGCCCGGCCTCGGCGAAGATGCGGCGCAACACGCGCGGCACGGTCAGGATCGTCGGCCCCATGTCGAAGCGGAAACTGCCCGAGCCGTCCGGCGCATCCAGCGTCAACACCGCCGCCTTGCCGCCAAGCCACGGGTTCTTGTCGAGCACCGTCACCTTGTGCCCGCGCGCGGCCGCCACGGCAGCAGCGGCCAACCCGCCCAGCCCGGCACCGACCACCACAACCCGCTCAGCCATGCACGCAGTCCTCCTCGGGGCCGAACCATAGCATGGGGATGCTCGACAGGGGGGCTTTGCCCCCCTGCACCCC
>NZ_JBWXTD010000003.1:961820-967598 GCF_056682175.1 Falsiroseomonas sp. RANM36
CGGGGGCAGCGCCCCCGCCGAACAGCCCCATGTCTATCGCTCCGGCCCGTAGGCGGCGGCGGGCGTGGCCGCGGTGAAGTCGCCGGCGGCGGTCGGGCGGGAGGGGGCGTTGCTCAGGCCCAGGTCCTTGGCCAGCAGGCCGGTGGTGATGCGCGCGCCTTCGTAGATCACCGGCAGGCCGCTGCCCGGGTGGGTGCCGCCGCCGACCAGATACACGCCGTCCACGTCGCGGAAGCGGTTGGCCGGGCGGAAGTAGAGCATCTGCCGCAGCTCGTGGGAGAGGTTGAAGGTCGCGCCGAAGCCCACCGCGTAGTCGTCGCGCCAGTCCTGCGGGGCGACGATCTTCTCGTAGCGGATATGCGGGCGGAGATCGGGCAGGCCGAGCGCCCGCAGGCGGTCCAGCGCGATCTCGCGGTAGCGTGCGGCCTGTGCCGGCCAGTCGGGCTGCTTGAGCAGGTTCGGCACCGGCACGAGGACGTACAGCGCGGTGTGGCCCGCGGGCGCCATGGTGGGATCGGTGGCGCCGGCGTGCTGCACGTACATGGAGGGCACTTCGGGAATGTCGCCGCGCTCGATCTGCGCGATGTTCTCCTGGTAGCCCTCGCTCAGCAGCACGGTGTGGTGCGCGAGCTCGGGGCAGGGGCGGTCGAGGCCGAGATAGAGCATGAAGGTCGAGCAGGAGTAGTTCGCCTTCTCGATCTTCTCGTCCGGCCAGGTGGTGCGGAGCTCCTTCGGGATCAGCTTCGGGATGGCGTGCGCGAAGTCGGCGTTGACGACGACGGCGTCGGCGTCGTGGCGCTCGCTGCCGCTTTCCACGCCGCGGGCGCGCTTGCCGTCGAAGGCGATTCGATCCACCGGCGTGTCCAGGCGGATTTCCGCGCCGAGCCGTTCCGCCACGCGCGCCATGGCGTGGGAGACGGCGCCGCAGCCGCCGATGGGATGGAAGATCCCGTGCTCGTATTCGAGGTGGGAGAGGATGGTGAACAGGGACGGGCAGCGGAACGGGCTCATCCCCAGGTATTTCGTCTGGAAGGAGAAGGCCAGGCGGACGCGCGGGTCCTTGAAGTGGCGCGCCAGGTCGCGGTCCACGGTGCTCCATGGGCGCAGCAGCGGCAGCGCGCGGATCATGTCCCACTTCACCATGTCGAGCGGCGCCTCGAAGGCGCGTTCGAGCACGGGGCGGAAGACCTCGAGCTTGGCGCGGTTCTCCGCCATGAAGGGGCGCAGGCCCTTGGCGTCGCCGGGCGCGAATTTCGCGAGCTCCGCCTCCATCCGGTCCATGTCGGAGGAGGCGTCGAGCTGGGTGGCGCCGGTGCCGTGCTCGAAGATCAGGCGATACTGCGGATCGAGCCGGCGCAGATCCACTTCCTTCTCCAGCTCCGCGCCGCAACGGACGAAGATCTCCTTCAGGATGCGCGGATAGAGGAAGAAGGTCGGGCCCAGATCGAAGCTGTAGCCTTCCGGCGTTGTCAGGGTGCGCGTGCGCCCGCCGACCACGCCGTCGCGTTCGAACACGGTGACCTTGGCGCCGGAGGCCGCGAGCAGCATGGCCGCGGCGAGCCCGCCGGGGCCTGCACCGATGATGGCGATCTTGGCGCGCGCGCGCTGGACGGCAGGGGAGGCAAGGAGCGTGTTCATGGGTCCCGCAGCCAGATGCCCCCGGCGCCGGAAGGCGCAAGGGGCACGATGGTCATCTCATGCCGCAGCCGGCGCCATGACGGAAGCCATGCCCGCATGGGCAGCTTCGATCTCGAGGCAGCGCGCGGGGGCGCGCGGCAGCAGGCGCGCCAGGTAGACGGCGGCGAGCGGCGCGCGATCGGGCGCGGCGGCCGCGGCGCGGACCAGCATCCAGCCGCCGAGCGTCCAGCCGCAGGCCTCCAGATACGGCACGGCGAGGGATTGCGCCGCATCGGCGTCGCGCGCCTGCAGCGCGAGCATCGTCGCCGTCGCGTCCTGCAGGCGGGACGCAGCGGCGGCGAGGCCGGGCGTCGCCGCAACCTCGGCGAGCAGCGCGCGCATCGCCGCGCCGTCGTCCTTGGCCACCTTGCGCACCAGCAGGTCGATGGCCTGGATGCCGTTGGTGCCTTCGTAGATCGGCGCGATGCGCGCGTCGCGCAGCACCTGCGCGGCGCCGGTGTCCTCCACGAAGCCCATGCCGCCATGCACCTGGATGCCGAGCGAGGCGACGTCCACGCCGCGGTCGCTGCACCAGGACTTCACGATGGGGATGAGCAGCGCGAGGCGCGTCGCCGCCGCCTCGTCATGCAGCAGGTGGTGGCGATCCAGCGCGGCGGCTGCCTCCAGCGCCAGCAGCCGGCCGGCGAGCGTGATGGCGCGCATCTCGGTCAGCATCCGCGCGACATCCGGGTGCTGCGCGATCGGGCGCCCGCCCTGCATGCGCTGCTCGGCATAGGCTTCCGCGAGCTGCAGGGCGCGCGCGCCCTGGCCCACGCCCTGCACGCCGACCGCGAGGCGCGCGGCGTTCATCATGGCGAACATCGCGTTCAGGCCGCGGCCGGGCTCGCCGACCATCTCGGCCTCCGCGCCCTCGAACAGCATGACGCAGGTGGGCGAGGCGTGGATGCCCATCTTCTTCTCGATCCCGCCGCAGCGCAGCGCGTTGCGCGTGCCGTCATCCAGGATGCGCTGCGCGGCGAACAGGGAGATGCCGCGCGAGCCCGCGGGCGCGTCCGGCAGGCGCGCCAGGATCAGGTGCAGGATGTTGTCGGTGGTCTCGTGCTCGCCCCAGGTGATGTAGATCTTCTGGCCATGGATCGCGTAGCGCCCGTTGCCGAGCGGCTCGGCGCGGGTGCGGATGGCGCCGAGGTCGGAGCCCGCCTGCGGCTCGGTCAGGTTCATCGTGCCGGGCCATTCGCCGGTGACGAGCTTCGGCAGCCAGCGCGCCTTCTGGTCCTCGGTGCCGAAGAGCTGCAGCAGGTCGATCGCGCCGGCGGTCAGGATCGGGCCGAGGAAGAAGGCCATGTCGGCGGCGGAGGCGAGCTCGTTCACCGCGGTCCAGATGGCATGCGGCAGGCCCTGGCCGCCATGCGCCTCCGGCGCGGCGACGCCCTGCCAGCCGCTCTCGATCCAGGCCTTCATCGTGGCGTGGTACTGCGCGGGCACGGTGACACGGCCATTGGCGTAGTGCGCGGCTTCGCGGTCGGCGGATTGCCAGCCGGGGGCCAGGACCTCGGTGCAGAAGCGGTCGGCCTCCCCGATCACGGCGGCGATGTCGTCGGCGCCGAGCGGCGCGCCGGCGGCGGCGGTCAGCCCGGGCAGGTCCACCACGCGGGTGAGCCCGAGGATCAGGTCGTCGGCGGCGGTGGATCGCGTCATGCGGCGTGTTCCCGGATATCGTCGAGCAGGCCCTCGCCCGGCGGCGCCTCGCCGGCCGCCCCGGCGGCGAGCGCCCCGGCCAGGGCGGGATCGCGCGCGGCGCGCGCCAGCGCAAGCCCGAGCACGGGGCCGAACTTGACGCCCTGGCCGGAGACGCCGGACATGACGAAGGCGCGCGCGCCGGCGCGTTCCAGGATGAAGCGCTCACCCGGCTCCACGTCGTACCAGCAGGCGGCGGCGCCGAGCACGCGGTAGCGCTCCAGGTCGCGGATGCGGTGGCGCGCGAGGCCGAGGATCTCCTCGGCTTCGGCCGGGGTGACCTCGCGCGGGCCGTCGGGGTCGGCGGGGGGGGCGAAGCGGTGGTCGCCGATCTTGAGCGGCGGGCCCGCCACCGGCGGCACGGCGTAGAAGCCGCCATCCACGGCCAGGTCCAGCAGCATCGGCGCGCGCGCCCAGGCCGCGGCGAGATCGGGCGGCGGGGCGAGGCGCACCAGCACCTGCCGCGTCGGGCGCACCCGCGCGGCGAGGCCCGGCACGAGGCGCGGGTTCCAGGGGCCGGCGGCGAGCACCAGCAGGTCGCCGGCGCGGGTGGTGCCATCGGCGAGGGTCAGCGTCGCGCGGTCGGGGTCGAAGGCGGTGGCGCGGGCGCGCTCGATCACCACGCCGCGGGCGGCGAGCAGACGGGCGAGCATCGCCACGATCCGCCGCGCCAGCAGCACGCCGCCGGGTTCCAGCCGGAACGCCTCGGCGATGCCGTCGGGGCGGAGGAAGGGATAGGCGGCGGCGACGGCCCCGGCGTCCAGCGTCTCCGCCGCGCGGCCATCGGCGGCGAGCGCCTCGCGGCTTTCGGCCAGCCAGCCGCCGGCATGCTGCGAGAGGGCGAGCACGCCGGTCCGGACATAGGGGCGCTCGCCGGCTTCCGCGAAGAGCAGGTCCCAGGCGGCGTAGGCCGGGTCCACCATCCGCATGTAGCCGGCATGCGCGCCATAGGCGTGGCGGATCAGGCGGTGGTCGTCCACCGAGGCGCCGCGCGGGTTCGGCACCTCATCCTGTTCGACGATGCGGACCGCGCGGCCGGCGCGCGACAGCGCCCAGGCCGCCGAGAGGCCCATGATCCCGCCGCCGAGCACGACCGCCGTTTCCATGGGTGCAGTTTCGCCCGGCGGCGCGGCCCTGGCGAGAGGGGCGGGGGCGAGAGGGGCGGGCGGCTCAGCCGCGACCGGTGCGGCCGCCGTTTTCGTTCGTCTTCCCGATGGCGCGGGCCTCGGTGCCCGCAACGACGGTCCCGCCCGTTCCCTGGGCGCCGTCCGGCTTGCGGGCGGTCGGACCGACCTTCCGCGCGCCGTTGCCGGCGACCAGCTTGGCATTGGCGCCCGGGCGGGCGCCGCGCGCGGCACGCCGGGTCGATGACTTTGTCGTGTCCGTCATGGCGATGGTTCCTCCGCTCGCACCGCAGGCAAACGTCGCGCTCGGCGCAAGGTTGCCGGCGGCGCCGCTGTCAGCGCCAGGCCAGGGTGAGCGCCGCCTCCAGACTGGCGCCAGGCCCCAGGACATGCATCGCCCCATGCGCGGCGGCGGCCGGGCGGTTCGGCGCATCGGGCGCGTGCGTCACGGGCTCGATCGCGACGGCATCGGCACCGCGCGGCACGAACACATGCAGGTTGGAGGACCAGGCGCCGGTGGCGCGCAGCGTCAGCCCTTCCCCGCCCGGCCCGTCCAGCCGCAGCGTGCCGTCCCAACCCGCGAAATGCCCGTCGAGCCCTTCCAGCATCGCCACGTCGCCGATCAGGCCGCTGCTCGGCCGCGGCCCGATCGGCAGGTTGCGCGCATCGCGGCCGAAGGCGGTGCGCGCGGCGAAGCCGATGCGCGTGCCCGGGCGGCGGGCGAAATAGGGATGCCAGCCGAAGCCCATCGGGGTCGGCACGGCGGCGCCGTTGGTCAGCGCGAAATCCAGCGCCAGGTGGTCGGGGTGCAGCCGCACCCCCATGCGCGCGCGGCCGGCGAAGGGCGGGCGGTCGAAGGCGCAGTCCAGCACGACCGAATCGCCGCGCTGCTCGCTGACCGTCCAAGGCATGTCGCGCAGGAAGCCGTGGATCGCGGTGTCCTCCTCCGGCCGGTTGACCGGCAGGCGGTGCTCCACGCCGTCCACGACGAGGCGCCCGCCATCGAGGCGGTTGGTCCAGGGCGCCATGAGGAAGGCGGCGAAGAAGCCGCGGCCGGGCTCGGCCCCCTCCGGCAGCGGCGCGAGCAGCGCGCGCCCGGCATGGTCGAGCCGCGCGAAGGCCGCGCCGCGTTCGGGCAGGATCAGCGCGGAGGCGTCGCCCGCCTCAAGCCGGATCATCGAGTGATCCCGATGGCGGCCCGCTGCGGCGGGCCGCGGGCGCCCGGCCGCCCCCCCCCCCACCCCCCCCCCCCCGCCCCCCCCCCCCCCCCCGCCCCCGC
>NZ_JBWXTD010000003.1:967698-968780 GCF_056682175.1 Falsiroseomonas sp. RANM36
CGAGGCCGCGAAGCGGCCCGCGCACAAACCAGACGCACGGCTCGCCGCGACCGCCGCCTGCGCGAAGGCAAGGCCGCGGAGCGGTCACGCCGAAGGCGTGCCTGCGGCACGATGGCCGCCGTCCGAGGGCATCAATCAAGTTCAAAGGCGTCGCGGGGCGAGAAGCCGCCTTTGCGGCTGTACTCGATGGGCGTGTAGAAGCCGCCCTGGTAGCGCTCCTCCACCGGGTCGCCCGAAACCTTGCTCTCGACCTCGGCGCGGTAGTCCTCGGCATTGTCCTCGGGCTGCCAGCCGATGCGGTCGCGGTGGTCCTTGCCCCAGAAGGTCGCGGGATTGTTGGAGGCGCCCCAGATCACGCAGTGCCCGACGCGCTCGGCCTCGATGCAGCGGACCATCATCCGCGCGAGGTCGGGGTAGGACAGCCAGGTGGACAGCGCGCGGGCGTTCATCGGCTTCGGCAGGCAGGAGCCGATGCGGACATTGACGTTCTCGACGCCGTGCTTGTCCCAGTAGAGCCGGCCCATCATCTCCCCGTACACCTTCGACAGGCCGTAGTAGCCGTCCGGCCGGAACTGGCAGTCGAAGTCGAGCTTCGCCTCGTTGCCCTTCGGCCGCTCATGGAAGCCGATGGTGTGGTTGGAGCTGGCGAAGACCACGCGCGCGCCCTCGCGCCGCGCGGCTTCGTAGATGTGATAGAGGCCGCGGATGTTCGGCTCGAGGATGGTCTCGAAGGGCTGCTCGGTGGCGTTGCCGCCGAAATGCAGGATGGTGCCGCAGCCTTCCGCCTGGCGGACGATGGCCAGCGCCTCGTTCAGGTCGGCGCGGACGAAGCGGGCACCCTTCGGCAGCGGATCGGGGAAGGGCGCGATGTCCGTCAGGCGCAGCGTGTAGCCGGCGGCGCCGAGCTCCCTTGCCAGCATGCGGCCGAGCGCGCCGGAGGCGCCGGTCAGGAACACGGGCTTCTTCTGCATCGTCAGGTCCTCTCGATCAGGGTGTCGCAGCAGGCGGCTCGCGCAGCGCGCCCCGGCCGCCGACGCCGCCCGCGGCGCCTGCCCCGCGCCCCGGGCCGCGGCTGCGGCCCC
>NZ_JBWXTD010000003.1:968880-982265 GCF_056682175.1 Falsiroseomonas sp. RANM36
CCCGGCCCCGCCCCGCCGCGGCGCGCCGCCCGCCGCCCCCCCCCCCCCCCCCCCCCCCCGGCCGCGAACGCGGCCCGCGTCGCATGCCGCGAGCCAAGGGCCGCGGATGCGGCCCGCCCGGCGCTTGAGGGCGCCCATCAGCTGCCATAGCCGAACAGCAGGCGGGGTAGGGTGAGGCTGACCTCGGGGATGTAGGTGGTCAGCAGCAGGGCGCAGAGGATGGCGGCGTAGAAGGGCCAGATGCTGCGCAGCACCTGCTCGATCGGGATGCGGCCGATGGCGCAGCCGACGAACAGCACGGCGCCCACCGGCGGCGTGGTCAGGCCCAGCCCCAGGTTCATCATCATGATCATGCCGAACTGCACCGGGTCCACGCCGATGGCGGTGACCACCGGCAGGAAGATCGGCGTGGTGATCAGGATCAGCGCCGCCATGTCCATCACGCAGCCGAGCAGCAGCAGGCAGACATTGATCATCAGCAGGATGACCACCGGGTTCTGGCTGATCGCCATCATCCCGTCCGTCAGGTGCTCCGGCAGGCGATAGAGCGCGAGCAGGTACGCGAAGGCCGTCGCCGTGCCGACCAGCAGGAACACCACCGCCGAGGTGCGCACGCTGGCGGCAACGGCGATCTTGAACTTCTCCCAGGTCAGCGCGCGATAGACCAGCGTGGTGACGGCGATCGCCCAGATGGTGCCGAAGGCGGCGCTTTCCGTGACGGTGAAGACGCCCGACAGCACGCCGCCCAGGATGATCACCGCGGTCAGCAGGCCGGGGACGGCGTCGATGAAGGTCCAGAAGATGCGGCGCAGCCCCTGGTACGGCTCGGCCGGATAGCCGCGGCGCACCGCCATCACATAGGCGGCGATGCCGAGGAAGAGGCACATCATGACCCCCGGCACGATGCCGGCGATGAACAGCGCCGAGACCGAGACGCCGCCGCCCGCCGCCAGCGAATAGAGGATCATGTTGTGGCTGGGCGGGATCATGATGCCCGCGATGCTGCTGGTGACGGTGACGCTGACCGAATAGTCGGTGCCGTAGCCGCGTTCCTTCATCGCCGGGATCAGCAGCGTCCCGAGTGCCGAGGTGTCCGCCACCGCCGAGCCCGAGATGCCGCCGAACAGCATGGAGGCGGAGACGTTCACCACGCCGAGCCCGCCGCGCATCCAGCCCATCACGCCCGATGCCACCGCGATCAGCCGCCGCGCGATCCCGCCATGCAGCATCAACTCGCCGGCGAAGACGAAGAAGGGGATCGCCAGCAGCGAGAAGATGCTCATCCCGCTGGCCATCTGCTGGAAGGCGACCGCCGGGTTCAGCCCTTCCCACAGGAAGCCGGCGAGCGCGGCGATGCCGAGGGTGAAGGCCACCGGCACGCCCGCGACGATGCCGAGGACGAAGACCGCGAGGATCAGGACCAGGCCGAATTCCACCGGCGCTACTCCAGGAAGGCGGCCTTCATGCCGCGCTGCTCGGGGCCTTCCTTGCGGAGGATGTCGAGCAGCACCTGCTCGATCGCGAACAGCGTGATCAGGCCGCCGCAGACCATCAGCGGCACATAGGTCCAGCCCTGGCTGATGCCGAGCAGCGGGATCTTGAAGCTCCAGACCATGTCCACCAGCTCGCGCGACCAGATCATCATGGCGAAGCCGAACAGCCCGACCAGCGTGTCGCAGCCCACCGCGATCCAGCGCTGCACGCCGATCGGCAGCGCCTCCCGGAAGCCGAGCACGGACAGGTGGAAGCGCTCGCGCACGCCCACTGCTGCGACCGGCAGCGCGATGCAGAGGATGGCGAGCGTCGCCGCGCGCTCCACCCAGGTCGGCGTGTCGTTCAGCACGTAGCGGCCGAAGACCAGCCATCCCATCATCGCGACGAGGCCGACCAGCGCGCTGCCGGCGGCGACGATGACGAGCCTGCAGAAGAGGTCGAGCGTGCGGGAGAACAGCGCCATGCGTGATCCCTTCCCCGCATGTCCTCCCCCTCTCCCGCTGGCGGGAAAGGGCCGGGGTGGGGGCCGTTGTTGAAGGATGCCGTCCCGCCCCCGCCCTGCCCCCTGCCGCGGGCGCGGCAGAAGGGCCAGGGGCGGGAGGCTGGCGCCGGCCTACGGCAGTTCGCGGATGCGCTGGACCAGGCCGGACAGGCGCGGGTTGTTGCCCGTGTACTTCTGGTACACCGGCTCCATCAGCTGCGCCCAGGGGCTGCGGTCCGTCACCTCGATCACCGTCACGCCCGCGGCCTCGACACGGCGGCGGGAGACCTGCTCGCGCTCCGCCCAGAGCTGGCGCTGCAGCACGGCGGATTCGCGCGCGGCGTCGCGCAGGATGGCCTGGTCCTGCGGGCTCAGCCGGCGCCAGCGCTGCACGCCGACGGCCAGCACCTCCGGCACGTTGGAATGCTCGGTGGTGGTGTAGAAGCGCGCCACCTCGAAGTGCCGCGTGCTCTCGTAGCTCGGCCAGTTGTTCTCGGCGCCGTCGATCACGCCGGACTGCAGCGAGGTGAAGACCTCGCCGAAGGGCAGCGGCGTCGGGTTGGCGCCCATCGCGCGCATCAGGTCGATCCAGAGGTCGGAGGTCTGCACGCGGATCTTCATGCCGCGCACATCGGCCGGCGTGCGCACCGGGCGGACGGTGTAGAGGCTGCGCGCGCCCGCGTCGTACCAGGCCAGCGCGATGATGCCGATCTGCTCCAGGTCCTTCGCGATCTCCTCGCCGGCGACGCCGTCGATGGCGCGCTGCATGTGCGCGACGTTGCGGAACAGGAAGGGCAGCGTGACCACCTGCGTGGACGGCGCCAGGTTGTTGAAGGGCGAGAGGTTGAAGTTGGCGAAGTCGATCGAGCCGAGGCGCATCTGCTGGATCGCCTCGTCCTGCTGGCCGAGCTGCGCCGAATGGTAGGTGCGCATGCGGATGCGGTTGTTGGTCCGCTGCATCACCAGCTCGCCGAAGCGGTCCATGCCGCGGCCGTTCGGGTAGTCCGCGGCGTGGATGTTCCAGCCGCGCCATTCCTGCGCCTGGCCCGGCGATGCCATCCACGGGACGAGGGCCGCGGCGGCGATGGCCGCCGCCCGGAGCACGCGCGTGAGCTTCATGGACGTCTCCCATTTCGGCGGCGAACCGCCTGGTTACTGCCGCATCATAGGTGCAGCAGGGTCGCGTCTGTCAAACCGCCCCGCGCCGCCGCGGCGCGCCCCGCGCGGCGTGCCGGGCCGGCTTGCGGAGGCCCGCTTGCGGAGGCCGGCGCGGCCGCGCAGCATCCGCCCCCTCCCGTCAGGTGCCGTGCATGACCTTCCCGACCATCGCCGCCGCCGCCGCCGATCTCGCCGCCGGCCGCACCACCGCCCGGAGCCTCGTGGAGGAGGCGCTCGCGCGCATCGCCGACCCGGCGGGGGAGGGCGCGCGCGCCTTCGTCGCCGTGCAGGCCGATGCCGCCCGCGCGGCGGCCGATGCCGCCGACCGCCTGCGCGCCGCGGGCCGCGCGCCGAGCCCCTGGGCAGGCATCCCGATCAGCATCAAGGATCTCTACGACCAGGCCGGCGTGGTCACGCGCGGCGGGTCCGTCGCGCTGGCCGATGCCGCGCCCGCCGCCGCGACCGCGGTTTCGGTCGCCCGGCTGGAACGCGCCGGCTTCGTGGTGCTCGGGCGCACCAACATGACGGAGTTCGCCTTCTCCGGCCTCGGCGTGAACCCGCATTACGGCACGCCGCGCAGCCCCTGGGACCGGGCCACCGGAAGGCTGCCCGGCGGCTCCTCCTCCGGCGCGGCAGTGGCGACGGCGGATGGGATGGGCTTCGCCGGGCTCGGCTCCGACACCGGCGGGTCCTGCCGCATCCCGGCCGCGCTCTGCGGCATCGGCCGCGGGGAGCCGCCCGCGGCGGGGCGGCGGCGCGGGGCGGGCCCCCCCCCCGGGGGGGCCGCGCCCCCCCGGGGCGGCGGGGGGGGCCGGGGGGGGGCGCCCCCCCGGGCGCGGCGCGTGCCGCTGACCGGCACGCTGCCGCTCTCCTTCACACTGGACAGCCTCGGCCCGCTGGCGCGGTCGGTGGCGTGCTGCGCCTTGCTCGACAGCGTGATGGCGGACGAGGTGCCGTGGTCGCCCGGCCTGCCGCTGCCGGCGGCCGGGCTGCGCCTCGGCGTGCTGCAGGGCTACGTCACCGGCGACTGGGATGCGGCCGTGACGGCGGCCTTCGAAGGTGCGCTGTCTCGGCTTTCGGCCGCCGGGGCGCGGGTGGAGAGGCTCGTGGTGCCGGAGCTCGACGCCATCCCGGCGGCGATGGCCACCGGCGGCTTCGCGGCCAGCGAGGCCTGGGCCTGGCATCGCCACCTCGTCGCGCGCAAGCGCGCCGAATACGACCCGCGCATCCTCGCCCGCATCCTGCGCGGCGAGCGGATGTCGGCGGCGGACTACATCGCGCTGGGGCAGGAGCGGGCACGCATCATCGCCGCCATCGCGCAGCGCACCGCGCCCTTCGACGCGGTGGTGATGCCCACCTGCCCGCTGGTGCCGCCGCCCATCGCCGCGGTGGAGGAGGAGGCGGAATACGGCCGCATCAACCTGCTGCTGCTGCGCAACACCACGGTCGGCAACTTCCTCGACCGCTGCGCCATCAGCCTGCCCTGCCACCGCCCGGGCGAGGCGCCGGTCGGCTTCATGCTGATGGGCGAGACGATGGGCGATGCGCGGCTGTTCGCCGTGGCGCAGGCGGTGGAGGCGGCGCTGGCGGCCTGATCAGGCGCCGCCGCCCGGGACATCGCTGATGCGCGGCTCGCCCACATGCCAGCCGGGCGCCAGCACCGTCAGCCCGTCGAAGGAGCCGATCAGGTCGCGCGCCGGATCGGCCGCGGCGCGCGCCAGGCCGATCGCGCCCTCATCGGCCAGCACGTAGAGCGTGTCCGGCTCGAAGTCGCCCTCGGCCAGGCGGCGCGCCATGGCGGCGTTCAGCGCCGCCACGCGCCGATCGTCGAGCCGGGCGAGATACACCGCATCGGTGCGGAGGCCCTCGGTGGCGGCATAGACCGCGACCTCCTCCCACCAATGCGCCTGGTTGCCGCTCGGCACGATGCGGATCGCCTGGTAGCGCCGCGCCGCCTCGGCCCAGAACGGATCGTGGAGGCGCAGCGGCACGGTCGCCTCGGTCGGCGGGAAATAGGGCCTGAGCCACTGCACGCCCGCCCGCAGGTCGGCCGCCTGGACCAGCGCCAGCACCAGCAGCACCACCCCGGCGCGCCGCCCGCCCAGCCATCGGACCAAGGCGAACACGGCGCCGATCAGCAGCGCGTAGCCGACCGGCCAGATGAAGCGCTCCGAGGCGCGCAGCGCATCGGCGTAGCGCAGCAGCTCGGGCGGCAGCGACACCAGCTCGAACACGCGGCCGCCGATCGAGACGCGATGGGTCACCGCGAAGGCGGTGAGGCCGGCCATCGCCGCCAGCAGCGCCCAATGCCGCCGCAACACGGGGACCGGGCGGAGCGCCCATGCCACCGCCCCGGCCAGCAGAAGCAGCAGCGCGCCCAGCCCGGCATAGGACCGCCCGGCCTCCATGTGGTCCTGGCCTGGCAGGTCCGGCAGGAAGCTGCCCCAGGGCGCCGGATCCAGCGGCGCCAGCAGGTCGAGCTGCATCAGCCCGTATCCGCCCCAACTCCCCCCGAACCCATCGGACAGCAGGAAGAAGCCGGCCAGCCAAAGGCCGGCGATGCCGCCGCCGGGCGCCAGCACAGCCTCGCCGGCCAGCCAGGCCGGGGTGCGGCGCGCCGGGTCGGCGCAGCGCGCGAGAAAGTCGGCGAGCCACAGCGCGCCCACCATGGGCAGGAAATAGGAATGGATCAGCGCGGTCGCGCCGAACAGCGCCGCCCATTGCGCCAGCCGCCGCCCCGGCGATGCGCTCGTCAGGCAGAGCCAGAGGCCGATGAGCAGCAGGAAATGCGCCGAGAGCGCGAAATGCCCGCCCATGCGCGCCAGCATGGCGGGCTGCAGCACGAACAGCGCCGCGCCCGCCATCCGCGCCAGCGGGTTCGTGGTGGCGAGGCCGAGGATCCGCCAGGCCATGAAGCCCTGCAGCGCGGCGCAGGCATGGATCCACAGGCCCCAATACTGCGGCACCTCCACCACGTTGCGCAGCGCCTTGAAGGTGAAGGCGAGCAGCGGGATCGCGTCGGCGAAGAAGATCGAGGAGGAGAGCTCCATCCCCCAGCCCGGATTGAGGCCGGGCGGCCAGGTCCATGGCGTGTCGCGGAAGAAGGTCCAGCCGAGCCAGTACTGCACCGGATCGGGGCCGATGCTGCCGCTCAGCATCCAGCCGGTGTGCGATGGCGGCAGGATGCCCGGGCCGAAGAAAACGGCGACGGCGAGCAGGCCGATGGCGACGGCACCGAGCGCGCTCGCCAGCACCGCCCAGCGCGCCGTGGCGGGGGCGAGGATGGCGCCGGGAAGGGCCGCGCCGCGCTGCATGTCAGTTCAGACGGCTCGGCAGGTGGCGCTCGGCGATGTAGAGCGGGCGGCCCTTGGTCTCGTTGAAGATCCGGCCGAGATACTCGCCGATCACGCCGAGCATCATCATCTGCACCCCGCCCAGGAACAGCACCACGGCCAGCAGGCTGGGATAGCCGGCGACCGGGTTGCCGTAGACCAGCGTCCGGAAGATCAGCTGCGCCAGGTAGAGCACCGCGCCGATCGCCGTCAGCAGACCGACATAGGTCGCGATCTTGAGCGGCGCGACGGTGAAGGACGTGATGCCCTCCAGCGAGAAGTTCCAGAGCTTCCAGTAGTTCCACTTGGTCGTGCCGGCCGCACGCGGCGCGCGGTCGTAGCGCACGGGCGTTGCCGGGAAGCCGATCCAGGCGAAGAGGCCCTTCATGAAGCGGTGCTGTTCGCGCAGGCGCAGCAGGGCGTCCACCGCGCGCCGGCTCATCAGCCGGAAGTCGCCGGTGTCCGGCGGGATGGCCACCTTCCCGCCGACCCGCTGCATCAGCCGGTAGAACAGCGCCGCCGTCGCCCGCTTCACCCAGGTCTCGCCGGCGCGCGTGTTGCGCTGCGCATAGACCACGTCGAAGCCCTGCCGCCAGGCCTCCACCAGGCGGGGGATCACCTCGGGCGGGTCCTGCAGGTCGGCATCGATGATCACCACTGCCTCGCTCGACCTTGCGTGGTCGAGACCGGCGGTCATCGCGATCTCCTTGCCGAAGTTGCGGCTGAGATTCAGCACCGCGACATGCGGGTCGGCCGCCTGGAGCCCGAGCATCACCTCCAGCGTCCGGTCGCGGGATCCGTCATTGACGTAGAGGACGTCCCAGCCGAGGCCGGTCCCGTCCATCGCCGCCGCCAGGCGACGATGGAATTCCGGCAGCACTTCCTCCTCGTTGAAGGCAGGGACGATGACCGTCAGGGCGGGGCTGGGGGATGTCACGGTGCTGCGGCGGCGCAGGTGGGGCGGCGCGAGAGCGACCACAAGCGGAGGGCATTACGTCAAAATGTAACGCCTTGGTTACCGCGCCTTGCGACCGGGAGTTCCGGGGGTCGATGCGCGCGCGGCGCAGGGCAGTTCCGCGCCCGGCGGATCTGACGTCGGACGAGGCACCGGCACATATGCCCCGCCGCCACAGCAACGGATTGCTTCCGTGCAATCTCATCCGGCGCGCGGGGCCAACCGCCTTCGGGCGCGCCTGCACCATGCGCTGACGCGGCCCAGTCCGGCGCGCTACGTCGCCCTCGGCTACCTCGGCTACATGGCGATCGGCTGGGCGCTGCTGGCGCTGCCTGCCTCCCAGGCCGTCCCGGTGGCCGCACTGGATTCCCTGTTCATCGCGGTCTCGGCGGTGTCCACGACCGGCCTGGTCCCGCTCGACCCCGCCAACGCCTTCAGCGGCTTCGGCGAGGCGGTGATCCTGGCGCTGATCCAGGTCGGCGGCCTCGGCTTCATGACCATCAGCACCTTCGCCTGGGCGGCGCTGTCGCGGCCCAACGGGTTCCGCGAGCGCGTGGCGCGGACGGTCTTCTCGGTGTCCGCGACCGAGGATGTCACGCGGTTCCTGCGCCGCGCGGTGCTCTTCACGCTGGTGGTTGAATCGCTCGGTGCCGCCGCGCTCTATCCCATGCTGGCGGCGGCCGGTGTCGAGGACCCGCTGTGGTCGGCGATCTTCCACAGCGTCTCGGCCTTCTGCACGGCCGGCTTCGCCCTCTACCCGGACAGCCTGGAGCGCTTCGCCGGCGATCCGCTGATCCTCGCCACCGTTTCCCTGCTCAGCCTGCTCGGTGCGCTCGGGTTCCTGGTCGTGTCCGAACTGTGGGACAGGCTGCGCGGCGGCACATCGCCGCTCGGCCTGACGGCGCGGCTGGTGCTGCGGGTGTTCCCGCTGATGATCCTGGGCGGTGGCGTGCTGCTGTTCGCGATCGAACCCTCGCTGGCCGAACGGGCACCGGCGGACCGGGCGCTGAACGCGCTGTTCCAGTCCCTGTCGGCGGCGACGACGGTCGGCTTCAACTCCATCCCGCTCGCCGGCTTCGCGCCGGCGGCGATCATGGTCGTCTATGTGCTGATGCTGATCGGCGCCTCGCCATCGGGCACGGGCGGCGGGCTCAAGGTCACGACGGTCGCGGTGCTGCTGGCGCTGCTGCGCGGCGCGGCGCATGACGATGCCGAGATCCGGGTGTTCGGCGTGCCGGTGCGGCCCGAGCGGGTGCGCCAGGCGGCTGCGGTGCTGGTGGCTGCGATCCTGCTGCTGGCGCTCGCGCTGTTCGTCATGGCCCTGACCGAGACGCAATCCTTCGACCGGCTGCTGTTCGAGGCGCTGTCGGCGCTCGGCACGGTCGGCCTCTCGCTCGGGGCGACGCCAGAACTGAGCGATGCCGGCAAGCTCGTGGTCATCGCGCTGATGGCGGTGGGACGGATCGGCGTCCTCGGCTTCGCACTGGCCGTGGCGATCGGTGTCCGCCGGCGCGAGGCGAGCGGCAAACCCCCGGCCGAGGTCGCGCTGTGATCGCCCGTCAGCGCCGGGTGAAGATCCAGTAGATCGGCGTCCGCCCCTCGCGCAGCGCCTTCGCCTCGTAGCGGGTGCCCGGCCAATCCGCGGGCCGCTGCACGGCGCGTTCCGCCAGTGTGAAGTCGGCGGCGCCGGCCATCACCTCCTCCACCCAGGCCTGGTAGGTCGGATCGTCGGAGGCGATGCGCCAGACGCCGCCCGGCTTCAGCGCGCGCGCGACCAGCGGCAGCAGGGAGGGATGCACGAAGCGACGCTTGGCGTGGCGCGACTTCGGCCAGGGATCGGGGAACAGCAGGAACAGCCGGTCGAGGGAGGATTCGGGCAGCGCCGCCAGCAGATGCCGCGCATCCTGCGGCCAGAGGCGGAGGTTGCGCGGCAGCGCGCCCGTCGCCTCCTCGCCCTCCGCAACCAGGCGCGACAGCAGGGAGCAGAGGCCGTTCTCGAAGACCTCGGATGCGATGATGGCCGCTTCGGGATGCGCGGCGACCTGCTCCAGCGCGTGCTCCCCACCACCGAAGCCGACCTCAAGCCAGAGCGGCGCGTCGCCCATGCCGAAGGCGGCGCGCGGGTCGCGCGCCTGGTCGGGCGTCAGGCGGAGACGGGGGAGCGTGACATCCAGCAGGCGCTGCTGGCGCGGGCGCAGCGGATGACCGCGGCGGCGGCCATAGAGGCGGTCAGGCACGCCCTCGGCGAGCGGCGGACGGTCGGCGGTCATCGGAAGTCGCGCGGCCCCCACCCCGACCCTCCCCCGCAAGCGGGGGAGGGAGGAGAGCGGGTGCGGCCGGCATCAGCTTACGATGGTCTCGCCCTCGGGTTCACGGATCACATAGCCATAGGCGAGGTTGCTGCGGCCCTGGCCGCTGGCGGCGTATTGCGCCTTCGCCTTGCTCACCGCGTCGTCCATCAGATCCGCGCGGCGCTGGTAGTTGTACATGCGCGCGCTGGTCTCGCCGAAGATCATCCGCTTCACCGGCCCGTCCGCCTCGCCGAGCGGGGCGAAGCCGTGCTGGCGCTGCATCGCCTCCGGGATCTCGAGGCGCCGCAGCGCCTCGATCTGCCATTGCGGCGATCCCGTCCAGACCGCGTCGGTCCCCCACACGACGTGATCCGCGCCGAGGCCGCGGATCAGCGTACCCATCAGCGCGGCGCAGAGGCCGGGCTCGATCACCGTGGTCTGCGCGAAGATCTGGCCGAGATCGCCATAGACGTTGTTCACGCCGAACTTGGACGGGATCTCCGCCAGCTCCGTCGTCCAGTCCACGCGGCCGGTGCGGGCGAACTGCTCCACGCCGATGCCGGCGCCGCCGCCGCCGGTCCAGCGATAGGCCGAGTGGTAGATGACGAAGTTGATGTTGGGGAAATCCTTCGCGGCCTTGCCGACGTCGTCCACGCCGGCATAGGGCACCAGGTGCGGGAAGCGGTCCGTCACCTGCTGCGGATAGAGCCCCTTGTGCACGCAGACGATGTTCTTCCCCGCGCGCAGGATGCGCTCATAGAAGGGATAGAGAAGCTTCTCGTCATCCATCCGCCACGGATGCTGCGCGAGGTGCTTGTTGGTGTTGTCGCCGACCGTGTAGCCCTTCCAGCTGTCCACATCGAGCTCGGCGATGCAGCGCTCGACCTCGTCCATCCAGCCGGGCATGCCGGGGGTGAAGATGCCATGCGTGAGAACGCGGCGGGTGCCGGCGGCGTCGTTCACGCGCTTGCGCGCATCGAACTTCATGTCGTTGGTCAGGAACCAGTCGCGCGGATCCTCGGAGGGCGAGCCGCTGATCAGCGCCACCTTGGTGTCGCTGTCGAGAAACATCTCCTTGAACCAGTTCGCCTCCATCAGGTGCTCGATGGTCTGCTCCACGCCGACGAGCTGCGGGTTCCAGCCGGCCTGGCCGACCGCGCGGCGGGCGTTGACGAAGGTCATCAGCCGCGTGTCGGGGCGCAGGAAATGCGTGTGCACGTCGAAGACGAACTGGTCGCGCAGCGCGGCGGCGCGCGCATCGGCGGCGCCGGGCGTCTGCGCCTCCGCGCGGGAGACGCCGTAGAGCTCGCCGTATTCCTCGTTCATGGCGAGGAAGGCGGCCGCCATGCCGGCCGCCGTCTGCAGGAAGCGCCGGCGCGAGAGACCCTGCTTCGCGCCGTACTCGTCCGCCATCGCCTTGATGCGCGCCTCGACGCGCTTCTGCCGCTCGTTCTGCGGCACGGGCATGAACTCGTCGGAGGCGACGACCTGCGTCGGGATCGGCGAGGGAAACATCACCTCATTGGCCGGGCGCAGCTTCTCCAGGTCGTCGTCGGTGAGAAAACCGGACATTCTCGGACGTCTCCCGCCGGGCCGGCGGCCCCCCGCCCGTCACCCGACCGGCGAAGCCTGCGCCGATGGCCGGCGGTGGTTCAAGCCTGAGGTCGCTTGGATCGCATCAGGCGGCCCCTGGGGTGGCGTTGACGGCGCTTGCCAGGGTTCGCTAACCCCCCCCCATAGTAACCTTCATGCAATAAGTGGGAGAGTGACGGTCATGCAGGGTTGGTTGCGCGGGCTGGTGGCCGGCGTCTTCGCGCTTGGACTGGGGTGGGCCGCATCCGCAACGGCGGCGCCGATCACCCGCACCTTCGACGTGATGGGCAGCGGCTTCGTGGACGCCTTCGGCGTGGTTTCGCCGGCGCCGATCGACCCGGTCCTGCTGCGCTTCACCGTGACCTTCGACCCGACCGTCGAGAACACGGCGGACAGCACCGCCGGCATCACGCTGCTGAGTTCCAACCTGCCGCTGGATTCGGCCATCGGGTGGCAGATGAGTGGCTTCACGCTGTTCGTTGGCGGTTCGGCGGGATGCGTTCTCTGCTTCTCGCCCGGCGACAACGACTGGCTGGTGGGCATCGCCGCTCCGGGAAGCGCGGCGCCATTCATCAATGCTACGGACTTTCAGTATGCAACTGCCGGGACGCCGAACAGCGGCTTCTCGAACCCGCGTGATTCCAGCGTGACCATCGTCGAGGTGCCCGAACCCTCCACCCTTGCCCTGCTCGGCCTCGGCCTCGCGGGCCTCGCCGGCCTCACCCGCCGCCGCGCCGCCTGACCGGCGGCGCCGTCACGGCGCCGGCGAAAGCCGGTGCCGCGCCCAGATCGGCGCGATCGCCGGGCGGGCCGCGACGGCCCCGGCCAGCGCCTCCAGCTTCGGGCAGTTGGCCGGCGTCCAGCGGCGCCCGCCCATCCAGCGCGACATCACCGCCAGCGGGATGTCCGCCAGCGAGAAGCGCGCGCCAAGCAGGAAGGGCGGGTCGCCCCTCAAGCCGGCCTGCTGCTCGACCAGGCGCAGGATGTCGTGGCCCATCTCCTCGGCGCGCTGGCGGATGGCGTCGGCGGCCTGGGCCGGGCCGAAGCGCTGCGGATAGTCCCAGCGCGTGACCTGCGGATAGAACTCGGCGGCAAGCAGCGTCATCCAGCGCAACGCGACGGCGCGTTCCGTGCTGCCGGGCGGCGGCAGCAGCGCGGCTTCGGGATGGCGATCCGCGATGGTCAGCAGGATGGCCAGGCTCTCGGTCAGCACGGTGCCCTCGGGCAGGATCAGCGTCGGGATGCGGCCCATCGGGTTGATGGCGCGATACTCGGCGCGGAGCTGATGATCGCCCTCAAGCGGCACGCTGCGCAGCTCGGCAGCCTGCCCGGCCTCGGCCAGCGCCATCTCGATCATCGCGGAGCCGGAGCCGGTATCGCCATAGAGGATATAGGTCATGCGCCGCACCCTGCCCTGCCCCGGCGGCGCCTGCCCAACGCATTCGCTTGATGCCTGCCGTAAGCCTGCGTGATGCTGCGGCGTAGGAGGGACCATCCCATGCTGCACATCCGCAAGATCGCCACCTGGCGCGAGGAGATCTTCGAGGAACTCGGCACGCTGCCGGAGCGCCCCGTGGTGAAGGCGGTCGCTCTGGCTGTCCTGCGCAACCCCTTCGCCGGGCAGCTTGCGGTCGCCGATCTCACCGAACTGCACGCGGCCGGCGCGGCGCTCGGCGCGCGGCTGATGCCGGGGCTTGTGGCGATGCTCGGCGGGGCTCCCGTCTCCTACGGCAAGGCCGCGCTGGTGGGCGTGGCCGGCGAGGTCGAGCATGGCGGCGCCTGCGTGCATCCGCGGCTCGGCAAGCCGATGCGCGCGGCGGTGGGCGGCGGGGCGGCGCTGATCGGCAGCGTCGTGAAGGTGGGCCATGCCGGCGCCACGCTCGACATCCCGCTCGGCCACAAGGACGATGCCTGGAGCTTCGCGCATTTCGACGCGGTGACGGTGAGCCTCGCCGATGCGCCGCGCCCGGACGAGATCCTCGTCGCGATGGCGGTCGCGGATGGCGGAAGGCTGCGCAACCGCTGCGGCGACGCGCCGGCGCGGTGAGCTAAGCGGCCGGGGGGGGGCCCCGCCCCCCCGC
>NZ_JBWXTD010000003.1:982365-985936 GCF_056682175.1 Falsiroseomonas sp. RANM36
CTGCCGGCGCCGCCGCTGGGGGGGAGGTGCGGCGGGCACGCAATGAACGTGGCGCCGCCGCGCCGGTTTCCTCCGCCGAGGGCAAAATCAGCCCTCAGCGCCCGAGGCCGTCCCAGAACTCCTTCACCTTGGCGAAGAAGCCCTCGCTTTCCGGGCTCGACCGGCCGGATTTCTCGGCCTCGCGCTCGAACTCCGCCAGCAGCTCCTGCTGGCGCTTGGTCAGGTTCTGCGGCGTCTCCACCGCGACCTGGACATACATGTCCCCGCGCGCCGCGCTGCGCAGCACGGAGAAGCCCTTGCCGCGCAGGCGGAACTGGTCGCCGGACTGCGTGCCGGCCGGGATGGTCACCTTGGCGCGGCCGCCATCCACCGTCGGCACCTCCACCGCGCCGCCGAGCGCCGCCTGCGTCATCCGCAGCGGCACGCGGACGAAGATGTTGGCGGCGTCGCGCTGGAAGATCGGGTGCGAGCGCACCGCGATGTCCACATAGAGATCGCCTGGCGGCGCGCCGCGCAGCCCGGCCTCGCCCTCGCCCGAGAGGCGGATGCGCGTGCCGTCCTCGACACCGGCGGGGATGGTGACGGAGAGCGTGCGGTCGCGCTGCACGCGGCCCTGGCCGGCGCAGACCTTGCACGGGTTCTTGATGGTGCGGCCGGAGCCGCCGCAGGTCGGGCAGGTGCGCTCGATCAGGAAGAAGCCCTGCTGCGCGCGCACCTTGCCCGATCCGCCGCAGCTGCCGCAGGTGGCCGCGGCCTGGGCCGCGGCGCCTTCCGCGCCGGAGCCCTTGCAGGCCTCGCAGGCGACGGAGGTGGAGATGCGGATGGTCTTCTTCGCGCCGGCGAAGGCTTCCTCCAGCGCGATCTCGACCGAGGTGCGCAGGTCGCTGCCGCGGCCGACCGGCCCGCCGCGGCCACGCCCGCCGCGCAGGCCGCCGAACATCTCCTCGAAGATGTCCTCGAAGGCGCCGCCGAAGGGGTTGCCGCCGGCGAAGCCGCCGCCGGCACCGCCGCCGCCGCCCTGCTCGAAGGCGGCATGGCCGAAGCGGTCATAGGCGGCCCGCTTCTCGGCGTCCTTCAGCACGTCGTAGGCCTCGTTCAGCTCCTTGAACTTGGCCTCGGCCGCCTTGTCTCCCTGGTTGCGGTCCGGGTGGTACTGCATGGCGAGCTTGCGGTAGGCCTTCTTCAGGTCCTCCTCGCTCGCATCCCGGGCGACGCCCAGGACCTGGTAGTAGTCACGCTTGGCCATGGGGCCCGAAAATCCTCGTTGCGCAGGACGTGCCGCATGGCAACGCCCGACCTCCTGCTGGGGAAGCCGGGCGCGCCGTTCCTACCCGATCGGAGGAGCCCCTTACGAGGGCTTCTTCTTGTTCGGGTCCACTTCCTCGAACTCGGCGTCCACCACCTTCTCGTTCGGGTTGGCGCCGCCGGGGCCGCCGGCCGATGCGCCCGCCGCACCGGGGCCGGAGGGCTGGGCCTCGGACTGCTGCTGCTTATAGAGAGCCTCGCCCATCTTCATCGCCGCCTGGGAGAGCTTTTCGGATGCCGTGCGGATCGCATCGGCGTCCTGGCCTTCCATGGCGCCGCGCGCCTCGGTCAGGGCGTTCTCGACCTCGGCCTTCTCCGCCGCACCGACCTTGTCGCCGTTCTCGCGGAGCGTCTTCTCGGTGGAATGCACCAGCGCGTCGAGGCCGTTGCGCGCCTCCACGGCCTCGCGGCGCTTCTTGTCGGCTTCCGCGTTGGCTTCGGCCTCGCGCACCATGCGCTCGATGTCGCTGTCCGACAGGCCCGACTTCGCCTGGATCTTGATCTGCTGCTCCTTGCCGGTGGCCTTGTCCTTCGCGCTGACGGAGACGATGCCGTTGGCGTCGATGTCGAAGGTGACCTCGATCTGCGGCACGCCGCGCGGCGCGGGCGGGATGCCCTGCAGGTCGAACTGGCCGAGCAGCTTGTTGTCGGCCGCCATCTCCCGCTCGCCCTGGAAGACCTTGATCGTCACCGCCGACTGGTTGTCGTCCGCGGTGGAGAAGGTCTGGGACTTCTTGGTCGGGATGGTGGTGTTGCGGTCGATCAGGCGGGTGAAGACGCCGCCCAGCGTCTCGATGCCGAGCGACAGCGGCGTGACGTCGAGCAGCAGCACGTCCTTGACGTCGCCCTTGAGCACGCCGCCCTGGATCGCCGCGCCGATGGCCACGACCTCGTCAGGGTTGACGTTGCGCGCGGGCTCCTTGCCGAAGAACTGCTTCACTGCCTCGATGACCTTCGGCATGCGGGTCATGCCGCCGACCAGGATCACCTCGTCGATCTCGCCGGCCGAGAGCTGCGCGTCCTTCAGCGCCTGCTTGCAGGGCTCGAGCGTGCGCTGGATCAGGTCGTCCACCAGCGCCTCCAGCTTCGCACGCGTCAGCTGCAGCACCAGGTGCTTGGGCCCGGACGCATCGGCGGTGATGAAGGGCAGGTTGATCTCGGTCTGCTTGGAGGAGGAAAGCTCGATCTTCGCCTTCTCGGCGGCTTCCTTCAGGCGCTGCAACGCCAGCCGGTCGCCACGCAGGTCGATGCCCTGCTCCTTCTTGAACTCGTCCGCCAGGTAATCGATGACGCGCGCGTCAAAATCCTCGCCGCCGAGGAAGGTGTCGCCGTTGGTGGACTTCACCTCGAACACGCCGTCGCCGATCTCGAGGATGGAGACGTCGAAGGTGCCGCCGCCGAGGTCATAGACCGCGATGGTGCCGCCCTTCTTCTGGTCCATGCCATAGGCGAGCGCCGCGGCCGTCGGCTCGTTGATGATCCGCAGGACCTCGAGCCCCGCGATCGCGCCGGCCTCCTTGGTGGCCTGGCGCTGAGCGTCATTGAAGTAGGCCGGGACCGTGATGACAGCTTGAGAAACCTTCTCGCCGAGGAAGGCCTCGGCGGTCTCCTTCATCTTCGTCAGGATGTAGGCGCTGATCTGCTGCGGGGCGTATTTCTTGCCCTCGACCTCGACCCAGGCATCGCCGTTGTCGGCGCGGACGATGGAATAGGGCACCAGGCCCTTGTCCTTCGCGACCATCGGGTCGTCGTAGCGGCGGCCGATCAGGCGCTTGACCGCATAGAGGGTGTTCATCGGGTTCGTCACGGCCTGTCGCTTGGCGGACTGGCCGACCAGACGCTCCCCGTTCTTGGCGAAGGCGACCATCGAGGGGGTGGTGCGGGCACCCTCGGCGTTCTCGATGACCCTGATGGAATCCTTGGCGCCTGCGGGGCCTTCCATGATGGCGACGCAGGAATTGGTCGTGCCGAGGTCGATGCCGATGACCTTGCTCATCCGTGTGCTCCTGTTCGGCGGCGTGGGAACGGCCCCGGAGGCACCGCGCCCGGCCCCTGCCGGATGGGGGTGGGTGGTAGGATGGGCGTGAGATATTCACCGCGCCGTGGCGCGGCAAGGGGGCAGGCCCGTCATCCGCGCGGTTCGGGTGCCGCCCCGGCGCCGCGCGCCCCCGGAAAAGCGACGGGAAAAGCGACGGGAAAAGCGACGGGGGGGGGCCCCCCCCGGGGGGCCCCCCCCGCCCCCGCCCCCCGGGGGGGGGGGCCCCCC
>NZ_JBWXTD010000003.1:985946-987135 GCF_056682175.1 Falsiroseomonas sp. RANM36
CCGACCCGCGAGGGTCGGCCCCGAACTGCCTGCGCCCTTGGGGCGATCAGACCCTGCGGCCGCGCGCCACGGCGGCCAGGCCGAGAAGGCCGGAGGCGAACAGCACCAGCGACATCGGCGTCGGCACCGGGTTGATCGGGTTCGGCGCCAGCGTGAGGAAGGCGATCAGCGTCGCGGTGTTCGCCTGCCCCTCGCGGGTCAGGAAGTCGGAGGTGAGGTTGCCGCCGATCTCGAAGCCCTGGACGTTGAGGGTGACCTTGTTGCCGTCGACGTCGAAGGTCTCCGTCGTCTCGCTGGTGCTGAACTGGACGCGGTCGGCGCAGCCGCCCGCGTTCACGCCCTGGCCGTTGGCGCCGCCGAAGGGGCAGGGGCGGAGGTTGTTCGGCGTCTCGGTGTGCTCGATGTCGAACACGAAGTTCCGGCTGCCCTGGCTCGCGCCGTTGATCAGGATCTCGGCCGTCACCGTCAGCACCGCGCCGGTCAGGAAGGGCTGCCCGATGACGTAGTTGAGATGGGTGAAGGTGCCCAACGCGAAATCGGCCGAGGGCGTGGGCGGCAGGGACGTGTCGATCGACCCAGGCGTCGCGTTGAAATTGTAGCCGGACTTCCGCCCAGAGGTGGTGCCCCAGCGGAGCGTGGGGTTCGCCGTGCCGCTGCCGCCGATCGTGGCGGGCGTGCCGGGACCGTCGAGCGTGGGGCTCGAGAAGGCGCCGGTGATGTCCTTGATCGTGACGATGGTGGCGCTGAGCGCCGGCACCGCCGGCAGGGTGAGCGCGAAAGCCGCCGCGGCGGCGAGAACCCGCTTCATCGCGAGATGGATCCTGTGTTCCGGCTGCACGCTGGATCGCGGCCGCACTTGGCAAAGTGGTCATGCAAGGACCGTGCCGCGAGAGCGAGCAACACCGTAAGGAATTGGATTCAATTGGGAAGTATGGTGAGGCTGCGGCGCCCCGATCGCCACTTTGCGGTGCAGTGTAAAGCCGGCCGACAGGGGGATTGCGGCGCCGGGAAACCGGCCGAGGCGCACCGCGTGCCGCACGCCGCGCATCCGGAATGAAAAGGGGGGGGGGGCGGGGGGGGGGCGCCCCCGCGGGCGGGCCGGGGCGGCGCCCACCACTTCCTGTGGCTGGCGCCGGCGGAGGGCGGCGACACGCTGGTGGATTTCCGCGCGGCGGAGGACAAGCTCGCC
>NZ_JBWXTD010000003.1:987235-992639 GCF_056682175.1 Falsiroseomonas sp. RANM36
GCCCCGCCGCCCCCCCGCCCCCCCCCCCCCCACCCACCCCCCGCCGCCGGGCGCCGCCCCCCCCTGGCCTGTTCGGCCCTTGGCTTGGCGGTCAGGCCTTGCGGCTGCGCATTACCGCACCCAGCCCGAGGAGGCCGGTCGCGAACAGCGCCAGCGACATCGGCGTCGGCACGGGGATGTTGATCGGGCGCAGCGTGACGTCGGCGAGCAGGATGGCGTCGTTGTTCTGCCCCTCGACCGTGAGGAACTGCGTCACGAAGTTGCCGTCGACCTGGAAGCCGCGGATGTTCAGCGTGAGCTGCTGGCCGTCCACCTCGAAGGATTCGGTGCTGTCGGCGATGCTGACCTGAACGCGGTCGGCGCAGCCGTTGATGTTCACGCCCTGGCCGTTGGCGCCGCCGAAGGGGCAGGGGTTGGAGCCGTTGGGCGTCTCGGTATGCGTGAAGTTGAAGACGAAGTTGCGGGTGCCCTGGCTGACCGCATCCACCAGCACCTCGGCCGTCAGCGTCAGCACCACGCTGGTGAGGAAGGGCCGGTTGATCGTGTTGTTCAGGTGGGTGAAGGTGCCCAGCTCGAACGGATCGGACGGCGTCGGCGGCACGCTGGCGCCGACCGGGATACCGGAAGCCACGAAGTCGTAGCCGCTCTGACCCTGCGGCGTCAGCGGCACGCCCCAGCGGATCGTCGGCGTGGTGGTGCCGCTGCCGCCGATCGTGGCGACGCCGGCGCTGTCGAGCACCGGGCTCGACCATGTGCCGACAAAGTTCTGCAGCGTGACCGTCGTGGCGCTCAGCGCCGGAGCGGCCGGCACCGTCAGCGCGATTGCCGCGGCGGCGGCGAGGACCCTTTTCATTTCATTTTTTCCCTCTTGTCGCCACACGCGGGACTGCGGTGGCGCACGCCAACCCTGCGTTGCAAAGGGCGTGCCATCCCGGCGGCGCGCAAAGTAAGGAATTGGATTCAATCGGGAAGTATCGTGCCTCTCGCCGAGGCCCGCGCGGGCGCTTGCACACACTGTAAACGAAGCCGACAGCCCGGCCCGGCGAATCGCCCAGCGGGGCCCAAGAGCTGTAAAGGATTCCGGCAGCGCAGGGGCCGCCCCGCGGGGCAGCACGCCCCCGACCGCAGGCCGCGCTTTCCTCGTTCCGATCCGAAGGCGAAGCGCGTAGGTTCGCGCCGGCCCATGATCCAAACCCTCCCCCTGCACCCCGACCGCGACCTGCTGGCGGGGGAGCTTCACGCCCGCCCGCCCCTGCCGCTGTCCACCCCCGTCGCCATCAGCCGGCTGGCCTGTGTCGCCGACCCCGGCGCCGAGAAGGGCGCGGCCATCGCGCATCTCGCGATGCTGTGCCGGCGCTACGGCGTCACGCCGCCGGCGCCCGGCGCCGATTTCTGGATCGCCGATTTCGGCCGCTTCTCGCTGCGTTACGAACGCCATACGGAATTCGACGGCTGGACCTTCTTCCGACCCGGCCCGGATGCCGCGGCACCCGACCCCTTCGACGAGACGGCTATCGAGGCGGTGCCGACGGACTGGCTCGCCGCCCTGCCCGGCCAGACCCTTGTGGCCAGCCATATCGCCGTGGTCCGTACCCAGGGGGAGGACGAGCCGCCGCCTCCCGGCTGTTTCGTGCCCGACAACCTGGCCGGCGCCAATCTTTCCGCCGGGGCGGCCACCTGCTGGACCGATTTCCGCCTCGGGCCCGACGGCTTCACCCGGCTGCTGCTGCAGGACCATGGCATGACGCCCGCAACCGCCGGCCGCCTGGCCCAGGCGCTGTGGGAGATCGAGACCTACCGGATGCTGGCCCTGCTGGCGCTGCCCGCCGCCCGCGCGGCGACCGCGGAACTCGCGCGCGCCTCGGAACGCCTGGCCGGGATCGCCGGGCGCCTGCCCGGCCTGACAGAACTCGAGGAGGAGCGCGCCGCGCTCGAGGAACTGACAGACCTCGCCACCGGGATCGAGCAGCAGGCCGCCATCACGGCCGATCGCTTCTCGGCGGGGCGGGCCTATCATGCGCTGGTGGGGCGGCGGCTGCAGGTGCTGCGCGAACAGCGGCTGCACGGCGTGCCGACGCTGACGGAATACCTCGAACGGCGGCTCGATCCGGCGATGGCCACGGTGGATGCGGCGCGCAACCGCATCCAGACCCTCTCCACCCGTTGCGCCCGCGCGGTGGAGCTGCTGCGCGCCCGCGTGGCCGTGGCGCAGGAGGAACAGACCCAGCGCCTGCTCGCCGCGATGGCCGACACCGGCCGCGCCCAGCTTCGCCTGCAGGAAACGGTGGAGGGCCTCTCGGTCGCGGCGATCAGCTACTACGTGCTGTCGCTGCTGGGCTACGCCATCAAGCCCTTCGAATTCGGCGGCTGGCTGCGCGGCGAGATGATCGTCGCGGTCCTCGTGCCGGTGATCGCCGCCATCGTCTGGACCCGGATGCGCCGGCGGCGGATCAAGCCCTCGCTGCTGTAGCTCCCTGTTTGTCGAACACCTCATGTCTGCTCAGCATTCTGGACGTCATTGCCAATTCGTCCTGAAACAGTCTAGCGTGACTAGATGCGGCAGGAAGATATCGAGGCTTTACGGCTAGACGAAGAGGAACGCAGCTTAGGAGCTGAGATAGCGCGCCTACAGTCGAATATCGTTTTGGGGTGGGCGCTGCTGACCCTTGGTTTCGGAGCGGCTGCCTTCTCCGGCCAAAGGATGTGGCTCGCTACCTACTTCATCGTGGTTGGTGTCGTCGCGCTCTTAGCCTTCGGCTTCTACACCGCGCATGCGGTCCAGCGGATGCGGCAGCTTCGCCCGAAACACTGGGCTCTGGTGCTGAAGAGAATGGACAGGGCTACGCGCAAATCCGAGTAGCGGGCTGCAGGCGCCATCATGCGCCGAGCGGCGATCAACGATAAGCTTAGAAATCCCACGGCGCAACGCACGGCGTTGTAGATCAAGGGCGCGCGATGGTTCCGCTCATAATCGGGGGCTGGGCTGCCCGAAACCGGCACCGGGCAGCGGTAGAAGTCTTAAGCCGATGCAACTGGCCAGCGGCGCGCAATCTTGAAGGAGGAGCCACGCGCACGTTGCGCCGCGATGAAGGATTACGCGATGTCCGCGGCTACCAGCAGCAAGGCCCTTCGCCTAACGGTCCGGCGCGCGAAGGGCGTCACCCCTTCCCCGCCACCACCACCATCGCCGGCTTCAGCAGCCGGCCGTTCAGCGTCCAGGACGGGGTCCAGGCCTGGATGACCGTGCCGGGCTCCACCCCCTCCGGCGCCGGCTGCTCGGCCATGGCCTGGTGCAGCTCGGGGTCGAAGGGCTGGCCCTGGGCATCCTTCTTCTGGATGCCGTGGCGCTCCAGCATGGAGACGAAGCCGCGCTCCACGCCCTCGAAGCCGTTGCGCAGCTTCGCCAGCAGCTCCGCCTCGCCTTCCTCGGCCTTGGGCAGGCTGTCGAGCCCGCGGCGGAGGTTCTCGGCGGTCTCCACCACGTCGCGGGCGAATTTCTGCACGGCGTAGAGCCGCGCCTCCTCCGCCTCGCGCTTGGCGCGGGTGCGCAGGTTCTGCATCTCGGCCTCGGCGCGCAGCCACTTGTCGCGCAGCTCCTGCACCTCGGACTCCAGCGCGGCCAGGCGCTCGGCCTCGGTCATCAGCGGCGCCTCGGTGGTGTTGGCCTCGGGGCCCGCCGGCGGGGTCTCGGCCGCGGGGTCGTTCGGCGTGTCGTTCTTTTCGTTCATCATCGTCGTCGGGAAAGGTGAGGGGGGCCGCCCGCGGGCGGCGCGTTGCCATTCACCTAGGCTCATGCAGGCCCCGGGACAACCCGAGCGGGCCTTCCGGCCCTTCCTCGGGACTGCTAACCCGCGGCGATGCTTCGCAGCGTGGCGACCGTCGGCGGCTGGACCATGGCGAGCCGCATCCTCGGCTTCGCGCGCGACATGCTGATCGCGGCGAAGCTCGGCGCCGGGCCGGTGGCGGATGCCTTCTTCGTCGCGCTCAAGCTGCCCAACCTGTTCCGCCGCCTGTTCGGCGAGGGCGCCTTCAACGCCGCCTTCGTGCCCGCCTTCGCCGGCAGCTACGCGGTGGAGGGCGCGCGCCAGGCGCAGGCGCTGGCGAACAGCCTGGCCGGGCTGATGACGATCTGGCTCTCCGCGCTCGTGATCCTCGGCATCGTCTTCATGCCGCAGCTGCTGTTCGTGCTGGCGCCCGGCTTCGTGGGGGAGGCGGTGCGCTTCCCGCTGGCGGTCGAGCTGACGCGCATCACCTTCCCCTATCTGCTGTTCATCTGCCTGGCCGCGCTGGTCTCCGGCGTGCTGAACGGGATGGACCGCTTCGCCGCCGCCGCCGCCGCGCCGGTGCTGTTCAACCTGATCGTGATGGCCGCGCTGCTCGGGCTGACGCCCTTCGTCGCCACGCCCGGCCATGCACTGGCCTGGGGCGTGCTGGCCTCCGGCGTCGCGCAGCTCCTGCTGTTGCTGGTGGCGGTGCGGGCCGCGGGGATGGCGATCAACCCGCTGTCGCGCCCGCGTCTGACGCCCGCCGTGCGCGGCGTGTTGCGGCGGATGGTGCCGGGGCTGGTGGGCGCCGGCGTGACGCAGCTCAACCTGGCGATCGACATCGTGATCGCCAGCCTGCTGCCCGCCGGCGCGGTGAGCTTTCTCTACTATGCCGACCGGATCGCGCAGCTGCCGCTCGGCGTGATCGGCGCGGCGGTCGGCACGGCGCTGCTGCCGCTGCTGGCGCGCCAGCTGCGCAGCGGGCAGCCCCTGTCGGCGCATCGCAGCCAGAACCGGGCCATCGAGCTGTCGCTCGCCTTCGCCCTGCCGGCGGCCTTCGCGATGGCGGTGGCGGCGGGGCCGATCATCTCCGCCCTGTTCGAGCGCGGCGCCTTCGGCGCGGCGGCCGCGGGCGCCCCGGCGGCGGCGCGCGGCGCCGATGCCGGCGGGCGCCCCGCCCGCGGGGGGGGGAAGGCGCTGACGCCCGGCTTCTTCGCCCGAGGCGACACGGCGACGCCGGTGAAGGTCGGTTTCGGGATCGTGGCGCTCAACCTGCTGCTGAACCTGGCGCTGACGCCCTTCCTTGCGCATGTCGGCATCGCGCTCGCGACCTCGATCGCCGCCTGGGTGAATGTGGCGGTGCTGGGCTGGCTGCTGGTTCGCCGGCGCGGCCTGGTGCTGGACCGGCGACTGCGCCGCACCGTGCCGCGGCTGCTGCTGGCGGCGCTTGCCATGGCGGTGGTGCTGGCGGGCCTGCAGGCGGTGCTGTTCCCGCTCGCCTCCGGCTGGGCGCGGCTGCTGGCGCTGGGCGGCCTGGTCGGTGCCGGCATGGCGGCCTATTTCGGCGCGGCGCAGATGCTGGGCGGCCGCGACCAGCGCGCGGCCGCCCGGGTGCGTAGGGGGGAGCGGTGGTTTTGTGG
>NZ_JBWXTD010000003.1:992739-1005112 GCF_056682175.1 Falsiroseomonas sp. RANM36
GGGTGGGGGGGGGGGGGGGGGGGGGGGGGGGGGGTGGGGGGGCTTTTGGGGGGGGGGGGGTGGGGGGGGGCGCCCCCCCCGGGGGGGCCCCCCCCCGGATGCTTAGGCGGAAGCGTTGATTTTGTGCCTCAGGCGCCGGCGCCTCCACCAGCCTCGATGCCGGCCGCCCGGGCCTTCCCGCCTTCAGCCCGTCGGCTGCTTGACGATGCGCAGATAGGGCTTTGGCGCGCGCCAGCCATCGGGGAAGCGCTGCCGCGCCTCCTCCTCGCCGACCGAGCCGGCGATGATCACATCCTCGCCCGGCTGCCAGTTCGCCGGCGTCGCAACCTTGTGCCTGGCGGTGAGCTGCAGGGAATCCAGCACGCGCAGGATCTCCGCGAAGTTGCGCCCGGTGGTCATCGGATAGGCCAGCACCAGCTTGATCAGCTTGTCGGGCCCGATGATGAACACGGTGCGCACCGTGGCGTTGTCCGCGGCCGTGCGGCCTTCCGAGGTCTCGCCCGCGCCGGCCGGCAGCATGCCGTAGAGCTTCGACACCTTCAGGTCGGAATCGCCGATCATCGGGTAGTCGGGCTTGAAGCCTGTGACGTCCTTGATGTCCTCCGACCACCGCGCGTGGGAGTCCACCGGGTCCACGCTGAGGCCGATGATCTTGCAGTTGCGCTTCGCGAATTCCCCCGCAAGGCCGGCCATGGTGCCGAGCTCGGTCGTGCAGACCGGGGTGAAGTCCTTCGGATGGGAGAACAGCATGCACCACGCATCGCCGATCCAATCATGGAAGCGGATGCGCCCGATCGTGGTCTCGGCTTCGAAATCGGGGGCCTTCTGGTTGATGGGCAGCATGTCGGTCGTCTCCTGCAAGGCCCGCCGCGGGGGCGAAGCCCCTCGCCGGGCGGGCGGATCTGTCCACGGCGTCCGATGCGCCGTCAACGCGGATGAACGTTCCGCTGCGCCGCCGGCTCCGCGGAGCAGAACCTTCTCCTGCGCGTGCCGCTGTGGACATCGGGCTGCTCCTGCCGGACGGGGCGTTGCGGCGGGGCGACGACGAGACCATCTGCGCCGCCATGATGGAGTTCCGCCCCTCCGTCCGCCGCAAGGCGGCCGGTATCAGCCTGCTCGGCCTCGGCGTGCTCGGCCTCGTGCTGCCTTTCCTGCAGGGCTTCCTGTTCCTCGCGCTCGGCATGTTCGTGCTGCGGCACCAGTATCTCTGGGCGCATCGCGGCATGGGCTGGATCGCCGGCCGCTGGCCGGGCGCGGTCGGCCAGGTCGAGTCGATGGAGGCCCGGCTCCTTGCGCGCTGGCGGCTGGGCAAGGCGCGGCTCGGTCGCGGCGTCCGGCGGCTGCTGGCCCGCAGCTGACCCGAGGCACGCGGAGGAAACCTCCGGCCCGATGGATTGTTTCCGCTGGCACATCAGAACCCGGAGACAGACCGATGCGCCGACGTTCCCTTCTCACCGTTGTCCTCGCTGCCGCGGCGGCAACCCCGGCGGCCGCGCAGGGCGTGCTGCCGCAGCGCGGGGCCCGGCGGGCCGCGACCGGTCGCGGTGCCGACGTCTTCGTGCAGATCGCCAATACGCAGAACAACTTCGCGATCGAATCCGGCCGCGTGCTGCTGGCCGGCAGCGCCCATCCGCAGATCCGCGACTTCGCGCAGCGGATGATCGACCAGCATGGTGCGATGTCGGCGCTCCTCATCGGCCTGCCGGAGGCCAGCACCCGCGTCGGCGGCGCGATGGATGACGAGCAGACCCGGCAATTGCTGACGCTTCGCGGCGCCGAGAACGCGGACATGCTGAACCGCTTCTACGTGGATCAGCAGATCGCCGCGCTCGAACAGGCGGTTCGCGCCTACGCCACCTATGCGGAGAACGGCGAGGTTCCGGCGCTGAAATCCTATGCGCAGCGCTTCCTGCCCACCCTGCGCGACAACCTTGAGGCGGCGCGCGCGCTGCAGGCGCCGCGCATCGAATAGGCCGGCGAGGGCGCCACGGCTTGACCACCGGGCGCGCGGGGCGCACATGCCGCGCCTCGCGCCAGCGCGCGCGAGCCCCGCAACCCGGACCCGTCCTGCCAGGACCGATGTCCGCCCCGGAGCATGCCGGTGCTGGCCCTGCGCGTCATACCGTGCCTGGACGTCAAGGACGGCCGCGTCGTCAAGGGCGTCAACTTCGTCTCGTTGCGGGATGCCGGCGATCCCGTCGAGCAGGCGCGGACCTATGACCGCGAGGGCGCGGACGAGGTCACCTTCCTCGATATCGGCGCGACGCATGAGAACCGCGAGACGATGTACGACGTGGTCAGCCGCACGGCGGCGGAGGTGTTCATCCCGCTGACCGTCGGCGGCGGCATCCGCAGCGTCGAGGACATGCGCCGGCTGCTGCTCGCTGGCGCCGACAAGGTTTCCGTCAACTCCGCCGCCGTCGCCGATCCGGTGCTGGTGACGCGCGGCGCCGAGGCCTTCGGCAGCCAGGCGATCGTGGTCGCGATCGACGCGCGGCGCTCCGGCGACCATTGGGAGGTCTTCACACATGGCGGCCGCCGCGGCACCGGCATCGACGCCGTGGAATGGGCACGCGAGGTCGAGCGCCGCGGCGCCGGCGAGATCCTGCTCACCTCCATGGATCGCGACGGCACCAAGCAGGGATTCGACCTCGGCCTGCTGCGGGCGGTGCGCGCGGCCGTGCGGCTGCCACTGGTGGCCTCCGGCGGCGTGGGCGTCGCCGAACATTTCGTGGAGGGTGCCAAGGCCGGTGCGACAGGGCTGCTCGCGGCCAGCGTGTTCCATTATGGCGAGATGCGCATCGCGGACGCCAAGGCGGCGCTGGCAGCCGCCGGCCTGCCGATCCGCCCCGTGTCGGAGGCGCCCTGATGGCGAAGCCCACCAAGAAGCCCACCAAGAAGCCGGCGAAGAAGACCGCGAAGCCGCCCGCGGCCAAGGGCAAGAAGAAGCTGCTGAAGCGCGGCACGGCGATGCCGCTGCCGCCCGGCATCCCCGCCCCCGCGACCCCGCCGCCGCCCCCGGTGGACCCTGCGGCTTCCGCGCTGCGGCCCTTCTCCGTCTCGGGCGCCGAGGCCGGCATCCTCGATGCGCTGTGGCGCACGGTGGAGGCGCGCCGGCAGGCCGGCGACGTGGCGAATTCACACTCCGCCCGGCTGCTCGCGCGCGGCACCGCGAAGGTCGCGCAGAAGCTGGGCGAGGAAGCGGTGGAATGCGTGATCGAGGCAACGCAGGGACACCGCGCCGCGACGATCCTGGAAAGCGCCGACCTGCTCTATCACCTCGTCGTCGTCTGGGTGGATGCCGGCATCAGGCCGAAGGAGGTCTGGACGGAACTCGCGCGGCGCCAGGGCATCTCCGGCATCGCGGAGAAGGCGGCGCGGCCGAGGGCGCTGATGCGCGCCGCGGAGACCACCAAGCTGCCCTGAGATCCGTTCGCGGCGGCCGGCGCTTGCGCGCCGCCACCGCCGCGGCCAGAAGAACGGCGGACCGATCTGCCGGAGTGCCACCATGCGCGTGACAGGCCTTCCGCCCTACGACCCGCAAAATGTGTTCGCGAAGATCCTGCGCGGCGAGATTCCCTCCCGCAAGGCGGGCGAGAACGAGCACGCGCTCGCCTTCCACGACATCAACCCGCAGGCGCCGGTGCATGTGCTGGTGATCCCGAAGGGCGCCTATGTCTCGGTGGCGGATTTCAGCGCCACCGCGAGCGAGGCCGAGATCGCCGGCTTCTGGCGCCTGGTCGGCGAGGTCGCGCGCGAGCAGGGCCTGGAAGCCGGCGGCTACCGCATCCTGTCGAACATGGGCGAGGATGGCGGGCAGGAAGTGCCGCATTTCCACGTCCATATCTTCGGCGGGCGGCGCATCGGCCGCATGGTGCCGCGGCCGGAGGCTTGACCGCCGCCCCGCGCCGCGCGACCTGCGCCGCATGACCAACCCGCTGCTCGAGGCCCGCGCCGCGCTCGAGGCCGCCGGCCGCCTGCCGGATGCCGAGCTCGACATCGCCGGCGTGGCGCTGCAGCTCGCGCGCGTGGATGCGCCGGCCGAGGACTGGCACGCGGCCAGCGCGCATCTCACCGAGATCGCGCGCGCCGCGGTGCAGGCCGCCGCCGCCGACCCCGAAGCCGATGCCGGCGACCTGTCCCGCCGCCGCGCCGCGCTGGCTGCGCTGCTGCATGCGCGCCTGGGCTATGCGGGCGATGCCGAGACCTATGAGGACATGTCGAACGCCAACCTGCTGAAGGTGATCGCGCGCCGCCGCGGCCTTCCGGTGGCGCTCGGCGTCCTCTGGCTGCATGCGGCGGATGCGGCGGGATGGCAGGCGCATGGCGTGGATTTCCCCGGCCATTTCCTCGTCGCGCTGTCGGGCCGCGGGCAGGTGGTGGTGGATGTCTTCGGCGGCGGCACGCCGCTGGATGCGCGCGACCTGCGCGCATTGCTGAAGCGCTTCGCCGGCGAGACGGCGGAGCTCGGCCGCGACAGCCTGGCGCCGATGACCAAGCGCGGCGTGCTGCTGCGGCTGCAGAACAACATCAAGGTGCGCCGCCTGCGGGAGGGCGACCTGGCCGGCGCCGTCGCCTGCACCGAGGACATGCTGCGCATCGCGCCCGATGCCGCGCCGCTGTGGCGCGAGGCCGGGCTGATGCATCAGCGCCTCGGCCACATCACCGGCGCGATCGTGAGTCTGGAGCGCTTCCTCGAGCTGGCGCCGGACGGCCCCCAGGCCAGCCGCGTGCGCGGCCTGCTGGAGGAGCTGCGCACGCGGCTCAACTGAGCCTGCGGATCACCGCCCCCAGCCTCCGCGCCGCGCGCCGCAGCGCCGACGGCTCGTGCCCGGTGAAGCCGAGCATGAGCGCCTGCACCGGCGGCGCCGCCAGATACATCGGGCTGACCGCCCGCGCGACGATGCCGGCCTCGCCAGCAGCGCGCGACACCGCCGCATCCGAAAGCCCGCCGCCAAGCCGCGCCAGCAGCTTCATGCCCTGCTCCGGCGGCTCCGGGATCAGCAGGCCGGGCGCGGCCTCCGCCAGCGCCTCGGCCAGCGCGTCGCGGGCGATGCGGTAGCGCAGGCGCATGCGGCGGAGGTGCTGGGTGAAATGGCCCTCGGCGAGGAAGTCCGTGACCACGGCTTCCTGCAGCACCGCGGGATGCCAGTCCGACAGGCGCCGCGCCGCCAGCACGGCATCGAGCAGCGCCGGCGGCAGCACGGCGTAGCCAAGGCGCAGTCCGGGAAACAGCACCTTGGAGAAGGTGCCGACATAGATCACCCGCGACGCCTCATCGACGCCCTGCAGCGAGGCCAGCGGACGGCCGGCGTAGCGGAACTCGCTGTCGTAGTCGTCCTCCAGCACATAGGCGCCGCTCCGCCGCGCCCAGGCCAGCAACTCCAACCGGCGCGGCATGGAAAGCTGCATGCCGAGCGGGTAGTGCGAGGAGGGCGTCACATAGGCCAGCCGCGCCTCCGGCGCCGCCGCGATGCCGGCCGCGACATCCAGGCCCTGCGCATCCACCGGCACCGGCACGATGCGCGCGCGCGCGGCGGCGAGCGCGGCCTGCACCGCGGGGTAGCAGGGATCCTCCAGCCACACCGCGTCGCCCGGCGCGACCAGCACGCGCAGCACCAGGTCCAGCGCCTGCTGCGCGCCGGCGGTGACCAGCACCTGCTCGGGCTCGCAGCGCACGGCGCGCGCGGCGCGCAGATAGGCGGCGATGGCCTGGCGCAGCGCCGCGGAGCCGCGCGGATCGGAATAGCCGAGCAGCCGCGGATCGGGCCGGCGCAGATGGCGCAGCGTCAGCCGCCGCCAGATTTCGAGCGTGCGCTGGTCCAGCGCCACGCGGCCCGTGGTGAAGGGCGCGGTGCCGTAGAGGTCCAGCGCCTCCTCCGAAGGCGGATCGCGCGGCGGCGATGGCGTGGGCGCGGGCTCCGGCACCTCCGGCAGGTCGGCGGCGACGAAGGTGCCGGCGCCGACGCGGCCCCGCACGAATCCCTCGGCGAGCAATTGCTCGTAAGCCGCGACGACGGAGTTGCGCGCCACGCCGAGATCGGCGGCCAGCGCGCGGCTCGGCGGCAGGCGCGCGCCGGGCGGCAGCACGCCCGCCAGGATCGCGCCGCGCAGCGCCAGGTAGATCTGGCGCAGCAGCGGCAAGGGACCGGCGCGGTCTATCCCGGGCAGCAGCAGGTCGGCGGGGCTCTGCATTGGTCCGGCAGGATGGCACGGTATTGGCCCTCGCGCAGGACCAATCTTCGGCGCCATCTGGTGTCCCGCAAGGAGTGCCCGCGATGGACGGTTCCTACCCCGTGACCGAGCGCAACAAGGTCCGCCGCCTGCACGAGCGCGGGCGCTACGACCGCGAGTCGGTGCATGCGATCCTCGACGCGGCGATGCTCTGCCACATCGCCTATGTCATCGAGGGCCAGCCCTATTGCACGCCGACGGTGTTCTGGCGGGAGGGCGACCATCTCTACTGGCACGGCTCCGCCGCCAGCCGGATGCTGCGCGCGCAGAAGGGCGGCGTGCCGGTGTGCCTGACGGTGACGCATCTCGACAGCCTCGTGCTGGCGCGCTGCGGCTTCAACCATTCGGTGGATTATCGCTCGGCGATGTGCTTCGGCACGGCGCATATCGTGGACGAGCCGGCGCACAAGGCGCGCGCGCTGGATGCGATGGTGAACCGCCTCTATCCGCAGCGCGCCGCGACGCTGCGCGAGAGCACCGCGCAGGAGCTGAAGGCGACGACGGTGATCGGCATGGAGATCGAGCAGGCCAGCGCGAAGATCCGCAGCAAGGGCGTCGCCGACGAGGAGGAGGACTACGCGCTGCCGATCTACGCCGCGCGCATCCCCGTGGTGCAGGTGCTCGGCGCGCCGGAGCCCTGCCCGCGCCTGCCTGCCGGCGTGCCCTTCCCGGAAGGGCTGCGCGGCTTCGTCGCGGGGCGGCGGCTGGACGAGGTGATGAGCGAGAATGCCGGGGCGTAGAGCGGCTACAGGTGCCGGCCGCGCTCCAGGATCTCGAGCGTGTACTCGCGATAGCTCATCCCGAGCTCCTCGGCGCGCGCGAGGCGGCGCAGCGCGATCTCGGGCGGCGCCGACCACGCCTTCTTCTTCGCCCGCTTCCAGCACCAGAGCCGCCAGCCGGCGGGATCGTCGTCGTCTTCAAGCGGCGGCCCGCCATTGTGGCCGAGGCGGGCGGGCGCTTCGGGCATTCTATTCGGCCGCGGCCGGCACGGCGCGCGGTGGCAGGGATTTCGCCCAGAGCCCCGGCTCCAGCTCTTCCCGCCGGTTCGGGAAGAACAGCGCGCAGACGATGGTGACGCCGGCGAAGAGGCTCATCACGGACAGCACCGCGCCCTGCCCGCCGGTGGACTGGTGCAGCCAGGCGACGACCGGGCTCGCCGCCGCGGCACCCAGGAAGCCCACGAAGAAGCGGATCGAATAGAGCTTGGTGCGCAGGGCCGGCGCCACGTAGCGCGCCGTCATCGTCTCGTTGACGGTGACCTGGCCGAAGATCGCGGCGGCGAGCAGCCCGCCCACGACCAGCACCGGCCAGCCCTCCAGCACCGAGAGCAGCGCGAGGCCGGGCATCTGCACGAAGGCCAGCGGCATGAAGACGCGCTTGAGCGTGGAGCGGTCGATGATGCGGCCCACGGTGAACTGCGTGGCGCCACCGCAGAGCGTGACGAGGAAGGCCAGCACGCCCACCACCGGCAGCAGGTCCGGGCTGCCGGCCAGCCTTTCCTGGATCAGCTTCGGCAGCAGCAGGGTGAATGCGTTGAAGATGAAGCCGCCGACGGTCGCCAGGATCAGCAGCACGATCACGGCGCGGCGGACGACATCGCGCGGGATCTCGGGGAAGGTGCTGCCGGCGGCCTTGTTCTTCGCCACGTCCACCGCGCCCTCGCGCAGCCAGAGCAGCCCGGCGGCCATGCAGAGCACGCCCGGCAGGATGAAGGCCCAGCGCCAACCCAGCCCAGCCGCGACCGCGGCGGTGACGACCGGCGCCGCGGCGACGCCGAGATTGCCGAACACGCCATTGACGCCCATCGAGCGCCCGACGCGTCCCGGCCCCGCGGCATCCACCAGCATCGCCGTGCCGATCGGATGGTAGATCGCGCTGAAGGCGCCCATCAGCGCCAACGCCAGCAGCAGCGTGACGGGTCCGGACGCGAAGCCGGCCAGCACCATCGCGGCGCCGGTGCCGAGGAAGAAGGCCGCCATCAGCCGCGGCCGCCCGACACGCTCCGCGAGCCAGCCCATGGGCAGCGATCCCATGCCGTAGAGGACGAACATCCCGGTGCCGAGCGCGAGGATCGGGCCGTAGGCGCCGCCGAAGGCGCCCGGCTCCTGCACCACGATCGCCAGCACGGCGGTGGCGAGGATCAGCAGCCCGTAATGCGTGAAGACATGCGCCAGGTTGATGAACACGATCGTGCGGGCGGCGGCGTCCATGCCGGCCATCCTGCGCCCGCGTGGGGCGTCCGCAAATCCCCTTTCCCGTCGTGCTGCCGGCAAGCGCGGCGCCTTTCCCCTTGCGGAATGCCAAAGGGAACATATCATGAACTCATGGACCTGCGCCAGAAGCTCGAGATCCTCGCCGACGCCGCGAAATACGACGCCTCCTGCGCGTCCTCCGGCACGGCGAAGCGCGACTCGACGCGCGGCGGGCTCGGCAGCACGGAGGGCATGGGAATCTGCCACGCCTATGCGCCGGACGGGCGCTGCATCTCGCTGCTGAAGATCCTGCTGACCAATGCCTGCGCCTTCGACTGCGCCTATTGCGTGAACCGCGCGAGCTCGAACGTTCGGCGCGCCCGATTCACCGTGGCGGAGGTCGTGAAGCTCACGCTCGACTTCTACCGGCGCAATGCGATCGAGGGGCTTTTTCTCTCGTCCGGCATCACGCGCTCGGCGGACTGGACGATGGAGCAGTTGGTGCTGGTCGCGCGGACGCTGCGCGAGGAACACGGTTTCCGCGGCTACATCCACCTGAAGACGATCCCGGACGCGTCGCCCGCGCTGGTGGAAGAGGCCGGGCGCTACGCCGACCGCCTTTCCATCAACATCGAGCTGCCACAGGACACGAGCCTGCAGGCGCTCGCCCCTGAAAAGAAGATGTCCGAAATCAGGAAGGCGATGGGCGGGCTGCGCACGCGCATCGAGGACGCCCGGGAGGAGGCGCGGATGGCCAGACGGGCGCAGGCGCCGCGCTTCGCGCCGGCGGGACAGAGCACGCAGATGATCATCGGCGCCGATGCCTCGGACGACGCGACGATCCTCGGCACCGCGACGGATCTCTATGCGGGCTACCGGCTGAAGCGGGTGTACTACTCGGCCTATTCGCCGATCCCCGATGCCTCGCGCGCCCTGCCGCCGATCGCGCCGCCGCTGGTGCGTGAGCACCGGCTGTACCAGGCCGACTGGCTGCTGCGCTTCTACGGGTTTTCGCGCGAGGAGGTGATGGCGGGCGGAGAGGGCGGGATGCTGGACCTCGCGCTCGATCCGAAAACCGCCTGGGCGCTGAAGCACCGCGCCGACTTCCCGGTGGACCTGAACCGCGCCCCGCGGGAGCGGCTGCTGCGCGTGCCGGGGCTGGGCGCGAAGACGGTGGACAAGATTTTGGCCACCCGCCGGCATGCGGCGATCCGCGCGGAGGACCTCGCGCGGCTGCGCGTGAGCCTGCCGAAGGTGCTGCCTTTCGTGATCACCGCGGACCACCGGCCGCGGCTGCTGGACAGCGGCGGCCTGCGGGAGCGTCTGATCCCCGGGACCGCCTTCGCGCATGCGGCGGCGCCGCTGCAGATGAGCCTGTTCTGATGGGCCTGGCCGCCGTCCTGCCCGGCCCGGCCGACTTCGCCGCCTGGCGCGGCGCGGCGCGCGGCATGCTCGGCGCCGGCGTGCGGCCCGAGGACACGGAATGGCGCGTCGCCGGCGATGCGCCGAGCCTCTTCGCCGAGGCCCCGCCGCCGCCCGCCGCCACGGCCGCGCATGTCCCGCGCGCCTTCCTGGACCTGGCCGAGATCGCGATCCGCCACAGTGACCCGGAACGCTTCGCGCTGCTCTATCGCGTGCTGTGGCGCCTGACGCAGGGCGAGCCCGCGCTGATGCAGGTGGCAACGGACGCCGACATCCTGCGGCTGCACGCCATGGCCAAGGCGGTGAAGCGCGACGCGCACAAGATGCATGCCTTCCTCCGCTTCCGGCAGGTTGAGACCGAGGCCGGCACGCGCCACGTCGCCTGGTTCGAGCCGGACCATCATATCGAGGAAGCCGAGGCCGGCTTCTTCGTCCGCCGCTTCGCCGGGCTGCGCTGGTCCATCGTCACGCCCAGGCGGAGCGTCCACTGGAACGGCCAGGATCTCTCCTTCGGCCCCGGAGGCCGGCGGCAGGACGTGCCGCCCGACGACGCCGTGGAGCCGCTCTGGCGCGCCTACTACGCCGCGATCTTCAACCCCGCCCGGCTGAAGCCCGGCGCGATGCGCGCCGAGATGCCGCGCAAATACTGGCGCAACATGCCCGAGACGGCGGAGATCCCGCGCCTGATGGCGGAAGCGCCGCGCCGCGCGGCGGAGATGGTTTCGCGTGGCGCCTCAGCCCCGCGGCCCAATCCGCAGCGCCTGCATCCGCCGGCCCGGGCTGGCGTTGAGGACGAGATGGACTTGCTCGACACCGGCACCGACCCGAAGGCCGCGCTCGCCGCGCGGGCGCGCGAGCTGGCCGGCCGCAACGACCTGCCCGACTTCGCCCGCCGCGCGACGCAGCTGGTGTTCGGCGAAGGCCCCGTCGGCGCGACGCTGTTCTTCGTGGGCGAGCAGCCGGGCGACGAGGAGGACATCCAGGGCCGGCCCTTCGTCGGCCCCGCCGGCCGGCTGCTGAACCGCGCGCTGGACGCCGCGCAGGTGCCGCGCGACGAGGCCTATGTCACCAATGCCGTGAAACACTTCAAGTTCACGCCGACCGGCAAGCGGCGACTGCACCAGAGCCCGGATGCCGGCGACATCGCCTATTACCGACCCTTCCTGCTGCGCGAGATCGGCATCGTCGCGCCGCGGCTGCTGGTGGGGCTTGGCGCGACGGCGCTGCGCGCGCTGACCGGCAAGGCGGTGCCGGTGATGAAGGCGCGCGGCACGATCCTGCCGGGGCCGGAGGGCCTGCCGGTGTTCGCCACCGTCCATCCCAGCTACCTGCTGCGCCTGCCGGACGAGGAGGCGCAGCGGCGCGAATATGCCCGCTTCGTGGACGACCTGCGCGCCGCGCACGCCCAGGTCGCCTAGACCCGTCGCGGCTTCCATGGCTACCTGCCGCGCAGGAGGACCGACCGATGAGCGACCTGCCGAAGACCGTCGAGATCCGCGAGGAAGGCCCGCGCGAGGGCTTCCAGATCGAGCCCGGCCCGATCCCGACCGCGCGCAAGGCCGCGCTGGTGAATGCGCTGGCCGCGACGGGGCTGAAGCAGATCCAGGTCTGCTCCTTCGTCTCACCCAAGCTGGTGCCGGGCTGGGCCGATGCGGAGGCGATGATGGCGCTGGTGACGCCGCCGCCGGGCGTGTCGTTCACGGCACTCTGGTTCAACGCGCAGGGGCTGAACCGTGCGCTGGCGTTTCGGGACAAGCTGAAGATCTACGGCTCGGTCTCCTTCGCCGCGTCGGAGGCGTTCCAGAAGAAGAACCTCAACCGCGACCGCGCCGGCCAGATCGAGGCGCAGCGCGCCCTGACGAAGGCGCACCAGGATGCGGGCGTCGCGGTGACGCGAATCGGCATCCAGGCCGCCTTCGGCTGCAACTACATGGGCGACGTGCCGCCCGAGCTTGTCGTGCGCGCCGTGCAGGATGCGTATGACGTCGCGCAGGAGGCCGGCGCCACGATCACCGAGCTGATGCTGGCCGACACCATGGGCTGGGCGACGCCGCTGCGCATCGAGCGCACGCTCGGCGCGGTGCGGGCGCGCTGGCCGGAGGTGGCGATCGGGCTGCATCTGCACGACACGCGGGGCCTGGGCATCGCCAATGCCATGGCGGGGCTGCGGATGGGTGTCGCAAAATTTGACACCACCGTGGGCGGCCTGGGCGGGTGTCCCTTCGCCGGCCAGCCTGGCGCGCCCGGCAACATCTGCACCGAGGAACTGGCGCTGCTCTGCGGCGAGATGGGCATCGAGACGGGCATCGACCTCGATGCGCTGATCGAGGCCGGGCATCTCGCCGAGGACATCGTCGGCCACACGCTGCCGAGCGAGCTTCTGCGCTCCGGCTCCCTCGACGCCTTCCGCCGCAAGGCGGCCTGATGGCCGCTGCGCGAAGGCCACGCCTTCGCGCCCTCACGCGCCGGCGCGGTCGCGGCAGTGCCGCTCCCCGCGCGCTTGGCTGCGCGCCTCAGGCATGGTG
>NZ_JBWXTD010000003.1:1005212-1023254 GCF_056682175.1 Falsiroseomonas sp. RANM36
CCACCGTCGCGCGTCGCCACCGTCAGCACGCCATCGGCGAAGCCCAGGCTGCGGCCGCGCAGGCCCCGCGCCCGCGCCCCCGGCGCGCCCCCCCCCCCCCCCCCCCCCCCCGCGACCGCTACTGACGCTCAGCCCCGCAGCAGCCGCGCCCACTCCGCCAGCGCGGCCACGCATTTCGCCACGGCGGCGAGGCTGCGCTCGTCGGTCAGTTCGCCTTCGGTGAAGCGGGTGCCGGCGCTGCCGACATAGACTTCCGGGCCGGGCATCACGCGCATGCCCGTGTTGAGCAGCACGGTGCGCAACTGCTGCTGCGACCGCGCGGTGCCGAGCGAGCCCGGCGTCGCGCCCATGATCGCCACAGGCAGGTCCTGCAGCGGCGTTTTGCGCGTCTCGCCCTCCGGCGCGGTGCGCCCGCCGATGCCCTCCGCGCGCGATGCCCAGTCGATCGCGTTCTTCAGCGGCGCGGGCATGCCGGCATTGTATTCGGGGGTGGCGACCAGCATCGCCTCGGCCGACCACAGCGCGCGCCGGAACTCCTGCACGGCGGCGGGCCATGCCGGCTTCTCGAGGTCCTCGTTGATCAGCGGCAGCGCGCCGATCTCCACCAGCTCGAGCGTCGCGCCGGCCGGCAGATGCGCCGCCGCGGCGCGCAGCAGGGCGCGGTTGAAGGAGGCGGCGCGCAGGCTGCCGCAGATCCCGACGATCTTCACCATGCTCAGCTCTCCCGGACGATCATGCCTCGTCGCATGAGTCGCCGGCAGAAATCCACCGCGCCCTCCCCGAGTTCCGCGGGCGTCGCGCCTTCGGCCAGCCGCTCCATCCACGCCGCCTGCCGCGCATCCAGCCGGAGCGGCGCGCCCACCCAGCGCAGGGAGGCGCCGCCATCGGCCTCCGGCACCAGCACATGCAGCACGCCGGGCGCCAGGCGCAGCCGCGTGCCTTCCTCCGGCATCGGCACGAACAACCCGCGCCCGAGCAGCGCGGGACGATCCGCCGCCAGCCGGTCCAGAAGCTCCAGCGCCGTGCGTTCCAGCGCCGCCGGCTCGGCCAGGCGCGCGGCGAGCGGCCGCGCCATCTCCGCCAGCCGCCCCGGGCCCTCCGCCAGGCGCCATGTCGGAAAGGTCTCGCGCAACGCGGGCTCGGTCTCCTCCAGAAGGTCCACCGCCAGGCGCAGCACGGCGGCGAAGGAGGGATCCATCAGCCCGATGGTGATGTGCAGCGATGGCGCATCGCCCGCCTGCGCCGCGGCATCATGCATCACGCCGCGGGGAACGTAGAGCGTGTCGCCCGCGCGCAGCGTCAGCGCCGCCGGTTCGCCACTCGCGGAAAGGTTGCCGGGCCAGGGGGTGCGGCGCGTCGGGCGCGGCACCGGCTGGTCGGGGAACAGCCGCCAGCGCTTCTCGCCGGTCACCTGCAGCACCAGGACATCGTGCGTGTCGTAATGCACGCGAAACCCCTGCGCGCCGGGCGGCGTCAGGTAGATGTTGGCCTGCACGGCATGGAGAAAGACCTGCTCCAGGCCGCGGCAGAAGCGCATCAGCGGCGGGTGCATCTCGTGGAACTGCGAGACCACCAGCGTGGCGCCGGCGTCGAAGGCGCCGAACAGGCCGGGCAGGTCCACGCGGTCGTCGTCGCGCAGGTATTCGTGCCGCGGCACCGCGGCGCTCCCCTCCCGCCGGCTGTCGGCCATGGAGACGCGCGGCGCGCGCGCCGCATCGGTGGCCAGGAAGGCATCGAGATCGGCGACCGAGAACAGCCCCGCATGGTGCTCGGGGCCGGGGCCGGGCACATGGCGCCAGGCCGTGCCCTCGCGCAGCGCCAGCCCGTCCTCGACCGGCAGGTCGCCGAAGGCCTGGCGCCAGGCCGTTTCCGCCAATGTCGCGTCGCTCGTCATCGGCGCCAGCCTATCGGCCCGGCCGGGCGGTCACCAGCCGCGCCGCCCGCGGCCGGGCGGGTCCGCGGGATCGCTGTCGCTCGCCCCGGCGAGATGGCGCGGCACGCGTGCATAGCCCCGCCCGCCGCCGGGCGGATCGGACGGGTCGCTGTCATTGGCGCCGGTGCGGTAGGGCGCGCGGTAGCCGCCACGCCCGCCGCCGGGCGGGTCGGACGGGTCGCTGTCATTGGCGCCGGTGCGGTAGGGCGCGCGGTAGCCGCCACGCCCGCCGCCCGGCGGGTCCGACGGGTCGTTGTCGCTGAGCCCGGTGCGATGGGGCGCGCGATAGCCGCTGCGCCCGCCGCCCGGCGGGTCGGACGGGTCGTTGTCGCTGGCGCCGGAATAGGTGGCGCCAACCGCAGGGCCGGCCGGCGGATAGGCAGGCACATGCGCGGTCGGCGGCAGCGGCGCCACGCAGGCCGAAGTGGCGCCGCCCGCGCCGCCCACCGCCAGCAGCCGCAGCACGAACAACCGCCGTCGCAGCGGCCTTGCGGGGTCCTCGCCACCATCGGCCATGGCGCAATCCTCCCGGGCCGGAGCGGCCCGCGACGCGCAGGCTGCGCGGAAATCATGGCGATGCCGTGGAGGAACCGCGCCGGACTCAGCGCGGGCCGGGCATCACCACGATCGTCACGGCGCGCGCGCCCGGCTCCTGCAGGCGGCCGCTATAGGCCGTCACGCGCGCCTCCGCGCGCACGCGGTCGCGCTCCACCCCGCGCTGCGCCAGCGCCTGCGCCACCGCCCGCGCGCGCCGCGCGGCGAGCTGCGTGGAGCTTTCGGCGCCGAGGCTCCGGTCGGCATGGCCGAGGACGCAGATGTTCCGCTCCGGCTCCGCCTTCGCCAGCGCGGCGGCGGTGTCGATCCCGGTGCGCGCGACCTCCCGCAGCCGGTCGGAGCCGCGCTCGAAGGGCACGGCGAAGACGTCGTCCTCCAGCGCCTCCGCCCCGACGCAGGAGAAGTCGCGCGGCTGTCCGAGCGCGAGGCCCGGCCAGAGCAGCGCCAGCGCCAGAAGCCGCCTCAAGCCGCCGGCACCAGCAGCCCGGCGCCGGCCAGCTTGCCCAGCAGCGCCTCGGCCTCCACGGCCGGATGGGCGCGGGCGAGTTCCGGCGCCGTGACATCGTTGCGGGCCAGCAGCCAGCCGGCGGCCTCGGCTTCCGGCGCGCTCAGCGGCAGGGTGCCGCTCGCGGTCTTCACCACCCAGTCCGCGCCGCGCCGCACCGGCCTGGCGCCGTTCGCCACCACGCGGAAGGCCGCCGCACCCTCGCCCGCCTCCTCCGCCGCGCCGCCGCCGATGCCGCGGCTGGCCAGGATATCGTAGCCGCCGCGGCTGTAGCGGTAGCCCGCGACGAACTGGGCCAGCGCCTCCATCACCTTCGGCTCCTTGGCGAACTCCGCGATCCGCTGGCCGAGCAGGCCGGCGCGCTGCGTCAGCGCGAATTTCGCCGGTGCCGTTCCATCCTGGCGCGGCAGCGGCTTGCGGAACTCGGCGTCGTGCAGGGCGCGCTCCATCAGGATGTTCAGAAGGTCCATCCCCAGCGGCGCATGCACGCCATAGGCGATGTGGACGCTGGCCGGCGCCTCGGCCAGCGCGTCGTGGTACCAGCCGCGCGGGAGATACAGCAGGTCGCCCGGCTTCATCTTCACCACGCCGCGCAGCTTGCCGCGGGCCTGGTCGTGATGCGCCTGGGGCTGGCCCTTGAAGACCGGATGCGGGATCGGCCACTCGGCGCGGCCCTCCCAGATGTTCCAGTCCTTCTCGCCCTCCACCTGCACGGCCCAGACGTCATGGGTGTCGTAGTGGGTCTTGAACGCCTTGTGGCTCTGCCAGGAGATGTAGACGTTGGCCTGCGCCTTCCCGAGCCCCGCCGCCTCCAGCGCGTTGGAGACGGAGGCGAGCCCGGGCGTCAGGCTGTCCACGTCGTTCATCACCACGCTCGCACCCTTGGCGATCCAGCCCTGCACCAGGCGGGCATCCGGCTGCAGCACCTGCACCCCGTCGCGGCCGAGGGTGCGCGTGCAGAACTGCTCGGGCGGGATGGCCTGGCTGTCCAGTACCAGCTTGAGGGATGTGCCGGTCCAGATATGGGTCATGTCCAGCAGCCGGTTGATCTGCCGCCAGGACAGGACCTGCGCGAACTTGCCGGGCGTGCCGCGCACATGCAGCGGCGCCTTGTCGTGATGCTCGGCGAAGAAGCGCTCCGGGGTGACCGGCGCGAGCAGGGCGGCGAGGTCGGCGATTTCGGACGTCATGGGCGGCAAAATAGCAGCCGGCCGCGGCCAGCGGGAGGCGCGCGACGCGGCGAAACGGGTGGCGGCCGGCGCGTCGGAAATCTTTACGAGTGTGACCGCGGCGCCTGCCGATACCGGTCTATCTCATTGAAATCCCGAAGCACAAGTTCCTGGCCCGCATCTTGCTAATGGGATGCGGAGGGCGCGTCCGGCTGGCGGCGTCAGCCCCGCGAAGAGGACGACAGACATGAGGTTGCGTAACGCTCTCCTGGCGACGGCGGCTTCGCTCGCCATTGCCATGCCGACGATGGCGTCGGCCGCACTGGTCGAGTTCAGCAACATCACCGGCGCGTGGTCGAACGGTGTTCCCGCGGCCAACGTGACCTACAGCACCAGCGGGTCCACCGCCCAGGCGCGCTGGGGCGATCGCACCCCGCAGAGCGGCTACAACTTCACGCCGGTGGGCGGCGTGATCGGCATCGACACGCTGCCGTCGGATCCGTTCGCCCTCGGCACCTTCGAGCACGAGAACTTCGTGATCGATCCCACCACCTCGATCACCTCGATCCGCCTGACGGTGACGGCCGACATCAAGATCGACGGCAGCGACGAGGGCACGCGTAACTTCGTGTTCAACTTCACGCATGTCGAGACGCCGAACTCGGCCGATCCCTGCGCCTACGGCGGCGACAACGGCCAGGGCGTGAACATCAACGGCTGCGCCGACCGCGTGACCGTGACGAACGCCGGCAACACCGAGGTGATCGTCGTCGGCGACCAGAAGTATACCGTCACGATCATCGGCTTCGAGGTGGGCGGCAGCGTCGTGAACCAGTTCCTGACCCTCGAGCAGGCGGTGAACACCGCGACGCTGTTCGCGCGGGTCACGGTGGCCGACATCCCGGTGCCGGCGCCGGCGTCGCTCGCGCTGTTCGGCGTGGGCCTGGCCGGTCTCGGCATCGCCGCGCGCCGCCGCCGCGCCGCCTGAGCGGGAAAGGGGGCGGCGCCTCGGCGCCGCCCTTGCCGCCGCCCGCCGGGCGGCGCAGTGTGTCGGCGCGGAGGGAGGCAAATGCCCGAAGCGCTGCAAGCCGACACTGACGGGCTCCGCCCGATTGTCCTGGCCGCCGCCGAAGCGGCACTCCAACATGTCGCGCCGTCGCTGCCGCCCAGTGCGGCCGAATTGCTGCGCCGCCTCTTCGCCGCCGTCCCGACCGCCGAACTCGCTGCCGCGCCGCCCGAGGCGCTGGCGGAAGCCGCGGCCAGCCTCCATGCCTTCGCCGAGACACGCCGCCCGCGGGAGGCGAAGCTGCGCGTCCTGCCGCCCGGCCCGGGCCGCGGCGCGCTGCCGGTGGTCGAGATCGTCGTGGAGGACATGCCCTTCCTGGTGGACAGCGCGCTCGCCGCGCTCGCCCTCCGCGGCCGCACGGTCCGCCAGCTGCTGCACCCGATCGTGCCGGTGCGCCGCGACGCCGAGGGCCGCCTGCTGGAGATCGCCGGCGCCGCCGCCCCGGAGGCCCGCCCCGCCGCCGGCGTGACGCGCGAGAGCATGATGCGCATCGCGCTCGCCCCCGGCGCGGCGGTGACGCTCGGCGCCGGCGCGCCCGTCCCGGCCGCCGACGACCTGGCCGCGCTGCAGGACGCGCTGGCCCGCGCGATGGCCGATGTGCGCATCGCGGTGACGGATTTCGGCGCCATGCGCGCCCGCCTGCAGGCCGCCGAGGCCGAGGTCGGGGGCGGCGAGAACGCCGAGTTCCTGCGCTGGCTGGCGGAGGAGAACTTCGTCCTGCTCGGCCATCGCCGCCTCGCCCTCCATCCCGACGGCACGGCCACGGCGTTGGAGGAGGAGAATCTCGGCCTGCTGCGCGATGCGCGCCTGCCGGTCTTCGACGCGCTGCGGGGCCTGCCCGCGCTGCCGCCCGCGGTGCGGGAGAACCTGCTCCGCATGGGCGCGGTGACGGTCGCCAAGGCGAACATGCGCGCAACCGTCCACCGGCCCCAGCATGCCGATGTGGTGATCACCCGCATCCGCGACGGGGAGGGGCGCATCACCGGCGGCAGGCTGTTCCTCGGCCTCTTCGCCGCCGCCGCCTACAACCGCAACCCGCGCTCGATCCCGCTGCTGCGGGAGAAGGTGCTGCGCATCCTGGCCCGCGCCGGCGTGGACCCGGAGACGCATGACGGCCGGGCGCTGCGCAACATCCTCGACACCTGGCCGCGCGACGAGCTGTTCCAGGCGCCGGAGGAGGCGATCCTGCAGGGCTGCCTGCGCGCGCTGGATCTCTCGATCCGCCCGCGCGCCGCGCTTGTGCTGCGCCGCGACCCCTTCGAGCGCTTCGTCTCCGCCATCGCCTGGCTGCCCCGCGACACCTTCGACACCACGATGCGCGAGCGCATCGGCGGGCTGATCGCGGGCGCCTTCCGCGGGCGCCTCTCGGCCTTCTACACGCTGCTCGGCGATGCGCCGCTGGCGCGCGTGCACTACGTGATCGGTACCACGCCCGGCGCGCTGCCGGCGGTGGACGACGCCGCGCTGGAAGCGGCGCTCGCCCAGGCGGCGCGCGGCTTCCAGGACCGCCTGGACGAGGCGCTGGCGAACGAGGTCGGCGAGGCCGCGGCCGCGCCGCTGCTCGCCACCTGGCGCGACGCCTTCCCCCCCGCCTATCGCGAGACCGAGACGACGGCGCAGGGCGTCGCGGACCTGCTGCTGGCCCGGCGCGCGGCCGATGCCGGGCAGCCGGCCACCGCGCTGTCGCGTCCGGCCGGGGCGGATGCGCGCACGCTGGTGCTGCGGCTGGCCAATCCCGGCGGCTCGCTGCCGCTGTCCGATGCGCTGCCGCTGTTCGGCAGCCTGGACCTGCGCGCCACGGAGGAAGTGCCGCATCGCCTGACGCCGGCCGGCCTGCCGCCGGTGGTGCTGCACGTCTTCACGCTGCACGCCGCCGTGCCCTGCGACGCCACGCGCTTCGAGCCGCTGCTGGAGGCGCTCGGCGCGCTGCTGGACGGAAGGGCAGAGGCGGACGGCTTCAACCGCCTGGTGCTGCGCGCCGGCCTCGACTGGCGCGAATGCTGGCTGCTGCGCGCGATGTTCCGCTGGCTCAAGCAGGTCGGCTTCGGCTTCTCCCAGGAAAGCGTGGAGGCGGCGCTGGCGGCGCAGCCCGATGCCGCGCGCATCCTGGTGGACCTGTTCCTGCACCGCTTCGATCCAGCGCTGCCGCGCGCCCCGGCCATGGAGCAGAAGCTCGACGAGGCCTGGCGCACGCTGCTGGACGGCGTGGCCAACCCGGACGAGGACCGCATCCTGACGCGGCTGCGCACGCTGCTGGACGCGATGCTCCGCACCAACTTCTTCCAGCGCAAGCCCTACCTCGCCTTCAAGCTGGACAGCGGCGTGGCCGGCGACATGCCGAGCCCGCGGCCCTGGCGCGAGATCTTCGTCCACGCGCCGCGCATGGAAGGCGTGCATCTGCGCGCCGGCGCCGTCGCGCGCGGCGGCATCCGCTGGTCGGACCGGCGCGAGGATTTCCGCACCGAGATCCTCGGGCTGATGAAGGCGCAGCGGCTGAAGAACGTGGTGATCGTGCCGACGGGCGCGAAGGGCGGCTTCATCCTCAAGCACCCGCCGCCCGCGTCGGATCGCGAGGCCTTCATGGCCGAAGGCGTCGCGGCCTATCGCACGCTGGTGCGCGGCATGCTCGACCTGACCGACAACATCACGGCCGAGGGCATCGTCACGCGCGAGAGCATCGTGCGCCGCGACGCCGACGATCCCTACATCGTCGCCGCCGCCGACAAGGGCACGGCGACCTTCAGCGACATCGCGAATGCGCTGTCCGCGGAATACGATTTCTGGCTCGGCGACGCCTTCGCCTCGGGCGGGTCGGCCGGCTACGACCACAAGGGCATGGGCATCACGGCGCGCGGCGCCTGGGTGATGGTGGACCGCCACTTCCGCGAAACGCTGGGGCGCTCGGTGCAGGATGCGCCCTTCAGCTGCGCCGGCGTCGGCGACATGTCGGGCGACGTCTTCGGCAACGGGCTGCTGGTCTCGCGGCAGACGCGGCTGCTCGCCGCCTTCGACCACCGCCACATCTTCCTCGACCCCGATCCCGATCCGGAGGTCTCGTACGCGGAGCGCGAGCGGCTGTTCCGCCTGCCGCGTTCCTCCTGGGCGGACTACGAGACGCGGCTGCTCTCGCCCGGCGGCGCGGTGCTGCCGCGCAATGCCAAGACCCTGCCGCTGAGCGAGCAGGCGCAGGCGATGCTCGGCATCGCGCAGCCGCGCGCCGAGCCGGCGGAGATCATGCAGGCGATCCTGAAGCTGCCGGTGGACCTGCTCTATTTCGGCGGCATCGGCACCTATGTGAAGGCGAGCACCGAGACGCAGGCGGAAGCCGGCGACCGGGCCAATGACGCGATCCGCGTGGACGGCGCGGCGCTGCGCGCGCGGGTGGTGGGCGAAGGCGCCAATCTCGCCGTGACCCAGGCCGGGCGGATCGAGGCGGCGCAGAAGGGCAACGAAGGTCGCGGCGTGCGGCTCAACACCGATGCGCTCGACAACTCCGCCGGCGTCTCCACCTCCGACCACGAGGTCAACATCAAGATCCTGCTGGCGGAGGCGGAGCGCGACGGCACGCTGACGCGGCGCCAGCGCGACGAGCTGCTGTCCGAGATGACGGAGGAGGTCGCGGCCCTCGTCCTGGCGGACAACGAGGCGCAGTCGCTGGCCGTCAGCCTGGAGGCGCTGCGCGCGACCGAGGATCTCGCCGCGCATGGCGCGCTGATGCAGCGGCTGGAGGCGGAAGGGGGGCTGGACCGCGCCGTGGCCGGCCTGCCCGACGCCGCCGCGCGGCGCCAGCGCGGCGCGGCGAATGAAGGCCTCACGCGGCCCGAGATCGCAGCCCTGCTGCCCTTCGCGAAGCTCTGGCTCACCGAGGCGATCGGGGACAGCGGCCTGCCCGACGATCCCGCGCTGGCGCCGCTGCTCGTCGCATATTTCCCGACGCCGCTGCGCGAGCGCTTCGGCGCGCTGATCCCGCGCCATCGGCTGCGGCGGGAGCTGGTGGCGATGATGCTGGCGAACATGGTCGCGAACCGGCTCGGCGTGGCCGGCGTCGCGCGCCTGGCGGGCGCCGCGGGCGAAGCCGCCGCGGTGGCGCGTGCCGCCTGGCTGGCCGATTCGCTGTTCGGGCTGGAACGGGCTGCGGCGGCAGCCGACGCCGCAGCCGCGCCCGCGGCCACCCGGCTCGCCGCGCTGCTCGGCCTGCGCCGCCTGCAGGAAGGCGCCGCGCGCGAGTTGCTGGGCGGGGAGGGCCCGCTCGGCGAGACGCTGGCGGCGCTGGCGCCGGGCGTGGCCGCGCTGGCCGCGGCGGCCGACGTCGCGCCGGGCCCGGAGGCCGGCGTGCTGGCCGAGGCGGGCATCCCGGCGGGCGTCGCCACGCTCGCCGCCACGCCGGGCCTCGCCGCGGCGCCGGCCATCGTGCGTCTGGCGCAGCAGGCGGGCGTGGCGCCGGATGCGGCCGGTGCCGCCTGGGCCACGGTGGGCGAGGCCTTCGCGCTCGATGCGCTGCGCGCGGCGACGGAGGGTGCGCGCGCCAGCGGCCCCTTCGCCGCGCGCGCCAAGGAAGAGGCGCTGGACGACCTCGGCGGTCTGCAGGCCAGGCTCGCGCGCGCCAGCCTTTCCGGCATGGCGCCGGACGGGCCGGCGGCGCTGGCAGCCGCGCGGCTGGCGCGGGAAGCGGCGGCGGCCGGCGACCTCGTCGCCATCGGTGTCGCGGCGCGGGCGCTGGGCGCGCTAGAGCAGCGCCCGTTCGAGTGGAACCGCTCCGCAGTTCCGCCGAACGGGCATAAGCTGCTCTAGAGTCATAATTTCTGGAGCACGACCTTCCGATCGACTGATTCCAGTCGATCGGAACGTGCTCTAGGGTAAGCGGGACAGAGCTGTTCCCGGCGGCCGGCAGGCCACCCGCGCGCAGGGCAACAGAGGATCGGGCGGGACATGTCTGAGGCGCGCAGCCAAGGCCGCGGATGCGGCCGCATCACGCCGAAGGCGTGCCTCCGGCACGACGCGATTGAGGTCGCATGAAGATCCTTGCCTGGGCCTTCTACGACTGGGCCAACAGCGCCTTCCCGACGGTGGTCTCCACCTTCGTCATCGCGGCCTATTTCGCGCAGGGCATCGCCGCCGATCCGGCGACGGGGCAGGCGCAATGGGGCTGGATGCAGGCGGCGTCGGGGCTCTGCATCGCGCTGCTCTCGCCGGTGCTCGGCGCCATCGCGGATGCGGGCGGGCGGCGGCGCAGCATGCTGGCGGCCTTCACCGTGATCACCGCGGTCGCGACGGCCGCGATCTGGTTCGCGAAGCCCGACCCGTCCTATGCGCTCTACGCGCTGCTCTGCGTCGGCATCGCGACGATCGGCTTCGAGGTCGGCACCGTCTTCTACAACTCGATGCTGCCGCAGGTCGCGCCGCGCGATCGGATCGGGCGCGTCTCCGGCCTCGCCTGGGGGCTCGGCTATGCGGGCGGGCTGGTGTGCCTCGGCCTGTGCCTCGTGCTGCTGGTGCGGCCGGACCCTGCGCTGTTCGGGCTGGATCGCGGGCAGGCGGAGCATGTGCGGGCGACGGCGCTGCTGGTGGCGGTCTGGCTGATGCTGTTCTCCTGGCCGGCGCTGGTCGCGCTGGCCGATCCGCCGGGTCGCAAGCCAAGCTGGCATGCGGCGGCGGCGCAGGGCCTGGCCGAGATCTGCGCCGTGCTGCGCAGCCTGCCGCAGCAGCGCGACCTGCTGCGCTTCCTGGTGGCGCGGCTGTTCTACACGGACGGCCTCAACACGCTCTTCGCCTTCGGCGCGATCTACGCCGCGGGCGTCTTCGGCATGGGCTTCGAGGAGATCCTGCTCTTCGGCATCGCGATGAACGTCGCGGCCGGCGCCGGCGCCGCCGGCTTCGCGCTGGTCGAGGACCGCTTGGGATCGCGCCGGATGGTGCTGCTGTCCCTCTCGGCCATCATCCTGCTTGGCGGCGGGCTGCTGCTGGCGACGAGCACGACGATGTTCTGGACGCTGGCGCTGACGGTCGGGCTGTTCTTCGGCCCCTCCCAGGCGGCCAGCCGCGCCTTCATGGCCCGCATCGCGCCGGAGGGCGAGACATCGGCCTGGTTCGGCCTGTTCGCGCTCTCGGGCCGCGTCACCGGCTTCCTCGGGCCGGCGGCGCTGGCGGCCGTGACCGCGATCAGCGACAGCCAGCGCCTCGGCATGGCGACGGTGATCGTGTTCCTCGCGCTCGGCGCGCTGATCCTGGCGACGGTGCGCGACGAGGCGCGGTAGCCGCGCCGCGGCCCCCGCGCGCGCGAATCAGAGGATGAAGGTCGATTCCGCCGGCAGGCTCAGGCCGCTGATCAGCACCACCAGGTCGGCCTCCGCATCGGCGTCGGCACCGTCCACCTCGATGCGCAGCATGCGCAGCGCCAGGTCGCGCTCCAGCCGCAGCTCGGCGATGCCCTCGCCGCCGGTGAAGGCGGCGGTGCCGATGAAATCGAGCCCGCCGAAGGCCGTCAGGTCGATGCGGTCCTCGCCGCGCACGAAGCCCAGGATCGTGTCGGGCGTCAGGCGCGCGCTGTCGCCGGGGGCGAAGACAAAGACGTCGTTGCCGGCGCCGCCGCGCATCACGTCCACGCCCGTGCCGCCGACCAGCGTGTCGTCGCCCTCGTCGCCGAGCAGCAGGTCGATGCCGGCGCCGCCCAGCAGCAGGTCGCCCTCGGTGCCGCCGCGGAGCAGGTCGGCGCCGTCGCCACCCTCGAGCGTGTCCGCACCGGCCTCGCCCAGCAGGATGTCGATCCCCTCCTGGCCCTGCAGCAGGTCGCCATCCTCGCCGCCGCGCAGCAGGTCGGCATCGGCGCCGCCCTGCAGGCTGTCCGCGCCCGCGCCGCCGAGCAGCGTGTCGAAGCCGGCGCCGCCCAGCAGCAGGTCGTCGCCGCCGCCGGCGAAGAGCAGGTCGCTGCCATCGCCGCCGTCGAGCGTGTCGGCGCCGTCCTCCTCGATCAGCCGGTCGTCGCCGGCCTCGCCCAGCAGGCGATCGTTGCCGGCCTGGCCCTTGAGCACGTCGTCGCCGGCGCCGCCTTCCAGCACGTCGTCGCCGCCGCGGCCGAGCATGGTGTCGTCGCCCGCCCCGCCTTCCAGCGTGTTGTCGCGCGCCGTGCCGAAGAGCTGCTGCGCCGGCGGCTCCACCACCTCGAAGCGCGCGGCGAGGATGCGGTAGTCGAAGCCGTTGAAGGTGTCCTCGAAGGCGACGACCAGCGTGCCGTCGCCGGTGACCGCCATCTCGGGCCGCGTCTGCTGGCCCTGCGCCGTGGCGTCGAGGCGGATCACGCCGCCATCGAGCGAGCCGTCCGCGTTCAGGCGCTGGGCGAGGATGTTCGGGTCGAAGCCGCCCGTCGCGAAGCCGGAGATCGCGACCAGCACGTCGCCATCCGGCAGCACGGCAAGCTCCGTCGTGCCGAAGCTGTTGGCGGCGAAGGCGATGTCGCGTGCGGCGCCCTGCTGCGCTCCGGTCGCGTCGAGGAAATAGACCCGCACGACGGAGGCGCCGGGGTTGATCGACAGGGTGTGCGCGACGACGAGCCCGCCATCCGGGCGCGCGGCGAGCACCGGGAGGTAGCGGTCCGGGTTCACCGGCGTGAAGGTCGGCAGCGCGGCGACCGATCCGTCGAGGTTGCGGAACACGATCTCCGAGACGGTGGTGACACCGGTGAAGCGCTGCGCGGCGATCGCCAGCACATCGGCATTCGGGCCCTGCAGCGCCGCCGTGCCGTCATGCACGCCGATGCCGACGAAGGCGCCGTTGGAGTCGAGGATGGTGCTGCTGTCGCCGAGCGTGCCGTCGGCCTCGATCACCTGCAGCACCAGCCGGTCGGGGCTGCCGGCGCCGTCGGTGTAGAGCAGGCCGGCGCGCCCGCCGCTGAGCGCGACGATCTGGTTGAAGTTCACGCCCTCCGAGAAGGCACCACCGGTGGCGACCGCGATCTCGCCGCCCACCAGGCTGCCGGTCGCGGGGTCCATCAGGAAGGCGCCGATGCGGCTGGTGCCGGCGGGCACGTCCGCAACGCCGAAGCCGGCGGCGACGAGACCGCTGGAGAGGGTGACGAGACCGTGGCCATCGAAATTCCCGGCGAGGTCGGCGCTGACCGGCGCCGCGGGGCCGAGCGCCGCGCCATCCGCCCCGAAGCGGCGGATCATCATCGTCACGCCGCCATCGGCATCCACCGCATAGGGGTAGCCGGACGGGGCGGCGGCGGCGGTCTGTGGCAGGAAATCGTGCCACATCGCGACGAAGCCGCCGCCGGAAGTACCGGTGATGCGCGGGGCGTATTCGGCGCCGAAGCGGGAGGTGCCGTCCTCCGGAGACAGCAGAAGGTTGGCCTGGGCAGGGATCGCGGTGGTCGAGGTCATGCCGGAGTCCTGACGAATACGTGATGGCGTGACCTCTTTTTCAGATGCGCGACTGCCTCGCAAGCAACCGTAAGTTGCGGATGGGTCAGGAATTGTCGAAGGACCGGGGTGTCGAGGGTCCGACAGGGTCGCGTTCTGTCCACCGCGCATCGGTCAGCCGCGAGATGCCGCAAGCCCCGCGCGCGGCCAAGGGCGGCCCCTGGGCGCATCCGCCCGGCCTCTGGAACCGCCAGGGCGCCCCGCCCCCGGCTGGCCTCTGCGGCGGCGCGATCGGAGGGTGTCCGCCTTGGAATCGTGCCGGACGGCGCACACGGCCCTTGACCCTGGCGGCGGGCATGTCATGTCCCGCCCCGTCATGGACCTCCCCGCCGAGCCGTCGCCCCCCGTGGCCACGTCCCCCAGGCGGCCGCGCGTGGCGGTCGTGCTGTTCAACCTGGGTGGACCGGATGCTCCCGAGAGCGTCCGGCCCTTCCTCGTCAACCTGTTCACCGATCCCGCCATCCTGCGGGTGCCGGGCTGGGTGCGTCCCTGGCTCGGGCGGATCATCGCCTGGCGCCGCACCAAACCGGCGAGCGAGAACTACGCGATCCTCGGCGGCCGCTCGCCCCTGCTGGAGCTGACGCAGGAACAGGCGGACGCGCTCGAAGCCGTGCTGAACGCCGAGGGCGAGGTGGAGGCCAAGGCCTTCATCGCCATGCGCTACTGGCACCCGATGAGCGATGCCTGCGCCGCCGCGGTGAAGGCCTGGGGGCCGGATGAGGTGCTGCTGCTGCCGCTCTATCCGCAGTTCTCCACCACCACGACCGGCAGCTCGATGCTTGCCTGGGAAAAGGCCGCGGCGCGGGCCGGGCTCGTCGCGCCCACCACCACGCTCTGCTGCTTCCACTCCGATCCGGGCTTCGCCGAGGCGACGGCGCGGATGGTGCGCGAGGCGTGGGACAAGGCGCGCGGCCAGCTCGACCCGGCGGTGCGGCTGCGCATCCTGTTCAGCGCCCATGGCCTGCCGGAAAGCATCGTCACCGCCGGCGACCCCTATCAGTGGCAGGTGGAGCAGTCGGTCGCGCAGGTGGTCGAGCGGCTGGGGATCGCGGAGCTGGACCACGTGGTCTGCTACCAGTCCCGGGTGACGCCGCAGAAATGGATCGGCCCCTCGACCGAGGACGAGCTGGAGCGCGCCGGGCACGACAAGGTGGCGGTGCTGGTGGTGCCGATCGCCTTCACCTCGGAGCATTCCGAGACACTGGTGGAGCTCGACGTCGAGTACCGCGAGGAGGCCGAGCGCTTCGGCGTGCCCGGCTATTTCCGCTCCCCGGCGCAGAACGCCGATCCCGGCTTCGTGGCGGCGCTGGCGGCGCTGGTGCGGCAGGCCCGGGGGTCGGGCCGCAGCCTCTGCTCCTTCGCCGGCGCGCGGCAATGCCCGAAGCAGCACCGCGACTGCCCGCACGAGAAGGCCGCGGCCGCGCGGCGCGCCAAGGTGATGGCGTGAGCGGCGGCGCCGCGCCGCGCCGGCCCGCTGCCGTCCTGTTCGACTGCGACGGCGTGCTGGCCGACACCGAGGCGCTGCACGACCGCATCATGGCGGAGGAGATCAGCCGGCTCGGCTGGGAGATCTCGCCCGAGGAAGGCGCGCGCCGGTTCCGCGGCCTCGCCTGGGAGGCGATCGGGCCGGTGGTCGAGCAGCGGCTGGGCCCCGGCGCGGTGCCCGCGGACTTCCTGCCGCAGCTGATCGCCCGCGTCGTGCGCGCGCTGGAGGAAGAGGCGGAGCCGGTGCCCGGCGTGCTCGCCGCGCTCGAGGCCATCACCGCCGCGGGGATCCCGGTGGCGGTCGCCAGCAACTCGTCCCGCCCGGAACTGGCGACCAAGCTGCGTCGCCTCGGCCTGGTCGAGACCTTCCGTGGCCGCACCTTCAGCGTGAACGATGTCGCGCAGCCGAAGCCGGCCCCGGACATGTACCGCGCCGCCGCGGCCGCCGGCGGCGCCGACCCCCGCGACTGCGTGGTGGTGGAGGACAGCATCGCCGGCGCGCGCGCCGGGGTCGCCGCGGGCTGCCGCGTGCTCGGCTATGCCCATGACGGCACGGCGGAGGCGCTGCGCGCCGTGGGCGCCGAGCCCTTCTCCGCGATGGCCAGGCTGCCGGGGCTGCTCGGGCTGGCGGGGGCGCCGGCGCTGTCCGCGGGGATGCCGTGACGCTCGATTTCCTGGCGCCGCTCTATCCCTGGACCAAGTCGCTGCACGTGATCTCGGTCTTCGCCTGGATGGCGGGACTGTTCTACCTGCCGCGGCTTTACGTCTACCACTCGCAGGTGCCGCCCGGGGATCCGCGCTCTGAGACCTTCAAGGTGATGGAGCGGCGGCTGCTGAAGGCGATCATGAACCCCGCCATGATCGCCTCCTTCCTGTTCGGGATCCTGGTGGTGTTGACGCCGGGCGTGATCGACTGGACCGCTGGCTGGTGGCACCTGAAGCTGGCCGGCGTCGCGGCGTTGACCTGGTGCCATCACGACCTGGCCAAGGCGCTGAAAGGCTTCGCGCGGGACGAGCGGCCGCGCAGCGAGCGCGGCTGGCGCATCCTGAACGAGGTGCCGACCCTGGCGCTGATCGTCATCGTGTTGATGGTGATCGCCCGGCCCTTCTGACGCCGGCGCGCCGCGACGCCGGGGCCGGGCGCCGATCGGGGTCGCCGGGGCATGGCCCGGCCGGGTTGACTCGGGCCGGGCCCATCACTACTGTCCGGCTGCCTCATGGCACTCGGCCGCGATTCGGCGCCTTGGTCAGGGTTCGCCCCGATCCGGCCTGGCGCAGCCGATCCCTCCCAAATACCTCCCGGATGCCGCCATCGAAGCCCGAGAACCGGGCGAGCGGCACGGCAAGGACCTGACGAACAGCCGCATGCGGCCCGTCCGGCCCAGCCGCCCTGGGGTCCCCTCGCCTCTCTCTTCGCGCGCGGTCCACGGCGCGCAGCACGGACGCAAACGGCCCATGCACCTTTCCGAACTCAAGGCCAAATCACCGAGCGAGCTGCTCGCCTTCGCCGAGGAAGTCGGCGTCGAGAACGCCTCGTCGCTGCGCAAGCAGGACATGATGTTCGCCATCCTCAAGACGCTGGCGGACAACGAGCAGGCGATCTACGGCGACGGCACGCTCGAGATCCTCTCCGACGGCTTCGGCTTCCTGCGCAGCCCGCAGGCCAACTACCTGCCCGGCCCCGACGACATCTATGTATCCCCCGCGCAGGTGCGCCGCTTCGGCCTGCGCACCGGCGACACGGTGGAAGGCCAGATCCGGGCGCCGAAGGACGGCGAGCGCTACTTCGCGCTCCTCAAGGTGGACAACGTCAATTTCGAGCCGCCGGAAGCGCTCCGCCACCGCATCAACTTCGACAACCTGACGGCGCTCTATCCGACGCGGCGGCTCAAGATGGAGAATGCCGAGGTCGAATCCGTGGCGAAGGGCCCGACCAAGGACAACACCCACCGCGTCATCGACCTGGTCGCGCCGATCGGCATGGGCCAGCGCGCGCTGATCGTGGCACCGCCGCGCACCGGCAAGACGGTGATGCTGCAGAACATCGCAAAGTCCATCACCGCGAACCACCCCGAGGTCTTCCTGATCGTGCTGCTGATCGACGAGCGGCCGGAGGAGGTGACCGACATGGCGCGCACCGTGCGCGGCGAGGTGGTCGCCTCCACCTTCGACGAGCCGGCGACGCGCCACGTGCAGGTGACGGAGATGGTGCTCGAGAAGGCCAAGCGCCTGGTCGAGCACAAGCGTGACGTGGTTATTCTGCTCGACTCGATCACGCGGCTCGGGCGAGCCTACAACTCGGTCGTGCCGTCCTCGGGCAAGGTGCTGACCGGCGGCGTGGACGCGAACGCCCTGCAGCGCCCGAAGCGCTTCTTCGGCGCGGCGCGCAACATCGAGGAAGGCGGCAGCCTCACCATCATCGCCACCGCGCTGATCGACACCGGCAGCCGCATGGACGAGGTGATATTCGAGGAGTTCAAGGGCACCGGCAATTCGGAGCTCGTCCTCGACCGCAAGCTGTCGGACAAGCGCACCTTCCCCGCGATCGACATCACCAAGTCCGGCACCCGCAAGGAGGAGCTGCTGGTGGATCGCGGGACGCTGTCCAAGATGTGGGTGCTGCGCCGCATCCTGAACCCGATGGGCACGCAGGACGCGATGGAGTTCCTGCTGGACAAGCTCAAGTATTCCAAGACCAATCAGGACTTCTTCGATGCCATGAACACCTGAAAGGTGTTCATGGCATCGAGATTTCTTTGCCCTCAAGCGCCGGGCGCGCGCTCCGCGCGCTTGGCTTGCGCGCCACGCGCCGGGGCGCCCGGCCAAGCGGTCGGTCTGGGTGCGGGCCGCATTCGCGGCGGGGGGGGGGGGGGGGGGGGGGCCGGGGGGGGGGGGGGGGGGGGGGGGGGGGGGCC
>NZ_JBWXTD010000003.1:1023354-1033668 GCF_056682175.1 Falsiroseomonas sp. RANM36
GGGGCCCGACGGCGCGCCCGCGGCCGGTTTCACCGGCCGCCAGTACTGGCGCGCAGGGATGGCGCGACCACCGGGGGCCGAAAGGCCCCCTTTTTGTTGGGAGAGACGATGGACCAACCTGACACTGAGTCGGCACGGATTCTGCGCGCCGCGGTTTTCGCCGCGCGGGTGCATGCCACGCATCGCCGCAAGGGCGCCTCGGCCGAGCCCTATGTGAACCATGTGCTCGAAGTGGCGCAGATCCTCGCCGAGCACGGTGCGCCGCAGGAGGCCGTGATCGCCGCCCTGCTGCACGACACGGTCGAGGACAGCGACCAGGACCCCGACCCGATCACCCATGAGCGGCTGGTCGCCGAATTCGGCGAGGCGATCGCGGTCATCGTGGCCGAGGCGACCGACGACAAGTCGCTGCCGAAGGAGACCCGCAAGGCGCTGCAGGTGAAGCACGCGCCGAAGAAGAGCGATGCGGCGAAGATGCTGAAGCTTGCCGACAAGATCTCCAACCTGCGGGCGATCACGGCCTCGCCGCCCGCCAACTGGGACCATGCGCGGCGGGTCGAGTATGTCGGCTGGGCGGGGCGTGTCGCGGCCGGGCTGAAGGGGCCGAACCCGGCGCTGGACGCGCTGTTCGAGGCAACCTATCGCGCGGCGATGGCGAAGCTCGCGGAAGAGGCCTGATGCCGGGCTTGCCGACGATCCTGGAGATCGAGCGGGCGACGCTCTCCGCCGTGCCGGCGCCCCGCGTCGCCTTCGACGGGGGCTTCGTGGTGCGCAGCTTCGCCGGCGGTACGGGGCGGGCGAATGCCGCCTGCCCGCTGGACCCCGCGCCGGACCCGGACCTTGCCGCGCGGATCGGGCGGATCGAGGGCTTCTATCGTCGTGCCGGCTTCACGCCGCGCTTCCGCTCCACCCCGCTCGATCCTCCCGGCATGGTCGCGGCGCTGGAAGCGCGCGGCTACCGGCCGCATGACGAGAGCCAGGTGATCCTCGGCCCGCTGGGGCCGCTGTTCCGCGACGATGCCGATTGCGTGGCACTCGGCGGGCCGGAGCCGGCGTGGACCCGCGTGATGGCAAGCGGGGAGCACCAGGTGCCGGCGCGACAGGCGGAGAAGGCGCGGATGCCGGCGCGGCGGGGCGCCCGGGCCGCGTGGCCCCGGCGGCGGCGGCCGGGCGCGCCGGCCGCCGGCGCCTCCGCGACCGCGGATGGCGCGCTGGCGGGGTTGTTCGACCTTGCCGTGCGCCCGGAGTTCCGGCGGCGGGGCCTCGGCCGGCGGGTGATGTCGGCGGCCGGCGCCTGGGCACGATCCCAGGGTGCGGGCTTGGCCTATGCGCAGGTCGCCTGCAGCAATGGGGCCTCGCTCGCGCTGAATGCCGGGCTCGGACTGACCGAGCGCTACCGCTATCGCTACTTCCTGCCGGCGTGAGGCAGCGCCCGGCGCCGGCGCCGGCCGGGGGGCGCCGCGACGCTCGGCGATGGGGTCAGGGCAGCAGCACCGTGCTGCCGGTGGTCTTGCGGGCCTCGAGCGCGCGATGCGCCTCGGCGGCGTCCTTCAGCGCGAAGCGCTGGTTGACGTTGATCTTGACCGCGCCCTTGGACACCACCTCGAACAGGGCGTTGGCGCAGGTTTCCAGGTCCTCCCGCTTGGCCGTGTAGGTCGCAAGCGTCGGCCGCGTCAGGTAGAGCGAGCCCTTCGCCGCGAGGATGCCGATATCGGGAACGGAGACCGGCCCCGAGGCATTGCCGTAGGACACCATCATGCCGAAGGGCATGAGGCAGTCGAGCGAGGTGAGGAAGGTGTCGCGCCCGACGCTGTCGAAGACGACCGGGAGCATCGCGCCGCCCGTGATCTCCTTCACGCGCGTGGGCAGGGTCTCGGTTCCGACCACCACGTGATCGGCGCCATGGGCGCGCACGAGCTGCGCCTTCTCCTCGGTGCTGACGCTGCCGATGACCGTAGCGCCGAGATGCTTGGCCCACTGCACCATGATGAGGCCGACGCCGCCCGCCGCGGCATGGACCAGGATGGTCTGGCCGGCCTGCACCCTGTAGGTGCGCGTCAGCAGGAAGCAGGCGGTCATGCCCTGCAGCATCATCGCCGCCGCCTGCTCATCCGTCACGCCGGCAGGGATCTTGACCAGACGGTCGGCCTTGATGGTCCGAGCCTCGGCATAGGCGCCGATCGGCGCGGTGGCATAGGCGACCCGATCGCCCGGCGCGACATTCGTCACGCCGTCGCCGACGGCCTCGACGATGCCCGCGCCTTCCATGCCGATGGTGGCCGGCAGCGCCGGGGCCTTGTAGAGGCCGGTGCGGAAATAGACGTCGATGTAGTTGAGTCCGATGGCCTTGTGCCGGACCAGCGCCTCGCCGGCCTTCGGCGCAGGAACCGGGATTTCCTCCCAGACCAGCACTTCAGGGCCGCCATAGTCGTGGACGCGAATGGCATGGTTCATCGGAGCATCGTCCCTCGCTGGCCGGCCCGGGAGAAGCCGAGCGGCAGTTCTGGCATCGTTTGCGCGCGGGAGCCATAGGCGCGCCGTTCATGGTCAAGCAGCCACAGTTTGGTGGAAGGACCCTCGCCCCCGGAATAGCCGCCGAGCGCCCCATGCGCCGCCAGCACACGATGGCAGGGGATCAGGATGGGGATCGGGTTGCTGCCATTGGCCTGGCCGATGGCGCGGGCGGAGGTGCCCAGTTCGCGGGCGATCTCGCCATAGCTGCGCGCCTGACCCGGCGGAATGGTCCGCAGCGTGGCCCAGACGCGCTTCTGGAAGTCGGTACCGTGCGGCGCCAGGGGCAGGTCGAAGGCCCCGCGCGTGCCGTCGAAATAGTCCTGCAATTGCGCCACGGCCAAGACCAGCAGCGGCGTGTGCGCCTGGTCGCGACCCCGACCCCAGTCGAGCGCGACGATGGCGTCGCCGTCTTCGGAGACTGTCAGGTCGCCGAGCGGGCTGAGGAGGGTGAGTTGCGGCATGGCGATGATCCGGGGCGGTCATGCGCCACAACCTGGGGGCCGCCGTCAAGCTGCGCCGGCCGGGACCACCACGGTGCGGCATGCATGACAGGCCGGGCGCCGCCCATGCCGCCAACGGTCCGCGCGACGGTGCCGGCCTGCCCTGGCACCTCAGCGCGGTCGTGGCTACATCCCGCCAGTCCCCCCTGCGTGGAGCAAGCCGTGGCCAGCGCCTCAACTCAGCCTGCCGTCACCGACGACGCCGATCCGCCGCTCTTTTTCCGCGCGCATGTCTTCGTCTGCTGCAATCGCCGCCCGGATGGCCATCGCCGGGGTTCCTGCGCCGCGCGCGGGAGCGAGGAGCTGCGGGACTACATGAAGGCCAGGGCGAAGGAGCTGGGGCTGCGGGGGGTGCGCGTGAACTCGGCGGGGTGTCTCGACCGCTGCGAGTTCGGCCCGACCATGGTGATCTACCCGGAGGGGATCTGGTACGGCCCCCGCAGCAGGGGGGATGTCGACGAGATCCTGCAGGCGCATCTCGTCGATGGCGGGCGCGTGCCCCGGCTGATGCTGACCGAACGGGATGTCATCGAGAAGCGGTGAGGGTCGCCTGCGCGGCCGAACCAGCCGCGCATGCGGTTCGACCACGCTCCGGATGCCCGGCGATCCGATGTTCCACGTGAAACACGCCCCGACAGGGGCGCGGCCGTTCCGCCGATGACCGACCTGCGGGACACGATCTTCGCCCGTGCTTCCGGGGCCGGCGCCGCGGCCATCGCGGTGATCCGCCTTTCCGGGCCGGATACGTCACGCGTGCTGCGCCAGGTTGCCGGCCCCCTGCCCTCGCCGCGGCTGGCCAGCCTGCGTGCGCTCCGTCACCCCGAACGGGACGAGATCCTGGATCGGGCGCTCATCCTCTGGTTTCCCGGTGCGGCCAGCTACACGGGCGAGGATTCGGCGGAACTGCATATCCATGGCGGGCCCGCCGTGGTCGCCGACGTGTCGGACCTGCTGGTGACGCTCGGCTGCCGACCGGCCGAAGGCGGCGAGTTCACCCGGCGCGCCTTCCTGCATGGCAAGGTCGATCTCACCCAGGCCGAAGCCATCGCCGACCTGGTTTCGGCCGAAACGAGCGCCCAGAGACGCCAGGCGCTGCGCCAGGCGGACGGCACGCTGGGGCAGCTTTATGCCGGATGGACGGACCGGGCGCGGCGCATGCTTGCGCATCAGGAGGCCGCCATCGAGTTCACGATGGACGACCTGCCGACCGACCTCGACCTCGCGGCCCGCCGCATGGCGGCAATGCTGGCCCAGGAGATCGCCGCGCATCTGAACGACGGCGGCCGCGGGGAGAAATTGCGCGCCGGCCTGTCGGCCGTGATCGTCGGCCCGCCGAATGCCGGAAAGTCCTCGCTGCTCAACGCCCTGGCTGGTCGAGAGGCCGCGATCGTCTCGGCGCGGCCCGGCACCACACGCGACATCGTCGAATGCCGGATGATCCTGGGCGGCGTTCCCGTCACCCTGGCGGACACCGCCGGGTTGCGAGAGACGGAGGACGAGATCGAGCGCGAAGGCGTTCGCCGCGCGCGCCGCCGTGCGGAGGACGCGGATGTCCTGCTTGCGGTCCTGCCTGCCGACACGGGCCCGGACGACCTCACCCTGCACCTCGTCGCCGGGCGGGAGGACGCGTTGCTCGTCGCCACGAAATGCGACATCGCGGCGCCGCCGGCGGATATAAGCGGGCGGCCAGTGCTGCCGACCAGCGCACGCGACGGCACCGGGCTTTCCCGCCTCACCGCCGAGCTCACGCGCCGCGCGGAACAGCAGGCGGGCGCGACGGACGCGCCGCTCATCACCCGCGCGCGCCACCGCGCCGCCCTGCAGGAAGCGCATGCGCTTCTCACCGAAGCGGAAAGGGCCCACCAGCCGGAGCTTGCGGCGGAGGCTTTCCGCGGCACGGTCAGGGCACTTGGGCGCCTGACGGGCCATGTCGGCATCGAGGACGTGCTCGACGTCGTGTTCGGCGACTTCTGCATCGGCAAGTAGCTGGCCTATAGACCCCGGCATGGTGAGCGATGCCTATGACGTGGTCGTGGTGGGCGGCGGGCATGCGGGCTGCGAGGCGGCCGCCGCGGCCGCGCGCTGCGGCGCACGCACGCTGTTGCTGACCCACCGGCTCGACCGCATCGGGGAGATGTCCTGCAACCCGGCCATCGGCGGAATCGGCAAGGGCCACCTGGTCCGGGAAATCGATGCGCTCGACGGGGTGATGGCCCGCGCCGCCGACGCCGCGGCCATTCACGGAAAGCTGCTGAACCGCAGCAAGGGGCCCGCCGTACGCGGGCCGCGTGTGCAGGCCGACCGGACGCTCTATCGGAACGCCATGCAGGCCCTGCTTCGGGCCACGCCGGGCCTTTGCCTCCTGGCCGATGCCGCGGAAGACATCGAGCAGGACGCCGGTGGAGCCGTCTCGGCCGTGGTCACCGCGTCCGGCCGTCGGATCGCCTGCGCCGCGCTGGTTCTGACCACAGGCACCTTCCTGCGCGGCGAGATCCATATCGGGGACGAACGTATCCCGGCCGGCCGGCGCGACGACGAACCCGCCATCGGCCTTGCCCTGGCGCTGGAGCGCCTGGGCCTGCCGCTGGCCCGGCTCAAGACCGGCACGCCGCCGCGGCTGGATCGCCGCAGCATCGACTGGGACGGGCTGGAAGCACAGCCCGGCGATGCGCCGCCCGAGCCCATGTCCTGGCTCACGGAGCGGATCACCAACCGTCAGGTCGAATGCCGCATCACCTATACGGCGCCTGCCACGCACGACCTCATCCGGGCCAATCTGCATCGCACCGCGGTCTATGGCGGCCGGATCCAGGGCGTCGGGCCGCGCTACTGTCCCTCGATCGAGGACAAGGTGGTCCGGTTCGCCGACCGTGACCGGCACCAGGTCTTCCTGGAGCCGGAAGGGCTCGACGACGACACCATCTATCCGAACGGCATCTCGACAAGCCTCCCGGCAGAGGTGCAGGCCGCCGTCATCGCCACCATTCCCGGCCTGGAGCGCGCGCGCATCCTGCGCCCGGGCTATGCGATCGAATACGATCACTTCGATCCGCGGGCGCTCACCCCCAGCCTGGAAGTGCGCGGCGTCCCGCGTCTCTTCCTGGCTGGGCAGATCAACGGCACCACGGGGTATGAGGAGGCGGCCGCGCAGGGCCTGATGGCCGGGCTGAATGCCGCCCAGCGCGCCGGCGGCGCCGGTCCGGACCGGGTTCTCTCCCGGACCGAGGCCTATATCGGCGTGCTGATCGACGACCTCGTCCTGCACGGCGTGTCGGAGCCATACCGGATGCTGACGGCGCGGGCCGAACACCGCCTCAGCCTTCGGGCCGACAATGCCGGCCTGCGCCTGACGGAGCGCGGGATCGACTGGGGCTGCGTCGGTCGCGACCGGGCGCGGCGCCATGCCGACTTTGCGGCTGAGGTCTCGGCCGCCTGCGAGCGGGCCAGCCGTGACAGCGCGACGCCGGGCGACCTGGCGAAGGCGGGCCTGCCGGCGCCCGCCGATGGCCGCCGTCGCACGCTGCTGGAGCTTCTGGCGCTTCCCGAGATGACCGTGGCCGCAGCCGGCCGGCTCTTTCCGTGGCTGCTGGATCTCCCTGCGCCCGTGCGCGCGCAGATCGAGGCGGAGGCGCTCTACGCGCCCTATCTTCGGCGCCAGGAAGCCGAGCGGCGCCTGATCGAGCGGGAGGACCGGCTTTCCATACCGTCGGGCCTGGACTTCGGCGCCATTCCTGGGCTCTCGCGCGAGATGCAGCAGCGACTTGCCGCCGCGCGTCCGGCGACGCTCGGCTCCGCCACGCGCGTGGCGGGCATCACGCCGGCCGCCGTGGCCGCCCTGGCCATGCACCTTCGGCGCGAGTCGGCGCGGTGAGTGTTTCACGTGGAACGGCCCATGCCGAGTCGGACCCGGCTTCGCTGCTGGAAGACCGCATCGCGCAATTCGTGGCGCTGTTGCTGCGCTGGAACAGCCGCATCAATCTCGTGGCCGATCGCGATCCGGCCGCGATACGCCACAGGCACATCGCGGATTCGCTCCAGCTGCACCCGCTGCTGCCGGCGGGCGAAGGCCCGATCGGCGATCTTGGCAGCGGGGGCGGCTTTCCGGGCCTCATCCTGGCCATGCAGGCGACCCGCCCCATGCACCTCATCGAAGCGGACCGGCGCAAGGCCGCTTTCCTGACGGAGGCCGCCGCACAGCTCGGCTTGAGCCATGTGCGGGTGCATCCGGAGCGGATCGAGACCGTCAGGCTCCCGCCCCTCGCGGCCGTCACCGCCCGCGCGCTGGCCCCGGTCGACACCCTGCTCGGCCAGGCGGTTCGCCTGCTCGACCCCCGCGGCATCGCCCTCTTTCCCAAGGGACGCTCGGCGGAGGCCGAGTTGACCGATGCCGGGCGCCACTGGACATTCCACGCCGAACGCTTCCCCAGCCGCACCGACCGCGAGGCCACCATCCTGCGCCTGAGCCAGATCCGACGTGCCGGACCCGACGTCTGACCGCGGGCCGCCGCGTGTCCTGGCCTTCGCCAACCAGAAGGGCGGCGTCGGCAAGACCACGACGGCCATCAACCTCGCAACCGCCCTGGCGGCCGAGCACAAGGTTCTGCTGCTCGACCTCGATCCGCAGGGCAACGCCTCGACGGGGCTGGGGATCGGCCGAGAGGACCGGGCGGAGGGCACCTACGCCCTGCTGGTCGCGGGGCGTCCGCTCGCGGAGCTTGTCCGCCCCACGGCCGTGCCCAACCTCTCCATCCTGCCCGCCGACCCGGACCTCGCCGGCGCGGAGGTCGAACTCGTGACCTTCGAGAGCCGCGAGCACCGGCTGGCCACGGCCCTTGCCGCCGCCGGACGGACGCTTGCAGGCTTCGACTTCGTGTTCCTCGATTGCCCGCCCTCCCTCGGCCTGCTCACGCTCAACGCGCTGGTCGCCGCCGACGGGGTCATCGTGCCGCTGCAGACGGAATTCTTCGCCCTTGAAGGCATCAGCCAGATCACCCGCACGATCGACCGGGTCCGCCGCGCGCTGAACCCGCGGCTGCAGCTGGAGGGCATCGTCCTGACGATGGTGGACCGGCGCAACAACCTCTCCGAGCTCGTCGCGGCGGATGTCCGCGGCTTCTTCAAGGACAAGGTGTTCGAGACCGTGATCCCGCGGAACGTCCGCGTCAGCGAGTCCCCTTCCCATGGCCTCCCCGTCCTGCTCTACGATTTCCGCTCGCCGGGTGCCCAGGCGCATCTCCGCCTCGCCGCCGAATTCCTCAGAAGGGAGCGCTTGCGCCGTCGCGCCGCATGAGCAGCACGTCCCGAAAGCCCCCGCGCCTCGGCCGCGGCCTGTCCGCCCTCATCCCGGACGCCCCGGCAGCCGAAGGCGGCGCGTCCCTTCGCACCGTACCGATCGAGGCGCTGGAGCCCGGACCCTTCCAGCCCCGGGGAGGCATGGACAAGGACGGCCTCGAGGAGCTCGCCGCCTCGATCCGGGAACACGGCATCCTGCAGCCGATCCTCGCCCGGCCCACACCGGGCGCCGATGACCGCTACCAGATCATCGGCGGAGAGCGTCGCTGGCGTGCCGCTCAGGCCGCGCAGCTGCACGAGGTTCCGGTCCTCATCCGCGATCTTGCCGACCGCGAAGCCATGGCGGTCGGACTGGTGGAGAACCTCCAGCGCCAGGACCTGAACGCCATCGAGGAGGCCGAGGGCTATCGCCGCCTGCTCGACGAGTTCGGCCTCACGCAGGAAGCGCTCGGCCAGGCCGTCGGCAAGAGCCGCAGCCATGTCGCCAACACCCTCCGCCTGCTCAACCTGCCGGCATCCGTGCGCAGCCTCGTCGCCGACGGTGCGCTCTCGGCCGGCCATGCGCGCGCCCTGGTCGGAACGAAGGATCCGGACCGCCTCGCCGCGCAGATCATCGCCCGCAGCCTGAATGTCCGGCAGGCCGAGACGCTTGCCGCGGCCGAGGCCCGCCCGCGCCAGCCGGCCACGGACGGCCAGGCGCGGGATCCGGACATCGCCGCGCTCGAACGCGACCTGACCGAACGCCTCGGCCTGCGCGTCTCCGTGCGGCCGCAGGGCAAGGGCGGCGAGATCAGCATCCGCTACCGCGACCTCGACCAGCTCGACGGGCTCATCCGGCTGTTGCAGGGCGGCGGCTGAGCCCCGCTCAGCTTCGCGCCAGCGCCGCGGCCTGCCGGGCGATCGCCGCCAGCGCCGCACGGGCGATCACGACATCCGCCTCGCGGAAGGCCGTCGTCTTGGTGCGCTTCTCCGCCTCCAGCAGCGCGGTGCCAACGCTCTCCAGCTGCGCGGCGGACCAGAGCCGCAAGGCCCGGTCGAAGGCCGGCTTGTGGCGAAAGAACACCGGCGGCCGCAGAACGGCGGCATCGCCACCCGCCACGGCCGCCTCATGCAGCCGCTGCACATGCCGCAGCGCCGCCCGCAGCACCCCGACCGGGCTGGCGCCTTCGGCGAAGACCGCCGTCAGCGTGCGGTCGGTGGTGGCGGCATCCCCGGCAGTCGCCGCCAGCAGGGCTTCCTCGAGGTCGAGCGCCGCACCCTCCCCAGCGCAGGCCATCGCCGCGTCCTCGTCCACCCGTCCGCCGGGCCCGACATAGAGCGCGAGCTTCTCCATCTCGCGCCGTGCCAGCATCCGGTCGTCGCCCAGCCGCCCGGCCAGCCAGGACAGCGCCGCCGGCTCAGCCTGCACGCCCTGCGCGTGCAGCATCCGGCCCAGCGTCGCCGCCAACGCCTCGCCACGCTCGCGATAGCAGGCGATCGTCGCCACTTCCGGCGCGGCCTCCGCCAGGGCGCGCAGCTTCGACCGCGGGCCGAGCGCACCGCCTTCCAGGACGATCAGCGAATCGCCGGGGGCCGCGATGGCTTCCTTCAGCGGGCCCGCATGGGCATCCGTCGCCTCGCGCAGCCGCACCACGCGGCGCCCGCCGGTCATCGCCAGCGCCGCAGCCTCGCCTTGCAAAAAGCCGGGCCGCGCCGCCTCGTCGCGGGTCGGCTCGGCCAGACGGAAGGGGTCGTCGGTCGCGCCGCCCAGCACCACCCGCACGAGGCCCTCGGCCCGTTCGCGCACCAGCCCCGGATCGTCGCCATGCAGCAGCACCGCCCGGAACCCTGCCGGATCGGACAGCACCGCCTCCGCCCGCCTGGCATCGAGCTTGGCCATGCCTCAGCCCACCCGCCGGTCCCGCGCCATGCCGGCCGGACTCATCGCACCGCGCCGGCCGGCCCTATCCCGCCGCTCAGCCCGCCCTGCTCGCCCAGGCTCCGCGCCGGGGCGCCCGCGCCCCGCGGC
>NZ_JBWXTD010000003.1:1033768-1036038 GCF_056682175.1 Falsiroseomonas sp. RANM36
GCGGGCCGGTCTGCGCGCCTGGCGCGCGGGGCCGGCGGGGGTGGGGCGCGCGCTCGGCATCGCGCTGGCGCGCGCCTGGATGCCGTGGCGTTCCGCCGACACCACGGACCCGGCGCTGGCGGCGCGTGCCGCGCCTCTGGCTGCTGTCCGACCCGATGCGGCTGCCGGACCCGGTGGGGCCGGCGCGGCGGCTGCCGCGCGGGGCGGCGGCGCTGGCCCGCGGCGCTGCCCCGGGTGTCCTGGCGCGGCGCGCGCGGCGGGCGCGCGGCCGGGGCCGCGTCCTGCGGCTCGGCGGCGGGGGGCGTGGCGCGCGGGCGCTGCGGGCGGGGCGGCATGTGCCTGACCGGGCCGGGGGGCGGGGGCTGCTGCCCTTCCTCCGGGCGCGACGCGGCGGGGCGCCCTGGGCCTTGCTGTCGGTCGCAACGCATGGCCGGGCGGGGTTGGCGCGGGGCAGGCGGCTGCGGGCGGATTGCGCCCTGCTCTCGCCGGCCTTCGCCACGGCGAGCCATCCCGGTGCGCCCGCGCTCGGGCCGCTGCGCTGGGCCGCGCTGGCGAGGGCGCTGGGTCGGCCGGCGGTGGCGCTGGGGGGCGTGGCGCCGGGAACGGCGGGGAGGCTGCCGCGGCGCGGCGCAGGGCGCGCTGCCGGCCTGGCGGCGATCGGCGCGCTTGCGGGGGCGTCGGTGTCGGACCGGGAGATGTGGCGGCAGAGCCACAGTGTTTCGCGGAAGTCGCGTTGAGGCTTCGTGGCCGGTGGACCTCGGCGCGGCCTCGCGACAATAGTGTGCCCGGGTCTGACCACGCGCGGAGTTCGTCCGTGCGTGGCACCTGTCGAGGGGGGCAGGCGGGCCGAAGCACTCCGGGGCGACCCGGTTCAGGAGGAGGTTTTCGAATGCGCAAGTTTTTGCTGGGCACCACGGCGGTGGTCGGCGCTGCGCTGATCGGGGCGACGACCGCCCAGGCGCAGACGGCACCGACGGTCCGCCTCGGCGGTTACATCATCGGTGAGGCGGTGTGGAACGACGACGACTTCGACCAAGCGCGCGGCGTCCCGACCGGCGTGAACGGCGCCGGCCAGCAGCGCCGCAGCCGCTGGGACTTCAAGAACGAGGTCGAGCTGCAGATCTTCGTGAACGGCAAGGCGGCCAACGGCCTCGCCTACGGCGCCGTGATGGAAGTGCAGAACGACGGCACGGGCGGCACGATCTTCGACATCGACGAAGCCTACATCTTCATGTCGTCCCCGACGCTCGGCACGCTGCGCTTCGGTGAAGAGGACAGCGCCGCGAACCTGATCCAGGTGCGTCCGCCCAGCGTGACGGGCAGCGGCGTTGACGGCGACTGGGATGACGGCCTGCTGAGCTCCACCGCCTTCACCGGCGGCGGCCCCTCGCTGATCACCGGCATCAACGACGGCAACGACTCCACCAAGATCATCTACCTCTCGCCGCAGTGGTTCGGCTTCGACTTCGGCGTCAGCTACTCGCCGAACCGGAACGAGGGTGACCGCATCATCTCCGGCCGCGCGGTGGACAGCCTCTCGACCGGCAGCCTGACGGTCCTGACGCCCGGCGGCGGCACCGGCCCCGCCGGCACGCCGCTCTCGGCGACGATCCCGCAGCGTGACCGCACCGGCCTGACGAACGAGATCTCGGGCGGTATCCGCTACCGCGGCTCGTTCCAGAATGTCGGCATCGCGGCCAGCTTCGCGGCGCAGCGCGCCGACAGCCCGCAGGTGACCCCCGGCGGCGCCGCCGTCGCGGTCCGCGACCCGAACGTGACTGCCTACTCGTTCGGCGCCAGCATCACTGCCTTCGGCTTCACCCTCGGCGGCGAATACACCTGGGGCCAGTACTCGGGCGCCTCGGTGGCCGGCGCGCCGCTCCGCCAGGGCCGCGACGACTCCTCGCACTGGGCCCTCGGCCTGACCTATGTGGTCGGATCCTGGGCCTTCGGCGGCTTCTTCGGCCAGGGCGAGCAGGACAATGGCGGCAACCTGGCGGACCGCCAGCAGACCGTGTGGGGCTTCGGCACCTCCTACACGCTCGCGCCCGGCCTGGAAGTGTTCGCCAACTACGGCAACCTGCAGGACGACAACGTGAACTTCACGCTGACCCGCAATGGTCAGACCGGCACGATGACGGACCGCTCCGCGCAGTCCTTCATGGTCGGCACGCGTCTCGCCTTCTGATCCTTCCCGGATCGGCAAGGTCGGAGGGGGGGGGGGGGCCCCCCCCCCCCGTGGGGGTGGACCCCCCCCCCCGTCGCCCCGG
>NZ_JBWXTD010000003.1:1036048-1036843 GCF_056682175.1 Falsiroseomonas sp. RANM36
GGGGGCCCCCGGCGCCCCCCCTTCCCCCCCCCCCGGCCGCGCCTGGGGGGGGGGGGGGGGGGCCCCCCCCCCCCCCTTTGCGTTTCCGCCCCTCCACGGTGCGCCGGCGAAAGGCCTCTTCCTGCCGCGGCGGCCGGCGGCTAAAGACCTGCTCCTTGGGGCGGGCCTCGGCGCCGCGCCCCGGCATGGGCAGGACTGGGGAAAGATGACCGGACGCATGCGGTCCCCTCTGAGGGGCTTCCTCATCGGCGGGCTGGTGCTTGGCCTCGCGGCCGGCTGCAGCACGCCGAGCGATGGCAATTTCCGGGTTCCCGGCCAGAACGAGTACAACAGCGGCAGCGGGCGCGACCGCGTGCGTGGCCGGCTTGGCGGCACCGACGGCATCCTGCTGTTCGGCACCGACCGCAGCCGCCCCCCGCCCGGCTCGCCGGAAGCTGGCGGCGGCAGCGGCATCGGCGTGAATGCCTTCCTGTGGCGCGCCACCCTCGACACGCTCTCCTTCATGCCGCTGACCTCCGCCGATCCTTTCGGCGGCGTGGTGATCACGGACTGGTATTCGCCGCCCGGCGCCGGCGCCGAGCGCTTCCGTGCCACCGCCTACATCCTGGGGCGCCAGCTGCGGTCCGATGGCGTGCGCATCGTGGTGTTCCGCCAGGAAGCCCGCGGCGGCGGCTGGGTGGATGCGCCGGTCTCCGCCGGCACCGCGACGGAGCTGGAAGACCAGGTGCTGGCCCGGGCGCGGGAATTGCGGGCGCAATCCACCTCGGCGTCCCGCTAGCGGCCCGATGACCGAAG
>NZ_JBWXTD010000003.1:1036943-1040519 GCF_056682175.1 Falsiroseomonas sp. RANM36
CCGCTAGCGGCCCGATGACCGAAGGGCCGCACGGCCCGCAGGTCTGAATCGGCCCGCGACATGCAACGCGGCCCGATGACCGGAGGGCCGCAAGGCCCGCAGGTCTGAATCGGCCCGCGGACATGCAACGCGGCCCGATGACCGAAGGGCCGCACGGCCCGCAGGTCTGAATCGGCCCGCCCAGCGGTCAACACCGCGGCGCTGCGGCCTTTCCAGTCGCGTCGCCGGGCTCTATCCCTGGCGGCCGATCCTGCCGATTGCCGCGACACCATGAACGACGCCGCCACGCCCTCGCCGAAAGACCCGCCGCGCTACGACTTCGCCGCCGCCGAGCCGCGCTGGCAGGCCGAATGGGGCCGCCGTGACTGCTTCGCCGTGCCCGACGTGCCGCCGGCCGATGCGAAGAAATACTATGTCCTGGAGATGTTCCCCTACCCCTCGGGGAAGATCCACATGGGGCATGTGCGCAACTACACGCTGGGCGATGTGGTGGCGCGCTACAAGCGGGCGCGCGGGCATCTGGTGATGCATCCGATGGGCTGGGATGCCTTCGGCCTGCCGGCGGAGAACGCGGCGCGTGAACGCGGCATCCATCCCGGGAAGTGGACCTGGGACAACATCGCCAACATGCGGGCCGAGCTGCAGCGCATGGGGCTTTCGCTGGAATGGTCGCGGGAATTCGCCACCTGCGACCCCGCCTATTACGGCAAGCAGCAGAAGCTGTTCCTCGATTTCTGGAAGGCCGGCCTGGTCGAGCGGAAGGAAAGCTGGGTCAACTGGGACCCGGTGGACGGCACGGTGCTGGCCAACGAGCAGGTGATCGACGGCCGCGGCTGGCGCTCCGGCGCGCTCGTGGAGAAGAAGAAGCTCAGCCAGTGGTTTTTGAGCATCACGAAGTATGCGCCTGACCTGCTGGCGGCGCTGGACACGCTGGACCGCTGGCCGGAGCGCGTGAAGCTGATGCAGGCCAACTGGATCGGCCGCAGCGAGGGCGCGCGGGTGCGCTTCCGGCTGACCGACGCCACGGCCGCCGGGACGGAGGAGGTCGAGGTCTTCACGACGCGCCCGGACACGCTGTTCGGGATGTCGTTCCTCGCGGTTGCGGCCGAGCATCCGCTGGCCGCGGCAGCGGCCGCGCGCGATCCCGAGGCCGAAAAATTCGTTGCCGAATGCCGGCGCATGGGCACCAGCGAAGCGGCGATCGAACAAGCCGAAAAACGTGGCTACGACACCGGCTTCCGCGTGGCGCATCCCTTCCTGCCGGGCGTGTCCTTCCCGGTCTGGATCGCCAATTTCGTGCTGATGGAATACGGCACCGGCGCGATCTTCGGCTGCCCGGGCCACGACCAGCGCGACATGGATTTCGCGCGCAAGTATGGCCTGACCGTGCTGCCCGTGGTGCTGCCGCCGGGCGAGGATCCCGCGACCTTCACGCTCGGCGATGTCGCCTACACGGACGACGGCAAGATCTTCAATTCGGGCTTCCTGAACGGGCTCGACGTGCCGGCGGCCAAGCGCCGCGTCATCGAGAAGCTGGAGGAAGGCGGCCAGGGCGTGGGCGTGGTGAACTGGCGCCTGCGCGATTGGGGCATCTCCCGCCAGCGCTACTGGGGCTGCCCGATCCCGGTGATCCATTGCGAGGCCTGCGGCGCCGTGCCGGTGCCCGAGGACCAGTTGCCGGTGGTGCTGCCGGAGGACGTGGATTTCTCGCGCCCCGGCAACCCGCTGGACCACCACCCGACCTGGAAGCACGTCGCCTGCCCGTCCTGCGGCAGGCCCGCCACGCGCGAGACCGATACCTGCGACACCTTCGTGGACAGCTCCTGGTACTTTGCCCGGTTCTGCTCGCCGCAGGCCGCGGAGCCGGTGACGCGCGGGGCGGTGGATGCGTGGCTGCCGGTGGACCAGTACATCGGCGGCATCGAGCACGCGATCCTGCACCTGCTCTACAGCCGGTTCTTCACCCGCGCGATGAAGGCGACCGGACACCTGGCGTGCGAGGAACCCTTCGCCGGGCTCTTCACCCAGGGAATGGTGCAGCACGAGAGCTACAAGGGCGCCGACGGGCGCTGGCTCTATCCCGAGGAGGTGGAGTTCTCGGTCGCGGCCGACGGCACGCGCAGCGCCGCGGTGAAGGGCACGAACGAGCCCGTGGCCATCGGCCGCGTGGAGGCGATGTCGAAGTCCAAGCGCAACACGGTGGATCCCGGCGCGATCATCGCGAAGTTCGGGGCGGACACCGCGCGCTGGTTCATCCTCTCGGACAACCCGCCCGAGCGCGACATGGAGTGGACCGAGGCGGGCGTCGCGGGCGCCTTCCGCTTCACCCAGCGCATCTGGCGCCTGGCGACGCAGGCCGCGCCGTCGCTGCCGCCGCCCGGCACCTCGCCGGCCGAGGCCTCGGGCCCTGCACGCAAGCTGCGCCAGGCGACGCATCGCACCATCGCCGCGGTGACCGAATCGCTCGAGAGCTTCGCCTTCAACGTCGCGGTGGCGCGGATCCACGAATTCGCCAACGCCATCGCCGAGACCGATGCCGCCGCCGGCGCCGAAGGGATGGGCGCCGCCCGGCGGGAGGCGCTGGAGACGCTGGCGCGCCTCGTCGCGCCGATGATGCCGCACCTCGCCGAGGAGGTTTTTTCGGTGCTTTGTCCAGGCGATGCCAAGCTGGTCGCCGAGATGGACTGGCCCGAGGCCGATCCCGAACTGCTGAAGGCCGAGACCGTCACGCTCGCCGTGCAGGTGCTCGGGAAGCTGCGGGCGACGATCGAGGTGGCGGTGGGCGCGCCGGAAGCGGAGATCTTCGCCCTGGCGGAGGCCGAGGAGAACGTGCAGCGTGCGCTCGCCGGCAAGCCGGTGAGGAAGCGCATCCATGTGCCGGGGCGCGTCGTGAACCTGGTGATCTGAGCGGATGGAGGGCGTCGGCGTGGGCGGGGCGGCAGGACAGGGCGAGGTCACCGCAAGGCGGCGCCTGCTGCGCGGCCTTGTCGGCCTGGCGCCGCTGACGCTCGCCGCCTGCGGCTTCCGTCCGGTCTATGGCCCTGGCGGCGGTGTCGGGTCGGGCGATCCCTCGGTCGCGCAGGAGATGGGCGCGATCCGCGTGCCGCTGATCCCGGAGCGTTTCGGGCAGTTGCTGCGGCGCAACCTGCAGGAGCGGATCTCCACGGCCAGCGGCAACATGGTGCGGCCGGCGCGCTGGGACCTGGTGGTCAGCCCGAGCTTTTCCGGCGAGGGCCTCGGGATCCAGCCGGACGGCGCGGCGACGCGGGTGCGCTTCGTCGCGACCGCCAACTGGGCACTGCTGCGGCTGACACCGCGGGAGACGGTGGCGAACGGCTTCGAGCGGGCGATGGATGACTACAACATCCAACCGGCCCAATATTTCGCAGCCGACATGAGTCGCGATGCGATGGAACGGCGGCTTGCCGAGTTGCTGGCCAATGAGGTGATCATGCGGGTCGCGATCAATTTCCGCGGCCTGCGGGAGGGCGTCGCGCCGCGGCTGATCGAGCCGGTGCCGCAGCCGGCCGCGCCCTCCGACCCGAGCGTGATCCTGCCGCCGGGCGCCGGCGTCCC
>NZ_JBWXTD010000003.1:1040619-1046045 GCF_056682175.1 Falsiroseomonas sp. RANM36
GGGCTGCCCCCGGCGCGACCACCAATCTCGACCCGTTCCACCGCGACCGGCGTGGTGGAACGGGTCTAGCTCGTTGTTTTGCCGCATTTTCCGAGTCGCCAAGCGATTCCGCTTGGCTCGAAAATGCTCTAGCGTCCGGCCACGCATCGCCGGACCGCCCGCATGACCGACATCGCCCGCAACCTCGCCGCCATCCGCGCCAGGATCGCCGAGGCCTGCGCGCGCGCCAACCGCGACCCCGGCTCGGTCACCCTCGTCGCCGTCTCCAAGACGCATCCGGCCGAGGCGGTGATGGAGGCGCTCGCCGCCGGGCAGACCGTGTTCGGCGAGAACCGCGTGCAGGAGGCGCAGCAGAAGTTTCCTCCGTTGCGCCCGGCCCATCCCGACCTGCGGCTGCACCTGATCGGCGCCCTGCAGACCAACAAGGCGCGCGACGCCGTCCGCGTGGCCGATGTGATCGAGAGCCTGGACCGCCCGAAGCTCGCCGCCGCGCTGGCCGAGGCGATGCGGAAGGAGGGCCGGACGCCGGAACTCCTGGTGCAGGTCAACACCGGGGACGAGCCGCAGAAGGCCGGCATCCCCCGCGCCGAGGCTGATACGTTCGTCAGGGCCTGCCGTGACGAGCATGGGCTGACGATCTCGGGGCTGATGTGCATCCCGCCCGTGGAGGCCGATCCCCGGCCGCATTTCGCCTGGCTGGCCGAGCTCGCCGCGAAGCATGGGCTCAGGAGCCTCTCGATGGGCATGAGCGCCGACTACGAGATCGCGATCGCGGAGGGCGCGACGCTGGTGCGCGTCGGCACCGCGATCTTCGGCCACCGCGAGGCCCCGCCCGCGGCGGCTTGACGGACCGGCGCCGCCCGCCCGACACCACCGCCGATCAACACAGCGAGCCAGACCAGATGGCCCCGACCAACAACCGCGTCTTCTCCGGCATCCAGCCTTCCGGCGTGCCGACCCTCGGCAACTACCTCGGCGCCATCCGCAACTGGGTGCCGATGCAGGACACGCATGAGTGCATCTTCTGCGTGGTGGACCTGCACGCCATCACCGTCTGGCAGGACCCGCAGGAGCTGGCACGGCAGACGCGGGAGATGGCGGCGGCGCTGATCGCCTGCGGGCTCGATCCCAAGCGCTGCATCCTGTTCCTGCAATCGCATGTGCATGCGCACGCGCGGCTCGCCTGGATCTTCAACTGCGTCGCGCGGATCGGCTGGCTGAACCGGATGACGCAGTTCAAGGACAAGGCCGGCAAGGACCGGGAGGCCGCGAGCGCCGGCCTCTACGTGTATCCGAACCTGATGGCGGCCGACATCCTGACCTACCACGCGACCAAGGTGCCGGTCGGCGACGACCAGAAGCAGCACCTGGAGCTGGCCAACGACATCGCCCAGAAATTCAACCACGACTACGGCGTGGATTTCTTCCCGACGATCGAGCCGCTGATCCAGGGCGTCGCCGCGCGGGTGATGTCGCTGCGCGACGGCACGAAGAAGATGAGCAAGTCGGATCCCTCCGACCAGTCGCGCATCAACCTCACCGACGACCACGACGCGATCGCGCTGAAGATCCGCCGCGCCAAGACCGACCCCGAGCCGCTGCCGGAGAGCGAGGCGGGGCTCGAAGGCCGGCCGGAGGCGCGCAACCTGGTCGGCATCCTGGCCGCGATCACGGGCGAGACCCATGCGGGCGTGCTGCGACACCATGGCGGCAAGGGTTTTGGCGCGTTCAAGGAAGTGCTGGCGGAGGCGCTGGTGGCGCATCTCGACCCGATCCGGACCGAGATGAACCGCCTGCTGCAGGACCCCGCCGCGCTGGATGCGGCGCTGCGGCTCGGCGCCGACCGCGCGGATGCGATCGCGACGCCGATCTGCGAGGAGGCCGAGCGCCTGGTGGGCTTCCTGCCGCGCCGCTGAGGGGTGCGGCTGGCGCACCACGCGTCCAGCCGGTAACGCTTGCGGCAAAGGGGAAGGAAACGGCCATGCGTCTCGGCCTGTTCATGATGCCGCTGCATCCGCCCGAGCGGCCGATGCACGAATTGCTGTCCGAGGACGCGCAAAAGTCGCTGCTGGCCGACCGGCTCGGCTTCGACGAGCTCTGGGTGGGCGAGCATTTCTCGGCCTCCTCGGAGCCGATCCCTTCGCCGCTGATGTTCATGGCGTCCCTGGCGTCGCGGACGAAGCTCACCTTCGCGACCGGCGTGATCAACCTGCCGAACCACCACCCGGCGAAGGTCGCGGCGGAGGTCGCGCAATTCGACCACATGACCGGCGGGCGGCTGATCCTCGGCATCGGGCCGGGCGGGCTGCCCTCGGATTTCGAGCTGTTCGGCAACACCGATCCGATGCAGCGCGGCAAGCGCATGCTGGAGGCGATGGACGCGATCCTCGCGATCTGGCGCCAGGACCCGCCCTATGACATCTCGGGCCCGACCTGGTCGGCGCGCATCTTCAATGCGGTGATTCCCGAATTCGGTGTCGGCACCATGCCGAAACCCTGGCAGCGCCCGCATCCGCCCATCGCCATCACCGCCCGCAGCGCCGACAGTTTTGGGGTGAAGATGGCGGTGGAGCGCGGCTGGGGCGTGGTGTCCGCCAATTTCGTCGCGGAGCGCATCGTCGAAGGACATGGCCGCACGCTGAGTGCCGCGCGCGGTTCCGCGGGCGCGAAGGCCGGGAATGAGTGGCGCCTCGCCCGAAATTTCTGCATCGCCGCGACGGATGCGGAGGCGCGTGACCGCATGTTCGATGCGGCCTCCGCCAACCGCTACTACTTCCACTACCTCTCCTCGCTGGCCCGCCGCGCCGGGCAGCTCGGCACGCTGAAGCCGCGCGAGGACACGCCGGACGAGGCGGTGACGCTGGAAGCCATCATCGAGGACTGCGTCGTCGCCGGCTCGCCGGCCACGGTGCTCGACAAGCTGGTCGCGCTGCGCGAGCGCATCGGCGCCTTCGACCACCTGCTGATGGCCGGCCTCGACTGGAGCGGGCCGAACGCGGCGTGGGAGAGCGAGACCATGCACCGCCTGGCCGAGGAGGTGATGCCGCGCTTCCGCCAGCACATCCGCGCGACAGCCGCCAAGGAGACAGCATGACCACGACGCCGACCCTGCCCATCGGCCTGGCCGACGCACCCGGCCGCCATCGTCGCCTGCGGGAGTTGCTGGCGGGCGAGAGCCTGTTCCTCGCGCCCGGCGCCTTCGATTGCCTCGGCGCGCGGCTGGTGGAAGCGAGCGGCTTCCCGGCACTCTACATCACGGGCGCCGGCGTCTCGATCAGCACGATGGGCGCGCCGGATCTCGGCGCGGTGTCCTTCGCGGAGATGCTCGATCGCGTGCGGCGGATCTGCGACGTGGTCTCCATCCCGGTGATCGCGGATGGCGACACGGGCTATGGCGGGCCGATCAACGTGATCCGCACCGTGCGCGAATACGAGCGCGCCGGCGTCTCCGCGATCCAGATCGAGGACCAGGAATGGCCCAAGAAATGCGGCCATGAGCCGGGCCGCGTCATCGCCTCGGTCGAGACGATGGTGATGCGCATCCGCGCGGCGATCGAGGCGCGGCGCGATCCCGACTTCGTGGTGATCGCCCGCACCGATGCCCGCGCGGGCGAGGGGCTGCCCGCCGCCATCGCGCGCGCGCAGGCCTATCGCGCGGCGGGTGCGGACGTGATCTTCGTCGAAAGCCCGCAGAGCGAGGCGGAGTTGGCGGAAGTCGGCCGCGCCTTCCCCGGCGTGCCGCTGCTGGCGAACATGGTGGAAGGCGGCAGGACGCCGATCCTGCCGGCGGAGCGGCTGCAGGCGCTGGGCTTCCGGCTGGCGATCTATCCCAACGCGCTGACGCGCCTGTTCGCCAAGGCGGGGATGGAGATGCTGGCGAGCCTCAAGGAGACCGGCAGCAGCAACGCGATGGCGCCACGCATGTACAGCCATGGCGAGCTGTGGTCGCTGTTCGACAACGCGACCTGGCGCGCGCTGGAGGATCGGTATCTGCGGCTGCCGGCGGAGTAGGCGCCCCGAGAGGAGCAACGCGGGGCGGACGCCGAAGGCGGCCGAGGCCGCGAACGCGGCCCGCGCCCAGTGGCGCGAAGCCAAGCCGCCGGAGGCGGCGCCCGGCGTCTGAGGGCGCCAATCTCAGCGCGTCAGCAGCCACACCCACACCGGCAGGGTCAGCATGGACAGCAGATGCTCGCTGGTGGTGATCGCGGCCATCAGCTTCGCATCGCCGCCCATCGCCCGCGCCATCACATAGCTCGTCGCCGCCGTCGGCAGCGCCATGAACAGCACCGCGATGGCGGTGGCCAGCGGGCCGAGGTCGAGCGCCGCGCAGAGCGCCCAGGTCATCAGCGGCATGACCAGCAGCTTGAGGACCGCCGTCGCCGCCTGCGTCGCCGGCCTGTCGCCCAGCCCCTGCAGCGTCAGCGCCGCGCCGACGCAGAGCAGCCCGAGCGCGACGGAGGCGTTGCCGAGGTTGCGCACCGCGGGCTGCAACCCGGGCGGCAGGCCGCCGACCAGACCGATCGCGAAGCCGGCGAGGCAGCCCAGGATCAGCGGGTTCAGCAGCACCTGTCGCAACAGCGCCAGCACGCGCACGCTGCCGCGGCCGGCGACGAAGGCGATGGTCGCCGCCGCCTGCACGAAGGGCACGATGATGCCGGTGGCGACCGCGGCATAGGCGATGCCCTCCGCGCCCCAGATCGCGCCGCCGATGGCGAAGCCCATCAGGTTGTTGAAGCGGATGCCCCCCTGCAGCACCGAGGTCATCGCCGCATGGCCCTGGCCGAGCAGGCGCGACAGCCCGACGGCCATCATCGCGCCGGCGGAAAGCGCCGCCCACAGCGCCACCGCCATGCCGCCGACCGGCAGCGTGTCGAACCGCACGGCGGACAGCGCGGCGGCGATCAGGCAGGGCAGCAGCACCCAGAAGACCAGGCGCTCGATCCCGGCCCAGACCACGTCGTCCCGCAGCAGGCGGCGCTTGAGCAGCGCGCCGAGCGCCAGCAGGCCGAATACCGGCACGAAGGCGTCCGCCCAGGGAGCGAGGTTCATGCCGGATGGGCCGCGGCGGCTAGGCCCCCGCCAGCGCCTGCCCCGTGGCCGGCGTGCGCCGGGTGGAGGCGTCGCGCGCGATGTCGCGCAGGCAGGCCGCCTCGGCGCGCCGCGCCGTGCCGAAGGAGCGCGCCGCGGCATAGGCCACGCGCAGCCCCGGCCGCGGCCCATCGGCCGGATAGAGCACCAGGTCCAGATGGCACTGGGTGGCCTGGTAGTGCCAGACCTCGGCCGGGCCTTCGGGCCGGCGCAGACGCGGCTCGCCCAGGCGCTGGCGGAGCGCCTCCGGCGAAAGGCCGAGGAGCTCGCCGGGGGGGGCCCCCCCGGGGGCCGGCGCCCCGGCCCCCCCCCCCCCCCCCCCCCCCCCCCCGGCGGGC
>NZ_JBWXTD010000003.1:1046055-1074229 GCF_056682175.1 Falsiroseomonas sp. RANM36
TGCTCGGTGGCATGCTGGGCGGCTTCACCGGCGCGGCGATCTCGGTGCTTGACAGCCCGCATGTCGGCGGCGCCGCCCCCCATGGCGCCGGCCGGCCGCCCGTCTACTGGTCGCGCGCGGGCGGCGCCCGGCTGCGTGCCGGTCGCCGGAGCGCCCGCATCCGCAGCGGCGCCCGCCGGGACGGAGGGCGCGTGCTCCGCGGCACTCGCCGCTGCCGCCGCGCGGCCCTGCACGCCGGCGATGCTGGCCTGGTGCGTCGCCAGCACCTCCTCCAGCACCTGCGCCGTCTGGGACGGGCCGGGCTGGGCACAGGCGGCGGGCAGCAGCAGCGCGAGCAGGAGCCCCGCGCGTGCCGGCCCGCGCATCAGGCTTCGGCGGGAACCGGGAGGGGCGCGGGCGGCGCGGCCTGCGCCTCGCCCAGCATCTCCATGCGGCCGGAGACCTGGCCGCCTTCCTCGACCGAGAGGCGGCGGCAGCGCGCCACGCCGATCACCCGGCCGGTGGCGCGGATCACCAGGGCGCCGCGGGCGGTGATGGTGCCGTCGAAGGTGCCGGCGATCTCGGCGTCCTCGACCTGGACCTCGCCCTTGAACACGCCGGTCTCGCTGATGGAGAGCTCGGTCGCCTGGATCATCTGGCTCTCGACCGTGCCTTCCACGACAAGGCGCTCGGCCTCGCTCACGGTGCCCTGCAGGCTGATCCCCCGCCCGACGACGAGGGTGCGGCGATCGCTGCTGGCCGGGCGCGGCGGCGGCGCGGGCGGGGCGCCGATGCCGGGCGCGGCGCCGAGCGTCGGGCGCGGCGGGATCGCGGTGCCGGAAGGCGGCGTCGGGCCGACGGGCGGGGTGGGCGCGGTGCCGGGCTTTGGCGCAAGGCTCATGGTCGGATTATCCCTGGGTGGAAGGCGGGGCGGCACGCCCAGATCGGGATCGCGGGCGGTCGGCACGGTGGCCGGCTGCGGCTCCGGAGTGGCGGAATCGCGGCGGCGGAAGACGTTCATGGCGCGGCAGGCCCCCCTCGCGAGACGACACGGCAGGGCCGCGCCGGCATGACGTTCCGACGCTGCGCGCCGGGGCGCCGGCAGGCATTCCATCGCCCCGGCGCCAGCCCCTGGGGCTAACACGCACCCCCGCGCCGGCACAACGCCCCGATGCCCGCTCCAGGCCAGTTGTCCACAGGCTTTGCGGCTGCGTCCGCCAGCGGTTCGTTGCCGATTTCACACGGTGTTGCGGTGGAGCACATGCACCATCGCCGCGGTGCCCAGCACCGGCACCAAGAGGTTGAGCGGCGACACCACGGCGAGCAGGGCGAAGACCGCGCCCAGGCCCCAGATCCGCCAGCGCAGCGACCGCGCCGCGGCCTTCGCCGCCGCCGGCGACATGCGGCGCATCGCGACCCCCTGGAACAGCCCCTCGCCCAGGCCGATCGCCGCCACGGCCCACAGCGCGACCAGGCCGATCACCGGGATCAGCAGCGACAGCGGCAGCATCACCAGGGTCAGCGCCGCCATCTGCGCCGCCAGCTTGACGCCCGCCCAGGCCTGGGCCGCGGCGGAAGCGGCGGCGGGCGGCGGCAGGCCAGGGTAATTGCGCGCCTCGACCGCCGCGGCGACGCCGTCGGTGAAGATGCTCGCGATCGCCAGCAGCACCGGCACGAACAGCCACCAGAGAGCGAGCAGCGCCAGCAGCCCGCCGGCGGCGGCCGCCAGCGAAGCCAGCCAGCCCTCCCCGCCGGCGAGCCAGCCCACGCCCCAGCTCACCCCGGCCGCGAGCGCCAGTCCGAGGGCAAGCGCCAGGCCGGCGCCGAGCAGCAGCGGGCGGCGGAAGGCCGGGTCGGTGACCTGGCCGATGGCGAGGAAGAGGGGGCGGAGCATGCGCCAGGGACTAGCTTCGCCGAACCGGTTCCGGCAATTCCCCTGTCCCGCAACCTCCCCGTGATCGAGACCATCGCGCCCATGACCTCTCCTGCCCTCGATGTCCTCGGCATCGGCAATGCCATCGTGGACGTGCTGGCCCGCGCGGACGATGCCTTCCTCGCGGCGCATGAGATGGCCAAGGGCAGCATGACGCTGATCGACGCCGCGGCCGCCGAGCGGATCTATGCCGCGATGGGGCCGGGGGTGGAGAGCTCGGGCGGGTCCGCGGGCAACACCTGCGCGGTGGCCGCGGCGCTCGGCGCGCGCGTCGGCTATCTCGGCAAGGTGGCGGATGATGCATTGGGAAAGGTCTTCGCGCATGACATACGCGCGGCGGGCGTGCGCTTTCCCTCGTCGCCACTCGTCGGCGGGGCGCCGACCGCGCGCTGCCTGATCCTGGTGACGCCGGATGCGCAGCGCACGATGAACACCTTCCTCGGCGCCTGCGTGCATTTCGGGCCGGAGGACGTGAACGAGGCCGAGGTCGCCTCGGCCGCCGTCACCTACATGGAAGGCTACCTGTTCGATCCGCCGGCCGCGCAGGCCGCCTTCCGCAAGGCGGCGAAGATCGCCCACGGGGCCGGGCGGCAGGTTTCGCTGACGCTGTCGGACCCCTTCTGCGTCGGCCGCCACCGCGCCGCCTTCCGCGACCTGGTGCGGCACGAGGTGGACATCCTGTTCGCGAACGAGGCCGAGCTGCTCTCCCTCTACGAGACCGAGGACTTCGCCACGGCGCTCGCCGCCGTGCGGGAGGAGGTGGGGCTGGCGGCCGTGACGCGCAGCGAGAAGGGCAGCGTTGTGGTCGCCGGCGACGCGAGCGCGGAGGTGAAGGCCGTGCCGACCACTGTGGTGGACACCACCGGCGCCGGCGATGCCTATGCCGCCGGCTTCCTCGCGGCCCATGCGCGGGGCTGGCCGCTCGGCGAATGCGGGCGCTGGGGGTCGGTGGCGGCGGCGGAGGCGATCAGCCATTTCGGCGCCCGGCCGCAGACCGATCTGAAGGCGCTCGTCGCGGCCTGACCTGGCGCTTTTCCGGCGCCGCGCGGGACGAGGACGGCGCCGGAGCCCTGCCCGCGCCGATTCACGCTCGCTTTTTGGGGGCGGCGCGCTTATGTGTGCGCCGCATCAAGCCAAAGGCTCGGCGTTTCGCCCTGGATGACCGTTTCGTGACGGTTGCCCGGGGGTCTGAAAGGTCGGGCCGTCGGGCGCGGTCGTCGGAGGCGGAAACGCCCACGTCGTGAATCGCGCCTGCAAAGCAACGAACCGGACTTCGATCATGCAGCTCCGCAACGTGGCCATCATCGCGCACGTTGACCACGGCAAGACCACGCTCGTGGACAACCTCCTCAAGCAGGCGGGCGCCTTCCGCGCCAACCAGCAGGTGGCCGAACGCGCGCTCGACCGCAACGACCTCGAGCGCGAGCGCGGCATCACCATCCTGGCCAAGTCCACCGCGGTGGAATGGAAGGGCGTGAAGATCAACATCGTGGACACGCCCGGCCACGCCGATTTCGGCGGCGAGGTGGAGCGCATCCTGTCCATGGTGGACGGCGCCATCGTGCTCTGCGACGCCGCCGAGGGCCCGCTGCCGCAGACCAAGTTCGTGCTGACCAAGGCGCTGGCGCGCGGGCTGAAGCCGATCGTCGTGATCAACAAGGTGGACCGCGGCGACGCGCGCCCCGACGAGGTCCACAACGAGGTCTTCGACCTGTTCGCCGCGCTCGGCGCGAATGACGAGCAGCTGGATTTCCACACGCTCTTCGCCTCCGGCCGCCAGGGCTGGGCGGACCTGTCGCTCGATGGTCCGCGCAAGGACCTAGCGCCGATGTTCGACCTGATCCTGAGCCATGTTCCGGCGCCGAAGGTGGAACTGGAAAAGCCCTTCGCGATGAACGCCGCGATCCTGGAGAGCGACAACTTCCTCGGCCGCATCCTGACCGGCCGCGTCGAGCAGGGCGTCGCCCGCGTCAACATGCCCGTGCGCGTGCTGCGCCAGGACGGCACCGTGGTCGAGACGGGGCGCCTGACCAAGCTGATGACCTATTCCGGCCTGGAGCGCGTGCCGGTCGATGAGGTCCAGGCGGGCGACATCGTCGCGATCGCGGGCCTCTCCGACGCGACCATCCCCGACACCATCGCCGCCCCCGAGGTGACGGAGCCGCTGCACGCCATCCCGGTGGACCCGCCGACGCTGGCCATGACCTTCCGCATCAATGACGGCCCTCTCGGCGGCCGCGAGGGCAAGAAGGTGACCTCGCGCCAGATCCGCGACCGGCTCTTCAAGGAGACCGAGGGCAACGTCGCCATCAAGGTGAAGGTGTCCGAGGAAGTGGACGCCTTCGAGGTGGCCGGCCGCGGCGAGCTCCAGCTCGGCGTGCTGATCGAGACGATGCGCCGCGAAGGCTTCGAGCTGACCATCGGCCGCCCCCGCGTGCTGACCCGCGACAACCCGGAGACGGGCGAGAAGGAAGAGCCCTACGAGGAAGTGCTGGTGGATGTGGACGAGGGCTATTCCGGCGTCGTCGTCGAGAAGCTCTCGATCCGCAAGGGCCAGATGCAGGACATGCGGCCTTCGGGCGGCGGCAAGGTGCGGCTGACCTTCCTGATCCCCTCGCGCGGGCTGATCGGCTACCACGGGGAGTTCATGACGGACACGCGCGGCACCGGCATGATGAACCGCCTGTTCCACGGCTACGGCCCCTGGGCCGGCCCGATCGAGGGGCGGCGCAACGGGTCGCTCATCTCCAACGTGGACGGCGAGACGACGCAATATGCGCTGTTCTACCTGCAGGAGCGCGGCGCGCTGTTCGTGGACCCGGGTGCGAAGGTCTACACGGGGATGATCATCGGCGAGAACTCGCGTGGCGAGGATCTCGAGGTGAACCCGGTGAAGGAGAAGAAACTCACCAACATCCGCGCCGCGGGCAAGGACGACGCGCTGCTGCTGATCCCGCCGCGGCGAATGAGCCTGGAGCAGGCGATCTCCTACATCGAGGATGACGAGCTGGTGGAGGTGACGCCGGGCGCGATCCGCCTGCGCAAGCGCTACCTCGACCCGCACGAGCGCAAGAAGAACGCCCGCCGCGCCGAAGGGCTGCCGGTGAAGGGCGAAGCGGCGGCGTGACGTGAGAGGGGGGGGGGGGGGGGGGGGGGGGGGGGGGGGGGGGGGGGGGCGCCCGCCGCGCCCCCGCCCGGCGGCGGGGGGGCCGGGGGCCCGGGGGGGGGGGGCGGCGCCCGGGGGGGCCCCCGGGCCCGCGCCCCCGCCCCCCCGCACCCCCAAACCCGAGTCGTTGGGCGGTCAGCGGCGGGTGGTGGAGACGGTGTTGCCGCTGCCGGCGATCTGATTGACCACGCTGCCGCCCGTGGCGGTGGCAGTCTGGCCGGTCATCGGGCGAGATGCTGCCACGCCGGTCCAACCGCGTCCCGATCGGAATCGCCCAGCCCCGCGATGGTCCCGTCGGCGGCACCGGGCGCCTTGCGCCTCTCCCCGCACGGCGCGCACGCGCGCGCTGTGACTTTGCGCACCGCGCGCTTGCCATCCGCCGCGGAAGGATCGGGTCAGGACGGGGAAGGCACCCGTCCGACAGGAGGCCCCGATGACCGCCGCTTCCCCGACCGCACCGGACCATGCCGAAGCGCGTCGGTCCGGGCCGGCGCCGTCGTCGCGGCGGAACGCGGCGCGCCCGCCGCGCCATGTCCTGGCCGCCCGGCTCTCCCTGCACGTGGCACTCGGGCCGAAGCCCGCGATCGCGCTGCGCGACTGGTGCCGGCTGCATGACATCGGCGACGGCGACGTGGTGGCCGAGCCGCGCTCCATGCCGATCGGGCCCCGCCCCGACGACGACCTGGCGGAGCGGCTGGCGATGACGCCGGGCGAGCGGCCGCGCCATCGCCGGATGCGGCTGCGGCGGGGCGAGGTGCCGCTGGCCTGCTGCGATCTCTGGTGGCTTCCGGGCCGGATGGGGCCGGCGATGCAGGAGGCCTTCGGCGCCGAGATCCTGCCCGACACCGCGATGCTGCAGGCGCTGACCCTGCGGCGGCACCTGCTGGCCGAGGCGCGGCCCACCGAAGGCCCGTGTCTGCTGGAGCGCCGGGGGATCCTCATCGCCGCCGACGAGGTGGCCGTGGCCGCGTTCCGCGAATGCTACCGCCTGGAGCTGCTGGCCTAGGGCCGAGCGCCATCCGCGTCCAACGGATGCACCCCGCGCGGGTCGTGCTGTAGGCTCGCCGCCATGACCCCGGATGCCGATGCCCGCCTCCTCGCCGAGGCCGAGGCCGCCCGCGCCAGCGCCTATGCGCCCTATTCGCGCTTCCAGGTCGGCGCGGCGCTGCTCTGCGCGGACGGTTCCGTCCAGCGCGGCTGCAATGTGGAGAATGCCAGCTACCCGGCAGGCATCTGCGCCGAGCGCACCGCCGTGGCCGCCGCGGTGGCAAGCGGGCGCACGCGCTTCCAGGCCATCGCCATCGCCGGGCCGAACGGCGTCGCGATCACGCCCTGCGGCATCTGCCGCCAGGTGCTGTCGGAATTCTCGCCGGACGGCGCGCTGCGCGTGATTGCGCGCGACGCGTCCGGGACGATCGGCGCCACGACGATCGGCAAGCTGCTGCCCGGGGCGTTCAGCGCGTCGGCGCTCGAGCAGGGCTGACTTTCGCCGCTCGCCGCCCCTGCGATAGCTTTTGCTGCGCCGCAGCACGGAGTTGTCCATGGCCGCGCCCAAGGTCGCCCCGAAGGTCGCCCCGAAGGTCGCAATCGCCTGCCAGGGCGGCGGCAGCCATGCCGCCTTCACCGCCGGGGTGCTGCAGGCGCTGTTCTCGGCCGCGCATCGCGACCGCTTCCTGCCGCTCGCGCTGTCCGGCACCTCGGGCGGTGCGGTCTGCGCCGCGCTCGCCTGGTCGGGGCTGCTGGCGCGCGGGCCGGAGGAGGCGGTGAAGCGGCTGGCCGGCTTCTGGCACGAGCTCGCCGCCAGCGATCCGATGGAAGCCTGGCTGAACGCCTGGACGCAGCTGCTCCTCACGCTGCCCTTCACCGTCAATGCCAGCCCCTACGCCTATTCTCCCGCCGCCGAGCCGCGGCTGCGCACGCTGCTGGCGCGTTGGATGCGGCCCGAGGACCTGCCGGCCGACGCCGCCGCCCGCGCGCGCCCCTTCCTGCGCGTGGGCGTCGCCGATGTGCTGCGGGGCGGCGGCGCGGCGCGGGAGGGCGAAGCGGCGGATTTCACGCTCGACGACATCGTCGCCTCCGCCGCCGTGCCGCCGCGGTTCCGCGCGGTGGAGGCGCGCGGGCGGCTGTGGTGGGACGGGCTCTACGCCCACAACCCGCCGATCCGCGCACTGCTCGACCTGCCGGAGAAACCGGAGGAGATCTGGGTGGTCCGCCTGAATCCGCTCGGCCGGCGGGAGGAGCCGCGCACCGCCGAGGCGATCGAGGACCGCCGCAACGAGATGGCGGGCAATCTGCCGCTGGACCAGGAGCTGTCGGGCATCGCCCTGGTCAACCGCCTGCTCGCCGCAGCGCCGTCGCTGGGCGCGCGCTTCGGCTACCGCCCGATCACCGTGCGGGAGGTGGCGCTGCCGCTCGAGGAATTGTCCTACGCGTCGAAGCTCGACCGTTCCGCCACGCATCTGCGCCGCCTCGCCACGCTCGGGCGGGAGATGGCGCCGAGCCTGTTCGAGGCCGCTTCGGTCGTCGTCCGGCCGGAGGGATGACGCGGCGCGGCGCGGCGCGGTAGGACGGACGGAAGACGCGCCCCGGAGTCCCGCTTGGCCGAGCTGTTCCGCGACCGCCGCTTCCTGGTCATGCTCGCGCTGGGCTTCGCGGCCGGCATCCCGCTGCCGCTGACGGGCTTCACGCTGCGGCAGTGGATGAGCGAGAGCGGCATCTCGCTGGCCGCGATCGGGCTGACGGCGCTGATCGGCCTCGCCTATGCCTTCAAGTTCCTCTGGTCCCCGGTGCTGGACCATGCGCCGCCGCCCTTCTTCCGCGCGCTGGGGCGGCGCCGCGGCTGGCTGGCGACGATCCAGCCGCTGCTCGCCGCGGCGATCCTCGCCCTCGGCTTCACCGACCCGGCCTCCGCCGCGCAGGTGACGGTCACGATCGCGGTGCTCGTGGCGTTCCTCTCGGCCAGCCAGGACATCGTGGTGGATGCCTACCGCATCGAGGTGCTGGAGGAACGCCAGCAGGGCTACGGGCTGGCCTGCTACATCTGGGGCTATCGCGGCGCGCTGCTGGCCTCCAACGCCGGCGCGCTGGCGATGGCGGAATTCGCCGGCTGGACCGCGGCCTTCGCGATGTGCGCGGCCCTTGTCGGCATCGGCTTCCTGGCCGTGCTGCTGGGCAAGGAGCCGGCGGCGCAGGCCGTCGCCGCCACGACCTGGGCTCAGCGTCTCCGCGCCGCTGTGGTGGATCCCTTCGCCGACTTCATGCGCCGGCGCTACTGGGTGGCGATCCTCGCCTTCGTCACGCTGTTCAAGCTGGGCGAGGCGCTGGCGGGCGTGATGACCGCGCCCTTCTATCGCGCGCTCGGCTTCTCGCGGCTGGAGGTGGCGGCGGTCAGCAGCGTCTTCGGGCTGGTCGCGACCTTGGCCGGCGCGATGGCCGGCGGCTATGTCGTGGCGAAGCTCGGCACGGCGCGGGCGCTGGTCGTGACCGGCCTGCTGCAGATGCTGTCGAACCTGATGTATGTCGCGCTCGCCCAGGCTGGGCATTCCATGCCGATGCTCTGGGCGCAGGTTGGCGTCGAGAACTTCACCGACGGATTGGCCGACGCGGCCTTCGTCACCTACCTGTCCATGCTCACCAGCCGCGCCTTCACCGCCACGCAATACGCGCTGCTGTCCTCGCTGGCCGCCGTGCCGCTGCGCACGCTGGCCGGCACATCGGGCTGGCTGGCGGAGGGGCTCGGCTGGTCCTGGTTCTTCGTGCTGACCACCGTCGCGGCCTTGCCGGCGATGGCGATCATGCTGTTTCTCCTGTCGCGCCTGCCGCCACGGGAAGGAGGCCGGGCGATGCCCGACCCGCTGGAGGCGGGCTCATACCAGCGGTCGGACTGATCCGCCTGCGGCCGGCGCGATCCGGCCGGGCCGCGCTTCGCAGGGAATCAGGGCGACAGGCACGCGCCGATGGCGCAGGCGGGGTCGGGCCTTGCGGGCGCGGGCGGCGCGGGCTCGATCCGCGCGCGCACGACATGGCCGGCCGGCGGTGCCGCTTCGGCCGGGCCCGGCAGCGCGGGCCGCGCGTCGTCGCGCATCGTGCAGCCGGCAACCAGAAGGGCACCGATCAGCAGCGCGCGCATCTCAACCCCCGCGTCGCAACAGCGGCAGTCCCGCCGCCAGCGCGATGCCGGCGCCGGCCAGGAAGGTCGCCGCCGGGCCGCCCGCATCCCACAGCAGCCCCGCCCGCGCGCTGGCAGGCAACAGCACGACCCCCTGCACCAGGCTGAAGGCACCGAAGGCGCTGCCGCGCAGTTCGGCCGGCGCCGCATCCGCCACCATCGCCGAAAGCAGGCCCTGGGTTGCCGCCATGTGCAGCCCCCAGAGCGCGGCGCCGACGAAGATCAGCGGCCAGGACGCCGCCAGCGCCAGCACCAGATCCGCCGCCACCAGCAGCGCCACCCCGATCGCCAGCAGTTGCCGCCGGTCCGCCCGGTCGGCCAGCACGCCGAGCGGATAGGCGCCGAGCGCGTAGACCAGGTTCATCGCCACCATCACCAGCGGCACCCAGGGCAGCGGCAGCCCGGCCTGCTGCGCGCGCAGCACCAGGAAGGCCTCGCTGAACCGCGCCAGGCCGAAGACCGCGACGATCGCCAGCACCCGCCAATAGGCGCCCGGCAGCCGCGCGAGCTCCGACCGCCGCAGCGGGAAGGGACGCTTCGCGGCGCGCGGCGCATCGGCCGGCTCGCGCACGACGAACAGCACCAGCGCCACGGCGGCCAGCGCCGGCAGCACCGCGACCCAGAACACCAGCCGGATCTCGGCGAAGGCCAGCATCAGCGCGATGGCGAGGGCCGGCCCGATGAAGGCGCCGGCGGTATCCAGCGACTGCCGCAGGCCATAGGCCCGGCCGCGATCGGCCGGCGGCGTGACATCGGCGATCAGCGCATCGCGCGGCGCGCCGCGCACGCCCTTGCCGATCCGGTCGAGGAAGCGCGCCAGCAGCACCGTGCCCGGCCCGGTGGCCAGCGGAAACAGCGGCTTGGTGAGCGCCGCCAGCCCGTAGCCCGCCAGCACCAGCGGCTTGCGCCGCCCGAGCCAGTCCGACAGCACGCCGGAGAACAGCTTGGTGATCTGCGCCGTCGCCTCGCCGATGCCCTCGATCACGCCGACCAGCGCGACCGAGGCGCCGAGCCCGACCAGGAAGACCGGCAGCAGCGCGTGGATCATCTCCGAGGAGACATCCATGCAGAGCGAGACGAGGCCGAGCGCGACCACCGTGCGCGGCAGCTTCGCGGGCCGGGATGTCGCATCGGCGCCCATGCGGGGCCCACGGTGGCGCCGGACGGGGCACAGCGCCAGACTGCGCGCGGCACCGCCAAGGACCGGAGATGTCGCCCTTCCTGCTCACGCCGCTGCTGCTGATCGCCTCCAACGTGCTGATGACCTTCGCCTGGTACGGCCACCTGAAGGCGCCGTCCTGGCCGATGTGGCTGGCGATCCTCCTCTCCTGGGGGATCGCCTTCTTCGAGTATTGCCTGGCCGTGCCGGCGAACCGGATCGGCTACGGCACCTTCACCGCGCAGCAGCTGAAGGTGATGCAGGAGGTGATCACGCTGGCCGTCTTCGCGGTGTTCAGCGTGGCCTTCCTGGGCGAGCAGCTCCGCTGGAATTTTTGGGCCGCCGGCGCCTGCCTGGTCGCGGCCGTGGTGTTCATCTTCCTGCCGGTCGAGGCACGGCCGTAGATCCAGTTGCCGTCCGGCGTTCGCCGTCAGGAAACCGCCGCGAAGGCAGGCGACGCCTGGGCCGCGGCGCTCGAGCTTTTGCGCGCCGCAAGCAGCTTCACATAGGCGTCGCTCAGCGAATGGTCCTGCGTATGCGCGGCGCGCTCCACCAGGCGGTCGCGGAGCGCCGTCGCGACCGCCTCGGGCGCTTGCTGCGCCAGGATCAGATACACCCCGCGGAAGCGCGGGTCGTCCTCATGCTCTTCGAGGCGCGCGGGATGCTGTTCGAAGGCGCGATAGAGGAACAGGTTCATCACCTTGTCGTGCCGATAGCGCCAGACATTCTCGTCCGGGTTGCCCTTGCGGTCCCACAGGCGCAGCAGCCGGAAGTTGCCGAGCGGCTCGACCTCGTCGCGTGCCTCGCCCTGCAACAGGTCGTTCCGGTCGGCAAGGCGCCGCTCATAGGCCAGTTCCGAAAATCTGGGGATCGGGAAAGGCCGGTAGTGAAGCCTTTCGTACTCGGCACAGGCGAGGCGGAACGCCGCCTCGATCAGGCCCGTGGGCGCCGGGCTCTCCCCGCGCGAGATCAGGTCCGCCGCGAAAGTCAGGTCGAACGGGTTGGACAGCAGCACCTGCGTCAGCGCGCCTTCCTCGGCGCTTGGTGCCCGATCCAGCTTCTCGATGAGCCAAGCTTCCGCCTTCGCCTCGAAGGCGGCACCCGTGACCGGGCGCCCCTCGGGCAGGGAGCCGGCGCGCATCTTCAGGAACTCTGCGATCTGCGGGCGGTCGAGCGGCTGCAGGGTCCAGAAGGAAGCGGCATCGGGCGGCTGCCAGCTCAGCGGCTGCGTCGCCACGATGATCGCCGCACGCGGCATGTCGCGGCAGAAATCCATGATGCTGGCCCGCGTCTGCGCGGAAACCTCGTTCAGCCCGTCGATCACCAGCGCGAGGTCGCCGGTGTAGATCAGGCTGCGAAGCGACTTGAGATCCCGCTTGCCGTCGGCGTCCTCCAGCTGGAAATCGTGGATCATCGCGCCGACCCGCTCCAGCACGCCGTTCTCGCATTCCCGGGCGTTCACGAAGGCCAGCGGCCCCCTGTGCCGCACCGCGAGCCAGCGGAGGAACATCGTCTTGCCGAGGCCGGGCTCGCCCTCGAGGATGATCAGCCGGTCCAGCGCGGGCATCGCCTGCGTGATGGGCAGGCTTTCGCCGCTGCGCCGGTTGACCACCTGCGATCCGGCAAACCATTCCTCCGGCCGGAAGGCGGCGAGTCCGGCGCTCGCCCGCAGGGTCTCGCGGAACGGCGACAGCAGCCACCGCCGTGTGCCGGGCACCAGCCAGATCACCAGTTCCGGCACGAACATCACGGGCAAGCCGAACGCCCGGCGCGCGCGCGGCTGGAACAGCAGCAGGGCCTGGATGCGCGCGCTGTAGGGGAACGCGAGCAGCAAGGCCGTCCAGCCAATCATGCCGAGGCCGCCGATCGCGGCAAACCCGTTCTTTAGGATCGCAGCCCAGGGGATGCCGCCCGCATCGAGATGACGGCCCAGTTCCCGCTTCGCCGTGCCTTCCGGCATGCGGTCCCGGAGCTTCGCCAGGGTCTCGCGCTGTTCGGCCGTCCAGCAGGGTCGCGTCTCGGTGCCGAAGGGGAGCCAAGCCGGCAGGATGCGGCCTGACTCCGGAGGGCTTGCACCCGGCCGGTCGTCGCAGGCCAGCGCCACGATCTCCACGACGCGGCGGGTCGCTTCGTCGCGCAACCCCGGGCTTTGCGGCCAAGTGTCGTTCAGCAGGCGCAGAAGACCGGCCGCCTCGGCCGGCCTGCCCCGAATCTCCGCCCGGGCAAGCGGCGCCATGCCGTCCGGCAAGCCGAGCCAGTCGAGCAGGCTCTGCGCCGCCGGATCGCGGCCGGCAGCGACATGGGCGAGCGCGCGCCATCCGGGTCGCCGCGCTCGCGCATCCTCGGCCCCTGCCGCGAGGAAGCCCATGGCCTGCGCCGCCCCGGCCGGGGCGCTGGCCAGCGCGAGCTGCCATTCGATCCTCACGTCCTGCGCAGCCTCCGCGGCAGGGAAGTCGGCGCCGCGTGCCCCGGCGGGTAATCGTGCCAGCGCCTCCGCCGCCGCCTTGCGCAGCTCGGGATCGCCCGCGCGCAGAAAATCGACCAGGTCCGGCACCGCTTGCTCCGCCAACCCATCCGGCAACCGGGCCAGCGCCTCGGCCGCCTCCTGCCGCAGGTCCGGATCGTGCAGGTGCAGCGCCCATACCAGTGTCGATACCCCCGCCGGCCCCTCCAGACCCGGCAGTTGCGCCAGCGCCTCCGCCGCCCGCAGCAGCAGCCGCGGGTCGGTCTCGCGGCGCAAATCCAGCAGGACCGCGCCCGCCCGTGCCCCGTCCGGCGAGCCGGCCAGCGCCTCCGCCGCCCAGAGCCGCAGCCAGGGATCGCGCGCCCGGAGCAGCGCCAGGAGGGCCGGAACCGCTTCCGCCGGGGCCCCATCCGGCAATCGCGCCAGCGCCTCCGCCGCCCCCAGGCGACGATCGGGATCGCCCCCGCGCAGCGCCGCCACCAGCGCCGGCACCGCCTCCACCCGTGCCGCATCCGGCGATCGCGCCAACGCCGTCGCCGCCCTCTGGCGCAGCCGGGCGTCGCTCGCCCCGAGCAACGCCACCAGGGCCGGCACCATCTCCGCCGGCCGCACATCATCCCGCAGCCGCGCCAGCGCCTCCGCCGCCCGCAGGCGCAGCGCCGGATCGCTCTCGGCCAGCAAGGCCACCAGGGCCGGCACCGCCTTCGCCGGCCGCAACTCATCCGGCAGCCGCGCCAGCGCCTCCGCCGCCCGCAGGCGCAGCGCCGGATCGCTCTCGCCAAGCAGCGCCAACAGGGGCGGCACGGCTTGCGCCCGCGCCCCGTCCGGCAGACGCGCCAGCGCCTCCGCCGTCCGCCGGAGCAGCGTCGGGTCGCGCTCGCGTAGCAAGGCCACCAGGGCCGGCATCGCCTCGAACGGCCTCACGAGATCCGGCAATCGCGCCAGCGCCACCGCAGCCCTCAAGCGCAGCGCCGGATCGCCGTCGCTCAGCATGACAGTCAAGGACCGCTCCTGCTCCGGCGGCCCGATGCGATAAGGGTCCCTATCGGGCAGCAGCACCAATGCCTCCGCCGCCATCAAGCGAAGCCGAGGGTCGCTCGCGCGCAGGAGAGGCGAGAGCCGCGCGGCCAATGCGGGCCCGTCCGATGCAGCGTTTTCCTCGATGACGACGAGGATGTCCGGCCATAGCGCCGCCTCGTCCATGACCCCGGGTACGGGGTCCAGCAGGGCGCGCAGCGCGCCGGCACGCGCGTCGGCGCTTCCGACCCACGCCGCATGCTCGCCTTCCTGGGCGCGCGCATCAGCGACGAGCAGGCTCAGAACGGTCGCGACGCAGGCGAGAGAACGCCAGAAGCGCATTTGAGCTACCTCTGCGCCCGGTGGTGTCGAGATGCGACGACATTCCCGCCTTCATCGCGATCGCTGCAACGGAAAAGACCTACATTCGCGTGAGCGCGCGCGTGCGCGAGACCATTCTGCCCTGGTCCGGTCGGTGGTTGCGCAGCCTTCGCTACAGCAGCGCCAGCACGCGCCCATGCCCGCCGGTGCCGCCGGCGATCTTCGGCGCGCCGGCGACCAGCGTCGCGCCCGTCGGCGGCAGGGCGCCGAGATTGGCGACGCATTCCAGGCCCCAGCGGCCGCTGCCGAGCCACGCCTTGTGGAAGCCGAAGCTGGTGGACCCGCCATGGTCGAGCGAGAGCGTATCCACCGCAACCGAGGCGACGTTGCGCTCGATCAGCAGCGGCGCGACGTCGGGGCGGAAGCCGGGGAAGCGCAGCGCGTTGCCCGAGGCGTTGCGGAAACCCGGGCCGTCCGCGCGCGCATCCCAGCCGGAATTCAGCGCGACGCAGGCGCCGGCCGGGATGCGGCCGTGCTGGCGCTCCAGCGCGGCGATGTCGTCGGGCGTCGCCTGGTAGTCTGGATCGGCTTCCGCCTTCGCGCGCACGTCCAGCACCACCAGCGGGCAGACCAGGCTCTCCGCCGGGATGCGGTCAACCGTCGCGCCATCCGCGGTGAAGTGGATCGGCGCGTCGAAATGCGTGCCGACATGCTCGAAGTAGGTGAACTTCATCACGTTGTAGCCGTCGCGCGCCAGCACCATGGCCTGCTCCATCTCGAAGGCCGGCGTGCCGCCGAAGGTGGGAAAATCCTGGCGCAGCGTGTGCGTCAGGTCCACCACGCGGCTGACCGGCGCGCTGCGCACCGCCTGCGCCGCCGCTGGCTGCACCGACGCCGCGGTGACCGAGGCCGCCATCGCGGCGAGCACGCCGCGTCGGCCGAGCGCGCCGGCAACCTTCCGCATCACGCATGCGTCGCACATGTCCCGCCCTCATTTTCAACCTGTCGCAGGTAGAATGCCCGATGGACGGCGCCCTGCGCCAGCGCGATCCTCGGGCGTCGGGAGGTGCCCCATGCGTGTCGGTGTGCCCAGGGAAGTGAAGGTCCACGAGTATCGCGTCGGGCTGACGCCGGGCTCGGTGCGGGAGCTGGTGGCGCATGGGCACGGCGTGATGGTCGAGCGCGATGCCGGCGCCGGAATCGGCTTCCCCGATGCGGCCTATGAGGCCGCCGGCGGCATCGTGGTCGCGGACGCGGCCGAGATCTTCGCCAGCACTGACCTGATCGTGAAGGTGAAGGAGCCGCAGCCCTTCGAATGGGCGATGCTGCGCCCCGGGCAGGTTCTGTTCACCTACCTGCACCTTGCCCCCGATCCGGCACAGGCGCAGGGGCTGATCGCATCCGGCGCCAGCGCCATCGCCTATGAGACGGTGACGGAGGCCGAAGGCGGGCTGCCGCTGCTGCGCCCGATGAGCGAGGTGGCGGGCCGCATGGCGCCGCAGGTCGGCGCCCGCTGCCTGGAGAAGGAGGTGGGTGGCGCGGGCATCCTGCTCGGCGGCGTGCCGGGCGTGCCCGGGGCGCGCGTCGCGATCATCGGCGGCGGCGTGGTCGGCGCCAATGCGGCGCGCATCGCGCATGGCATGCGCGCGCAGGTGACGGTGCTGGACCGCGCGCCGCGCGCCCTGCACGCGCTCGATGTGGAGTTCAACGGCGCGGTGGACACGCGCTTCGCGACGCGCGAGGCGATCGAGGCGACGGTCGCGGAATCCGACATGGTGATCGGCGCCGTGCTCGTGCCCGGCGCGGCCGCGCCAAAGCTGGTGACGCGCGCGATGGTGGCGGAGATGCGGCCGGGCAGCGTCGTGGTGGATGTCGCCATCGACCAGGGTGGCTGCTTCGAGACCTCGCGCCCCACCAACCATGCCGACCCGACCTATGTCGAGGAAGGCGTGGTGCATTACTGCGTGACGAACATGCCCGGCGCCGTGGCGCGCACCAGCGCGGTGGCGCTCAACAACGCGACGCTGCCCTTCACGCTGCAGATCGCCGACAAGGGCCTGGCCCGAGCCTGCGCGCAAAACCCGCATCTCGCGGCGGGGTTGAACGTGCATGCCGGGCGCATCACGCATCCGGCAGTGGCGGCGGCGCTCGGCCTCGGGCATACCCCGGTCGAGCGCGCCTTCGCGTAACGAAGTCGGAAGCGCCCCGCGCGGCGGCTACGCCGTCCGCAAACTGGAGAGAGTCGCCATGGGCTTCATCTGGACCATCCTGATCGGCTTCCTGGCCGGCGTCGTCGCGAAATTCCTGATGCCGGGCAATGCGCCGGGGGGATTCGTCGTGACCACGCTGCTCGGCATCGTGGGCGCCGTGGTGGCGACGATGATCGGGCAGTCCATCGGCTGGTATGCGCCGGGCGACGGCGCGGGCTTCGTCGGCGCGGTGGTCGGCGCCGTGATCCTGCTGGCGCTGTTCCGCGCCTTCGCCCAAAGGCGCTGATACAAGAGGCGCCGAGGAGGATCAGCGCTTCGCCTCGATCGCGTCCCAGATCGCGCGTTCGAGGAACACGCCGTCGAAGCGGGCGATCTCCTGCAGGCCGGTCGGTGAGGTGACGTTGATCTCGGTCAGGTAGCCGCCGATCACGTCGATGCCGACGAAGATCATGCCGCGCTTCTTCAGCTCCGGGCCGATCGCGGCGCAGATCTCGCGCTCGCGATCGGTCAGCGTGGTCGGCTCCGGCCGGCCGCCGACATGCATGTTGGACCGCGCCTCGCCCGCCGCGGGGACGCGGTTGATCGCGCCCATCGCCTCGCCGTCCACCAGGATGATGCGCTTGTCGCCCTTGCGCACATCGGGGACGTAGCGCTGGATCACCAGCGGCTCGCGCGAGCGTTCGGTGAACATCTCGAGCAGGGCGTTCAGGTTCGGGTCGTCCGGCTTCACATGGAACACGCCGGCGCCGCCATTGCCGAAGAGCGGCTTCAGGATGATGTCGCCGTGCCTTTCGCGGAACTTGCGGATCTCGGCGACGGAGGAGCTGATCAGCGTCTCCGGCATCAGCTCGGGGAAGTGGGTGACGAAGAGCTTCTCGGGCGCGTTGCGCACGCTGGCAGGGTCGTTCACCACCAGCGTCTTCGGGTGGATATGCTCCAGGATGTGCGTGGCCGTGATGTAGCCCATGTCGAAGGGCGGGTCCTGGCGCATCAGCACGACGTCCACCTTGCCGAGATCCAGCTCCTCCGCGGGGCCGAGGGTGAAATGGTCGCCCTTCTTCCGCCGCACCTCGATCGGGTTCGCCTGCGCGATCACGCGCCCGCCCAGCAGCGCCAGGTCGCGCACATGGTAGTGCCACAGCGCATGGCCGCGCGCCTGGGCTTCCAGCATCAGCGCGAAGGTGCTGTCGGCGTCGATGTTGATCGAGGCGATCGGGTCCATCTGGACGGCGACGCGCAGCGACTTGGCCATGGTCGGAACACTCCCGCAGTCGGTCGCCATCCTCTGGCACCGCCGCCGCGGGCTGGAAAGGGGGACGGTCGGCATTGACCCGGCGCGGCCGGCGCGGTCACTTCGCCGTCATGCGCACCCTCACGGGCAAATCCCGCCTGGCCGGCATCCTCGGCTGGCCCGTCTCCCATTCCCGCTCGCCGCGGCTGCACGGCTTCTGGCTGGCCCGCTACGGCGTGGACGGGGCCTATGTGCCGCTGCCGGTCCGGCCCGAGCTTTTCCCGAGTGCCGTGCGCAGCCTCCGCGACCTTGGATTCGCCGGCGCCAACGTCACCATCCCGCACAAGGAAGCCGCCTTCGCGCTGTGCGACGAGGTTTCGGAGGTCGCCCGCCGCGCCGGGTCGGTGAACACGCTGGTCTTCCGGGAGGAGCGCATCCACGGCACCAGCACGGACGGCTTCGGCTTCCTGGAAAGCGTGCGGGAGCAGGCGCCGGGCTGGCGCGCCGCCGACGGGCCGGCCGTGATCCTCGGCGCCGGCGGGGCGGTGCGGGCGGTGGCGGCGGCGCTGCTCGATGCGGGCTGCCCGCGCCTGACCCTGGTGAACCGCACCCCCGCCCGCGCCGAGGCCATCGCGCGCGACCTGTCCGGCCCGGTGGAGGTCGCCGCCACGCCGCCGCTGGAGGGCGCCGCGCTGCTGGCCAACGGCACCTCCCTCGGCATGACGGGCGAGCCGCCGCTGGAGATCGACCTCTCCCCCCTCCCGCAGGGCGCGGTGGTGGCGGACATGGTCTATGTGCCGCTGGAAACGCCCGTGCTGGCCCAGGCGCGGGCGCGCGGGCTGCGCGCCGTGGATGGTCTGGGCATGCTGCTGCACCAGGCGCGGCCGGGCTTCGAGGCCTGGTTCGGCGTGGTGCCGCAGGTGGATGCGGAGTTGCGGGACTACGTGTTCGACGATCTCCGATGATCGTCTTGGGTCTCACCGGCAGCATCGGCATGGGCAAGTCCACGGCCGCGAACACCTTCCGGCGCCTGCGCATCCCGGTCTTCGACGCGGACGCCGCCGTCCACCAGCTGCAGGGCAGGGGCGGCGCCGCGGTGCGGCCGATCGAGGCCGCCTTCCCCGGCACGACAAAGGATGGGCGCGTGGATCGGGAGGCGCTGCGCGCCCGGGTGCTGGGCGACCCGGCGGCGCTGACGCGGTTGGAGCGGATCGTGCATCCGCTCGTGCGCAAGGCCGAGCTTGCCTTCCTTGCCGCCGCGCGCCGGCGCGGCGAGCCGGTGGCCGTTCTGGACATCCCGCTGCTGCTGGAAACCGGCGGGCGGCGGCATGTGGACCAGGTGATCGTCGTCTCCGCCCCCGCCGCCGTGCAGCGCGTCCGCGTGCTGGCGCGACGCGGCATGACGGAGGAGCGGCTGAAGGCCATCCTCGCCCGCCAGATGCCCGACGCGCTGAAGCGCAGGAAGGCCGACCACATCGTCCGAACCGGCTTGTCGCGCCACGCCGCCCAGCGGCATATCCGCCGCATCGTGCGGGAGCTTCGCCGCCTCCCTCTCCTGCGAAGCGGGGGAGGGCCGGGGTGGGGGCAGGATACGCGCTGACCAGGAACACCCATGCGCCAAGTCGTGCTCGACACCGAAACCACCGGCCTCGAACCCACCGCCGGCGACCGCGTCATCGAGGTCGCGGCGATCGAGCTCTACAACTTCATGCCGACCGGCCAGGTCTTCCACGTGCTGATCGACCCCGAGCGCGACATCCCCGAGGAAGCCACCCGCGTCCACGGCTTCACCGCGGAGATGCTGCGCGGCAAGCCGATCTTCGCCGGCATCGCGCATGAGCTGATCGCCTTCCTGCGGGATTCCGAGATCATCGCGCACAACGCGCCCTTCGATTTCGGCTTCCTCGACGCCGAGTTCACGCGCTGCGGCCACCCGAGGCTCGACCGGGCCCGCATGGTGGACAGCCTGGAGATCGCCAAGCGCCGCTATCCCGGCATGCCGAACAGCCTGGACGCGCTGTGCCGGCGGCTCGGCGTGGATAACTCGATGCGGACCAGCCACAACGCGCTGCTGGACGTGAAGCTGCTGGCCGAGGTTTTCCTGCAGCTCATGGGGGGCAAGCAGCCGGGGCTGGACCTGGCCGCCACGCCCACCCGCCGCGCCGGCCCCGACCTGATCCTGGAAGACGCCGCGCCCCCCGCCCGCACGCCCCGCCCCATCGTCCCGACCGAGGCGGAGCTCGCCACCCACCTGGCCTTCGTGGAGAAGAAGCTGAAGGAGCCGCTGTGGCTGCAGCCGCCCTTCGCCCCGGCCGCGCCCGAGCCGGGCTGACCGGGCCCTCCCCGAAGGCGCGCAAAACCCCTAACTAGGGCGGATGCCCAACACCCGCCCCAACGGGACGCCGCGCGTCGCGCTCTTCGTCACCTGCCTGGTGGACCTCTACCGCCCGACCGTCGGCTTCGCCGCGATGCGGCTGCTGGAGGAGGCCGGCTGCCAGGTGGAGGTGCCGGAGACGCAGACCTGCTGCGGCCAGCCCGCCTACAATTCCGGCGACCGCATGACGGCGAAGGACCTGGCGCGCAACGTCATCGACGCCTTCCTGCCCTTCGACTACGTCGTCGCGCCCTCCGGCTCCTGCGCGGGGATGATCAGCCACCACTACCCCGCGCTCTTCGCCGAGGACGACCCGCAATACCGCGGCAAGGCGGAGGCGCTGGGCGCGAAGACCTTCGAGCTGGTGTCCTTCCTGACGGATGTGCTCGGCGTGGAGGGCGTGAAGGCGCGCTATGACGGCGTCGTCGCCTACCATGATTCCTGCTCGGGCCTGCGCGAGCTCGGCGTGCGGGAACAGCCCCGAAAACTGCTCGGCACGGTAGAGGGGCTGGCGCTCAAGGAGCTGGCGGATCGCGACGTGTGCTGCGGCTTCGGCGGCACCTTCTGCGTGAAGTATCCCGACATCTCGACGCGCATGGTCTCCGACAAGGTGCGCAACATCCGCGAGACGGGGGCGGACACGCTGCTGGCCGGCGACCTGGGCTGCCTGCTGAACATGGCGGGGCGGCTGAAGCGCGAAGGCGCGCCGGTGAAGGTGCGCCATGTGGCGGAGGTGCTGGCCGACATGACGGAAGCGACCGCGCCGATCGGCGAGACGAAGGCCTGAAGGGGAAGCGCGACGATGGTCCAGGTCACTTCCCCCGCCTTCAAGCAGAACGCCGCCCGCGCGCTCGCCGATCCCGGGCTGCAGAAGGCGCTCGGCAAGGCGAAGGGCGCCTTCCTGCAGCGGCGCGCCGACGCGGTGGAGCGCCTGCCGGAATTCGAGCGGCTGCGCGAGATCGGGCGCGACATCAAGAACCACACGCTGGCCAATCTCGATTTCTATCTCGAAACCTTCGCGGCGAATGTCGAGCGCGCGGGCGGCACGGTGCATTGGTGCGCGACGGCCGAGGATGCGCGCAACGCGGTGCTGGAGATCTGCCGCAAGGCCGGCGCGAAGACGGTCACCAAGGGCAAGTCCATGATCTCGGAGGAGATGGCGCTCAACGACCATCTCGAGGCGCATGGGATCGTGCCGGTCGAGACCGATCTCGGCGAGTACATCATCCAGCTCCGCCAGGAACACCCGAGCCACATCATCGCCCCCGCCTTCCATCTGAACCGGGAGGATTGGGAGGCGGATTTCCGCCGCATGCACACCGACCTGCCGGCGGACCGCGTGTTCAACGAGCGCCGCGACATCCTGGCGGAAGCCCGCACCAAGCTGCGCCAGAAGTTTCTGGCCGCCGATGTCGGCATCACCGGCGCGAACTTCCTGATCGCGGAGACGGGCAGCAGCGTCATCGTCACCAATGAGGGCAATGGCGACCTGACGCAGACGCTGCCGCGCGTGCACATCGCGCTTGCCAGCATCGAGAAGGTGGTGCCGACGCTGGAAGATGCGACGAGCCTGTTGCGGCTGCTGGCGCGCAGCGCGACGGGCCAGGATTTTTCGGTCTACACCACCTTCTCCACCGGCGTGCGGCGCCAGGGCGACCTGGACGGGCCGGAGGAATACCACGTCATCCTGCTGGACAACGGACGGTCCAACATGGTCGGCACGGAGTTCCAGGAGATGCTGCGCTGCATCCGCTGCGCGGCCTGCATGAACCACTGCCCGGTCTATGGCGTGACCGGCGGGCATGCCTATGGCTGGGTCTATCCGGGGCCGATGGGCAGCGTGCTGACGCCGACGCTGGTCGGCGTGGACAAGGCGGGGCACCTGCCCAATGCCAGCACCTTCTGTGGCCGCTGCGAGAGCGTCTGTCCGGTGAAGATCCCGCTGCCCAAGCTGATGCGCCACTGGCGCGAGCGCGAATTCGAGCGGCACCTGACGCCGGCGACGGCGCGCAGCAACCTTGCGCTCTGGGCATGGTTCGCGAAACGGCCGGCGATGTACCGCCTGGCGACGCGCGGCGCGATCGGCGCGCTCTCGCTGCTCGCGCGCGGCAAGGGTGCGTTCAAGGCGATGCCGCTCGCCGGCGGCTGGACCAAGGGGCGCGACCTGCCGGCGCCGGAACCCGGCGGCACCTTCATGGCGCGCTACGCCAAGGCGCAGCGGACGAGGCGCTGAGCGATGAGCAAGGACGCCATCCTCGGCGCGATCCGCCGCGGCCTGAAGCGCGGCCCGCTTCCCGCCGACCAGGCCGCGATGCTGGAAGGGCGCCTCGCGAGCCATCCGCGCCACCTGATTCCGGCGCGCTCGCGCATCCCGCGGGCGGAACAGATCGCGCTGTTCGTCCGCAACGTCGAGAAGGAATTCGGCACGGTCGAGCGCATCCCCGACCTTGCCGCCGTGCCCGCCGCGATCACCGACTACCTCGCGGCCCAGAACCTGCCCGCGCGCATCGTCATGGCGCCGCATCCCGAGCTGGAAGGCATAGACTGGTCCATCCGCCCGATGCTCGAGCGCGAGGCGCGCCGTGCGCGGGATGGCGACCAGGTCTCGCTGCAACATGCCTGGGCCGGCGTGGCGGAGACGGGCACGCTGTTCTTCCCCTCCGACCCCGTGCGGCCGGCCACGCTCAACCTGCTGCCGGACACCGAGATCGTGCTGCTGCGCGCCAGCGCGATCGTCGGCGCCTATGAGGAAGCCTGGGACCGCCTGCGCGCGGAGCGGAAGGACCCGCTCACGGGCGGGTGGATGCCGCGCAACCTGATGCTGGTGACAGGCCCAAGCCGCTCCGCCGACATCGAGCAGACGCTAGAGCTCGGCGCGCATGGCCCGCGCCGGCTGCATGTGCTGCTCGTCGAGGACGAGCCGGCCGCGCAGCCGGGCGCGACCGCCGAGCCGGGCGCCTGAGGCACGGCGCGGCCTTGCCATGCGCCACATCCGCCGCACAGGGCTGAGCCGGGCGGACCTCGCCCTCTGGCACGCCTTCACGGCGGACATCGTGCCGCTGTTCGGCCATGCCCGGCCCGAGGCGCCCGACATCCCGCAGCCCCCCGCGCCGCCCGCCACGGCCGCGGCGCTGCCCCACCCCCCGGGCCCGCGCCCGCCGCCGGCGCCGCCGCCCGAGATCCGGGTGAACGAGCAGCCCGGCGGCCTCGACCACAGGCGCTGGCGCAAGCTGCGCCGCGGCGACGCGCCGAGCGAGCGCACGCTCGACCTGCACGGGCGGCGCGTGAACGATGCGCATGCCGCGTTGCGCGCCTTCCTGCATGACGCGTCGCTCGATGGCGTGCGCACCGTCACGATCATCACCGGCAAGGGGCCGCAGCCGGATGGCGGCATCCTCAAGCGCGAATTGCCCCATTGGCTGAACGCGCCGGACCTGCGCCCGCTGGTGCTCGGCGCGGCGCATCCGCATCCGACCAACACCGGCGCGGTGAACATCCTGCTGCGTCGCCGGCACCGGGCCAAATGACCCGTCCCAACCCCGGCCGCCCGGGGCGGCCCGCGCCACGACCGACCACGCCACCCGGCGCCCCATGTCTGCGGCGCGGAAGGCGTCACGCCGAAGGCGTGCCTGCGGCACGACGCCGCGGATGCGGCCGCCCGCCGCTCGAGGGCACTGATAAATGACCCCGTTCGGCGCGCGCCTCCGCCATCTGCGCCGCAGCCGCGGGATCACGCTGAAGCAGCTCGCGCAGCATCTCCAGGTGTCCTCCGCCTATCTCTCGGCGCTGGAGCACGGCCATCGCGGCCGGCCATCCGCGGGCCTGGTCCACCAGGTGAACGAGTTCTTCGGGCTGATCTGGGACGAGGCGGAGGACCTGGCGGACCTCGCGCGCATCTCCCATCCGAAGGTCAGCGTGGACACCGCCGGCCTGTCGCCGGAGGCCACCGCGCTGGCGAACCGGCTGGCGGAATCCATCCGCCGGCTCAGCCCGCAGACCGTCGCGGCGATGCATGCCCTGCTCGACAGCGAGGCGCCGCCGGAAAAGCCGCGGCTGCGCCGGGCGGCCGGGCGGTAGCGCGCCGCGCTTGCCTCGCGTCGCGCAACGCGCGAGCCTGCGGCCGGACCGCGCCACACCCGCCCCGTGGCGGCCGAGCCGTCGCGTGCAGGAGAGCCGGAACGATGAGGACGCCCACCACACGCCGTGCCCTGCTGGCGGCCGTCGCGCCGATGCCCCTGCTGCCGGCCTGCGGCGCGCCGGACCGGGCGCCGCGCAACATCGCCCTGCCGCCGCCCGCGCCGGCGGACCTGGCGGCGTCCGAGCCGGCGCCGATGCCCTCCGAGGCCGCCTCGGACTTCGCCGCGGCGCGGCGTGCCGGCCTCTCTCCCGCGGCAAGCGGGCCCGACGCGATGCCCGGCTTCGGGACCAGCCAGCGCATCGGCACCGACATGACCACGGCGCCCCTGCCCACCGAGCCGATCCGCCGCCCGCGCTGACCCGCCGCGGCGCGCGGCGCGTGGCGGTTGCGCCGGCAGGACGGATTCATCGTTTCGTCGCGTGCCCTTCATTGCGCCGAAGCCGAAGCGGCGCTTAATCGCCGCATGGAGGCTGCCGCCCGCCTGACCACCCCCGAAGCGCTTCGGCCGCCGCGTCTGCGGCGCCGGCGGATCATCCGCTTCTCGGAGTCCGACCCGGATTCGGTCTGGGGCGACGTGCTCGGCTTCCGTCCGCTCGGCGGGCGGGTCCGGGCGGCACGGCGGCTGGTCACCATCGTGCTGTGGACGCTGCTGGCGGTGCCGATCCAGGCCGTCCTGCTCATCCTGCCCGGACAGGCCGATCGCCGCTTCGCGCGCATCTACTTCCGCACCCTCGCCTGGATGATGGGCCTGCGCATCCAGGTGGTGGGGGAGCACGCGGCCGGGGGGTCGGTGCTGTTCGTGTCCAACCATTCCTCCTGGCTGGATGTCGTGGCGCTCGGCGCCGCGCTCGATGCCAGCTTCGTCGCCAAGCGGGAGGTCGGCGAGTGGCCGGTGGTGCGCACCATCGCCCGGCTGGGCCGCACCGTCTTCGTGAGCCGCACGCGCAGCGGCACCAAGGGCGAGGCCGGGCTGATCCGCGAGAGGCTGGCCGGCGGCGACAACATCATCCTGTTCCCCGAGGGCACGACCAGCGACGGCGGGCGGGTGCTGCCCTTCCGCAGCGCCTTCCTGTCGGTGGCGGACAGCGCGCGCACGGTGCAGCCGGTGGCGGTGGTGTATGACCGGCTGGGCGGGCTGCCGGCCTGCCGGCGCGATCGGCCGACCTTCGCCTGGTACGGCGACATGGACCTCGGCTCGCATTTCTGGCGGCTGGCGCGGCGGGCGAAGAGCCGGGCGACCATCGTGCTCCACGCGCCGCTCGACCCGAAGGACTGGCCGGACCGCAAGGCGCTGACCGCGGCCTGCGCCGAGGTGGTGGCGGAAAGCTGCGCCACGCTGCGGCAGAACCGGCCGGTGGCGCCGCTGACACCCGCCGCGGCGCCGCTTCCGAAGCTTCGCGCTTGACCCGACGCGGGCCGGCCGCGCAGGTTTGTTGCGTGGTCATCCGAAGCAGGCCGGCGCGGCCGATGCCAAGCGCTTGACCGGGGCGACGCCGCTGCGCATGTCCCCGCCTTTCCCCTGCCGGATCGCCGGCGGGGCGGCGGAGTTTTCCTTCCGATGACGAGCCCGGCCCGCGTGCCCCAGAAGCGTCTCTTCGTGAAGACCTGGGGCTGCCAGATGAATGTCTATGACAGCGCCCGCATGGCGGATGTGCTGGCGCCCCTCGGCTATGCCCCGACCGAGACGCCGGAGGACGCCGACATGGTGATCCTCAACACCTGCCACATCCGCGAGAAGGCGAGCGAGAAGCTTTTTTCGGAGCTTGGCCGGCTGCGCTCGGCCAAGGAGGCTCGCGCCGCCGAGGGCGGGCGGATGGTGCTGGCCGTCGCGGGCTGCGTCGCCCAGGCCGAGGGGGCCGAGATCACCGCCCGCGCCCCCTTCGTGGACATCGTGCTGGGCCCGCAGAGCTACCACCGCCTGCCCGAGATGGTCGCCCGGGCCAGCCGCGCCGCCGGCGCGGTGATCGAGACGGAATTCCCGACGGAAGAGAAGTTCGACCACCTGCCGGAGGTCTCGGCACCGCAGGGCCCCATCGCCTTCCTCACCATCCAGGAAGGCTGCGACAAGTTTTGTTCCTTTTGCGTCGTCCCGTACACGCGCGGGTCCGAGTATTCGCGGCCGGCGGCGGCGGTGATCGCAGAAGCCAAGCGTCTGGTGGCGCAGGGTGCGCGGGAGATCGCGCTGCTCGGGCAGAACGTGAACGCCTGGCACGGCGAGGGGCCCGAAGGCGCCACCTGGAGCCTCGGGCGGCTGCTGCGCGCCCTGGCCGAGATCGAGGGCCTCGGCCGGCTGCGCTACACCACCAGCCACCCGCGCGACATGGATGACGACCTGATCGCGGCGCATGGCGAGATTCCGGCGCTGATGCCCTTCCTGCACCTGCCGGTGCAATCCGGCTCCGACCGCGTGCTGAAGCTGATGAACCGCGGCCACGCCGCCGCGGATTTCCTGCGCATCGTGGACCGGCTGCGCGCGGCGCGGCCGGACATCGCCCTCTCCTCCGACTTCATCGCCGGCCACCCGGGGGAGACGGAGGAGGACCACCGGGCGACGCTCCGCCTGATCGAGCAGGTCGGCTTCGCCCAGGCCTTCTCCTTCAAGTATTCGTCGCGGCCTGGAACGCCTGCCTCCGCCGCCCCACTTCACGTTTCGGAAGCCGAGAAGGACCGACGACTGCAGGAGATCCAGGCGCTGCTGCGGGACCAGCAGGTTGCATTCAACCGCTCCCGCTTCGGCATGCGCATCGCGGTGCTCTTCACTGGCCCGGGGCGGCATCCCGGGCAGGTGGCAGGCCGTTCGCCCTGGCTCCAGCCGGTGCATGCCGAAGGCGGCCCCGAGCTCGCCGGCCGCATCATCCCCTGCGAGATCGTCGCGACCCACCCCAATTCCCTCGCCGCCCGGATTGTCGGCGGGACGCTTCCCGGAGATCCCCCGAGCCAGGAGAAAGCCGCCGCTTGAGCACCACCGCTGCCGACTCCGCGCTCCGCGCGGGGGGCGTCGCGTTCCGCCCCGCCGACGCCCGCGCCCCGCGCGCCGGCCAGGCCGATCTCGCCGCCAGCCGGTCCGTCACGCTCGAATTCGACGACAACCAGCTGCTGCCGCTGCTCTACGGGGAGCATGACCGCAACCTGGCGCGCATCGAGATGCGGCTGGGGGTCCGATTGGCCAGCCGGGGCAACCGGCTGACCATCACCGGGGCACCGGAGCGGACCGAGGTGGCGGAAGCGGCGCTGGCCGATCTCTGGCGGCGATTGCAGAAGGGCGAACAGGTGGGCACCGCCGAGGTCGAGGCCGCGATGCGCATGGCGGAAGGCGTGCAGGAAGCCGATCCCCGCCTGCCGCTGCAGGACATCCCCGCGATCCGCACCCGCAAGGGCGCGATCGCGCCCCGCAGCCCGGCCCAGGCCGCCTACATGGAGATGTTGTCCCGAGCGGAGATGGTCTTCGGCATCGGGCCGGCGGGCACCGGCAAGACCTATCTGGCGGTTGCGCAAGGCGTCGCGCTGCTGCAGGCCGGGCGGGTGGACCGCATCGTGCTCTCCCGCCCCGCCGTCGAGGCCGGGGAGCGGCTCGGCTTCCTGCCGGGCGACATGAAGGAGAAGGTGGATCCCTATCTCCGCCCGCTGTACGACGCGCTGCACGACATGATGCCGGCCGAGCAGGTGAAGCGCCGCATGGAAGCCGGCGAGATCGAGGTCGCGCCGCTGGCCTTCATGCGCGGCCGGACGCTGGCGCATTGCTACGCCATCCTCGACGAGGCGCAGAACACCACCCCGGCGCAGATGAAGATGTTCCTCACCCGCATGGGCGATGGCAGCCGCATGGTCGTCACCGGCGACCCGACCCAGGTGGACCTGCCGCCCGGCCAGGCCTCCGGCCTGCATGAGGCGCTGCGCATCCTCGATGGGGTCGAGGGCATCGCGGTAGCGAGATTTGCCGAGCGGGATGTGGTAAGGCACCCCCTGGTCGGCCGCATCGTCGCGGCCTATGGGCGCGCCGACGCCGCCGCCTCC
>NZ_JBWXTD010000003.1:1074329-1083422 GCF_056682175.1 Falsiroseomonas sp. RANM36
GGCCGGGGCCCCCCCCCCCCCCCCCCCCCCCCCCGCGCCCGCGGGCGCGGGCCGCCCCCCCCGCCCTCCACCCGTCCGGCAAGGCCCGGGCGGAGGAGCCTGTGGATGTCGCGCTGGTGCTGGCGGTGGATGTCAGCCGCTCGGTGGACGAGGACGAGGCGCGGCTGCAGCGCGAAGGCTATCGCGGCGCCATCACCGACCCGCGCGTGGTGGAGGCGATCCGCGGCGGCATGCTGGGCGCCGTCGCACTGGCCTATGTCGAATGGGCCGGGATCGAGTTCCAGCGCCTGGTGATCCCCTGGAAGCGCATCGGCGGGCAGATGGACGCCGATGTCTGGGCCACCGCCCTGGCGGAGGCGCCGCGCTCCTCGCTCTCCTGGACCTCGGTCTCGGGGGCGATCGACTTCTCCCGCCGGGTGCTGGCGGACTGCCCCTTCGAGGCGACCCGGCGGGTGATCGACGTGTCCGGCGACGGGGTGAACAACAGCGGCCCGCCGGCCGAGCAGGCGCGCGACCGGGCGGTGGCGGAAGGCATCACGATCAACGGGCTGCCGATCCTGAACGACCGCCCGACCTTCGGCCGGCCCCCACCCATGCCGCTCGACCAGTACTACCGCGAGAGCGTCATCGGCGGGCAGGGCGCCTTCCTCGTGCCGGCCGAGGATTTCGAGGCCTTCGGCAACGCCGTGCGGCGCAAGCTGATCCGCGAGATCGCGGGATTCGGCGGCCCGGTGGTGGACCGCGCCTGACCTTGCGCGCCCTGCTGCGATTGTGGCGGGGCGAGCTGCCGCTGAACGAGGCGTTCTGGACCTGGGCGGTCATGGTCGGCCTGGTCGTGAACATCGCCACCTCGCTCGGCTTCCTGCTGCTGATCTCGCAGGGGCGGCCGGTCGCGGCGCTGCTGGTCGGCTACCTCGTCTCCGTACCCTACAACATCGTGGCCGCGGTCGGCGTGTGGCGGGCCGCCGCGCACTATCAGGGCCCGCCGGGGCTCGCGCAGGCGGCGCGGCTCGCCGTGGTGATCGGCATGACGGTGCTGAGCGTGACGTGATCGGCGCGCGCCGCCGCTGCGGCACGATCCGCCCCGATGGATCACGCGGCAGGCCTCTCTCGCGCGACCGATTCCCCGCTTGGCAGATTCCGCCTTCGCGGATCAGGCGCTACCGCTCGACATCCTCGATCGACAGCCCGAACGCCGCCACGCCCTCGGCCAGCAGATCGCCGAGATTGTCCATCGCAAGCAGATACTCCGCCGCGTCGCGCCCGTCATTGCGCTCGGCGGCGAGCGCGCGGGCCTCGTCCCAATCCTCCGGGCCGTAGTCGCCGCGGCCGGTCCAGGCGAGCGCGATCAGGCTGGCCTGCTCGTCCTCGTTCAGCTCCGTGATGAAGGCGTGCAGGCTGTCCTCGGTGAGGTCGTCGGGACCGTCCTCGAGCAGTGCGGCCTCGCTGTCGGCGTCCTCGCCATCGGCGACCCCGGCCTCCTCCCTGCCTTGCAGCGCCCGCGCGTGATCCACGATGGTCGCCACCGCCTCGAGGCTGATGCCGAGATCCACCTCGTCGTCATCCGGCGTGCCCGCCATGGCACCCCCCCCTGTCCGTGTGCCGCCATTAGAACCGGGATCGGCACGCGGTTCCATCGCCGCTGACGCTCCTCCGGTCATCGGGACATGACGGGCGGGCCGATTCAGACCTGCGGGGCTGACGCCCCTCCGGTCATCGGGCCGCCTCACCCCCGCGCCCAATCCGGCGCGAAGGAGGGGTTCACGAAGCGGCGGTCCTTCGGCAGCGCGGCGATGGCCGCGAGGTCCTCCGCATCCAGGCGGAGCGACAGCGCGCCGAGATTCTCCTTCTGCCGCGCCGGGGAGGCGGCCTTCGGCACCATCGCGACGCCCTCCTGCGCCAGCAGCCAGGCCAGCGCCACCTGGGCCGGCGTGGCGCCATGCTTCGCCGCGATGCGCGCCAGCGCGGGATGGTTCAGGTTGCCGCCCTTGGCGAGCGGCGAATAGGCGGTCAGCGCCATCCCCGCCGCCCGGCAGATGCCGAGCAGCGCCGACTGGTCGAGCAGGACGTGATACTCGACCTGCAGGCAGGCGAGGTTCACGCCTTCCGCGATCGCGCGGCGCAAGAGCCCGGGCGGGAAGTTCGAGACGCCGATGGATTTCGCCAGCCCCTCCGCGCGGATCGCGGCGAGCCCGCGCAGCGCATCGGGCAGGTCCAGCGCCGGGCTCGGCCAGTGGATCAGCAGCAGGTCCACATAAGGGGTGGCCAGCCGCTTCAGGCTGTCGGCGAAGGCGCGGCGGATCGCCGCGCCGTCGGGCTTGTCCCACCAGATCTTGGTGGTGACGAAGACGTCGTCGCGCGGCAGGCCGCTGGCGGCGAGCGCGGCGCCCACCGCATCCTCGTTGCCGTACATCTCGGCGGTGTCCACGTGGCGGTAGCCGAGCGACAGCGCGGATTCGACCGCGCGCTGGCATTCCGCGCCGGTCATCGGCCATGTGCCGAGGCCGAGGCGCGGCATGCGCATGCCATTGGCGTCGAGGATCGGTGCGTTCATGTGCGCCTCGTGAGGTCGACGAGCCCGGCGCGACCCGCTTCGGTGCCGAAGGCCAGCTGCGCGCCGCTCGGGCTCCAGGACAGCGCGCTCACCGGGCTTTCGCTGGGCGGCGCCACCGGCACCACCTTGCCGCTCGCGATCTCCGCGATCAGCACCAGCCCGTCGCCGAAGCCGGCGGCCACCACCTCGTGCTGCGGATGGCAGGCGACGGCGGTGCAGAACACCTCGTCGCCGCCGGCGAGCTCGGTCGGCGCCTTGCCCATCGGCCCGCCGCCGAAGAAGGGCCAGAGCACGATGCTCTCCGCCCCGCTGGTCGCAAGCCACCGGCCGCGCGCGGTGAAGGAGAGGCTGCGCGTCTTCCCCGGATAGCCCGACATGCGCATGTGCTGCCCATCGGTCAGCCGCCAGCCATGCAGCGAGGGCTCCTGCATGGCGGTGACGACATGCGTGCCGTCGGGGGAGAAGGCGATGGCGTGGTGGCTGCCCTTCCATTCCAGGACGCGCGGCTTGTCCTCCTTCGCGCCGACGAACCAGACGGAGGCGCCGTTGTAGTGGCTGGCGGCGATGCGTTTTCCTTTCGCGTCGAAGGCGATGCCGCCGACCGAGGAGGGGTGCGTGAGCGTCTTCAACGGCCCGCCGGGGCCAAGCAGGTGGAGCGCCTTGCCGACGGCCGCGGCGCGCAGCCCCGACTCATGCGCGGCGACGTGGTCCACCCACCGGCCCTTGTAGTCCGCGATCTCCGCGGTCGTGCCGTCGGGCGCGATGCGCATGAGCTTCCCGTCGTCGCCGCCGGTCAGCCAGCCTTCCCGCATGTCGGCGCAGGCAGACAGCACCGCGCCGTCATGCGCAGTCGTGGCGGCCCATTCGCCTTCCATATCGGCGCGGCGCAGGCTGCCATCGGCGAGCGCGAAGGCCAGCCGGCTGCCCGCATCGAACACCGCGCCCACCACCCAGGCGCCGAACTCCTCCGCGCGGCCGCGGCGGGCGAGGAGGAAATCGGCTTCCGAAACCTCGGCCATTGCGTCAGGCTCCCGTGGCGTCCGCGGTGGCGGCCAGCCGTCGCGGCATGTGCGTCACGACCAGGCAGGAGCGACCCGCGCGATGGCGAAGACCGCAACGAGCCCGAGGACGCCGGCGGCCGAGAAGCCGCTGACGCGCGAGGAGATCGTCCGGCACATGCACGGCGTCACCGCGACCTACCACCAGCACTACAGCACCGTCCGCACGGCCGCGACGAGCCTGGTGCTGCCCTTGGTGCTGGTCGCCGGCGTCAGCTTCCTGAACTCCTGCCGGAGCGCGGGAATGAGCCCGTGGTGGGGCATCGGCCTCGTCGCCTTCGCCATCGTCGTGACGGTCTACCTCAATCTCGTCTTCACCTGCTGGTCGCGCATCGCGCGCCGCTGCGAGCGCGCCTATGAGGAGGAGCTGCTGCACGCCGGCGACGCCGCGAGCGGCCTGCCGACGGGCTTCCGCCACCGCTTCCGCCGCCTCTCGGGCGAAGCGGACTGGACATCGCGCATCGACGAGCCGATCCGGATGCTGCAGCGGGACAACCTGCGCGACCCCTTCATGATGGGGGTGGTGTTCTTCTCGCTGCTGTTCCTGGCGGGGTATGTCTTCGCGGCGGGCAGCGTCTGCACGGGCGGCTGAAGCAACCGGCCTCATGCGCCCGGCGCATCCGCCTGGCACGCCTCGAACCCCCGCCGCAGCTGCGGGCGGTTCAGGTCGCGGCCGATGAAGACGATCTTCGACTTCCGCGGATCGCCTTCCTTCACCGCGCCGATGTAGTCGCCATCGGCGATCATGTGCACGGCCTGGAAGGCGAAGCGGCGGTTGTCGCCGGCGTAGTACAGGATGCCCTTGGTGCGCAGCAGGTCCTGGCCCTTGGTCTGCAGGAGCTGGCTGATCCAGGCGTTGAACTTCTCGGCGTCGATCGGGCGGGAGACCTCGAAGCTGACGCTGTTCACCTCGGAATCATGCTCGTGGTGATCCTCGCCGGAAAGGAACTCCGGCTCCTTCTCCAGGATGCGCGCCAGGTTGAACGCGTCGCGGCCGATCACGGCGTCGAGCGGCACGTCGGACTTCGTGCTGCGGCGGATTTCCGCATAGGGGTTGATCTGCTTGATCAGCCGCTCGACCTCGTCGGCCTCCTCGGCGGTCACCAGGTCCATCTTGTTCAGCACGATGATGTCGGCGAAGGCGATCTGCTCCTGCGCCTCGGCGCTGTCCTTGAGGCGCGCGGGAAGGTGCTTGGCGTCCACGACCGTCACGATCGCATCCAGCTTCGTCGCCCGCTTCACGTCGTCATCGACGAAGAAGGTCTGCGCGACGGGGGCGGGATCGGCGAGGCCCGTGGTCTCCACGATGATGCCGTCGAACTTCCCCTTGCGCTTCATCAGCCCGCCGATGATGCGGATCAGGTCGCCGCGCACCGTGCAGCAGATGCAGCCGTTGTTCATCTCGAAGACTTCCTCGTCGGCATCCACCACGAGGTCGTTGTCCACGCCGAGCTCGCCGAACTCGTTGATCACCACGGCGAACTTGCGGCCGTGGTTCTCGGACAGGATGCGGTTCAGCAGCGTGGTCTTGCCGGCGCCGAGATAGCCGGTGAGGACGGTGACGGGGATCTGGCTGTCGGACATGCGGGCATTCCGGAAGATGCGGGACGGTTGCGCGTTATATGGCAACGCGGCGGCGGTTCCACCCCGGCCGTCTCCGGCGCGCCGCACGCCGCGATCCCGGCGCTGCGCCGAGGGCGTGCCGCACACAGGCCGGACACAGCCCCACAATTATGAACAGTAATCCCGACGGGTCTCATTTTTAATCGGTTAGGCTCGGGATCATCAACCATTGGGCATAGCCGAAGCCATGGACCAGAACTGGCCTCACGCCGTCCTCGTCGCCAATGACTGGGATGGCCCGAAGGCGCTGCCGCGCGCGCGGCGCCGCCGTTTCGTCGTGGAACTCGACCGCAACGGGCTTTTCGTGACCCTCGGGCGGACGGATCTGTATCTCTGCATGGAGGAGAGCGCCGGCTGGACCGTGCAGCGCGCGGCCGGCGATCTCGACCTGCGGGCCTGGCGGCTGCATCTGATCCTCGGCCGCGCGCCGAAGGCGACGGCGGCCTGATTCCCCCGCCGCCGCGGCCGGCCCTTCAGGCCGGCACGGCGCGGATCGCGTCGGCCAGCGTGCCGAACAGCCGGTCCACATGCGGCTGCTCGATGATCAGCGGCGGCGACAGCGCGACGATGTCGCCGGTCACGCGGATCAGCACGCCGTGGTCGAAGCACCAGCGGAAGATGTCGAGCGCGCGATGCGTCGGCGCGCCGGCGCGGGGTTCCAGCTCGATCCCGGCGATCAGGCCGAAATTGCGCACATCGATCACGCCCGGCAGGTCGCGCATCGCATGGGCGGCGTCCTCGAAGGCCGGCTCCATCGCCCGCGCGCGGCCGGGCAGGTCCTCGGCCCGGTGCAGCTCGAGCGTGGCGATCGCCGCCGCGCTCGCCAGCGGATGGCCGGAATAGGTGTAGCCGTGGAACAGCTCGATCCCCGCGGCCGTGCCGTTCACGATGGTGTCGTGGACCTCGCCCGAGGTCGCGACGGCGCCCATCGGCACCGCCGCGTTGGTCAGGCCCTTGGCCATGGTCATGATGTCCGGGGTGACACCGAGGCGCTCGGCGCCGAAGGGCGTGCCGATGCGGCCGAAGCCGGTGATGACCTCGTCGAAGATCAGCAGGATGCCGTGCTTCGTGCAGAGCTCCCGCAGGCGCCGCAGGTAGCCCACCGGCGGCACGAGCACGCCGGTGGAGCCGGCGATGGGCTCCACCATGACCGCGGCGATGGTGTCGCCATGCAGCGCGACCAGGTTCTCGAGCGCGTCGGCCAGATGCGCGCCGTGCTCCGGCTCGCCGCGGCAGAAGCGGTTCTGCGCCGGCAGGTGGGTGTGCGGCAGGTGGTCCACATAGGGCAGCTGCGCGCCGAACTGCTTGCGGTTCGGCCCGATGCCGCCGACCGACATACCGCCGAAGCCGACGCCGTGATAGCCGCGCTCCCGCCCAACCAGCCGCACGCGCTGCGCCTGGCCGCGGGCCCGCTGATAGGCCAGCGCGATCTTGAGCGCGGTGTCCGCCGCCTCGCTGCCGGAATTGACGAAGAAGACGTGGTCGAGACCCTCGGGCGTGATCTCGGCGACGCGCGCGGCGGCCTCGAAGGCGATGGGGTGGCCGAGCTGGAAGGTGGGGGCGAAGTCCATCACCGCCGCCTGCTTCTGGATCGCTTCGACGATCTCCTTGCGGCCATGGCCGGCATTGCTGCACCAGAGGCCGGCGGTGCCGTCCAGGATCTCCTGCCCGTCGGCGGTCCAGTAGTGCATGCCCTCGGCGCGGGCGAGCAGGCGCGGCGTGCCCTTGAAATACTTGTTGTCGGAGTAGGGCATCCAGAAGGCGTCGAGGTTGTTCGGGCGCGACGGCCGGATGTCGTTCATCGGTCGGGATCCTGCGGCAGGCGGCGACACAACAACGCAGTCCCGCGCGCCGGGCAAGGGATCGCCCGCGCCGGCGGCCTCCCGCGGGCGCGCAGAAGGGCGTAGAGGGCGGTCATGCGCATCCTCGCCCTGGACGGCTCGCTGGCGCGGGCCTCCGCCGCCTTGTGGATGGACGGGTCGGTGGCCGCGGCGCACGCCCTCCCCGGCGAGCGCGTGCAGCCGACCGCCCTGCCGGTGATGGCGGACGCGTTGCTGGCCGAGGCCGGGCGGCGGCTGGACGCCGTGGCGGTGGTGGTCGGGCCCGGCAGCTTCACGGGGCTGCGCACCGCGATCGCGCTGGCCGAGGGGATCGCGCTCGGTCTCGGCATCCCGCTGGTCGGCGTGACCACCGGGGAGGCGCTGGCCGCGGCGCTGCCGCAGGAGCTCCGCGCGGGGCGCGAGGTCTGGGCCGCGGTGGATACGAAGCGCGGGCGAATGGCGCTGGAGCGCATCGTGGACGGCATCGCCGCGGCGCCGCCGGCGGTCTTCGCGGAGCGCGACCTGCCGCGCCCCGCCGGCCCCGTGATCGTGGCCGGCGATGCCGCGCCCGTCGCGGCCGCGAGGCTTCTGGCGCGCGGCTTCGACGCGGTCCTGAGCGACAGCCGCCTGCCCGACGCCGCCGCCGCGGCATCCCTTGCCGCCGTGAGAATGGAACGAAAGATCCCGATGCGTGGCGCGGCGCCGCTCTATGCCGAGCCGCCGGCGGTGCGCCTGCCGGGATGATCGCCGCGACCCCGGCGGATGCCGCGGCACTCGCCGCGCTGCACGAAGCCGCCTTCCCGGCGCCCGAGCGCTGGGGGCCGGATGCGATCCGGCTGATGCTCGAGATGCCGGGCGCCTTCGGCCTGCATGCGCCGGGCGCCGGCTTCGTGCTGGCCCGCGTCGCGGCGGACGAGGCGGAGATCCTGACGCTGGCGGTGGCGCAAGCCGCGCGGCGGCAGGGCCGGGGCGGCGCGCTGCTGGCGGGGGCGATGGCGCAGGCGGCCCTGCGGGGGGCGCGAATCATGTTTCTCGAAGTATCGGATAGAAATATTCCGGCCCGCGCACTGTATACCGCGGCCGGCTTCGCCGAGGTCGGCCGGCGGGCGCGCTACTACGCCGATGGCAGCGCGGCGCTGGTGCTGCGCCGCGCCCTCATCCCGCCTTCCTGATCCAGACCAGCAGGGCTCCCCCCTCGGTTTCCGCCTGATGGAGCACGGTGTGGCCCTGCTCGGCGGCGGTGCGCGGGACGTTGCGGCGCGGCTCCTCGCCGCGCAGCGCGACGCGCAGGACCTGCCCCGGGGCCAGCCGGTCCAGGGCCAGGCGGGTGCGCACGAAGGTCATCGGGCAAGTTTCCCCGGTAATGTCCAAATCGGCATCGTGCCTTTTTTCTTTCGGCTGGCAGGTCTGCATGCGATCAACCTCTCGCGGCCCACGTAATGGATATTGCGAAACGGGCGACTCCGCCAGTATATGGGGCGTTGCGACGCCGAGCGGCAAAGGAGCCGCCGGCGCGTAACACGGTCTCCGGCACTTCCGGGCGACCTTTTCGGACCACAGGAAGACCACCCATGTCAGAGACCACGGCGAACCAGGACCTGCTCGGCCTGACCGCGGAAATCGTCTCCGCCCATGTGTCGAACAACCCGGTTTCGATATCGGATCTGCCGAACCTGATCCAGGAAGTCTACCGGACGCTGTCGAACATGGGCCAGCCGGCCGCTCCGCCGGCGGAAAAGCCACAGCCGGCGGTGCCGATCAAGAAGTCCATCACGCCGGAATACCTGATTTGCCTGGAGGATGGGCGGAAGCTGAAGATGCTGAAGCGCCATCTCAAGACCGCTTTCAATCTCACGCCGGATCAATACAGGGAGAAGTGGGGCCTTGGCCCCGACTATCCCATGGTGGCGCCGAACTACACCAAGCACCGCTCCTCGCTCGCCAAGAAGATCGGCCTCGGCACCAAGCCGCGCGGCCGGCCCCCCCGCCCCGGCCCCCGCCCCCCGCCCCGGCCGGGCGGGGCCGGCCCCCGCCCCGG
>NZ_JBWXTD010000003.1:1083522-1103101 GCF_056682175.1 Falsiroseomonas sp. RANM36
AAATCTCCGGCGGCGGGTGCCGGGGAGCAAGCGCATGAAGGTCCTGATCGTGGGCGGCGGCATCGGCGGGCTGACCGCCGCGCTCGCGCTCCAGGCGCGGGGGGGCGCCGGGGCGGGGGGGGGGGGGGGGGGGGGGGGGGGGGGGGCGGCGGGGCGGGGCGGGTGCGCGCGGGCGCCGCACCCCGGGCATGCGCCGTCCCGGCGCGGCGCCACGGACGGTCCTCCGGTGGCACCGCGCATTTGGTGACGCGGCCCGCCCGGTCTATGGAAAGGCGCCGCGCCGGCCGACCTGCCGGCTGCCGGAGATCGCCGCGCCCAGCATGGATACATCCGCCGCCCAGACCTCGCCCAACGGCCAGCGCCCCGATCCGTCGCGGATCGAGCGGCTCTGCATCGAGCGTGGGCTGAAGATGACCGGTCAGCGCCGGCTGATTGCCCGCGTGCTGAGCGAGGCCGAGGATCACCCGGATGTCGAGGAACTCTATCGCCGGGCCAGCGCGCTGGATTCCCGCATCTCCGTCGCGACCGTCTACCGCACGGTCCGCCTGCTGGAGGAAAAGGGCATCCTCGAGCGGCGCGACTTCGGCGGCGGCCGGGCGCGCTTCGACCCCACCGATCGGGGCCATCACCATCATCTGATCGATGTGGACACCGGCAAGGTCATCGAGTTCGAGGATGCCGAGTTCGAGCGCCTGGCGCGCGCCATCGCCGAGCGCCTGGGCTTCGACCTGATCGGCCAGCGCCTGGAGCTGTTCGGCCGGCGCCCGGAGGATGCGCCGGCGGCGCGCCCCGCCCGGAAGGCCGGTCGGTGAGGCGGGAGGGGCGTGCGGCATGAGCGTTGACGGGCCCCTGCCCGACGATCCGACGCCGCTCGGCAGCGCCGAGGCCGAGGCGCCCTCCGGCCCCTTCGAGGAGCTGCGCGCCGGCAATCTCGGCCTGCGCCTTGCCGAAAGCGCGGCCGAGGTGGATGCCGCGCAGGCGCTGCGCTTCCGCGTCTTCTACGAGGAGATGGGCGCGCGCGCCGATGCCGCGGCCGCCGCGGCGCGGCGCGACGTGGACGAGTTCGACACGGTGGCCGACCACCTGGTCGTGCTCGACCACGACCTCGGCAACGGGCCGGAGGCGGTCGTCGGCACCTATCGCATGATCCGTCGCGAGGGCGCGCGGAAGCTCGGGCGCTTCTACTCCGAGAGCGAATACGACGTGTCGCTGCTGGCGAACTTCCCGGGCGAGGTGATGGAGCTCGGCCGGTCCTGCGTCGCGGCGCCCTATCGCACGCGCGGCACGCTGCAGCTTCTCTGGCGCGGCATCGCCGCCTTCGTCTTCCGCCACCGCATCGACCTGATGTTCGGCTGCGCCTCCCTGCCCGGCACCGATCTCGACGCACTGGCGCCGCAGCTCTCCTACCTGCACGCCAACCACCTGGCGCCGCCGGCGCTGCGCGCGCGCGCCCTGCCGCAGCGCTACGTGGCGATGGACCGGATGCCGCTCGGGCGGCTGGACATGAAGGCCGCGCTCGTCGCGCTGCCGCCGCTGATCAAGGGCTACCTCCGGCTCGGCGGCTTCGTGGGCGACGGCGCGGTGATCGACGCGCAGTTCAACACCACCGATGTCTGCATCGTCGTGAAGACGGACCTGATCACCGACAAGTATTTTCGGCACTACGAACGGACGGCGGGCGGCGCGAAGGAGGAGTAGCGCGTCAGCCCCCCTCCAGCAGCGAGCCATGCACCCAGCCCCAGGGCTCGCCCTCTCCCACCTGGTACCAGCCGCCGGGCGCTTCCTCGAACACGTCGAGGGTGGCGCCGCGGGGCACCACGCGTAGCACCTCGCCGCCCGGATGGGCGCGGAGATTGGCGGCGCTGCGCACGCTGACGGTGCCGCGTGCGGTCGGGGCGATGAGTGCATCGGACACCGGGGCGGTGGCCGCGACGGGAGCAGGCGCCGGGGCGGCCGGCGCCGTGGCGGCGGGCGGCGCGAAAGCCTGGCCGGGCTGCACCGAGGGAGCGGGCGGCAGCGGGCGCACGGTGGTGCGCGCATTGGGCGGGCCGCCGCCGTCGAAGCAGCGGTCCACCATCTCGTAGTACACGCGCGTCGCCTCCACCGAGGTGGCGGCGAGGTGGAACTCCACGCCGGCCGGGCGCTCGCCCTCGAAGGTCACGACGGAGACGAAGGGCAGGTAGGGCTCGCTGCGGCGGCTGCCGGGCAGCACCTGGCCGCATATGGCGAAGGTCTCGGCCATGGCCTGGCGGTGGCCCTGCACCGCGCGCAGCGTCAGCGCGCCCTCCTCGCGCAGACGGGCGCGCAGACGCTCCTCGGTGGCGCGCATCGCGGCTTCGGCGCGACCCTGCGTCTCGGCCGCCGGCGCTTCGGCGCGCGGCGTGGCGGGGGCGGGATCGTCGCATCCGACCAACAGGACCAGGGCGCCGGCGGCGGCCAATCTGTGCATGTCGCGGCCCTCCCCGGCGCAGCGCCCGGCCTTGCTGCCGGCAGCGACCAATCGGCCCGATGGCGGCACGAACAGCCAGGCGATGGCCGAGTTCGCATGACGGCCGCGACCATTGCAACAATGCCCCATACAAGATCCCGGCATTGCGATGCCCAAGCGGGGTGCCTGGACGCGCCGCTTTGGGGCATGCTCGGGCCGGACACGGGCAGCCTGGAGCGACGGTCATGGCGGCGGAGGCGCAGGCGTTGGACGCAGCGGCCGGCAACGATCGGGCGGAGACGGCGCCCGCCGGCATGACTTGGATCCCGGGCGGCACCTTCCGCATGGGCTCGAACGACCACTACCCGGAGGAGGCGCCGGTCCATCGCGCCGCGGTGGACGGCTTCTGGATCGACACGACGCCGGTGACCAACCGGCAATTCGCCGCCTTCGTCGCGGCCACCGGGCACGTGACCTTCGCCGAGACCGCGCCCGACCCGCGCGACTATCCGGGCGCGCTGCCGCACATGCTGTTCGCCGGCAGCCTGGTGTTCCGCAAGACCAAGGGCCCCGTGGACCTGACGCAATGGGGCCTGTGGTGGGAGTTGCGCCCCGGCGCCTGGTGGCGCGCGCCCTATGGCCCCGGCTCCTCGATCGAGGGGCTGGAGGACCATCCGGTGGTGCATGTCACCTATGGCGACGCGCTGGCCTATGCGCGATGGGCCGGCAAGGACCTGCCGACCGAGGCGGAGTGGGAATTCGCCGCCCGTGGCGGGCTGGACGGGGCACCCTTCGCCTGGGGCACCAACATGCGGCCCAAGGGCCGGATCATGGCCAATACCTGGCAGGGCGCCTTCCCCTACCGGAATACGCGGGAGGACGGGTGGGAGGCGACCAGCCCGGTCGGCAGCTTCCCCGCCAATGGCTACGGCCTGCTCGACATGATCGGGAATGTCTGGGAATGGACCCAGGATTTCTGGGCGCCGCGCCATGAGGCGGACAGCCCGAAATCCTGCTGCATCCCGATGAACCCGCGGCGCGTGGACGACGCGGCCAGCTACGATCCGGCGCAGCCCGAGATCCGCATCCCCCGCCGCGTGCTGAAGGGCGGCAGCTTCCTCTGCGCGCCGAATCATTGCCGCCGCTACCGGCCCGCGGCGCGGCATGCCGAGGCGGTGGACACCTCCACCTGCCATGTCGGCTTCCGCTGCGTGGTGCGCCCGGCGGGCCTCCCGCCGGGCGCGGCGTGACAGGACCCTGTCGCCAAACCTTACAGCGGCGTGAAGCCGGTCGGGATAGCGGCAATATTTCAATGTCCTGGCTTTTGGCCCGCGGCTTGCTACGCCTCCGGCAAGCGCGGATTGCCGCGATGCCCTCCGCCCTGGCGGAGATCGGAGACTGACCTTGCTGAACCGGAAGACCGCGACCGTCGCGATCGCCTTGACAGCCCTGGCGGCCCTGGCCAGCCCCGTCCAGGCCGGCAGGATCAGCCATGACACCACCGACATCATCCTGGCCCAGGCGGCGCCGGCCGCCGATGCGGTCGCCGAGACGATCGCCGAGGCGGACCGGGTCGAGCTGGTCGCCGCCTCCCCCCAGATGGGCGAGATGAGCAACCGGAATTCGGTCGCCGTGGCGGCCCCGGCACCGGCGGCGCTCGCGGTGTTCGGGATCGGTCTGCTGGGCCTGGCCGCGGCCCGCCATCTTCGGCGGCGCTGATCGCCGGCGAGCGGGCTCCCGCCGCCCCCGGCGCCATGCCCGCGCGGCGGCATACGCCCCGCCGGGCCTTCCGGCTCAGTGGTGCTTCCAGACCACTTCCTGCAGCGCGGGCTCGGTCGGGTCGCAAGGCAGCCACTGGCCATTGGCCACGCTTCGCCCGGTCATGGACAGGATGAAGCCCCAATGGCTCACGACGACCGTGTGCGCCCAATCCTCCAGCACCGCCATCTCGCCCCGGAAGCGCGCGGCACGGGCCAGGACCTGGTCCGCCGGCTCCTCCTGCAGCGGCCACCAGACCTCCTCCAGGTGGTCGAGCGTCAGCTCCGGCCAGGCGCCGCGCAGCGCCGTGGCGGGGCTGCCGATGTCGCAGGTGAAGGCGTAGCGCTCCCGCACGATCGGGTTGACGGTCACCGGCAGCCTGAGCCGGCGCGCCCGCGGCGCGGCGGTCTGCAGCGCGCGGGTGTAGGGCGAGGCGATGATGCGCCGGATCTCCTGCGTGCCGGCCAGCGCCTCCGCCGCGGCTTCCGCCTGCTCGTGCCCGAGCGCGGTCAGCTTCGGATCCTTGATGCCAGGATCGCGGCGGGTGGCGGTGAAGTGCAGGTTGAACTCGCTCTGGCCGTGACGCAGCAGGATCATCGCGCTGTCCCGAAGGTTCGGCGACCGGTATAGCGGTCGGAGCTGGCCCGCGCGACGGGGAGCGTGGGGCGGGCCGGCACGGCGGAAAAATCTTGCCGTTGCGAGGCGGGCCCGCGAGCCCTAAGTGATGGGCAAGTGAGGAGAAATCCATGTCCGGCGGTTTCCCGGTCGACCTGATCCTGTTCGCGATGGTCGCGGCCTTCCTGGTGCTGCGCCTGCGCAGCGTGCTCGGCCGCCGCACCGGCTTCGAACGCCCGCGGCGCGAGGGGCCGCATCCCTACGATCCGCAGTCTGCGCGCACCGCGCCGGCGGCCGATGCCCTGCCGGAGCTGCCCTCGCCGCAGATCCAGCCGGACGGCACCCGCCGCATCGTGCCCGATCCGCGCAGCCCCGTCGGGCAGGCGCTGATGCGCATCCGCGCCGTGGACCCCTCCTTCGACCCCGAAGGCTTCCTGCACGGCGCCGAGGGCGCCTTCCGCATGGTGGTGGACGCCTTCGCCCGCGGCGACCGGGACACGCTGCGCATGCTTCTTTCGGACGACACCTTCGGCGGCTTCGAGGGCGAGATCTCCCGCCGCGAGGCGGCGGGCGAAAGCCAGCGCAGCGAGGTCCGCGCCATGCAGGAGACGAAGGTCGAAGCGGCCGACCTGCGGGGCACGATCGCCGATGTGACGGTCCGCTTCGTGTCCGACCAGGTGAACCTGACCACCGCGAAGGACGGCGGCGTGGTGGCCGGTGCCGAGGCGGTGACCGAGCTCGTGGACATCTGGACCTTCCAGCGCGACCTGCGCAGCCAGGACCCGACCTGGAAGCTGGTGGCGACGCAGTCGGCCTGAGCGCCACAAGGAAAGGTCCCCCCTCACCCAACCCTCTCCCCCCTCGGGGGGAGAGGGCTTTTGGGACTTTGGCGGTCGCGGGCTTGCTGGCGGTGCTGGCGGGATGCGCGCCAGGGGGGTTTCCGCGGGAGGCGGTCTTCGCGGATCTGCCGGGCTGGGGCGCGGACCGGCACGCCGAGGTTCTGCCGGCACTGCGCCAAAGCTGCGCAGCCATCGCGCGCATGCCGCCGGAGCGAAGCCTGGGTGGCGAAGGCGCGACGGCACGCAGCGCCGACAGCCTCAAGCCGGCCTGCGCGGCGCTCCAGAACCTCCCGCCCGGCGACGCCGCGGCGCGCGCCTTCCTCGAGACGCATTTCCGGCCCGTGGCGCTCGGGGAGGGCACGCTGACCGGCTATTTCGAGCCGGAACTGCGCGGCAGCCCGACCCGAAGCCCCCGCCACGCCACGCCGCTGCTGGCGCGCCCGCCCGAGCTGGTGGAGGCCGATCTCGGCACGCATCTGCCCGAGCTGCGCGGCCGGCGCATCGCGGGCGTCGTGCGGGAAGGCCGGCTGCAGCCCTTCCACGACCGCGCGGCCATCGCAGGCGGTGCCCTGGCCGGGCGCGGGCTGGAACTCGCCTGGGTGGACGACCCGGCCGACGCCTTCTTCCTGCAGATCCAGGGGTCCGGCCGCGTCCGCTTCGCCGATGGCCGCGTGCTGCGGCTCGGCTATGCCGGCTGGAACGGATTCGCGTACGTTGCCATCGGCCGCTTCCTGGTCGAGCAGGGCGCGCTGACGCGCGAGACGGTCTCGATGCAGTCCATCCGCGGCTGGATGCGGGAAGCCGGGCCGGAGGCCGCCGCGGCGCTGATGGCGCGCAACCCGAGCTATGTCTTCTTCCGGGTGCTGGACCTGCCGCCGGAGCAGGGGCCGGTGGGAACCCTCGGCGTGCCGCTGACGCCGATGCGCTCGGTGGCCGTGGACCGCACCAAGGTGCCGCTGGGCCTGCCGCTGTGGATCGCCGGGCGCGACCCGGTCACCGACACGCCGCTGCGCCGCCGCACGGTGGCGCAGGACACCGGCGGCGCGATCCGCGGCCGGGCGCGGGCGGACCTCTTCACCGGCTGGGGCGAGGAGGCCGCCGAGCGCGCGGGGCGGATGCGCGACCCGGCGGCCATGTGGGTGCTGCTGCCGCGGTGAGATCTCTGACTTCACCCAATATCATGGCTTGAGCACAGAACTGAAAACATTCCCACACGTGCAATACTTTGCGTCGATTGAATTGAGTCCGAATCGGAATGGATTCGGCCAGCGGCCCCATCACCAGGAAAAAGGGGAGTCAGACTCACCTTTCACACCACATCTTGTGGCATAAATGCCCCACCAGCCCTATAAATATGTGGATGGGAAGACATGCCATTGATGACCCGAGATAGTTCAGCTACTTAGAGGGGGCATTACCAAAAGCGAAAGGCCGGGGCTGCCACCCCGGCCTTTCGTGACCACCGCATGCCAGAAGCGGCTGGCGGATGGGCGTCTGCACGCACCTCAGTCTATCTGAGGATCAGGGGCTTTGGTCAAGGCCGCTTCGCTTGAACGTCAGCACGAGTGCGTGCGACGTCGTTGGAGAAGTGTGCCTTGAGCACAACCGCAGCAACGTTCGTCTGGTCCGGCCTTTCAGGCGCGACCTATACCTACTGGGTGTATCCCCTGGGCACGTCGTTCAGGGCGGAGCCAGGGAACTACTGCTTCGCGAAATACCTGGGCCAGGGTCGGTGGGAACCGCTCTACTTTGGGCAAACGGGGAATCTGAGCGAGCGGTTCGACTTCCATCACAAAGTGGCGTGCGCCAAACGCAATGGTGCTACCCACATCCACGCGCACCTCAACAGCAGTGGCGAACAGGCACGGCTGCGCGAAGAGGCCGATCTGGTCGACCGCTACAGACCAGTCTGCAACGGCTGATCCAACGCTAGGCGCCCTCGTTCTGAGGGCGCCTAGCTTTCAGCACGACGCTCACCCCCCGCTGCGCACCAGCCGAACCAGCGCCGCCACATGCTCGGGCGGCGTGATCTTCTCGATGCCGTGGCCGAGGTTGAAGACGAAGGGGCGGCCGCGCATCGCCGCCAGGATCTGCCGCGCCTCGGCCTCCAGCGCCGCGCCGCCGGCGACCAGCGCCAGCGGGTCGAGATTGCCCTGCAGCGCAATATTGGCCGGCACGGCGGAGGCGGCGAAGCGCGGATCCATCGCGGTGTCCATCGCCACCGTGTCCACGCCCGTCCGCTGCACATATTCGCCGATCAGCGGCCCGGCCAGGCGGGGGAAGCCCACCACCGGCACGCTCGGATGCAGGCGCTTGACGTTGCGCACGATGGTCGCCGTCGGCTCGATCACCCAGCGCCGGAACTGGCTCGGAGGCAACATGCCGGCCCAGCTGTCGAACAGCATGACCGCCTCGGCGCCGGCCTCGATCTGCCCGAGAAGGTAGTCCGTTGTTGCCTCCACGAGCGTGCGGATCAGCCGGCCGAACAGGGCGGGATCGGCGAAGGCCATGCCGCGTGCGGTGTGGAAGTCGCGGCTGCCATGCCCCTCCACCATGTAGGCCGCCACCGTCCAGGGGCTGCCGGCGAAGCCGATCAGCGCGGTCTTCGCATGCTGCTCCGCCAGCGCGGCACGGGTCAGGCGCACCGTCTCGAAGATCGGGGCGGCGCGCTCGCGGACCTTGTCGAGCTCGAGCCCGCCGATGCCGGCGGCGTCGCGCAGCGGCTCCAGCACCGGCCCTTCGCCCTCGGCGAAGCGGAGCGGCTGGCCGAGCGCCCAGGGCACCATGAGGATGTCGGAGAACAGGATCGCGCCATCCATGCCGTAGCGGCGGATCGGCTGGATCGTGACCTCCGAGGCGAGGTCGGGCGTGGTGCAGAGGGCGATGAAGCCGCCGGCCTTCTCCCGCACCGCGCGGTATTCGGGCAGGTAGCGGCCTGCCTGGCGCATCAGCCACATCGGCGGCGGCCAGACCGGCTCGCCCGACAGCGCGCGCAGCAATGGCCTGCGCGGCTCCGCCATGGCGCCAGCCGCCACCCCTGCCTCATTGCCTGCCGACAAGCCTGCCTCCCGGAACAACGGCGCCCATCATCCTAAAAGACTCTGAATCCTTGAAGTGGGTGGAGTGCTGTTGGGCCTGTGGTCATCGGGGATGGGTGCTTTGCCCGGACGATCCACAGGCCTGTCCACGCAAGCTACGCGGTGCAACGCATTGCCGCCGCATCGGAATCCGGCTTGCCCACGAAAGCGTGAGCGGCAGCGGGAAAGTCATCCCTGCGTCGCGCGGAGGGGCGGGTTTCCCACCCCTTTCGCGACCCTGCCCTTGACCCGGGCGGGTTTTCCCCGCCATCCCCGCGATCCGCGGAGCGCCCCGGGAGCCCCTCCATGCCGCATCGCACGATCAACCTGCACCTCGTCTCCGACAGCACCGGCGAGACGCTGAACTCGGTGGCACGTGCCACGCTCTCGCGCTTCGACGAGCCGCATGTGATCCATCACCGCTGGTCGCTGATCCGTTCCCGCCTGCAGCTCGACCGCGTGCTGGACGGCATCGAGGCGGAGCCGGGGCCGGTGCTGTTCACCGTGGCCGACCGCAGCCTGCGCCACGCGCTGGAGGAGCATTGCGCGCGCCTCGGCGTGGCATGCCTCTCCGTGCTGGATCCGATCATGGAGCTGTTGCAGACCGAGCTCGGCGAGCCGGCGCGGGAGAAGCGGGCGGCGCAGCATGTGATGGACGCCGACTATTTTCGGCGGATCGACGCAATGCACTACGTGCTGGCGCATGACGACGGGCAGGGCGTGGCCGGCATCCATGAGGCGGATGTGTGCCTGGTGGGCGTCTCCCGCAGCAGCAAGACGCCGACCTGCTTCTACCTGGCGAATCGCGGCATCAAGGCGGCCAACGTCCCCATCGTGCCGGGCGCGACCATGCCGTCCGAGCTGAACGAGGCGCCCTGCCCGGTGGTCGGGCTGCATATCGAGGCCGGCGCCCTGATCGAGATCCGGCGCCACCGGCTGCGGCTGATCGGCGCCGGCGGCGTGCGCAGCGACGCCAATGACTATGTGGACCATGAGGCGGTGAAGGCGGAGATCCAGGCGGCGCGCCGGCTCTGCACCCAGCATGGCTGGCCGGTGATCGACGTGACGCGCCGCTCGATCGAGGAGACGGCCGCGACGGTGCTGCAGCTGATGGAGGCATGGCACGAGCGGCGGCGCCAGCCGGCCGTGCCGCACGCTCCCGAAGACCCCGCCGCCGGCGTGCTCGGCGGGTGATGGACTTGCATCGCCCTCAGGCGCCGGGCGCCGCCTCCGGCGGCTTGGCTCGCCGGACGACCGGCGGGCCGCCGTCGCGGCCTCGGCGGCCTGCGGCCGCCGCCTGCGCGTGTCTGGGCCGGATGGGATGACGTTCCAGGCTGCCGATCCGGTGCTGGTGCTGGCCTCGCAGAGCGCCACGCGCCGCACCTTGCTGGAGCGCGCCGGGCTGCGCTTCGAGGCGTTGCCGGCCGCGGTGGACGAGGCGGCGCTGAAGGAAAGCGCCCAGGCCGAGGGCATCCCGGCCGAGGACGCCGCGATCATGCTGGCCGAGGCGAAGGCCGAGCGCATCGCCCGCCGCGTCCCCGACGCGCTGGTGATCGGCTGCGACCAGCTGCTCACCTGCCGGATGGAGGACGGCAAGGAGCGCTGGTTCGACAAGCCGACGGACCTGGCCGCGGCGCGGGCGCAGCTGCTGGCGCTGCGCGGCAGGACACACCGGCTGGTGACGGCGACCGTCGCCTGGCGGGGTGGGGCGCGCATCTGGCAGGACGTCTCGGTGCCGCGGCTGACGATGCGCAGCTTTTCCGAGGGCTTCCTCGACGCCTATCTCGCGGCCGAGGGCGAGGGGCTCTGCGCCAGCGTCGGCGCCTATCGGCTGGAGGCGATGGGCGTGCACCTGTTCAGCCGGGTGGAGGGCGAGCACAGCGCTATCCTTGGCCTGCCGATGCTGCCCCTGCTGGGCTTCCTGCGCGGGCATGGCGTGCTGCGCGGATAGCGCGCCACGCCCTGGCTGTCGTTGCCGAGGGCGTTGTCGAGGCGGAGCCAAGCCGGCATGGCGCGGGCGCGGTCTGCCGAGCTGTGGAAGGACATGACCTGGCGGAGCGGGCGCGCCCCGGCGGCGCGGGTATCATGTCCAGCCGATGCCGGCGCGCTTCATCAGCCGCATCACATGCGCCAGCCAGGCAAGCTGCACCGCCAGCGCCGGCAGGCCGGCCAGCGCCTTCCAGGGCGAGGGGATCACGAGGAAGGCGACGACCATCAGCGCGTTGAACGCCGCGAAGCCCCAATGCACCGCCGCCACCTGCCGCACGCCCATGCCGGAGCGTTGCGCGAGCTGGTAGAGATGCGTCCGGTGGCCTTCCGTCAGCCGCGCACCCATCAGCGCGCGGCGCGCCAGGGTGAAGGCGGCGTCGAACAGCAGCCCGAACATCAGCAGCGGCACGATCACGAAGGAGAGCTGCTGGGAATCGAAGCGCGCCGCCGCGACGCCGAGCACCGCCATCATGAAGCCGGCGAACTGGCTGCCGACATCGCCCATGAAGATGCGCGCGGGATGCAGGTTGAAGGGCAGGAAGCCGGCGAAGCCCGCGGCCAGGAACAGCGCCGCGGCATAGACGAAGGCTCCCCCCTGCCAGGCGGCGATGGCGCACAGCGCGACCGAGACGACCAGCAGCGTGCCGCCGACCAGCCCGTCCAGCCCGTCCATGAAGTTCACCGCATTGGTGCAGCCGACGATCCAGACCAGCGTGACCAGCGGCGCCATCCAGCCGAGCTGCAGGATGCCGCCCCAGGGCATCGCGAGCTGCGTGACGACCAGCCCCATCGCGACCGCGACGAGCGCCGCCGCGCATTGCGCCAGCAGCCGGAACCGCGCCGAGAGGTCGCGCATGTCGTCGGCCAGCGCGACGCCGGCGATCGCCAGCGCCGCGGCGATCACGCCGAGGAAGGGGCGCTCCGCGATGCGGGCGAAGTCGGCGACGAGATACAGCACCAGCATCCCCGCCACGAAGGCCAGCACCACGCCCACCCCGCCGCCGCGCGGCGTCGGACGGGTATGGGCGCTGCGCGCATTCGGATGGTCGAGGATCGGGAAGGCGATCATCAGCCGCACCGCCGCGGCCGAGAGCAGCGCAAGGACGACCGCGAAGACCAGATGCTCGGCGAGGGCGTAGATCTGCATCAGCGGACCAGCCGCGCCGGCTCCAGGCTGGCATAGACGTCGCCGGAATTCGCCTCGTGCGGCAAGGCGGCGATCCAGGCGGCCATCGCTCCGGCATCCAGCGGCGCGGCATGGGCGAACTGCATTCCCTCGCCGAGGCAGGCATTGAAGGCGCGGTAGCCCAGCGCCTGCAGCCGATCGAGGCAAAGCGCCGCGACGTCGCGCTGGATGGTGGTGAACTCGAAGGAGAGGCTGCGCGGCGCGACGGTGAGGCCCGCCAGCGCCACCGCCTCGTAGCCCTCGACATCGATCTTCACGAAGTCGGGCCGGCCATGCGCCGCCGCGAGCGCATCCAGCGTGGTGACGGGCAGGCGGAGCTCCGTGTCCCACACCTGGCCTTCCCAGCCCGCCGCGCCCTCGGCCGCCGCGACGAACGCCTCCGACGCCGTGGCGACCGTGGGGTTCGCGGTGTTGATGCGCAGCACCGCCTCGCCGGGCGCGGCGCCGACCAGCGCGGCCACGCGGACCACGCCGGGATCACGAAAGAAAAGCAGGCGCAGCAGGCGGGCGAGGCGCGGCTGCGGCTCCACCGCGACGGCGCGCGCGCCGAGCCGCCGGAAGCTGGCCGTGCGGTCGCCGACATGCGCGCCGACATCGAAGCCGAGCTCACCGGCACCCAGGAAGCGCGCATGGAACGCATCCAGCGCCGCCGCGCGACCCGGCGTGTAGTAGGTACGGAGCGACTTGCGGATCGCGGCGGCGGTGGTCATGCGAAGATGACGGCCGCCCCGCCGGCCTGTTCGGGCGGCACCATCACGCCCTCCGGCGCGTCGCGCAGCTTCAGGTCGGCGAGCAGGGCGCGTGCGCTTGCAGCCTTGTCGCTCGTGCGGATGACGAAGCCCGCCATGAAGGGCAGCGCCGGCGCCGTCACGCCGGGCAGGGCGCGGTCCAGCGCCTCGGGCGGCAGCACCCGGATGCGCGTCTCCATCGCTGGGCTGTCGGGCCCCGCGGCGCGCGGCGCGCCGGGCAGGCGCAGGCGAAAGCCGGCGAGGGGATCGGGCTCGGCCGGCACGCCCGCCAGCCGCGCAAGCCGCGCCATCGTCTCCGCTGGCTCCGCGCTGACCAGGATGGCGCTTTCCAGCGCCTCGGCGCCGTTGCGGTGGCCCATCCAGCGCGCGTCCCAGACCAGTTCGGGCGTCAGGTGCTGCACCAGCTGCACCCGGCCTTCCGGCGCGTCCGGGAAGGGCAGGCGGGCGAAGCGCGCCGTCGGGCCACCCGGCTCCACCGGCCGTTGCAGCCAGGCGATGCCGGGGATCGCCAGTCCGCCCGCGCGCAGCCGCGCGAGGTTGCCTTCGGCGTCGTCCATCGCCAGCGCCAGGATATGCGCGCCGGTGTAGCGCGCGACGAAGCGGTCCACGCCATTGGCGAACAGCGCATCGTCCATGATGCCGAGCAGCTCGACATAGCCGTGGCGGAGGAAGGCGCAGCGGTTCACCGTGCCGAAGGGCTCGACCTCGCTGTCCGGCGTGCGCCGCCCGGATTGCTGCGCGACGGGCGACAGCGCGAAGCCGAGCCGTTCCCACGCTGCCCAGAGCGGCGCCGGGTCGCGCGCGCAGAGGCCGACGTGATCGAGCGCGGTGGCCGTGATCATGCCGGGTTCTCGTATTTCTCGAGCAGCCATTCCTTCGGCTCGGCCGCCGCCTCGCGGTACCAGCGATCCACCAGCGGATGCGCGCGCACCGCCTGGCAATAGGCCTGCGTCACCTCGGACAGCGCCGGCTGCCAGGTCAGAAAGCGGGTCACCACCGGTGCATACATCGCATCCGCCAGGGTGAAGGCGGCGCCGAACAGGAAGGGGCCGCCATGCGCCGCCAGCGCCTCGGCCCAGATCGCCTCCACCCGCGCGATGTCGGCGAGGCATTCGGGTGTGCGGCCCTTGCCGGGGAAGGTGCGGCCGAGATTCATCGGCATCGCGATGCGCAGCGCGCGGAAGCCGGCATGCATCTCCGCGGCGATGCTGCGGGCATGGGCGCGCGCGGCGCGGTCGGCCGGCCACAACGCGGGCGCGGCCTCGGCGCAATACTCCGCGATGGCGATGCTCTCCCACATCCGCGCGCCGCGATGTTCCAGATAGGGCACCAGGCCGTTGGGCGAGATCGCCTTGATCGCCGCCGTGGCGCCACCGGCCAGCGGCACCACCACCTCCTCCACATCGAGCCCGGCCATGTGCACCATCAGCCAGCCGCGCAGGCTCCAGGAGGAGTAGCGCTTGGTCCCGATCACCAGCCTGCCATCGGCCATTTCAGCAATGCCTCCCTCAAGTCGTCGCCCGCTGCGAGACTGTCGATTGGCACGCCGCTGCGCGGTCTGGCTAGCCGGTGATCAGAACGCCTTGCGAATCGCGCACCGCGCAACCAGACTCAAGGCATGGCTCGTGGAAAGGTGGTATCGGGCTGGGCTGTGTCGGCACTTCTTGCCGTGGCGGCTGCTGCGATAGAGTGGGGCTTGCCAGCGCTTGGAATAGACGCGCCAAGATGGATTGGACTAGCTCTCGGGGCAGTAGCGGGTTCTCTGTCGTTGTGGCTCACACTCTACATATCTCGTGCGAAGACCGCGCCGGAGCTTACGGCGTCAAGCACGGCGACATCCGTTGTCTCATTCAATCAGTCAGGCGGAATCACCGCAGGCACTGTGAAAATCGGAGCCGACCATGACACAAAATGAGCGCCCGATGGTTGCATCCTATTTTCAGAGTGGAGGTATAACCGCTGGCAGCGTGTCCATAGAAAAGGTGTTTTTAGGCACTCCAGACCGAGTGCTTGACTCAGCGGCAAAAGAAAAACTTCTTCAGATGGTGCCGCGCAGCCGTGAAATTCTGATCGCGCATTCATCAGGCGATCTCGAAGGCTTCAACTATGCCAAGCAGATTTTCGAATTTTTGGTCGCCAGCGGATATAACGTCTCCCGCGACGGCTTCCTCCAACCACTTGGGGGTGAGCCCTTCCGGGGGGTTCAAATTGATGTGCCGCCAGGATCGGAGCGAGCCTGCGTTCATGTGCGTTCGCGTTAGGTCGTAGCGACAGATGCGCTAGCGCCGCGGATTGCCGACGCCGATTCCGGATCCTGCCTTCCGGCCACGCCCGGCGGGGTCTATGGGGCTGTGCCATGGCCGCCACGGCTCGCGACCGCATCCTGACGAATCTGGGCCTCGACGCGGCGCTCGCCGCGCTCGCCGTGCCGGGCGCCGTGTGGCTCGCGGCGCCGGGGGCCTGGCCGCCCGCCGCCTGGTGGCTGCTCGGCCTGCCGGGCGGCGCCGCGGCGTTGCTGCTGGCGGGCTGGCCCATCGGGCTGTCGCGGCAATACTGGCGCTTCGCCTCCCTGCCCGACCTGCTGACCATCGCGGGCTCCGCGGCGCTGGGCGCGGCGCTGTTCTGGGGTCTGCTGCACGCGACCGGCGCCTGGCGGCCGCCCAACCTCGCCTTCCCGGCCATTCACGCGCTGTTGCTCGGCGCGCTGCTCGGCGCGCCCCGCGTCGCGGCCCGGCTGCGCCATGCCGGGCGGACCGTGCCGCTCAACGGATCGCCGGTGCAGAGCGTGCTGCTGGTGGGCGCGGGGGACGGCACCGACCTCTATATCCGCGCCCTCGGCCAGGAGCGCGGGACGGCCTATCGCGTGATGGGCATCCTCTCGCTCCGCTCGCGCCAGATGGGGCGGCGCATCCAGGGGGTGGAGGTGCTCGGCACCGCCGAGGACGCCGCCGCCATCCTCGACATGCTGCGCGACGAGGGCCGCCTGCCCGCGGTGGTCGCCATCGCCACCACCCAGCTGCAGGGGCAGGAGCTGCAGCGGCTGCTGGATGCCTGCGACCGGCATGGCGTGCCGGTTAAGCGCCTGCCGAGCCTGACCTCGCTCCGCCCCGCCGCCCGCCGCCCCGGAGAGCGGGCGGAGCCGGAGGCGCCGGTCGCGCTTCGTCCCATCGAGATCGAGGACCTGCTGGACCGCCCGCAGGTGCCGCTCGACCGCGAGGGCATGGCCCGGCTGATCCAGGGAAGGCGCGTCCTGGTGACGGGCGCCGGCGGCACCATCGGCGGCGAGCTGGCGCGGCAGGTCGCGGCGCTCGGCCCGGCCCACCTGACGCTGCTCGATCACGGCGAATACGTGCTCTACGAGATCGACCTCGAATTGCGGGAGCGCCACCCGGAGGTGCCGCGCACCGCCGTGCTGGCCGATGTGCGCGACGAGGCGCGCATCCGCCGCCTCTGCGCCGAGATCCGGCCGGAGCTGGTGTTCCACGCCGCCGCGCTGAAGCATGTGCCGATGGTGGAGAACGACCCGCTGGAGGGCCTGCTGACCAACGCGCTCGGCACCCGCGTGGTGGCGGATGCGGCGCGGGAAGCGGGCTGCGGGCTGATGGTGTTCATCTCCACCGACAAGGCGGTGAACCCGACCAGCGTCATGGGGGCGAGCAAGCGGCTGGCGGAGATGTATTGCCAGGCGCGGGATAGGGAAGCCCGCGCCGCCAGCGGCGGCGAGGCACGGGCGCATGGGGGCATGCGCCTCGTCACCGTGCGCTTCGGCAACGTGCTGGGCTCCACCGGCTCGGTCGTCCCGCTGTTCCGCCGCCAGCTGGAGCGCGGCGGGCCGCTGACCGTCACCCACCCCGATATGAGCCGCTACTTCATGACGGTGCGGGAGGCCGTGGGGCTGGTGCTGCAGGCCGCGGTCGTCGGCGCCACCGATCCCGCGGACGCACCGAAGGAACTGCGCGACGGCGGCATCTTCGTGCTCGACATGGGCGATCCGGTGAAGATCGTGGACCTCGCCCGCCGCATGATCCGCCTGGCGGGCCTGCGCCCGGAGGAGGATGTCGAGATCCGCTTCACCGGCCTGCGCCCCGGCGAGAAGCTGTTCGAGGAGCTGTTCCACGGCCAGGAGCCGCCGCGGGCGACCAGCTTCCCGGGCCTGCTCGTGGCGGTGCCGCGCACCACCGACGCGGCCGAGATGGCCGCGGCCATCGACCGCATCGCCGCGCTGGCGACGGCGGGTGAGCGGGACGCGGCCCTGGCTGAGCTCGGCCGCCTGGTCCCGGAATTCAGCCTGACGCCGGGCTGACCCGGCGCCGACTGCGTCTATTGCGCCGGCGGCGCGGCCGGGCGGCCGGAGCGGGCCGCGTTGTAGCCCTCGAGATAGGTGTTCCGCTGCTGCTGGAGGTGGTGGTTGTAGAGCGCGCCGCCGGCTAGGCCGACGCCGGCGCCGATCAGCGCGCCAACCCCCGCCTGCGCCGTCAGCGACCCGATCGCGAGGCCGCCCAGCGCGCCGGCGGCGGCGCCGATGGCCAGCCGCTCCTCCTGCGGGGTGATGGTGACGGGCTGGAGGTTGCCGCCCGAGCAGGCCGAGAGGCCGAGAAGCCCGACGACGGGCAGAATCATGAGGCGTCGCATGGTCCGGCTTCCTCTCAGCGGCGGTTGCGGGCCGGGGTGGCGGCTGGCGGGCAGGGCCAGGTGGCGGCGGCGAAGCGGATCAGCCCATCCACCGCGCTCTCCTGCGCGAATTGCGGGTTGGCGCGGCCCCAGGCGACGAAGGCGGCCTGGAATTCCTGATGCGTCGGCCCGGGATTCGGCATGCAGAAGGCCGGCTGCTGGCCGGCGACGCGCGCAACGGCCTGGTGATGCTGCCCGGCGCCGATGATGAAGCCGCGGCAGAAGGCGGTGGCCGGCGCCTCCGACATGGCGGGCGCCGCGCCGCAGAGCTCGACCAGCGTGGCGGTGTTCAGCGGTTGCGTGGGCGCGGTCTGCGCCAGCGCCGGACCCACGGCGCAGGCGAGCGCCAGGGCGGCCGGAAGCCATCGCGTCATGGGCCTTATCCCTCCTCCGGCCGGGCGTGCTGCCCGGCTTGCCGGAGAGGCTAGACGGCGAATTCGCGCCGATCCAAGGCTCGACGAGGATTTTCGCTATCCGAATCGCGCAGTCCGGGCCGCGTCACAGCCCCGCATCGGCCGGCACGATCACCCGCCCCTCGGCATCCAGGCGAACCGGCACGGCTTCCAGGCTCTCGCCGTAGCAGGGGCCGGAGAAGCACTCGCCATCCTCGATGCGGAAGCGGGCGCCGTGCGCGGAGCAGACGATGTGCTGCTTCTTCGCGTCCAGGAAGCGGTCCGGGGCGGGGTCCAGCGGCAGGCCGACATGGGGGCAGGAGTTCACGTAGACGAAGACCCGCGCGCCCCGGCGGATCGCGAACAGGCCGGTGAAGCCCCCCGGCGCCGCCGGGAAGCCGCGGCTCTGGCCGTCGGGGATCTCGTCCAGCCGGCAGAGCACGCGCTCGGTGGCGGAGACCTCGCTCATCCCTTCAGGCCGCCCATCTTGCAGAGCTTCTTCCAGTGCTCCGCGCTGACCGGCATCACCGAAAGCCGCGACTGGCGCACCAGGGCGAGGTCGGCGAAGGCGGGGTCCGCCTTGATCGCGGCCAGCGTCACCGGCTTCGGCATGGGTCCCACCGCCTTCACATCCACGCAGACCCACTCGCCCTTGGGGTCGTCCGGCCCGACCGTGGGGTCGGGATAGGCCTCCCGCACCACCTCCACCACGCCGACGATCTCCTTGCCGATGTTGGAGTGGTAGAAGAAGGCGCGGTCGCCCTTCTTCATGGCCTGCAGGTTGGCCTTGGCCATGTGGTTGCGCACGCCGGTCCAGGGCTCGACCCCGTTGGCGACCTGCTGGTTCCAGGAGAAGGCATCGGGCTCGGACTTCACGAGCCAGTGGCTGCGGCCCCGCGCCATCTCAGGCACGATCCTTTCCTGCGGCGCGGCGGAGACGCATGGTGGCGACAGGCTCCCGGGCTTCGTCCCGGACAGGCTCGTAACGCGCGACGGCTGTGGCTTCAATCCGCCGCGAGTACCCCCTAGGTTAGCGCGGTGGACGCCAGCCCTTCCGCACCGACCCGGCCAACCGGGCCTCGCCCCATCGCACCCGCCGAGCGTGGGCGGTCGCTGCATCGCTTCGCCAATCCGGGCCGTTTCCTGCGCCTGACCGATGCCTGGATGCCCTGGCTCTGGGCGCTGGCGATCGGCGTGACGGCGGCCGGCGCGTACTGGGCGCTCGTCGTCTCGCCGACCGACTGGCAGCAGGGCGAGACCGTGCGGATCATGTATGTGCATGTGCCGATGGCCTGGCTGGCCATGGGCGGCTACACGGGCCTGGCCATCCTCTCGATCATGTCGCTGATCTGGCGGCATCCGCTGGCCGACCTGACGGCGCGGGAGCTGTCGCCGGTCGGCGCCGCGGCGACGGCGCTGTGCCTGGCCACCGGCAGCCTCTGGGGCAAGCCGATGTGGGGCACCTGGTGGGTGTGGGATGCGCGGCTGACCTCGGTGCTGGTGCTTTTCTTCCTCTGGCTCGGCCATGCGGCGCTGGTGCGGGCGTTCGACGACGCCGAGCGGGGCGCGCGCGCGGGTGCGATCCTCGCGCTGGTCGGGATCGTGAACATCCCGATCGTGAAGTTCTCGGTGGATTGGTGGAACACGCTGCACCAGCCCGCGAGCGTCACGCGCCTGGATGCGCCGGGGATGCATGTGGACATGCTCTATCCGCTGCTGACCTGCGCGCTGGGCTTCTCGTTCCTCTTCGCCGTGGTGGTGCTGGCGCGCACGCGCGCGGCGGTGATGGAGCGGCGGGTGGGCGCGCGGGGGGTGGGGCGCCCCCCCCCCCGGGGCCCCCGGGCCAGGGGTACCCAAGGGGGGCAGTTGCGCCGG
>NZ_JBWXTD010000003.1:1103201-1121961 GCF_056682175.1 Falsiroseomonas sp. RANM36
GCGCGCCCGCGGCCGCCGGCGGGCGCCCCCCCCCCCCCCCGCCCCCCCCCCCCCCCCCCCCCCCCCCCCCCCCCCCCCCCCCCCCCCCCCCCCCCCCCCCCCCCCCCCCCCCCCCCCCCCCCCACGTCACGCGTTGAACCGCGCGTCCCGCGTTTCCTGGATGGCCTGGTAGGCCACCTTCACCGGCTCCGCGCCATAGGTCCGTTCCAGCCGCCGCACCGTGAAGTGCCCCTGTCCGACGCCCCGAAAATGCTCGAGAAAGGCGAGGTTCACCGCCGCACCCGCGGCGGCGCCGATGATCGGCGCGGCCTGGGCCGAAAGCTTGAGCGCCACCGGGCCGCCGAAGCGTGCCGCGATGGTGCCGAGGAAGCCCGGCAGCATCAGCCCGGCCACGCCCTTGCCCGCGACGGTCTTCAGCGCCTCGGCCAGGGCGATGCGGACGGCGAAGTAGCCGCTTTCGGCCGCGTCGTCGCGCGGGTCGCGGCCGCCCAGGGCGAAGACCTTCAGGCATTCGGCCGCGATCTCCGGCCGCCTCAGGTCCTCGCCGTTCTCGGCAGCGATGGCGGCGATCTGGCGCAGCAGCAGCGTGGTGGAGACGGGCAGCTCCACCAGGGTGCCAGGCAGCCCGAGCGCGCCGCCGGCGGCGCCGGAGGCGGCGGCCATGCCGCGGTGGAACCAGGAGCTGTCCACCGGCACGGGCGTGCGCGAAGGGTCGCTGCGCAGCGCCGCCTCCATGGCGGCGGAGAGGGCGCGGCGGACGGCGCCGTCCACCAAGCCCTGCACCGGGCCGGGAAGCCGGTTCTTCAGCGCCTCCACCGGCTTGCCGACGAGTTGCGAGAGGCGCGCGGCGTAGGACAGCTCCTCGAGCTGCGCGAACGCGCGCCTGAGGTCGGCGAGCGCGGCAGCGGGCAGGGCGTTGCCCGCGGCGAGGGCGATGGCGGTGGACATGGGGCCTATATCGAAACGGCGGGGCGCGAGTTCACCCCCTTGCGGCGGCGTGGTGGCGCAGCCAGTCGGCGAATTCCTCCTCCGTCATGGCGCCGGCGGCGAGGTCGAGCATGGCGACGACGCATTCGGCGTCAGAGGCGCCCAGGGCCATGCCGTTCAGGATGAGGCAGGTCTCGATGCAGACGAAGGCGGTGCGCTTGTTGCCGTCCACGAAGGGGTGGTTGCGGGCAATGCCGTGCGCAAGCGCGGCCGCCAGGGCGCAGGGATCCGATACGCCATAGCCCCAGGCATCGCGCGGCCGGGCGAGCGCGCTTTCCAGCAGTCCCGCATCGCGCACGCCCTCCGCGCCGCCATGCTCGGCGATCTGCTCCTCGTGCACGGCAAGCGCGACGTCAGCCGTGATCCACTCCGGTTCAGTCACGGCGCGCCATCGTCGCCCGCTACTTGGCGAGCTCGCGCAGCACCGCGCGCCGCTTGCGCATGACCTCGCGCGCCGCGTCCAGCTGCCGCTCGAAATCGGGATCGGCCCGCGTCAGCCGCAGGCCGTCCGGGCCTTCCACGACATGCAGGGTGTCGCCTTCCCGAAGGCCAAGGCGCGTCAGGAGATCCTTCGGGAACACCACCCCGACGGAATTCCCGACCGACCGCAGCTTCACGCTTGCCATGCATTTTTTCGGCCTCGCGGGCCGACTCCTAGCCGTAACAACAAACATTATAACATCGCCATGCCGATCAGCCTACCGATTTCACAACACCCCAAAGGTTGCGAAGCTTAATGGTTGAACCACTGTGCCTCGTTCTGCTATCGGACCGGAGAGGATGTTGGAAGACCTCGTGATCTCGGGACCCATGGAACGCTAAGACAACCGAGCTATGAAACAAAGCATCGTTCTTGCTGCGAAGGAAGCGTTCGTATCGGCAGAAGCGGATCGGCGCGTTGTTGCAGTAGTCGCCACTTGGTCATGCCATCATGCCTTACAATTGTATCAAGTATACTTCCGAACCACCTGCAGCCTATATCGGCCATATCTTATGTCTTAATGTTCTTTGTGGTCGTTTTTCTCGGCCTTCAAATCTACACCGCGCAGCGTTTGCTACGGCGCCCCGAATCGTTGAGCGCTCTTATGATGCGATGCGATGAGTGTGAGAGCGCATTAACGAGAGAAACAGAAGCGAGCTCCATAGCAAGTAAAACAGCTGATCGGCTGATGCACCTTCAAGTCTGGGCGCTAGGTCTATATAAACTTCAAAAAAATATCGGTGAGCTTGATCAGATAACTAGACGCGCAAATCCAAGTTTTGTCGGGTTTTACGATTCTTTCTTGGCGCCGCTTCACCAGCGACCACACGAATTTTTTGGATTTGACGACAGAGACCGATGGAATCTTTGTGTTTATCTGTATTATGATAATGTCGGTGAGCTTAGGCCAGTATGGCGCAGAACTGATCCTCGTCACCCTTCCTTGTCGGGAAACGGCGCACGAGGCAAGGCAGCGTTCGGGCGCTCATGGCGCCCAGGCCAAGGCCATACCGGAATGGCATTTGCGCAAAACACATCATTTATAACCGAAGATATTCAGAAATCGGATCTTTACGACACTTTTATGTCAACGGGCGCGAACTTCAAACATTACGATCCGAACGTCTATCGATCATTCGCGTCCATACCGTTTGGAAGCCTGAGCGGACGATGCATCGGGGTGTTGGTAGTGACCAGTGACCGTCCCGGCGCGGTCAACGAAGCCATCGCCCTACCGCTACGGCACGCCGCTGCGGTTTTCACGAATTTAACTGATGAGATCGTCGCGCTTCAGGAACTCTTGACCTAGGTCCGGTTTTATGTTAGCTGACTGGAATCAGTGGGGAATCTGTCATGCGGGGAAGTAGAACGATGGCGCCCTTGTCGACAGTCGCCGATCACCGTTCCTCACGAACAGAGACCGGCGATGATCCCCAGATTGCGTCTTATTCTCCGTCCGTTGAAAGAGAGGCCGATAAGGTCAGCAGAGAGCCCACAGGAGAGAATGTTGACGCCCTTGTTCGGGCAATTTTGGATGATGCTTCGAAGCTGACACTGCGGCTTGATACTGAGCTTAGACGAGTAAGGAAGAAGCAGGCGGCCTAGGCGCTAGACTCAACTGGCGCCCAATTTGGCGTCGTTCGGGCCTGGGGCAGCGTCTCGCGTCAAACTATAAAATAAACCGGCTCAGATCCGCGCTGGCCGCCAGCGGCGCCACGCGGTTGCGGACCATGGCGCCGTCCACGGTGATGGTCTCGCCGCCGCGGTCGCTGGCGGTGAACGAAACCTCGTCCAGCAGGCGTTCCAGCACCGTGGCCAGCCGCCGCGCGCCGATATTCTCGACCGTCGCATTGATCTCGGCGGCGAGCTCGGCCAGCGCATCCACGGCATCGGGGGTGATGTCGAGCGTCACCCCCTCCGTCCCCATCAGCGCGACATACTGCTTCGTCAGGGAATGCTCGGGCTCGGTCAGGATCCGCCGGAAATCCTCCTGCGTGAGGGCCTTCAGCTCCACGCGGATCGGCAGGCGTCCCTGCAGCTCCGGCAGAAGGTCGCTGGGCTTGGCCATATGGAAGGCGCCGGAGGCGATGAAGAGGATGTGGTCCGTCTTCACCGGCCCGTGCTTGGTCGTGACGGTGGTGCCCTCGATCAGCGGCAGCAGGTCGCGCTGCACGCCCTCCCGGCTGACATCGCCGCCCCGGAAACCGCCGCCCTCGCTCGTGCGGGCGCAGACCTTGTCGATCTCGTCGATGAAGACGATCCCCTGGTTCTCGGCGTTCGCCACCGCCTCCCGCGTGAGCTGATCGTTGTCGAGCAGCTTGTCGGCCTCGTCCTTGGTCAGCGCGATGCGCGCCTCGGCCACCGTCATCTTCCGCGGCTTGGTGCGGCCGCCGAACATCTTGCCCAGCATCTCCTGCATGTTCTGCATCTGGATGCCCTGCGCGCCCGGCAGGTCGATCATGCCGATCGGCATGCCGCCGCCAGCATCCTGCACCTGCACCTCCACCTCGCGGCCTTCGAGCTGGCCTTCGCGCAGCATGCGGCGGAACTTCATCTTCGTCTCGCCGGAGGCGCCTTCGCCGACCAGCGCGCCGACCAGGCGTTCCTCCGCGGCGAGCTCGGCCTTGGCCTGCACGTTCTTGCGCGCGGTGTCGCGGGTCTGGGTGATGGAGGCCTCGACCAGGTCGCGGACGATGCTTTCGACGTCGCGGCCGACATAGCCGACCTCGGTGAACTTGGTCGCTTCCACCTTCAGGAAGGGCGCGTTGGCCAGCTTCGCCAGGCGGCGGGCGATCTCGGTCTTGCCGCAGCCGGTCGGGCCGATCATCAGGATGTTCTTCGGCACCACCTCCTCGCGCAGGCCGTTCGGCAGCTGCTGGCGACGCCAGCGGTTGCGCAGCGCGATGGCGACGGCGCGCTTGGCCTCGTTCTGGCCGACGATGTGGCGGTCGAGCTCGCTGACGATCTCGCGCGGGCTCAGGTTGATCGACTCGCTCACGCTTCGAGGCTTTCGAGAATGATGTTGCCGTTGGTGTAAACGCAGATTTCGCCGGCGATCTTCATCGCGCGCCGGCAGATCTCCTCGGCGGCCAGGCCTTCCACAGGCAGAAGGGCGCGGGCCGCGGCGAGGGCGTAGTTGCCGCCGGAGCCGATGCCGATCACCGCATCCTCCGGCTCCAGCACGTCGCCCTGGCCGGTCAGCAACAGGGAGCGCTTGGCGTCGGCGACGGCGAGCAGCGCCTCCAGCCGGCGCAGGTAGCGGTCGGTGCGCCAGTCCTTGGCGAGTTCGACGCAGGCGCGTTCGAGCTGGTCCGGGAAGCGCTCGAGCTTGGCTTCCAGGCGTTCGAGCAGGGTGAAGGCATCGGCGGTGGCGCCGGCGAAGCCGGCGAGCACGCGGCCATTGGCGATGCGGCGCACCTTGCGCGCATTGCCCTTGACCACGGTCTGGCCGAGCGAGACCTGGCCATCGCCGGCCATGGCCACGCGGCCGTCCTTTCGAACGCAGAGGATCGTGGTGCCGTGCCAGCCGGCGGGATCATCGGGGGAAGAACTCATGCCGCCCATGTGGCGCGCGCGGCGCCGGGCGACAAGCCGGGCGGGGCTGACCCGCGCCCGGCCGGGCGCGTCAGATCAGCTGCGCGCGCGAACGCGGCCGACGAGGCCGAGGCCGAGCAGCGAGAGCGAGAACAGGGAGAGCGCCGCCGGGGCCGGCACGCCGATGTTTCCGCCACCCCGCGAGTAGTCGTAGATCACCTCGAGCTGGGCGCTGGCCGTATTGGTGAAGGTGTAGGTCTGCGTGCCCGTGTTGCCGGTGTTCGGGTTCACGTTCGGCGGGACGAGCGAGTCCACGGTGTTCGCGCGCGCAATCGCCAGTGCGAAGTCGGCGTTCCCGGTGCCGGTGAAGAAGGTCAGGAAGTCGCCGGAGGTCAGGATCTGGCTCTGGCTCGACGACGCCGTGTTGAGGGGCGTGCCAGTCCGGGTCGTGTTGCGCGGCACGATCACCGCGGCGCCCGCATTCACGTCCACCACGAAAAGCTGCTGCGCATTGACGCCGAGCGTGTAGTCCGCGCCGATCGTGGCGTTGTAGGTCACGCTCCCGAGCGCACCGTTGTTGCCGCGGCGGACCTGGAAGGTGCCGTTCGAGGTGCCGGTCAGGCTCACCGTCACGCTGTTGAGCGTGCCGAGGGAACCGTCGAACTTGGCGACGGAGAGCGTGGTGGCGGTGCCGCCGGTCGGCAGGGCGGCCTCGGCATAGGTCGCGGTCTGCGTGATGGTCGCGGCCTGGACCACAGGCGCGGACACCACGAGCACGAAACCTGCAGCCACCAACGAAGCGAGACGCATCAGGAGTCTCCGTAACACAAGGCGGCGCGGCGAGAGGGTTACACGCCGCGCCCTGTTACAGACACCATAAGCAAAGCCCGTACCGAACGCAAATCCTATTGCGGAACAAGCGGATAGACGCGCCGGACGGATCGCGGCCCCGGTAGCCTGTAAGATGCACCGACAGACCTGGCGGCCGAAGGACCGTCGCGCGGCGTGAGTCGGCATTCGGCCCACGCAGCGGCGGCCCGCATCGGTGATCCGAAAAGTTGATATTGAGACGACGCAGGTGTTGCCGCTGCGGGCCCGGCCCGGGAGTCGGCCGGATTTCCCTTGCTTTTTGGCGAGACCAGGCCTGCGCAACATGCAACCATGAGTTGTGTCATTCGAGCAATCGGTCCGGCGAGCACCAACCAGCAAGGGCTGCCGCGGCGGGTCGGACCGCGCTCCATGCGGGCCGATCTGTAAAGCTGGCCGACATGTGCCGCTGCGGAGCAAACACGAAACGACGCGTCGCCCGGTACCAAATCGATGACCGAACCGGGATGGCCTGCCGGCGGGACCGGGGCGCGGCCGACACAGGCCGGGCTGAATGCCGTCGCTCCCATGCGGTCCGCTGGCGGAGGTCCCTCTCGCCAAACGCCCCCGCCGCGGCGTAAACCGCGCCCATGACGTCCAGCCGCAACCAGGACGCGCAGGACAGCGCCAGCCCGGGCATCCCGCGCCGCGCGACGCTGGCGCGCGCGACCTCGGAGACCGATATCAGCCTGTCCCTCGACCTCGACGGAACCGGCACCGCCGAGATCGCGACCGGCATCGGCTTCCTCGACCACATGCTGACCGCGCTGGCGCGGCACGGCCTGCTCGACCTGGCCGTCGCGGCCAAGGGCGACCTCCATATCGACGACCACCACACCACCGAGGATGTGGGCATCGTGCTCGGCCAGGCGGTGCGCGCCGCGCTTGGCGACAAGCGCGGCATCCGGCGTTTCGGCCACTGCATCCTGCCGATGGACGAAGCCTTGGCGGAAGCCGCCATCGACATCTCCGGCCGGCCCTTCCTGGCCTGGTCGGTGCCCTTCGCGCGCCCGAAGATCGGCAGCTTCGACACCGAGCTGGTCGAGGAATTCTTCCGCGCCTTCGCCTTCAATGCCGGCATCACCCTGCATGTGACCTTGAAGGCGGGCAGCAACGCCCACCATGTGGCGGAGGCCTGCTTCAAGGCGGTGGCGCGGGCGCTGCGGATGGCCGTCGAGCCCGATCCGCGCGCCGGCGGCGCCATTCCCTCCACAAAGGGCATGCTGGAAGGGTGAGGGTGCGCCTCTACACCGTACACGGCGAGCCGCCGCGCAAGGCCGAAGGTCCCGAAGGCTGGCCCGAGCCCAGGGGCCGGCCGCCGGTGCTGCTGCGCGACGGCTTCTCCCTCTATCCTTTCCTGTTCGGCTTCGCCTGGTTCCTCGCACAGCGGCTCTGGATCGACGCCGCCGCGATGCTGGCGCTGACCGTCGCCGCCCTGCTGCTCCTGCCCGACCCGTACGCCGCCGCGGTGGTGCTGGCGCTGCACGCGATCGCCGGCTTCGAGGGCCGCGACCGCCAGCGCGCCCGCCTCGCCCGGCGGGGTATGCCGGAACTCGCGGTGGTCGCCGCGCCCGACATGGACCTCGCCTGGTTCCGTCTCGCCGCGCAGCGGCCGGACCTCGTCAAGGCGCCGCCGTGAGGATCGCGGTCATCGACCCGGGCTCTGGCAACCTGGCCTCCGTGCGGCGCGCGCTGGATCGCGTCGCGCGCGAGGAAGGCGTGGCGGCGGAGATCGCCGTCACCACCGTGGCCGAGGACGTGCTGGAGGCCGACCGTGTCATCCTGCCCGGCCAGGGCGCCTTCGCCGCCTGCCGGCGCGGCCTCGATGCGCTGCCCGGCATGGTGGAGGCCCTGCAGGAGAGGGTGATCGCGCGCGGAAGGCCGTTTCTCGGCATCTGCGTCGGCATGCAGCTGATGGCCGATCGCGGGCTGGAGCATGGCGAGACGCCGGGGCTCGGCTGGATCGCCGGCGAGATCGCGCCGATGGACCCGCATGACGGCGAAGGGGCCGAGCTGCCGCTGCCGCAGATGGGCTGGAACGCGCTGCACCGCGCCGCGCCCGCGCATCCGCTGCTAGCCGGAGTGGCGGAGGGCGGCCACGCCTATTTCGTGCATTCCTACGCGCTGGCCGGCGGCAGCGCGGCGCAGCTTCTGGCGGCCACCGACTATGGCGGGCCGGTGGCGGCGATGGTCGGCCGCGACAACCTGGCCGGCACGCAGTTCCATGCCGAGAAGTCGGGCCAGGTCGGGCTGCGCATCCTGGCCAATTTCCTGGCCTGGCGCCCATGAGCCAGGCCGGCGGCGCGGTGGCGCACAGCATGGCGGTGGAGATCGCCACCAGCCTCGATCCGCACGATCTCGAGGATCTGTGCGAGGCCACCAATGCCGCGATCATCGAAGGCGGCGGCTTCGGCTGGATCCAGTCGCAGGACCGCGCCGCGCTGGCGCGGCATTTCCGCGGCGTGCTGCTGGTGCCGGACCGCACGCTGTTCCTCGCCCGGCTCGACGGCGTGGTGGTCGGCTCCGCCCAGCTCGTGCGACCGCCGCGCAACAACGAGGCGCAGGCCTTCGCCGCGCAGCTCACCCACGCCTACATCGCCCCCTATGCGCGTGGCCATGGCCTGGCGCGGCGCCTGATGGCGCGGGTGGAGGAACACGCGGCCGCGATGGGCTTTCGCGTGCTGAACCTCGACGTGCGGGAGACGCAGGCGCGCGCCATCGCGCTGTTCGAGACGCTCGGCTATGTCCGCTGGGGCACGCATCCCGCCTATGCCCGCGTGGATGGCCGCACCGTCGCCGGGCACCACTACTACAAGCTGCTGGAGCCCGGCCGCGGCCGCGCCACAGAGGCGCTGATCGGGCCGAACTGAATGGCGTTCACCCTCTATCCCGCGATCGACCTGAAGGGCGGCAAGGTCGTGCGGCTGAAGCGCGGCGAGATGGACCAGGCGACGGTCTATGCCGAGGACCCCGCCGCCCAGGCTGCCGCCTTCGCCGCACAGGGTTTTTCGTACGTGCATGTGGTGGACCTCGACGGCGCCTTTGCCGGCAAGCCCGCCAATGCCGCGGCGGTGCGCGCGATCCTCGCCGCGGTGCCGGGCCTGCCCGTTCAGCTCGGCGGCGGCATCCGCGACATGGCGACCGCCGGGGCCTGGCTCGACGCCGGCGTCGCGCGAATCATCCTGGGCTCGGCGGCGGTGAAGGATCCCGATTTCGCGCGCGCGGCTTGCCGCGCCTTTCCGGGCCGTGTCGCGCTCGGCCTCGATGCGCGGGACGGCTTCGTCGCGACCGAGGGCTGGGCCGAGACCAGCGGGATCACCGCCACCGAACTCGCGCAGCGCTACGCCGATGCCGGCGCGGCGGCGATCATCTACACCGACATCGCCCGCGACGGCATGCTGGCCGGCGTGAATGTGGCGCAGACCGCGGCGCTGGCGCGCGCCACGGCCATTCCGGTGATCGCCTCCGGCGGCGTCGCCGGGGTGGAGGACATCGTCGCGCTCCGCGCGGCAGGGGCGGGCATTGCCGGCGCGATCCTCGGCCGTGCGCTGTACGACGGGCGCGTGGAGCCGGGCGCGGCGCTGGCCGCCGCGCGAGCCTGAGGGTGCCGCGGCCCCGCCGCCTGGCCGGGCTGCTGGCAGGGCTGTTCCTGCTGGCGGGCTGCGCCGACGACGCGCTGCTGACCGCTGCCTCGCTGCCCGGGCTCGGCACCACGGAAGTGCGCCAGCCGGTGGACACCAACGTCGCGCCCTGGCGCTCGCTGGGCGCGGTGGCGACGCAGGCCGGGGCGCGCTGCACCGGGGCGATGATCGGGCCGCGCATCGTGCTGACCGCGGCGCATTGCCTGCTCGATCCGCGCACGGCGCGGCTGGTCCAGCCGGGCCAGGTGCAGTTCATGCAGGAACACGCGCCGCCGGGCCGGCCGCCGCGGATACGGGTGGATTCCTACGTCGTGGGGCCGGGCTTCCGCGCCTTGCCCGGCCAGCGGCCGGCCCGAGACGATGGCGAGCGCACCTTCCAGCCGGGCCGCGAGGCGGGCCAGCAGTCCCGGCAGCGCGGCGGGAACCACCACCGCGTCCGGCCGGGGCGCGATCTCGACGAGCGTGCCGTCGAAGTCGAGGAAGAGCGCCGCCCGGTCGAGAGAGATCGGGAGCGGTTTCATGGGGCAGGCTCATAGCAGCGTTGGCGCGGAAATGGGCGCCCCGCTCGCGACTTTGTGCCCAAATCCGGTCCGTATTGTGTTCGTTCGATGGCGGAGGCAGGGGCAGCTTGCCGAGTCGTGGTGATCGTATACTTGCGCTTTGGCCCGGGACGCACGTCGTCGGGCGAACGTGGCGGCGTCGGCGGCGGTTTCCCGGCGGCGGGATCCAGCGTAGGAATCGCCCGCGCGCCCCCGTGGCGGAACGGTAGACGCAGGCGACTCAAAATCGCTCGCCCGAGAGGGTGTGGGAGTTCGAATCTCCCCGGGGGCACCAGCACCGCCGCCGTCACGACGCCGTTATTGTGATCACGCTCCGATGATGGAACACTCCGCGCATGCGGGGGGCGGTCTGAAGCGCGCGGGCGCGCAACGCGTCGGCTGCCATGGGGCTGGTCCTGCTCTGTGGCTGCACCATGGTCGGGCCGGACTTCGCGGCGCCCGCCGCGCCGCTGGACCGCGCCTGGTCCGCGGGCTCTGCCCCGGTGACGGCGCCGGGCCCGGCCGGTGACCGACACGGCATGGTGGCGCAGCCTCGAGGATCCGCAGCTCACCCGCCTGATCGAGACGGCGGCGGCGCAGAACCTGTCGCTGCAGCGCGCTGGGGTGCGCGTGCTGCAATCCCGCGCCGTGCTCGCCGCGACCGTCGGCGACTACTATCCGCAGCAGCAGCAGGCCTTCGGCCTGCTGATGGCGCAGCGCGCGAGCACCGACAGCGCCGGGCTGCTGCGCGAGAGCACGCGCAGCACCAATCTCGGCCGCGCCGGCATCACCGCGGCGTGGGAGATCGACTTCTGGGGCATGTTCCGCCGCGCCATCGAGGCGGCGGATTCCGGCCTCGTCGCCTCCGTCGCCGACTACGACAACGCGATGGTCAGCCTGCTCGGCGACGTCGCCTCGACATACGTGAACCGCCGCGCGGCGGAGGCGAAGCTCGCCATCGTGCAGAGCAATCTGCGCCTGCAGCGCGAAGGGCTGCGCATCGCGACCGTGCGCTTCCGCGAAGGCGCGACCAGCGAGCGCGACCCCGCCCAGGCGGAATCGCAGCTCGCCGACACCGAGGCGCAGATCCCGCCGCTGGTCGCCCAGATCGAGAAGACGCGGAACGCGCTGGCCGTTCTGCTCGGCATGCCGCCCGCGGAGATGCGCGGCATGATCGGCCCCGGCCGCATCCCCCGCCCGCGGCTGATGGTGGCGACCGGCGTGCCCGCCGACCTGCTTCGGCGCCGGCCGGACCTGCGCGCCGCCATCGCCAATGCCGCGGCGCAGAGCGCGCTGGTGGGCGTGAACGAGGCCCAGCTCTATCCGGCCGTCTCGCTCAGCGGCAGCTTCGGCCTGCTCTCCAGCGACGCCGGCAGCATCGGCATCGGCAATCGCGGCTGGCGCACCACGCAAAGCTACGCGATCGGCCCCGCCATCACCTGGCCGATCCTCAACTACGGCCAGATCACCAACCAGGTGCGCGCGCAGGACGCGGTGCTGCAGCAGGCGCTGCTTGCCTACCAGCAGGCCGTGCTGCAGGCGCAGCGCGAGGTGGAGGACGGGCTGGCGAACTTCGCCGCGGCGCAGCGCAGCGCCGCAGCCCTGCGGCGCGCCGTCGCCGCCTCCCGCCGCGCGGCGGCGGTGGCGCTGACGCGGTACGAGCAGGGCCAGACCGACTACACCACGGTCATCACCGCCCAGCGCATGCTGCTGATGCAGGAGGAACGCCTGGCGCAGACCGAGGCCGACATCCCGCTGAGCCTGGTCGCGATCTATCGCGCGCTCGGCGGCGGCTGGGAGATCCGCGAGGGTCGGCCGCTGGTGACCGAGGCGACGCGCCGGCAGATGGCGCTGCGCACCGACTGGGGGTCGCTGCTCGACTACGACGACGGCCGCCTGACGCCGCCGCGCACGCGCGGCCTGCTGCCAGAGCCCACCTTCTGAGATGCCGGGAAGGCTCGCATGATCCGCCGGGCCGTCCTGCTGCTGCTGCCGTTGCTCGCCGCGTGCAATGAGCAGAACGCCTACGTCCCGCCGCCGCCGCCGCGGGTGACGGCGGCCACGCCCGCGGTCGGGCCGGTGACCGAGTATCTCGAGGCCACCGGCACCACCGTCGCGGTCAGCAGCATCGACCTTGTCGCGCGCGTGCCGGGCTTCCTCCGCGCCATCGAGTATGCCGACGGCGCGGCGGTGCGGCAGGGCCAGCGGCTGTTCGTCATCGAGCCGGACCCCTACCGCGCCAAGGTCGCGCAGGCCGAGGCGCAGGTGCAGCAGCAGCAGGCGGCGCTCACCCATGCGCAGTCCGAGCTGGCGCGGCAGCAGCGCATGGCGGCGCAGAACGCCACCGCCCAGGCCGATGTCGAGCGCTGGCAGTCGCAGCGCGACCAGGCGCAGGCCGGGCTGGCCGAGGCGCAGTCCAACCTGGAGCTCGCCCGCATCAACCTGGCCTATACCGAGGTGCTGGCGCCCTTCGCCGGCGTCGCGGGGGCGCATCTGGTGGATGTCGGCGCCCTGGTCGGCGCGACCTCGCCGACCAGGCTCGCGACGCTGGTGCAGCTCGACCCGATCCATGTCAGCTTCTCGGTCAATGAGCGCGACGTGCTGCGGGTGCGCGCTGAACTCGCCGCGCGCGGCATCCGCCGCCCGGACCAGCCCGGCGCCGGTGGCCCGCCGCTCGAGATCGCGCTGGCGAACGAGAGCGACTTCCCCCATCGCGGCCGCATCGACTACATCGCCCCGCAGCTCGACGCGACGACCGGCACGCTCACGGTGCGCGGCGTCTTCGCCAACCCCGACCGCGCGCTGCTGCCCGGCCTCTTCGTGCGCGTGCGGGTGCCCGTCGAAACGCGCCAGGACGCGCTGATGGTGCCGGAGACGGTGCTCGGCGCCGACCAGCTCGGGCGCTACCTGCTGCTGGTGAAGCCGGACGGCACGGTGGAGCAGCGGCCCGTGCAGGTGGGCCGGCAGGTGGGGCCGCTGCGCGTCGTGCTGCAGGGCCTGGCGGCCGCGGACCGCGTTGTGATCGGCAACCTGCAGCGCGCGATACCGGGCGCGAAGGTGGAGGTGGAGCAGGGCAGCATCGCGGCGCCGCCCCGATGATCGCGCGCTTCTTCATCGCCCGTCCGGTGCTGGCGAATGTCATCGCCCTGCTGTTCGTGCTGCTCGGCGCGGTGTCCATGCTGGCCCTGCCGGTGGCGCAGTATCCGAACGTGGTGCCGCCCACCGTGCAGGTCAGCGCGCGCTACACCGGCGCCTCCGCCCAGACGGTGGCGGAGACGGTCGCCCTGCCGATCGAGCTGCAGGTCAACGGCGTGCCCGGCATGCTCTACATGCAGTCGCAGAGCGCGGCCGACGGCACCTACAACCTGACCGTCACCTTCGAGATCGGCACCGATCCGGACATCGCGCAGGTGCTGGTGCAGAACCGCGTGCAGGCCGCGATGGCGCAGCTGCCGCAGCCGGTGCAGGCGCAGGGCGTCAGCACGCAGATCCGCTCCACCGCGATCCTGCAGATCGTCACGCTGGCATCCGAGGATCCGCGCCATGACGGGCTGTTCCTGTCGAACTACGCGGCGATCAACCTGCAGCAGGAGCTGGCGCGGCTGCCGGGCGTCGGCCAGGTGCGGGTGTTCGGCGCCGGCACCTACGCGATGCGCATCTGGCTCGACCCGGCGCGGATGCAGGCGCGCGGGCTGGTGCCGCAGGACGTGATCCAGGCGCTGCAGCAGCAGAACCAGCAGGTGGCGGCGGGCCAGGTGGGCGCCGCGCCGGCGGTGCCGGGCCAGGCCTTCGAGGTCACGCTCAACGTCCTCGGCCGCCTGGACGAGCCGGCGCAGTTCGAGGAGGTGATCATCAAGGCCGAGCCCGGCGGGCGCTTCGTGCGGGTGCGCGATGTCGGGCGGGTGGAGCTCGGCGCGCAGACCTACCGCCAGGCCTTCGCCTGGAACGGCCGCCCCGCCGCGGGGCTTGCGATCTTCCAGACGCCGGACGCCAACGCGCTGGAGGTCGCGGCCTCGGTCCGGGCGACGATGCGGCGCCTGTCCGCCGCCTTCCCGCCCGGCATGACGCATGCGGTGCCCTTCGACACCACGCTGTTCGTCCAGGCCTCGGTGCACGAGGTCTACATGACGCTGGCGATCGCCGGCGTGCTGGTGCTGGCGGTGATCCTGGTGTTCCTGCAGGACTGGCGGGCCACGCTGGTGCCCGCCACGACGGTGCCGGTGACCATCATCGGCGCCTTCGCGGCGATGGCGGCGATGGGCTTCACCATCAACCTGTCCACCCTGTTCGCCATCGTGCTGGCGATCGGCATCGTGGTGGACGACGCCATCGTGGTGGTGGAGGCGGCGGCGCACAACATCGAGCAGGGCGACACGCCGCCGGAAGCCGCGGCCAAGGCGATGGACGAGCTGTTCGGCCCGATCATCGGCATCACGCTGGTGCTGATGGTGGTGTTCCTGCCGGCGGCCTTCCTGCCGGGGCTCACCGGCCAGATGTACCGCCAGTTCGCGCTGGTGATCGCGGCGACGGCGCTGATCAGCGCGATCAACGCGGCCACGCTGAAGCCGACGCAATGCGCGCTGTGGCTGCGCCGGGCGAAGCCGCCGGAGCGGCGGAACATCCTCGCGCGCGCCTTCGACCGCGCCTTCGGCGTGCTGGAGCGCGGCTATGCGCGGCTGGTCGGCCGCATCGTCGCGCACAGCCGCATCGCGGCGCTGCTCGGCCTGGCGCTGGTCGGGCTTGCCGGCTACGGGCTGGCGCGCGTGCCGACCGCCTTCATCCCGATCGAGGACCAGGGCTATGTGATGCTCGCGGTACAGCTGCCCGACGGCGCGGCGCTGGAACGCACCGGGCGCGTGCTGGACGCGGTGGCGCGCGAGGCGCGCGCGATCCCGGGCGTGGCGCAGACCATCGCCATCTCCGGCGTGTCGCTGCTGGACGGCAATGCGACGCTCGGCAGCGCCGGCGTCGTCTATGCGATGCTGGAGGACTGGTCGGCGCGGCCGCGCGGCAGCGGCAAGGACCTGCGCGCGCTCTATGACGGCATGACGCGCCGGTTCGACGGCTTCGCGGACGCGATCGTCACCGCGCTGCCGCCGCCGCCGATCCAGGGCATCGGCAACGCCTCCGGCTTCACCATGATGCTGGAGCTGCGCGACGGCGCCTTCGACTGGACCAGGCTGCAGCGCGTGGCCGATGCGCTGGTCGCCGATGGCGGGACGCAGAGCGCGCTGTCGCGCATCTTCACCACCTTCCGCGCCTCCTTCGTGCAGCTGCATGTGGATGTGGACCGCGTGCAGGCCGAGGCGCTGAAGGTCGGCACCGCGGATGTCTTCGCCGCGCTCCAGGCCTATGTCGGCGCGGCCTATGTGAACCAGTTCAGCAAGTTCGGCCGCACCTTCCAGGTCTATGTGCAGGCCGAGGCGGCGTCGCGCGCGGCGCCGGAGGACATCGCGCGGCTGCAGGTCCGCAGCGCCGAGGGGAGGATGGTGCCGCTCGGCGCGCTGGCCACCGTGCGGCTGGAGACCGGGCCCTCCCTGGTCACGCTCTACAACCTCTATCCGGCGGCGACGGTGATCGGCCTGCCGGCGGCGGCGTTCAGCTCCGGCCAGGCGATGGCGCTGATGGAGGAGATCGCCGCGCGCACCCTGCCGCCCGGCACGGGCTTCGAATGGACCGGCCTCTCCTTCCAGGAGAAGCAGGTGGGCGGGCAGATCTACCTGATCTTCGCCCTCGCGCTGGTGCTGGTCTTCCTGGTGCTGGCCGGCCAGTACGAAAGCTGGTCCGCGCCGGCGGCGGTGATCCTCTCCGTCCCGCTGGCGCTGCTCGGCACCGCGGGGGCGCTGGTCGCCTTCGGCGTGGCGAACAACCTCTACACCCAGATCGGCCTGGTGCTGCTGATCGCGCTCGGCTCGAAGAACGCGATCCTGATCGTCGAGGTCGCGCGGGAGCTGCGCCGGCGCGGCATGGCGATCGAGCAGGCGGCGGTGGAGGCGGCGCGGCGCCGCTTCCGCCCGATCGTGATGACCTCGCTCGCCTTCATCCTCGGCGTGCTGCCGCTGGTCACGGCGAGCGGCGCCGGCGCCTCGGCGCGGGCCTCGATCGGCGTCGCGGTGCTGTTCGGCATGCTGGCGAACACCTGCCTCGCGGTGCTGTTCGTGCCCGCCTTCTTCGTGCTGCTGCAGCGCTGGGCGGAACGGCGGACGCCGCGCGGCGCGGCTGCGGCGCCGCAGACCGGCGGCGGATGAGCGCAAGCCGGCCGCGCGGCGACCGAAGGACACAGGGAGGACACGCCATGCCCCGCCTCGTCATCCGCCTGCTCCTGCTGGCCGCGCTTGCCGGCGGCCTCGCGCCGCCGGCGGCCGCGCAGCCGAGCGAGGCGGCGATCGGCGCCGTGCGCTCCGCCTGCCGCGGCGACTACATCGCGCATTGCATGGGCGTGCCGCGCGGCGGGCAGGAGGCGCTGGACTGCCTGCAAAGGAACGGGCCGAGCCTCTCCACCGGCTGCCGCCATGCGCTGGCGGAGCTCGGCCCGGGCCTCACGCAGCAATGCGCCGCGCATATCCGCGCGCTGTGCCCGGGCGTGACGCCCGGCACCGGCGGGGTGGTGGCCTGCCTGGCCGACCGGCGCGAGACGCTGGCCGATGCCTGCCGCGAGGCGCTGGAGGCCGCACGCGCACCGCGCTGATCCGCCGCCCGCCGCAGCGGCGCCGGCGTCAGCCGGGCGGCGCCTCCGCAAGCGCCTCGACCGCGACGGCGGTGACGTTGTCGCTGGCCTGCCGCGACAGCGCGGCGGCGATCAGCAGCGCCGGCGCCTCCGCCGGGTCGGGCACCGCCAGCAGTTCGGCGATCTCCGCGGCGCGCAGCGTCTTGGTCAGGCCGTCGGTGCAGAGCAGGAAGCGATCGCCGGGCAGCACGCGGTCGGAGGTCCGTTCGAGCTCCGGCCCGTCCTCCCCGGCGCCGATCGCGCGGGTGATGACATTGGCGCGCGGATGGTTCTCGGCCTCGTCCGGATGCACCATTCCGGCATCCACCAGCTCCTGCACCAGCGAATGGTCGCGCGTGATCTGCCGGAGGTGGCCGTCGCGCAGCCGATAGAGCCGCGAATCGCCGGACCAGAGGCAGGCGAAATGCCCGCCGCGCACCACCAGCACCACGACGGTGGAAGCGATCATCCCGCTGCCCTGGCGCGCCCCCGCATCGCGCAGCGCGGCATGCACGCGCGCCAGCCGGTCCTGCACCTCGTCGAGCACCTGCCCTGCCGGCAGGTCCTGCGGAATGGCGGCCAGCGCGTCGCGGATCATGCCGGAGGCGACCTCCCCGGCATCGTGCCCGCCGGCGCCGTCCGCCACGGCCCAGAGCCCGGCCTCGGGCCGGTCCACGAAGCTGTCCTCGTTGTGCGCGCGCCGCGCGCCAGGATCGGTCCTGCCGGAGGAGCGGAAGCGCGTGCCGGCGGTCTCCGTCATGGCCGGCCGCGCCCGGCGCAGCGCGCGCCGCGGCCCCGGCGCCCGCCGGGGGGAAGGGAGCCGGTCACGCGCGATCGCCCATCGCAGGGCCTTCCCCTGCCGTCATTCCGGTGGCCTCCGGCTGCTGGCCACGACCGTATCAGCATCGCCGCGGGTCGGTAAGCCGATGCGGGTCAAGGCTTCCCCGCCTTCGTCGCCCGCGCCGCCTCATAGGCGCGGGCGAAGGCCTTGCCGAAGGCGCCGTCGAAATCCTCGGCGCGCGCGCCGTGCAGGGCCGCATGCCGCGCCGCGAGGGCATCGAAGGCGCGCGCCTTCTGCTGGGCCGAGGGCGCGCCGCCCCCGGCCGGCAGCACCGCCGCGGGCGCAAGCTCCGCCAGCAGGGCCTGGGCGCCGGCCTGCATCGCGGCGCGGAGCGCGGTCTCGTGCAGCTCCAGGTCGCGCAGCACTTCGGCCACCGCCTCGGACGGGCTCATGGTGGCCCGCCGGCCGGCGCCGAGCAGGGCGGCGAGCGCATCCTCGTCATCGGTGGAGAATTTGAGCGGGTTGTTGCCGCGGGCGCGGATCATCGTCTGCTCGATGCGGAACGCGCCCTTCGTCGCGGCGCGCGCGATCAGCGCGGCCCGCAGCCCGGCGACGGTCGCGCGGAAGGCGGCGCCGAGCGCTTCCATGCTGGCCTCGGGATTCTCGAGGCGGGCGCCGGTCATGCCGGCACCGCGCAGGAAGGCGGCGAGCATCGCCGCCGCGCCCCCCGGCGCGGCCGCGGCGTTCGGAGCGGCGGGCGCCGCGGCGGGCTCGGCGGCGTCCGGCTGCAGTTGCACCGCGATCTCGTAGCCGCCGAGATGGATCCGGTCGCCGTCCCGCAGCTCGCGCGCGGCGCCCTTGCCGATCGGCTCCTCCTCGGCGTTGAGGAAGGTGCCGTTGGTGCTGATGTCGGTGACCCGCCACGCGCCGTCACGCCAGGCGAGGATGCAGTGCCGCTTGGAGAGATGCCGGTCGGGATCGGGCAGCACCCAGGAATTGCCCGGCGCACGGCCGAGCGTGAACTCGCCGCCCTCGACGGCGCGCGAATCCGGGGAGACGGCCCGGGGGCCGCGCAGGGTGGAGAGGGTCAGGCGCATCTCGGCGCGGGCGGCTTGGGCATGGCGGGATCATCCTTCTTGCGGCAGGCGGCCGGCGCCGCCCCCGCCGGGGGCGCGGGGCCGCGAGAGACAGCGGGGGGGCCCGGCGTGGCCCCCGCCGCGGGGG
>NZ_JBWXTD010000003.1:1122061-1129340 GCF_056682175.1 Falsiroseomonas sp. RANM36
GCGGGGGGCGGCGCGCCGCCGCGGCGGGGCGTGGGGGGGGGGGGTGCGCGGCGGCCTGGCGCGGGCCCCGGCCCGGCGGCCCCCCCCGCGCGCCGCGGGCGCCGCGGCGCGCGCCGCCAGGGCGGCGAAGGCGAGGCGGCGGCTGCCGGTCTCGGCCCCGAGCGCCCTGGCGCGGGCCGCCAGGGTGTCCAGCGCCGTCGCATCCAGGCCCGGCCAGTCCCCTGGCTCGAAGCGCGCACGCTCGGCGACGACACCGGGCAGGCTCGTGGCATCCACGGCGATGCGCGCCGCCGGCCCGAGCGCCATCCCGCGCAGCACGAGATCGCCGCCGAGCGTGGTGAGCCGGCGAAGATCCAGCACGCCCCGCTCCAGGCGGGTATCGGAGAAATCCGCGCCGCCACGCAGCGCCGCGCCGGCAAGGTCCACGCCATCGCCGAAGCGGCAGAGGCGGAAATCCGCGCGCGCGCCGAACACTGGCACGGAAAGGGCGAAGGGCGTGTCCGCCGTGGCGTCGGGCAGCGCGAAGACGAGGCGCCCGGTCCGGCAGCCGCGGAAGGACACGTCCTCGCGGAAGGTGGCGCCGATGAAGCGCATGGGTGCGGCACCGGCCACGATGCCGGTGAACCGCGCCGGACCGGCGAAGGTCGCCTCGTTGAACATCGGCCCTGCGGCATCGGCGAAGCGCGCGCCGTCGAAGCCGGCGGCGGCGAAGCGCGCGCCGCTGAAGTCGGCGATGCCGCCGAAGTCCGAGAAGGCGAGGTCGGCGCCTTCGCCCTCGAATCGCGCGCGCCGCGCAGAGACGCTGCCGGCGAAGGTGCAGCGGCGGCAGGCGAAGCCCTTGGTGAACCGCGTCTCCTCGAGCGCCACACGGCCGGCGATGCGCGTGCGCTCCAGCACCAGCGGATGGTCCCAGCTGCTGCGCGCGATGCGCAACGCGCCGAGTTCGGCATCGAGAATCTCGACCGCGGCATCCGGCGCGCCGCGCAGGCTGCCGGTGATGCGCAGGCCCAGCAGCAGCAGCGTGCCGGATGGATGCGACAGCCCCGCCAGATCGAGATCGCCGGCGATCTCGACATCCGCGAGGCGGCCGTCCTGCCGCAGGATGGCGCGCGCCGCCTCGCCGTCGAGGGGCGCGGCCCGTGCGCCGGCCGCGAGGATCAGCGCGGCCAGCAGGAGCAGGGCGCGCATGCCGCGCTCAGCTCGCGCAATCCGCCGCCAGCGCCAGGCTCGGCCGATCCGCGCAGCGGCACAGCCTCCCGTCCAGCGCGGCGAGGAGGGCGGCGAAATTCGCACGATCCTCCGCGGTCGCGCGCGCGGCGAACTGGCCTTCGCGGAGCATCCCCTCCGCCAGGGCGAAGGCGGCGCCCGCGCCAAGCGGCGGCTCCGCGGCGGCGCAGCGGCGCCGCAGCGCGGTCCAGGGCTGCTCGACGGCGAGATCCACCATGTTGCTGCCTTGTGCGAAGGGGGGCAGCGGCGCGGCCAGCAACGTGAGCCGCTGGCGCAGCAGATCGAGGATCTCGTCCGGCGCCGCGCGGCGATACTGGCCGAGGCGCGCCTCGAAGACCTGGCGCGCCGCGGGATCGGGCGCGGGCTGCGCCACCGCCGGCGGCGCGGCGAGCAGCGCAAGGGCAAGCGCAAGGGCGAGGAAGCAGAGCGACTCGTAAAGCCGTTTGGCCATGGTCGAAGCCTCCCGTACCGAGGGGTCGGGGCAGGGTGCGGCGATCGGGCGCCCGATTCAAATGGTTCCGACGGAAGGGCCTGGCACCGGCGGGCCGCTTCGGCGTGGCGGCCCGGAACGGCAGGCCGAATTGTTTCCTGGCACTTCCCGGCACCGGAAAACGAAACCGCCGGCCCCGATCGCTCGGCAGCCGGCGGTCTGAACTGGTGGAGCCAAGGGGAGTCGAACCCCTGACCTCTTGAATGCCATTCAAGCGCTCTCCCAACTGAGCTATGGCCCCGCACGTCTTGGGAGGCGCGCCGTATAGCGGCCGCCCCCCACCCGCGCAAGGGTGGGTGGCGCATCGAATCCGGCCGCCGCGACCCCTTCCAACCCCGCCCGCCGCCCAATAGGGTGCGGCGCAGCAACCGCACAGGGACGGCCGCACGCCATGCGCAAGGTCCACAAGGACGCCCGCGATGCCCTCGCCGGGCTGCTCAAGGACGGAATGACCATCATGTCCGGCGGCTTCGGCCTCTGCGGCGTGCCGAGCCTGCTGATCGAGGCGATCCGCGAGAGCGGCGTGAAGGACCTGACCGTCATCTCCAACAATGCCGGCATCGACGGCGTCGGCCTCGGCATGCTGCTGGACACGCGGCAGATCCGGAAGATGGTCAGCAGCTATGTCGGCGAGAACGCGACCTTCGCGAAGCAGTACCTGGCCGGCGAGCTGGAGATCGAGTTCAACCCGCAGGGCACGCTGGCCGAGCGCATCCGCTCCGGCGGCGCCGGCATCCCGGCCTTCTACACCAAGACCGGCGTCGGCACGCAGATCGCCGAAGGCAAGCCGACCGCGGTCTTCGACGGCGAGACCTATGTGATGGAGCGTACGCTCTTTGCCGACCTCGCCATCGTCCACGCCTACATGGCCGACCATGAGGGCAACCTCCGCTACCGGAAGACGGCGCGGAACTTCAACCCGATCATGGCGACGGCGGCGAAGGTGACGGTCGCGCAGGTGGAGCATCTGGTGCGCCCCGGCGAGATAGACGCCGACGACATCCACACGCCGGGCGTCTTCGTGAAGCGCCTGATGCTCTGCCCGGCGGATTTCGAGAAGCGCATCGAGAGCCGCACCGTCCGCAAGCATCCCGCGGCCGCTGCCGGCCCGGATCACCTCCCGCGGTAAGGAATCGAGAAAATGCCCTGGACCCGCGACGAGATGGCGGCGCGTGCCGCCCGCGAATTGCAGGACGGCTTCTACGTCAATCTCGGCATCGGCATCCCGACGCTGGTGGCGAACCATGTGCCCGCCGGCATGACGGTGCAGCTGCAATCCGAGAACGGCATGCTCGGCCTCGGCCCCTTCCCCTATGAGGGCGAGGAGGACCCGGACCTGATCAATGCCGGCAAGCAGACCATCACGCAGCTGCCGACCAGCAGCTTCTTCGACAGCGCGCAGAGCTTCGGGATGATCCGCGGCGGGCATATCGACCTGTCCATCCTGGGCGCGCTGCAGGTGGCGCAGAACGGCGACCTCGCGAACTGGATGATCCCCGGCAAGATGGTGAAGGGGATGGGCGGCGCGATGGACCTGGTCGCGGGCGTGAAGAAGGTCATCGTGCTGATGGAGCACTGCGCGCGCGGCGACGAGCCGAAGCTGCTCAAGGCCTGCAACCTGCCGCTGACCGGCAGCCGCGTGGTGGACATGGTGATCACCGATCTCGGCGTGTTCAGCATCGACAAGAAGGGCGATGGCGGGATGACGCTGGTGGAATGCGCCCGCGGCGTGACCGAGGCCGAGATCCGCGCCAAGACCGAGGCGGAGTACAAGGTGGCCGTCGCCGCCTGACCCCGCGGCGCCCCGCCTAGAGCAGCGCCCGATCGACTGATTCCAGTCGATCGGAACGTGCTCTAGTGGCGGGGCGTCAGCGCGCCAGAAGCACCGCCAGCATGACCGTGCCGAGCGCGATGCGGTACCAGCCGAAGGGCGTGAAGCCGATGCGCGCGATCACGTTCATCAGCCAGCGCACCACCAGCAGCGCCACCACGAAGGACACGAGGAAGCCGACGCCGATCTGCGCCATGCCGCTCATGTCGAGGTCGGCGCGCGCCTTGTAGAGCGCGTAGACGGTGGCCGCGAACATCGTCGGGATCGCCAGCACGAAGGAGAACTCGGCCGCGGTGCGCCGGTCCACGCCGACCAGCAGCGCGGCGATGATGGTGGCGCCGGAGCGCGAGGTGCCGGGGACCATCGCCAGCGCCTGGCCGAACCCGATCAGCAGCGCCGCCAGCGGCCCGATCTCCGGCACCGAGCGGATGGTCGCCGTCGGGCGCCAGCGCTCGATCGCGATGATGGCGATGCCGCCCAGGATCAGCGCGGCGCAGACGACATAGGGATCGAACAGCGCATCGTGGATGACGCGATAGAAGGTCGCGCCGATCACCATCGCCGGCAGGAAGGCGAGCAGCAGGTTGATCGCGTAGAAGCGCTCCGGCCCCGGCCGCCAGGCCTTGAACAGCAGCCGCATCAGCGTCGGCCAGAACACCACCACGACCGCCAGGATCGCGCCGAGCTGGATCGCGATCTTGAAGGTGTTGCTGTCGGGCCCGGTGAAGCCGATCAGCTCGCCGAGCAGGATCAGGTGGCCGGTCGAGGAGATCGGCAGGAACTCGGTCAGTCCCTCCACCACGCCCATGACGATGGCGGAGAGGATCGCGCTGGCATCCATCGTCGGCGGGCTCCCGGGATGGCGCTACATAGCGGCGGGGGCCGCGCCGGGCCAAGCCGCCGGCGGATGAACAAAAGAAAAGCCCCGCCGCGCCGCTGCGCGACGGGGCCCTTCGCCGCGAAGGCGTCAGCGCACCGTCTGGGCGGCGCTGAAGGCGAAGTTGTCGAAGCTGTTTTCCGCCACGCGGAACCACTGGAACTGCTCTGTGCGGAAGCGGAGGTAGCTCTCCATGATCTTCCGGAACTTCGGGTTCTGCTGCATCAGGTCGGCCGTGACCTCCTCGTTGGCGCGCCATGCGGCTTCCATGATCGGGCGGGGCCAGAACCGCAGCTGCGCGCCGGCGGCGATCAGGCGGCGCAGCGCCGGCGGGTTCGCCGCGTCGTAGCGCGCGACCATGTCGCTGTCGGCTTCCGCGCAGGCGACGTCGATGGCCGCCTTGTAGAGATCGGGCAGCGCCGCCCAGGCGCGCTGGTTCATCATGAAGTGCAGCCGCGCGCCCGGCTCCCAGAAGCCCGGCGCGTAGTAGAAGCGCGCCACGCGCACGTAGTTGGCGCGCTCGTCGTCATGCGGGCCGACGAACTCGACGGCGTCGATCACGCCACGCTCCAGCGAGGGATAGATGTCCGCCGGGGCGATCAGCGTCGGCACGGCGCCGAGGCGGGTGAAGAGCTGGCCCGGGATGCCGGGGATGCGGAACTTCAGGCCGCGCAGCTGCTCGAGCGAGGTGATCTCGTTGCGGAACCAGCCGCCCATCTGCGCGCCGGTGTCGCCCGCGGTCCGCGCGACGATGTTGTAGTCGGCGAAATGCTCGTTCGCGAGGTCGTTGCCGCCGCCCAGGCGGAACCATGAGGTGAGCTGGCGGGTGTTGAGGCCGAAGGGGTAGGCGGTGAAGGGCGCGAAGGCGGTGTCCTTGCCGATGTAGTAGTAGGACGCCGTGTGGCCGCACTCCAGCGAGCCCTGCTGCAGGGCGTCCACGATCTGCAGGGCGCCCACCACCTCGCCGGCCGGGAAGGTCTGGATGCGGAACTTGCCGTCGGTGAGCTGGCCGACGCGGGCGGAGATGCGCTCCAGCGTGCCGTAGAGGATGTCGAACACCCGCGGGAAGGCGGACTGGCAGCGCCAGCGCACCTCCGGCAGGGTCTGGGCGAGGGCGGGCGTGGCGAGCGCGACCGGGGCGGTCGCGGCGGCGCCCATCAGGGCACGGCGGTTCATTGGTTCCTCCCGGGAAAGGGGCGGCGCGGGCCCCTGCCCGCGTCCAGCCGAGGCTTAATGCATCCCGCAGGAGCCGAGAATAGGCGTCGTTGCGCCCGGGGCCGGGCCGCCGCCTACAGGATGAAGCCCACCAGCACCGTCGCGGCGGCGATCATCTGCAGCAGGTTGGCCCAGACCGAGAGCCGGTGCGCACGGTCGAAGCCGCGCTGGGCCGCCGCATCGCCGGCCTTGGCCGCGTCGGACAGGGCGTTGATCCGCGGCATCAGCACTTGGCGCAGCCAGACGGCGACGCCGGCGATCACCGCCATGAGGCCGGAATCCGGCTTGGAGAGCGGAAAGAGGGCCACCGCCGCGGCGGCCGCGCAGCCGGCGACCCATAGGTAGTAGCGGGGGAAGAGACCCCGCAGGAACCGCCCCGCCGGCTCGGGCGGCAGGGCGCGAAAGACCACCGGCGCGACGAGCGCGGCGAAGAAGGCCATGCCGCCGAACAGCAGCGCGGCGGCGAACAGGGCGATGAGGGCAAGGAAGGTCACGGCGCGCTCCGCTATGGCCGCACCAACTTCGGCCCGCCGGCGATGCGCGCAATAGGGGGGAAGCGCCATGGACCGCGACGCGGCCAATGCGCCCGGCCGCCATGTTGGTGCGATGCGGAACCCGGGCAGGGCGGCACGGTTTCTAGCGGGTTGATCGCAGCCGGTTACGGAGTGGGTGAATGGCGCGGACAGTGCTGATCGTGGAGGACGAAATCCTGGTGGCGGCAAGCCTGCAGGCCACGCTCGAGGATCTGGGCTACGAGCCGATCGGGATCGCTCCCGACGCGGAGGCGGCGCTTGCGCTGGCGGCGCGGCGCCCGGCGATCGCCCTGGTGGACCTCAATCTGCGGGACGGCGAGACCGGCTCGGAGGTGGGGGCCAGGCTGGCGGCGGAATTCGGGGTCGCGGTGCTGTTCGTCACGGCCAATCCGCGCCGGCTCGGCGCCGGCGTGCCAGGGACGCTCGGCGTCCTGCCCAAGCCGGCTGACGACGAGGACATGGCCGCGGCGCTCGACTATGCGGCGCAGGCGCGGCCGGGCGTGGCGCCGCCGCCGCCGTTCCGTCCGTTCAGCCCGTAGCGGCCGGTCGCACCAGGCGCGACGGTCGCAGCGCGACGTCCACCGCAAGCCCCTCTCGGTTCCAGTGGCGGCCGATCGTCCCGCCATGCTGCTGTTCGACGCTCATCGCCGCGAGAATGGTGCCGAAGCCAGTTCGCGCGGGTTCCCCCGGCACCGGCGGGCCGCCGCTCTCCTCCCACCGGATGCTCAGGCGGTCGTTCGCCAGGTCGCATCGGCTGCTGATCGTCACCCGCCCGTCCTCGGTGGAGAGCGCGCCGTATTTCGCGGCATTGGTGGCGAGCTCGTGGAAGAGCAGCGCAAGGGTCGTCGCGCCATGGTCGTCGGCAGGGACGTCGTCGCCGGCGATGACGATGCGGCCCTCCTGGAATGCCGGGTACGGGAGGAACAACTCCCGCAGCATGCCGTGCAGGGACGCATCGCCGATCACAGGCTTCGAATCCTCGCTGTGCGGCCGGGCGAAGTCGTGCGCCCGGCCCAGCGCGGCGATGCGCGTGGCCAGATCGCGGGCGAAGTCCCGGGCCCCCCGCGGGCGGGGCGCCGGCCGGCGGAGGAGCGCCCGCGGGACGG
>NZ_JBWXTD010000003.1:1129350-1135240 GCF_056682175.1 Falsiroseomonas sp. RANM36
GCGTGGGGGGGGGCGGGGGGCGCCGGGGCGGGGGGGGCGGGGGGGGGTGGTGGTGGTGCCGGCGGCGCCGCCCCCCCCCCCCCCCCCCGCCGGATCGCGGCGCGCAGACAGGCGGATCAGCCCATGGATGACGGCGAAGATGTTCTTGATCCGGTGGCTCAGCTCACGCCCGAGGATCTCGTTCTGCGCCGCCACGCGCTTGGCATGGTCGATGTCGGTGCAGGTGCCGATCCAGCGCAGGATGCGCCCGGCGGCATCGCGCACCGGCAGGGCGCGGCCGAGCGTCCAGCGGTACTCGCCGCTGTGATGGCGCAGCCGGTATTCGATCTCATAGGGCTCGCCGGTCTCGAGGCTGTGGCGCCACCGCGCCCAGGCACGCTCCTGGTCGTCGGGGTGGAACATGCCGTTCCAGGCCTCGCCGTCGGTGCTGCCCCGCGGCACGCCGGTGAAGGCATACCATTGGGCATTGTAGTAGTCGTGGTACCCGTCCGGCAGGGTGGACCACACCATCTGCGGCATCGCTTCGGTGAGGACGCGGTAGCGCGCCTCGGTGTCGCGGAGCGCCGCTTCCGTGCGGAGTTGCTGCGAGACCTCGGTGTTTTTCCCGAACCAGCGCAGGACTCGGCCCGATGCGTCGCGCAATGGCACGACGCGCGTCAGGAAGGGCCGGAAGAGACCGTCGGATCCGCGCAGCGGGAACACCATCTCGAATGGCTCGCCGGTGGCGATCGCCTTCCTCCAGCGATCCAGGACGCGGGGCAGTGCCTCGGGGTCATGGACGCTCTGCCAGCCCCAGCCTTCCATCGCGTCGGGGGTAGTGCCGCAGTATTCGTGCCAGCGCCTGTTATACCAGACGATGTAGCCGTCGCCGCGGGCGATCCAGCACAGCGCCGGAAAGTTGTCGGCCAGCAAGCGGAACTCCGCGTCGCTGGGCTCGCCGCTGCCGATCTCGGGCAGCGTGGCGTCGAGCGTCGTGGGGCGCCGCCAATAAGACTGCCCGGCATCGCCCGAGCGCGGCGTCGCGGCCTCCGTCGCTGTCGTCGTCGCGCCGGGCGAGGCGCCGTTTTGCTGATGGTCCATGCAGCCGACGTTAACGCTGGTCCGAGACATTGGTCGCCGGGCTCAACGCGCGGTTGCGCACGGCACACGGGAAGTTGAGGCGCGGCCGGCGTTGATCCGCCCGCGGCAGGCTCAGGCGCGGAATACGCTCGTCCCTTCCTTGATCGTCTCCGTCACCCGCAGCGCCGCCAGCGTCTCGGGGTCGACCGTCAGCGGGTTGTCGGACAGTACCGCGAAGTCGGCAAGCTTGCCGACCTCGATCGAACCCTTCGACGCCTCCTCGAAGTGCTGGTAGGCGGGCCAGATCGTCATCGCCTTCAGCGCCACCTCGACCGGCACGCGCTGCTGCGGGCCGATGATGTCCCCCGTGCGCGAACGCCGCGTCACCGTGGCGGACAGCACGCGCATCGAATCGGGCTTGGCCACCGGCGCGTCGTGGTGCGAGGTGAAGATCATGCCGCGCCTGAGGCACCAGCCGGTCGGCGAGATGTTCTCGGCGCGCTCCGGCCCGAGCACGGAATCGCGGTGCCAGTCGCCCCAGTAGAAGGTGTGCATCGGGAACAGCGAGGGGATGATGTTGAGCGCCTTCAGCGCATCCACTTGGTCCTCGCGCGTCACCTGGCCGTGGATCAGCGTCATGCGGCGCTCGGCGGGGCCGTGCTTCTGCGTCGCCGCGCGGGCCGCGGCGATCATCAGGTCGATCGCCGCGTCGCCATTGGCGTGCACCAGCAGGTGCCAGCCCTCGGCGAAGGCGCGGTCCACCTCGCGGAACACCGCCTCCGGCGCGATGGTCGGCGCGCCGCAATAATCCGGCCGCTGGCCCGGCGGCGGCACGTGATAGGGGCGCGACAGCCAGGCGGTCTTGCCCTGCGGCGATCCGTCGATGGTGAGCTTGGCGCCGCCGATGCGGAAGCGGTTGCGGTAGGTTCGCGCCAGCAGCGGCGCGCGGATCTGGTCGCGCGTGGCGACGATGTCCGGATAGGCGATGTAGTCGATCGGCAGCAGGCCGCGCTCGGCCGCCGCGACGATGTTCTCGATCGCGCCGGGCATGGCGCGACCCTCCTGGCAGGTCGTGTAGCCGAAGGAGGCGTAGAATTCCGCGCCCGCCTTGACGATGGCGAGCCAGGCGTCGCGGTCGAAGCGCGCCAGCAGCGGCGCGAAGAGCTGCGCCATGGCGAGTTCCTGGGCGATGCCGTTCGGCTCGCGCGATCCTTCCTTCCGCAGGAACCATCCGCCTTCGGGATCGTCTGTCTCCGCCGTGATGCGCGCGACCTCGAGCGCCTTGGAATTGCCGACGCCGATATGGCCGGAGGTGTGCATGATCAGCACCGGCACCTCGGTCGAGACCTGGTCGAGGTCGTCCCGCGTCGGCACCCGTTGTTCCTTCAGCCGGCTCTCGTCGTAGCCGAAGCCGAAGATCAGGCCGTAGCGGCGCACCGCCTGCGGGTTCGCCTCGGCCCATTCGCGCAGCAGCCGGATCAGGGCGGGGATGTCGTCGCCCTCCCCGTCCGGGGCAGGCAGCAGGTTCGCGGTCAGCGCCTGCAGGCCGCAGATCATCGCGTGGCCATGCGCGTCGAAGAAGCCCGGCAGCATGGTCCGCCCGCCGAGATCCACCATGCGTGTCCCCGCCCCGCGCGTTGCTTCCACCTGAGCGCGCGTGCCCACGGCGAGGATGCGCCCGCCGCGGATCGCGACCGCCTCGGCCGTCGGCATCGCGTCGTTCATCGTCAGGATCGGGCCGCCGAGATAGATCGCCTCCGCCGCGCCGCCCGCCGCTGCGCCCGGCGCCGTTCCCGGAGTCTGGGCCGCGGCGCAGCGGAACAGGCTGCCGAACCCCGCCGCGCCGACGCCCGCGGCCAGCCGCGCCGTTCCGCCGAGCACCGCGCGCCGCGCGGCGAGGGAGTGCGCCAAGGAAGCGCCGAAGGGGGAGCAGGCGATGCACATGCGATGGTCTCCGTGGTGTGCTGGCGCGGCTCAACCGAGCTGGCGCTCGATCAGGGCGGCGAAGACGTCGCGACCGCCGCAGCCACAGCCCAGCGCAGCCGAATCGCCCGCATGGTTGCAGAAGCCGTGCGGGCCGCAGGCGGGTTCGATGCGAAGCGCGGGATCGGAGGCGGCGAAGCGGCCCGAAGGCGCGATCCCGCCGCCGAGCCGCGTGCGCGGCGGCGTCTCCGCCCGCCGGGCCGCGCTCGGCGCGGGCTGCACGCGCCCCTCCAGCACCGTGCCCCAGACCGGTATGTCCTTCAGTGCCGCCGGCGCGACCGCGTAGGGGTCCTGGTCCAGCACGACGAAATTGGCGAACTTGCCCGGGGTGATGGAGCCGACCTCGTCCTCCAGCCTGATGGAAAAGGCCGCCTCGATCGTCATGGCGCGCAGCGCGAGGTCGAGGGAGACGCGCTGGTCCTCCCCCATCACCGGCCCTTCGGCCGTCACGCGGTTCACCGCCGCCCAGATCAGCTGCAGCGGCTTGGCCGGGGCCATCGGCATGTCGGAATGGAAGGAGATGGACATGCCGGCATTCTCGGCCTCCTTCAGCGGTACCATGCGCCGCGCGCGCTCCGGCCCGATGCCGATCTGCGCATAGCGCCCGGCCAGCGCCGTGACGTAGTACGGGTTCGCGCTGACGATGCAGCCGAGCCGGCCGGCCTTGACGATCTGCTCGGGCGCGGCGAAGCCGAAATGCACGATGGTGGTGCGGTGGTCGAAGCGCGGCCGGCGGCGTTGCGCGCGCTCGAGGTTGGCGAGAAGCACCTCCATCCCGCCATCGCCGTTGTTGTGGATATGGATGTGGTAGTCGGCGTCCCAGAAGGTCTGGAAGGCGACGCTGAAGACGTCGGGATCCATGATCCAGGCGCCATGGTGGCCGTCGGTGTAGCCGTCCTTCATCTGCATCAGCTGGCTGTAGATCGCGCCGTCGGTCAGGAACTTGATCTGCTTCGGCAGCCAGCGCGCGCGCCCCGATCCCCAGGCGAGCGGCTTCTGCGCCTCGGCGATCTGCGCCGCGCCGTCGGTCGGGAACATCGCCGCGAAGGATTTCCCGTCGGGGATGAAGTAGTGGTTGAAGGGCACGGAATCGGCCGCATAGACGGCGTTGATCGCGTCCTGCAGCGGCTTCGAGTAGAAGCCGCCGGGCTCGGCCGCCGTGGTGATGCCGTTGCGGTGGTAGTAGCCGATCGTGAATTCCAGCCCCTCGCGCAGGCGCTCCGGCGTCGCCATGGCGGGGGCGACCTTCTCCAGCACCTTCAGCGTGCCCTGCTCGAAGAAGTGGCCCTTGGCGGCATCGGCCTGCGCCGCCTGGCTCGGCGTGAAGCTGGCCAGGAAGGCCTCGTCCACGCCCATCCGTCGCATCAGCGCGCTGTTGAGATAGACCTCGTGCTGGCTGCGGTGCCAGACGATCACCGGCGTCTCGCCCGCCTGCTGGTCCAGCCACTCGCGCGACATCGCGCCGTGGAAGTAGTGATGGTAGCCCCAGGTCAGGAACACCGCCTGCGGGTCGCGCGCCTTGTGGGCGGCGAGCGCCTCGGCGAAGCGGCGGCGATAGCCCGCCTCGTCGCGCACGGCCGGGCGGAAGCCCGCCGTGGTGTCCCAGTCCTCGATGGCAATCACCTCGGTGATGACCATCAGCCCGGCGAGGACCGGATGGACATGCTGCTCGACGAAGCCGGGCAGGATCACCTTGTCGGCAAAGCTCCGGTCCACGCGAAAGGGCTGGTCGCCGGCCAGCGCCTGCAGCTCGGCGAGCGTGCCGACCGCGGCGATGCGGTCGCCGACGACGGCCACCGCCTCGGCGCGCGGGCGGCGCGGATCCATCGTGTGGACGGCGCGGGCGACGTAGATCGTCGCCTCGCGCTGCGGCGCGATGCGACCGATGACGTCCTGCAGGCCAAGCGCCTGCGCGGCCACCTGGCGGCCAAGCAGCGGTGCGGCGAGCGCGCCCGCGGCAAAACGTCGTCGTGTGGTCATGCAGGTTCCTCCCTCGCGGCACGAGGGTTCCATGATCGCGCTTTCGTCATTGTCGCGTTCGCGACATTCTGCGACCCGAAGAGGGTTAAAATTCTGAGGGGCAACCGGCATGGATCGCGCGGCGGCGGAACGGATCGCGATGCAGGGCGGCTGGCTGGCGCATCAGCCGGCGGCCTTCCGCGCCGCGCTGCTCGCCGCGGCGCGGCTCGAAGCCTTCGAGGTCGGGTCCTACACCTTCCATGCGGGGGATGCGCCGGGCGGGATCTATGGCCTGGTTGCCGGCGGCTTTGCCGTGCATGTGGCGACCCGCGCGGCCGGCCCGGACCTCGCCACCATCCTGCGCCCGCCGGTCTGGTTCGGCCAGGGGCCGCTGATGACGCGGCGCCCGCGGGTGCTGAGCTTCCGCGCGACCGAGCCAAGCTTCGCCTTCCACGTGCCGCTGGCCGCGCTGGAGGCCGTCTCGCGCGCCCTGCCGGAGGCGGCGCGCGCGCTGGGCGCCATGAGCGTCTTCGGCATGGATGTCGCGATCCACACCGTCTCGGACCTGCTGATCCGCGAGCCGGACCGGCGGATCGCGGCGACGCTGCTGCGCGTGACCGCTGCGCCGGACGGGCTGCGGGCCGATGACCCGGCGGGATTCCGGCTGACCCAGGCGGAGCTCGGCGAGATGGCGAATGCCTCGCGTCACCTGGTCAATCGCACGCTCGGCGCCTTCGCGGCGCGGGGCTGGGTGGAGGTCGGATACGGGCGCATCGCGGTGCGCGATGCGGCGGCCCTGGCCCGCTTCGTCGGCTAGACCAGCGCCGCGAAGGCGCCGAGCGTGCGATTGACCAGGTGACGCGAGGCATTCGCCATCTCGCCGAGCTCC
>NZ_JBWXTD010000003.1:1135340-1137213 GCF_056682175.1 Falsiroseomonas sp. RANM36
ACGTGCCACGCCTCGACCGGCAGGAAGATGAACACCACGGCCGCGACCAGGCAGGCGCCGGCGGCCCAAAAATTCCAGCGGAGCTGCTCGCCCAGGAAGGCCACGCTGAATGACCGGCGGCCCGCGGGTCAGTAGCGGTACTGCTCGGCCTTGAAGGGGCCCTGCTCCGGCACGCCGATGTAGTCGGCCTGCTGCTGGTTGAGCTTCGTCAGCGTGGCGCCAACCTTCGCGAGGTGGAGCGCGGCGACCTTCTCGTCCAGGTGCTTGGGCAGGGTGTAGACCTTGCGCTCGTACTTGCCCGGGTTGGTCCACAGCTCGATCTGAGCAAGGGTCTGATTCGTGAAGCTGGCCGACATCACGAAGCTCGGGTGGCCCGTGGCGTTGCCGAGGTTCACGAGGCGGCCCTCGCTCAGCAGGATGATGCGCTTGCCGTTCGGGAACTCGATCTCGTCCACCTGCGGCTTCACGTTGTCCCACTTGTAGTTGCGCAGCGCGGCGACCTGGATCTCGCTGTCGAAGTGGCCGATGTTGCACACGATCGCGCGGTGCTTCATCGCCCGCATGTGGTCGGCGGTGATGACGTCCACATTGCCCGTCGCGGTGACGAAGATGTCGGCGCGCGGCGCGGCCTGCTCCATCGTCACGACCTCGTAGCCCTCCATCGCGGCCTGCAGCGCGCAGATCGGGTCGATCTCGCTGACCATCACGCGGCAGCCGGCGTTGCGCAGGCTCGCGGCGCTGCCCTTGCCGACGTCGCCGAAGCCGCAGACCATCGCGATCTTGCCGGCCATCATCACGTCGGTGCCGCGGCGGATCGCGTCCACCAGCGACTCGCGGCAGCCATAGAGGTTGTCGAACTTCGACTTGGTGACGCTGTCGTTGACGTTGATCGCCGGGAACAGCAGGCGGCCTTCCTTCGCCATGGTGTAGAGGCGATGCACGCCCGTCGTCGTCTCCTCCGACACGCCGACGATGTTCTTGGCGAGCTGCGCGAACCAGCCCGGCTTGGTCTTCAGGCAGTCCTTGATGAGGGCGAAGAAGACCTCCTCCTCCTCGTTGGTCGCCTTGTCGAGGAAGGCCACGTCGCCCTGCTCGGCGCGCAGGCCGTAATGCACCAGCAGCGTCATGTCGCCGCCATCGTCGAGCAGGACGTTCGGCGTGCCGCCATCGCCCCATTCCAGCGTGCGCTTCACGTACTGCCAGTATTCCGGCAACGTCTCGCCCTTCACGGCGAAGACCGGCGTGCCGCCGGCGGCGATCGCGGCCGCGGCGTGGTCCTGCGTCGAGAAGATGTTGCAGGAGGACCAGCGCACATCGGCGCCGAGATGCTTCAGCGTCTCGATCAGCACGGCGGTCTGGATGGTCATGTGCAGGCAGCCGGCGACGCGCGCGCCCTTCAGCGGCTGCTGCTTGCCGTATTCGGCGCGCACCGCCATCAGGCCGGGCATCTCGTCCTCGGCCATGCTGATCTCCTTGCGGCCCCAATCGGCCAGGGAGATGTCCTTCACGACGTAATCGGCGGCCATGTGCGCGGGTCCTGATGCTTGGGATCGGGGCGGCCCTAGCACGGGGGCGGGGGCGGGCCAAGTCTGACCCATCAGGCATAAGGATATCTTTATGCCTAGCGGCGGAATGTCCCTGCTTGGCACAGGCCCCGTGAAGCACCATTCTGAACCGACAGCTGATGTCCCCCTCCGACCGTCCGCATCGCCGCCGCGCCGCATGACCGCCCAGACCTTCGCATCCAGGCGCGGCCAGCGCGCGTCCGACCGGCTGCGCGTGGCCGATCACATCCGGGCCACCGGCGCTTCCATGCGCCAGCTGCTCAGCGAGTTCCGCGACGCGCGGCGCCGCAGCCCCGCGGCGCCGCGGC
>NZ_JBWXTD010000003.1:1137313-1138963 GCF_056682175.1 Falsiroseomonas sp. RANM36
GGCGCGGCGGGGGCCCGCCGGGGCCGCCGCGGCCCGGCGCCCCCCCCCCCCCCCCCCCCCCCCCGCCGCCGGCGGAAGGCGAGATGCGGATCGCCTCCTGGAACCTGCACAAATGCGTCGGCACCGACGGGCGCTTCGATCCGCATCGCTCCGTCTCGGTGATCGCCGAGCTCGGCGCCGATGTCGTGGCGCTGCAGGAGGCCGACCGGCGTTTCGGCCGGCGCATCGGCCTGCTCGACGCGAAGCTGCTGGAGAAGCAGGCGGGCCTGGTGCCCCTGCCGGTCTCCGACCTGCCGGACGGCCATGGCTGGCACGGCAACGCCATCCTGGTGCGGCCGGGCACCCGGGCGCGGCTGCGCCGGCTGTCCCTGCCGGGGGCCGAGCCGCGCGGCGCCGGGGTGGCGGATCTCGACCTGGCGGAGGGCCCTCTGCGGCTGGTGGCGGCGCATTTCGGCCTGCTGCCGCGCTGCCGGCGGCGCCAGTCGGCCGCGATCCTGGCGGCGCTGCAGGAAGCGGAGCCGCGCCCGACCGTGCTGTGCGGCGACCTGAACGAATGGGGTCTCGGCGCGCGCTCCTCGCTGCAGGCGCTGAGCGAGATGTTCGGCCCGGTCGCACCCGGCCCGGCCAGCTTTCCCACCCGCCTGCCGGTGCTGCCGCTCGACCGCATCCTGGCCTGGCCGAGGCCGCTGGTGAGCCAGGTCGAGGTGCATGACAGCCCGCTGGCGCGCATCGCGTCGGACCACCTGCCGCTGACGGCGCGGCTGCATCTGGATGCGGTGGCCGAGACCTTCGCCGGGCTGCGCGCGGCGGCGTGAACGCCGCGCCGGGCGGACGACGCGTCCGCCCCGGCGAGAACCAGACCCGCCCCCGGCCGTTCGGTGGTGCGGATGACGTCAGGCGCATGAGCGATCTCGCGACACGGCCCGAGCTGCCGACCGAGCCGCCGACCGGCGCGACGCGATTGCAGCGCGCCGTCGTCGCGGCGCTGGCCCGCCGCGGGCCGCATGGGCGCACGGCACGGCGGCAGGCCGGCGTCGCGGTGCTGTGCCGCGCCGAGGACGCCTTCGCGATCCGTGCCGCCACGGCCCGCGCGGCCGGCCGCACGCTCGACCTGCAATACTACGTGTGGCGCGGCGACACGACGGGCCAGCTGTTGGGGCGGGAGGTTCTGGAGGCGGCGGATCGCGGCGTCTCGGTCCGCATGCTGCTCGACGACGTCTATGCGATCGGCCACGAGCGCACGCTGGCGGCGCTCGACCGGCATCCGAACATCGAGGTGCGGCTGTTCAACGCCACGCGCTGGCGGCGCTTCGGGCGCTGGGGGCATGTGCTGGAATTCGCCTTCGGCGGCTGGCACCTCAATCGCCGGATGCACAACAAGAACTGGATCGCGGACCGCCAGGGCGCGGTGGTGGGCGGGCGCAACATCGGCGACGAGTATTTCGGCCTCGACAACGAAGGCGAGATCAGCTTCCGCGACCTCGACCTGGTGCTGGCGGGCGCGCCGGCCGCCCAGGCACTGGCGGTGTTCGAGCGCTACTGGGCGAGCCCGCTGGCCGCACCCGCGCGCCGCCTGAGCGCCGCGAGCACCAGGTCGAGGTCGCGGAAGCTGATCTCGCCTTCGTTGTCGAGGCCGAAATACTCGTCGCC
>NZ_JBWXTD010000003.1:1139063-1142173 GCF_056682175.1 Falsiroseomonas sp. RANM36
GCGGCCGGGGCGGGGGGGGGGGGGGGGCGGGGGGGGGCGGCGCCGCGCGTGGGCGCGGGGGGGGGCGCGGCCCGCCGCCGCGGGGTTGGTGACGGCGCTTGCGGAACATCCCGTCCGGCGCATCCGCAGCGGGCTGACGGCGGTGGCCGCCGATGCGGTGCGCGTGGTGGCGGATGCGCCGGAGAAGGCGCGGCGCGGCCTCGGCGCGCGCAAGCGGGCGCGCGCGGCGGGCGGCATCGCCGCCGAGATCGCCGATGCGCTGCGCGAGGCGCGGCGCGAGGCGCGGCTGATCTCGCCCTATTTCGTGCCGGGCCGCGCCGGGATGACGCTGCTGCTCGATCTCGTCGCGCGCGGCGTGCAGGTCAGCGTGGTGACCAATTCCCTCGCTGCGACCGATGTGGTCGCGGTGCATGGCGGCTACATGAAGTATCGCCGCCCGCTGCTGCGCGCGGGTGTCAGCATCCACGAGCTGAAGCCCGATGGAGACCAGGAACGGGCGACCCTGCTGGGTTCGCGCGGCGGCGCGGCGCTGCACACCAAGGCGCTGGTGGTGGACGGCATGCGCGCCTTCGTCGGCAGCTTCAACCTCGATCACCGCTCTGCCGCGCTGAACACGGAGATGGGCGTCTTCGTGCAGAACCCCGCCGTCGCCCGCGCCGTGGCGGAGGAGCAGGAGCGGCTGACCGATCCGGCGATCAGCTGGAAGCTCTCCCTGGACGGCAGCCGCCTGGTCTGGCGGGACGACCATGCGGGCGCGCCGCGCGAGCAGCATGCGGAGCCGGGCGCGTCCTGGCGCCGCACCGCGGTCGCCTGGCTGGCGCGCGTTCTGCCCGTGGAGGAACAGCTGTAGGCCGATGGCGCGGTGGGGCGTGCCGCGTTTCAGTCCGCGCCGCGGCCGCGCAACAGCGCGAAACAACGGAAACGGACGCCGGGACACCGCCCGGCCTAGCCTGCCGCCGGGGACACGATCGGACAGGAGGCCGCGATGCCGGGCAGCTGGGACGACCTGAAGGTCCTTCTCGCCATCAGCCGTGCCGGCACCCTCACGGGCGGCGCCGCATTGCTGAACATCGACCAGTCCACGGCGGGCCGCCGCCTGGCCGCGCTCGAGGCCGAGCTCGGCGCCATCCTCTTCATCCGCTCGAAGCTCGGCTTCACGCCGACCGAAGCGGGGCAGGCGGCGATCGCGCGCGCCTTGGAGGTCGAGGCGCGGACGCTGCGCCTGGCCGAGGAGGTCGCCGCCGCCGGCCGCGGGCCGAGCGGGCTGGTGCGCATCATCGGCAATCCCTGGACCATGGTGCGGCTGGTGGAGACCTCCCTGCCGGCGCTTCTGGCGCGCCACCCGGAGCTCGACATCCGCACCATCGGCGGCGCGCTGCGCCGCAGCCTGGCACGCGGCGAGGCGGCGATCGCGCTGTGGTTCGAGATGCCGCCCGACCACACCGAATTCGCCATCCGCCTCGGCGAGGTGCCCTACGCCATCTACAAGCCGCGCGGCGGCGATGCGGCGAAGCTCGGCTGGGCCGCCTTCTGGGACGACGAGGCGCCACGCCGCGCGCCGACCCGCTGGACCGAGCGCGCCCGCGGCGCGGAGGAGCGCCTGGTGCTGACCGCGACGGATTCCAGCGTGATCCTGGCCGGCATCCGCGGCGGGCTCGCGAAGGGATTGCTGCCGATGTGTCTGGCCGAGGGCGACCCGCGGATCGAGCGCGTCAATCCCGGCCCGCCGGAGCTGACCCGCGTGCTGCATCTGCACGCGCATCCCGACACCATCCAGATGGCGCGCATCCAGGCCACGATCGCTTGGCTGCGCGAGAGCTTCGCGCGCGCCTTCACGCCGGAAGCGGCGCCGCCGCCGCTGGTGCTCGCGGCATGAGCGCGCTCGCGGAGGAGGAGCTCGACCTCGTCCGCGGCAGTTTCCGTGCGCTCGCCGCGCTGGGCGAGGACGGCGCGGCGACCTTCTACGACCGGCTCTTCGCCATCGCGCCCGGCCTGCGCGCGCTGTTCCCCGAGGATGTCGGGCCGCAATGCACCAAGCTGATGAGCATGCTCGGCGTGATCGTGGCGCAGCTGCACGACCATGCCGCGCTGCAGCCGCTGCTGGCGGATGTGGCCCGCCGGCATGTCGGCTACGGCGCGCGGCCGGAGCATTACGGCCTGGTGGGCGAGGCGCTGCTCTGGACGCTCGGCCACCGGCTCGGCGCCGCGTTCACGCCGTCGCATGCGGCGGCATGGCGGCGCGCCTATACGGCGCTGTCGGCGACGATGCTGGAGGCCGTGGCGCCGGCCGGCGATGCGGCGCAACGCCAGCGTCTCAGCGCATGATCAGGATGTAGTGCACCGTCAGCTCGATGGTGACGCCGTTCGGGTCGGCCGGCGGCGGGAAGGCCGGCAGCGTCGCGCCCGAGAAGGGGAAGGTCGTCCCGGTGTTCAGCGAGGGCGAGGTCGATGGCCCCACCAGCCGGACGTCGCGCACCCGCCCGTCCGGCTCCGCGGTGATCAGCACCCGCACCCGGCCGCTCTCGCGGTTCTCGATGGCGCGGCGGGGATAGTGGATGTTCTGGTCGAGCCACGCCCGGAACGCGGCGCGCCAATCGGCGCCGACCTGCGCGCCGGTGACGCGGACCGAAGGGTCGGTGGTCGCCCGCCCCTCCGACAGCCGCGGGTCCACCCGCAGGTCCATCCCTTGCGAGTCGCGCCGCCCCGCGGGCGGCGAGGGCTGCGACGGCTGCGCCGGCCGCCCGAGCTGCAGCCCGCCCGGCATCCACACCGAGCCACGCGGGAAGGCCGGCGCGGCCTCGCCCGGCGGCTCCGGGCGCGCCGGCGGCGGGGCCGGGGCCGGCGGCGGCCGGGCCTGCGGCGCAGGCGGCGCGGGTGGTGCAGGCGGCACGGGCAGGGCGGCGATGGGCGGTGGCGGGGCGGGTGGCGGGGGCTCCGGCAGGGCTTCGGGCGCGGGCGGCCGTTCGCGCGGCTGCGGCGCGGGGGGCACGGCGGTGGGCGGTGCCGGCGCGGCCAGTCGGGGCGCGGGCGGCCGTGGGGCGGCGGGGGCGTCGGGCGGCGCCGCCGGCCGCGGCGCCCGGGCGGGGAGCGCGGGCGGGCGCCGGCCCGGC
>NZ_JBWXTD010000003.1:1142273-1142747 GCF_056682175.1 Falsiroseomonas sp. RANM36
GGGGCGCCCCCCCCCCGGCCCCCCCCCCCCCCCCCCGCCGCCCCCCCCCCCCCGCCCGGCTCGGCGATCAGGCGCAGCGCCTGCCAGATGCGGCGCTGCGTCTCCCTGATCGCCTCGTCCTTGACCAGCACGGCCTGCGCGACGTGGTGCCGCGCGACCTCGAACATCAGCGCGCCGACCTGGCGCGCGCCCAGGCTGTCCGCGGCGAGGCCGCCGACCGGGCAGGGCACCGGGCGGCCTTCCTTCAGCGCGGTCGCCAGTGTGGGGCAGCCTTCGGGCTCCACGCTGATCACCTGCGTGCCGGTGCCGGCATACCAGGCGGCAATGCCGCCGATCCGCCCGCCGCCGCCGGTGGCGACGAGCACATGCGTCGCCTCCGGCGCGTCGGCCTCGAGCTCCAGACCCACCGTGCCCTGGCCGGCCAGGACCTCGGGCTGGTCATAGGCGTGGACGATCAGCGCGCCGGTCTCTGCG
>NZ_JBWXTD010000003.1:1142847-1151748 GCF_056682175.1 Falsiroseomonas sp. RANM36
CGCGCCGGGCCCGCCGGGGGGGGGTGCGTGCGGGGTGTCCGTCCGGCGGGCGGGCGTCGGGGGCCGGCGCCTCGCTGGCGATGCGCGCCTCGTCATAGGCGGCGCCGATCCGGTGCAGAACGGCGCCATAGCCCTCGATCCGGTCGGTCTTCGCGGCCGGCGTGCCGGTGGGGCAGAACACCTCCGCCTTCACGCCGAGTGCGCGGGCGGCATAGGCAACCGCCGCACCGTGGTTGCCGCCGGAGGCGGTCGCCACCCCCGCCGCCGGCAGCTGCGCCGACAGCATCCGGTTGAAGGCGCCGCGCGGCTTGAAGCTGCCGGTGGCCTGCAGCAGCTCCAGCTTCAGGATGAGAGCGCTATCCAGCCCCAGATCGCCGCCGCCCATCCGCATCACCGGGGTGCGGCGGAGATGGGGGGCGATGCGCGCGGCGGCGGCTTCGATCTCGAGGCGGGAGGGGCTGGTCATCCCCTCATCTAAGCACCTCCGCGCCCGCGAGCCAGCAGCCCGGCCGGGCGGTGTGGATGTTCACGAAGCGCGTGCGCGGATCGGACAGCGCCCGCAGCAGGGGCGTTTCCACGTCCTTGCCTTCGCAGACCTGGCCGAGGTCGTAGAGGCACATCTCCGCCGCGTCGTAGCTGCGGACGGAGACGATGCCGTTGGCCAGCACCGTCGGCGGGATGGCGTTCGCCACCGCGAAGCGCGGGCAGTCCCGGGCATGGAGGAAGATCGGGCTCGGGGTCCAGTAGACCCCGCCCGGCCGCGGCAGGTCCCAGCTTCCCAGCAGCATCTCCTCGCCTGGCTCGGCGAGCCGCAGGCAGTGCCTGCAGGGGAAGCCCGGGCCGTCCGCCACCCGCCGGTGCAGCGCGCCGCCGCGGTCGTCGCGCCCGGTCGCGCGGAAGCGGCTTGCGGCCTCGGTCGGCATGGCAATGCAGCGGAAGGCGGTCATGGGCTCTCTCCCCTCGGGCAGCCGGCTTGTGGCGCAAGCCGCCGCGCCGCGCCCTCCGGCGGTTGCGCTGGCATGTCGGCGGCGCCAACCGCCGGTCCCTTGACCCCTGCCTCGCTTCTGCCATGTTCCGCCGGCTTGGCATGGGGGCCTCACCGGGAATGCCTCTTCACGCCTCCTGCGCTGCCCGCGGCGGCGACGGCGTGTTGTTCCTCGGCCCTTCGGGCGCGGGGAAGTCCGAGCTCGTGCTCAGGTTGATGGGCCGCGGTTGGGCGCTGGTGGCGGACGATCAGGTGGAATTGGACGCGGAACCTCCCGATCTGCTCATGGCCGCGCCCCCGGCGCCGCTGCGCGGCATGCTGGAGGTGCGCGGCCTCGGCCTGGTGCGCGACCTGCCGGTAGCCGGCCCGGCGCGCCTGCGCCTGGTGGTGGACCTGCTGCCGGAAGGCGCGGTGCCGCCGCGCCTGCCGGAGCCCCGCCACTTCGAGTCGCATGGCCGGACCCTGCCGCGCATCGCGCTGGCCGGGCGGGAGGCGGCCGCGCCCGACAAGGTCGCCCTGGCGCTGGACGCCGCCTGCGGAAGGCTGACGCTGGCCGCCGGAGCCTTCCCGGCGTGAGCGACGCAGCCCCCCCGCGCCCCGTCGTGCTGGTGACCGGCCTGTCCGGTGCCGGCAAGGCCTCCATCCTGCGCACGCTCGAGGATCTCGGCTTCGAGACGGTGGACAACCCCCCGCTCAACATCCTGGAGGAGCTGGTCTGCGACGGCCTGACGCCGATCGCGATCGGGGTGGATGCCCGCTCCCGCGGGTTCCGGGCGACCGAGGTGCTCGGCGCGGTCGAGCATCTGCGCACCCGCCCCGACATCGCCGCCAGCCTGATCTTCGCGACCGCCGAGGAGGCGGTGCTGCTCCGCCGCTTCTCGGAAACACGGCGGCGCCACCCGCTGACGCCCGGCGGGCCGCTCGGCTCGCGCGTCGCGGACGGCATCGCGCGGGAGGCGGAGTTGCTGGCCCCGCTGGCCGAGGCCGCCGACGTGGTGATCGACACCTCCGAGCTGCCGCTGCCCGAGCTGCGCCGGATGATCGAGCGGCGCTTCCGCCCGCCGGGGCCGGCCGGGCTCGACGTGGCGATCCTGTCCTTCGGCTATCCGCGCGGCCTGCCTCGGGAAGCGGACCTCGTGCTCGACCTGCGCTTCCTGCGCAACCCGCATTACGATCCGGTGCTGCGCCCGCAGACCGGCAAGGACCCTGCGGTCGCCGCCTATGTCGAGGCCGACGACAATTTCGAACCCTTCTGGACTCGCATGACAGGGCTGTTGGAGCTCCTGTTGCCCCGCTACGTCGCGGAGGGAAAGAAGTACCTCACCATCGCCCTGGGCTGCACGGGCGGCCGCCACAGATCGGTGCTTGTTGCAGAGCGCCTGGCGGCCCATCTGAAGGCGCAGGGATGGCGTGTGGACGTGATCCACCGGGAACTCGCGCAGGCATCGGGCAGGATTGCCGTGCCTGATGCGCCTCAAGCGGGGCGGGAGGCCCTGGCTCCTTCGTCATGACGATCGACCCTTCGAAACCGGTTGGATGTCCGCGTTGCGTCCCGCGCGGTTCGGCACGTCGGCACCGGGGACCCCGACGCCGATGATCGGCCTGGTGCTGGTGACGCACGGACGTCTCGCCGAGGAACTGCGCGCGGCGATGGAGCATGTGGTCGGCGCGCAGGACGCGGTGGCGACGGTGTGCATCTTCCCCGAGGACCGGATGGAGGCGCGGCGCGAGGATATCCGCGCCTCGATCGCCGAGGTGGAGCAGGGCGACGGCGTGGTGGTGCTGACGGACATCCTTGGCGGCACGCCCTCCAACCTCGCCTTCCAGCTCTGCGATCACCGCAAGGTGGAGGTGATCGCCGGCGTGAACCTGCCGCTGCTGGTGAAGCTGGCGAAGATCCGCGGCACCGAGCCGCTGGCCGAGGCGGTGGCGCATGCGACCGCCGCGGGCCGCAAATACATCGCCTGCGCGGCTGAGATGCCGGAGGCCGCCAAGGCCAATGGCGGCGCGGCGCCGACGCCGGCCGTCGCCGCGGGGAGGGGCTCATGAACGAGTGGCCGGACGAGGCGGGCGAGGCCAAGGCGCATGCCGCGATGCCGGCGGCGGCCGAGCCGGGCGCCTGCGGCTGCGATGCCTCGGGCGGGATGCTGATGAAGCGGACGCTGCGCATCATCAACAGCCGCGGCCTGCATGCGCGGGCGGCCGCCAAGCTGGTGGGCGTGGCGGAACGCTTCTCCGCCTGCGTCAACGTCTCCCGCCACGGCCAGACGGTGCCGGCCTGCTCCATCATGGGGCTGATGATGCTGGGCGCCGGCCAGGGCAGCGAGATCACGATCGAAGCCGAAGGCTGGGACGCCAAGGAAGCCCTGGAGGCGGTCGCTGGCCTTGTCGAGGCCGGCTTCCATGAAGACTGAACGGCCGGAGCGCAGCGAGAAGGGCGAGGCCAGGCCCGCCGAACCCGCCTTGCGGCGTGGCGCGCGCCGCAAGGAAGTGGTGATCCGCGGCATCGCGGTGTCCTCCGGCATTGCGATCGGCGCGGTCTTCGACACCACCGAGCCGCCGGCCGAGGCGCCGCGCCGGCAGGTCGCGGCCGATGCCGTGGAGGAGGAGAAGCACCGCCTCGCCGCCGCCGTCGCCACCTCCCGCAAGCAGGTCGGCAAGCTCAAGACGCGGCTTTCGGTGCTGCCGGAGGAGGCGCAGGAGGAGCTGGAGCCGCTGCTCGACGCCTATGCGATGATGCTCGGCGACAGCCGCCTGATCCGCGGCGCGCGCAAGCGCATCGAGAACGAGCTGCTCGCCGCCGAGACCGCGGTCGCCGACGAGGCCGAGGCGATCGCGGAGGTGATCCTGGCCGCCCGCGACGACGACAAGGCCGGGCTGAAGCGCCGCGCCGGCGAGGTGCGGGAGATCGCGCGACGCCTGACGCGCAACCTGACCCAGAACCCCTTCCGCAGCTTCAAGGACGTGCCGGAGGGCGCGATCCTGGTGGCGGAGGAGCTGACGCCGGCCGATGCCGCGCTGCTCGACCCGTCGCGCATCGCCGGCGTGGCTACCGAGGAAGGCGGCGCGGACGGCCACACCGCGATCATGCTGCGCGCCCTCGGCATCCCGGCTGTGCTCGGCGCGCCGGGCCTGACCGAGGCGGCGCGGCGCGGCGATGCCGCGGTGCTGGACGGCGCGGCCGGGAGCATCGCGCTGCATCCCACCGCCGCGACGCTGGCGCAGGCGAAGGATCAGCTCGCGGCCTATGCGCGCGAGCGCCAGAGGCTCGGCAAGCTGCGCCGCCTGCCGGCGGTGACCACCGATGGCGAGCTGGTGGAGCTGCAGGCCAACATGGAGATCCCGGCCGAGCTGCCGCTGATCGCCCAGGCCGGCGCCCAGGGCATCGGCCTGCTGCGCTCCGAGTTCCTCTTCATGAACCGCGAGGACCTGCCGGACGAGGACGACCAGTTCGCCGCCTATGCGCCCATCGTTGCGGCGATGAACGGCGATCCGATCACCATCCGCGTGCTGGACTGGGGCGGCGAGAAGGACATGCAGGCGCTGGCCGCCGGCATCGAATCGCAGCATGCCGGGCCGAACCCCGCGCTCGGCCTGCGCGGCATCCGCATGCTGCTGAAACGGCCCGAGCTGCTGGAGGAGCAGTTCGCCGCCATCCTGCGCGTCGCTGCCCAGGCGCCGGAGGGCGCGGTGCGCGTGATGCTGCCGATGGTGACCGTGCCGGAGGAGGTGAAGGCGGCGCGCGACATCTACGAGCGCGTCGCCAAGCGCGTGCGCCGCCGCGGCGAGAAGCTGCCCGAGAAACTGCCCGAGCTCGGCGCCATGATCGAGACGCCGGGCGCGGCGCTGGCCGCCGATGCGATCGCGCTCGAGGCGGATTTCTTCGCCATCGGCACCAACGACCTTGCGATGTACACCCTGGCGGTGGATCGCGGCGAGGCGGATGTGGCGCATCTCTACGATCCGCTGCATCCGGCGGTGCTGCGGCTGATGCAGTTCGCCACCGAGGCCGCGCTGCGCCTGCGCATGCCGGTGTCCGTCTGCGGCGAGATGGCGGGCAATCCGAGCCTGGTGCCGCTGCTGCTCGGGCTCGGCATCCGATGCCTGTCCATGAACGCCAGCGCGATCCCGCGCGTGAAGCAGGCGGTGCGCGCGCTCGATATCGGCGACTGCGCCCGCTTCGCGCGGCGCGTGATGGAGCAGTCCGACCCCGCGCGCATCCGCGAGCTGGTGGACGGTTTTGCGAGCGGCGTGACCGAGCGCGGATAAGGACTGACGACATGGACGGTATCGCGCAACCCGGTGCGGCGAGGCTTGCCGCGCGCTATGGCGGCGATGCGCCGGATGTGAGCGCGCCGGGTAATGCCGTGGTGGACAGCATCCTCGCGCATCGCTCGATCCGCGCCTTCCTGCCGACGCCGCTGGCCGATGGCGTGCTGGAGACGCTGGTCGCCGCTGCGCAATCGGCGCCGACCTCCTCCAACCAGCAGGCGTGGAGCGTCGTCGCGGTGAGCGACCCGGCGCGCAAGGCGCGGCTCGCGGCGCTGTCCAACAACCAGCGCTTCATCACGCAGGCGCCGCTGTTCCTGTGCTGGATCGCCGACCTGTCGCGGCTGGACCGGCTGGGCGCCGCGCATGGGCGCAAGCTGGAGGGGCTGGAATTCCTCGAATCCTACATGGTCGCGCTGGTGGATGCGGCGCTCGCCGCGCAAAACGCGGTGGTGGCGGCGGAATCGCTCGGCCTCGGCACAGTCTATGTCGGCGCGCTGCGCCATCACCCGGAGGCGGTGGCGGAGGAACTCGGCCTGCCGCCCAACGCCTTCGCGGTGTTCGGGATGAGCGTCGGGCATCCTGATCCGGCGGTGCCCTCCGCCGTGAAGCCGCGCCTGCCGCAATCGCTGGTGCTGCACCGCGAGCAGTATGCGGTGAACGAGGAAGCGGCGCGGATCGCGGGCTATGATGCGCGGCTCGGCGCCTTCTCGGAGGCGGTGGGCATGGGGCGGCAGGACTGGACGCAGCGCATGCTGGCGCGTGTCGGCACAGCGGCGGCGCTGAGCGGGCGAGACCGGATGAAGCAGGCGCTGGCGGCGCTCGGTTTCAAGCTGCGCTGAGGGTTTCCCTCACTTCGCCATGCCGCCCTCGCTGCGGCCGGTGAAGCGGCCACGGTCGTCATAGTCGCGCCGGGTGCCGGCACCGCCGAATTCGCTGCGGCCGGTGAAGGCGCCGCGGTCGTCGTAGCGGCGGATCGTGCCGTCGCGGCGCTCCTCCCGCCCGGTGTAGCGGCCGCGATCGTCGTAGAAGCGCGTGCGGCCGCCCTGCGTCTCGGCGCGCCCGGTGTAGCGGCCGCGGTCGTCGTAGAAGCGTGTGGTGCCGCCCTGCGTCTCGGCGCGCCCGGTGTGGCGGCCGCGGTCGTCGTAGAAGCGCGTGGTGCCGCCCTGCGTCTCGGCGCGCCCGATAGCGCGGCCGCGGTCGTCATAGCGCCGCTCGGTCTGCGCCAGGACCGGCTGTGCCAGGGAGAGGACCAGAAGAACGAACCAAAAAAACCGCATCGCGGGCAGCATGGTGCCGCCCGGTTGCGGCAGGGTTACGGCGACATTCTGAAGATCGTGACCTCGCGCAGCGTGCGGTCCTCGAGCTCCAGGCTGGTCGGCACGGCGTGCCTGGCGATGGGCTCGAGACCCTGGCCGGGGAGGTAGGCGCGGCCGGGATCGGCCACCCAGACCTCGCAGCGCGCCGCCATGGCGCGCAGCCAGGGCAGGATATGCGCGGTCATCGGCGCCTCGTAGCAGACATCGCCGGCGAGGATGATGTCCCAGCGGCAGTCGGCGCCGACAATGTCGCCGTCGGGCGTCGCCACCGCCACGCCGTTCAGCGCGGCGTTGAGGCGCACGGCGGCGCGCGCGAGCGGGTCGATCTCGGCGGCCTCCACCAGCGCCGCGCCGGCCTTTGCCGCGGCGATGGCGGCGATGCCGCAGCCGGCGGCGAAATCCAGCACGCGCCTGCCCGCGACCCGCGCGGGTTCGTCCAGCAGCAGCCGCGCGGTGGCCTGCCCGCCGGGCCAGGCGAAAGCCCAGAAGGGCGGCTCGATGTTCTTCTCTCGTAGCCAGTCTTCCGTGGCCTGCCAGATCGGGGTGATTTCCGACGCGAGGTGCAGCGCGATCTCGGGCACCAGGGATGCGCGCGCCACCGCGGTATGCGCGGCGACGAACTCCTCCGCGGTCACAGTCGGCCCAGCAGGAAGGCCAGCGCGATGGCCAGCCCGGCCTCGCGATTTGACTTGAACAGGCGCAGGCACAGCGCCGGGTCGTGGATGTCGAGCGCCTGCGCCTGGCGCGAGAGCATCCAGGCCGGCACCAGCAGCGCCAGGAAGAACCAGAGCGAGGCCCCCGCCAGCAGCCCGGCCAGGCCGAGCAGCGCGACGGTCGCCGCATAGCAGCCGGCGACGAAGACGGCGGAGTCCGCGCCGAATTTCCGGGCGGTGGAGCGGATGCCGACCAGCGCGTCGTCCTCCCGGTCCTGATGCGCATAGACGGTGTCGTAGCCGAGGATCCAGAAGAAGCCGGCGGCCCAGAGCGCGAAGGCGGCCGGCTCCAGCGTGCCCGTCGCCGCGGCCCAGCCGGTCGGCGCCGCCCAGGAGAAGACGAAGCCCAGCACGGCCTGCGGCCAGTCCGTCACGCGCTTGGCCAGCGGATAGAGTGCGATCGGCACCAGCGAGAACAGCCCGACCGCGATGGCCATGGCCGGCAGCGAGAACAGCACGGCCGCGCCGATCGCGCAGAGCGCCGCCAGGAACGCCACCGCCTGCCAGGGCGTGACCGCGCCGGAGGCCAGCGGCCGCCCGCGCGTGCGCTCCACCTGCCGGTCCAGCTCGCGGTCCCAGAGGTCGTTCACCACGCAGCCCGCGCCGCGCATCGCGAAGGCGCCAAGGGTGAACAGCAGGATCAGCCACAGCCCGGCCGCCCAGGATGGCGCCCCAGCGGCGATGGCCCAATAGCCGGGCAGCACGAGCAGCCAGGCGCCGATCGGCCGGTCGAAGCGCGCCAGCAGCGCATAGGGGCGCCAGGAGGCCGGCAGCCGCGCCACCCAGCCCTGCGCCCGGATATCGGTGAAACCGCTCATCCGGGACTCATGGGAAGCGCGCGCGATGGCGCTCAGCCCGCGCCGTCGCCTCCGCCAGACCGGCGGCATCGAGCTGTGACCGCGCTGCCTCGAGGTTGACGCGTGCGCGGTCACGCAGCGCGCCCGGCGGCGCGCGCTCCACGGCGAGCATCAGCCAGGCCGTCGCCTCCTCGAAGTCGTAGCTGCCATCGAGGCCGAGCAGGATGCCGTAGCCGAGGGTGTTCTGCGCGTCGGGGTCGCCCTGCTCGGCCGCCGCGCGCGCCCAGCGCATCATCGCGCGCTCGTCGCGTGCCACGCCCTCGCCGGTCCGGTAGGCGAAGGCCAGCATGACCTGGGATGGCGCATCGCCCGCTTCCGCGGCGATTCGGTAGCGCCGCACCGCCTCCGCCCGGTCGCGCGGCAGCCCCTCCTCGCCGGTCCAATAGGCGCCGGCGAGCGCGCGCTCAGAGATCGCGTCGCCGGCCTCGGCGGCGCGTCGGAACCATGCCAGCGCCGCGGTCCTGTCGGCGCGCAGCCCGAGCAGCCCCGCCTGGTGCACGATGCCGAGCTTGCGCGATGCCTCGACATGCCCCGCGGCCGCGGCGGCCCGATAGAGCGCCAGCGCGGCGGCCGGATCCGGGGACAGGCCGAGCTCGCCGAACTCGAGCGCAAGGGCCAGCCGGAATTGCGAGAAGGCGTCGCCGCGCGCGGCGCCGCGGCGGTGCAGCGCGCCCCCCGCGGCGGGGGGCCCCCCCCCCCCGCCGCCCCCCGCCCCGCCCCCCGCCCCCCCCCCCGCCGCCGGGCGCCCCCCCCCCCCC
>NZ_JBWXTD010000003.1:1151848-1164341 GCF_056682175.1 Falsiroseomonas sp. RANM36
CGTGGATGTTCCAGCCGCGCCATTCCTGCGCCTGGCCCGGCGATGCCATCCACGGGACGAGGGCCGCGGGGGGGGGGGGGGGGGGGCGGGGGGCGCCGGGGGGGGGGCGGGGGGGGGGGCCCGGCGCCGGGGGCGTGGTGACCCCCCGCCCCGCCGGGCCCGCCCTCCAGGAGCCAGGCCACGTCCGCCTCGGCTTCGGGCAGCCCGAGCGCCACGGCGCGCTCTGCCAGCCGCAGCGCCTCGGCCCGGTCGGCTTCCAGACCGAGGTCGCCGTCGCGCCGCGCCTGGCCGAGCCGGCGATAGGCCTGCGCCGCGCCGGCGGCCGCCGCCTGTTGGTAGAGCGGCAGCGCCGCAGCGGGGTCGCGCGCGAAGCCGGCATTGCCGAACTCCGTCAGCGAGGCGAGCAGGAACAGCGCGCCCGGATGCCGCTGCGCCGCCGCCCGCCGGGTCCACGCAAGGCCCTCCTCCTGGTCGGCTGCCTGGCCGAGTTGGCCGAGGCGGAGCGCGTCGCCGAGCCGCGCCTGCGCATCGGCCTGGCCGGACCGGGCTGCGAGCTCGAACCAGACCAGCGCCGCGCCGGCATCGGCGACCACGCCGCGGCCCTTCTCATGCGCTTCGGCGAGACGGAAGAAGGCGTTGGGCTCGCCGCGGGCGGCGGCCATCCGGAACCAGCGCAGCGCCTCGGCGTCGCCGCCGGGCATCGCGCCGTCCTGCGTTCCGATCCCGAGATTGTAGGCGGCGCGCGCCGAGCCGCGCGCGGCGGCGTCGCGCAGCACCGCCTCGCCGCGCGCCTCGTCGCGGGCCATGCCATGCCGGCCGGTGACCAGCATGACGCCGAGCTGTGCTGCGGCCTCGGCTTCCAGCGGCGCGGCCTCCTCCAACAGGATGACGGCGGCACGCGCATCGCGCGGCGTGCCGTCGCCCGCCAGCCTGAGCAGCGCCAGGCGATAGCGCGCCCGCGCCAGGATGGTCTCGCGCTCCGTCGTGACAGGCTGGAAGGGCGCCTCCCTCGCGGCTCGGTCCAACGATGCCTCCAGCCAGCGCACCGCGAGGCGCGGGTTGCGCCCCGGCCCGAGTCCCTGCCCTTCCGCATAGGCGATCCCGAGCGACGCCTGCGCGATGGCGAGGTCGTTCCCGGCCGCGCGGACCAGCCAGTGCCAAGCCTCGATCCGGTCCTGCGGCAGAGCGGGCGCGCCCTCGGCCAGGGCGCGCGCCAGCAGCCAGGCCGCCTCGGCATCCTCGTCCTCGGCCGCACGGCGGATCCAGGCCCATCCCTCCTGCCGCTCCGGCTGGCCGGCCAGCCCGTCCAGCAATGCGAGCCCGAGCCGTCGTGCCCCCTCCGCCTCGCCTGCGCCGGCTGCCTTGCGGAACAGGGCTACCGCGCGCGCGGGATCGCGCGGCACGCCCCGGCCAGTGGCCAGGAGATCGCCGAGCATCGCCTCGGCGGGCGCGTAACCCCGTGCCGCGGCGCGGCCCAACCAGTCGGCGGCGGCCGCGGGATCGGCCGGCACGCCGGCGCCAGCCAGAAGAAGTCGGCCCAGCATGGTCTGCCCCATCGGCTCACCCGCCTCCGCGGCGCGGCGGCTGTGGTCGAGGGCGAGCGCCAGGTCCTGGGGCATCGTCTCGCCGGTCGCGGCCAGCGTCCCGACAACAGCGAGCGCGATGGCCTCGCCCGCCGCCGCGGCACTGCGCAGCAGCGCGAGGCCACGCGGGATGTCGCGCGGCACGCCGGCCTCGGCGCGCAGCAGCACCAGCCCGAGCAGGAGCTGCGCAGCCGGATGGCCCCTTGCGGCCGCATGGTCGAGCCAGCGGACCGCCTCCTCGCCGCCGGCCTCGCCCAGGCCGAGAAAGCCGCGGCCGAGGCGGTATGCGGCCTCAGGATCGCCGTCCGAGGCCTGCGTCCGCAGGGCACGCCAATCCTCGGTCGCGAGGGGCGGGGCGGCTGGAAACGGGATGCTTGGCAGCCGCGCCGCAGCCGTCCCGGCCGAGAGCAGCAGGGCGACGGTCGCGTGCAGCAGGAGGCGGCGCCGGGCGCTGGTTGCCATGCGCCACGGTATAGCCTTGGGTTGCACCGCCATGTCCATCCCACGCCTGTTCCTGGACGCGACACTGACCGAGGGCGCGGAGGTCGAGGCCGCTTCCGGCCAGGCGCATCACCTCGGCACCGTGCTCCGGCGGGGCGCCGGTGATGCGGTGCGGGTGTTCAACGCGCGCGACGGGGAACACGACGCGACCATCGCCTTAATGCGCAAGGATCGCGCGCGCTTCGCGATCGGCCTGCGCCGGCGAGAGCCCGCGCCCGAGCCCGAGCTGCGGCTGCTGGTCGCCGCGTTGAAGCGCGATGCGATGGACTGGCTGGTCGAGAAGGCGACGGAGCTCGGCGCCACGCGGATCCAGCCGGTGCTGACGCGCCGCACGGTCGCCGAGCGCGCGAATGCGCAGCGCTTGTCCGCCATCGCCCGCGGGGCGGCGGAGCAGTGCGAGCGGCTGTCGGTGCCCGCCGTGGACGACGCGGTGCCGCTGCATCGCGTGCTGGACGGCTGGGACGCCACGAAGCTGGTCGTTGCGATGGAGCGCCGCGCCGCGCCGCCCTTGCGGGAGGCGGTCGCGGGCCTGTCATGCCCGCTGGCGCTGCTGGTCGGGCCCGAAGGGGGGTTCGAGGGGGCGGAGCTTGACGATCTCCGTCGGCGTGCCTTTGTTGTGCCGGCCGCGCTTGGCCCCCGCATCCTGCGGGCCGAGACTGCCGCGGTGGCGGGTCTCGCGGCGCTGCAGGCGCTGGTCGGGGACTGGACCGAAGCACCCGGCGGGACTTCCCCCGACAGCCGGGCAACACGCGGATAGAGAACGCCAGCACGATGTCGAATCCCGGCGAGGCCGACCTCACGCCGATCACCTCGGTCCGCCAGCTTGCGGCGTGGTTCGCCGCGGGCTCGAAGCCGCGGGGCGCGTGGCGCATCGGCACGGAGCACGAGAAGTTCGGCTTCCGGCGTACCGACCTGGCGCCGCCGCCCTACGAGCCGGACGGCATCCGCGCCATGCTGGAAGGCATCGCCGCGCCAAGGGGCAAGGAACCCTGGCAGCCGATCCTCGACAACGGCAAGCCGATCGGGCTGAAGCGGGGCGAGGCCTCGGTCAGCCTGGAGCCGGGCGGCCAGTTCGAGCTTTCGGGCGCGCCGATGGCGGACCTGCACGCGACGCGCGTCGAACTCGCCGCGCATCTGCGCGAGGTGCATGAGGTGGCCGGGCCGCTCGGCCTCGGCTTCGCGCCGCTCGGCTTCCATCCGCTGGCGCGGCGGGAGGACATGCCCTGGATGCCGAAGGGCCGCTACGCGATCATGCGGCAATACATGCCGCGCGTCGGCGGCATGGGGCTCGACATGATGCTCCGCACCTGCACGGTGCAGGTGAACCTGGATTTCGGCGACGAGGCCGACATGGTGGAGAAGCTGCGCGTCTCCCTGGCGTTGCAGCCGCTGGCCACCGCGCTGTTCGCGAATTCCCCCTTCATCGAAGGCAAGCCGAGCGGGTGGCTTTCGCTCCGCGGGCGCGTCTGGACGGACACCGATCCGGATCGCACCGGCATCCCGCCCGTGGCCTTCGAGGACGGCTTCGGCTTCGAGCGTTTTTCCGAGTTTGTGCTCGATGTCCCGATGTATTTCATCATGCGGGAGGGGCGCTACATCGACGCCGCGGGCATTCCCTTCCGCGCCTTCCTGGAAGGGCGTGCGGAGGCGCTTGCGGGCCACACGGCGACGATGGGCGACTTCGCCGACCATGTGACGACGATCTTCACCGATGTGCGCCTGAAGCGCTTCCTGGAGATGCGCGGCGCGGATGCCGGCAGCGTGCCGATGCTGATGGCCAAGCCCGCCCTCTGGACCGGTCTGCTGTATGACGACGCCGCGCAGAAGGCGGCCGCGGCACTGATCCGCGGCTGGAGCGTTGACGCGATCCGCGCGCTGCGGCTGGAAGCACCGAAACAGGCCCTGCGCGCGCGCATCGCGGGCCGCACGCTGCAGGACGTCGCGCGCGATGTGCTGGCGATCGCGCGCGACGGGCTGCGCGCGCGCGGCCTGGGCGAAGAGGTGTATCTCGCCCCGCTGGAGGAGATCGCGGCGAGCGGGATGACGCAGGCCGAGCGCTGGCTGCAGCGCCGTGAGCGCGCCTGGGGCGGCGATGTCAGCCGGATCTTTGCCGAGGCCGAGGCGTAGCCCGCACCTGCAGCGCCATCGCGCGTTCCAGCAGGTCCGCCATCGCATTGTCCGACGACGCGATCATCAGCCGCGTCGCCGTCTTCGCATCCCGTGCGCGCAGCGCGGCCAGCAAAGCCTTGTGACTTTCTGCTGACCGCGCCAGCCGGCCCGGCCCGAAGCCGAGCCTGAGGCGCAGCGCCTCCACCAGCGCCCAACTCCGATCCATCACCGCCGCCGCATCCGTGTTGCGCGCCAGCGCGAGCAGCGCGCGGTGGAATTCCTGGTTCGCCGCCATCGCGCCCGCCCCGTCGCCCGACTGCGCCGCCGCGCGGAAGCCGGCATCGAGCGCCGCCAGCACCTCGAGGTCGGCATCCGAGACGTGGCGCACGACATCCGGCACCAGAAGGCCCAGCACGGCGCCACGCAGGCGATAGAGGTTGCGGATGTCCTGCGGGGCCAGCACGCGCACCCAGGCGCCGCGATGCGGATGGCTCTCGACCAGGCCCTCGCCTTCCAGCAGGCGCAGCGCGGCGCGCAGCGGCGTGGCGCTGACGCCGAGCCGCGCGGCCAGCGCGGCCACGGTCAGCTTCGCCCCCGGCGGCAGCTCCCCCTGCACGATCAGGCGGCGGAGCTGGGCGGTGACGTCGTCCTCGGCGGTTCTCATGCTTGATTCTATCAAATCTGTACGGTTTGATGCAATCCGACGGAGGGAGGAAACGCCGGGATGCGCCTGGTCGCCGGCCAGTTCCGCGAGCTGACCCAGGCCGATCTCGCCTTCGCGCGGCAGATCGGCTGCAGCGGCGTGACGGTGAACAAGCCGGACCTCGACAGCCCCGCCTGGGTCGCCTTCCTCAACAGGCAGTTCTCCGCCAAGGCGGGGCCGCGCGCGCCGATGCGCCGCTGGTCGGCGCTCGACCTGATCCAGCTCCGCGCAGCGGTGGAGGCGCATGGCCTCGCGCTCGAGTGCATCGAGGGCGTGCCCGCGAACCTGCTGGACAAGGCCATGCTCGGCCTGCCCGGCGCGGAGGAGCAGATCGCGGATTTCCAGGCGACGATCCGCGCGATGGGCCAGGCCGGCATTCCCGTGCTCGGCTACAACTGGATCCCCGACGGCGTCTGGCGCACCGCGAAGGCCGCGCATGGCCGCGGCGGCGCGCTGGTGACGGCCTATGACGACGCGATCGGCCAGCGCGTCGCGACCGGCACGCTGCCGCCGCGCAGCGAGGCCGAGATGTGGGCGAACTGGGAACGCTTCATCGCCGCCGTGCTGCCGGTGGCGGAAGCGGCCGACGTGAAGCTCTCGCTGCATCCCGACGATCCGCCCGTTCCCGTGCTGGACGGCGTCGCCCGCATCTTCCGCTCGGAGGAAGCATTCGCCCGCGCCATGTCCTTCGCGGACAGCCCGATGCACGGCATCGCCTTCTGCACCGGAACCTTTGCGGAGAGCGGGGCCGAGGGGATGATGCGCGCGCTGCGTCGCTTCGCGCGCGCGGGCCGCATCCACTACCTGCATCTGCGTAGCGTTGCCGGCGAACTGCCGCGCTTCGCCGAGGCCTTCATCGACGAAGGCACGGTGGATCCCGTCGCGGTGCTGCGCGTGCTGCGCGACGCCGGCTTCGACGGCTTCGTCATCGACGACCACGTGCCGCATCTGGTGGACGACACGGTGTGGGGCCATCGCGGCCGGGCGCATGCCACCGGCTACATCGCCGGCATCCTGCGCGCACTGAACGACACGAGAGGGAGAACGTCATGAAGCTGAAGCTCACGCGCCGCATGGCGCTCGCCCTGCCGGCGCTGGTCGCCGCACGCGGGGCCTCGGCGCAGGACCGGCCGCTGCGCATCGTCGTGCCCTTTCCGCCGGGCGGCACCTCCGACCTGATCGCCAGGCTGGTGCAGCCGGATGTGCAGCGCGTGCTCGGCCAGGCGGTGGTGGTGGACAACCGTGGCGGCGCCGCCGGCAATCTCGGCGCCGACAACGTGGCGAAGAGCGCGCCGGACGGCACCACGGTGCTGCTGACCGATCCCGGCATCCTGACCACCAGCCCGAGCCTGTTCTCGCGCCTCACCTACGACCCGGCGAAGGATCTCGATCCGGTCACGATGCTGATCTACGCGCCCTACATCATGGCGGTGCATCCGGGCCTGCCGGTGCGGAGCGCCGCGGAGCTCGCGGCCTATGCGAAGGCCAATCCCGGCCGGATCAACTTCGCCCATTCCGGCGTCGGCGCGCTGAACCACCTGACCGCGCTGGTGGTCGTGCAGCACTGGGGCGGCGAGGTGACCGAGGTGTTCTATCGCGGCGGCATGCTCGGCATCCAGGCGGCGGCGACCGGCGAGAGCCAGATGGTGGTGAACGGCGCGACCGCGACGCTGCCCTTCGTGAAGGATGGCAGGCTGCGCGCCATCGCCGTCACCGGCCCGCGGCGGCTTGCCGACCTGCCCGATGTGCCGACCTTCGCTGAGCTCGGCTGGCCGGCGGCGGAGGCGGGGATCTGGCAAGGCCTTCTGGCCCCGGCGAAGACCGCGCCCGCGATCGTCGAGCGCCAGTATCGCGCCTTCGCGGAAGCGCTGCGCATGCCGGCGACGCAGCAGCGCCTCGGCAATCTCGGCGCCGAGATCCGCACCGACGGTCCCGAGAGCTTCCGGCGCTGGCTGGCGCAGGAGACGGAGGTCTGGGGCGCGGTGATCCGCGCACGCGGCATCAAGCTGGACTGACCGCGGCGCGGGACAGGCCTGCCTTAACCAGCGCGGCGGGATGGGCGATGCTCGCCGCCGCCATCCCGCCAGGAGCCCGCCTTGCATTCGGATACGCCTGAGGCCCGCCTCGCCGCATGGATCGCCGATTTCGCGGACCGCCTCGCGGCCCGGGATGCGGCGGGCGCGGCCGCGCTGTTCGGGCGCGATTGCCATTGGCGCGACATGCTGGCCTTCACCTGGTCCATCGTGACGCTGGACGGCGCCGACGCGATCGCGCGGATGCTGCGCGACTGCCTCGATCGCATCGCACCAAGCGAGATCCGGTTCGAGCCCGGCAGCGCGACGGAGACGGGTGGCGTCACGGAAGGCTGGTTCCGCTTCGAGACGGCGACGGCCGCGGCGCGCGGCCACCTCCGGCTGCGCGACGGCAAGGCCTGGACGCTCTTCACCGTCGCACTCAGCCTGACCGGCCATGAGGAAAGCATCGGAACGCGGCGCGAGGCCGGCGTGGAGCACGGCGCGATCCGCGGGCGGCGCCATTGGCCGGAGCGGCGCGCGGCGGAGCGCGCGGAACTCGGCACGACGCGCCAGCCCTATTGCGTGGTGATCGGCGCGGGGCAGGGCGGGCTGGCGCTGGGTGCGCGGCTGAAGCGCCTTGGCGTACCGACGCTGCTGATCGAGCGCCATGCGCGGCCGGGCGATGCCTGGCGCACCCGCTACGACAGCCTCTGCCTGCACGATCCGGTCTGGACCAACCACCTGCCCTACCTGCCCTTCCCGGAAAGCTGGCCGGTCTTCACGCCGAAGGACCGGATGGCCGACTGGCTGGATTTCTACGCCGAGGCGATGGAGCTCGACATCTGGTGCGGCACGGAGGCGCGCGCCGCGGCCTTCGACGAAGCGCGCGGCGAATGGGCACTGACCGTCGCGCGCGACGGCGAAACCCGCGTGCTGCATCCGCGCCAGTTCGTGCTGGCCACCGGCATGTCGGGCGCGCCCAGCATCCCGCGGATCCCCGGTGCCGAGAGCTTCGCCGGCGTGCAATGCCATTCCAGCGCCTTACGCAGCGGCGCCGGCTTCGCGGGCAAGCGCTGCATCGTGGTCGGATCGAACAACTCGGCGCACGACATCTGCGCCGATTTTTGGGAGCACGGCGCGGCGGTGACGATGCTGCAGCGCTCCGCCACCACCGTGGTGCGCAGCGAGCGGCTGATGGCGTTCAGCTGGGGGCGCCTCTATTCGGAAGCCGCGCTGGCCTCGGGCATCACCACCGAACAGGCCGACCTGATCCTCGCCTCGCGCCCCTTCGCGCTCGTCGCGCAGATCATGCGCGGCGTCTATGACGAGATCAGGCGGCTGGACGCGGATTTCTACGCGGCGCTGGAAGGTGCCGGCTTCCTGCTGGACTTCGGCGAGGACGGGACGGGCCACGGCCTCAAATACTTCCGGCGTGGCTCCGGCTACTACATCGATGTCGGCGCGTCGCGGCTGATCATCGCGGGCGAGATCGCGCTGCGCAGCCGGGTGCGCATCGCGCGCATCGTGCCGGAGGGCGTGCATCTGGACGACGGGAGCTTCCTGCCCGCCGACCTCATCGTCCATGCGACGGGCTTCGACCCGATGGAGCGCTGGATCGCGGAGCTGATCTCGCCCGAGGTCGCGCATAAGGTCGGCCATGTCTGGGGCCTCGGCTCCGGCACGGCGAAGGATCCGGGGCCCTGGGAAGGCGAGCTTCGGAACATGTGGAAGCCGACCGCGCAGCAGGGGTTGTGGCTGCAGGGCGGCAACCTGCTGCAGGCGCGCTTCTACTCGCGCCTGCTGGCGATGCAGATCAAGGCCAGGATGGAAGGCATTCCGACGCCGGTGTACCGGCCTTAGCTGATCGGCTCCGGCTGGCGGGCATTCGGGAAGAAGAGCTGCTCGCCGTTGATCCTGTAGCCGGCGATCGCCTCCTGCCCGGCGGGCGAGACCAGCCAGTCCACGAAGCGCTGCGCATCGGCCTGCTTCACATGCGGGTGGCGCTGCGGGTTCACCACCATAACGCCGTACTGGTTGAACAGGCGTGGATCGCCCTCCACAAGCACCTTGAGGTCCTGGCGATTGCGGAAGGACAGCCAGGTGCCCCGATCGGCGAGGATGTAGGCGTTCTGCGCCGCGGCCGTGTTGAGCGCCGGGCCCATGCCCTGGCCGACTTCCCGGTACCACTGGCCGCGGCCCTGGGCCGGGTCCACGCCGGCCGCCTGCCACAGCCTCAGCTCCGCCGCATGCGTGCCGCTGCGGTCGCCGCGGGAGACGAAGGGCGCATTCGCGGCCGAGATCAGGCGCAGCGCCTCCGCCGTGTCCCGCAGGCCGGCGATCCTGGCGGGGTCGCTTGCGGGGCCGATGATGACGAAGTCGTTGAACATCACATGGCGCCGCTCGAGGCCGAAGCCCTCCTGTACGAAGCGCTGCTCGGCGGCGCGGTCATGCACGAGGACGACATCGGCGTCGCCGCGCCGGCCGACATCCAGCGCCTGCCCGGTGCCCAGGGCCACGACGCGCACGCCGATCCCGCTCGCCTGGGTGAAGATCGGCAGGATGTGGCGGAACAGCCCGGACTGCTCCGTGCTGGTGGTGGAGGCGACGGTGATGCTGCGCTCCTGCGCCAGGGCAGGCAGGGCGAGGGTGGCGAGGGCGGCGGCAAGCAGGCCGCGGCGGAACTGGCGAAGCATGGTGCTTTCCCGGTGATCAGGCCGTCGCCTAGCAGATGACGCGTCGAGGCGGCCGGGTCAAACCGCCGCCGGCGCGGCATCTGCCGTGGTTTGCCGCGGCTTGCCGGAAGCCGTTACGCCCCAGGTCAGATGCGCTTCGCGGCCATCACCGCGGCCGCCGAGCCGGTGCCGACGATCCAGCCCCAGGCGCGGAGCAACGGGCCGGGCGCGCCGCCATGCAGCTCCCGCGCCTCGTCGCGATGGTCCACCTCCTCCTCCTGGCACTGCGCCAGCAGGGCGCGGATCTCGGGGTGAATGCCCTCCGCGTCCAGGCGGTCGAGCTGCTGCTGGTAGTGGTGGTCCACGAAGGTCTCGACCGCGTCGATCGTCACATGCACGGCGCGCGGGCCGAACAGCGCGGGCAGGGCACCGGTGAGGAAGCCCGCGACGCGCCAGATCGGCAGCAGCTTCGAGCGCTGCGCGGGCGGCAGCAATTCGTTCAGCAGATCGAGGTGCCCCTGCTCCGTCGCGCGGTGCCGCGCGGCGAAGTGGCGCACGCCGGGATGGCGGGAGACGGCGAGGATGCCGCGATAGATCATCACCGCGCCCGTCTCCCCCGCATGGTCGCTGCGCAGTTCCTGGATCAGCCAGCGCGGCATCGGCGGGAGGGAAGCGAGCGGGGGCGCGATCAGCGGCTTGCGGTCATGGGTCATGGCGCTGCCGATGTGGCACGGCTTTGCGCTCGGGCAAGGGGACTACAGCAGCTCGAAGTCGGAGGTCAGGCGGAAGCCGCTGTTGCCGGAGAAGGACGGTCCCGGGCCGGTCCCGATCGCGAGCAGCCGCAGGATGTCCTTGCTGTCCACCGTCGTGTTGTGGTCGCGATCCTCGAAGTAATAGACGCCGAAGCGCGTGTTCGTTGACCCGGTGATCACCAGGATCAGCTTCTCGAAGGCCCTCGGGTCGTTATCGGTGAGGCGTGATCCCACCGCGTTGCGCACCGCGGTGAGCGAGCCGAAGGCATCCCCGGTGATGGACACGCCCTCCAGCCGCGCTGCCGAGAAGCCCAGGCTGATGTCCTGCCCGGCGCTGACGAAGAAGGTGGTGCTGCTATCGAGGCCGAAGCCGAAGCGGTCCACCATGATGAAGTTGCCGTCGAACTCCGTGCCGTTCACGCTGTCCGCGCCGGCGGTGCTCAGCGTCGTGTTGATGTCGGCCGTTCCGTCCGACTGCGACCGCAGCAGCGCGATGTCGCGGGTGCTCGGGTCGGCGCCGAGGAAGATCCGGTCGCCGCCCGGCCCGCCGACCAGCACGTCCTCGCCGCCATTGCCGACCAGCGTGTCGGCGCTGCTGCCGCCGAACAGGGTGTCATCGCCGTTGCCGCCATCCATGCGGAAGGCGCTGGGGATGGCGCGGCCGTCCAGCGCCATGCTCCCGCCCGTTGCGTTGACATTCACGCTGGCCTGCCCGCTCTGGCTGACCAGGGTGGCGGGCAGCCGGACGCCGGTCACCCCGCCCTCGCCGTCGAAGTTGAAGGTGTCGAAGCCGGAGATTCCGGCGAAGGCACCCTGCGGCAGCGTCCGCCCCGCCGCCACGCCGACCACCAGCGTGTCGAAGGCGACGGTGGTGCTGGCGGTGACGATGTCGAGGCCCGAGAGCTCGCCCGCCGCGAAGGTCACGCGGTTGATGCCGGCGCCGAGGTTGATCTCGTCCGCGCCCTGCCCGGCGAAGACGGTGTCGTTGCCTGCGCCGCCGAACAGCGTGTCGTTGCCGTTGCCGAGCTCGACCGTCACGCGGCGGTTGGAGGCGAAGGCGCTGACATCGATGGAATCGTCGCCGGCGCCGCCGCGGATGGTGGACATGGTGAAGCCCAGCGCATCGGCGAAGGCGCCCGGCAGCGTCACGGCCTGGCCGCCCGCCGCCAGCTCGATGATCTCGATGCCGGAGAGGCCGGTGAAGCTGCCGGGCCCGAGCGCCTCGTTGCCGACCAGCCGCAGCGTGTCGGTCCCGCCCTCGCCGTTCAGGTTGTCCAGGCCGTTGAGCTCGGCCGAGGGCGCGAGGATCAGGTCGTTGCCGACGCCGCCGAAGACGCGGTCGTTTCCAGCGCCGATGCTGAGCGTGTCCGCACCGAGGCCGCCGAACAGGGTGTCCGCGCCATCCCCGCCATCGAGCAGGGCGGCCAGCGGGGTGGTGAGCCGGACCACCTGCGAGACATTCAGCCTGTCGTCCCCGGCGCCGCCGATGATGGTGACCGCATCGGCGCCGGCGCTGTCGCCGATCGCGTCCGACGCCACGACGATGTCGTTGCCCGAGCCCAGGATGAAGCGCTCGATGCCCAGAAGCCGCGAAGCCAGGGCGCCGCTGATGCTCACGGGGGTGAAGGCCAGCGTCACCGTATTGAAGACGTCGAGGATCTCCAGCGTGTCTGCCGTGCCATCCTCGTCGACGATGATGTCGGCGGAGGTCAGCTCGGTGACGGCGACGCGGTAGCGGTCGCTGCCGCTGCCGCCATCGGCGCGGTCCACGCCGCTGCCGAGCTCGATCGTGTCAGCCCCTGCGCCGCCGAACAGCGTGTCGTTTCCCGCGCCGCCGCGCAGCAGGTCGTTGCCGCTGTCGCCGATCAGGCGGTCATTGCCCTCGCCGCCGTCCAGCACGTCGTTGCCGGCCATGCCGAAGAGGACGTCGTTGCCGGCATCGCCCAGCAGCGTGTCGCCCAGCGCGCCGCCGATCAGCCGGTCGCTGCCGGCCCCGCCGAAGAAGACCACGGCGATCTGCGCCTCGGTCGCGCGCAGCGTGTCGTTGCCGAGCGCGCCGGCGATGGTCAGCGCGCCGTCCGCCGCATAGTCGGCGCCGCCCGGCGCGGGCAGCGCGGCGGCCGGGGCGGGGTCGGTGGCGATCCGGTGGCAGCCCGCC
>NZ_JBWXTD010000003.1:1164441-1177553 GCF_056682175.1 Falsiroseomonas sp. RANM36
GCGTGGCCGGGCGCGCGGGCGAGGGGCCGCGCGCGGCCCGCCGATTCGCGGGCGCCGACCGTCGCGGTCAGCGCGGCGACCGTGGCGGGGTCGATCTCGATCCGTTCGAAGCCGGCAAGGCCGGCGAAGATCGTCGCCGAGAGATTGCCGCCACCGTCCGTCAGGCGCAGCAGGTCATCCTTGCCGCCGCCGCCATCCAGGCGGTCGGCCGCGGTGAGCTGGGCGAAGGCCATCTCCACCGTGTCGTTGCCGGCGCCGCCCTCGACCGTGTCGGCGCCCGTGCCGGGGGTGATGAGGTCGTCGCCGCCGCCGCCGACAAACCAGTCATCGCCGGCATCGCCGCTCATCACCAGCGACTTGGACGCCACCTCGGTGCCGATGACCGTGTCGCCGCCCAGCAGGCCGAAGACGTAGAAGGCGGGGAAGGCGGTGTCGCTCACCATCGCGTCGTTCAGCGTGACCGCCGCGCCGCTCGCCGCGGTGATCTGCAGCCGCTCGATGCCGCGGACATTGGCGAAGGCGTCGGAGGTCAGGGTGATGCCGGCGGTGATGCGCAGCAGGTCGGAGAAATTTCCGCCGCCGCCCTGCACCGTGTCGGTCGCGACGAGCCGGTTGGCGCCCGCGACGACGAAGATGTCCACCTCGGTGGCGCTGCCGATCAGGCTGTCGGCCGGGGATGAGGTCAGCGCGAAATTTGCCATGATGTCCGTCCTCTCCCTGTCTTGTCCCGGCGTGTCTATTGTCCGTGCTTATGCACCCTGGAACAACCCAGTCCCGAGATGAGCGCAGCATCTGCGGCCGCGACCGGGCGGCGCCGCGTGGGTGAGGCCTCCGCCCTGGCGATGACGCTGGCGCGCACCGGCGCGCCGCGGATCGCCTCCTTCATCGTCACCATCTGGGGCGATGCGGTGACGCCGCGCGGCGGCTCGCTGTGGCTCGGCAGCCTGCAGGCGATCCTGGACCGGTTCGGCTGCTCCCCCGGCCAGGTGCGCACGGCCATGTCGCGGCTGACCGAGGAAGGCTGGCTGGCGCGCAACCGCGTGGGGCGGAATTCCTTCTATCGCCTCGGACCGCGGGGGGAGCAGGTTTTCGCCGCCGCGGCGGCGCGCATCTACGCCGCCGGCCCGCCGGACTGGGATGGCCGCTTCCGGCTGGTCCTGCTGGCCGATGCCGCGATGCGGGAGGCCTTGCAGGCGCGCGGCTTCGGCAGCCTGCCGGGGGGTGCGATGATCGGCGTGGCGGGCGATGTGGCCGGATTGCCGAAGGGCGTGCCGGTGATCGCCGGGGCGGTGCGCGACCAGGCGGAGGCGCGGCTGCTGGTCGCCCGCGCCTGGCCGCTGGAGGCGCTGGGCGTGGGGTATCGTCGCTTCCTCGACGCCTTCGAACCGCTGCGCGGCGCGCGCGTGACACCGGATGAGGCGCTGCCGCTGCGCCTGCTGCTGGTGCATGAGTGGCGGCGCCTGGTGCTGCGCGACCCGCTGCTGCCGTCGGCCCTGCTGCCGGAGGATTGGGCGGGCGGGCAGGCGCGCGACCTGGCTGCCGCGCTCTACCGCCTTCTGGCCCCGGATGCCGAGGCCTGGCTGGACGCGGAAGGCCGGAACGAGGCGGGCCCGCTGCCGCCCTCCGCCGCGGGGGACCGGTTCACCCGCTGACACGTTACGAAATTCACTTGCGGCGCCATCGAAATGTGACATATCTTCCGCCGCCCAGGGTGGAGGAAGCGGCCGCATGTACACGCAGGCGCTCAACCAGAAGGACAGCGGCCCCCAGGTCGCGGAGGATCCCGAACGCCTCGCCCGCTTCGAGGCGCGCGTGGCGGCGGAGGACAAGGTCGAGCCGAATGACTGGATGCCGGAGGCCTATCGCCGCACCCTGACGCGGCAGATCAGCCAGCACGCGCATTCCGAGATCGTCGGCATGCTGCCCGAGGGCAACTGGATCACCCGCGCGCCGAGCCTGCGCCGCAAGGCCGCGCTGCTGGCGAAGGTTCAGGACGAGGGCGGGCACGGGCTGTATCTCTACGCCGCCGCGGAGACGCTCGGCACCAGCCGCGAGGAGCTCGTGGAGCAGCTACTGAGCGGCCGCGCGAAATACAGCTCGATCTTCAACTACCCCACGCTGACCTGGGCCGATATCGGCGCGATCGGCTGGCTGGTGGATGGCGCGGCGATCATGAACCAGATCCCGCTGTGCCGGACGAGCTTCGGCCCCTATGCCCGCGCGATGATCCGCATTTGCAAGGAGGAGAGTTTCCACCAGCGCCAGGGCTACGAGATCATGCTCACGCTCTGCCGCGGCACGGCGGAGCAGAAGGCGATGGCGCAGGATGCGCTGAACCGCTGGTGGTGGCCCTCGCTGATGATGTTCGGGCCGCCGGATGCGCAGAGCTCCCACACCGACCAGTCCATGCGCTGGAAGATCAAGCGCTTCACCAACGACGCGCTGCGCCAGCAATTCGTGGATGCGACGGTGCCGCAGGGCCACTACCTCGGCCTGACCTTCCCCGATCCGACGCTGCGCTTCGACGAAGCGACGCAGCACTGGGAATTCGGCGAGATCGACTGGGAAGAGTTCCGGCAGGTGCTGGCCGGCAACGGTCCCTGCAACCGGGAACGGCTGGAAGCGCGCCGCAAGGCGCATGAGGAAGGCGCCTGGGTGCGAGAGGCGGCGCTGGCGCATGCGGCGAAGCGGAAGGCGCGCCGTGCCGCACAGCGCATGGCGGCGGAGTGAGCGACATGACCGAGCAGAAGATGCCGATCTGGGAGGTCTTCATCCGCGCCCGCGCGGGGCTGGCGCATCGCCATGCCGGCAGCGTGCACGCGCCCGACGCCGAGATGGCGCTGCAGGCCGCGCGCGACACCTACACGCGGCGCGGCGAGGGGCTGTCCATCTGGGTCGTGCCGAGCGCGGCGATCACCGCGAGCGATCCCGGCGACAAGGACAGCCTGTTCGAGCCGACCGCCGACAAGATCTACCGCCACCCGACATTCTACGAAGTGCCCGAGGAAGTGGGGCATATGTGATGACGACGATCGCCGTCACCGAGACGCCCCTGCTGCACGCGATCCTCGCCCGCGCGGACGACGTGCTGGTGCATGCGCATCGCCTGTCCGAATGGTGCGGCCATGCGCCGATGCTGGAGGAGGACCTGGCGCTCGCGAATGTCGCGCTCGACCTGCTCGGTCAGGCGCGCAGCCTCTATCAGTACGCGGCGGAGATCGAGGGGCTTGGGCGTTCCGAGGACGACCTCGCCTATCTCCGCGATGCGCCGGCCTTCCGCAACCTGCTGATGCTGGAGCAGCCGAAGGGCGACTTCGCCTTCACCATCGCGCGGCTGTTCCTGCATTCCGCATTCCTGCATCCCTGGTGGCAGGCGGCGATGCGCAGCACCGATGCGACGCTCGCCGCCATCGCGGCGAAGGCGGAGAAGGAGGTTGCCTATCACCTCCGGCACAGCGGCGAGTGGCTGATCCGCCTCGGCGACGGGACGGAGGAAAGCCACGCCCGCGCGGCCGATGCGATGGACCGCCTGTGGCGCTTCACCGGCGAGTTTTTCGTGCGTGCCGAGGACGAGGTTGAGCTGATCGAAGCCGGCGTGCTGCCCGATCCCGTTTCGATCCGCCCGCATTGGGAGGCAACGGTGGCGCGCGTGCTGGCGGAGGCGACGCTCGATCGGCCGAAGGATGGCTGGATGCAGACCGGCGGTCGGCGCGGCGTGCACACCGAGCATCTGGGCCACATGCTGGCCGTGATGCAACACCTGCAGCGCGCCTATCCGGGGGCGACGTGGTAGCGCTGGCGCGCCTCGACCGCGAGCGCCTGCGCGCGGACGCGCTGCGGATCGCGGGCGAGGTCGCGGACCCGGAGATACCGGTGCTCTCCATCGCCGATCTCGGCGTGCTGCGCGACGTGCGCGTGACCGATGCAGGCCAGGTCGAGGTGGACATCACGCCGACCTATTCCGGCTGTCCGGCGATGACCATGATCGCGGTGAACATCGAGACGGCGCTCGCCGCGCAGGGCATCGCGGCACGGGTGAAGCTGGTGCTCTCGCCGGCCTGGACCACCGACTGGATGACGCAGCAGGGCCGCGACAAGCTGCGCGAATACGGCATCGCCCCGCCGGCGCCGAAGGCCTCCCGCCGCGCGTTGTTCGGCATGGAGGACGAGGTCGCGTGCCCGCGCTGCGGCAGCACCGAGACCCAGAAACTTTCGGAGTTCGGCTCCACCGCCTGCAAGTCGCTCTGGCGCTGCACGGCCTGCAAGGAGCCCTTCGATTACTTCAAGTGTTTGTAGCGGGACGACGCCCATGAACGCCGTGACCAGCACCCGCTTCCACCCGCTGCGCGTGGCGCGCGTGGATCGCGAAACGGCGGATGCCGTCGCCGTCACGCTGCAGCCGCCGCCGCATGCGGCCGAGCTGTTCCGCTTCACGCCGGGGCAGTACCTCACACTGCGCCGCGTCGAGGATGGCGAGGAGTTGCGGCGCAGCTATTCGATCTGCGCGGCACTCGACGAAGGCGCGCTGCGCGTCGGCATCAAGCGCGTCGCCGGCGGGCGGTTCTCCTCCTGGGCGGTGGACAACCTGAAGCCCGGCGACGTGATCGAGGCGATGCCGCCCGAGGGCCGCTTCGGCCTGATGCCCGACCCCGCCGCACCGCCGCGCACCATCCTCGGCATCGCCTGCGGCAGCGGCATCACGCCGGTGCTGTCCATCGCGGCCTCGGTGCTGGCGCGCGAGCCGAACAGCCGCGTCGTGCTGCTCTACGGCAACCGCAGCGGCGCCGACATCATGTTCCGCACCGCGCTGGAGGAGCTGAAGGACCGGCACCTGGATCGCTTCGCGGTCGTGCATGTGCTGTCGCGCGAGAAACACGAGCTGGACAGTCTGCATGGCCGTCTCGACGCCGCGCGCATCCAGGCGCTGCTGCCCGGCCTGGTGCCGCCGGGCGCGATCGCGGAAGCCTTCCTCTGTGGCCCGACGGGCCTGGCGGAAGCGGCGACGGAGGCGCTGACCGCGCTCGGCCTGCCGCGCGAGCACATCCATGCCGAGCACTTCACCCCCGCGCCCGGCAGCGCGCCGCGCAAGCCACCCGCCGTCGCGCCGGATGCGAAGCCCGCGGCGGAAGCGGACATCACCATCGACGGCGTCACGCGCCGCGTGCCCTTGGCCGAGGGCGAAACGGTGCTGGAAGCCGGCCTGCGCGCGGGGCTCGACCTGCCCTGGTCGTGCCGCGGCGGCATGTGCTGCACCTGCCGCGCGAAGGTGACGGAGGGCGCGGTGGCGATGGACACCAACTACTCGCTGCAGCCCTGGGAGCTGGAGGCGGGCTTCGTGCTGACCTGCCAGAGCCGGCCCAAAACGGGGCATCTCGTCGTGGACTACGACGCCGCGTAACGGGTCACGGCTCGGCCAGGAATTCCCGCACCGTCTCCACCGCCTGCTTCAGGCCGCAGCGCTGCACGATCACGCCGTCTGGCAGGCCCGCGAGCAGGCGCGACGGCGTGCGCGCATCCAGCATCACGAAGACGCCCTTGTCGTCGGCGCGACGGATCAGCCGCCCGAAGGCCTGGCGCAGCCGGTGGCGCGCAATGGCGTCGTCATGCGCCTTCGGCCGGCCCTCGCTCAGATGCAGCCGGCGTTCCCGGTGCAGGATGGAGGGGCGCGGCCAGGGCACGCGGTCGAAGACCAGCAGGCGCAGCGCGTTGCCGGGCACGTCCACGCCGTCGCGCATCGCGTCGGTGCCGAGCAGGCAGGAGGTTTCCTCGGCGCGAAAGACGTCCACCAGCGTGCCGTTGTCCATCGCGTCGATGTGCTGCGCGTAGAGCGGGATGCCGGCGCGGGCGAGCGGCTCGGCGATGCGCGCATGCACCTCCCGCAGGCGGCGCACCGCGGTGAACAGGCCGAGGCCGCCGCCGCCGGCGGCGAGGAACAGCGCGCGATAGGCCGCGGCGACCTGGCCGAAATCCTCGCGCGAGACGTCGTTGACGACCAGCGCACGGGTGCGCGCGCCGTAGTCGAAGGGGGAGGGCACGGCGGCGCGGATCGCGGGGGCGGCCAGGTGCAGCAGGCCGGTGCGGGCCTCCGCGCCGTGCCATGCGGCGTCGGGATCGTCGGCTTCCTCGCCGGTGTCGCGCAGCGTGGCGGAGGTGATGAGCACGCCATGCGCGGGCGCGGCGACGGTGGTGGCGAAGGGCTGCGTTGGGTCGAGGTGGTGCCGGAACATGCCCGCATCCACCTCCCGTCCCTCGCGCCGTTCCAGCGCGAACCAGTCCACGTAGTCGGGCCGCGTGCCGGGCGGGCGCGGCGGATCGGCGATGGTCGCGAGCATGGCGCCCCAGGCGGCGAGCGGCATCAGCGCGCGGCGTTCCAGGCCGCGACAGGCGGACTCGATGCGGATGCGGTCGCCGACCTCCAGCTCCTCGGCCTCATCCTCCAGCCGCGCCTGCAGGCGGTCATGCAGCGTGCGCAGCGGGGCGTGCAGCGCGGCGAAGGCGTCGCGTAGCGACGCCGCCGCTTCGGCCACGCCGGGGTTGAGCGGGTGCAGGTCGCATTCGATGCCGTAGCCGGCGTCGTCCTCCTGGGTGCGCGCGATGACCTGGCGGCGGACGGCATGCAGGAAGGATTCGGCCGTGCCGCGCGGATCGTTCTCCGCCAGGCGGCTCGGCCAGCCGGGGCCGGGCAGGGCGCGCGCGGCCTGCAACGCTTCCTCCAGCGGCATCAGCAGGTCGGGGCGGTCGCCCACGAGTTCCTCCATGCGCCGCGCCAGGCCGCGCGCGCGGGAGCGGCCGCCCTCCGCGCCGAGCAGCCAGCGTCGCAGCTCCGCCGTCTCGCCGCCGGTCAGGTCGGCGCTGAAGGCCGAGTCCGCGGCGTCGAACAGGTGGTGGCCCTCGTCGAAGACAATGCGCAGCGGCTTGCCGTCCTCGCCGCCACCCAGCGCCGCCTGCACCATCACCAGCGCATGGTTGGCGACGACCAGTGTCGCGGATTTCGCGCGGCGGATCGAATGCTCGACGAAGCACGCCTTGTAGTGCGGGCAGGCGGAGTGGATGCACTCGCCGCGCCGGTCGGCGAGCGGCCAGACGGCGTGGTGGCCGAACAGCTCGGATAGCCAGCCGGGGAAGTCGCCGCCCATCAGGTCGCCGTCGCGCGTGGCGAGCGCCCAGCGCGCGACGAGCGCGAGCGGCAGCAGCATCCCCGCGATCTGCGCCGCGCCGATCTGCTCCTCCAGGTTCAGCAGGCAGAGGTAGTTCTCGCGGCCCTTGCGGACCACCACGCGCTTCCGGCGGTCTTCCGGGTTCGGGTAGAGGCGCGCGGTCTCCTGGTCGATCTGGCGCTGCAGGTTGCGGGTGTAGGTGGAGATCCAGACGGGGGCGTGGTTGCGCTCCGCCCAGAGCGATGCGGGCGCGACATAGCCGAGCGTCTTGCCGGTGCCGGTGCCGGCCTCGGCCAGCACCAGGTTGGGCGCGCCGCGCGCCTCCCGGATCTGGAAGGCGCTGGCCGCGGCGGAGGCGTAGTCGGATTGCTGCGGCCGCTGCTCGGCGCCTTCGCCCAGAATCTCGGCCAAGCGCGTGCGGGCCTCGGCCTGGGTGATGGGCTGGTGGGCGGGGGGCGGGGGCGGCGCCTCTTCCTCCCATTCCGGCAGGCGACGCCAGACCTTCAGCGGGTCGAGCGAGGGGCGGGCATCGGGCTGGCCGAGGGCGGCGAGGACGGACTCCGCCCAGGGCCAGCGGATCTCGGCGCCGAGCTTCTGGGCCAGCATCGCGGCGTCGCGATTCAGCGGCAGGTGGCGGCCGGCGGCGAGGTGGCGCAGCAGGGCGGTGGCAAGCTCCGGCAGCAGGGCGGCGGCGGATTCATCGTCGGGGGGCGGGTCGCGGTCCAGCGCCATGGCGAGCCCGCGCGGCGTGGGGGCGGCTGGGTGGGCGGGGCGGCAGAAGGCGAAAAGCTCCAGCAGGTCGCAGGCCGGCAGGGGCGGGATGCCGAGGCGCTTCCAGGTGGCGGGGGCATGGACCAGCAGCGGCGGCGGGCCGTCCCGCAGGCGCCGGCCGAGCTCGCCGGCGGGCAGGGTAAGCAGCTCGCCATCCGTGGTCAGCAGCGCGCCACGCCCGAAGCCGGCGACCAGCGCGGGGGCCTCGGGGAGGAGAAGGCGCGGTTGCGTCGCGCCGGAGGCGCGCGGAGCGATCATTCGGGTACGGCGGCGCGGGGCGGGGGCACGGGGGCAATCTGGACCGGATGCGGGTGCGAACAAAGAGGGAAAGCTGGCGTCTCTTGCACACCGCCGCGGAGCTGGCCATCTATCTGGCCAGAAAGGAGGCCGCCGCCATGCAGGTCTCGATCTTCGATGCAAAGAACCAGCTCAGCGCCCTGGTTGCGGAGGCCGAGCGGGGTGGAGAGGTGACGATCACGCGCCGAGGGGTCGCGGTGGCGAAGCTCGTGCCGGTTTCGCCCGGCTTCGACCGCGAGAAGGCGCGGCGCACCGCGGAGGCGCTGCGACGCGCCAGCCGCGGGCTGACGCTCGGCGGCGTCGGGATCAAGGCCCTGGTGGACGAAGGCCGCGATTGAGCTTCGTTCTCGACAACTCGGTCGCGCTGGCCTGGTGCTTCGAAGACGAGCAGACGCCGGAACTGATGGCGCTGCTGGACCGCGTCACGCAAGCGGGCGCCGTCGCGCCGATGCTGTGGCCGCTGGAGGCGCAGAACGGGCTGCTGATGGCCGAGCGCCGCAAGCGCCTGGATGCGGCGAAGCGGGAGGAATTGTCGCGCCTGCTGCGCGACCTGCCGATCACGCTGGATGAGGACACGGCCCGGCAGGCCTGGACGGACGCAGCGGACCTGGCCACCCGCTTCGGGCTGTCCGTCTATGATGCGCGCTATCTGGAACTGGCCTTGCGGCGCGGGCTGCCGCTGGCGACCACCGACCGCGCCTTGCGGAGCGCGGCCGAGGCCTCCGGGGTGGGGGGGGGGGGGGGGGGGGGGCCCCGCGGGGGGGGGCCCGCCCCGGGTCACGGCCTCGTCCCCCGCGGACTTCACGCCGCCGCCCACCACCGGGCCGCCGCCGGCGACGTAGATCCAGTCGCCGATCACCACCGCGCCCATGCCGTGCCGCGGCGTCGGCATCGGGGCATGGTGCTGCCAGCTGTCGGTCTCCGGATCGTAGCTTTCGACCTGGCCATGGACCTGGCCGGTCAGGACGCGGTTGGCGAACCAGCCGCTCTCGCCGCCCATCGCGAAGAAGCGCCCGCGATAGACCACCAGGCCGTGGCCCGAGCGCGGCGTCGGCAGCGGCGCGCGCGTCTCCCACTGGTCGCGGGCCGGGTCGTACACATGGTGCAGGCCGGTGTTGTACTCGAAGGTGTTGAAGCGGCCGCCGATGATGTGGATCAGGCCGCCCGAGACCACCACGCCGGCATGGTCGCGCGCACCGGGCAGCGCCTTGCGGCGTTCCCAGCTGTCGGCCTGCGGGTCGTAGACCTCGTGCCAGCCGACCGAGGCGCGCTCGCTCTCGGGGTTCGAGGCGCCGCCGATGTGATGCAGCTTGCCGCCCACCACCGCCAGCGCGCCGGCGCCGCGCGGCCGCGGCATCGGCGCGATGCGCTCCCATCGGTCGGCGGCGATGTCATAGACGAAGGCGAGATCGTCCGCGCCACGATTCTGGTTGCTGAAGCCGCCGAAGGCATAGATCCGCCCGCCCAGCGCGGCGACCGCCACATGGTTCGCCCCGCGCGGCAGACGGGCCTTTTCTGTCCAGCTGTCGGTCGCCGGGTCGTAGACATGGTTGTAGCTGTTGTTCACGCGCTGCTCGGCATAGCCGCCGATCACCCAGAGCTTGCCCTCGGCCTCGGCGGCCCAGGCCATCTCGGTGCGGGGCAGCGGCAGCGGCGCGCGCTCCACCCAGCGCCCGGGCGGCCCGGCCGGGGCGGGGCTGTCCACGAAGCGCTGCGCATATTGCGCCGGGGTCAGCACGACGGGTCCGTCGCCGCGCAGCGGCGCAAGCCTGTCGGAGGGGATCGGCACGCCGTGATGCGGCATCGCCTGCTGCGCCGAGGCGGTCGCACCGGCCCCGAGCAGCCCGGCGGCCGCGCCGAGCATCGTCCTGCGTTGCATGATGTCCATCTTTCCCCTGTGGGCGGCGGAGCACATAGGCAACCGCCCATGGCGATGGAAGATCATGCCACGGACGAAAGAGCGGCGGCGGGCTGCCCATGCCGGCCGGCACCCGCCGCGATGCGCGTTGCCACCGACCCGGCGGGCGGTGCATAACCCGCGAATGCTTCCTTACCGCCCGTACAGCGGCCGCGCCGGCGCCGTCCCCGCAGCGGGGCCGGTCGAGCCGGCCGTCTTCACCACCGACACGCTCCCCCCCGCCCAGCGGCTGGAGGCGTGGAACGCGCAGTTCGGCGCACTGAACCGGATCGCCATGCGTGCGCCGGAGGGTGGCGCCATCTCCACGCGCACCGAGAGCTGGCTGCTCGGCGACATGCTGCTCAACATCAGCCGCACCACGCCCGCGGTGTTCAGCCGCAGCCCCGCGCATGTGCGGCGCGACGGGCTGGACCACTGGGTCGTGCGGATGATGCTGCGCGGGCGGAGCGGGATCGAGCATGGCCGGGCGCGGCACGAGATCGGCCCGGGCATGCCCGTCCTCCTGCGGCTCGATGCGCCCTGGGAAGCGCGGTGGGACGACGCCGCCTGGATCTCGGTGTGCCTGCCGCGCGATTCCCATCCCGGCCTCGCCGCGGCGCTGGCCGCCCGCGGGCCGGGCCTGGTGCGCGGCGAGGGGGCCTCGGTACTGGCCGACTACCTGATGCTGATCGACCGCCAGCTCCGCACCGCCACGCCGGCGCGCCTGGCGGTGCTGGCCAGCGGCACGCCGGGCATGCTGGCCGCCTGCCTCGCGGGCGATGCCGCCGCCGACTGCGCCGCGCCGGAGGATCTCGCCACGGCGCAGTACGAGCGGCTGCAGGCGCTGATCAGGCAGCACATGCAATCGCCGCGCTTCGGCCCTCAGCGCCTGGCCGCGCTGGCCGGCATGTCCCGCAGCGCGTTGTACCGTTTGTTCGAAAGCCGCGGCGGCGTCGCGCAGCACATCCAGGCGATGCGGCTGCGCCGCGCGCTCGCGCTGCTGTCCGATCCGGCGCTCGCCGCGACGCCGATCGCCGAGCTCGCCGAGCGGGCCGGCTTCCACGACCCGAGCGCCTTCAGCCGCGCCTTCCGAGGCGCCTATGGCACCTCGCCGCGGGAGGCGCGCCTGGCGGCGCTGACGGGGCGCGCGCCGATCCCCTCGGCGGCGCCCTGCGGGGAGGATTACGGCATGCTGCTGCGCGGCATCGGCCAGGCGCAGGGCCGCCGCCTCACCGACGCCTGAGCGCGCGGCCGAATTCGCGGAACCCCTCCACCTGCTGGCGCAGCCAGCCGCCGGTGGCGAGGCTTTCCGGCGCATTCGGATCGCCGGTGCGGGGATAGCTCTTCCGGTCGAAATCGGCGGTGCCGAAGATCCAGTCCCAGACCGGCAGCAGCACGGCATAGTTGCGCCCGTTCTCGCCGGCCGAGAGCTCGCCGTGATGAATGCGGTGGAAGCGCGGGCTGACCAGCACCCGCTCGCCCAGCCTGCCGAAATCGAGCCGCACATTGGCGTGGCTCAGGCTTTCCGCGAGCTGGCGCAGCATCACGATCAGCACGAACTGCGCCGGCGGCACGCCGATCAGCAACGCCACGGCGCCGAACCATACGGCGGCGATCGCGTCGTCCAGCAGGTGGTTGCGGTCGTCGGTCCAGAAGGTCATCTGGCGCTGCGCGTGGTGGACGCTGTGCAGCGCGTACCACCAGCCGAACATGTGCTGGAAGCGATGGCGCCAGTACTCGCCGAAATCCAGGATCACCACATAGAGCAGCAGCGCCAGCAGCGGCATCTCGCGCAGCGCGGGGAACAGCGTCTCCAGCGTCGGCGGCACGAAGCCGGTATCGGCCAGCAGCCCGTTCAGCGTGCGCTCCGCCGCCGAGAGCAGGACGAAGGCGATCAGCGGCAGCAGGCCGAGCCTGGCCAGCAGCGTGTAGAGGATGTCGGTGCGGATCGCCGCGCGGTCGCTGACCGGCTCGACCGGGCGCGCCGCTTCCAGCGGTCGGCAGACCGAATACACCAGCACCACCTGCACGATGCCGAGCAGCGCGAAATCCAGCCATTCCTGCGCCCGGTCGGCCCACATCATCAGCCCCGCCGCGTAGAGCGCCGGCTGGAGCGCGCCCTCGAACACCGCGCCGGACACATCCACCCAGAGACGGATCAGCGGATCGAGCATCAGGTCGGGATCCCCTCCGGCGGCAACGGCTCGAAGCAGAAGCCGGCGTCGATCAGGCCGGTGACCAGCGCCTCGAGGATGCCGGCGAAGGGCTCGCGGCGGCTGCGCACGCCCCAATGCATCACCAGCACCTCGCCGGCGCGGATAGCGGCGAGGTTGCGCCGGAGCAGCGCGGCGTTCGGATGCTGCGCGGCATCGAGCTCGTCGCCGAGGAAGCCGTTGCGCGTCCAGCCCTGGTGCCGCAGGCCGCATCCGGCGGCGAGCCGCAGCGCATTGGGCGTGGTGACGCCCCCCGGCGCGCGCCAGAGGGGCAGCACCTGCGCCTCGGGCACCATGCGCCGCAGCGTGTCGGTCGGGCGTGCAAGCTCCGCGCACATCGCCGCCTGGTCCAGCACCTCCTCGCCCGGCCCGCGGCGGGAGGCGTAGCGGACCCGGCCCGGCGCCGGGTCGCCCCGGAAGTACCAGTGCCGCCAGGTGTGGCTGGCGAAGACATGGCCCTCCGCCGCGCGCGCCCGCCAGAAGGGCGCCCAGGCGTCGGAGAGGGTGGTGTCGCCGCGGAAGGTCGGCTCATCGGCCACGAAGAGCGTGGCGCGGATGCCGGCGCGGCGCAGGATCAGCGCGATCTGCTCGGCCTCCCGGCTCCAGCCGGTGTCGATGGTCAGATAGACCGGCCCCTTGCAGATCGCCGGCGAGGTCGCGCGCGCCGGCGCCCCCCGCGCGGCGCGCCCGCCCCCCCGCCGCCGGCGGCGCGTACCGGCGCGGGGCGGGCGGCCGCCGGCGTGGCGCCCCCCCCCCGGCCCGCGGGCCGCCCGGCGC
>NZ_JBWXTD010000003.1:1177653-1188365 GCF_056682175.1 Falsiroseomonas sp. RANM36
CCCCGGCGGCGCGGGGGGGGGGGCCGCGCGCCCGCGGCCCCCGCCCCCCCCCCCCCCGCCGGCGCCGTCGGATCGCTCGGCTGCTGCCTGTGCTGCGCCGGCACGGGATGACGGTGGTCGGCCTGGTGCTGCTGGTGGCCGCCGTCTGGGTGGTGCAGCACGAGTTCCGCAACCTCTCGGTCGCCGACATCCGCGCCGCGCTGGCGGCGATCCCGAACGCCGTGCTGTGGCAGGCGGCGGGCTGGACGCTGCTCGCCTATGCCGTGCTGACGATCTACGACCGGCTGGGCAGCGTGTATGCGGGGCACCCCGTGAGCTATGCGCGCACCTCCCTGGCGTCCTTCTGCGCCTATACGCTGGCCCACAACCTCGGCTTCGCGGCCGTGTCGGGGGCGGCGGTGCGCTATCGCTTCTACGCGGCCTGGGGGCTGCCGCCGCTGGCCATCGCCAAGGTGGTGGCCTTCACCAGCCTGACCTTCGGCCTGGGCGGCTTCGCGCTCGGCGGCCTGGTGCTGGTGCTGGAGCCCGAGGTGGTTCCGGGCCTCGGCGAGCATGTGCCGCACTGGATCATGCGCGGGCTCGGCTTCGCCTGCTGGGGCATCGTGATCGCCTACATCACCATGTCGCGGGTGCGCAGCCATGTCGTGCTGTTCAGGCATCGCGTGGACCTGCCGGGCTTCCGCATGGCGCTGGCGCAGACGGCGCTGGCCAGCGTGGATGTCGCGGTGACGGCGATGATCTTCTACGCGCTGCTGCCGGCGGCGCCGGGGCTCACCTTCCTGCATTTCCTGGGCATCTACATCGCGTCCTACCTCGCGGGCATCGCCGCCAGCCTGCCGGGCGGCATCGGCGTGTTCGACACGGCGATCGTGCTCGGCCTGCAGCCCTGGCTGACGGCGCCGGAGGTGATCGGCGCGCTGCTCGTGTTCCGGCTCTACTACTACGTGGTGCCGCTGTTCATCGCGGGCGCGCTGTTCGCCGGATTCGAGGTGCTGCAGCGCCGCCAGGCGCTGGCGAAGCTGGCTGCCGAGCAGCGCGTGGCCGATGCGCTGGAAGTGCCCGCGATCGCCAGCCTGGTGGGGCTGGCGGGCACGGTGCTGATCTTCCTGGGCGCGCTGCCGACCAACGGCAGCCCGGTGGCGGAATGGGCGGGCTACGAGGCGGCGATCGCCTCGCACTTCGCGGCCTCGGTGGTCGGCTCGCTGCTGCTCGCGACGGGCTATGGCCTGATCCGGCGGCTGACCATCGCCTGGGGCCTCGGCATCCTGCTGCTGCTGAACGGCGTGCTGATCTGCCTGCTGCGGCAGGAGCCCTGGTGGCTCTCCGGCGCCTTCGTGCTGGTGGCGGTGATCCTGACCGCGATGCGCAGTGCCTTCTATCGCGATGCGCGGCTGTTCCGGGAGCCGCTGGCGGGCAGGACGCTGCTGGCGCTGGCCACCGTGGGCTTCTGCGCGATCCTGCTGGCCGCGATCTCCTATGGCGGGCGCGTGGGCGACGAGAGCTGGGTGGCGGTGGTGGTCTCGCCCATGGCGCCGGACAGCCTGCGCTTCACGGTGGGCGTGGCGGCCGTGCTGCTGCTGGTCGGCACGGTGCGGCTGCTGCGGCCGGTGAAGCACCGCCCCGCCGAGTGGACCGAGGAGACGCGCGCGCGGCTGCGCGCCCTGGGCGGCACGGCGCCGGAGCATGCCGATGGCGCCGTGTTCGGGGAGGCGGGGCGCGCCGGCTTCGCCTTCGTCAAGCGCGACGGCGTGTGGCTCGCGCTCGGCGATCCCGCGGGGGAGGAGCGCGACCGCATCTCCGCGATCTGGCGCTTCCGCGACATCTGCGAGCGCGCCGGCGTGGATGCCGCCTTCTGGCGCGTCACGCCGGCGCTGCTGCGCGTCTATGGCGACATCGGCCTGACCGCCTTCCCGCTGGCGCCGCCGCCCCCGGGCGAGCCGCAACGCTACCTGGCCTGCCGCGCGGAGAAGGACCTGGAGCAGCTGATGGCGCTGCTGCCCGCGCAGGAAGCGAGCGGCGCAGCGCGGCGGTAGCCCGCCGCCCGGCGCCTGACGGCACCCGACAATCCACCACGCGCGGCTCGGGTCACTGCCGCCGGGCGCACCCTGTCTGAGGCGCGCAAGCCAAGGCCGCGGAGCGGCCGCCCGGCGCCTGAGGGCACCAAGAATCAACCCGCCGCTTGAGGGCACAAAATCACTGACTCGCCCACACGATGCGGTGCATGAACTGCAGCTCGTCCAGGCCGAAGGTGAAGCCCGGATGCGCGGGGTTCAGGCTCGCGAGCTCCACGCGCCGCGCCGACTGGCGCAGCAGCTCCTTCGCCATCACCTCGCCACCCTTGGTGCGCACCACCACGCGGTCGCCGCGTCGCACCGGCGCGGCGGGGCTGACGATCACCACATCGCCGTCGCGGAACACCGGCTCCATCGAATCGCCGCTGATCTCGAGCGCATAGGCGTTCGGATCGGGCACGTCCGGCACCGAGATCTCGTCCCATCCCGCACCCACGGGATAGCCGCCATCGTCGAAGAACCCTTCCGCGCCGGCCTGCGCCAGGCCGATCAGCGGGATGCGCCGGCCGGGCATGGCGCGGCCGCGCGGCAACGCAGGCGCGCCGGTGACGAGCGAGGCGAAGCCCTCGATCCCGGTGCCGGTCGCGGAGAGCACCTTCGCGACGCTTTCCGTGGACGGCCAGCGGGAGCGTCCGTCCGGGCCGGTGCGTTTCGAAGGGTTGAAGGCCGTGGGGTCGAGACCGGCCTTGCGCGCCAGGCCCGAGGCCGAGAGCCCATGCTCGGCCGCCAAAGCGTCGATTGCCCGCCAGACATCCTCATGCCGCATCATCGAAGCCGGACCCCTTCGCGAATCGGCGGCGATGCCGCGATTCCTGTGGCCCTCACATCCTAGGTTTGGTGTCACGATGCAATAGGAACTTCTACCTTGCAACCGAAGGTGGAGTCGATTAACCTCCCGATGTTCCCGTTTCGTTCGGAACTGAAGGAAGGACTGCCCATGCCCCTCGTCCCCGGCCGCGCCCCCGTCCTCGCCTCGCTCGCCAAGTCCGAGCCTTTCGCCAGCGCCGAGGAAGCCTGGTTCTGGACCATGGCCGCGCTGATCGCCCGCCGCGACGGCGCCCGCCTTTCCGCCGCGCGCGGCGTCGTGGTGCGGCCCTGCGAGCCGGACGACGTGGTGAAGTGCCTCGACCGGCTCTATCGCCAGCGCCGGATCGAGCTGCACCACGCCCGCATCCTGCGCATCTGGGGTGAGCGCGGGACGGCGCCCAATCCGCGCTTCGCCAGCGAGCGCGGCGACCTGCGCCTGTGGCGCGAAGCGATGGAGCGGCTGGATTTCCCGCTGCGCCAGAAGGGCATCGTCGCCGGCCCGCCGCGCGGCATGGCGCTGCCCGAGGGGGCGGAGGTGATCCCCTTCCCGGGCGCGCGCGCATGACGCGCCTGGCGCATCGCCGCCTGGCGGAGCACGGGCCGGGGCAGGCGGTGTGGATCGCCTTCGGCGGCGAGGCCGACCAGCCCTGGCTGCGCCTGCTGCGCCGCGGCTTCCGGCATTGCTTCGCCGCGATCGCCGACGAGGCCGGCTGGACGGTGCTGGAGCCGCTCTCCGGCCGGCTGCTGGTGGCGCGGCTGCCGGTGCCGGCGGAGTTCGACCTGCCGGGCTTCTATCGGCGCGCCGGGCTGGCGGTGGTCGGACCCTTCGCCCCCGGCGGGCCGCGTGGCGGCTGGCTGCCGGCGCTGGCGCCGCTGACCTGCGTGGCGCTGTGCCGCGCGGTGCTGGGCGCGCACGCGCCGCGTGCAGTCACGCCCTATGGCCTGTTCCGGGCGCTGGAGCTGCGCCGGAAGAATTTCGCAGAATTAGGAAAAAAGTCTTGACCGGCCACGCGACCTGAGCTATCCAGGCCTGGCCACGGGGCGAATTGCGTCCCGGGCGACTTCCTCCCGCCTCCCGACTGGGCCCGTCCGGCATCGCCGGGCGGGCCTTCTTCTTGGGACGGGCAGGACCGCTTTCCGTTCCTCCAGACCGAAGGATCCGCGCATGGGTGGGGTGTTCCGCGCGCCAAGGCCGGTGGTGATCGAGGCCCCGCCGCCCGAGGCGCAGGCCGAGAGCGTCGCGCAATCCAACGCGCAGAGCGCCGCCGCCGCCGAGGACGCCGCGCGCGAGGCGCGCCAGCGCGCCGCGGAGCGCGCGCGCCGCGGCATCGCCGGCACCATCGCCACCAGCCCGCGCGGCGTGCTGGCGCCGCTGCCGGCCTTCGCGCAGCGCAAGACGCTGCTCGGGGAGTGAGGGCCATGGGACCGGAGGAGATCCTGGCGCGCCATGCCCGCGCCGCTGCCCGTCGTCGCCCGCTGGAGGCGACCTGGCAGGATTGCTACGACCACGCGCTGCCGGCGCCCGGCGCCGCGCCGCTGTTCGACGCGACGGCGGCGGACGCGGCGGAGCAGCTCGCAGCCTCCCTGCTGGCCGAGCTCGCGCCCCCCTGGTCGCGCTGGTTCGACCTGGCGCCGGTGCGCGACAACGAGGACCCGGCCATCGCGCGCAGCCTCTCCGCGGTGGCGGAGACGCTGCAGGCGCATCTCGACCGCTCCAACTTCGCGCTGGAACTGCACCAGGCCTTCCTCGATCTCGTCGTCGCCGGCACCGGCGTGATCAGCATCGAGGAAGCGCCGCCGGGCGAGGGCTCCGCGCTGCGCTTCCGCGCCGTCCCGCTGCAGGAGGCGGTGCTGGAAGAAGGCGCGGGCGGGCGGCTCGACACCGTGTTCCGCAGCCTGCGCCTGACCGAGGACGAGATCCGCGCGCGCTGGCCGCAGGCCGACCTGCCGCGCCGCCGGCGCGATGCGGCTGAGGAGCCGCCGAAGCTGCGCGTGGTCGAGGCCGCCTGGCCCGATCCGCAGCTGGGCCATCGCTTCGCGGTCGTCCTCGACCGCGACGACGGCGCGCCGCTGCCGCTGGCGGAGGGGCGCTTCGCCGAAAATCCCTTCGTCGCCTTCCGCTGGCTGAAGCTGCCTGGCGAGACCTATGGCCGCGGGCCGGTGGCGAAGGCGTTGCCGGACATCCGCACCGCCAACAAGGTGGTCGAGCTGATCCTGAAGAACGCCTCCATCGCCGCGACGGGGATCTGGCAGGCGGAGGACGATGGCGTGCTGAACCCGGCGACGATCCGCCTGGTGCCTGGCGCGATCATCCCGAAGGCCGCCGGCTCCTCCGGCCTCACGCCGCTGGCGGCGCCGGGGAATTTCGACGTCTCGCAGATCGTCCTGCAGGACCTGCGAACGCGCATCCGCGGCGCGCTGCTCGCCGACCGCATCACCGCCGCCGAGAAGGCGCCGATGACCGCGACGGAGGTGCTGGAGCGCGCCGCCGCGGCCGCGCGGCTGCTGGGCGCCACCTATGGGCGGCTGCAGGCGGAGCTGCTGACGCCGCTCGTCGCGCGCTGCCTGGCCGTGCTGCGAAGGCGGGGCGAGGTGCCGCCGGTGCTGCTGGACGGGCGCGAGGTGCGGCTCGTCTATGCGTCGCCGCTGGCGCGGGTGCAGGCGCGCGCGGATGCCGCCGACACGCTGCTGTTCCTGGAGGCTGCGGCGAAGATCGGCGGCGAGGCCGCGGCGAGCCTGGACGCGGGCGCCGCGGCACGCTGGCTGGCCCGCACGCTTGGCGCGCCGCCGGAAATCCTGCGGCCAGAGCCACCGCGGACCGGAACAACCAACTTTCAGGAGTGAGCCCCGCATGACCGAGGATCTTTTGGACATGAGCGCCGCGCAACAGAACTCACCTGCGCAGGAGATCGATGTGCCGGAAAAATTCCGGGACCCGGCGACCGGCGCGCTGCGGGTCGAGGCGCTGCTGAAATCCTATCTGGAGCTGGAGCGCGCGATGTCCCGTCGCATGGCGCCGCCCGGCGAGGATGCGCCGGAAGAGGATCGGCTGCGCTGGCGCCGCGCCATCGGCGTGCCCGAGGCGCCGGAGGGCTACGCGATCGAGCCGAAGCACGAGCTCTGCGGCCCGGACGAGGAGGTGAACCGCCGGCTGCACGAGGCCGGCTTCACCTGCCGCCAGGCGCAGCTGGTCTATGATCTGGCCGCGGAGCGCCTGCTGCCGCTGATCGCCGAGGCCGCCGCCGAGTTCGAGGCCGGCAAGCAGCGCGAGAAGCTGAACGCCGAATTCGGCGGCGAGGACCGCTACCGCCGCCTGGCGCCGCAGATCGCCGCCTGGGGCCGCGCCAACCTCTCCGAGCCGGTCTTCGCCGCCCTGGCGACCACGGCGGAGGGCGTGCTGGCGATGTACCGCATGATGGGCGCGAAGGAGCCGCCGCTGTCGCGCGACGCCACCGCCGAGACCGCGCCGGACGAGGCCGAGCTGCGGAAGATGATGCGAGATCCGCGCTACTGGCGCACGCGCGAGCCCGCCTTCGTGCAGCGCGTGACCGACGGCTTCCGTCGCCTGGTCCACGACAAGGGCTGACGCCCTCGGCGCCTCCCGCGCTTGCCGCGGTCGCGGCGCCGTTCCCGCCGCGCGCGCTTCCCCTCGTGCGTGGCGGTCGCGGGGCGGGTGACGCCGGCGCCTTCGGCACCGCCATCCGCCCCGCACGAATTCGCCCGCAGACACACCCGCGCAACGGGCCTGCGGGCCGCGCGGCACGCCGCCTGCCCGATCCGGCCAACGGGCGCCGCGCCGCATCCCGCAACCTCATCCAGAAGGCAGAACGCGCTCCATGAGCACGCAGATCGACGCCGTCTTCACCAAGCAGTTCCAGGCCGAGGTGCACGAGGCCTATCAGCGGCAGGGCTCCAAGCTGCGCAAGACGGTGCGCAGCAAGACCGGTGTCAACGGCACCTCCACCTTCTTCCCCAAGGTCGGCAAGGGCGTGGCCGCCGCCAAGACGCGCCACGGCGCCGTGCCGGTGATGAACCTGGAGCATGCGCAGGTCGAGTGCATCCTGCAGGACTACTACGCCGGCGACTGGGTGGACCGGCTGGACGAGCTGAAGACCAACCTCGACGAGCGCGAGGTGATCGCCAATGCCGGCGCCTATGCGCTCGGCCGCAAGACCGACGAGCTGGTCATCGCCGCCTTCGACACCGGCACGCGCGAGGCGGTCGGCACCGCGCCCGGCACCACGGACAGCGACGGCCTGACCAAGGCGAAGGTGCTGATGGCCTTCGAGATGCTCGGCGCGTCCGATGTGCCGGATGACGGCAACCGCTATGCCGTGGTCGGCTGGAAGCAGTGGTCGGAGCTGCTCGAGATCGAGGAGTTCGCCTCGGCCGACTATGTCGGCGCGGAGGAGCTGCCCTGGCGCGGCACGCAGGCGAAGCGCTGGCTCGGCGCGATGTGGATGCCGCATTCCGGGCTGACCAAGGTGGGCGCGCTGCGCTACTGCTACTTCTACCACCGCACCGCGGTGGGCCATGCCGCGGCGGCCGAGGTGCAGACGGACGTCACCTGGCATGGCGACCGCGCCGCGCATTTCATCGCCAACATGATGAGCCAGGGCGCGGTGCTGGTGGACGACACCGGCGTCGTGCGGATGCGCGCCTTCGAGTAGCGCAGCCTCTCCCTACCCCCGCCTCGTTCTCCCTCCCCCGCTTGCGGGGGAGGGTCGGGGTGGGGGCCATGCGCCGCCCCTCCAGCCAGCGGAAACGAGAGAAAATGTCACTCACCGCCCTCGCGCTCTGCTCGCGCGCGTTGCTGCGCCTCGGCGCCCAGCCGATCGCCTCGCTCACCGAGGGCACCGCGGAAGCGGAGGTCGCGGCGAATCTCTACCCCGGCATCCGCGACGCGCTGGTCTCGGCGCATCCCTGGTCCTTCGCCACGGGGCAGGCCGCGCTGGCGCGCCTCGCCGCGGTGCCTGTCGCCGATTTCGCCAACGCCTTCCAGCTTCCCGCCGGCTTCCTTCGCGTGCTCTCCGCGGGCCAGGGCGGCCGCGGCCGCGGCATCCCCTACCGGATCAATGAAGGCAGGCTGCACGCGGATGCGGAGGCGGTGACGCTCACCTACATCTTCCGCCCGGACGAGAGCGCCTTTCCACCCTTCTTCGCCGCGGCCCTCGTCGCGCGGCTCGCGGCCGAGTTCTGCCTGCCGCTGACCGAAAGCGCCTCGCGCTCCGAGGTGCTGTTCCGCCTGGCGGAGCAGGAGCTGCGCCAGGCGCGCCTGGTGGACAGCCAGCAGGATACGCCGCGGGCGATCGAGGGCTTCCCGCTTGTTGACGTGCGGGGCTGAGCGCGATGCCCGCCGCCACCCGCCGCATCAAGGCCAGCTTCGCCGCCGGCGAGCTGGCGCCCGAGCTCTATGGCCGCGGCGACCTGCGCGCCTTCGACAATGGCGCGCGCCGCCTGCGCAACGTGGTGATCCAGCCCACCGGCGGCGTCGCGCGCCGGCCCGGCCTTCGCCACGTCGCGGCGCTGCCCGGCCCGGCGCGCCTGATCCCCTTCGAGTTCAATACCGAGCAGACCTATCTGGTCGTCCTCACCGCCGGGCTGCTGCAGGTCTTCCGGGACGACGTGCCGGTGGCCGCGCTCGGCGGCCCCTGGACCGCCGCCATGCTGCCGCAGATCGCGTTCACGCAGAACGCCGACACCCTGTTGCTGTTTCATCCCGACATGTTTCCCAAGCGGGTCACGCGCACCAGCGACGTGAACTGGACGATCGCCGACTTCGACTTCGTCCGCCCGCCCTTCCACCTGTTCACGCCGGGCGTCGCGATCCAGGCCAGCGGCACCAGCGGCACCGTCACCCTGACCGCGGCCGGCGACGTGTTCCGATGGCAGCACGTGGGCGCGCGCTTCAGGATCGGCGGGCGCCGCGTGATGATCACCGCCGTCGCCGGGGTCAGCCAGGCCACCGCGCTGGTGGAGGACACGCTGGCGGACACCAACCCGACCATCGACTACACCGAGGCGGCGTTCAGCGATGCGCGCGGCTGGCCGGTGTGCGGCTGCTTCCACCAGGCGCGGCTGGTGCTGGGCGGCTCGCGCGATCTGCCGAACCGGCTCTGGCTGTCGCGCACCGGCGATCTCGGCGATTTCGATCCCGGCAGCGGGCTCGATGACGAGGGCATCGAGTTCGCGCTGCTGTCGGACCAGGTGAACGCGATCCGCGGCGTCTTCTCCGGCCGCCACCTGCAGGTCTTCACCTCGGGCGCCGAGTGGATGGTCACCGGCGATCCGCTGACGCCGGCCTCGATCCAGCTCAGCCGTCAGACCCGCATCGGCAGCCCGGTGGACCGCATGCTGCCGCCGGTGGACGTGGATGGCTCCACCGTCTTCGTCGCGCGATCCGGCCGGGCGGTGCACGAATTCGCCTATACCGATGTGGGCGACGCCTATCAGGCGAACGACCTGGCGCTGGTGGCGCGGCACATCGTGCAGGCGCCCGTCTCGATGGCCTACGACCAGGCTCAGCGGCTGCTGCACCTGGTGATGGCCGATGGCGCGATCGGCACGCTGACGCTCTATCGCGCGGAACAGGTGATCGCCTGGACGCGGCAGGAGACGCAAGGCGCCTTCCGTGCGGTCGGCGAGATCGACGGCCGCGTCTTCGCCGTCGTGGAGCGCGCGGGCACGCACCGGCTGGAGCGCTTCGACGCGGCGCTCGGCCTCGATGCCGCGCTCGCCGGCGTCGCGACGGCGCCGCAGGCGTCCTGGGCCGGGCTCGATCACCTCGAGGGCCAGGAGGTCGAGATCCTGGCCGATGGCGCGCCGCGCGGCAGCGCGGTGGTGGCCGCGGGCCGCGTGCTGCTGGATCCGCCGGCGGCGAGCGTCAGTGCCGGCCTCGCCTACACGCATGTGATCGAGCCGCTGCCGCCGCAGCTCGCCCTTGGCGCGGGCGCGGGCGCGGCGCCGCTGCGGCTGGTTTCCGCCACCTTCCGCCTGCTGGCGACGCCGGCGCTGTCGGTCGATCTCGGCCGCGGCCTGCAGCCGGTGCCCTTCCGCCGCCTGGACACCGCGGTGCTGGACGCCGCGCCGGCTCCCTTCACCGGCGACGTGACGCTGCGCGCGCTCGGCTGGCGGCGCGACGCGCTGGCGCCGCTCTGGCGCGTGGAGGGCGACGCGCCGCTGCCGCTCACGCTGCTGTCCGTCACGACCGACACGAGGATGAACGATTGATGGCACAGATCGCCCCCATCGCGACGCTGCTCGGTGCCGGCGCGTCGCTCTACGCCACCACGCGGCAAGCCCGGCTGCAGTCCGCCCAATCGCGCGAGCAGGCCGACGCGGCGCGCGCGCAGACCGAGGCGCGCAACCAGCAGGTCGCGGCGCAGCAGGCCGCGGAACAGCGTGGGCGCGAGGCGCGGCTGGCCGGCACCGTGGCCGCCGCGCGCGCAAGGCTGGCCGCTGGCGGCGTGCAGCCTGACGAAGGTTCGGCCGCCGCGCTCACCGCCGGCTTCCAGCGCGATGCGGCGGCCGCGCAGGCGGATTCCGACGCCCTCTTCGCCGCGCGCCTCTCCGCCGGCCGGCGCAGCCTGCTGAACGACGACGGATCGCTCACGCCGTGGCTCCGCGCGGGTGCGACCTTCGGCAACACGCTGCGGAATCTTTTGGACTAGAGCAGCGCCCGTTCGAGTGGAACCGCTCCGCGGTTCTGCCGAACGGGCATAAGCTGCTCTAGAATCGTTGTTTCTAGAGCACGACCTTCCGATCGACAGGTTGCAGTGGGTGGGGACGTGGGCTTGCGCCCGGCGCGCGGCCGCCCGCCCGCCCCGCGCCGCC
>NZ_JBWXTD010000003.1:1188465-1205064 GCF_056682175.1 Falsiroseomonas sp. RANM36
GCCGGGGGGCGGCGCCCCCACCCCCCCCCCCCCCCCCCCACCCCCCCCGCGCCGCGGGGGCGGGGGGCCCCCCTCGACCCCTGCCGGCTCAAGCGCGGCGGAAGCTCAGTTCACGGCGTCCTTGAGACCCTTGCCGGCCTTGAAGCGCACCGTGGTCGAGGCCGGGATCTTGATCTCCTCGCCGGTCCGCGGGTTGCGGCCCTTGCCGGCCTTCCGCTTCGAGGTCGAGAAGGTGCCGAAGCCCACCAGCCGGACCTCCTGCTTCTTCTTCAGCGACTTGGTGATCGCCTCGAACACCGCGTCCAGCACGTCGCCGGCCTTCGCCTTGGACAGTTCGCCCGCTTCCGCGACCACCGCGACAAGATCCTGCTTGTTCATCTCGAACCCCCCTAAGGTCCCCTGCGTCACCTGCATCCGGACGGCCGACTCCGGTCCGTCACTGCACCGACACTAGGCGTGCAGTTTCCGGAGCGTCAACGTGCGGTGCTCGATTCGCGGCAGAAAACCGCCATTTCCGCGCAGGGTGCGGCGCTCGGCCCACAGAACCGGCCGCGTTGCGCGAACCTCCCGCTGGAAGCCGAGGCAAACCCTTGGAAAATCAAAGGGGCGCCCGCCTCGCGGCGGACGCCCCCTCAGCATGTCACACGGGCGATGGCCTCAGTGCGGACGGACCGTGCTGCCGTCGCCGCTCGCCTGGCCTGCGGGCGGCGCCTCGGCCGGCTCCTCCCAGGTGATCGGCTCCGGCGCGCGGACCAGCGCCTTGCTGATCACCTCGTCCACATGGCTGACCGGGATGATCGTCAACGCCTTCTTCACGTTGTCCGGGATCTCGGCGAGGTCCTTCTCGTTGTCCTTCGGGATGAAGACCGTGGTGGTGCCGGTGCGCAGCGCCGCCAGCAGCTTCTCCTTCAGGCCGCCGATCGGCAGCACGCGGCCGCGCAGCGTGATCTCGCCCGTCATGGCGACATCCTTGCGCACCGGGATGCCGGTCAGCACCGAGACGATGGAGGTCGCCATCGCGATGCCTGCGGAGGGGCCGTCCTTCGGCGTCGCGCCTTCCGGCACGTGCAGATGGATGTCCCGCTTCTCGAACAGCGTCGGCTTCAGGCCGAAGGTCGTCGCGCGCGAGCGGACATAGCTCATCGCCGCGCTGACGCTCTCCTGCATGACGTCGCCGAGCTTGCCGGTCTGCTTCACATTGCCCTTGCCGGGCACCATGACGCTCTCGATGGTCAGGATCTCGCCGCCGACTTCCGTCCAGGCGAGGCCCGTCACCACGCCCACCATGTCCTCCGCCTCGGCCTCGCCGTAGCGGAACTTCCGCACCCCGGCGAACTTCTCGAGGTTCTTGACGGTGACGGCGACCTTCTTGGACTTCTTCGAGACGATCTCCCGCACCGCCTTGCGCGCGATGCCGGCGAGCTCGCGCTCGAGGTTGCGCACGCCCGCCTCGCGCGTGTGGTAGCGCACCATGTCGCGGATCGCGTCGTCGCTGATCGTCCACTCGCCCTTCTTCAGCCCGTTGGCCTCGCAGACCTTGGGCAGCAGGTGGCGCTTGGCGATCTCGACCTTCTCGTCCTCGGTGTAGCCGGGGATGCGGATGATCTCCATGCGGTCGAGCAGCGGCTGCGGCATGCGCAGGCTGTTCGCCGTCGTGATGAACATCACGTCCGACAGGTCGTAGTCCACCTCCAGGTAGTGGTCGTTGAAGGTGCCGTTCTGCTCGGGGTCCAGCACCTCGAGCAGCGCGGCGGACGGGTCGCCCCGCCAGTCGGCGCCGAGCTTGTCGATCTCGTCGAGCAGGAAGAGCGGGTTGGAGCTCTTCGCCTTCTTCATGCCCTGGATCACCTTGCCGGGCATGGAGCCGATATAGGTCCGCCGGTGGCCGCGCACCTCGGCCTCGTCCCGCACGCCGCCGAGCGACATGCGCACGAAGTTGCGCCCCGTCGCCTTGGCGATGGACTTGCCGAGCGAGGTCTTGCCGACGCCGGGCGGCCCGACCAGGCACAGGATCGGCCCGCGGATCTTCTGGCTGCGCGACTGCACGGCCAGATACTCGATGATCCGCTCCTTGACCTTCTCCAGCCCGTAGTGGTCGGCGTCGAGCACCTTCTCCGCCGCGACGATGTCGTTGCGGATGCGCGTCTTCTTCTTCCACGGGATGGAGAGCATCCAGTCGAGGTAGTTGCGCACCACCGTCGCCTCGGCGCTCATCGGCGACATGGTCTTGAGCTTCTTCAGCTCCGCCATCGCCTTCTCGCGCGCTTCCTTCGACAGCTTTGTGGCCTTGATCTTGGCCTCGAGCTCGGCGGCCTCGTCCTTGCCTTCCTCGCCCTCGCCCAGCTCCTTCTGGATCGCCTTGAGCTGCTCGTTGAGGTAGTACTCGCGCTGCGTCTTCTCCATCTGCCGCTTCACGCGGTTGCGGATGCGCTTCTCCACCTGCAGCACGCCGATCTCGCCCTCCATATGGGCGAAGACGCGCTCCAGCCGCGGGGCGACACCGGAGGTCTCCAGCAGCTCCTGCTTCTCGGCGATCTTGAGGTTGAGGTGGGAGGCGACCGTGTCGGCAAGCTTCGAGGCGTCGTCGATCTGATTGATCGAGACCAGCACCTCCGGCGCGATCTTCTTGTTGAGCTTGATGTAGCTCTCGAACTGCGTGACCACGCTGCGCGCCAGCGCCTCGGTCTCCCGCCCCTCGCCGACCTTCTCCTCCTCGATCGGGCCGGCGAAGGCCTCGAAGAAGGGGTCGGTGGACTTGTAGGCCGAGATCCTCGCGCGGCGGCCGCCTTCGACCAGCACCTTCACCGTGCCGTCCGGCAGCTTCAGCAGCTGCAGCACGGTGGAGACGGTGCCGACCTTGTAGAGGTCGTCCACGCCGGGATCGTCCTGGGCGGCGTTCTTCTGCGCGACCAGCAGGATCTGCTTGTCGTCGCGCATCACCGCTTCCAGGGCACGCACGGATTTCTCGCGCCCGACGAAGAGCGGGACGATCATATGCGGGAACACCACGATGTCGCGCAGCGGCAGCACGGGAAGCTGCTCGCCGGGGCTGACTGTGGTGGGAGTTTCGGGCGTATCCGCCATCAGGACCTCGCTAGGGACGATCGGCGCGGGGCCGCCCGGGAAGGGCCGATGCATCGTCCCCTCCCATCGCGGCACGGCCCCGGCGCCACGGGTATGTCGGTGCAGATGGCCCGCCGGCAGCCCTGCCGCAAGCACCGCGCCGCAGATTGCAGGCCGGCGGCCCGGCGCATCGGGGAACCGGCCATGCCGCTCAGGCGGAGGACTGCTCCGCCTTGCGCTCACCATAGATGAAGAGCGGGCTGGCCCGGCCTTCCGCGACCTCGCGGTTGACCACCACCTCCTCCACGTCCTCGAGCCCGGGCAGGTCGAACATCGTGCCGAGCAGGATGCTTTCCATGATGGAGCGCAGGCCGCGGGCGCCGGTGCGGCGCTGGATGGCGCGCGTGGCGACCGAGCGCATCGCGTCCTCGGTGAAGGTGAGCTTGGCGCCCTCCATCTCGAACAGGCGCTGGTACTGCTTGACCAGGGCGTTCTTCGGCTTGGTCAGGATCTCGATCAGTGCCTTCTCGTCGAGATCCTCAAGGGTTGCCACAACGGGCAGGCGCCCGATGAACTCGGGGATCAGGCCGAACTTCAGCAGGTCCTCGGGCTCCACCTCGCGCAGGATGGCGCCTGTGCGCCGGTCGTCGGGCGAGCGGACCTCGGCGCCGAAGCCCATGCCGGAGCCCTTGCCGCGGGCGCCGATGATCTTCTCGAGGCCGGCGAAGGCGCCGCCGCAGATGAAGAGGATGTTGGTCGTGTCCACCTGCAGGAATTCCTGCTGGGGATGCTTGCGGCCGCCCTGCGGCGGCACGCTGGCGACCGTGCCCTCCATGATCTTCAAGAGCGCCTGCTGCACGCCCTCCCCGCTCACGTCGCGGGTGATGGAGGGGTTGTCCGACTTGCGGCTGATCTTGTCGACCTCGTCGATGTAGACGATGCCGCGCTGCGCCCGCTCCACGTTGTAGTCGGCGGCCTGCAGCAGCTTGAGGATGATGTTCTCCACATCCTCGCCGACATAGCCGGCCTCGGTCAGCGTGGTCGCGTCGGCCATGGTGAAGGGCACGTCGAGGATGCGGGCCAGCGTCTGCGCGAGCAGCGTCTTGCCCGAGCCGGTCGGGCCGATGAGCATGATGTTGCTCTTGGCGATCTCGACATCGCCCGACTTCCCGCTATGCGCCAGGCGCTTGTAGTGGTTGTGGACGGCGACGGAGAGCACCCGCTTCGCATGGTCCTGCCCGATCACGTAGTCGTCGAGGACCTTGCAGATCTCCTTCGGCGTCGGCACGCCGTCGCGGGACTTCACGAGGTGCGTCTTGTGCTCCTCGCGGATGATGTCCATGCACAGCTCGACGCATTCGTCGCAGATGAACACGGTGGGTCCGGCAATGAGCTTCCGGACCTCGTGCTGCGACTTGCCGCAGAACGAGCAGTACAAGGTGTTCTTCGAGTCGCCGGACTTCGTCATGCGCGCTCCAGAGCCCTCACCCCCCGGCAGGAGGGGTCGGCATCACGTTGCCCCGCCCCTGGCCGGGCGGAAGGCCAAATAGAACCATAGACCCCGGCCGGGGCCAGGGAAAGCACTACAAAGTGCGGAGTGGGAGACCGCCGGCGGGGTGTTGCCCCCCCCCCCCCCCCCCCCCGCCCCCCCCCGGCCCCCCCCCCCCCCCCCCCCCCGCCCCCCCGCCGCGGCGGTGCTGGTGGCGCGCGCCAATGCGGACAAATCCGCCGCCGACCTCGCCTCCGCCCGCGCGCAGCTCGATTCCGCCCGTGCCCGGCTGGACAGCGCCGAGGCGCAGATGCGCGACGCCGAGGCGGAGCTCGATCGCGCACAGCAGTTGCGCACACGCGGCGTGAATGCCGAGCGCGACCTTTCCCGCGCCCGCTTCCTGGCCGAGCGGCTGCGGGCGGAGACCGCTGCCGCGCGCGCCTCCATCGCCCAGCAGGAGGCCGAGCTGCTGGGTGCAGAGGCGGCGCAGCGCACTTCCGCCGCCCAGGTCTCGGCGGCCGAGGCCGCGCAGGCGCAGCGCGCCGCGCAGCTTCGCCAGGTGGAGGTCGACCTGGCGAATGCCACGATACGCGCGCCGATCGACGGTGTGGTGATCTCGCGGAACATCGACATCGGCCAGACCGTCGCGGCCAGCCTGCAATCGCCCATCCTGTTCATGATCGCCGCCAGCCTGGACGAGATGGAGGTCTGGGCCACGGTGGACGAGAGCGACATCGGCCGCATTCGCGCCGGGCAGGAGGTGACCTTCACGGTCGCAGCGCATCCCGCCTTCCCCCTTCAGGGGCGGGTGAAGGAGATCCGCCTCTCCCCCACCACGGTGCAGAACGTGGTGACCTACACGGTCGTCGTCGCCGCGCCCAATGTCGGCGGGCGGATGCTGCCGGGCATGACCGCCAACATGCGCATCGTCGCCGACCGGCGGGAGAACGTGCTGCGCGTGCCGAACGCGGCGCTGCGCTGGCGCCCGCCCGGCAGCAGCGCCGAGGGCGGGGCGGAGGTGCAGGGCAGCAGCGCCATGATCGAGCAGGCGCTGCGCGAGCTCGAGGACCTGACACCGGCCCAGCGCGCCGAGATCGCCGCTGCCGAGGCCGAGTTCCGCGAGCGGATGGCCTCCTTGCCGCAGGATGGCGATGCGCGCCGCGTGCAGTCGCAGGCGGCACGCCGACGGCTGATCGCGCGCTTCAACGGCGTGCTGACCGGCGAGCAGCGCGCCCGCCTCGCTTCCGCGCGCGGCGGCGGGCAGGGCCGCGGCACGCCGGGCACCGTCTGGGTGCTGGACGAGGCCACCGGCGCGCCGCGCTCCGTGCCGGTGCGCAGCGGGCTGACGGATGGCAGCGTGACCGAGATCGTGAGCGGCCTCGAGGAAGGCGCGCAGGTGGTGATCGGCACGGAGCGCGCCACGGCACGCGCCGGCGCCGGCAGCGCGCTCAGGGGCTTCTGATGATCGGGGCGCTGATCGAGACCGAGGCCCTGACCCGCCACTACCCGGCCGGCGAGGGGGTGGTGGCGGCGCTGCAGGATGTCTCGGTGGCGGTCGAGCCCGGCGCCTTCGTCGCGGCGATGGGCCCCTCGGGCTCGGGCAAGTCCACCTTCCTGAACCTGATCGGCTGCCTCGATCGCCCGACGCGCGGGCGCTACCGGCTGATGGGGGAGGACACCGCGGTGCTTTCGGCGGACCGGCTGGCGGCGCTGCGCTCCCGCCGGCTGGGATTCATCTTCCAGTCCTTCAACCTGCTGCCCCGGGTGGATGCGCTCGGCAATGTCGAGCTGCCGATGATCTATCGCGGCGTGGGGCGCCCCCCCCCCCCCCCCCCCCCCGGGGCCCCGAGGGGGCGGCGCCCCCTTCACCCCCTGATTCAGGAGTTCCTGGCCCATGGCCGAGCACATCCGCATCGGCGACGTTGCGCCGCGCGTGCAGTATGTCGGCGACGGCGCCCGCACCGATTTCGACTTCCCCTTCCCGATCTTCGCCGCCGACGACCTGGAGATCCGCGTCGGCGCCGTGGCGCTGAACGGCGGCTACAGCGTCACGGGCGCCGGGCAGAGCGAGGGCGGCACCGCGACGCTCGTCGCGCCGCCAGGCATCGGCGAGACCGTCACGCTGCGCCGCCGCGTGCGCGTGGAGCGCAACACGGACTTCCAGGACAACGGCCTGCTGCGCGCCCGCACGCTGAACGACGAGCTGGACCGGCTGATCGCCGTGCTGCAGGAACAGCGCGACGAGATCGGCTCCGCCCTGCGGCAGGACCCGTCCGAGATCGGCGGGCAGCTGACGCTGCCGCTGCGCCCCGCCCGCGCGAACCGGCTGCTGGGCTTCGATTCGAATGGCGACGCGGCGATCTTCCCGCGCGATTCCGGCCTGCTGACGGCGCCCTATCCGGGCGCCATCCCGCGCACGGCGGAAGACAAGCTCGGCGAGCGGCTGTCCGCGCGCGACTTCGGCGCCAGCGGCAACGGCGTGACGGATGATGGCCCCGCGCTGCAGGCCGCGATGAACGCCGCCGCGGCGGCGGGCAAGACGCTGCTGATCGGCGAGGGCAGCCACCGCACGACGCAGCCGCTGGTGCTGCCCGGTGCCGCTGCCGGCCTGATCATGCGCGGCGCGATCGTCTATGCCGGCCCCGCGAACCAGGCGGCGCTGACCATCGGCGATGGCGGCACGGCGCGCAACGCCAACAAGATCCTCACCGGCCTGACCGTGCTGCGCGCCGGCGTCGGCCCCTGGGCGGACGAGAACGAGATCGGGCTGGTGCTGCGCAACCTCGATGCAAGCGTGGTGGAGATCCGCGAGGTCAACGGCTTCACCATCGGCATCCGCACCGTCGGCGACGGCCGCGGCTTCGAGGACACCACGCTGTATCTCGGCCGCATCGTGAACAACGGCATCGGTCTCGACATCCACACGCTGACGGCGGGCGCCTGGAACACATCCGTGCGGTACTATGGTGGGCACTTCGCCATCGGCAGCACGGTCAACACCACGAAGGACCGCTTCGGCATCCGGCTTTCCGCCGCGCCGGGCGCCTATGTCGCGCACAACCGCCACCTGTTCGACGGGCCGAATTTCGAGCTGCAGGCGGAAGGCCGGCCGATCGCGGGCATTCCGTTCCTTTGCCAGGTGAACAGTCGTGCCATCGTGGCGCGCGCGATCCGCATGGAAGGCTGCTCCCCCTACGTCGCCCGCCACACCGCCGGCGCGCAGGACCATCTCTACGAGGTCGCCTGGGCCAGCCAGGGCTACCAGGTGGAGATCGAGCACGCCGCCGGCGCGACACGCCTCGGCGGCGCGGTGCGCACGCTGCACCAGGCGGCGCCGCATGTGGAGGCACGGCGCGAGCTCGCCTCCGTTCCCGGCCTGCGCGCCGCCGCCATCCGCTGGAACGCGACCGAAACCGGCTTCGAGAAGCTGGCGGTGCTGTCCTCCAACGTGTCGGGCAGCCCCGCCGTGCTGGCGGATTTCGTCTTCCCTGGCCTCGACAACATCACGCTGACCAATCGCGGCGCGGTGCTTGGTGGCGGCCGCGCGCTGGGCTTTGTGGTGGATGCACGGCGATGCAAGGATTTCGCGCTCGCGCTCGATGCCGACACGCCGCGGCTGATGGTGATGACCTTCGACGCGAACATGAACCTGCTGACCGATGCGGCGGGCCAGGCCGTGCTCGCTTCGGGGCAATCCGTGGTGTGGAACCCGACCGCGCGCTGGTGGCAGGGGGCCGCGGACATGGAGGACGCGACGCTGACGCGCCTGCAGGCGGTGAAGCTCTCCGCCGCGGTCGGCTTCGCCGTGATCGGCGTGGCGCGCATCGGCGCCGACTACGAGGTGCGCGCGATGCGCCTCGCCTGCGATCCGCGCCACGCGCCGGCGGTGCTGTATGGCCTGCCGGATCTGCGGCATGGCGCGCGGGAACTCCTGGCGGAAGCGGCGTGGGATCCGCCCTCCGTCGCGGCCGGCGGCACGGCGCAGGTCAACGTGACCGTGCCCGGCGCGCGGGCCGGCGACTTCGCGCAGGCCTCCTACAGCGTCTCCACCATCCTGCCCTTCATCGCGCAGGTCAGCGCGCAGGACACGGTGACGGTCGCGGTGTGGAACCGCACGGGCGGCGCCGTGGACCTGAACCCCGGCACGGTGCGCGTGCGCGTGGTGAAGGCATGAAGCGCCCCCGCAAGACCGCCACGCCCACCGCCGCCATCGCGAAGGACCTGTTCGACGCCGCGCGCGGCAAGCTGGAGGCCGACTATGTCGGCTTCGTCTCCGACACCGCGACCGAGGACCCGAAGCGCTTCATCGCGCGCAACGCCGCCGCGCGCGACGCGCTGGAACATCTGGTGCAGCTCGCCACCCATGCCGGCGCGCTGGATGCGCCGGATGGCCCGGGCGAGCACACCATCCAGCAGCTCATCGCGGCGGCGCGTCGCGGCGTCGCGGATGAGAACAAAACGTGATCATCCCATCGGCCCCCCATGCGCCTGCCGACCTTCTCGAATTCGCCTGGCTCTGGAACCAGCGCGCGCGACTGCGGACGCCGACGCTGCACCGCCGCGTCCTGCGCTGGCTCGAGGATGCGCTGAAGGCGGGCGATCGCCGGCTGCTGCTGATGGCCTTCCGCGGCGCGGGCAAGTCCACCCTGGTCGGCCTGTTCTGCGCCTGGCAGCTCTATCGCAACCCCGACCTGCGCATCCTGGTGCTGGCCGCCGACCACGCGCTGGCGACGCGCATGGTCTCGACCGTGCGGCGCATCCTGGCGCGCCATCCGCTCTGCGGCGCGCTGCTGCCGGAGGCGGGCGAGGGCGGCTGGGCGGCGGATCGCTTCACCGTGGCGCGCGATGCGGTGCTGCGCGATGCCTCCATGATGGCGGCGGGCATCGGCGGCAACATCACCGGCGCGCGCGCCGAGCTGATCGTCTGCGACGATGTCGAGGTCGCCGGCAATTGCGACACGCCGGCCAAGCGCGAGGAGCTGCGCGAGCGCCTGACGGAGACGGAGTTCGTGCTCGTGCCCGGCGGCACGCTGCTCTTCGTCGGCACGCCGCACTGCGCCGAGAGCCTCTACGCCGAGGGCGCGGAGGGCTTCCTCGCGGGGTATCGGCGCCTCGTCCTGCCGCTGCTCGATGCCGAGGGCCGCGGCGCCTGGCCGGAACGCTTCCCGGAAGAGGCAGTGGCGAAGCTGCGCGATCGCGTCGGGCCGCTGGCCTTCCGCCGCCAGATGCTGCTGCAGCCGGTGGCGGAGGAGGCGGCGCGGCTCGATCCCGCGCTGATCGCGCGCTACGCGGCGGAGCCGGAATACCGCGAAGCGAACGGGCGCGGCGTGCTGACGCTGATGGGCACGCGGCTGGTCTCGGGCGGCGGCTGGTGGGATCCCGCCTTCGGCCGTCCGGGCCGTGGCGATTCCAGCGTGGTCGCCGCGACCTATGCCGATGCGGAAGGCCGCAGCTACCTGCATCGCATCGCCTATGTCACGCATGACCCGGGCGTGTCGGCGGACCCCGCGACGCAGCAATGCCGCGCGGTCGCCGCCATCGCGCAGGAGCTGCTGCTGCCGGTGATGCGCGTCGAGACCAATGGCATCGGCGGCTTCCTGCCCGGCCTGCTCCGCCAGGAATTTTCCCGCGCGGGCCTGTCCTGCGCTGTGGTGGAGATGGCGAGCCGCGTGCCGAAGGTGCAGCGCATCCTCGGCGCGCTGGACCCGGTGCTCGCCGCGCGCCGCCTCTCCGCGCATGAGAGCGTCTTCCGCACGCGCTTCCCGCAGGAGATGGCGGCCTGGCGGCCCGAAACGCCGAATGCGCGCGACGATGCGCTGGATGCGCTGGCCGGCTGCCTGCTGGCCGAGCCGGTGCGCCTGCCGCTGCTGCCGCCGCGCGGCGCGGGCCCGAACTGGCGCGGCGCCTAGGCTAGGCTGCCGACTTCCGCCGCATGATTTCCGTGCCGTGCCGCGTGGTGCCGGTCTCCGTGATCTCGAAGCGGCCATCGCTGCGCAGCCGCGCGAAGCCCAGGCTCTGCAGGCGTTCCAGGCAGGGCCCATCCTTCTGCCCGTCGGGCCGGCCGATCGCCCCCACCAGCGTCAGCCGGTGCAGCGCCGATCGGCAGCAGGTCTCGAGATAGGGCTCGTTCCACATGGTCCCGGTGTCGCGTCGTGGTCCCGCAAGGGTGGGGCCGCGGCGGCGCCGCTTCAAGTCGCGCAAAGCCCACCGCCCGAAGCGCAAGGAGTGACAAGAGATGCTTCCAGACCTGCCGCCCTCCCTGGTGGCGGCGCTGGCGGACACGCCGCTGGTGCTCGCCCTGCTGTGGATCGTGCTGCTGCTGCGCCGCGACCTGGCGGCGCGCAACGACCTGCCGCCTGTCGTGCAGGCGCCGCCGCCGCGCTCGGACCGTGACGATCTCGCCGCCTTCAAGCTGGAGGTCGCGCGCACCTATGTGCCGCTGACGCTGATCCGCGACCTGGATCATCGCCTGACGCAGCAGCTCGGCCGGCTGGAGGCGAAGCTCGACGAGGTGAGCCGCGCCGCGACCGCCGCCGCCGCGGTCTCCGGCCAGTCGCTGCCGCCGCGCAGCATCGGCTTCGGCCTGCGCGCGAAGGAGCATGAGGCATGAGCGCCCTTCTCGCCCAGGCGCCGCGCGTCGCCGGCCCGGCGGAGGTGCTGGCGCTGACCCTCTGGGGAGAAGCCGCGGGGCGCCCCGTGCGGGCGATGGAAGCCGTGGCCAGCGTGGTGATGACGCGGGTGCGCCTGGCCTCGGAGCCGGACGGGCCTGTGCATCTCGGGCAGGGCGTGGTGGGCGTGTGTCGCGCGCCCTTCCAGTTCGCCTGCTGGCATCCCGGCCATCCGCGCCACCAGGCGCTGTCCGAGTTGCCGCCGCGTGCGGAACTCGGCGCCTGCAGCCGCATCGCGGCGCGTGCCCTGGCCGGCGCGCTGCCGGACCCCACCGCGGGCGCCACGCACTACCACGAGGACAGCGTGCTGCCGCGCTGGGCGTTGGGCGTCACGCCGACCGCGACGCTGGGCGGGCTTGTGTTCTATCGCCTGATCGGGTGATTCCGCGCCGCATGGAACACGTCATCTACACCCTTGTCCGGGGCGCCGACTGGCGGGAAGCGGAACGCGTGGGCGCCTATGCCGGCAGCGCCGACGATGCGCGCGACGGCTTCCTGCACTTCTCCACCGCCGCCCAGGTGCAGGAGAGCGCCCGAAAGCATCGGCGCGGCGAGCCCGATCTCTGGCTGATCGAGGCCGATGCGGCGCGGCTCGGCGATGCGCTGAAATGGGAAGCGGCCAGCGGCGGCAAGCGGCCGGGCCTGTTCCCGCATCTCTACGGGCCTCTGCCGCTGTCGGCCGTGCTCAGCGCCGTGCCGCTGCCGCTGCGCGAGGACGGCACGCACGACTTCCCGGCGGGATTCGCGTGAGCCGGCATTCTCAGGCCGGCCCGTCCACGATGACGAGGTTGGCGATGGAACTGCGCTGCCGCAGCCCGATCACCGCCTGGTAGGCGTCGGACCGGTACCAGGCTTCCGCCGCCTCGCGCGAGGGGAATTCGATGATCACCAGCCGCGGATGCGGCCATTCCCCCTCCAGCACCGTCAACGCGCCCCCGCGCACGACGAAGCTGCCGCCGAAGGGCGCGAGCGTCGGCATCACCCCCTTGCGGTATTCGGCGAAGACCGCCTCGTCGGTGACGGTCTCGGTGGCGATGAGATAGGCCTTCACGCCGGCATCCTTCCCTGGCCGCGGCGCCGTCGCGTGACGGCGCGGCCGGCCACCCTATCACGCGCGCGTCGCGCTGCGCTCGCTCATCACGCAGGCCAGCACCACGATCACCGCGCCCACCAGCATCGGCCAGCCGGGCAGGTGTCCCCACAACGCCAGGTCGAAGGCCACGCTCCACACCAGCCCCGAATAGCCATAGGGCGCGAGGCGTGAGGCGGAGGCGTGCCGAAAGGCCTCGGCCAGCGCGGCGGTCGCGGCGCCGACGATCAGCCCGTTCGCGATCATCAGGACCAGCGCCAGCGTATCCGGCGTGCGCCAGGTGGCGATGCCGGGGCCGAGCATCACCAGGAAGCCGAGCAGCGCCGGCCACAGCACCACCCGCGCCAGCCCCGCTTCCTGCCGCAGCGAGCGGTTCAGCACGAAGACCAGCGAGTAGCAGAGCGTGCCGCAGATCGCCCAGACGAAGCCCATCGCCGAGCCGCCGGTGGCGGCGGCAAGCCCGGGCGCCAGGCCGATGGCCACCCCCGCGAAGCCCAGCACCACCCAGCCCCAGGCGGCCGGGCGCGGCCGCTCTTTCAGGATCAGCGCCGCCAGCCCCAGCACGAAGAAGGGCGCGGTGAAGAACACCAGGTAGCCCTCCACCAGCGGCAGCAGGCTGAAGGTCAGGAAGAAGAAGGCCGCGCTGCCGAGCATGGCGCAGGCGCGCAGCAGGTGGATGCCCGGCCGGCGCGTGGAGAGCGCACCGCCCCAGCCCGGCCGGATGGCCCGGATGGCCAGGAGCGCCGCCAGCATCGTCGCGAAGCGCACCAGCAGCACCTGCCAGACGGCGTGATCGGCCGAGAGCAGCTTGCTGATCGCGTCCAGCAGGCCGAACAGGCCGATCCCCAGCAGCATATACGCCGGCCCGCGCAACCTACCCTCCCGCGATGCCGGCTGAGTGGGGCCGTGGCGGCCGGCGGTCAATGCGGCTTCCCTTCGCGGCCGGCGCAGGGCACAAGCGCGCCCGGCCATGACCCCGAAACTCGCCTCCGTCCTCATGCCGCTGATGCGCGGCATGGACCCCGAACGCGCGCATGACATCGCGCTGCGCGCGCTGCGCTTCGGGCTCGCCGGGCGCGACACCTCGCCCGACGACCCGATCCTGGCGACGCACGCGCTCGGCCTCGATTTCCGCAACCCGATCGGCCTCGCCGCGGGCTTCGACAAGTCGGCGGTCGCCGTCGCGCCGCTGATGCGCCTCGGCTTCGGCTTCGTCGAGGCCGGGTCCGTCACGCCGAAGCCGCAGATCGGCAACCCGAAGCCGCGGCTGTTCCGCCTGGTCGAGGATCGCGCGGTGATCAACCGCATGGGCATGAACAATGCCGGCCTCGCCGCCTTCCGCGCCCGCATCGCCGCCCTGCCCCGGCCCGCGCCCGCCGTGCTCGGCGTGAACATCGCCATCAACAAGGAAGGGGCCGCGCCGCTGCGCGACTATCCCGCGTTGTACGAGGCGGTGGCGCCGCTGGCCGGCTATGTCGCGGTGAACGTCTCCTCCCCCAACACGCCCGGCCTGCGCGACTTGCAGGGCGAGCAGCAGCTGTCCGACATCCTCGCCGCGCTGGCCGAGACGCGCGCGCGGCTGAAGGGCGGAAAGCCGCCGATCCTGGTGAAGATCGCGCCCGACCTCGCGCCCGGCGCGGTGGAGCCGATCGTCGCCGCCGTCGTTCAGCACGGCATGCAGGGCCTGATCGTCTCCAACACCACCATAACGCGGCCTGGGCTGCGCAGTGCGCATCGCGGCCAGGCGGGCGGGCTTTCCGGCCCGCCGCTGCGCGCCGCCTCCACCGAGCTGCTGCGGCGCGTGGCGCAACTGGCGAAGGGGCGCGGCCTGACGCTGATCGGCTGCGGCGGCGTCGGCTCCGGCGCCGACGCCTTGCAGAAGCTGCGGGCCGGCGCGTCGCTGGTGCAGCTCTATGCCGCCTTCGCGTATGAAGGACCGGCGCTGATCCCGCGCATCAAGCGGGAGCTGGCCGCGCTGCTGCGGCGCGACGGCGTGCGCAGCGTCGGCGACATCGTGGGGGCGGACATCGCATGAGGCTGCTCGACGGCATCGCGCCGCTGGCGGAGCGCTATGACGGCTTCGTCCTCGACATCTGGGGCGTCGTGCATGATGGGCGCCGGCCCTATCCCGGCGTGGCCGAGGCCTTCGCGGCGCTGAAGGCGTGCGGCAAGCGCGTCGCGCTGCTGTCCAACGCGCCGCGGCGGTCGCATGTCGTGGATGCGCTGCTGACCGGCATGGGGCTGGACCGCGGCCTGTGGGATGCCACGATCACCAGCGGCGAGCTCGCCTGGCGCGCGCTGCGGGACCGTCACGCGCTCGGCTATGGCGGCCACGCGCTGCATATCGGGCCGGAGCGCGACCTCTCGACCGTCGAGGGGCTCGACATCACGCTGGTCGCCGATGCCGCGGCGGCCGATTGGGTGCTGAACACCGGCCCCGACCCGGAGCGCGGCAATGGCGCGGTCGAGCCGTACCGGCCGATGCTGGAAGCCTGCGCCGCGCGGCGCCGGCCGCAGCTCTGCGTCAACCCCGCCCGCGGCGGGATGGTGGGCGCGCAGCGCGGGCACTGCGCCGGCGCGCGGCCTGGGCGGGGGCGCGCCGCCCCGGCCGTTGCGGCCCGCCGGCGCCGCGCGGCGCCTGCCGATGCTCTGCGTCAACCCCGACCGCTTCGTGATGGTGGGCGAGCAGCGCGTGATCTGCGCCGGCGCGCTGGCCGATCTCTATGTCGCGCTCGGCGGCCCGGCGGCGCGGGAGATCGGCAAGCCCGATCCCGCGGTCTATGCGCCGGTGCTGGAGGCGCTCGGAATCGCCGACCGGTCGCGCGTGGTGGCGATCGGCGACAGCCCGCACACCGACCTCGCCGGCGCGCAGGCGGCGGGGCTGGACGCGGTCTGGGCGCTGACCGGGCTGGCTGCGCATGCGCATGGCGAGGCGCCCGATCCGGCCCGCCTGGCGGCGGTCGCGGCGCAGGAAGGCGTCGCGCCGGTCGCGGCGCTGTCCGGGCTGCGCTGGTAGGATCCGGGGCGGCAGGCCACGACGTGTCGGCATCCGCCGGCCAACTGCCTTTAGTGCAAGGCTGTAAGGAATTCCGACAGGACGCCACGCCTGTGCCGCGCTCACCCCGAGGCCAAGCGCGCTCGGCGCGCCTCCCATCCGGCACGATCGCGCAGATGGGGAATCGACGGCCCCTCGGAACCACCAGAAATTGCATCGCATATAAGGCACAATCATTACGAAGCCGCGAGAATTTTCGCAAAGAGCAAGATCATTTCAATACGAGCAAAATGTCTCTAATTTCATTCTTGTCCGCAGCATTTCGCATATAAAGTGTCTCGAAAACAGATCCGAGTCGGAAAAGCTTACAAGAAAGCCCCAAACTTCGAGACGTTTCCTGACAAAGCCATAGAAAACAGGACGATGCGAGGGTGGTACGAACCTTGCTCTCCCGCCGCTCCGTCAGACAGGCGGAGCCGGACGGCCGGTGCCGCCGCCGCAAGCTGTGACGGGAGAGATGGGTTATGCTGAATCGCTTACGTGATGCCGCCTGCGGGCTTGCCGCCCTGGCGCTTGCCGCCGGCATCGCGCCCGCCGCCCAGGCGGCGCCGAGCTTCTCGAGCGCCGGGGTGCTCTCGAACTCCGGGAACCTGGAGTTCTTCATCGTGGACGCGACCTGCAAGCTCGACTGCAATGTCGAGATCGAGGTCGTTCCCTTCCAGCAGAACGCCTTCCTCATCCGGAACGCGACGACCGGCGAGCCGCTGGTGCCCGCCGGCGACGACCTCGCGATCTTCTTCGAGGTCTACGGGAAGAACGGCTTCACCCTGAGCAAGTGGATGGGCCAGCTGATCGACGCGCCGAGCGGCAGCCTCGGCGAGAACCTCGCCGATTTCGACGTGAATCCCGGCAACGGCCTCGGCTCGATCGAGACGATGGGCAATGAGGTCGGCACGGTGATGTTTCCCTACGCCACCGGCGCGATCTTCGGCGACAAGGACATCAACGGGCTCAACGGCGCCATCGGCGGCGTCCTTCAGGGCCTGATCCTGCCCGTGCCCGCCCCGGCGAGCCTCGGCCTGCTGTTCGTCGGCCTCGCCGGCCTCGCGGCCGCCCGCCGGCGTCGTCCGCAGGCCTGACCGCGGCTCGGGCCGCGCCGGCCTTCGGGCGCGCCCGCCCCCAGGAGATCGCCGCCCGCCGGCCCGATCAGCACGTTGTCCCCGGCGTTGGCCTGCAGGTCGTCGGCGAAGCCCGGCCCCGCCCGCGCCGCGCCATCGGCGTAGAGATCGCCCTG
>NZ_JBWXTD010000003.1:1205164-1215229 GCF_056682175.1 Falsiroseomonas sp. RANM36
CGCGGCCCTCCGCGTGCCGCGCCGCCGCCAGGCCGGGCTTCGGCAGCCACCCTCCATCCAGACCAGCGCGCCGATCGCCTCGCGATCGCGTCGAGGAAGACGCCCATGTCCAGCACCCTGACCTTCGGGACCATCACGGACGGCAGCCTGACCTTCAGCAACATCTCGGTCACCGAGACCGCGGTGGGCGATGTCAATTCGGTGGTCGGCGACGTCAACCTCGGCAATCCGTCGCTGGGCTTCGCACCCCGGCCCAACCCCAGCCCCTCGATCACCGGCCTGAACTGGTCCGGCTTCGTCGGCGGCGCCACCGGCCCCGGCTCCAGCCTCGGCCTCGTCATCGAATACGACGTCTCCAGCGCCGATCCGACGCGCGCGATCACCTCCATCTTCCGCAACTCCTTCACGCCCGACACGCAGATCCCGGTCGGCGCGCGCCTGCTGCTCAGGCAGGAAGTCTTCAACGGCACGGAGCTGGTGGGCATCAGCCAGCTCGAGCGTTCGCCGACCATCAACGACACCGCCGATCCGCCCTTCGAACTGCCGGGCGACATGCAGCTGAACGGCGCCTATGCGTCGGTGCGCGTGAAGATCACGATCGAGGTCAGCATCGCCGAGACCGCGGCGCCGGGCACCAGCACCTCCTTCAGCATCATGCAGCAGGCGTTCAACTCCGCCCTGCTGCCCGCCTCGCTCGGCGACTACGTGTTCGAGGACAACAACTACAACGGCATCCAGGATGCCGGCGACACGCCGATCGAGGGCGTGCAGGTGTTCCTGCTGAAGGACGGCGTCGAGACGGGCGCCACCGACACCACCGATGCGAATGGCCGCTACGATTTCGGCAACCTGGCGCCGGGCAACTACAGCGTCCGCTTCGGGACCCCGGACGGCTATGAGCGCACGCTCGAGGACGTTGGCAATGATGCCCTCGACAGCGACATCGACGCGAACGGCGTCAGCGACCAGGTGACGCTCGGCTTCGGCGAGAACAACCCGACCCTCGACGCCGGCTTCATCCGCCGCGCCTCGCTCGGCGACACCGTGTTCTGGGACAAGAACGAAAACGGCATCCAGGACGCGGGCGATGAGGCGATCGAAGGCGTCATCGTCAACCTGCTCGACGGGAATGGCGGCTTCGTGGCCACCACGACGACGAACGGCACGGGCTACTACGCCTTCCTCGACCTGCTGCCCGGCCAGTACCAGGTGGAGTTCGTCACGCCCGCCGGGTTCAACCCGACCCAGCCCGACCAGGGCGGCGACGACGCGCTCGACAGCGACGCCGATGTGCTCACCGGCCGCACCGCGGTCGTGACGCTCAGCTCCGGCGAGCACGACGACACGCTCGATGCCGGCTACACCAAGCCGATCATCCAGCCGAATGCCGGCCTCGGCAACTTCGTCTGGCTCGACAAGGACGCCGACGGGATCCAGGACGCCGACGAGGCGGGCGTGGTGAATGTCACGGTCAACCTGCTCGACGCGAACGACGTCCAGATCGACAGCACCCAGACGGACGCGACCGGCTTCTACAGCTTCGTCGGCCTGCTGCCCGGCACCTATCGCGTGGAGTTCGTCGCGCCGACCGGCTTCTTCATCAGCCCGCAGGACCAGGGTGGCGACGACGCGCTCGACAGCGACGCCGACCGGACGACGGGTCGGACCCAGCAGGTCACGCTGGCCGAGGGCGAGTTCAACCCGACGCTCGACATGGGCCTGTACCAGAAGGCCAGCCTCGGCGACCGGGTCTGGCTGGACCTGAACGCCAACGGCGTGCAGGACGGCGGCGGCGAGGTCGGAATCCAGGGCATCAAGGTCGAGCTGCTGGACGAGAACGGCGATGTCGTCGAGACGCAGTTCACCGCTGTGAACGGGGCCTACCTGTTCACGAACCTGGACCCCGGCACCTACAGCGTCCGCTTCGACACGACCGGGTACGAGCAGAGCCCGGCGAACCAGGGCAACGACGCCTTCGACAGCGACGCCGGCGCGGGCGGCGAGACCGGCCCCTACACGCTGCTGTCCGGCCAGACCAACCTGACGGTGGATGCCGGCCTGTACCGCCTGGCCGGTCTTGGCGACTATGTGTGGCTCGACGCGAACGGCAACGGCCTGCAGGACGACGGCCAGACGGGCCTTGGCGGCGTGACCGTCCTGCTGCTGGACTCGGCGGGCAATCCGTCGGGCCCGTCCACGGTCACCGCCCCCGACGGCTCCTACAGCTTCACCGGCCTGGTGCCGGGCAGCTACGGCGTCCAGTTCGTCGCGCCCGCGGGCTACGCCTTCACCACGCCCGACGCGGGCTCCGACACCAATGACAGCGATGCGAACGCGACGACCGGCAAGACGCAGATCGTCGCGCTGACCTCCGGCGAATTCAACGGCACGCTCGACGCTGGCCTCGTGCGCCTCGTCCCCTCGATCGAGGTGGTGAAGACCACCAGCGGCAACGCGAATGTCGCGGGCTCGGACGGGATCACGCTGCTGGCGGGGTCCGATGTGTTCTGGACCTACGCGGTGACGAACAACGGTCCGGTGGACCTGACGGACATCGTGCTGACCGACGACAAGGAAGGCCCGATCGCCAACCTGGTTTCCGGCGACGACGGCGACAACGTCCTCGAGGTCGGCGAGACCTGGATCTACAAGGCGTCCGATCCGGGTTCCGCGGTGCTCGGTCCCTACGCCAACGTCGCGACCGTCAGTGGCAAGTTCACCGATGGCCTCGGCACCGCGACCAACGTGCAGGACACCGACCCGAGCAGCTATGTGGGCGTGCGCCCGGATGTGGACATCGAGAAGCTCGTCTCGGTGGATGGCGGCGCGACCTTCGTGGATGCGGACGACCCGACGGGCCCGCAGCTGCTGGAGGGGACGAACCAGCCGATCTTCAAGTTCGTGGTGACGAACACCGGGACGGTGGCGCTGACGAACCTGGTGGTGGACGACGACAAGCTGGACCTGAACGGCGCGCTGGCCGGCGACACGGTGACGATCCCGAGCCTGGCGGTTGGGGCGCAGACCGAGTTCACGGTGGTCGGCGCCTGGCAGGCCGGGCAGCATGTGAACACGGCGACGGTCGCGGGGAGCTTCACCGACGACTGGGGCAACACCGCCAATGTCGGCGACAGCGACAAGGCGCATTACGTCGGCGTCGAGGATCTGACGCCGGTGATCGAGGTGGTGAAGACCACCAGCGGCAATGCCAACGTCGCGGGCACGGACGGGATCACGCTGCTGGCGGGATCGAACGTGTTCTGGACCTACGCGGTGACGAACAACGGCCCGGTGGACCTGACGGACATCGTGCTGACCGACGACGAGGAAGGCGTGATCACGAGCCTGGTTTCCGGCGATGACGGCGACCTGGTACTGGAGGTCGGCGAGACCTGGATCTACAAGGCGTCGGGCACGGCGCAGCTCGGCGCCTACGACAATGTCGCGACGGTGAGCGGCATCTACACGCCGCCGATCGGCGCGCCGAAGCAGGCGACGGACACCGACCCGAGCAGCTATGTGGGCGTGCGCCCGGATGTGGACATCGAGAAGCTCGTCTCGGTGGATGGCGGCGCGACCTTCGTGGATGCGGACGACCCGACGGGCCCGCAGCTGCTGGAGGGGACGAACCAGCCGATCTTCAAGTTCGTGGTGACGAACACCGGGACGGTGGCGCTGACGAACCTGGTGGTGGACGACGACAAGCTGGACCTGAACGGCGCGCTGGCCGGCGACACGGTGACGATCCCGAGCCTGGCGGTTGGGGCGCAGACCGAGTTCACGGTGGTCGGCACCTGGCAGGCCGGGCAGCATGTGAACACGGCGACGGTCGCGGGCAGCTTCACCGACGACTGGGGCAACACCGCCGATGTCGGCGACAGCGACAAGGCGCATTACGTCGGCCAGTCTGCGCAGCGCAGCCTGGACATCGAGAAGACGACGAGCGGTTCCAGCAACGCCAACCCGGTCGCGGCCGACTACGACAACGAGGATACGGCGGACGGTGCCGGCGTTCCGGTGCTCTCCGTCGGGTCCGACGTCACCTGGACGTACAAGGTCACGAATACCGGCCAGGCATCCTTCGCCGCCGGCGAGATCGCCATCGTGGACGACAACGGCACCCCGGGCGACCTCTCCGACGACATGTCGATCGCCAATGGCGACATCGTGCGGATCGCCGATCAGGTCGGCAACAACGACGACGTGCTCGAAGCCGGCGAGGTGTGGCTCTACCAGGCCATCGGAACGGTGCAGGCTTTCGGCGCCGCCGGGACGCCGGTGACCATCGTGATGGAGGGCAACAGCCCACTGTCCGGCACTGCCGGCAATACGCGCGACTTCGGCGCCGGCGGCGTCAACGTGAAGGCCAGCGCCTTCAGCCGCGACAGCGCCGGCAACTGGGCGGAGGCCTATCTCGGCGCCTATGGCGGCGGGCTCGGCGTGACGGACGGCAGCGAAGGCGATGGCAGCGGCAATGCGCACACGGTGGACAACACCGGGCGCGACAACTTCGTGCTCTTTGCCTTCGACCAGCAGGTTGTGGTGGACGCGGCCTATCTGGGCTACGTGGTCTGCGACAGCGACCTGCGCCTGTGGATCGGCACGCTGCCCGACGCCTTCACGGCCGACATCATGCTGAGCGACGCGGTGCTCGCCGGCCTCGGCTTCACGGAGGTCAACGAGACCACGTTGACCACCGCGCGCTGGGCCGACGTCAACAACGGCAACGTCGCGGGCAATGTGCTGGTCATCGCCGCCAACACCGGCGAAGCGACGACGGAAGACTTCTTCAAGATCGAGAAGCTGAAGGTCGCGCCGATCGGGGAGGGCATCTACAAGAACATCGCGACGGTCTCCGCCCCGAATACGCCGAGCGACTCGGATGCCAGCCACTATCGCAGCGTCGCGCCGCCGCCGCCGAAGCCCGGCCTCGACCTCGAAAAGACGACGAACGGCCCGAGCAACGGCAACAGCGTTGCGCCGACCTACGACAACGAGGATGCGCCGAATGGCGCAGGCGTGCCGCTGCTGACCGCCGGCACCCAGGTGACGTGGACCTATCGGGTCGCGAACACCGGGAACACAACCTTCACGGCGGGCGAGATCTCGCTGGTGGACGACAACGGCACCGCCGCAACGGGCGACGACATGTCGATCGCCAACGGGAAGATCGAGCGGATCGCCGACGAGGTCGGCGACAACGACGACCTGCTCGAGGTCGGCGAGGTCTGGCTCTATCAGGCGAAGGGAATCGTCAAGGACCTGACGACGCCGGGTGCGACCGTCAACTTCGACTTCTCCGGCAACAGCTGGACGGATGGCGGGAACGGCAATGTGCGAAGCTGGACCTCGGGCGACGTCTCGGTGAAGGCCAGCGCCTTCAGCCGGACCGAGGCCGGCAGCTGGGCGACCGCATGGCTCGGCGCCTATGGCGGCGGCCTGGGCGTGACGGACCGCGGGGAAGGCGACGGCAGCGGCAACCGCCACACCGTGGACAACTGGGACCGCGACAACTACGTGCTGTTCCGCTTCGACCAGAATGTCGTGGTGGACAAGGCCTTCCTCGGCTACGTCGTCTGCGACAGCGACATCTCGGTCTGGATCGGCACGATCGACAACGCGTTCAACACGACCGTCACGCTGACGGACGCCGTGCTGAACGGGCTCGGCTTCTACGAGGTGAACAACACCACGCTGAGCAGCGCCCGTTGGGCTGACATCAACAACGGGAACCTGGCCGGCAACGTCCTGGTCATCGCCGCATCGGTCGAGGACAAGACGCCGGACGACTACTTCAAGATCGAGAAGCTCGCGGTCGCGAAGGGTGCCGCCAGCGGCGTGTATTCCAACAAGGCGACCGTCTCCGCCCAGGGCGTCAGCGACAGCGACCTCAGCCACTACAAGAACGGCGCCGCCGCCACGCCCGGCATCGACCTGGAGAAGACCACCAACGGACCGAGCAACAGCAATCACGTGGCGCCCGGCTGGGACAACGAGGACATGCCGGATGGCGCCGGCGTGCCGATCCTCACGCCCGGCACCGGCGTCACCTGGACCTACAAGCTGTTCAACTCCGGCCAGACGAAGATCGCGGCCGCGGACATCAAGCTGGTGGACGACAACGGCACGGTTGCCACCGGCGACGACATGTCCATCGCCAACGGCAAGATCACGCTGACCTCGAAGCAGGGCGGGAACCAGGACAACATCCTCGATCCCGGCGAGACCTGGTTCTATGAGGCGAAGGGCAAGGTGCAGGACCTCACCACCTGGGGCGGCGCCACCACCTTCGACTTCTCGGGCTCCAGCGCACTCTCCGGGACGCACGGCAATGTCCGCACCTACACGGTGGGCGACATCTCCGTGAAGGCGAGCGCCTTCAGCGAGGTGAACGGGACGTGGCAGAGCGCCTATCTCGGCGCCTATGGCGGCGGGCTCGGCGTGACCGACCGCAACGAGGGCGACGGCAGCGGCGACCGGCACACGGTGGACAACATCGGGCGCGAGAACTTCGTGGTGTTCCGCTTCAACCAGGATGTGGTCGTGGACAAGGCCTATCTGGGCTACGTGGTCTGCGACAGCGACATCTCGGTCTGGATCGGCAGCATCGACAACGCCTTCAACACGACGCTGTCGCTGAACGCGTCGGTGCTGAACGGCCTCGGCTTCACCGAGGTGAACAACACCACCTCGAGCAGCGCACGCTGGGCGGACATCAATGCCGGCAACCTCTCCGGCAACGTGCTCGTCATCGCCGCATCGCTGGCGGACACCACCCCCGACGACCGCTTCAAGATCGAGAAGCTGGTGGTCCAGAAGGAGCCGGAGGTCGGGTTCTACGAGAACACCGCGACGGTCTGGGTGCCGGGCGCCAGCGACTCGGATGTGAGCCACTACACCAACCCGGACATCTGGCACTGACCGCGTCGCGCCGGGCCGGCCTTCCTGGCCGGTCCGGCGCCGCGCGCCTCACTCCGACAGCAGCACCACGTCCCGCGGCGACCAGGCAAGCCGCACCTGCTCGCCCTCCGCGATGTCGCGCTGCGGCTCCGCGTTGGGCGTGTCCGCGGTGAGCGTCACGCCCCGGTCAGTGCGGCAGGCGAAGCGCAGGCTCGCGCCCATGTAGGTCTTCTCGACCACGGTCGCGGCCACGCCGCCTTCCGGCGCATCGTCCGGCCGGACCTGCAGCTTCTCGTAGCGCAGCACCGCGAGCACGTCGCGGCCCGCCGCCCGGTCCGGCGGCGCCAGCCCCTGTAGCAGCAGGCCGCCCGGCCCTTCGGCCTCCACCACGTCGCCGGCGAGGCGGCCGGTCAGCCGCGCATCGACGAGATTGGCATGACCCACGAAGGTGGCGACGAAGCGATTGGCGGGGCGCTCGTAGATCTCCGCCGGCGTGCCGACCTGCTGCAGCCGTCCCGCATTCATCACCGCGATGCGGTCCGACATCGCCATCGCCTCGCCCTGGTCGTGGGTCACGAAGACGAAGGTTGCGCCGAGCTGGCGCTGCAGCCGGCGCAGCTCCTCCTGCATCTGCAGCCGCAACTGCAGGTCGAGCGCGCCGAGCGGCTCGTCCAGCAGCAGCACGGCGGGGTCGTTCACCAGCGCCCGCGCCATCGCCACGCGCTGGCGCTGCCCGCCGGACAGCTGGTCCACGCGGCGGTCGCCATAGCCTTCCAGCCGCACCAGGCGCAGCGCCTCCTCCACGCGACGGGCGGAGGCGGCGCGGTCGGCACCCTTCATGCGCAGGCCGAAGCCCACATTCTCCCGCACGCCAAGATGGGGGAACAGCGCCAGGTGCTGGAAGATCATGTTGGTGGGGCGCTCATAGGGCGCCAGGTGCAGGACGCTGCGTCCCTCGATCAGGATGTCGCCCTCGGTCGGCGCCTCGAAGCCGCCGATCGCCCGCAGCAGCGTGGTCTTGCCGCAGCCGGACGGGCCGAGCAGCGAGAAGAACTCGCCCCGCCGGATATCGAGCGAGACGTCGTCAAGCGCCGCGACGTTGCCGAAGCGCTTGCCGACCTTCCGGATGGAGACGGCGACCGCTGTCTCCTGCTCCTCCCGTGGCACCCCGTTCCCCCCCCGATCAGGCCGCCTTGAAGCGGCCCCAGGCCTCGATCCAGCGATCCATCGCGGCTGGGAAGGTGTAGCGATGCAGCGGGATGCCGCGCTTCTCCACGTCATAGCCGAGCCGCGCCTGATCGGCTTCCGAGAAGGTGGCCGCGACGTTGCCGTTGGTGACGGGATACTGCGTCTCCAGGCCCAGCTGCTTGCCGAACTCGTCGGACAGCGCGCCGTTGATCGCGGCATGGGCCAGTTCCACGTTGCGCGATTCGCGCGGGATGAAGGCGGAGTGCGTGAACACCAGCAGGCCCTCGCGCGGCCAGTTGTTGGTGACGTTCCGGCCCTGCGCCTGCAGCGCGGCGCGCATCGGGATCCAGCCGAAGATGGCGTCCACCTCGCGCGAGGACATCAGGTTCACCGCCTCCGCGAAGCTGCCCCAGATGGTGCGGAAGTTGCGCTTCTTGGAGATCAGGAATTGCGTGACCCGGTTGAGATCCGCCTGCGACATCGTCTCCGGCGAGCGGATGCCGAGATGCAGCGCGGTGAGGCAGATGGACTGGTAGGGATCGTCGCGCAGCGCGACGCGGCCGGCGTATTTGTCGTCGAACAGCACGCCCCAGGACTGGGTGAGCGGGTCGTTCTCCGGGATCTTGTCGCGGTCATAGACGACGCTGTCATAGCCCCAGACGACGGGCAGCATGAAGGTGTTGTCGCCGCGCTTCGTGATCTCGGACCGGAACAGCGGCGAGATCTTGGCGGCATTCGGGATCTTCGAGAGATCGAGCGGCCGCGCAAGCTCCTGCCCCGCGCGTTCCCGCAGCACGGGCGCCTGGATGAAGCCGGTGGTGGAGAACATCATGTCGTAGCGGCTGGTGCCGCCGGGCGCCATGAGCTTCGCCGCGGTGTCGGTCGGCGAGACATAGGGCAGGTTCTCGATGCGCGCGTTGATCTGGCGTTCCAGGATGGCGCGCGCACCGTTCGGCAGGAAGGGTCCCGGCATCACCGCGATCAGCCGGCGCTCCTGCGCCGCCGCGGGGCCGATGCCCGCGGCAAGTGCGGCCCCGCCGGCGAGGCCGAGCGTGGCACGGCGCCCGAATGCCTGTGTCGTCATCGTCACCTCCTCTGTCGTTGCAGTCGTGGAACTCATGTTGAGCGGTCGGCGCGTCGGCCGATCGCGAAGGCCGCCAGCGACAGCGCCGTGGAGACCAGGATGATCACCACGGCCATCGCGGGCAGGTGCGGCGCGATCTCGTCCACCACCAGCAGCCAGAACAGCACCGGGATGGTGCGGTCATGGCCGCTGACGAAGACGGTGCGGATGAATTCGTCGAAGGATAGGGTGAAGGCGAAGAGCGCGGTGGCGACCACCGCCGGCATCAGCATCGGCCAGACCACGTGCCGGAACACCTTCATCGGCGTCGCGCCCAGGTCCATCGCCGCCTCCTCCAGCGTGCGGTCGAAGCCGTGCACGCGTGGATAGAGCGTGAGGAAGGCGAAGGGCAGCACATAGTTCACATGCGCCACCAGCACCGTGGTCCAGAGGTCGGACCGGATCTCCATGTAGCCGAAGAAGATCAGCAGCACGATGCCGCCGACGATGCCGGGCAGCAGCACCGGCAGCAGGATCAGGTTCAGCACCAGCGACTGGCCGCGCACGCCATGCCGGAAGCCGAGCGCCAGAAGCAGCGCGAATGCGGTGGAGATCATCGCGGCGGTCGCGCCCACGGCCAGCGAATTGGCGAAGGCGGCGATCAGGTCCGCGCTGTCCAGCACCTGCGCATACCACTTCGTCGTCGCGCCCTGCAGCGGGAAGCCGGTGGAAGTGCTGTCGTTGAAGGACAGCAGCAGGATCACGATCAGCGGCAGGTAGAGGAAGGCTGACCCTGCCCCCTAATTGCCCTCGTTCATGAGCAGAGCCTGTTCTCCATTTGCCCCGATGCGGGGCGGGTTGCAAATGCGGCTGGGGTGAGCCCGTTCAGGCTCGTGTGCGGGCGGGCCGTGTTG
>NZ_JBWXTD010000003.1:1215329-1234072 GCF_056682175.1 Falsiroseomonas sp. RANM36
ATCCGGCGCCGTCGCGCCCGCCTGGTGCTCCTTCAGCACCCCAATGATCTGCTCCTGCGTGAACCTCGATCGCTTCATCATCCGTCTCCCTTCGACGGACTCTAGCTCAGGCCGGGGACATCCAAGGAGGCAGGGTCAAGGCGAGGAACACCCCGGTGTAGAGGAACAGCCCGGCACGCCACCACCGATAGGGGTCGCGCCTACGCGGCGCGGCGGCGCTCACTTCTTCCCCCCGGTGAAGACCTCGGCGATGCCGACCCAGCGGCCCGCGACCAGCAGCAGCGCGCCGACGATCCCGACCAGCGTCACCGACAGCGCCGCACCCATCGCCCAGTTGTTGTTCGACAGGAACTGGGACGCGATCATGTTGCCCAGCATGATGCCGGATGTTCCGCCCAGCAGCCGCGGCGTGACATAGGCCGACACCGCCAGCAGGAACACCATGATGCAGCCCGAGAGCACGCCGGGCCAGGACAGCGGCAGCACGACGTGCCGGAAAGTCTGCCAGGGCCGCGCGCCGAGATCGGCCGCCGCCTCCAGCAGCTTGGGATCGATGCGCCCGAGCGCCAGGTAGATCGGTAGCGTCATGAACAGCGTGTAGACATAGACGAGGCCGACATAGACCGCGCCCTCGTTGTAGAGCAGCCACTCCAGCGGCGCGTCCACGATCCCCAGCGTCATCAGCGTCTGGTTGATCAGCCCGTTGCGGCCGAGGATCGGCAGCCACACGAAGGTCCGCACGACATAGCTGATCCAGAACGGCACGAAGACCGCCACCAGCCAGACGGCCCGCCACGGCCTGCGCCGCGTCGCCAGGAACCAGGCCAGCGGATAGGAGACCAGCAGCGACAGCAGCGTGGTCAGCGCCGCCATGCGCAGCGTCTTCACGATCAGGTCGAGATAGAGCGGCTCCTCGACGATGCGGGCGTAGCTGTCGAATACGAAGTCCGGCGTGGTGCCGAAGATCGAGGACCGCCAGAAGGAGACGGCGACCATGAAGGCCACCGGCGCCAGGCCGAAGACCAGCAGCCAGGCGACGCCGGGCAGCATCAGCCAGAAGGGCTTGCCGATCGGGCGCACGCCGGGGAAGGGGCGCGCCATCGCTCAGCCGCCCCGCGCGCGGCGTGTCGCGGCGAGGTCCAGCGCGCCGGCCGTCACCACCACGCCGTAGTCGCGCAGCGCCGCCGCCGCACTCACCTTGCCTTCGCGCACATCGGCCAGCACCGCCGCGGGATCACGCGAGAAGGGATCGCCATATCCGCCGCCGCCGCCGAGCGTGAAGCGCAGCCGGTCGCCGGGTTTCAGGCGGCGGTAGATGCCATGCTCGGCCGGCGCGCCGTTCACCCAAAGCCCGCCGCCGCGTCCCGCCCGGCCGCCGGCGCGCCCGCCGATCGGGAAGCTGCCGCCCTCGCTGCGCCCGTTCAGCCGCACGGAGCTCTCGACATAGCCGCCGACCAGGTCGGCGTTCAGCACCTCGAACTCCACCTCCTGGCCGAGGCCGCCGCGGAATTGGCCCGGGCCGGCGCTGTCGGTCACGAATTCCTTGCGGCGATAGACGATCGGCGCCTCGCGTTCCGTCACCTCCATCGGGATGTTCGCGGTGTTGTTCGGGAAGCAGAGCGTCGGCCAGCCATCCTGCCGCACGCTGCCGCCGAAGCCGCCGGAATGCTGCGAGATGGCGAGGAAGCTGCGCCCGTCGCGCCAGCGGCCATGCAGATACATCTCGTTCGCCGGGCAGCCGCCATTGCCGCCCAGCACCGCTTCCGGCAGCACCTGTTCCAGCGCGCCGTAGATCACCTCCGGCAGCAGGTGCGAGATCATGGTGCGCCCCCAGGTCGAGGCCGGCGGGCGGCTGTTCACCGCCGTGCCCTCCGGCGCCAGGATCGTGATGGCGCGCATGCAGCCGTCGTTGTTCGGCACATCCGGGTCCAGCGCCAGCTTGATGGGATAGGCGCTGTAGCTCCGCGTCATGTTCAGCGTGCAGTTCACCGCGGCGCGCACCTCGCCCGAGGTGCCGGCGAAGTCGATCGTCACCTGGTCGCCGGCGATGGTCAGCGCCACCTTGATCAGGATCTGCTCGCCGGTGACCGGAAGCGGCGGCAACAGCGTCTCGCTGCGCCAGGTGCCGTTCGGCAGCTTCGCGATCTTCGCGCGCAGGCTGCGCTCGCTGCGCGCGGTGATCTCGGCGCCGAGCTCGCCCAGGTCGGCGAGGCCCGTCTCCTCGAGCATCGCGGTCAGGCCGCGGGTGCAGACATTGTTGGCGACGAGCTGCGCGCGCAAATCGCCCAGCACCTTCTCCGGCACGCGGATGTTGGCGCGGATGAAGGCGAAGATCGCCTCGTTGAGCGTCCCCGCCTCGTACAGCTTCATGATGGGGATCTTCAGCCCCTCCTCGTACATGTCCTTCGATTCAAGCGTGGACATGCGCCCGCCCATGTCGAGGTGATGGACGATGCAGAGGGTGAAACCGACCAGCGTCCCGCGATGGAAGATCGGCGAGGCGACGGAGATGTCGATCAGGTGCCCGCTGGCGGCCCAGGGGTCGTTGGTGATGATGACGTCGCCCGGCCGAAGCGTCTCCGCCGGGAAGACCTTCAGGAAGTTCCGCATCACCTCCGGCACGATGCCGAGGAAGCCGGCCGTGGTGAAGGTGGAATGCGCCAGCATGTCCGCCCGCGCGTCGAACACCGCGCAACAGAAATCGTGGTACTCCTTGACCGAGGGCGTGTAGGCGGTGCGGATCAGCCCCTGCGCGGCCTCGTCCACAATCGCGACAACGCGGTTCCAAAGCACCTGCACGGAGACGGCATCGAGGCGCATGGCTCAGCCCTCCCGGTCCGACGTGGCGAGGTCGATGATCAGCGCGCCGGAATAGTGCACGCGCAGCATATCGCCGCGGCCGATCACCGTGGTGGATTCGCGCTCCTCCACGATGGCGGGGCCGACGATCTCCTGATGCAGTGCGAGGGCTTCGCGGCGATACACCGGCGTCTCCTCGAAGCGCGCGGTGTCGTGCTGCCAGGTCGGACGCGTCGCGCCCGGGGCGGCCGGCGCGCCCTTGCGCGGCGCGGGCAAGGTCGGCGGCGGTTGCGGCTGGCGCGCTTCCACGCGCAGCGCGGCGATCTCGATGGGGTTGTCGTCATCCACCTTGCCGTAGAGCGCTTCATACGCCGCGACGAAGCCGGCGGAGAGCCGCTCCGGCAGCGTGGCATCCACCGCGCCGGCGATCGGGATTTCCAGCGCGTGGTCCTGGCCGTGGTAGCGCAGGTCGGCCGAGCGGCGAATCTCCGGCGTGGCAGCCGGCGGCAGCAGCGCCACCGCCTCCGCGGCCAGCGCATCGAGCTCCTGCGCCACCGCCGCGACATCCAGCCCCGCGACGCGTCGGTTCACCGGCCGGCTGCGCTCGAAGGCGATGGGTGCGGCGAGCAGCCCGAGGGAGGACATCACGCCGGCCAGCGGCGGCACCACCACGCGCCGGCAGCCGAGCCGCCGCGCGAGCCCGGCCGCATGCACCGGCCCCGCGCCGCCCGTCACCACCAGCGCGAGCGCCGCCGGCGACTTGCCCTTGTCCGCGACATAGACACGGCCTGCGGCGGCCATCGTCTCGTTGACGATCGCGTGGATGCCGGCCGCTGCACGCGCCAAGTCCAGCCCTGCCGGCTCGGCAACGCGCTCGGCGATCGCGGCCTCGGCGCGCGCACGGTCCAGCCGCATGTCGCCGCCGAGGAAGAAATCCGGGTTGAGATAGCCGAGCGCGAGATCGGCATCCGTCACCGTCGGCGCCTCGCCGCCCAGCCCGTAGCAGGCGGGCGCGGGATCGGAGCCCGCGCTCTCCGGCCCGACGCGGATCAGGCCGAGATCGTCGACGCGCGCGATGGAGCCGCCGCCGGCGCCGATCTCCAGCAGGTCATAGACCGGCACGGCCACGGGGATGCCGCTGCCGGCCTTGAAGCGGTGGACGCGATCCACCTCGAAATGCCGCGTGCGCGCCGCACGGCCTTCCTCCACCAGGCAGAGCTTTGCCGTCGTGCCGCCCATGTCGAAGGCGAGCAGCGACGAGAGGCCGAGGCGGCCGCCGAAATAGATCGCGGCCTCCACGCCCGCCGCGGGCCCGCTTTCAACGATCTGCACCGGGAAGCGCTTCGCGATATCGGCGGTCGCGGTGCCGCCATTCGACAGCATCACGAACAGCGGCCGCGCATAGCCGCGCCCGCGCAGGCCTTCCTGCAGGCGATCGAGATAGGTGGCCGTCAGGCGCTTCACATAGGCGTCCACCACGGTGGTGGAGCTGCGCTCGTATTCCTTCGGCTCGGGATGCACCTCGTGCGACAGCGAGAGCTCCGCGTCGGGCAGCTCGTCGCGCAGGATCTCGGCGATGCGCCGCTCATGCGCCGGATTCGCGTAGGCATGGAGCAGGCAGACCGCGACGGCCTCCACCTCTGCTTCCCGGAAGCGTCGCGCCGCGTCGCGCACATCCGCCTCCTGCAGCGGCTCCAGCACGCTGCCATCCGCCAGCAAGCGCTCCCGCACGCCGAGGCGGAGCTCGCGCGGCACCAGCGGCGCCGGATAGCGGATGAACATGTCGAACAGGTCGTAGCGCACTTCGCGCCGCATCTCGATCACGTCGCGGAAGCCGGCGGTGGCGATCAGGCCGGTATGCGCGCCGCGCCGCGTCAGGATGGCGTTGGTGACGAGCGTGGTCGCATGGATCACGGCGGCCGCCTGCGCCGCGAAGCCCGGGCGCTGCGCCTCCAGCGCGGCGATGCCGCGGAACACCGCCTCCTCCGGCGCATGCGGCGTGGTCAGCACCTTCGCGGCCAGCACGCGGCCCTCCTCCACCAGCACGAAGTCGGTGAAGGTGCCGCCGATGTCGATGCCGAGCCGCGGGCCTGCGCTCATGCCGATGTGGCCTCCCTCGCGGGCTGGATTTGGGCCGAAAGCGGTGCAGGATCGCCGGGCACCGCGGAAGGACCAGGGGCATGAGCGTGATGATCGTGGGCGCCAGCGGCTTCGTCGGGCTCGCCCTGGCCGAGCACCTGCTGGCGCGCGGCGATGCGGTGATCGCTGCCGACATCGAGCCGATGCCGCCGCGGGCGGCGCGGGAATTCCCGTCGCTGCCCGGCCGTCTGGTCGCTGCCGAGCGGCTCGACGCCACCGACGCAGAGACCTATGCGGCGCTGGTCGCCCGCCATCGGCCGCGCGCCATCGTCCATCTGGCGGCGCTGACGCCGCTCGGTCGCGTGCCGCCGGCGCTGGCGCGGCGCACGGCGGCGGTGAACGTGCTCGGGCCGCTGAACGCGGTCGCCGCCGCGGCGACGCTGCCGGGCTGCTTCCTTGTCGTCACCTCCTCCGGCTCCGTCTTCGGCGCGGCAGGGTTCGACGCGCCGCTGCTCGACGCCACCATCCGTCCCGATCCGCGGAGCATCTACGGCGTCGCGAAATTCGCCGGGGAGCGGATGAGCCTGCTCGCCGCTGCCGAAGCCGGCGTGCCGCTCGCCGTGGCGCGCCTGTCCTCGGTCTTCGGCCGATGGGAACGCGCGGCCGGCGCGCACCCGGTCGCGGGGGCGCGGCGCGGGGGGCGGGGGCCGGGGGCCCGGCGCGGGGGGCGCGCGCCCGGGCGCTTCGCCGCTGCTGCGGCTGACGCAAAGGGCACTGACGGGGCAGCCAGCGGTGGTCGCCGATGCCGGCAAGCGCGACTTCATCTATTCCGTGGATGTCGCCGCCGGCCTGGCGAGCCTGGTGGACACCGCGAAGCCGGCACCGCACCCGCTGCATCTCGCGCCCGGGATCACATGGTCGCTGGCCGATTGGTGCGCGGGCCTCGCGCGCCGCATTCCCGGCTTCACCTGGACGCTCGACCCCGACGATCCGGCCGGCGAGTCCGCCTCCAACGCCCGCGCGCCGATGGAAACCGAGTCGCTCGCCGCGCTCACCGGCTTCCGCGCCGCCTACGACATGGAGCGCGCGATGGAGGATGATCTCGCCTGGCGGCGCGCAGCAGCCGACTGAACGGCGCCACGCGGCGCGCCTCACGCGCCGCCCTCCGTCCAGTGGGCCTCGGCCCGCATCAGCGCGGCGGTGCCCACCACCCCGTCGCGCAGCGCGGCGGGCGCCATGCGGTCCGCGATGCCGCGTCCGTCGCCGTCCTGCAGCACGGCGCGGAAGGCGGCGTCCATCGCGGCGATCGCGGCGCGCTGCGCATCGCCCGGATAGATCACGATGGCGAAGCCGAGTTCGGCGAGGCGCGGCGGCGGCAGCGGCAGGCCCTGTGCGCTCATGCTCGCATTCAGCAGTTGCGGCACGCCCGGCAGCGCGGCGCCCGCGGCTTGCATCGCGGCCGCATCCTCCAGCCCCTCGACGAAAGCGATGTCGGCGCCCCCGGCAAGATAGGCGCGCATCCGCGCCAGCGCCGCATGCAGCCCCTCGGGCTTGACCGCGTCGGTGCGCGCGATGATCAGGGGCCCGCCGCCCAACTGCTCCACCGTGGCGCGCGCGGCGCGGATGCGCGACAGCATTTCCGCCTGCGGCACCACCGCCACGCCCTCGAACAGGCCGCAGCGCTTGGGGAAGGGCTGGTCCTCGATATGCAGCGCGGCGACGCCGAGCCGCGCATAGCGCCGCACCGCATGCGCCAGGTTCAGCAGGCCGCCATAGCCCGTGTCGGCGTCGGCGATCACCGGCGCGCCGCCGGCGCCTTCCACGATCTCGCCGATGCGCGCTTCCATCTCCGCAAGGCCGAGGATGCCGAGGTCGGGTTGTCCCGCGGCGCGGGCGATGGCGCCGCCGCTGGCATGCAGCGCCGCGGCGCCCGCATGGATGGCGAGCCGTGCCGAGAGCCCGTCCCAGACGCCCGGCGCCAGCACCGGCATCCTGCCGGCGCCCGCCGCCATCAAGGCGCGCAACCTCTCTGCGGCCGCGAAGCCCATCGCCTCGTCCGCTCCCCTTTCCTCGCCTGCCCGGACGAGGCTTGATCGCCCCGGCACTGTTCGGTATGGCGAACACTGTCCGGAAATCAGACTGCATGGGGAGGCCGAGGCTGGTCAAGTCCGCAACCAGGGCGCTGGACGTGCTGGAACTGCTGGCCGCGCGGCCGGAGGCGATGGCGCATGGCGACATCGCGCGCGCGCTGCGCATCCCGAAGAGCAGCCTCACCGAACTTCTCGCCACGCTCGAGCAGCGCCACTACGTCGTCCGTGAAGGCAGCGGCACGGCGGAGCGCATGCGCCTCGGCCCCGCCGTGCTCGGCCTTGCCGGCGTGCTGCTGCGACGGACCGATGTCACGCGCCTGGCGCAGCCCGTCGTCGCCGCGCTGATGACGCGCACCGGCGAATCCGCCGCGCTGGTCGTGCGCGAGGGCGCGGAGGTCGTCGTGGTCTGCAAGGAGAACTGCAACCAGCCGATCCTCTACTCGCTGCAGCTCGGCGAGCGCGGGCCGGTGAACGCCTCGGCCGGCGGCAAGGCGATTCTGGGCGCGTCCTCCACGGCCGAGATCGAAGCCTATCTCGCCCTTGGCGCGCTGCCGCGCCTCACGCCCCGCACCATCACGGAACCCGCCGCGCTGCGGCGCGATTTCGCCGCCATCGCGCGCAGCGGCATCGCCTTCAGCCGCGAGGAGATGATCGAGGGGATCATCGCCATGGGCCATGCCGTGCTGGACGCCACCGGCCAGCCCTGCGCCGGGCTTTCCGTGGGCGTGCCGAAGGTGCGCTTCACGAAGGAGAAGGAGCGCCTGCTGGCCGACGCGCTGCGCGCCGCCGCGGCCGAGATCTCCGCCATGCTGGGCTGGCGCGACCAACCGAGGAGAGCAGCCGGATGACCGGCGGACAGACGATCACCCAGAAAATCCTCTCGCGCATCTGCGGCCGCCGCGTCGCACCCGGCGAGGTGGTGATGCCGCAGGCGGAGCTGATCACCGTGCATGACTGGTACACGGTGAACGCCTTCCGCACGCTGGAGGAATTCGGCGTCACCAAGTTGCACGACGCCTCTCGGGTGCTGCTGGTGACGGACCACGAGCCGCTGGCCGTCTCGCCCCAGGCCTTCGCGCGGCAGCAGGCGGTGCGCGGCATCGCGAAGCGCTTCGGCGTGACGCATCGCGACTCCGGCCGAGGCGGGCTCGGCCATGTCTTCCCGGTGGAGGAAGGGTTGGTCACGCCCGGCATGTTCGTATTTGCCTACGACCCGCATGTGACGAATTTCGGCGCGGTCGGCGCGCTCGGCATCGCGGTGCTGACCGAGATTCCGGAAGTGCTGGCCTGCGGCTCCGTCTGGCTGGAAGTGCCGGAGACGCTGCGGGTGGAGATCACGGGCAGCCTGCCCTTCGGCGTCTTCGCCCGCGACGCGGCGCAGAAGCTGATCGGCAGCCACGACGCGGCCTTGTTCGAGGATGCGGTGGTGGAATATGGCGGGCCGGGCCTCGCCTCGCTCGGCATGGATGCGCGCCACACGCTGTGCAACACGCCGGTCGAGCTCGGCGCCGTCTCCTCCATCGTCGAGCCGGACGCGGCCTGCATGGCCTATGCGACGGCGCGCGCGCAGCGGCCGATCCACGCCGCGCTGCCCGATGCCGACGCAACCTATCGCGCGCGCATCACGCTCGATCTCTCGTCGCTCGCACCGCAGGTCGCGCTGCCGCCGACGCCCGACAACGTGGTGGACGTGACGCAGGCCGCCGGCAAGCCGATCGGCCATGCCTTCATCGGCTCCTGCGCGTCGGGGATGCTGGACGACCTGCGTGTGGCGGCGGCGGTGCTGCGCGGGCGGCAGGTGGCCGAGGGCGTGCGCATGATCGTCACCCCCGCGACTCAGCAGGTGGCGGCGGATGCCGCTGCGGAAGGGCTGATCGAGGTCTTCCTGCGCGCCGGCGCGATGGTGACGGCGCCGGGCTGCGGCGTCTGCGCCGGCGGCCGCATCGGCGGCGTGACGGCGGGCGAGCATTCCATCGGCACGGGCACGCGCAACGAGCCCGGGCGGCTCGGCGCGCATGAGGCGGTGCTGCACATCGCGGGGCCCGCGACGGTCGCGGCCTCCGCGGTGGTCGGCAGCATCGCCGATCCGCGGCCCTTCCTGCGCGAGGCGGCCTGGGGGATGGCGGCATGAGCGAGCTGACGCTGCGCGGACGCGCCTGGGTCTATCCGGACAACGTCGCCATCGACGGCGACCTGATGGCGCTGGAGTGGGCGCTGAAGCGCGAGACGCGGCCGGATGTGTTGCGGGAGCATGTCTTCGCCGGCCTCGATCCCGATTTCCCGAAGCGCGCGCAGCCCGGCGACATCGTCGTCGGCGGCAAGCGATTCGCGCAGGGCAACCCGCATATCCAGGGCATGATCGGCCTGCGCGGCTGCGGGGTCGGGCTGATCGCGGAGAGCATCCCGATCGGCTCCTTCCGCAATGCGCTCGCTGCCGGCCTGCCCGTGCTGCCGCGCTGCCCCGGCGTGCGCGCGATGTTCGCGAATGCCGAGGAGATCGAGGTGGATTTCGCCGCCGCGCGCGTCCGCAACCTGACGCGCGGCACCGAGGCAAGCTTCCCGCCGCTCGGCGCGCATCTGCAGGAGATGCTGCGCGCCGGCGGCTGGGGCCCGATGTTCCGCCGTCGCCTGGATGCGATGGCGGCAGCCTGATCCGAACCAAGCCGGGAGAAGACAAGATGACGAAGACCTTCGCACTCACGCGCCGCCACGCGCTGGCTGGCGCCGCGCTGGCCACGCTCGCTGCGCCGCGCGCCATGGCGCAGGCCTATCCTGCGCGGCCGGTGCGCCTTGTGGTGCCCTTCCCGCCTGGCAACACCTCCGACATCCTCGCGCGGCTCGTCGCGGAGGAGGTGCAGAAGCGCCGCGGCGTGACGGTGGTGGTGGAGAACCGCCCCGGCGCCTCCGGCGCGCTCGGCGTGCAGGCGGTGACGGGCGCGCGCGCCGATGGGCTGACGCTGCTGGTCACCACGCAGTCGCCGATCGTGGTGAACCCGCCCCTGATGAAGAACCCGCCCTATGATCCGGTGCGCGACCTCTCGCCCGTCGCGCTCTTCGCGCGCACCGGCTTCATCCTGATCGCCGCGCCGGACTTCCCGGCGAACACCATGGCGGACGCGGCGCGCGTGCTGCGCGCGGGGCCTGCCGGCCGCTTCAGCGCGGCGAATCCGGGCCTCGGCACGATGAGCCACCTGGCGATGGCGCTGCTCGCGCTGCAGCTCGGCACGCAGATCGAATCCGTGCCGTATCGCGGCAGCGCCGCCGCGCTGGTGGACGTGACCGCCGGGCGCGTGCCGCTGATGATCGACGGCTTCAACTCCGCCGTGCCGCAGGTGCGTGGCGGCAAGGCGAAGGCGCTGGCCGTCGTCGCGCGGCAGCGCGCCGCGCTGGTGGCCGACGTGCCGAGCATGGCGGAGAGCGGCGTGCCGGAACTGGCGGAGCTCGAGGCGCTGTCCTGGACCGGCCTGTTCGGCCCCGCCGGCACGCCGCCCGAGGTCGCGGCCTGGTGGACGGCGGCGCTGGGCGAGGTGATGCGCGACCCCGCCATCGTGCAGAAGCTGGCCCAGACCTTCATCGAGGCCGTGGCGCCCGACTCCGCCGAGGCCTTCGCGCGTGAGATCGCATCGGACCTGGCGAAGTGGACGCGCGTGGTGCGCGAGGCGCGGATCGAGCAGCAATAGGCGTCGCGGCGCCGCGTCAGCCCTCCGGCAAGGCCGGCGCGGCGACGACGCCGCTGCGCTCCAGCGCCGCGGCCACGCGGAACAGCAGGTCCTCGCGGCAGGGCGCGGCGATCAGCTGCACGCCGACAGGCAGGCCGCGCTCCGTGCCGCAGGCGGCCGGGTCGGCCAGCGGCACCGCCATCGCGGGCAGGCCGATGCAGGAGATCGGCTGGGTGAAGACACCGAGATGCGGTCGGATCGGCCGGTCCTCCCCATCCACCACCAGGCTCGCCTGGCCGATCGGCGTCGCGACATGCGGCGTCGCGGGGGCGATGATCACGTCCACGTCCCGGAAAAGCGCCAGCACATCGGCGCGATAGGCGGCGCGCAGGCGCTGCGCCTGGATGATCCAGCTGGCCGGCAGCAGCGCGCCGGCCAGCAGGCGGTCGCGCGTGGCGGGGTCGAACTCGGCGGCGCGCGCGCGCAGATTCGGCAGGTGCAGGTTGCCGCCCTCGGCCATGGTGATCAGGAAGGCGGCGGCGCGGCCGAGCGCGGCATCGGGAATCGTCACGCGCTGCGTGGCGCCGAGCGCCTGCGCCACGGCCGCCACCGCGGCGAAGCAGGAGGGCTGGCCGCCGCGCGCGAAATACCCCTCCGCCACCGCGATCCTCAGCCCCGCGATCCCGGCATCGAGCAGCGGCGCGACGGCCTCCGTCGCGCGCCATTGCTGCGCCGGGTCCTCCGCATCGGCGCCCTGCAGCGCGTCATAGCAGAGCGCGAGGTCGCCGAGGTCGCGCGCGAAGGGCCCCATGTGGTCCAGCGAGGCGACGAAGGGAAAGCAGCCGCCGCGGGAAAGCCGCCCATAGGTCGGTTTCAGCCCGAAGATGCCGCAGAGCGAGGCCGGCACGCGGATCGAGCCGTTGGTGTCGCTGCCGAGGCTGAGCGACACCAGCCCCGCCGCGACCGCCGCCGCGGAGCCGCCCGAGGACCCGCCCGCGATGCGCGTCGGGTCGTGCGGATTGCCCACGGCGCCGTCATGCGCGTTCTCCGTGGTGAAGCCATAGGCGTATTCGTCCATGTTCAGCGCGCCGAGGCAGATCGCGCCGGCGTCGCGCAGGCGGCGCACCAGGAAGGCGTCGCGCGCGGCGGCCGGCCTGTCGCGCTCGATCCGCGCGCCGGCCAGCGTGGTCACGCCTTCCAGGTCGAAGAGGTTCTTCACCGCATAGGGCACGCCGGCGAGCGGCCCGGGATCGCGCCCCGCCGCGACGGCGGCGTCCACCGCCGCAGCCTCGTTCCGCGCGCGGGCGGCGGTGATGTCCGTGAAGGCATTGAGCGGCGGATTGCCCGCGGCGATGGCGGCGAGCGCATCCTCCACGACCTCGGCGGCGCGGCGGCGCCCGCTGCGCACCGCTTCGGCGATGGCGCGCGCGCTCATGGCGCCTCGCGCCCGGCGACGAAGACGGGCGCCGGCTCATCCGCCGGCGCAAGCGGCCGCGACGCGACCAGCGCGGCCATGCGCGCGGCGAGCAGGAGATTGGCGGCGACGCCGGGCAGGTGGCCGGGTTGCAGCGGCAGGCCGAGCAGCGCCGCGGTGCTGCGGGCGTAGGCCTCCGCGTCGAAGGCGGCGGGATCGGACGGTGTCATGGCAGCGTGGTCCCCTGGCTGCGCGGGCACGCGGCAGCCTGCGGGGAAATTAGCAAGTTCCGCGCCAGGCGTGCGCAGCCGGACGGCGCGCTCTGGGCCAGCCTCCGGCCCGCCGGCTTAGCCAGGCCTTAACCCGCTTGGCCCATACCCTCGCCCGGAGGGTTCCGGCGCGGGCGATGGCAAAAGGCGGCAACGGGGCGACGATCGTCCTGAAGAAGGTCGAGGAAGGCGGGCACGGGCACCATGGCGGTGCCTGGAAGGTGGCCTATGCCGACTTCGTCACCGCGATGATGGCCTTCTTCCTGCTGATGTGGCTGCTCAACGCCACCACGGAGGAACAGCGCCGCGGCATCGCCGACTATTTCGCGCCCACCAATGTCATGGGTCGCAGCAGCACCGGCTCCGGCGAGCCTTTCGGCGGCCGCACGCCGCACGCCTCCGAGCAGATGACGCAGGACACCGGCGCGGTGCGCGTGGAGCGCGGCCCGCTGCCCGTGTTGCCCGATGTCGAGACGGAGGACGACAGCACCGTCCTCGCCCGCCCCGTGCCGATGCGCGAGGGCCCGGAGGGCGAGGACGAGGAGAACGACCCGCGCCGCGTGCGCGTCTCGCCGGAGGCGCGCGAAAGCCATACCGCGCGCGCCGATGCGCCGCCCGGCGATCAGGACCCGCGCGCGCGCCGCGCCGATGGCACCGGCGAGGCGACCGACCCGCGCAACCTGTCCGATGCGGAACTGCGCGCGGAGCACGAGCGCCGCGAGCGCGCCGCGTTCGAACTGGCGGCGGAGGACATCCGCCGCATGGTCGCCGGCGATCCCGCCCTGGCGGAGCTCGGCCGCCAGCTGCGCATCGAGCAGGTGCCGGAGGGCCTGCGCATCCAGCTGCTGGACGCCGACGGGCAGCCGATGTTCGCCCTCGGCGGCGCCGCGCCGAACGACCGGGCGCGCCAGCTGATCGCGCGTGTCGCGCAGGTCGCCGCCCGCCTGCCGAACGCCATCGCCGTCACCGGCCACACCGACGCGACGCCGTTCCGCGGCGGCGGCGACCGCTCGAACTGGGATCTCTCGGCGGAGCGCGCGAACGCGACGCGCCGCCTGCTGGCGGAGGCCGGCCTCGCCGAGGGTCGCATCCGCAGCGTCGCCGGCTATGCCGAACGGCAGCCGCTGCTGCCCGACCAGCCGACCGCCGCCGCGAACCGCCGCGTCGCCATCACCCTGCTGCGCGAGCCGCCCCCGCCACCCCGGCAGGAAGCCGCGGCCCCGCGCGCCGCCGGAACCGCCACGCCATGACCGCGATCGCCGGCTTCGGCTTCCTGCTCGTGATGGTGTTCGGCGGCTACCTGATCGCCGGCGGCAAGTTCGCCATCATCCTCGGCGCGCTGCCTTTCGAGATGATGATGATCGGCGGCGCCGCCATCGGCGCCTTCGTCATGGCCAACAGCATGCACGACGTGAAGCACACGCTCGGCGGTTTCGGGAAGATCCTCAAGGGTCCGAAATACCACAAGTCGGACTACATCGAGATCCTGTCGCTGCTCTACTGGTTCGTACGCCTGGCGCAGCAGAAGGGCGCGATGGCGCTGGAGGCGCATATCGAGCGCCCGCAGGAATCCGCCGCCTTCCAGAAATTCCCGAAGATCGCCGGCGACCCGCACCTCGTCGCGCTGATCTGCGACTACCTGCGCATGATCGGCATGAACGCCGACGACCCGCACCAGATCGAGGACGTGATGGCGCGGGAGCTGAAGAAGCTGAAGGAGGAGGAGATGCACCCCTCCCACGCCATGCAGACCATCGCCGATGCGCTGCCCGCGCTCGGCATCGTCGCCGCGGTGCTCGGCGTGATCAAGACGATGGGCTCGATCGACCAGCCGCCGCCGGTGCTCGGCAAGATGATCGGCGGCGCGCTGGTCGGCACCTTCCTCGGCGTGCTGCTCGCCTACGGGCTGATGGGGCCGCTGGCGACGCGGCTGAAAAGCATCGTCGAGGAGGAGCAGAAGTATTTCGAGGTGATCCGCGCCGTCCTCGTCGCGCATCTGCACGGCAATGCGCCCCAGGTCGCCGTGGAGACCGGCCGCAAGATGGCGCCGAGCCATTCGATGCCGACCTTCCAGGAGCTGGAGGAGAGCCTGCAGAACCTGGTGATCGGCTGACGGGCGCCGCCGGTCAGCCCTGCGAGAGCACGCGGCCCGTCGCCGCCTCCACCACCAGCACGCGCTGCGTCGCGCGCCGGCGCAGCGTGAGGCGCAGCCGCCCGGCATCCTCGCCCTCGCCGCGCTCCACCACCGAATGCACCGCGCCGCGCCGCAGGTCGGCCAGCACCGCCGCGAGCGGCGCGCCGAGCAGCCTCGCCATCGCTTCGGCGTCCAGCACCACGTCGCCGGCGGCGTCGATCTCCACGCGCTCGATCATCGCCAGAAGATGCGAAGCGCGCGGGCGGGTTCAAGCGCGGGGTTGACGGCGCGCCGCCGGCCCGGCACGCGGCGGCCCATGACGACGCAAAAGCTCGACCCGCATGACGCGCCCTACCACGACCTGATCGGCCTGGAGCTGGTCGAATGGCGCGACGGCCTTGCCCGCGTCGCCTGCACGCCCGGGCCGCAGCACGCCAACCGCTCCGGCATCACCCATGGCGGCGTGATGCTGTCGCTGATCGACCAGGCGGCGGCTTATGCGGGGCTTTGGTGCAGCGTGCCCGGCAACATCCGCCGCGCCGTCACCCTCGACCTCGATTGCCGCTTCACCGGCCAGGTCGCGGCGGGCGCGCGGCTGGTCGCGGAAGGCCGCGTCGTCACGCGCGGGCGCAACATCTTCTTCTGCCGGACGGAGGTGTTCGACGCAGCCGGCACGCTGGTCGCCTTCGGCGCTTCCACGCATCGCTGGCGCACCGGCAGCGAGGCGGTCGAGGGTCAGCCGCCCGGCGCGGCCTGAGGGCGCGGCCCGCGCCACAGCGCGCGGCACAGCGCCAGCACCGGCGCCGCGCTGGCCGCAGGCAGCCCGGCTTCCGTCCATCCCGGTGGCATCGTCGGCAGCCGCGCCGCGGCCGCCAGCGGCCAGAGCCTCGCGCCGAGCCGCGCGACCAGCCCCGCCTCCGCCATGGTGCGGCCGAGCGCCGCCGCCTCGATCTCCTCCGCCGCCTCGCCGAGCGCGGCGCGCACCGCCGCACCGATCGGCGTCAGCGCGCTTCGCGGAATCTCGATGGGCGTGCGGGTCCAGGCCTCGGGCGCCACCAGCGCCGGCTCCAGCGGGACCGCCAGCAGACGGGTGAATCGCATCGGGCGATCGGGGCGCAGATCCTTCAGCCGCGGCCGCGCGACGTCGAGCAGCGCATCCGCCGCGCCGCGCGCCTGCAGCGCATCCAGCAGGCCGACGAGGCGGCCGATCTTCTCCGGCGGCGCGGCGGCCAGCGCGGCGCGCAGGTCGCGATCGGGCTCCAGCTGCATCGCGCCAGCATGCCGCCGCGCGATGGAGGAAGGGTTACCGGCCGCGGAAGACCGGCTTGCGCTTCTCCAGGAAGGCGCGCGTGGCTTCGCGGAAGTCTTCCGTGTAGGCGAAGTCGCTGACGGCGCCGAGCTCGGCCTCGGTGAGCGGCAGCGGCCCGCGCAGCCGCTGCAGCATCGCCTTGTGGTAGCGGTTGGACAGCGGCGCGCCCTGCGCGATGCGCTTCGCCAGCGCCATCGCTTCCGCCTTCACCGCCGCATCCGCCACCAGCCGCGTCAGCAGGCCCTTGCCGAAGGCCTCCTCGCCGGTGAAGACGCGGCCCTCGATAAGCAGCTCGCAGGTCACGGCGTAGCCGACCGACTGCAGCAGCGGATCGAGCTCGCCCGGGTGGTAGAAGATCGAGAGGTTGCGCGCCGGGATGCCCATGCGCGTGGAGGGGCCGCCGACGCGGAAATCCGACATGGTGGCGATGCCGCAGCCGCCGCCCATGGTCCAGCCTCGGCAGGCCGCCACCACCGGATGCACGCAGCGCCGGATGGACTGGAAGGAACGGGAGATCTCGCGCCCGTACACCGCCTCGCGCTCCGGCGTGCCGCGCTCCTGCTCGAAGGCGCCGATGTCGGCGCCGGCGCTGAACGCCTCCTCGCCCGCGCCCTGGATCAACACGCAGCGGAGCGTGTCGTCGGCCGAGGCGGCTTCCATCGCCTCGGCCAGCGCGATCCACATCGGCAGGTCGAGCGCGTTGCGCTTGGCGGGGCGGTCGATGGTGACGACGGCGATCTCGCCGTCGCGGTCGGTGCGGATCATCGGGTGCGGCATGGTGGGGCGGAGGCTAGCCCAGATCGCGCCGCGCCATAAGGCACCGGCTTGCGCCGCCGCACCGTCCGCCCGGCCGTGGGCGCCGGGCCGGTCCGGGCCCGGCGCTATGCCGCCGCCAGCCGCCTGCCGCCGCCGGTGCGCAGCAGCAGCGTGGTGACGATCACGACATTCGCCGCGTTCCACGCCACGCCGTTCAGGAAGGCGGCGAAGTAGCTGCCGGTCAGGTCGAACACCAGGCCGGAGAGCCAGCCGCCGAAGGCCATGCCGATCAGCGTGGCGAAGAGCACGATGCCGACGCGCGTGCCGACCTCGGCCGCCGGGAAATGCTCCCGCACCACCACGGCGTAGGAGGGCACGATGCCGCCCTGCATCAGCCCGAACAGCGCCGACAGCACATAGAGCGAGCCGAGGCCGTCGAAGAACAGGAACAGCGACAGCGACAGGCCCTGCAGGACCGATCCCAGCAGCAGCGTGCGCAGCCCGCCGATGCGGTCCGCGATGAGGCCGGAGGCGATGCGGGAGACGATGCCGCAGGCCAGCATCAGCGAGAGCATCTCCGCCCCGCGCGCCACGCCGTAGCCGAGGTCGCCGCAATAGGCGACGATGTGCACCTGCGGCATCGCCATCGCGACGCAGCAGGCGACGCCCGCGGCGCAGAGTACCGCCGTCAGTCCGTTGCGCGACAGGCCGAGCGGCCGTTCGCCGCCACCCGCCGCCATCGGCACGCCGCCGCGCTGGCCCGGGGCGCGGGCGCGCAGCAGCAGGGCCAGGGGCAGCATCGTCACCAGGCAGAAGATCCCGACCATGATGTGCGCGCTGCGCCAGCCATGCGCGGCGATCAGCGCCGTCAGCACCGGCGGCCAGACCGCGCCGGCCAGGTAGTTGCCGGAGGCCGCGAGCGCCACCGCGATGCCGCGCCGCCGGCGGAACCACAGCGAGGCGTCCGCCATCAGCGGCCCGAAGCAGGCGGCGGCGCCGAGCATCCCGATCAGCACGCCCTGCGCCAGCGCATACACCGTGAGGCTCGGCGCGAGCCCCGCCGCGACATAGCCGGCGCAGAGCATGACCGCGGAGAGCAGCAGCGGGATCATCACGCCGAAGCGGTCGGCGAAGCGGCCCATGATGATGCCGCCCGCGCCGAAGCCCAGCATGGTCAGCGTGTAGGGGAGGGAGGCGCCGGCCCGCGTCGCGCCGAATTCCGCCTGCACATGCGGCAGCGCGACGACGACGGACCACATGCCGACGCCACCCAGCGTCGCCAGCGCCACCGTCGCCGCAAGCCGCAGCCAGGCGGCGCGGGAGTCGACCAGCTCCTCGCTCACGGCTCGGGCCCGAAGGTGACGAAGTTCGCGAGCGGCTCGCGCGCCGTCACCAGGCGGTTCGCCGGCTCCTCCGGGTCGGGCCGCCCGAGCGACATGCCGCAGACCAGGATGCGGTCCTCCGGCAGGCCGAGCTCGCGCCGCACGATCCAGTGGTAGTCGCAGAAGGCCGCCTGCGCGCAGGTCTCGAGGCCGTGGCCGCGCGCCGCCAGCATCACGTTCTGGATGAACATCCCGCAGTCGAGCCAGGAGCCGAGCTCCATGTCGCGGTCCATGCTGAAGAAAAGCCCGACCGGCGCGCCGAAGAAATCGTAGTTGCGCGCATGCTGCGCCTTGGTCGCCGCATGGTCGCCCTTGCCGATGCCGAGCAGCCCGTAGAGCCCCCAGCCCGTCGCGCGCCGACGCGCCAGGTAGGGCTCGCGCCATTGCCGCGGATAGTAGTGGTATTCGCGCGCGGCGGGCTCGCCGGCCGCGGGCGCGGCGCGCAGCGCGGCCGAAAGCCGCGCCTTCTCCGCGCCCGTCGTCACCCGCACATGCCAGGGCTGGATGTTGGAGCCGGAGGGCGCGCGGGACGCGGCGGCCAGGATCGCCTCGACCGTCGCGCGCGGCACGGGATCGGGCAGGAAGCCGCGGATGCTGCGGCGCCCCGTCATCGCCTCGATCACATCCATCGCCGCGCCGATCCTTCCCCGTGGCCCGCAGTCTGGCCCGGCGCGGCGTGCCGCGCCAGATCAGGGAATTCGGTCAGCCACCGCCTGCGCGACCGCCAGCGTGCCGACGCCGCCGAATTCGGCCGTGCGCAGCCCGGCCGCGGAGGCGCCCGCCCCCCCCCCCGCCCCCGCCCGCGCGGCGGGCGGCCCCGCCGGGGCCGGGGCGCCGCGCGCCGCCCCGGGC
>NZ_JBWXTD010000003.1:1234172-1243016 GCF_056682175.1 Falsiroseomonas sp. RANM36
GCCGCGATCAGCGCGAGCGCCGTCGCCGGCGAGCGCGCGACCACGGGGCCGATCTGCGGCAGCCGAAACCCGTCGCGGCCGAGCGCGAAGGCGGCACCGTCCTCCGCGATCCAGGCGGCCTGCGGCAGGCGTGCGGCGAAACCGCGCAGCAGACGCTCGCGCGGTGCACCGAAGGCCGCCGCATCGTGGGAGAGCAGATCATGCCAGTCCTCCGCGCGCAGCGCGCGCACGGTTGGCGCCTCGCCGGACGGCGCATCACCCAGGCGCCAGCGCGCGAAGCCGAAGCGGTCCTCGAAGCCCAGCCGGCGATAGACCTCGCGCCCCTCGGGCGTCGCATCCAGCGCGATGCAGCGCGTGCCGGAGAGCGCCTCCACCGCCCAGCGCATCAGCGCGGTGGCGAGGCCGCCGCGCCGGCGGTCCGGCCGCACCAGCACCATCGAGATCCAGGCGAGGTCCGGCCCGAAGGGCAGCACCGCTGCCGTCGCGGCCAGGCAGTCCGGGTGGCCGTCATCCACGGTGCGCACCTGTCCCTCGCGCAGGAAGACGCGCCAATCCGCCGCGGTCTGGTTCCAGCCTGCGGTGGCGGAGAGCGCGACGGCGCGGGGAAGGTCGTCCTCGGTCAGCGGGCGGGGCGGCATCGTGGCCCAGGCTTCCGCGCCGGACCGCGCCGGTCAACCGCGGCTTGACGACATCCGCCGCGCGGCCTTCGCTGGACGGATGCTGCGCATGCTGCTGATCGGCTGCGGCGCCTTCGGCCGCGTGCATGCCACGGCGCTGGCGCGGCTGGGCGTGCGCGCCACCGGCTACGACCCGGACCCCGCGGCGCGTGCCGCGCTGCCCGGCCTCGGCTTCGTGGACCGGCTGGAGGATGGCCTCGCGCGCTGCGACGCCGCCATCGTCGCAACGCCACCCGACACGCATCGCGCGGTCGCCGAGGCCGTGCTGCGCGCCGGGCGCGACCTGTTCCTCGAGAAGCCCGCGACCGTCACGGCGGCCGAGAGCGCGGAACTGGCGACCATCGCGCGCGAGGCCGGGCGCATCGCCCAGGTCGGTCTCTATTTCCGCTTCCACCCCAAGGCGCAGGCGCTGCACGCCATGGTCCGCGCGGGCGAGTTCGGCCGGCTGCATCACCTTTCCGCGCGCATGTCGGGGCTGAAGCGCGCGGGGGGGGGGGGGGGGGCGGCGGGGGGGGCGCGGGCGGGGGGCGCCCCCCCCCCCCCCCCCCACGGCAGGTTGCCCCGCGCGGCGGCCGCTCCCGCGCCCGGCCGGCATGCCGCCCCCCCGGTCCGCGAAGGCGCGAAGGCCGACCCGGTGCGGCCGGCGTCGAAATCAGGGCCGGGAGGTGATCCATCGCAGCGGCGCTCGCGGTAGTGTCCGCCCCCGCTCCGACAAGAACAGGGAAGCGCCATGCTGGAATGCCTCGCCCAACCCCCCGCCGATTCGCTGCCGCTGCATGCGGTGACGCCGGCCGGGCTGGAGGCCCTGCTCGCCGGGCTGCCGGCATCGCAGGCCGGATTCCTCCGCGCCTCCGGCTTCGCCGCGAAGGCGCAGGAGATCCGTCTGCTGCCGGGCGAGGCGGGCCTTGCGGGCGCCGTGCTCGGGCTCGGCGCCGATGCGACGGAGGCAGCCCGGCCCTGGGCCTTCGGCGCGGCGCCCTTCGCCCTGCCGGAAGGCACCGTCTGGCAGCTGGCCGGCGCGCCTGACGCCAGCGCCGCGGTGCTCGGCTGGTGCCTCGGCGCCTATCGCTTCCGCCGGCTGAAATCGGAGGCAGGCCGCGCCCCGGCACGGCTGGTGCAGCCGGCCGGCGCCGAGGCCGCCGCGCGGGAGGCCGCGGCCATCTGGCGCGGACGCGACCTGATCAACCTGCCGGCGAGCCATCTCGGACCGGCGGAGCTTGCCGAGGCGGTGCGGGAGCTCGGCGCCCGCCATGGCGCCTCGGTCGAGGTGATCGAGGGGGCGGCGCTGGCCGAGGGCTTCCCGGCGGTGCAGGCGGTCGGCGGCGGTTCCCCGCGTGCCCCGCGCGTGGCGATCCTGCGCTGGGAGGGCGCGGCCGATGGGCCGCTCGTCGCGCTCTGCGGCAAGGGCGTGTGCTTCGACACCGGCGGCCTGGACCTCAAGCCCGCCGCGGCGATGCTGCGGATGAAGAAGGACATGGGCGGCGCCGCGGCGGTGATGGCGGCGGCCGAGATGCTGATGGCGGCGCGCGCGACGATCCGGCTGCTGCTGCTGGTGGGGGCGGTGGAGAATGCGGTCTCCGGCACCGCCTTCCGGCCGATGGACGTGATCCGGACGCGCAAGGGGCTGACGGTCGAGATCGGGAACACTGACGCGGAGGGGCGCCTCGTTCTCGCGGATCTGCTGGCGCTGGCCTGCGAATCGGCGCCGGCCCTGGTGGTGGACTGCGCGACCCTGACCGGTGCCGCCCGTGTCGCGCTCGGGCCCGACCTGCCGGCGCTTTTTACCGATGAGGACGATCTGGCGGCGCATCTTGTTCTGGCGGGCGAGACGCTCGGCGATCCGCTCTGGCGACTTCCATTACAGAAAAATTATGTATCTTGGCTGGACAGTTCGATTGCCGATCTTAACAATGTGTCCACGAGGCCGATGGCGGGGGCGATCGTTGCAGCGTTGTTTCTTCGACATTTCGTGCCGAAAGGCATACGCTGGGCGCATATCGACCTCTACGCGTGGAACGACCAGAGCCGTCCCGGACGACCCGAGGGTGGCGAGATCCAGGCAGCCCGTGCCATCGCACGGGCAGCGAAGGCGCTGACAGGCGGCGCCGCCAGCGCGGGAAGGTAATCAAGTCAAGATGAAACGGGAACTTTCCGCGTCGGGACGCTCTCCAAAGGGTGCTTGGCGTAGCGAACATTCACGTAACGGCATATCAAAGAAGCGTGGCAAGATGCCTGCCGGATCCGCGGCCAAACCGAACGCCGTCGGCCGGGAGGGCACCGAGGAAGGATTTGAGACAATGGCGACGCAGACCAACCCCGACGTTTTGGTCGGAATCCTGCGGGACACCGTGGTGGCGCTGGTGCGTCGCGACGGGCCGGACCTGTCCGCCCGCCAGCTCGGCGTGTTCCTGACCGTCTATCTGACCGACGGCCCCCATACCGTGCGCGGCCTGGCGGCCGAGCTCAACGTGTCCAAGCCGGCGATCACACGCGCGCTGGACCGCCTCGGCGAGCTGGACCTGGCCAGGCGCAAGGTTGACCCCATGGACCGCCGCAGCGTGCTGGTGCAGCGCACCCTCAAGGGCGCCGCCTTCCTGCGGGACATGCGCAGCATCATGGACCAGGCCTCCCGCGAGGCCGCGCAGGGCAACGACAACCCCGCCGAGGGCGCCGCGCGCCGCGCGGGCTGATCGGGTCCGGCCGGGCGAAGGGCGGCATCCTCGCCGCCCGGCAGGAGCGCGACTGGGACGATCGGTCGCGACGCCGCTGGACATGGCGGCGCGCGCGGATCAGCCTGTGCCCATGGGGCTTCTGCCCGACGGCCTGCCCTTCCCCGACAGCGCCGCGGCGGCACGCCGGCTGATCCCGGACCTCGCCGCGCGCGTCGAGACCGCCGACCGAATCGGCGTTGTGCGGTGCATCGGCGGGGCCGACGCGTCCTCCACGCGCTTCGACCCGACGCGGACGGTGCATGCCGCGATCGTCGCACTGGACTGGCCTTCGCTGGCCGGGATCGGCCACGCCGGCGCCACGACGCGCGGCGGGCTGCCCTATGTGCCGGGCCTGCTCGGCTTCCGCGAGGTGCCTGCCCTGGCCGGGGCCTGGGCGCGGCTCGATCCCAAGCCGGACCTGCTGCTGGTGGATGGGCATGGGGTCGCGCATCCCCAGGGCCTCGGCGTCGCCTGCCTGGCCGGGCTGGTGCTGGGGGTGCCGACGATCGGCGTCGGCAAGTCGCTGCTGGTCGGCGCGATCGAGGGCACGCTGGCGGAGCCGCCGGGCGCGCGGGCGCCGCTGCTGTGGAAGGGCCGGCGGATCGGCACGGCGCTGCGCACCCGCCGCGGCGCCAAGCCGGTCTATGTCTCCGTCGGCCATCGCGTGTCGGAGCCGACGGCGGTGGAGTGGGTGGAACGCTGCCTGCGCGGTCGCCGCCTGCCGGAGCCGCTCCGCGCCGCGCATGACGCCGCCGGCGCGCTCCGCCTTTCCGACCCGGCGGCCGTGGGCTAGCACCGGGCATGTCCCGCATCTGGATGGCGCTCGGCGCCCTGCTCGGCCTGGTGTCCGTCGCGATGGCCGCGTACGCGTCGCATGGCCTGGCACCGGAGCGCGCCGCGCTCGCGACCACCGGCGCCTCGCTCGGCGCCTGGCACGGGCTGGCGCTGATCGGAACGGGGCTGCTGGCCGAACGCCGGCGCGGCCGCCTCGTGCATCTCGCGGCCATCTGCTTTGCCGCCGGCGCGGCGATGTTCTGCGGCGGCGTGTTCCTTCGCGCGCTGAGCGACCTCTCGCTCGGCATCGTCACGCCGGTCGGCGGCGTTGCGCTCCTGGTCGGCTGGGGCCTGCTGGCCGCGGCCGCGCTGGTCTCCCCGCAGCGATGATCGCCAGCGCCTGGCTGGCGGCGGAGGGCTTCGAGGCGGACCTGGCCGAGGAGTTGCGCCGGGCGGGGCGGCGCGTCTCCGCCTGGCACGGGCGGCTTGCGCTGTCGCCCGATCCGCCCGGCGCGGCGGCCTGGGCCATGGATGTCTGGACCGCGCCGCGCGAAATTCCCATCGGCTCGGTGAAGGACGCCGCCGATGCGCTGCGTGCGATCCAGCGGAACTGGTCGTCCTATCTGGCCGCGCATCACCGCCGCGGCGCCTTGATCACCGAGCGCCTGCCGCCGGTGAAGGCGCGCCCGCTGGCCTTCCCCGAGCCTGCGCCCGCCTCGCATCTCGGCGCCTGGACGCTGCTGGCGCCGGATCGCCTGCTGTGCTCGCCGACCAAGTCGAGCCCCTTCGTGAACGGCGAGGTCGCCTTCGTGGAGGATCGCGAAGGCCCGCCCTCGCGGGCCTATCTGAAGCTGTGGGAGGCGCTGACCCGGCTCGGCCGCCACCCGGCGCCGGGCGATCGCTGCCTCGATCTCGGCGCCGCGCCGGGCGGCTGGACCTGGGCGCTGGCGAAGCTCGGTGCGCGGGTAGAGGCGGTGGACAAGGCGCCGCTCGATCCGCGCGTCGCCGCGATGCCGGGCGTGACGGTGCGGCAGGAGAGCGCCTTCGGCCTCGATCCGTCGCGGGAGCCGCCGGCGGCGTGGCTGTTCAGCGACGTGATCTGCTATCCGACCCGGCTGCTGGCCCTGGTGCGGCGCTGGATCGCCGCCGGAGCGGCGCGCAACCTGGTCTGCACGGTGAAGTTCCAGGGCGCGACCGACCACGCGGTGGCGGCGGAGTTCGCCGCGATCGAGGGCGCCAGGCTGTTCCACGGCGCGCACAACAAGCACGAGCTGACCTTCGCCCGCCTGGAGGCGCGGTAGGCGCGGCGTCCCTTCGGCTGCCGGTTGCGATCCGCCGGATCTGGTATTACGGCGCCGAGCCGGATGGCGGCGTCGCGGGCGTGGCGGAATTGGCAGACGCAGCGGACTTAAAATCCGCTTCTGGGATCCAGAGTGTCGGTTCGAACCCGACCGCCCGCACCACCGGCAACGCGCGCCGTCAGCGGCATCGCGCCAGCCGGCCCGGCATCAGATGTCGAGATTCGCGACCTTCAGCGCGTTCTCCACGATGAAGTCGCGGCGTGGCTCGACCACGTCGCCCATCAGCGTGGAGAAGACCTGCTCGGCATCCTCGATGTCCTCCACGCGCACGCGCAGCAGGGTGCGGTTGGCGGGATCGAGCGTGGTCTTCCAGAGCTGGTCGGGATTCATCTCGCCCAGGCCCTTGAAGCGCTGGATCGTCAGGCCGCGGCGGCCCTGCGCGATGATGCGGTCCCAGACCATCAGCGGGCCATGCTGCGCGGCGTCGGCGCCGGTGTCGAAGCCGAGCATCGCCGGGCCTGCGGCGTAGTCGCGCGCAAAGGCCTCGCGCCGCTCGTCCAGCCAGCGCGCCTCCGCGCTCTTCAGCGCCGTCGCGTCGAGCACGTGGCGCTCCGCCACGCTGCGCACCACGCGGCCGAGCGAGAGGGTCGCGCCATCGGCGGTCGCCTTCCAGCCGCGCTCATTCTCCGGCGCCAGCGCATCCAGGCGCTGCTGCAGCAGCGCGGCGGCATTCGGCGCGCGCTCGGGTTCGAGGGTCAGCGCGCCGGCGACGGCGGCCTGCTCCACGATCTCGGCGGGCACCTGCGTCGCCAGGCGGCGGATGCGCGCCTGCACCTGGCGCAGCCTGTCCACTTCCTCGCGCAACGCGTCGCCGCGCAGCTCCCGCCCGTCGGCGAAGCGCAGCCGCGCGCCGGCGAGCGCCTTCTCGAGCAGGAAATCCTCCAGCGCGCGGTCGTCCTTCAGGTAGCGCTCGTCATGGCCGCGCTTGGCGCGATAGAGCGGCGGCTGCGCGATGAAGAGATGCCCGCGACCGATCAGCTCATGCATCTGGCGGAAGAAGAAGGTGAGCAGCAGCGTGCGGATATGGCTGCCGTCAACATCGGCGTCGGTCATGATGACGATGCGGTGGTAGCGAAGCTTCTGCGCGTCGAATCCGCCCTTGTCGGACGGGCCCGGGCCGATGCCGGTGCCAAGCGCGGTGATCAGCGTGCCGACCTCGGCACTGGACAGCATCTTGTCCATGCGCGCGCGTTCGACATTCAGGATCTTGCCCTTGAGCGGCAGGATCGCCTGGAAGCGCCGGTCGCGCCCCTGCTTGGCGGAGCCGCCGGCGCTGTCGCCCTCGACGATGAAGATTTCGCTCTTCGCCGGGTCCTTCTCCTGGCAGTCGGCGAGCTTGCCGGGCAGCGTGGAGATGTCGAGCGCATTCTTGCGCCCCACCTTCTCGCGCGCGAGCTGCGCCGCCTTGCGCGCCGCGGCGGCGAGCACGACCTGCTCGATGACCTGCTTCGCTTCCTTCGGATGCGTCTCGAACCAGTGGCCGAGCGCATCGGCGACCGCCATCTGCACCACCGGCTGCACCTCGGAAGAGACCAGCTTGTCCTTGGTCTGGGAGGAGAATTTCGGGTCGGGCACCTTCACGGACAGCACGGCGGTCAGGCCCTCGCGCATGTCCTCGCCCGAGAGCTCCACCTTCTCCTTCTTCGCCAGGTCCTCGGCGTATTTCGCCACCACGCGCGTCAGCGCCTGGCGGAAGCCGGCCTGGTGCGTGCCGCCGTCGCGCTGGGGGATGTTGTTGGTGAAGCACAGCGCCAGCTCATGCGGGCTGTCGTTCCACCACATCGCCAGCTCGACCCGGATGCCGATGTCGGTGTCCTTGCTGACCAGCGAGATCGGCGGCTTGAAGATCGGCTGCTTGCTGCGGTCGAGCCATTCGACGAAGGCGACCAGCCCGCCGTCGAAGCGGAATTTCTGTTCCTGCGCCGGCACATGCCGGTCGTCGCGCAGCTCGATCGCAAGGCCGCTGTTGAGGAAGGCCAGTTCGCGCAGGCGCCGCTCCAGCACGGCGAAGTCGTATTCGGTCTTGGTGAAGGTCTTGTCGGAGGGCTTGAAGGTCACCTCCGTGCCGTTCGCGTGGTCCGACGGCCCCACCACCTTCAGCGGCTGCACCGTCTCGCCATGCTCGAAGCGGATGAAGTGCTCCGTGCCGTCGCGCCAGATGCGGACCTCCATCCACTCCGACAGCGCGTTCACCACCGCGGCGCCCACGCCATGCAGGCCGCCCGAGACCTTGTAGGAGTTCTGGTTGAATTTTCCTCCCGCATGCAGGCGGGTGAGGACGACTTCCGCAGCGGAGACGCCTTCCTCCGGGTGGATGTCCACCGGGATGCCGCGGCCGTCGTCGAGCACCGTGACGCTGCCGTCGCCGTTCAGCGTGACGGCGCAGCGCGTGGCGAAGCCCGCCTGCGCCTCGTCCACGGCGTTGTCGATGATCTCGAAAGCCATGTGGTGCAGGCCCGAGCCGTCATCGGTGTCGCCGATATACATGCCCGGCCGCTTGCGCACGGCTTCGAGCCCGCGCAGCACGGTGATGGAGGCGCTGTCATACGCGTCCTGACCCTCGTTTCCGGGGGTTTGTCCAGGGGTCGGCTGATTGGCGCGCGCAGCGGCGTCGGACATGCCGGCGATGGCTCCTCGGGCGATAGGGCTGGCCCGCGTGAATATAGGGATTCAAGCGGGATTCGGCACGGGGAATTCCGGCATGGACACCAGGCCGGACGGGGTGGCGCGGAACGCTTCCGCCGCCCCTTTCAGGGGCGCGAAGATATCGGGGTCGGTGCCGGTCAGGAAGACCTGCGCGGGCAGGTCGGACAGCGCCGCATACAGCGCCTCCCGCCGCGCCTGGTCGAGATGCGCGGCCACCTCGTCCAGCAGCAGCAGCGGCGCGAAGCCGCGCGCGGCGCCGATCAGCGCGGCATGCGCCAGCACGACGGAGACCAGCAAAGCCTTCTGCTCCCCGGTCGAGCAGAGATCGGCCGGCATGTCCTTCGGCAGATGCACCAAAGCGAGGTCGGCGCGATGCGCGCCCACCGCCGCGCCGCCCGCGGCGGCATCGCGCCCGCGATTGGCCGCCAGGTCCTCCCGCACGCGGTCCTCCACGGCCAGGGCCGGCGCCTGGGCCAGCGCCGCCGCGATCGGGTCCAGCAGATCGAGCCGCGCGGCGGGGAAGGCGCCGGTGGCCGTGCCGGCCGCCAGCACCGCGTTCAGCCGCGTCGCCAGCGCCCGCCGGGCGGCGGCGGCGGCGCCCCCGGGGCGCGCCCGCGCCGCCGCCCCCCCCCCCCGCCCCCCCCCGGCGCGCCCCCCCGCCGCCCCCCGGCGGGG
>NZ_JBWXTD010000003.1:1243116-1249941 GCF_056682175.1 Falsiroseomonas sp. RANM36
CCCCGGCGCGGGGGGGGGGGGGGCGGGGGGGGGGGCGCGCCCCGGCCGCCCGCCCCGCGTCCAGCCGCGCCGCCCGCGCCCGCCGGGCGGCGGGGGCGGCGACCGCGTGGCGCGCCATCGCATCCTCCAGCGCCGCCAGCCAGCGCGCGTCGCGCCGCCCCTCGGCCAGCAGGCGGTTGCGGCCGGACATGGCGGTCTCATGCGCCGCCACCTCCCGCGCGTGGTGCGGCTCCAGCGCCCAGACCAGGCGGTCGAGGAAGCGGCGGCGGCCGGAGGCGCCCTCCTGGAACAGGCGGTCCATCTGCGGGGTCAGCCAGACCGCGGCGGCGCGATCCGCCAGTTCGGCGCCCGAGCGCAGCGGTTCGTTGTCCAGGCGCCATTTGCGCCGGGCATCGGCACCCTCCTCGCCGACCGTGCCGGTGGCGATGTCGCAGGCGCCGAGCGGGCCTTCGAAGCGGCCCCAGGCAGCCCAGGCGCGGCTCTCGCCCCCCGCCCACCTTCCGATCTCCGCCGCCCGCGCCCCACGCAGGCCGCGGCCGGGGCCGAGCAGGCTGATCGCCTCCAGCAGGTTGGTCTTGCCCACGCCGTTCTCGCCCGCGATGGCGACGACGCGGCCCGCGAAGCGCGCCTCGAAGGCCGGGTAGGAGCGGAAATCGGTGAGCCGCAGGCGCGTGAGGCGCAGCGGCGGAGGAGGCGGGGTCAGCGGAAGGTGTCCAGCAGCCGTATGTCGCAGCCGGGCACGGCGAGACGTGCCAGACGACGATCGGTGGTGACGAACGGCAGTCCGGTCCAGATCGCCGCTTCAAGGTAGAGACAATCGTAGACGGGGTGGCCGAGAACGAGGGCGTGCTGCAGGGCACCCGGCAGCAGCACGGCGCAGGGCAGCCGCTCGATCGCGGCCTCGCCAATCACGCCAAGTCGTTCCGCCGCTTCGGCCTGCGACAACTCGCCACGCCGCGCCGCCTTCCACAGAACGCTGGCGCATTCGATGTCGAGCAGGTCGGGCGCCAGCAGGCGGTGACGGCCGAGCGCGAGCGCGGCGTCGCTGTCCGCTTCCGCCAGCACCCATTTCACCGCGACGCTGGCGTCGATGACGAAGGCCACGGCTCAGCGCTCGTCGCGGGCCTCGCGCAACAGCACCTCGGAGGGCGTGATGCGCCGACCGGCCGTCTCCGCCCGCATCCGCGCCGCGCGTTCCCAGAAATCGGCCGGCGCACTGGCCGCGCGGGCGGCCCGCAGCACCTCCCGATGCTCGGCTTCCACCGAGCGTCCGTGCGCCGCCGCGCGCGCCTTGAGCCAGGCCACCGTCTCCTCGTCCACGTTCCGGACCAGCAGCTGCGCCAAGCGTGGTCTCCTAATTCGCTATCACTGATAGCAAAATAGGAGAACATAGATTGAACTTCAAGCGCCGCGGGGCACCGGTCCGCACGAACTGCCGCGTGAACGCCTTCGCTTGGCGGGCGTCAGACCCGCATCGGCATCAGCACGTACAGCGCCTCCGGCTTCGCGCTGTCGGTCACGATGGTGGGGGCGGAGCCGTCGGCGAAGCGGAACTCCACCTGCTCGACGATCTGGTCGGTGATGTCGTTCAGGTAGCGTGCCTGGAAGCCGATCTCGAGCGGGCTCGATTCGTAGCTGACCGTGTCGCCGTCCAGCTCCTCCTGCGCCTGGCCCAACTCCGGGCTGGCGGCGGACAGCAGAAGGTGATTGCGGTCCACCGAGAGCTTCACCGGCCGCGACCGCTCGCTGCTGATGCCCGCGACGCGGCCGACGGCCTCGGCGAAGTCCTTCTTCGCCACCTTCAGCACCTTGTCGTTGCCGCGCGGGATGACGCGCTCGTATTCGGGGAAGGTGCCGTCGATCAGCTTGGAGGTGAGCTGGACGGGGCCGAGGGTGAAGCGGATCTTGGTGTCGGAGAGCGCGACGGCGATCTCGTCCTGCACCTCCTCGGCCAGCTTGCGCAGCTCGTTCACGGTCTTGCGCGGGATGATGACGCCCGGCATGCCGGAGGCACCCTCCGGCAGCGGCTCCTCCACGCGCGCCAGGCGATGGCCGTCGGTGGCCACCGCGCGCAGCACCTTGGCGCCGCCGGCTTCGGTCGCGTGCAGGTAGATGCCGTTCAGGTAGTAGCGCGTCTCCTCCGTGCTGATCGCGAAGCGCGTGCGGTCGATCAGCTCGCGCAGCTGCCCGGCAGGCAGGGCGAATTTGTGCGGCAGCTTGCCTTCGGTCATCGAAGGAAAATCGTCCACCGGCAGCACGGCGAGCTTCGCGTCGAAGCGGCCGGCGCGCAGCGTCAGCTGCGCGTCGCCGCCGGGATGATCGAGCTCGAGCTTCGCCGTCTCCGGCAGCTTGCGCACGATCTCGTAGAGCGTCGCGGCCGGCGCGGTGGTGCGGCCCTGGCGCGTCACGGTCACGCCGGGCACTTCCTCGACCACCGCGATCTCCATGTCGGTCGCGGTGAGCTTCAGGCCGCCCTCGCGCGCCTCGAGCAGGACATTGGCGAGGATCGGGATGGTGTTCCGCCGCTCGACCACGCTCTGCACATGCGCGAGCGCCTTGAGCAGCACTGCCCTGTCCACCGAGAACTTCATGGCACCCGACTTCCCGACGCTTCGTGGCGGCCCCGGCGCGACGCGCCGGAACCCCCATGGCCTCCGATCCGCCTTCCGGCGGGGTCGGGCACCTTACCAGCCGCGAGTCGCGAGTTGAAGGCGGCTATAACCCTGGTAGCGCCGGCATCGGCGTGCCCGTCTCCAGCCGCATCCCGAACTTTCCGATCGCGCCCCAGGCCCGGTCGTATTGCGGCGGGCCCTTCACCGCCTCCACCCGGCCGAGCGCCGCGGCCGCCCGCATCGGCCAGTAGGGGTCGCGCAGCAGCGCGCGGGCCAGCAGCACCATGTCCGCCTTGCCCTCCGCGATGATCGCCTGGGCCTGCTCGGGCTCGGTGATCATGCCGACCGCCGCCACGGCGACGCCCGCCCCTTCCCGCACCGCGACGGCGCCGGGCACCTGGTAGCCGGGGCCGACCGGGATCTTCTGGCGCTGCGGGTCGATCCCGCCGGAGGAGCAGTCCAGCAGATCCACCCCCAGCGCCTTCGCCCGCCGGGCCAGCTCCACGCTGTCGGCCGTGCTCCAGCCGCCCTCGATCCAGTCGGTGTGGGAGATGCGCAGCGCCAGCGGCATGTCCTCCGGGATCGCGGCGCGCACGGCCTTCACCACCTCCAGCGTCAGCCGGGTGCGGCCCTCGAAATCGCCGCCCCAGCGGTCGTTGCGCTGGTTCGACAGCGGCGAGAAGAACTGGTGCAGCAGGTAGCCATGCGCGCCGTGGATCTCGATGAGCCTGTAGCCGGCGGTCACGGCGCGGCGCGCGCAGGCGGCGAAGAGGCCCGGGATCGCCTCGACCTCCTCGGCCGTCATCGCGCGCGGCGTGGCGAAATGCCCCGTCGCCTGGGCGGAGCTCGAGAGAATCTCCCAGCCCGGATCGGCCGGCCCGTCGAACCAGGCCGGCAGGCGCGAGCCCTTGCGGCCGGCATGGCCGATCTGGATCGCCGGCACCGATCCGGCATGGGCGATGGCGGCGGCAAGCCGCGCATGGGCGGGGATCTGCCCGTCCTCCCACAGCCCGACATCGCCCGGCGTGATCCGGCCATCCGGCGTGATCCCGGTCGCCTCCACCATCACCATCGCCGCGCCGCCGATGGCGCGCTGCAGCAGATGCGCCAGGTGCCAGTCGGTCGGCTTCCCGTCGTCCGCGCAGCAATACATGCACATCGGCGAGACGCCGATGCGGTTGGCGAAGGTGACGCCGCGCAGGGTCAGCGGGTCGAACAGATCGGTCATTCAGCGTGCTCCCGGCGCCGCCGCGGAGGTCGCGACGGGCTGTTGCTGGGGTGTTGCGGGGCTTGGCCCGCCTGTCCAGGGCGGCAGCCGGCCAAGCCGGCTCTCCATCACCACGAGGAAGGGCGGCCAACCGGGCGGCGCGGGCATCACGCGGCCCCAGCTATCCGCGGGGAAGCGGGTGAGCATCACGGTGTCGAGCACATTGCCGCCCACCGCCTCGATCACGCCGGGCGCGGTCCGCACCACGATGTCGCAATGCATCGGCCGTGCGCGCCCGTTGTCGGCCGCCCGATGCGTCCAGTGCAGCAGCGGCCGCGAGCTGCGGTCCGAGCAGAGCAGGTCGCCCGGCCGCGGCGCATACTCCGTCGGGGCCTGGGGCATGAAGGCGGAAGTCACGGGATACGCCAGGGCGTCGGCGGTCATCGCGTCGAGGTAGAACGCATGTGTCGCACTGGGCCGGAATTCCCGCTCATCCACGCCGGCCGACACGAACACCCAGGAGATGAAGGCCGCCGACCAGGCGAAGTCGCCCCAAAGGGGAATGCCCGGCGGAAGCCGGCCTGCCAGCACCGCCTGGTAGCGGATGCGGTTGTGCTGGATGGCGCCGTGGTCGTTCGGCACCGCCCGCCAATAGGCCAGCACCCGCGGGAAGTTCCGCGGGTCCGATTCGGGGCTGTCATCCGTCGGCTCTGTGAAGGCGTCGCGCTGCCTCCCGCCCCAGTCCCGCCATTCGGCGAGCGCGATCCGCACCACGCGCTCCGCGGCGGAAGGTGGGTAGGGCAGCGGTGGCCGCGTGGCGCAGCCGGCCGCGACAAGCACCGACAGCAGCGCGAGGGCGGGCTTCACGCCGGCGCCGCGTCCGCCGGCCGGCTGTCCAGCGCAAGCCTGTCCGGCGCCAGCAGGGCCAGGGTGGTGAGCGCCTGGAGGCCGCCGGCCAGGCCGGCCCGTGAAACCACCTCCAGCAGGCCGAGCCGCGGCCGAACCAGCGGGCGCAGCAGCGTCACCGCCATCCGGTGCGTCTCCCGCGCGCGGTCGATCATGGCGTCGGGCAGCCGCGCCCCGGCCTCGGCGGCCAGGACCGCGGCGCCGGCGGCGCGGGCCAGCAGGGCGAGGCCCTCGGGATCCTCGGCCGCGTCCGCGGCGGCGTCGGCGAAGCGAACCCCGCCGCCGGGCTCCGCCGCGACCGCGCCGAGCGTCGCGACAAGCCCGGCCAGAGCGGCCCCGCCATCGGGCCAGGCCGCGGCGCGGGCAAAGGCCAGGATCGCCAGCGCCTGGGCCGCCAGCGACGGCGCCGCGTCCGGCGGCCGCACCACGCCATCCGGGTCGCAGAGCGGCGCGAGGCGGGCGAGCAGCCGCGCCTGCAAGGCGGGCGCCGCCTCCTCACCCGCGCGACGCAGCGTGTCGGCGGCCACCGCCGCCCAGCCGAGGTCCGCGGCATCGGCCGCCCCGGCCTCCAGCCGCGCCGCGTGACGCGCGGCGAAGGCGCGCAGTGCCGCGCGGCGATCCGCGTCCAGCCGCTCGCCCCAGGCGCCGGCGGCATCGAGCAGCAGCGCCGCGGCCACCGCCTGCAGCACCGCGCCGGAGGGCGGGGCGACATCGAAATCCAGGCCCGTCGCGCCGCGCGCCATGGCGGCCGCCATCACCGCCGGATCGCCCGGGGCGAGGAGCCTGTCCTCCTCGACCACCAGGCTCTCGCCGGCGCGGAGCGTCACCGGGCCGTGGCGCAGCAGCAGCCAGTGCAGGGCGCCGCCGCGCATCGCCTGCGCCGTCACCGACATCACCCGCGCCGGATCGCCCGGGCGCAGATGCAGCACCGGCGCCGTCCGCGCCCAGCCGGGGATGCCGATCGCCAGATGCGCCACCGGCGTCCCGTCCGCCCATTTCACCGCGCCGGGCGCGTCCGGCGGTGCCGCCTCCCGCCAGGCGCCGGCCTCGAGCAGGCGGGACGCGGTGGCGCCGAGCCCACCCTCGTCCAGCCCGTCCGCCGCGGTGGAGACGCGCAGCCGCGCGAGGCGCCGCGCCGCGGTGAAGCGCGCGGTCAGGCGCATCACTGGGCTGTCGCCGCGCAGTTCGTAGCGGAGCTCCAGGCTGCCGGCCTCGACCTGCCGCTTCCAGAGCAGGCCGGCGACCGCGCGGATCGTGCTGACATGGCGCAGCACGATGGCATCGCCCTGCTGCGTCGCCTCGGCGGCCACCACGTTGTCCTCGACATCCACGCAGAAGCGCCGATGGCCGAGGCTGAATTCCACCAGGTTGCCGCTGTGGCGAACCGCGGCACGGCCGCCGCGCAGCTCCTGCCGCAGCTCCCCGCGCAGCAGGTTGCCGGACAGGCGGCAGAAGGGCGTCAGCACCTCCACCGCAGCGGGGTCGTCGGATTGCAGGGACAGCCCGCCGGCGGCCGCGCGGCGGCTCGGCAGCGGCGCATCGGACATCGCCATGACGAAGTCGAGCAGCGCGTCGCCGAGCGCGCCATGCGCCTCCCGCAGGCCGGGCTGCAGCAGCAGCTCGGCCGCATGGGCCGCCGCCTCGACGGGATAGAGCCCGCTGCCGAGCGTCTCCGCCACCGCCAGGTGGCGCCTGCCCTCGAGCTCCACCGCGCCGACAAGCGGGCCGGCGAGCGGCGCCGCCAGCCTGTCGCGGTCGGTGTCCTGCAGCAGGTTGCGCATGGCCGGACCATAGTTGCCGCCCGCCGCCGCGGGAAGAAGCTGGGCCGGCCGGGCGCCCGCCTGTAGGCTCCGGCCCATGTCAGGCAACCGGGACGGCGCCGAGGGCGGCCGGCTGTTCTTCCGCTCCGAGGTCTTCTCGGCCCGCGATCCGCGGCGCCGGCGGTCGCCGACCGGGCTCCACGTGGCGGAGCCGGCTCGCGACGTGCCGGTGCATGCCGTCACGGACGTGCTGGTGGTGGGCGGCGGCCCGGCCGGCTGGGCCGCGGCGGTGGCCGCCGCGCCCCCCCGCGCCCGCCCCCCGCGGCGGGGGGGGGCCCAC
>NZ_JBWXTD010000003.1:1250041-1250334 GCF_056682175.1 Falsiroseomonas sp. RANM36
CCCCGCCTACGCCGCCAGCTTCGTCCGCCCGGTGGAGGGCGCGACGCCGGACAAGCGCCTGCGCTGGTCCACGCCCGCCCCCTGGGAGATGGTCGTGGCGCCCCCCGGCGCCTGCCGTCCCTTGGCCGACTGGTGCGCCGCCGGCGGCCGCGCGCTGCTGGACGAGGTGGCGGCGGCCGTCACCGGCGCGCGCGACGCCCTCGCCGCGGCGCGCGGACGCGCGGCGCCCGCCCGGAGGCGCGCCCCGCGGCGTCTTGCCGCCCGGCGCGCCCCGCCGCGGCCCGCCGGCCGGC
>NZ_JBWXTD010000003.1:1250434-1252183 GCF_056682175.1 Falsiroseomonas sp. RANM36
GGGCCGGGGGGGGAGGACGCCGGCCGGCCCCAGCCCCCCCCCCCCCCCCGCCGCGCGGCCGGCGGGGCGCCCCCCGCCCTGAGGCGCGCCCGGCGGCGTCTTGCCGCCAGGCGAGCCCGGCAGCGTCCTGCCGTCAGGCGCGCCCAGCGGCCTTATCGGCCTCGTAGCGCGCCTTGTGCTCGGCATTCGCCGGATAGAGGCCGGGCAGGGCGAGGCCCTTGTTGACCTCCTTCATGATCCAGCCCTCCAGCCGCTCCTGCTCCACCGCGGCCTCAGTCACGGCCTCCAGCATCGCCTGCGGGATCACGACAGCGCCGTCGCCGTCGGCCACCACGATGTCGCCCGGCACCACGGTCACGCCGCCGCAGCCGATCGTCTCCTGCCAGCCGACGAAGTTCAGCGCGGCGACCGAGGCCGGCGCCACATAGCCCTGGCAGAACACCGGCAGGCCGGTGCCGATCACGCCCTGCCCGTCGCGCACCATGCCGTCCGTCACCAGGCCCGCGACGCCCTTCACCTTCATGCGCGCGCAGAGGATGTCGCCGAAGATGCCGGCGGTGGTGAGCCCCATCGCATCCGCGATGGCGACGCAGCCCTCCGGCATGTCCTCGATCGCCGCGCGGGTCGAGCGCGGGGAGGACCAGCTGTCCACGGTCGCGAGATCCTCCCGCGTCGGGGTGAAGCGGAGCGTGAAGGCCGGGCCGACGATGCGCGCGAAATTGCCCGGCACGATCGGCCGCGCGCCGTTCACGTAGCAGAAGCGCACGCCCTTCTTCAGCAGCACCGTCGTCAGGGTGGCGGTCGTCACGCCCATCAGGGCGGCCTTGATGTCGGGGGTCATGCGGGGAGCTCCGTGCGGCAGGATGCGGCGGGCTTGAAACGCCGCCGCTTCCGGCGCGTCAACCCATCGGCCCGCGCGTCTGCCGCCGCGGACCGGCGGCGGCAGCGCCCGATCACGGGAAAGAGAGGCATCGCCCCGCGGGAGCACAGACAGGTCTGGAAAAAGCATACAAAGGCTTCAATTCAGGTTGATCAGGGAACGCTTTGACCTTCGGGCCATATACGGGCACATTGCACCGCATCATCGCGGCAGGCATCCACCGGGCCGTACCAACTCCGGCGTTCTGTCGGGAATTTTGACTTGCCGTTCCTTCGCGGCTGTCTGCCAAATTCTCAATGATATTTGGCGATCGTATTCGGAATATCCAGGGAACGCCGTCTTGACCGGATTCGGGGAGTGAGAACGATTCCTGCAACGCCACAGCACCCCGCGCCCGCCCACCCCGCCCCGGCCACCGGGCCGGTTCATGCCGCGCAACGTCCCGCCACGCTGCGGGCGGCGGCACCGGCGATCTACTACGCCTCGCCGCTGGTGATCGGCACCGGCGCGGCGGCGGAGGCCCAGCTGGCGCGCATCGCGGCCATGGGCTTCGACACACTGCTGATCGCCCCGCCCTGCCAGCCCGGGCTGAGCGGCAGCCCCTTCGACATCGTCGATTTCGACCGGGTGCATCCCGCCCTCGGCGGCGGGGCGACACGCGACTACCTGCGCGCGCTGGCCGCCGCGCTGGAGCCGCATGGGATGGCCCTGGCGGTGGACCTGCCGCTGCACCGGATCGCGGCGGATTCGCCGCTGGTCGCGGCCCATCCCGAGTTGTTCCGCCCGGCGGCCGGCCGTGGCGAGGCGCCGCCCGATCCGCGCCGCCCGATGCCGCACCCCGCGCGCGCCGCGGCCCGCGGCCGGCGCGC
>NZ_JBWXTD010000003.1:1252283-1265201 GCF_056682175.1 Falsiroseomonas sp. RANM36
CCGCCGCCCCCCCCCCCCCCCCCCCCCCCGCCCCCCCCCCCCCCCTCCCACGCCCCGGCCTGCGCCGCCGCGCTGGCCGGCCTGCTGGCGCCGCTCCTGGCCGGCTGGGCGGAGGCCGGGCTCGGCGGGCTGCGCGCCCTCGAACCCGACAAGGTGCCGCCGGTGGTCTGGCGCGAACTGCTCGGCGGCGCCCGCGCGGCGCGGCCGGACCTGCTGGCGCTCGCCTGGACGCCCGGTCTTGCGCCGGCGGCGGTCGCCGCGCTGGGCGATTGCGGCTTCACACACAGCGTCGGCAGCACGCCCTGGTGGGATGGCGCCGCGCCCTGGCTGCTGCGCGAATACGAAGACCGGCGCCTGCACCTGCCGGCGATCGGGCTGGTCGAGGACCCGGCCGGGCCGCGCATCGCGGCCAGGGTGCCTGCCGGCGACGACGCGGCGCGGCGCCGCGCGATGGAGCGCGCCGCGATGCTGGCCGCGACCACCGGCGCGGGCCTGCTGATGCCGATGGGCTTCGAATGCGGCGCGACGCGCCCGCTGGATGTCACCTCGGACCGCGAGGCCGACTGGGCCTGGATGCAGGCGCAGGGCGAGGCTGGGACCGCCGCGACCGTCGCCGCCGCGATCCGCCTGATGCGGCAGACGGCGGCGCTTGCCACCGCCGGGCAGGCGCTGCCCCTCTCCGGCCCCGCCGCGCCGGTGGCGGCCTTCGCGCGCGTCGCGGGCGGCGACATCCGCCGGGCGGAGCAGGCGGCGCTGGTCTTCGCCAATGCCTCGGCCAACGCCCCGGCCAGCCTGCTGCCCGACGCCGCGCTGGCCGGCTTCGACGGCCGCTTCCCGGCGCTGCGCCAGGTGCATCCCGCCGGCGCCGAGGGCGATGTGCTGGTGCCCGGCCGGCCGGTGGTGCTGGCGCCCGGCGAGGTGCGCGTCTTCGCCGGCCGCGCCGCCCCGCGCATCGCCCTGACGCCGGCGCCGCTGGCCGCCGCGGCGGCGCGCGCCGCGCCGCGCATCGCCATCGAGCGCGTCGCCCCCGCCGCCGATGACGGCCGCTTCCCGGTGAAGCGCCTGGCCGGCGAATCGGTGGAGGTCACGGCCGACATCTTCGCCGACGGGCATGAGGCGCTGGCCGCCGTGCTGCGCTGGCGCGCCCCCGGCAGCGACACCTGGCAGGAAGCGCGGATGACGCGCGGCGAGAACGACCGCTGGTCCGGGCACATGCCGCTCCTCGCCCCCGGCCTGCACCATTTCGCCGTCGAGGCGTGGCGCGACCTGTTCGCGGCGTGGCGCGACGAGGTGGAGAAGAAGCACGCGGCCGACGTGCCGATCGCGCTGGAACTGCAGGAAGGCATCGCGCTGGTCGAGCACGCGGCCTCGCGCGCGACCGGCGCCGATGCGGAGCGCTTCTCCGACCTGCTCCGCCGGCTCGGCACGGCGGAGGAGGGCGGGCGCCTGCACGACCTGCTCTCCGAGGAGACGCGGCTGATGATGCGCCGCTGGGCGGAGCGCACGCAGGCGGCGCGGACCGCGGCGGAGTATCCGGTGATGGCGGACCGCCGCGCCGCCGTCTTCGCCTCCTGGTACGAGATGTTCCCGCGCTCGGCCTCGGACGACGCGGCGCGGCACGGCACCTTCGACGACGTGATCCGCCACCTGCCGCGCGTGCGCGCGATGGGCTTCGACGTGCTGTATTTCACGCCGATCCACCCGATCGGTCGGAAGAACCGCAAGGGGCGCAACAACACGCTCAAGGCCGGGCCGGGCGATCCCGGCAGCCCCTATGCGATCGGCGCCGCGGAAGGCGGGCACGACGCGCTGCATCCCGAGCTCGGCGACCTCGCCGCCTTCCGCCGGCTGGTGGCGGCGGCGGAGGCGCATGGCATCGAGCTCGCGCTGGATTTCGCCATCCAGTGCAGCCCCGACCATCCCTGGCTGGCGGAGCATCCCGGCTGGTTCGCATGGCGCCCCGACGGCAGCCTGCGCTACGCGGAGAACCCGCCGAAGAAATACGAGGACATCGTCAATGTGGATTTCTACGCGCCCGATGCGGTGCCGGGCCTCTGGATCGCGCTGCGCGACGTGATCCTGCACTGGATCGAGCAGGGGGTGCGCACCTTCCGCGTCGACAATCCGCACACCAAGCCGCTGCCCTTCTGGGAGTGGATGATCGCCGACGTGCAGGCGCGCCATCCCGACGCGATCTTCCTGTCGGAGGCCTTCACCCGGCCGAAGATGATGAAGCGCCTGGCCAAGGCCGGCTTCACGCAGTCCTACACCTACTTCACCTGGCGCAACACGAAGGCGGAGCTGACCGAATACCTGACGGAACTGGCCACGACAGAGGCGGCGGAATTCTACCGCCCGCATTTCTTCGTCAACACGCCCGACATCAATCCGCGCTTCCTGCAACAATCCGGCCGCGCGGGGCACCTGATCCGCGCCGCGCTGGCGGCCACGCTGTCGGGCCTCTGGGGCGTCTACAACGGCTTCGAGCTCTGCGAGGCGACGCCGATGCCGGGGAAGGAGGAGTATCTCGACTCCGAGAAATACGAGATCCGCGCCTGGGACTGGAACCGGCCGGGCAACATCGTGGCCGAGGTCGCCGCGCTGAACCGCATCCGGCGGGAGAACCCGGCGCTGCAGACACATCTCGGCCTGCAGTTCCTGACCTGCTGGAACGACAGCATCATCGCCTACCGGAAGATGACGCCCGACCGCTCCAACCTGGTCCTGGTGCTGGTGAACCTCGACCCCTTCGCCGCGCAGGAGGCCGGGTTCGAGGTGCCGCTGTGGGAATTCGGGCTGCCTGACGACGGGGAGGTCTCGGTCGAGGATCTCGTCACCGGACAAGCCTGGCGATGGCGTGGCAAGGTGCAGCATCGCCGCCTCGACCCCGCCATCCTTCCCTACGCCATCTGGCGCATCTCCCGACCCGGAATGAGTGCATGACCGACGCCGACCCGCACTGGTACAAGGACGCGATCATCTACCAGGTGCATGTGAAGTCCTTCTTCGATTCCAACGACGACGGGATCGGCGATTTCGAGGGCCTGATCCGCAAGCTCGACTACATCGCCGGGCTCGGCGTGAACGCGATCTGGCTGCTGCCCTTCTATCCCTCGCCGCGCCGCGACGACGGCTACGACATCGCCGACTACCGCGGCATCCACCCGGACTACGGCACGATGCGCGACTTCGCCCGCTTCGTGGCGGCGGCGCACAAGCGCGGGCTGCGGGTGATCACCGAGCTGGTGGTCAACCACACCTCCGACCAGCACGAATGGTTCCAGCGCGCCCGGCGCGCGAAGAAGGGATCCTGGCAGCGCGACTTCTACGTCTGGGCCGACGACGACAAGGGCTTCTCCGAGACGCGAATCATCTTCCTCGACACCGAGAAGTCGAACTGGGCCTGGGACGAGGAGGCGAAGGCCTACTACTGGCACCGCTTCTACAGCCACCAGCCCGACCTCAACTTCGACAACCCCCGCGTGCTGCGCGCCATCACCGACGTGATGCACATGTGGCTGAAGATGGGCGTGGACGGGCTCAGGCTGGACGCCGTGCCGTACCTCGTCGAGCGCGAAGGCACGAACAACGAGAACCTGCCGGAGACGCACGACGTCATCAGGAAGATCCGCGCCGAGATCGACGCGCACTACCCCGACCGCATGCTGCTGGCCGAGGCGAACCAGTGGCCGGAGGACGTGAAGGAGTATTTCGGCCAGGGCGACGAATGCCACATGGCCTTCCACTTCCCGCTGATGCCGCGGATGTACATGGCGATCGCGCAGGAGGACCGCTACCCGATCACCGACATCCTGCGCCAGACGCCGCCCATCCCGGACAGCTGCCAATGGGCGATCTTCCTGCGCAACCACGACGAGCTGACGCTCGAGATGGTGACCGACGAGGAACGCGACTACCTCTGGTCCACCTACGCCACCGACCGCCGCGCGCGCCTCAACCTCGGCATCCGCCGCCGCCTCGCGCCGCTGATGGAGCATGACCGCCGGCGCGTCGAGCTGATGAACAGCCTGCTGCTCTCCATGCCCGGCACGCCGGTGATCTACTACGGCGACGAGATCGGCATGGGCGACAACATCTTCCTCGGCGACCGCGACGGCGGGCGCACGCCGATGCAATGGTCGAACGACCGCAACGGCGGCTTCAGCCGCGCCGACTTCGCCCGCCTGGTGCTGCCGCCGGTGATGGACCCGATCTACGGCTTCCAGGCGCTGAACGTCGAGGCCCAGTCGCTCGATCCGCACAGCCTGCTGAACTGGATGCGGCGGATGATCGCGGTGCGCCAGGCGCATGCCGCCACCTTCGGCCGCGGCGGCTACCGCTTCCTCTATCCCGGCAACCGAAAGGTGCTGGCCTATGTGCGCGAGCACGAGGGCGAGGCCATCCTCTGCGTCGCCAACCTGTCGCGCTCCCCGCAGGCGGTGGAGCTCGACCTCTCGCCCTGGCATGGCCGCGTGCCGCTGGAGCTGCTCGGCCGCACGCCCTTCCCGCCGGTCGGCGACCTGCCCTACCTGCTGACGCTGCCGGCATACGGCTTCTACTGGTTCGTGCTGGCCGAGGAGCACGCGCTGCCGAGCTGGCACACGCCGGCGCCGGCCGCCATGCCGGACCTCGTGACCTTCGTGCTGCGCGAAGGCCTCACCACCGCCTTCGGCGACCAGGACCGCGTGACGTTCGAGAGACAGGTGCTGCCCGCCTACCTGCCGCTGCGCCGCTGGTACCAGGGCAAGGGCAGGCGGCTGGCGGAGGCGCAGGTGACCGCCGCCGCGACACTGCGCACGGCCGAAGGCGAGATGATGCTGACCGAGATCTCCACCGTCGCGGACAGCACCGACCGCTACCTGATGCCGCTCGCCGTGGTGTTCGAGGATCGTGAGCGCATCCCCGCGCTCTCCGCGCAGCTTGCGCTGGCGCGCGCGCGGCGCGGGCGGCGCGTGGGGCTGGTGACCGACGCCGTCTCCCGCGATGCCTTCATGCGCGCCATGGTCGCCGCGCTGGCCGACCGTGCCGTGCTGCCCTGCGGCAAGGGCGAGATCCGCTTCCGCCCCGCGGAGCGCCTGGCCGCGCTGCTGCCGGAGGCGGACACCGCCGTCGCCCGCTTCGGCGGGGAACAGTCCAACACCACGCTGATGATGGGCGAGGTCGTGCTGAAGATCGTGCGCCACACCTTCCTCGGCGTGCATCCCGAGGCCGAGATGTGCCGCTACCTGACCGGTCCGGGCGGCTTCGACGGCACGCCGGCGTTCCTCGGCGACGTCGTGCATCTGGAACCGGACGGGTCGGAGCGCACGCTGGCGGTGGCGCAGGCCTTCGTGCGCAACCAGGGCGATGCCTGGTCCTGGACGCTGGCGCAGCTCAAGCGCCGCCTCGAGGACGTGCTGCAGGAGACGGCGGCGGAGAAGGACGGGTCGGCCGCGGCCGAAAGCGTGCTCGACACGCTCGGCCCCTTCCTCGCCACGCTCGGCCGGCGCGTCGCGGAGATGCATCTGGCGCTGGCGCGCGAGACCGACGATGCCGACTTCGCGCCCGCGCCGATGCGCAGGGCGGACCTCGCCCGCTGGCAGGAGGAGGCTGGCCGCGAGACCGAGGCGGCACTCGACCTGCTCGCGGCGCGCATGGCGGAGCTGCCCGAGGAGGTGCGCGGCCCGGCCGCGACGCTGCTCGATGCGCGCGCGTCCCTGCTCGCGCGCCTTGCGCACGACCTCGCCGGCGCCACGGGCGGGCTCTGCACACGCATCCATGGCGACCTGCATCTCGGCCAGGTGCTCGTCGCCGCGGGCGACGCGGTGATCGTGGACTTCGAGGGCGAGCCGCTGCGCCCGCTGGCGGAGCGGCGCGCGCGCAGCGCGCCGGCGCGCGACGTGGCGGGCATGCTGCGCAGCCTGGACTATGCGGCGGCCTCGGCGTTGCGCGACCTCACGCCGCATGCCGGCGGCATCCCCGATCCGCGGCCGGCGACCGTGGAACGCTGGGGGCGGGAATCGCGGGAGGTCTTCCTCGCCGCCTATCGCGACACGATCGGCGACAGCCCCGCCTGGCCGTCGGACCCGGCGGAGCGGGACGCGCTCACCGATCTCTTCGTCGCCGCCAAGGCGGCCTACGAACTGGCCTATGAACTGCGCAACCGCCCCGGCTGGGCGGGGATCCCGATCGGGGCGCTGTGCAGGATCGCGGGCGTGGACACATCCGCGGCGGAGGCCGACTGACATGGCCGTTTCCGACACCGCCCTCGCGCTGCTGGCGGAAGGCCGGCATGGCGATCCCTTCGCCCTTCTCGGTCCGCACGACACGCCGGACGGCACCATGGTGCGCTGCTTCCTGCCGGGCGCGCGCGGCGTCACCGCCATCGGGCAGGATGGCGGCGTGCTGGCGACGCTGCAGCCGGCAGGGCCCGGCGGCATCTTCGCCGGCCGGCTCCCCGCCCGCGCGCCGTACCGGCTGAGGATCGCCTGGCCCGGCGCCGAGCAGGAGACGGAGGATCCCTACGCCTTCCCGCCGCTGCTCGGCGATCTCGACCTGCATCTGATCGCGGAGGGCCGGCATCGCGAACTCGGCCGCGTGCTCGGCGCGCATGTCGTGGAAGCGCAGGGCGTCGCCGGCGTGCGCTTCGCGGTCTGGGCGCCGAACGCGCAGCGCGTCTCGGTGGTCGGCGACTTCAACGGCTGGGACGGCCGGCGCCATCCGATGCGCCGGCGCGTGGAGGCGGGCGTGTGGGAGATCTTCATCCCGCGCCTCGGCCCCGGCGCACGCTACAAATACGAGCTGATCGGCCCGGATGGCGTCCTGCTGCCGCTCAAGGCGGATCCCTGCGGCGGCGAGGCGGAGCGCCCGCCGGCCACCGCCTCCATCGTGCCGCACCCCGCGCCGCCGGCGGCGGTGCGCGGCGCCGGCCCGCCGCATGCGCCGGATGCGCCGATCTCCATCTACGAGGTGCATGCGACCTCCTGGATGCGCCATGAGGACGGGCGGCCGCTGAACTGGGACGAGTTGGCCGACCGGCTCGTGCCCTATGCCGCCGGCATGGGCTTCACCCATCTCGAGCTGCTGCCGGTGACGGAGCATCCCTTCGAGGGCAGCTGGGGCTACCAGCCGATCGGCCTGTTCGCGCCGACCTCCCGCCTCGGCCCGCCGGAGGGCTTCCGCCGCTTCGTCGCGCGCGCCCATGCGGCCGGGCTCGGCGTGATCGTCGACTGGGTGCCGGCGCATTTCCCGACCGATGCGCACGGCCTCGGCCGCTTCGACGGCACGGCGCTCTACGAGCATGCCGACCCGCGCGAAGGCTTCCACCGCGACTGGTCCACGCTGATCTACAATTTCGGCCGGCACGAGGTGCGCGGCTACCTGATCGCCTCGGCGCTGCACTGGCTGCGCGACTTCGGCTGCGACGGGCTGCGGGTGGATGCGGTGGCCTCCATGCTCTACCGCGACTACTCCCGCCAGCCCGGCGAATGGGTGCCGAACGTCCATGGCGGACGGGAGAACCTGGAAGCCGTGGCCTTCCTGCGCGAGTTGAACGAAGCCGTTGCGCAACATGCGCCCTGGGCGACGGTGATGGCGGAGGAATCCACCGCCTGGCCGAAGGTGTCGGCGCCGGTCGCCGAGGGCGGGCTCGGCTTCGGCTACAAGTGGAACATGGGCTGGATGCACGACACGCTGCACTACGTCGCGCGCGATCCGATCCATCGCCCGCATCATCACGACGAGATCACCTTCGGCCTCGTCTACGCCTTCAGCGAGCGCTTCGTGCTGCCGCTCAGCCATGACGAGGTGGTGCACGGCAAGGGCAGCCTGATCGGCAAGATGCCGGGCGACCGCTGGCAACGCTTCGCCAATCTGCGCGCCTATCTCGGCTTCATGTGGGCGCATCCGGGCAAGAAGCTGCTGTTCATGGGCGGCGAGATCGCGCAGGAGCGGGAGTGGAACCACGACGCGCAGCTGGACTGGCCGGCGCTGGACGACCCGCTGCATGCCGGCATGCAGCGCCTGGTGCGCGACCTGAACCTGGTGATGCGCGACACGCCCGCGCTGCACCGTCGCGACGCCGATCCGCAGGGCTTCGACTGGGTGATCGGCGACGACCGGGTGAACAGCGTCTTCGCCTTCCTCCGCCACGGCGCCTGGGGCGAGCCGTCCGCGCTCGTCGTGTGCAACTTCACGCCGGTGCCGCGGCACGGCTACCGCATCGGCGTGCCGGTCGGCGGCCGCTGGGTGGAACGCATCAACACCGATGCCGGCGTCTATGGCGGCAGCGGGGTGGGCAGCGGCGCCGCCATCGCGGAGAAGGTGCCGAGCCATGGCCGGGACCACTCGCTCTCGCTCAGCCTGCCGCCGCTCGGGACACTGGTCCTGACCTCGGCGGGAGGCTGAGCGGGTGCCGCGCCTGCCGGACCGGCTCGAGGCCGGGCACCCGCATCCCCTCGGCGCCAGCTTCGACGGCGCCGGGGTGAACTTCGCCCTGTTCTCCGAACATGCCGAGCGCGTGGTGCTCTGCCTGTTCGACAGGCAGGGGCGGAAGCAGATCGCGCGCTTCGACCTGCCGGAATGCACCGACGGCGTCTGGCACGGCTACCTGCCGGGCCTCGGTCCGGGATGGTCGTACGGCTACCGCGTGCACGGGCCTTACCGGCCGCAGGAAGGCCACCGCTTCAACCCGCACAAGTTGCTGCTCGACCCCTATGCGCGGGCGCTGATCGGCGAACTGCGCTGGAGCGATGCGCTGTATGGCTACCGCATCGGCGCGGCGCGCGAGGATCTCTCCTTCGACCGGCGCGACAGCGCCGCCGGCATGCCCAAGGCGCTGGTGGTCGCCGATGCCGCGACGCCGCCGCTGCGCATGGGCCGGGCCTGGCGCGACACGGTGATCTACGAGGCGCATGTGAAGGGCCTGACCGCGACCCTGCCGGAGGTGCCTCCGCATGAGCGCGGCACCTTCGCCGCGCTGGCCGATCCCTTCGTCATCGAGCATCTGCAGCGCATCGGCGTCACCGCGGTGGAGCTGATGCCGGTGCATGCCTTCGTGGACGACCGCTTCCTGGTCGAGAAGGGGCTGCGCAACTACTGGGGCTACAGCACCCTCGGCTTCTTCGCGCCCGAGCCGCGCTACCTCTCGCGCCGCGACCCGGAGGAGGCGCGGCTCGCCATCCGACGCCTGCAATCGGCGGGCATCGAGGTGATCCTCGACGTGGTGTACAACCACACGGCGGAAGGCAACGAGCGCGGGCCGACGCTGTCCTTCCGCGGCATCGACAATGCCAGCTACTATCGCCTGCTGTCCGACAACCGGCGCTACCACATCAACGACACGGGCACCGGCAACACGCTGAACCTCTCGCATCCGCGGGTGATCCAGATGGTCACCGACAGCCTGCGCCACTGGGTGACGCAATACGGCGCGAACGGCTTCCGCTTCGACCTCTGCACCATCCTCGGGCGGGAGACCAACGGCTTCGACCCGGATTGCGGCTTCTTCGACGCGCTGCGCCAGGACCCGGTCCTGGCCGGCGTGAAGCTGATCGCCGAGCCCTGGGACATCGGGCCGGGCGGCTACCAGCTCGGCAACCACCCGCCCGGCTTCGCCGAATGGAACGACCGCTTCCGCGACGGCGTGCGCCGCTTCTGGCGCGGCGACGAGGGGCTGCGGCCGGAACTCGCCGCGCGCATCGCCGGCTCCGCCGACCTGTTCGACCGCCAGCATCGCCGCGCCTGGGCGAGCGTGAACTTCGTCGCCGCGCATGACGGCTTCACCCTGCGCGACCTGGTCTCCTACGCCGAGCGGCACAACGAGGCGAATGGCGAGGACAACCGCGACGGCCATGCCGACAACCACTCCGCAAATTGGGGCGCGGAAGGGGAGACGGAGGAGCACGCCTTCCGCGCGCTGCGCCTGCGGGTCGCGCGCGCCATGCTCGCGACCGTCTTCGTCTCCCGCGGCACGCCGATGGTCCTGATGGGCGACGAGGCCTGGCGCACCCAGGGCGGCAACAACAACGCCTATTGCCAGGACAACCCGATCGCCTGGATGCGCTGGGACGAGGACGCGCCGGAGGAGGCGGCAGGGATGACCGCCTTCGCCGCCCGGCTCGCGCAGCTCCGCCGTGCCTATCCGGTCCTGCGCACCGACCGCTTCCTGCACGGCGCGGAGGTGCTGCCCGGCCTTGCGGACATCGCCTGGTCCGAGCCGGAAGGCGGCGCGATCACGCAGGATGGCTGGCATGATCCCGGCCGCCGCGCCCTGGCGCTGCAGCTGGCCGGCGCGGGGGCGGCGCCCGGCTCGATCGACGTGCTGCGCATCCTGATGAACGCGCATGGCCATCCCGTCCGCTTCGTCGTGCCGCCGGTGCAGGGCGCGGCCTTCCGCGCCGTGCTCGACACCGGCGCGCCCGAGGCGCCGATCGTCGCGGACGCCGAGGGCATCGAACTGCCCGCCCATGCCTTGGCGGTGTTCGCCGCGAGGATCATGCCCGCATGACGCTGCGCCGCTTCCGCCACCGCCTGCCCTTCGGCGCCGAGCCAGGCGCCGACGGCATCACCCGGTTCCGGCTCTGGGCGCCCGCCCTGCGCGCCGCCGCCGTCGTCCTGCGCGACGGGCCGGAGGTGCCGATGCGGCCCGAGGCACAGGGCTGGTTCGCGGCGGAGGTCGCCGCGCCGCCCGGCACGCGCTACCGCTACCGCGTCGCGCCCGACCTCGCGGTGCCGGACCCGGCCTCGCGCGCGCAGGATGGCGATGTCGGCGGCTGGTCGGTGGTGACCGATCCGGCCGCCTTCGCGTGGCGGCATGGCGACTGGCAGGGCCGCCCCTGGCACGAGACCGTGCTGTACGAACTGCACGCCGGCAGCTTCGGCGGTTTCCGCGGCGTGACGGCGGCGCTGCCGCGTCTCGCCGCGCTCGGCGTCACCGCGGTGGAGCTGATGCCGGTCGCCGATTTCGCCGGCACGCGCAACTGGGGCTATGACGGCGTGCTGCCCTTCGCCCCCGACGAGGCCTATGGCACGCCCGAGGATCTCAAGGCGCTGGTGGATGCCGCGCACGGCCTCGGGCTGATGGTCTTCCTCGACGTCGTCTACAATCACTTCGGGCCGGAGGGGAACTGGCTGCACGCCTATGCCGAGCCCTTCTTCGCGGCCGGCACGCACACGCCCTGGGGGGCGGCGATCGATTTCTCCCGCGCGCCGGTGCGCGACTTCTTCATCGAGAACGCGATCCACTGGGTGATGGAGTACCGCTTCGACGGCCTGCGCTTCGACGCCGTGCACGCGATCGAATCCGCGCCGGGCGAGGATTTCCTGCAGGAGATGGCGCAGCGTGTCCGCGTCGCGGTCGAGCCCGGCCGGCATGTCCATCTGGTGCTGGAGCACGACGAGAACGCGGCCTCCCATCTCGGTGCCGGCGGCTACGACGCGCAGTGGAACGACGACGGCCACCACTGCCTGCATGTGCTGCTGACCGGCGAGGAGGACGGCTACTACGCCGACTACGCCGAGGCGCCGGCGGCGCTGCTGGCGCGCTGCCTGTCGCAGGGCTTCGCCTATCAGGGCGAGGCGTCGGCGCATCGCGGCGGCGCGCCGCGCGGCGAGCCATCGGGCCACCTGCCGCCCACCGCCTTCGTGCTGTTCCTTCAGAACCACGACCAGATCGGCAACCGCGCGATGGGCGAGCGCATGTCGGCGCTCGCGCCGTCCGAAGCCGTGGATGCGGCGCGCGCGCTGCTGCTGCTCGCGCCGCAGGTGCCGATGCTGTTCATGGGCGAGGAATGGGCCAGCCGCACGCCCTTCCTCTACTTCACCGACTTCACCGGCGACCTCGCCAGGGCGGTGCGGGAAGGGCGGCAGCGCGAGTTCGCACGCTTCGCCGCCTTCGCCGGCGAGGCCGCGCGCGCCGCCATCCCGGACCCCAACGCGCCCGCGACCTTCGAACATTCCCGGCCCGACCCGGCGGAAGCGGAGGCGGCGCCACAGGCCGCGGCACTGCAGGCGACGCGCGCGCTGCTGGCGCTGCGCGCGGCGGAGATCGTGCCGCGCCTGAACGGCAGCGCCGCGCTCGCCGCGGAGGCGATCGGCCCGGCGGCGGTGCGCGCCGCATGGCGCATGGGCGACGGCGCCACGCTGCGCGTGCTGTGCAATCTGGGGCGCGATCCGATCGCCGTCCCGCCGGAACCGGGCCACGCGCTGCACGCCACCCCGGCGGAGGCGGCGCCGCAGGCGGCGTCGGGCATGCTGCCCGGCTTCGCCACGCTCTGGTTCCTCGACCGAAGGGCCGCGTGATGACGCAAGCGGACGACGCCCTCCTCCACCTGGCCACGCTGCACGGCTTCGAGCCGCGCTGGCAGGATTTTCGCGGCCGGCACCAGGTGGTGAGTGCCGACACGCTGCGCCTGCTGCTGCGCGCGCAGGGCGTGGACGCCACCGATCCCGCCGGCGCGCTCGCCGCCGCGATGGAGCATGCGCGCCGCGCGCCGCTGCCGCCGCGGCTGACCGGCACCGCCGGGCAGGCGCTGCACATCGCCCTGCCGATGGACTGCCCGCTGGAGCGCAGCATCGCCTGGCGCATCGAGACGGCGGCGGGCGCCGTGCATGAGGGCCACGCCCACCCGCATTGCGACCGCGCCGACCCGCTGCTCGGCCAGCCGCGCCCGATGATCGCCGTGCCGCTGCCGCCAGAGCCCGGCGAGGCGCATCTGATGCTGGATGGCGGCCTCGCCGCGGGCGCGGCGCTGACCATCGCGCCGCCGCGCTGCTTCCAGGGCCCGCTGGCCGATCGGCGCTGCTGGGGCCTCGGCGTGCAGATCTACGGCCTGCGGGCGGCGGGCGATGGCGGCCTCGGCCATTTCGGCGCCGTGGCCGCCCCCGCGCGGGCCGCGGGGCGCGGGGCGGGCCCCGCCGCGCGCCCCGCCCCCCCCGCGC
>NZ_JBWXTD010000003.1:1265209-1284424 GCF_056682175.1 Falsiroseomonas sp. RANM36
CGGGGGGGGGGGGGGGGGGGGGGGGCGGGCGGGGCGCGGGGGGCGGGGGGGCCGGGGGGGGGGGGGGGGGGGGGGGGCCGCCGCGCCGATGCGCTCGCGCTCAGCCCCGTGCATGCGCTCTTCGCCGGCGATCCGGGCCACTACAGCCCCTATTCGCCCTCCAGCCGCACGCGGCTGAACGGTTGGCTCGCCGATCCCGGCGGCCTGCCGGAGGTCGCGGCGCTGCATGCGCTCGCCGCCTCGCTCGGCATCGCGGACGCGCTGGCGGCGGCCGAGGCGGAGCGGCTGGTGGACTATGCCGCCGCGCTGCCGCTGCGCCTCGCGCTGCTGCGCGCGCTGCATGCGCGCTTCGCCGCCGCGCATCTGGATCCGCCGACCGCGCTCGGCGCCGATTTCCTGCGGTTCCGGCAGGCGGGCGAGGAGGCGCTGGAGGACCATGCGCGGTTCGAGGCGCTGCACGCGCATCATCTGCGCGCCGATCCGCAGGCCTGGGACTGGCGGGGCTGGACAGCGCCGATGCGCGACCCGCGCAGCCACGCGGTCGCGGCCTTCGCCGCCGCCCATGCCGATGCGGTCGCCTTCCACGCCTTCCTGCAATGGCTCGCCGCGCGGCAGCTCGGCGCGGCGCAGCGCGCGGCGCGGGAGGCGGGGATGGGCATCGGGCTGATCGCCGACCTCGCGGTCGGGACGCATGCCGGCGGCAGCCGCGCCTGGTCGCGCACCGCGGCGCTGCTCGAAGGCGTCTCGATCGGCGCGCCGCCCGACCAGCTCAACGTGCATGGCCAGAACTGGGGCCTCACCACCTTCGCCCCGACCCGGCTCGCCGCGCAGGGCTACGCGCCCTTCCTCGACGATCTCGCGGCGGCGATGGAGCATGCGGGCGGCGTGCGCATCGACCATGTGATGGGGTTGGCGCGGATCTGGTGCGTGCCGGACGGCGCGAGGGCGACGGAGGGCGCCTATCTGCGCTTCCCGGCCGGCGACCTGATGCGCCTGCTGGCGGCGCAGTCGCATCATCGCCGCGCCGTGGTGGTGGGCGAGGATCTCGGCACGCTGCCCGACGGCTTCCGCGACCTGCTCGGCGAGACCGGCCTGTTCGGCCTGCGCGTGCTGTTCTTCGAGCGCGAGCACGATGGCGGCTTCGCGCCCGCCTGGCGCTACGACGCGCATGCCATCGCCACCAGCACCACGCACGACATGCCGACGCTGGCCGGCTGGTGGCGCGGCGCCGATATCGGGCTCCGCGACGGGCTCGGCCTGCTGCCGGAAGGGCGCGACGCGGCGGCCGAGGACGCGGCGCGGGCGCAGGAACGCGTCGCGCTGTGGCACCGCCTGCGCGAACAGGGCGGCGCCGAGGGCGAGCCGCCGGCCGAGGCCGGGCCGCGGCTCGGTCGCGCCGTCGCGCGCTTCCTCGGCAGCACGCCCGCCGCGCTCGCCATGCTGCCGATGGAGGATGCGATCCTGTCGGAACCGCAGGTGAACCTGCCGGGCACCACGGATGCGCATCCCAACTGGCGCCGCCGCCTGACCGCTCCCGCCGAGGCGCTGCTGGCGGAGGAACCCGCCGCCGGCATCCTCGGCGCGCTGGACGCGGCGCGACGCGGGCATGGCGGATGACGCCCACGGCCACCTACCGGCTGCAGTTCCATGACGGCTTCACCCTGCACGATGCGCGCGCGATCGTGCCGTATCTGCATGCGCTCGGCGTGTCGCATCTCTATGCCTCGCCGCTGCTGACCGCCCGGCCGGGCTCGACGCATGGCTACGACATCACCGATTTCGGCAGCATCAACCCGGCGCTCGGCGGACAGGCGGCGCTCGATGCGCTGGTCGCGACGCTGCGCGCGCATGGGATGGGCCTGCTGCTCGACATCGTGCCGAACCACATGGGCGTCGGCGGCGCCGACAACGCGCTGTGGCTCGACGTGCTGGAATGGGGGCCCGCCAGCCCGCATGCGACCTGGTTCGACATCGACTGGGATCCGGCGGATGTGCGGCTGAAGGGCCGCGTGCTGGCGCCCTTCCTCGGCGTTCCCTATGGCGAGGCGCTGGAGGCGGGCGAGATCGCGCTGCGCGCGGAGGCCGCGGAGGGCACGATCTCCGCCTGGTATTTCGACCATCGCTTCCCGCTGGCGCCGCGCGACTACGCCGCGGTCCTGCCGCAGACGCCGACCGGCAGCGCCGCGCTGGATGCCGCGATCGCCGCCTGGCGCGGCCTGCGTCGCGCGCCGCGCCGGCAGCAGCGCGAGCGCGCTGCCGCGGCGAAGCGGGCGCTGGCGGATGCGCTGGCCGATCCGGTGGCGCAGGCGACGGTTGCGGCCGCGCTGGCCCGCTTCGACGCCGCGCGCGACGGCGGCGCGGCGCTGCATGCGCTGCTGGAGCGGCAGCACTACCGGCTGTCCTGGTGGCGCGCGGCCGCGGACGAGATCAACTATCGCCGCTTCTTCGACATCAACGGCCTCGCCGGCTTCCGCGTGGAGGTGCCCGGCGCCTTCGAGGCGGCGCATGGCCTCGTGCTCGATCTCTGGGCGAGGGGGCTGGTGGACGGGCTGCGCATCGACCACGTGGACGGGCTCGCCGATCCGCGCGCCTATTGCCGCAAGCTGCGCCGCCGCATGGAGGCGCGCGCGGCGGAGCGGCCGGCGGGCCTCTCGCGCGAGCCCTGGATCGTTGTCGAGAAGATCCTCGCGAAGCACGAGCACCTGCCCGCCGAATGGATGACGGACGGCACCACCGGCTACGAGGTGATGGACCGCATCGGCGCGCTGCTGCACGACCCGGCGGGAGAGGCGGCGCTGGATGCGGCCTGGGCGGCGACGGCGCCGCAGGCGACCGATTTCCACGCGGTGGAGCGCGCCGCGCGGCAACAGATCCTGGCCGACTACCTGGCGGCGGAACTCGCCGGCGTCGCGCTGCGGGTGCATCGCGTGCTGCAGCGCGACCTGCGGATGCGCGACCACACTCTCACCGCCGTGCGCCGCGTGCTGCGCGCCGTGGTCGCGGAGTTCCCGGTCTATCGTACCTATGCCGCGCTGTCCGGCGGGCGGCAGGCGGATGCCTATGTGCTCGACTGGGCCTTCAGCCGCGCGGCGCGCCATCTGCGCGTGACGCAGCGCGACCTGCTGGGCCTGATCCGCCCGATCGTCTCCGGCGAGGCGCTGCGGCGTGCGCCGCGGGGCGAGGAACGGCAGGACGTGCTGCAGGCGGTGCGGCGCTTCCAGCAGCTCACCGGGCCGGTCGCCGCGAAATCCGTCGAGGACACGGCCTTCTACCGCTATGTGCGGCTGATCTCGCGCAACGAGGTCGGCTCCGATCCCTCGCAGCTTTCGATCGCGCCGACCACCTTCCACCGCGTCATGCGCGGGCGCCGCCGCGACCCGCTCGCGCTCTCCGCCACCGCGACGCATGACCACAAGCGGGGCGAGGATGTGCGCGCGCGGCTGGCCGTGCTGAGCGAGCAGGCGGAGGCCTGGGGCGCGACCATCGAGCGCTGGCGCCGCCTGAACGCGCCGCTGCGCGCGCTGCTGGACGAGACGGAAGCGCCCGACTCGGCCGACGAGCTTCAGCTGTATCAGACGCTTGTCGGCGCCTGGCCGATCGGCCTCGATCCCGCCGATGCCGACGGTGTCGCCGCCTTCCTGGACCGCGTGCAGGGCTGGCTGCAGAAGGCGCTGCGCGAGGGCAAGCGCTACAGCGACTGGGCGATGCCCAACGCGGCCTATGAGGAGGCCTGCGCCGCCTTCCTGCGCGGCGCCTTCGATCCCGCCCGCCCGGCCGGCTTCGCGCGCGAGGTGGCCGAGCAGGCCGCGGCGATCGCCGCCGCCGGCGCCGCGAAGGGACTCGTGCAGGTGGCGCTGAAATGCCTCGCCCCCGGCGTGCCGGACATCTACCAGGGCACCGAGTTCTGGGACCTGTCGCTGGTCGATCCCGACAACCGCCGCCCGGTGGACTACGCGACGCGCCGCGCCGCGCTGGCCGAGGGTACGGTGACGGACTGGCGCGACGGCCGCATCAAGCAGTCCTGGACCGCGGCGCTGCTTGGCCTGCGCCGCGCCCATGCGGGGCTGTTCCACGAGGGCGCCTGGCTGCCCGTGTCGTGCCAGGGCGCGCTGCGCAACCATGTGATCGCGGCGGCGCGGGTCTCGGGCGAGGCGGCGGTGCTGGTCGCCGGCCTGCTGCATCCCTGGGGCCGGCTGGTGCCGGGCGGGCTGGCGCCCGCGGTGGGCGGCGGCCGGCGGGCCACCGGCCTGGTGCTGCCGGATGCGCTCCGCCGACGAAGCTGGCGGATCCTGCGCCCGGGCATGCCGGAGACGATCCTTCCGCCGGGCGGCCTGCGCCTGTTCGACCTGCTCGAAGGCGCGCCCGTCGCGGTGGCGGTCGCCGGAGAGGTGGCGGCGACGCCGCGACCTCAGGCGGCGACCTTGTAGCCTTCCTCCTCGACCGCGGCGGCGACGGCGGCACGCGGCAGCGCGGTCTCGGCGCGCACCATGCCGTCCGCGAGGCTCACCTCGACGCGTGCGCCGGGATCCTTGGCGCGGATCGCCTCGGTCACCGCCTTGACGCAATGGCCGCAGGTCATGCCCGCGACCTTCAACTCCACCGTCATGCCGTCCTGCCTTGCAGTTCCTCGAGGATCGGGCAATCCGGCCGGTCATCACCCGAGCAATGCTGTGCCAGGTGCCGCAGGCTGGTCGCCACGGCGTTCAGCGCGGCGGCCTTGGCCTCCAGCGCCTCGACATGCGCCAGCGCCAGGCTCTTCACCTCGCCGCTCGCGCGGGAGCGGTCGCGCCACAGCGCGAGCAGCTTGCGGATGTCCTCGAGCGGGAAGGCCAGGTCGCGGGCATGTCGGATGAAGCGCAGCACGGCGACGTCCTGCGGTCCATAGCTGCGATAGCCGTTGGCGCGGCGCTCCGCCTCGATCAGCCCGATGGACTCGTAGTGGCGGATCATCTTGGCGGAGACGCCGGAGCGCGCCGCCGCCTGGCCGATCGTCATGCCGCGGCCGCTGCGCATGCGGGTCAGCCCCGGCCCCCCGGCATCGGCCGTGGCCGCCAGCGCGCGAGCAGGAGAGCATTCGCCACCACGGACACCGACGACATCGCCATCGCCGCGCCCGCCACCGCCGGGGAGAGCAGGCCCAGCGCCGCCAGAGGCAGGCCCAGCAGGTTGTATGCGAATGCCCATCCCAGGTTTCCTTTCACCTTCCCGTAGGTCCTGCGCGTGATGTCGAGCGCCGCCGGCACCAGGGCCGGGTCGCCGCGCATCAGCGTGATTCCCGCAGCCGCGATGGCCACGTCCGTGCCGGTGCCCATGGCGATGCCGAGATCGGCCGCGGCCAGCGCCGGCGCGTCGTTGATCCCGTCACCCACCATCGCCACCCGCGCGCCGCCCTGGCGCCACGCGGCGACCTGCGCCGCCTTGCCGTCCGGCAGCACCTCCGCCGCGACGCGGGCGATGCCGAGCCGGGCGGCCGCGGCCTGCGCGGCGGGCGCGACGTCGCCCGAGAGCATCGCCACCTCCACCCCCATGCCCCGCAGCGCCGCCACCGCGCCGGCCGCGCCGGGCTTCGGCGCGTCCTCGAAGGCGAGCAGCGCCAGCACCGCATGCGTGCCCGGATCGATCAGCCAGGCGAGGCTGCGGCCCTGCGACGCCTCCTGCGCCGCGGACGCCGCCAGCGTGCCCGCATCGGCGCCGGATTCGGCCAGCAGGCGCGGGCTGCCGAGCGCGAGGCGGCGGGCGCCGACCACGCCCTCCACGCCGCGGCCGGGCAGCGCGCGGAAATTCTCGGACGTCGGCTTCGGCGCCTCGCCCTGTGCCTCCAGCACCGCGCGGGCCAGCGGGTGCTCGCTGCCGGACTGCAGCGCCGCGGCCAGCGCCAGCGCATCCTCCCGCGTGGTGCCGGGGGCGGGGTGCAGCGCCGCCAGACGGGGCCGGCCCTCGGTCAGCGTGCCGGTCTTGTCGAAGGCGACGAGATCCACCGACCGCGCCCGCTCGATCGCCTCGGCGTCGCGCACCAGGATGCCCGCGCGCGCCGCGGCGCCGGTGCCGGCCATGATCGCCGCCGGCGTCGCCAGGCCGAGCGCGCAGGGGCAGGCGATCACCAGCACGGCGACCGCATGCAGCACCGCTTCCTCGAAGCCGGCGCCTGCGGCCAGCCAGCCGCCGAGCGTCGCCAGCGCGATGCCGATGACCACCGGCACGAAGACCGCGCTCACGCGGTCCACCAGCTTCTGCACCGGCGCGCGGGAGGCCTGCGCGGCGGCGACCATTGCGGCGACACGCGCCAGCGTCGTCTCGTTGCCCACCGCGGTCGTGCGCAGCACCAGCCGCCCGTCCAGCACCACCGTGCCGGTGGCGAGCCGCGCGCCCGGCGCCTTCTCGACCGGGCGCGATTCGCCGGTCAGCGCGCTCTCGTCCACCCCGGCCTCGCCGGCCTCGACCTCGCCGTCCACCGGCACGCGCTCGCCGGGGCGGACCACAACGCGGTCGCCGACCACGACCGCGGCGGCGGGCACCTCGCGCTCCGTCCCGTCGGCGTCCAGCAGGCGGGCGTTGCGCGGGCGCATCGCCAGCAGGGCGCGGATCGCCGCCCCGGTGCCGCGCTTGGCGCGCGCCTCCAGCCACTTGCCGAGCAGCACGAAGAACAGCACCACCACGGCGGCCTCGAAATAGAAGGCATGGGCGTGCTGCGTGCCGTGCCGCCACATGGTCCAGAGCGAGAGCAGGAAGGCCGCGCCGGTGCCGAGCGAGACCAGCAGGTCCATGTTGCCGGTGCGGTCGCGCAGCGCGCCCCAGGCGGCCCGCCAGAAGCGCGGACCGAACCAGGCGAACATCGCCGTGGCGAGCCCGAGCTGCACCCAGGCGCCCGGCATCCAGTCCTGCCCGAAGGCCATGCCGACCATGCCCGCGAGGAAGGGCGCGGCGATCGCGGCCGCGGCCAGCACCTCGCGACCCTGGTGGGCCAGCTTCGCCGCCGCCGCCTGCTCCTCGGCCTCGGCATCGTCGGCGATGGCGCCGAGCCGATAGCCCGCCCTGGCCAGGGCGGCGGCCAGCGCCGCATCCTCCACGCCGGCGAGGGTGCGCAGCGTGGCGCGTTCCGTGGCCAGGTTCACGCTGACCGAGAGCACGCCCGGCACCCGCGCCAGCGCGCGTTCCACCCGCCCGGCGCAGGAGGCGCAGGTCATGCCCTCGATGCCGATGCTCCGCTCGATCTCCGGCACGCCGTAGCCGGCGGCGCGGATGGCGGCGGCGAGCTCGGCCGGCGTGGCGGTGCCGGCGATGTCCGCCCGCTCCGAGGCGAGGTTCACCTGGGCTTCGGTCACGCCGGGCACGCGGCGCAGCGCACGTTCCACCCGTCCGGCGCAGGAGGCGCAGGTCATGCCCTCCACCGGCAGGGAGAGATGCGGGACGATGGTCAGCGGTGCCTCGGGCATCGCGGGGTCTTGCGTTTCCATGCGCCTCAGATCGGGTCTCCCACCATGGGAGGGTCAAGGGCCGATCCCTGCGTCTTGCGCAACCCTGCATATTTTTGCCGCTGGCGGCCTTGATCTGGCGCAGGTTCCGCGAAGGGGAGGGTGGGCGTTGACGGCGCCGCGGGGCGCGGCGACATGGCGCGCATGCCTGCCCGCATCCTGCTCCTCGCCCTGATCCTGGCCTGGCCCGCCGCCGCGCAGACGCCGGGCCCCGAGCCGGTGCGCATCGTGAACCGCACCGGCGTCGAGGCGACGGCGCTGCACGCGGTGCGCAGCGGCCGGCCGGACTGGGGTTCGAACCTGCTGAACCGCGGTCCGCTGCCGAGCGGCTCCGGCTTCAACCTGCGGGTCAATCCCGATGCCGGCTGCCGCTTCGATGTGCGGCTGGTGCTGTCCGATGGGCGGGAGAGCATCGCGCGGGACCAGGACATCTGCGCCACGCCGCGGGTCGAGCTGGCAGCCGCCGCGGCGCCCGCGCCGGCGGTGGCGCAGGCGCGGCCGAACCCGAATGCCCGCAGCGTCTCATCCGGCACGGGCTTCGTCGTCGCGCCGGATCTCGTGATGACCAACCAGCACGTGGTGGACGGTTGCGACCGCATCCTGGCGCGCACCCCCGATGGCCGCTGGCTGGCCGCGGTGCCGCCGGCGCGGGTGGATGCCGCGCTCGATCTCGCGACGCTGCGCATCCCGGGCAATCCGGGGCCGGCGCTCGCCTTCCGCACCGCCCCTGCCGTGCGGCGGGGCGAGAGCGTGGTGGCCTATGGCTTCCCGCTCGCCGGGCTGCTCTCGGCCGATCCGAAGCTGACGCGCGGCGAGATCAACGCGCTCGCCGGCATCCGCAACGACCCGAACAACTTCCAGATCAGCGCGGAGGTGCAGCCCGGCAATTCCGGCGGCCCGCTGCTCGACATGCAGGGCAACCTCGTCGGCGTGGTGGTGGCGAAGCTCGACAGCCGGCGGGTGCAGAACGTGGACAACGTGAACTTCGCGGTGAAGGGCGAGGCGGCCCAGGGCTTCCTGCGCCGCGCCGGCGTGGCCTTCCGCACCGCCGAAAGCCGCGGCGCCGACCGCAGCGCAGCCGATGTGGGCGACATCGCGCATCGCAGCACGCTGCTGCTGCGCTGCGAGCGATAGCCCGCTCCACGCTCATCCTTCGTCAACCGCGCGCGCATAGGCTGCGCGCATGGCGAGGATGGTCTCTGCGCCCGCGCTCGGGGCGGCGCGCGCCCTGTTCCTGCTCGATGCCGCGCTCGTCGCCCTGGCCTGGCCGGCGGCGGTCGCGCTGCTGCCCGATCCGCCCAGCCTGCACGCATGGCCGGGCGCGCTGGCGCTGCTGCTGCATCCGCTGGCCTATCTGCTCGGCCTCTACAGCCTCGGCCTGTATCGCCGCGATGCGCTGAACCTGCCGCGCCAGGCGCTGGGTCGCGTGCCGGTGGCCGCGGTGCTGGCCGCGCTCGGCAGCGCGGCGGGGCTCGCGCTGCTGGCGCCGGGCAGCGGCGGGATCGGGCTGTTCGCCGCGGCGACCATCGGCCTCGGGGCGGCGGGCTGCCTGGCGCGGCTCGGGCTGGCGGCGCTGCGGCGGCTCGGCCTGTTCCGCCGCCGGCTGCTGATCGTCGGCGCCGGGCAGCGCGCCTTCGACCTGGTCTGGCTGCTGCGGCGGGAGGCGCGGACGCTCGCCTTCGACATCGCTTTGGTGCACGAGCCGGAGATGGGCGCATTCGACCCGCGGCTCGCCGAGGATTCCGCGCTGCGCATCTTCCCCGCCGGCACCGCCTTCCTCGATGCCGCGCGCGCCTTCGGCGCCGATCAGATCGTCGTCGCCGCGGATGACCGGCGCGGCCTGCCGATGCAGGCACTGCTGGCCTGCCGCACCGCGGGCTTCCCGGTCAGCGAGTATCTCCGCTCGCTGGAGCGCGAGATCGGGCGCATCGACATCAAGCGGCTGGAACTCGGCTTCCTCGTCTATGCCGAGGGATTCGGCGCCAGCCTGCTGGACCATGCGCTGAAGCGCGCGCTGGACATCGCGGCCAGCCTGGTTCTGCTGGCGCTGTCCTCGCCCTTCCTGATCGCCGCGGCCGCGGCGGTGAAGCTGCAGGATGGCGGGCCCGTGCTGTATCGCCAGGCGCGCGTCACGCGCGACGGCAGGATCTTCCGCATCATGAAGCTGCGCACCATGCGCGTGGACGCCGAGCGCTTCGGCGCCACCTGGGCCGCCGAGCGCGACCCGCGCATCACGCGGGTGGGGAACTTCCTGCGTCGCACGCGGCTCGATGAGCTGCCGCAGCTCTTCAACGTGCTGCGCGGCGACATGTCCATCGTCGGCCCGCGGCCGGAGCGGCCGGAATTCACTGCGGAACTGGCGGAGAAGCTGCCGCTCTATCACGAGCGCCACCGCATGCGCGCGGGGCTGACCGGCTGGGCGCAGGTGAACTATCCCTATGGCGCGTCGCTGGACGATGCGCGCTCCAAGCTCAGCTACGACCTCTACTACGTGAAGAATTTCGGCGTGCTGTTCGACCTGCTGATCCTGATGCAGACGCTGCGCGTGGTGCTGTTCCCGGGGAATGCGGTTCGTTGAGGAACATGCGCGCCCGGAGGGTCAGAAGACCTCGGCCCAGTCGTCGTCGCGATGCACCAGCTTGCCGAGCAGCCGGTCGAGCTCGGCGCGCTCCGCGGCGCTGAGCGGCGCCAGCATCCGTGCCTCCCGCAGGCGGAACTCGGGCAGCAGCGCGTCGTGCAGTGCGCGGCCGGCGGCGGTCAGCCGCAGGATCGTGGCGCGCCGGTCCTGCGGATCGGCGCGGCCGGTGATCCGCCCGGCGCGCAGCAGGCGCCCGACCGCGCGGCTGATGCTGTTCTTGGGCCGCCCGGTCGCCGCGCAGATGTCGGACGCCGCCAGGCCCGGCGCATGGGCCAGGCAGAACAGCACGACGACCTCCGGCCGCGTCAGCCCGTGCTGCGCTTCCATCCGACGGTAGATCGGCCCGGAGAAGAAGTTCGCCAGCCAGGACAGGCGATAGGCCAGCCGGATCGCATTGCGGTCGAGGATGCCGAGCGCCGCCGCCGACCTGCTTGCGTCCATCCGCCGAACCCCTTGGTGTTCCGACACGGGAGGGTGCGCGAATTCCGTTCCAACTGGAACCATTTGTCGCTATGGTCCCGTACGGGACGAAATCCGGCGAAAGCGGGCGCGTCTCCGACTGCGAGGGGAGGATGACACGGATGCCCAGGATGCATCGCCGCGCGTTGCTCGCGGCCGCGACCGCCGCACCCTTCCTGGCCGCTCCCGGCCGCAGCCGCGCCCCGCGCGGCGCCGATCCGCGCGTGCTGCGCTTCGTGCCGCAGGCCAACCTCACCTCGCTCGATCCGATCTGGACCACGGCGACCGTCACCAACAACCACGGCTTCGCGGTGTACGACACGCTCTACGCCGTGGACTCCCGCTTCCGGCCGCGGCCGCAGATGGCGGCGGGGCACGAGGTGTCGGCCGATGGCCTGACTTGGCGCATCCGCCTGCGCGAGGGGCTGCGCTTCCACGACAACGAGCCGGTGCGCGCGCAGGACTGCGCCGCGAGCCTGTCGCGCTGGGCCCGTCGCGACGCCTTCGGCCAGATCCTCAACGCCCGCGTCGAGCGCTGGGGCGCCGCCGACGACCGCACCGTGGAGATCCGCCTGACGCGGCCCTTCCCGGCGATGCTCGACGCGCTGGCGAAAAGCTTCGCGCAGGTGCCCTTCATGATGCCGGAGCGCATCGCGCGCACCGACCCGAACACGCAGATCACGGAGGTGGTGGGCAGCGGCCCCTTCCGCTTCCTGCGCGACGAGTTCGTCTCCGGCAGCCGCGCGGTCTATGCGAAGTTCGACGGCTACGTGCCGCGGCAGGAAGCGCCGGAATGGGGCTCCGGCGGCAAGGTCGCGCATTTCGAGCGCATCGAGTGGCACATCATCCCCGATGCCGCGACCGCCGGCGCGGCGCTGCAGGCGGGCGAGGTGGATTGGTGGGAGCAGCCGCTGGCCGACCTGCTGCCCACGCTCGCGCGCAACCGCGCGATCGCGACGATGGTCGCCGACCCGACGGGCTATCTCGGCTTCCTGCGCTTCAACCACCTGCATCCGCCGTTCAACGATGTGCGGGCGCGTCGCGCCGTGCAGGCGGCGCTGAACCAGGAAGACTACATGCAGGCGATCAACGGCCCCGACCGCAGCCTGTGGGAGACCTGCTTCTCGCTGTTCCCCTGCGGCACGGACTATGCGACCGACGCGGGCGCCGAGCGGCTGCAGGGCGCGCGCAACCTAGACCGCGCCCGCGCCGAGATCGCGGAAGCGGGCCTTGCCGGGGCACGGGCGGTGGTGATCAACCCGACCGACTTCGCGATCATCCGCCCGATGGGCGAGATCACCGCCGATATGCTGCGCCGCATCGGGCTGAACGTGGAGCTGGTCAGCACCGACTGGGGCACGGTCGTGCAGCGCCGCGCCAACCGCGAGCCGGCCGAGCGCGGCGGTTGGAGCGTGTTCCATTCCTTCGGGCAGGCCGGGAACTTCATCAATCCGGCGGTCAATCCGCTGACCCGCGGCCAGGGACCGCAAGGCTGGTTCGGCTGGTATGGCAGCGCCGAGGTGGAGCGGCTGACCGAACAGTGGCTGGACGCGCCCGATGCCGAGGCGCGCCAGCGGATCGCCGGCGAGATCGGGCGCGTCGCCAACAGCGAGGTCGCGACGATCCCGCTCGGCCGCTTCTTCATCCGCACCGCCCATCGCCGCACGCTCGATGGCGTGCTGCAGGGCACGGCGCCCTATTTCTGGAACGTGCGGCGGGTGTAGCCCGGCGCTTCTACCGGCGCAGGAACCGCGCGGCGAAGAACCCATCCAGCCCGCCGCGGTCGCTCCACATGTCCGGCCGCGTGCGCAGCGTGCCCTGCGGCGTGACGGCCTCGGCCAGGCCCGGCACCTCCTCCGCGCGGATCGGATCGGGCGCGAGACCGAGGGCTGGGGCGGAGGCGAGGTGCGCCTCGCCTTCCTCGGGCTGCAGCGAACAGGTGGCATAGACCAGCCGCCCGCCCGGACGCAGCAGCGTGGCCGCATGCGCCAGCAGCCGCGCCTGCGCGGCGGCCATCTGCGCCACATCGCCCGCGCGCTTCAGATGCGGGATGTCGGGATGGCGGCGGATGATGCCGGTCGCGGTGCAGGGCGCATCGAGCAGCACCGCATCGAATTTTTCGTTCGTTGGGGGTGACCAGGTCGCGGCGTCGGCCTGCACCAACTCCGCGTCGAGCTTCAGGCGCGCGAGATTCTCGCCGAGCCGGGCGAGGCGGCGCGGATCGCGCTCCACCGCCACCACGCGCGCGCCGGCGGCGGCGAGCTGCGCGGTCTTGCCGCCCGGCGCGGCGCAGAGATCGGCCACGCGCTCGCCCGGCCGCACGCAGAGCAGCCGGGCGGGCAGGGCGGCGGCGGCGTCCTGCGCCCAGAACAGTCCGTCGGCGAAGCCGGGCAGGTCCGTGATGCGCGTCCCGGGCGGAAGCCGCGCGGTGCCGGTCGGCAACATCGCCGCCCCCTCCGGCAGCGCCGCACCGGGGGCGAGCGTCAGGTCGAGCGGCGCCGCCTGCTGGTGGGCGCGCGCGATGGCCCGCACCGCCGGGCCATAGGCCGCGTGCCACGCCGCCCAGAGCCAGGGCGGCGTGTCCAGCCGCTCGGCGTCGAGGCCCTCCAGCGCCGCCGGGCCTTCGGTGGCGACCTTGCGCAGCACGGCATTGACCAGCCCGGCGAAGGGCCGCGGTACCACCGCAACGGTCGCCGCCACGGCGGCATGGGCCGGCGTGCCGAGCAGCAGCAGCTCCGCCGCGCCGGCGCGCAGCGCGGCGCGCACCGGCGGCGGCGGCTCCCGGCGCAGGAAGGGCTCGAGCACCGCATCCAGGCTGCCGGCGCGGCGCAGCACGGCGGCGGCGATGCGATGCGCGGCGGCACGGTCGCGCGGCGCCAGGCCGGCCGGCAGTGCATCCAGCGCCTCCTCCAGCGGCCGGCGGCGTTCCAGCACGGCGGCGAGCAGCGCGAGCGCGGCCTGGCGGGCCGGAGCGCCGGCTGCTCCGGCGGGGGCTGGGCGTCGCGGCGGCGCCTGAGGCCGCCGGCCGCTCGATGGCATCGAACTCATTCCCCGGTTTATGGCCGCCCGTCCGGGGGCGTGCTAGGGCGCCGCGATGCAGCGCGTGGAGCAATTCCTGGACCGCCTGCCGGAGACGCGGTGGCCGCGGCTCTGGCTCGTCCTGCTGTGCCTCGCGCTGTGGCTGCCCGGCTTCTTCACCATCCCCGCCGGCGACCGCGACGAAAGTCGGTTCGCCCAGGCGACGCGCCAGATGGTGCAGACCGGCGACTATGTCCGCATCCGACTGGGCGAGGTGGAGCGCAACAAGAAGCCCGCGGGCATCCACTGGGCACAGGCCGCCGCCGTGCATGCGCTGGAGACGCTGGGCGTCGAGGACGCCCGCGACCGCATCTGGGCCTATCGCCTGCCGTCGCTGTTCGGCGCGCTGGCCGCGGTGCTCGCCACCTGGCATTTCGGCCGCGTCCTGGTCGGCCGCCGCGCGGCCTTCTTGGGCGCTGCGTTGCTGGCCGGCTGCCTGGTGCTGGCGATGGAGACGCATATCGCCAAGACCGACGCGGCGCTGCTCGGCACCGTCGCGGTGGCGATGGGGCTGATGGGCCGCGCCTATCTGAACGCCTCCGCCTTCACGGCGGGGCAGGCGGCGGCATTCTGGCTGGTGCTCGGCGCCTCGGTGCTGCTGAAGGGTCCGATCGGGCCGGCGGTGCCGCTGCTCGCCGGCATCACCCTGGCGGCGGCGGACCGGGCCTGGCGCAACCGTGCGCCCTGGCTGCGGGCGCTGCGCCCGGCCTGGGGCGTGCCCCTGATGCTGCTGGCCGCGCTGCCCTGGTTCGTCGCGGTGACGATCGCCACCGAAGGCCGCTTCCTCTCCGACGCCATTGGTGGCGACATGCTGAGCAAGGTGGGCGGCGCCGACGAGAACCATTGGGGCCCGCCGGGCTACTACACGCTGATCTTCGGCGTCGCCGCCTTCCCCTCGGCCTTCCTGGTGCTGCGCGCGCTGCCCGGCGCCTGGGCCGACCGGCTGCAGCCGGCCACGCGCTTCCTGCTGGCCTGGGCCGTGCCGGTCTGGCTGCTGTTCGAGGCCGTGACCACCAAGCTGCCGCACTACACCCTGCCGGCCTTCCCGGCGCTGATGCTGCTCGCCGCCGCCTGGGCGATGGACCCGCTGCGCCGCGCGCCGCCGCGCTGGCTGCATTGGCTCTCGCTGCTGGCGCTGGTCGGCGCGCCGATCGGCCTGGCGCTGGCGGCCGCGATCCTGCCGGTGCTGGCCGATGGCGCCGTTTCCGTCGTCGCGCTGCTCGGCCTGCCGGTGGCGGCGGCCTTCGTCGTGGCCACGCTGCGGGCGTTGCGCACGGGAAACCCCGCGCGCGCCGGGCTGCTCGCCGTGGCGCTGGCCGTGCCGCTCAACTGGGTGGTGCTGGAAGGCGTGCTGCCGCGCCTGACCGCGCCCTGGATCTCGCCGCGGCTCGCCGCCCTGGTCGAGGAAGCGCGGCCCGGCCTGGCGGATACGCAGTTCGGCGTGGTCGGCTATCACGAGCCGTCGCTGCAATTCGCGATGGGCGGCGGCATCGGGCTGCTGCGCGACGGGCCGGAGGCGGCACGCTTCCTCGCCGCCGCGCCGAGGCGCCTCGTCGCGGTCGCGGATCGCCAGCAGGCCGCCTTCCGCGAGGAAGCGGCACGGCTGGGCCTGTCGCCGCGCGAACACGGCACGGTGTCGGGCTTCAACTACTCGCGCGGGCGGCGCGTCGCGCTGACCCTCTACGGAGCGGACGGATGATCGAGTGGGTGACGAATATCGTCGCGGCCGGCGGCTGGCCGGGCGTGTTCCTGCTGATGTTCCTCGAGAACCTGTTCCCGCCGATCCCGTCGGAGGTGATCATGCCGCTGGCGGGCTTCGCCGCGGCGCGCGGGCAGATGTCCTTCGTGCTGGCAGTACTCGCCGGCATCGGTGGCACGCTGGCGGGCAACGCCTTCTGGTACGAGCTGGCGCGCGCGATCGGCTCGGCGCGCATCCGCCCGCTGTTCGCGCGCTACGGCCGGTGGTTCGCGGTGGACGACAGGGATTTCGACCGCGCCGAGGCGACGCTGCGCAAATACGGCCCGGTCGCGCTGTTCTTCGGCCGCCTGCTGCCGGCGATCCGCACGCTGATCTCGGTCCCGGCGGGCCTCGCGCATATCCGGCGTCCTGTCTTCTACACCTGGACGGCGGCGGGCAGCGCCATCTGGATCCTGTTCCTCACCACGGGCGGCTATCTGCTCGAAGACCACTACGACCGCATCGAGGGCTGGATCGAGCCGCTGTCCTATGTCGTCGTGGGCGGCGTCATCGGCGCCTATGTCTGGCACATCTGGTCCACGCGGGTGCGCAAGCCACGCTGAGCCGCGCCTTCAGCGCCGCGCCGCGCGCACCGGGATCGGCAGCCGCACCAGGCTGGTCGCACCCGTGCCGCCGCCGCGCGGCGGCCGGTCCGGCCGCTCGGCCAGCAGCATCGTCGCCGCCCCGATCTGCACGCTGCCGAAGGTGAGGCCCACGAAGAACCACAGCACCAGCGCCGGCCACCAGTGACCGGCCGCGCCGAGCAGCACGCCGCCGGCGCCATGCGGATCGGCCAGCAGGAAGCCGCCAACGAAGATCGCCGACAGGCCGAAGCCCAGCACGCCGTGCCAGATCAGGAACCGCACCAGCTTCGGCGTGTCGCGCCAGGCGCGTTCGGCGCTGTGCATCGGCTGCTCCTTTCGCTCGGCCGCCGCGTCGTCGCGGGCGCGCCGGTTCAGCCCCAAGGGTTCCTGCGACCGCCCCCGCCCCAGGGGCCCGGCCGCCCGGAGGCAACGCGCGGCGGGGCGGGCGGGATGCGTGCCGGTCCGGGCGGCGGGCCCATGCGCCCGGCCAGCTCCTCCAGCGCCGCCACCCGGTTCTCGGTGCGCGGATGGGTGGAGAACAGCCCGTCCATCCGCATGCCCGACAGCGGGTTGATGATGAACATGTGCGCGCTGGCCGGATTGGCCTCCGCCGCCTCGTTCACCCGCCCGTGCTTGTAGTCCTCGAGCCGCATCAGCGCGGAAGCCAGGCCGCGCGGATCGCCGGTGATCTCCGCCGCGGCGGCGTCGGCGGCGTATTCGCGGGTGCGGCTGACCGCCATCTGCACGATCATCGCCGCGATCGGCGCCAGCACGATCAGCAGGATGGTGCCGATCGGGCCGAAGGGGTTGGAGCGTCCGTCCTGGTTGCGGCCGCCGAACAGGAAGCCGAACTGCGCCAGCATGCCGATCGCGCCCGCCAGCGTCGCGGTCACGGTCATGATCAGCGTGTCGCGGTTGCGGATATGCGCCAGCTCATGCGCGATCACGCCGGCCACCTCCCGCTCGCTCATCATGTCGAGCAGGCCGGTGTTGACCGCGACCGCGCCCTTCTCCGGGCTGCGGCCGGTGGCGAAGGCGTTGGGCTGGTCCTCGTGGATCACATAGAGCGCCGGCATCGGCAGCCCGGCGCGCTGCGCCAGCTCCGCCGTCATCTGGAACAGGCGCGGAGCGTCATGCGGGCCGATCGGCTGGGCGTTGTGCATCCCCAGCACCACGCGGTCGCTGTTCCACCAGGCGAAGAGGTTCATCCCGCAGGCCATCACGAAGGCGATGACCATCCCCTGCTCGCCTCCGATGGCGAAGCCGATGCCGACGAACAGCGCGGTCATCGCGGCCAGCAGCAGGGCGGTGCGGAAATAGCCGGCCATGGGGCGATGCTCCCGAATGCCACCGATGCGCGTTGGTCTCGCGACACCGCGCATGGAGCACCTAGATGTGGGGCATGGACAAGACAAGCAACGGGGGCGCCGACGCCCCGGCGCCCAAGGTGGCGCAGATCCCCATCCCGCCCGGCGATCCCACCGGGCCGCAGCCGGGCCGGCCCGTGCCGGAGCCCAATCCGGGCCCGCCGCCGGCCCCCGACACCGACCCGCCCCTGCCCGGCGAGAAGCGCCCTCCGGCCGGCGACCCGCCGAAGGAGGAGCCGATCCGGCTGAAGGAAGTGGGCGGCCCGGCGGGCCCGGAACCCACCCGCTACGGCGACTGGGAGCGGAAGGGCCGGGTCAGCGATTTCTGACCGATTCGCCCGGGCCGCGACTCGGCGCGACTCGGCGGAACGTTCTTGTGGGTGAAAAACCGAATCGCCCCAAGGTCTTGTGTCGGGAGAACGGCCGCGGGGGGGTCAGCGATTCGTTCGCGCGACTCGGGCCAAGCGGCTGAAAACACAAACTTTCAGCAGCGCGATTCGGCTCCGGATTCACGCCCCGTTCCCTTTGCGGGGCGAATCGCGAACCGGTGCGATTTAGGAACGAACGGCTCCGGCCTGCTTTGGCCCGCCCGCGCGGGCCAGCCAGGACCCCAGCAGCAGCATCCCCGCCGCGACGGCCAGCAGCGCCGGAACCGGCCCGAGCACCGCCCGCCCCGCGCCCATCAGGACCGGCCCGAGCGACTGGCCGAGGAAGAAACTGCAGGCATGCAGCGCCACGGCGCTGCCGCGCGCCTGCGGCGCGACCTCCGTCACCCGCGTCTGGATGGCCGAGTGGATCATGTAGAAGCCGGTGCCGAGCACCAGGCAGGCGAAAACCCCGATCCAGGCCGTGGATGCCAGCGCCAGCCCCGCGAGGCCGCCGCCGCAGACCACGCCGCCCAGCCGGATCGTCCCCGACTGGCCGAGGCGGCGCAGCAGGGCCGGCGCCATCGCGGCGAAGACGAAGCCGCCGAAGGCATAGGCGGCGATGGCGAAGCCGGCCTCCCGCGTGCCGCCCTGGCCGCGCTCGGCGAAGATCGGCGCCAGGAAGGGGAACACGCCGAACAGCAGCGCCCCTTCCAGGAACACCGCCAGGTAGAGCTGCCGCGCCGCCCGGAGGCCGAGTATGCCGCGATAGCGGGTGATCGCCTCCACCAGGTCGAAGCGCCTGGCGGGCGGCGGCGCGGTCTCGCGCAGCACCAGGAAGCCCGAGAGGCTCGCCGCGGCGCAGAGCAGGATCACGCCGCGCCAGCCGATGAAGGGCTCGAGCAACGCGGCGAGGGCGCCGCCGGCGATCGAGCCGGTCAGACCCGCGACCAGCAGCCGCGACAGCGCGACCTGCCGCCGGTCGAGCGGGACATTGTCCCCGACGCTGGCGATGGCGAGCGGGAAGACGCCGCCCGCCGCCATGCCGGCGACCACGCGCAGCGCGCCGAGGGTCACGAGATCGGGCGCGAAGGCCGAGGCCGCCAGCGCCAGCGTCAGCACCGCCAGGCAGGCGCGCATGATGCGCCGCTTGCCGAGCGCGTCGCCGACCGGCCCGAGGATCGGCTGCACCAGCGCATAGGGCAGGGCGAACGCCGTGGAGAGCAGCGCGACGGTCGCCGCCGCCGCGCCGAACTCCCCGGACAGCACGCCCACAAGCGGATCGAGCGCCCGCCCGGCCAGGGCGGACGCGCCGGCGCCGAGGCCGAGGACGAAGATCAGCCGCGTGGTCGGATCGAGGATGAACGGCATGCCGACCCGATCTGCGCCGCGCGCGGGATCGGCGCAATCCGGTCGGGCGGCATGCGCGGCACGCGTGCGGCGCGGGGCCGCCCCCGCGGGGCGCGCCCCCGCGGGGGGGGCGGCCCCGGGGGGGGGGGCGGGGGGGGGCCCCC